>CAVRKW010000010.1:0-172803 GCA_963721845.1 uncultured Acidobacteriota bacterium | reverse complement strand
CCGACGGAACGCGGCCCAGATTCACTGTACGTTCTGCGATAGCGGTGCCCACGTCAGGTCGGCGTCCGCTTCACGGAAGAGAAGCAGCCTCGAAAAATTTCGCGGTTTCGCTGGCCTTAACTACCCACGCGAAGAAAGCGAGTAGATGTCCTGTGCGAGAAAGTCAGTTCAACGAGACGTATCAAGACAAACGCAAAATCGGAATCGTCCAACACGGAACGCTGCTTCAGCCTCGCTCCAAACGTAGCGCATCTGAATGCAGAATTTCCGAAGTATCCGATTACAGTGGAGGATAAAGGTTGGGTCTACGGCGTTTGGTACTGTAGCCGCAGCTTCCAAAAAGTCGCTCTTTATGGCCAATATCCACAAACGTTCTTGAAACGTGCGCTGGCACTGTTTCCCGCCGCAACGGATATTCTCCATTGCCCGAGCGGGACTGTGCAGGGAGTTCGTGGCATCACGGCGGATCGAATAAAGGACTCCATTCGCTCCCACAGATCGTCGCGGATGCTTGCGCGCTTCCGTTCCCGAACAATTCCTTCGATTTGATCTTGAGCGATCCGCCTTACTCCGACCGAGACGCGCAAGAGTACGGTACGGGTCACTTTCCACTGAAAAAAGCCATGCAGGAGTTCCACCGTGTTCTTCGTCCACACGCGTACTTTGGACTCCTTCACGTCATGACACCTGCGTTTTCCAAAAAGACTTGGAAATGGGTCGGGACAATCGCTGTCGTAACTGGGACTAATTCGCGGACGCGCATGTTTTCAATTTTTGAGTGCCTGAAGAACGCGAGTTCAGATCACTCTCCGCAAGTCACAGCAACATAGTGCGTAAAGAACGGTTGTTGCCATGCACCCGAAGATTGGCCCGAGCGAAATCTCGGGCCGATTTTCATTCGAACAAACAGCGAGATCAACTTTCGCTGAAGGATGCCGACATGCGAGTTCAATCCAGCAATAATCGAGACTCTTTGTGCAGCAGCTCGAACTGTTTTCGCCCGCAGATTTTGGGGAGCAAAACCGAGTAGTTCAGACACACCAACCATCAGAATTGGCCACGCCGCTCGAAGCGCAGTTGCAAATTTTGCCGCGCGATAATAAGGTCGCGCCGCGACACCGAAAACGGAAACGAGGCAAATGCATGTCTCGACGTTCTCAGGTGGGTTCATATCGAAATGAGCGGTAAATGGTACGTGGTGCGGTTTTGGAAAGACATGCTCGGCCAAGATAAACGGATTCATGCGTCAGAACGCATTTGTCCCGCTTCTGGGTTGGGCAGTTTGAACAAAACCGAACGTAAACGGGAATCTCTAAAAATCGTTTACAGAAATGGTGTCAACGACTCGCAAACGTTTTGCTGAGACTACATGACGTAACGTCACGTTCGAGAGCAGGCGAATACATTTCTTCAGCGAAAGACCAAAGCAAACGACGGCCGATCAAACCGGCGACGCTGAGTGGTTGGAATATTGCCTGAACAAATGGCTCCTGCCGAAACTTGGCGACTTCCCGTTATCGAACATAAACAATGCGGCTGTAAAATAGCTCGATTGCTAAAATGCGTGAGGGAAGCTGTCTCCGCAAACGATCATCACATACACCAATCTCGGTGAAATTGGTTGTTGCATCCGCCAAGAATAGAGAGGGCGAGCAACGTTTCCGCGAAAATGGGACTCCGAATTCATGGACTTGCCCATTATCGGAGCACAGCATCAACCAAAATTCACGACGAGGAAGTCGAAGACGTTCTGCAAAATTCAACCGGGCAAGATCGGATGCTTTATGCGTTGCTCGCCGGTAGGGACTTCGGGCGGGTGAAGCTCTCGGACTCGAAATGGCAAACACATCTCACCGGATTATCGAACGCTTGTATATCCGGCAATCCGTTTGGGAGGGAAACGCCAAGAGCCGAAAACCAAGTACGCGAACGCGAGACGTTGACGTTTGTCCGGCGTTGGCGGAGATGCTGCGGATGTTTGTTGGAGACCGCAAGGGTTTTCTGTTCGCGAATAAGATGGAAATGACCATTGCTTCAATCCAATGTCCTGAAGCGCAGCCTTCATCCGCTCTTGGAGGACCTCGACATTCGAAAAAATGGGGTTTCATGCTTTTCGTCGATATCCGCGCGACGTTTCTGAATGCCGGAACGCCGGATTCACTGATTCGGTTTTGGTTCGGACACTCAAGCGGGAACCGTTACGGATAAATACGTGAAGCTCTTCGAAAAAGAAATAACATCGTTCTGTCGCTGAGAGAAATCGCGAATCGCTTTAGATTGGATTTCGAACTGCCGCCGGATGCGATAGCCAATTCCGTCCGTAATGTCCGCAGTAAACTCAAAGACGTACCTGTGTTGCAATTGCAGCGTAACTTGCCACAACCGGAAAGTTTTAGAGTGGCGGGGCCGACGAGACTCGAACTCGCGACCTCCTGCGTGACAGGCAGGCGTTCTAACCGACTGAACTACGGCCCCGCGGTTTTTTGATAAGGCAGGTGGTGGGCAGTGCAGGACTTGAACCTGCGACCTCCTGCTTGTAAGGCAGGCGCTCTAACCAACTGAGCTAACCGCCCCGCACACATCCTACCGAAGCATCTTACACTCGTCAACGCAGCCATGCACTTCCACTTTCTTGACACTTCTGCAACGCGGCCATTACACTGATTTCCTGCGCCGCGTTGTGCGCTCTTTTTTTGCGGAGCCTGCGCCTCGCTCACAAAACTAATGCTCGTTTCCCGCGATTACGTCACCTACATGGCTCAAGAAGTCGCCAAACGCCTCGTCAAAGAAGAAATGATCGAAACGTCCAACGCCGAGGCTCTCACCCAGCGCATCCGCGCCGCGATGGCCGAGGAAATTGGCGTGGAAGATCGCGTCAATGAAGAGGCGCGCCAGATTTTGGCCGATCACGCCGATGAAATGCGGCGCGGCGGCGTCTCTTACCAGGAAATGTTTAAGAAAGTGAAAGCGCAGATCGCGCACGACCGCAAACTGATCCTGCGCTAGCCTCGGAATCACCGGGCCTGGGAGGCCCTTCTGCCGAAATGCGATTGAGCCGGGGAAAAGTTGTCCAGCTATCGCACGTCATCACCAAGGCCTTGGTGGAAAGCCCAGACGTGGATTTCGTCGAAGACCGCGACACTATCCGCCAGAAAGTTGTCGAGCTTTTGCAGAACCTCCTGAAAGAAGAAGAGCAAATCGATCTCGAAGTCCGCCGCAAAATCGCCTCCCAGAAAAAAGAAATCCTGGAAGGCAGCGAAGAATGGGATCTCCTCTACCGCCGCCACTACTCCGAAGAACTAAAGAAAAAAGGCGTAGGCATGGTAGGCGAACGCGAATCTCACCACTAATTTCCCGCCGCACTCGTCATCCGCATTGCCCTCAAACGATTTCAACTGCCATGAGAGCGCCGTTGCAGCGGTGGGGCTAGCCCCACCCAGCCTGCAGGAACTCCCGAAAATTAAGTTTGTCCTCTACCGCTACCGCGCATTCGGCTTCGTGTCAGGGCACGAGTTGTTTCGTGCGCCGAGTGGCACAGGCTCTCAGCCTGTGCAGGATCCCCGGTGTTCAGGCGTTACTTGGCATCAGAAAATTCTCTGTTTACGATTTCCCATTCCCATTACCTACGCCACTTTTCCGAGACCCGTTCACTCGTGTTGCAAACCGGTTGTCTTTCACTCTCGCGTCAGGAGTCTTAGCGCCTGACGCGCTCCATTCAACAAAATCGGGACGCCCATTTTCAGGCGCCCCGCTAAATTTTCTGCAGAATTGAATTCAGTTTAATTCTGGCTAACGATGTTGTTTCCAGTTCCGCAGCTAGTCCCGCTGGTCGTGCCGGTAGTCGTCGTTCCCGTTGTCCCAGTTGTTCCTGTTGTCGTCCCGGTCGTTCCTGCAGGCGGGCAGTTGCCGTTCCCGTTTCCTTGCGTCGTTCCGTCCCTCTTCTTCAGCACCGGACGATCGCTGTCATCGCTATCCGCGGTTGTCGAACCCGATGTAGCAGTCGGATCCTTCTTCTGCTCTGTCTTCGTGCGCAGAGTTGGGCCGCCGCCTTTTCCAGTTTTCACCTTGTTCCGGTGCTCGTACGCCATCAGCCGCGCCTTCACCTGATCAAACTCCGATGTCGAGACGATGTAGCTGTCGCGCGCCGGCAGAATCGTCGCGATTTCTTTCTGCGTGTTCGTAATTCTTTCCGGAGTCGGCGGATGCGTCGAGAAAACTTTCGGAATGCTTCCAGGCTGCCGCTTCTCCTCCGCCAAAATCTTTTCGAAGAAAGCCACGTACGCGTTCGGATCGTATCCTGCCTTGTACATGTACTGCACGCCCAGAAAATCCGCTTCGCGTTCCGCATCGCGAGTGAATTTCAAATAGCTCATCGGTATCGCAAATTGCGCCGCTTCGTAAATTCCATATCCCGCCCAGCCGCCCGGACCCAGCAAAATCAGAGGAATCGTCGCCAGCTGCATGATCTGCGCTTTCGTTTCGTTGCGAGTGCCGTGCCGCGCCGCCACGTGCGAAATCTCGTGCGCCATCACTCCCGCGAGTTCCGCTTCTTCGCTCGCACGCAAAATCAATCCGCTATTCACGTAGAAAAATCCGCCCGGCAGCGCGAACGCATTAATTTCGTCCGAATCGATCACCTTGATCGTGAACGGAACTTTCGCATCCGAGTTCCGCACCAAATTCTGCCCCACGCGGTTTACGTATTCCACGATGACGGGATCGTCCACCAGCTTCGAAACTTTTTCTACTTCCTGCGCCAAACTTTTTCCCAGCGCGATTTCCTTTTCAATCGAATAAAAATCCACGCCCTTGCCGACGCCGCGATCCCCAATCGCATCCACGTCCTGCTTCGAACCCTGCTTCACATTCGGCTGCGCCTGTTGCTGTACGGGAGCATCGTCCCCCGGTTGTCCCTTCGTCGCGCCCGCTGCGGGAGCTGCCGCTGTTCCGGGCTGCGATCCGGGTGTTGGTGCCGTTGCATCCGGTGGAGGCGGTGGCGGCACATTCGGATTTATCTGCGGCTGCGACGCAGGTGGCTGCGACTGTTGCGGCGCGCTCGTCTGCGGCGCGGTAGTTTGTTGTGACGTATTCGTCTGTTGCGGAGCAGTAGTCTGTTGCGTAGAACTTGTCGTCTGCTGCTGCGGCGCACTCTGCCGCGCTGCAAGCACAGGACCAGCCGTCACCGCCAGCAAAAACATTCCTGCGGTCAACGGTTGGAGAAGGCGTTTCATGAGCCCTCCTGAAGGTCTTTCCTGCATCCAGTATACACCCACAAGATTGCAGGCTACTCAATTCTTGACTTTAGGATGTAGTTCGCGCTCCACGGGTTATCCGGCGCGCCTCAGACAGATTCCTTCGGCCATTCAAAATGCCTGATTTTCCTATGGTTTTTCGTACAACTCCACTTCATGCCGATCATCTCGCGCGCTGGCTCGAGCGGTTTCATTGTGGCTGGAAACAACCACACCTGTTTCAATGGCACCATTCCCACGGCCTCCACGAATGCCACGCTTCAATCGAGAATCCGTGAAGTTTTCCACAGGCCGCTATAACTCTCACATTCGCAATCACTTGCAGCCGCCCGTATAAGCAGTCCCAAACCACAAGTTTGGTCATTGGAATGCCTCTCACCACTACGAGCGCCATCTCCGATCGCAAGGCGTTCAAGCACCACCGAGGGTAGCAATATGGGCGCAACTGCACTGAGACTAAATCCTAAATTGCACGGTGAAAGCAGTCTGAGTTTTGAACAGGCCCTTCGTTCGCGCATCGTTGGCCAGGAAGAAGCCATCGCGACCGTCGCCGATCTCTTCCAGGTTTTCTCCGCAGGAATGAACTCACCAGGTCGTCCGGTGGGGAACCTCTTGTTTCTCGGACCTACAGGCTCGGGCAAAACGCGCATCGTTGAAGCTACCGCCGAAATTCTTTTTGGAGATCCTCGCGCCGTCATCAAAATTGATTGCGCGGAATTTCAGCACTCTCACGAAATTGCGAAACTGATCGGCTCGCCTCCGGGCTATCTCGGTCACCGCGAAACGCATCCGTTGATCACGCAAGAAGCGCTCGCGCAATTTCATACAGACAAACTGAAGCTCAGCTTCTTGCTCTTCGACGAAATCGAAAAAGCATCCGACGCGCTCTGGCAACTCTTGCTCGGCATGCTCGATAAGGCCACCCTTACACTCGGCGATAATCGCCGCGTCGATCTCTCGCAAACCGTAATCTTCCTGACGTCCAATCTGGGCGGCAACGAAATCGCCGAGCTCACTTCAGGCGGCATGGGTTTCGTCCAGCCAGTCGACAAGCCAAACGATGGCCTCGATATCAAAGTCACTCGCACCGCCGTCGAAGCCGCGCGCAGAAAGTTTTCGCCGGAATTCATGAACCGGCTCGACAAAGTTGTCGTCTTCCATCCATTGCGCGATGAGCAGCTAGAACAAATTTTGGAAATCGAACTCGGCCAAGTGCAGCGCCGTGTTCTCGATACCGCTCGCGGACAGTTTCTCTTTCGCGTAACGCCTGCGGCTCGCCACTTCTTGCTCGCCGAAGGCACAGACACGCGTTACGGCGCGCGCCATCTCAAACGCGCCATCGAACGCCATCTCGTCTACCCGCTCGCGAATTTGCTTGCCACCGGCCAGTTAAAACTCGGCGACATGCTCCGCGTCGATTGGGACGACGACACTCAAATGCCTGATCTTCGAACGCGAAGGCGAAGGCGCGGTAGTCACCGCGTCGCCTCCGCAACCAGCAGCAGAGCAAGCCGAAGCGGCCAACGCCACCGGCGGCCATGCCAGGAAGTCCCGCTCACTCCAGCCATCAAAGTGAGCAGGATCGCCCCGCGCCACACCTAAACTTTCTCTAGCATCAACAGATTTCTCCAGAGGCCATGCCCGCTGCCAACATTCCTCCCAGGCAGCGGGCTTTTCTTTCGCTTTTGTAGCGCCGGGCTTTAGCCCGGCAGCCTTCGCCTCGGCTTTTGCCTTGGCCTCTGCCGTCATCCTGAGATCCATCCGATCAGGATGGCCGAAGGATCGCCTTTCGTCGTGCACAGCCGGCTACCAACGGTTTCTCGCACCCCCATCCTTTAGCTAGAATGTCACCAAGCGCGCCGAATTATTAAGACATCCCCCGCGCCCAAAACATCAAATCGCCGTGAGGCCACAAGTCACGATGCAAGCGCAGCCCAATCCGACAAGCCGCACCGAGCTGCGCTCCACGCGCGTGCTTGCGTTCCTCATCGCCTTCTCACTAGCAATCTCCACCGCCCTCGCCGACGACAATCGCACCAAGCTAAAACCCGGCGTCGATCGCTACAGCCCCGATCAAGATGTCGCCATCGGCCACGCCGCCGCGATTCAGCTCGAACATTTCCTACCAATGCTCAAAGACGCGCGTGTAAATCTTTATCTTTCCACACTCGGCCACCAACTCGCCGTTCACGCCCCGGGACCCACCTTTGCCTACGAATTTCATTGCGTGAATTCGCGCGAGATCAACGCCTTCGCGCTCCCCGGCGGATTTGTTTTCGTAAATCGCGGCACCATCGAAGCCAGCCACACCGAATCGCAACTCGCTGCGATCATCGCCCACGAAATCGCGCACGTAGCTCTGCGCCACGGAACCAATCAAGCCACCAAACAGGAAATTTGGTCCGCGGTTGGCGCGGCCAGCGGAATCGCAGGAGGCTTAACTGGCGGCGCGGCAGGAGGAATCGCGGGCCAGCTCGGCGGCGTATTCGCCGCAAATTCCGTGCTCTTGAAATATTCCCGCAACGCCGAAACTCAGGCCGATATTCTCGGTACGCAAATTCTCACCGATTCCGGTTACGATCCCCGCGCCCTCGGACAATTTTTCGAATTGCTCGACGAAGAAAACCAAAAACGTCCGATCGAATTTTTCGCCGATCATCCCAACAATGATCGCCGCATCGAACGCGTCAACGAAGAAGTCGATAAACTCGGCGGCGTCCCGCAGCATTTCACCGGCGACACAAAAGAATTCCGCGAAATCCGCCGCTATCTCCTCAGCCTCGAGCCTCCTCCTGACGCAAAAAATCTTCTCCTCGCCGGCCGCGGAAAATAAACGGCGTTCCCCCATCGCCTTCATCAACTTCCAGGATTACGTCTCCGACGATTTCCATCTCCAGTATCCAGACAACTGGAAAGCAAACCGGACAGGGCGATTCCGCCAGCTTCGTCCCGCAAGGTGGAATGATTCATGGCGCGGCGGGAAGGGAATCAGCCGCTTACGGAGTGATGGTCAATCTGTTCCAACCCGCTCCGAAAATGACCGCCGCCGAAAATTCCGCACCAACTCTCGAAGAAGCCACCACTCAGCTGATCGGCAATCTTGCAGCAGGCAAATCCGCACCTGCAATCCATCGCCGATTTCGAAAAAATTCGCGTTGATGGCGAACCGGCCCTCAGCGCCCGTCTCACCAACGATTCCCCCCGCGGCGGCCGCGAAAACGATTGGCTGGTTACCGTCATGCGCCCGCAGGGCCTCCTCTACTTCATCTGCATCGCCCCAGCCCAGGAATACGACGACTACGATTCCGCCTTTCAGCAACTAATCGCCTCAATTCGCTTCGCCCGCCAATAGGGGGTGGGCCGGGTTTTACCTCCTGCCTTTCTCTGCGTACTCTGCGCTTCTGCGGTGAAAGCCGTAGCCATCCACAAACGATAGTCTCACCCGCCTGGAATCCTCCAGGTCCTGAACCCGCCGTCGCCTTCGCAAATGCGAAGGCGACGGCGGGCCGGAGCGCCACAGGCGCGCCACCAAACGTCAGCCCAGCGCGGGAGCGCTAGGAAGCCCTCCCAACCACCGCTCCTCCGGAGCCCTCTAAGGGCAGCACCAATTTGTCCGGGTTATATCCACGGTCGTTCTCTGCGTACTCTGCGTCTCTGCGGTAAAAGCTTTCACGGTCCTCAAACGACCGTCCCACCCACATTGAATTCTCCGTGTCCTCTGTGTCTCTGTGGTGACCGCCCTTCTCGTCCGCAAAAAATATCTGAGAGCTTATTGATATTTTACTTGACACCACTTTCGTAATATGAGACTATCCGCATTAGGGAAGAACCGCATCCCGCGCCCAACCAGCGCGGGTTTTTTATTTTCAGCTCTCATTTCGGCTAACCACAAAACACGCTCCCACGTCCGATAATATTTCGCGTTGCAAACAAAGGACTTACGGCGGCAAAGAAGAAATAAAGGGCCTTACAAAAGTTAAGTGCTCATTCTAAAGAACTTAACTCAATATTTAACGTAAGTGTTCATTACAAAAGACTTACAGCTCCACAAACACCAAAATTTCGATAAAAATCACCAAGAAAACGGACGCGGCCAATATTATGTCGACTTGGAAAGAATTCAGACGGAAGACGCACGAAAAAACGCCGTAAATATCTCAGAATAAACAACTAAACAAGCTGAACCGATCGTGGAAAAGGTGCAAAACGATGCGGGAATTCAATGGCATTCCCATTTTGGGAAGCGGCCCCGAAAATTCGCTCGTGCCTAGGCCTTCACCGGCTCAGGCGTCCCAGCTTTCCAGCGCAGTATCGGTTTTCGCGCCGCGCCCACTTCGTCCAGCCGGCCGATACGCGTCGTGTGCGGAGCAGTCTTCACCAGTTCCGGATTCGCTCTCAGCTTCTTCGGCGATAGAGCGCATCGCATCAATAAACAAATCGCATTCTTCCTGCGATTCCGATTCGGTCGGTTCGATCATCAGCGCGCCCGGCACAATCAGCGGAAATGCGGTGGTGTAAGGATGGAATCCGTAATCGATCAGCCGTTTGGCAATATCCATCGTGTTAACGCCGCGCCGCTTTTGCTTTGCGTCGCTGAACACAACTTCGTGCATCGATGGCGAAGAGTAGGGAAGATCGAAAACGCCCTCGAGTTTCTTGCGAATATAATTCGCATTCACTACGGCGTCTTCGGTGGCTTGTCGAATTCCGGGGCCGTACGCCAGCGTGTAAGCCAGCGCGCGAACCAGCACGCCAAAATTTCCGGCGAACGCGCGCACGCGACCAATCGAATTTGGCCGGTTTGAATCAAGAGCCAGCGAGCCATCCTGTTTTTTCACCAGAACAGGAATCGGCAGAAATGGTTCCAGAATTTTCTTTACCAGCACCGGCCCCGCGCCAGGGCCGCCGCCGCCATGCGGAGTGGAAAAAGTTTTATGCAAATTCAAATGCATCACATCGACGCCGAAATCGCCCGGCCGCGCAACGCCTGCCAGCGCGTTCATATTCGCGCCATCCATATACAGCAGTGCGCCCGCCGCGTGCAAAATTTCCGCGGTCTCTGCGATTCGTTGTTCGAAGACGCCGAGCGTCGAAGGATTCGTCACCATCAACGCCGCCACATCTTCGTTCACAATTTGGCGAAGGTGCGCGGTATCAATTTGCCCGCGCGCGTCCGATCGAATGTTTTCCACTTCGTATCCCGCAATCACCGCCGTCGCGGGATTCGTGCCGTGCGCGGAATCCGGAATCAAAACTTTCTTGCGCGCGTTCCCTTTGCTTTCCAGATACGCGCGAATCAGCATCAATCCGGTGAGTTCGCCCTGCGCGCCGGCCGATGGCTGCAGCGAAAGCGCATCCATCCCTGTGATTTCCAGCAGGCATTGTTGCAGCACTTCCAGAATTTTCAGGCAGCCCTGCGAAAGTTCGATCGGTTGATAAGGATGTTCCGTCGCGATGCCATCGAGCCGCGCCACGAATTCGTTCACTCGCGGATTGTATTTCATGGTGCAGGAGCCCAGCGGATACATTCCCAGATCGATCGCGAAATTCCACGTGGAAATTCTCGTGAAGTGGCGAATCACTTCGATCTCGCTCACCTCCGGGAATCCGGAAATTTCGTCGCGCGTGTTCGCCGCTCCGATCGCTTTCGCAACATCCACGGCAGGTACGTCCAGCGGAGGCAATTCCATTCCGCGTTTTCCCGGCGCGGATTTTTCAAACACCAGCCCCTCGTTCTGATTTACGTGGCGGCTCGCTTTGCGAATCATGTCTTTCAAAATGTCATCGCCTCACAGCGGTTCTTTCAAAGCTTTTTCAAGCGCGGATGCAAACCGTTCGATTTCCGCGCGCGAAGTCGTTTCCGTAACGCACACCAATCCATTTTTCGTAAGCTGCGGATAGTACGCTCCCAGCGCCAGCGGTCCGATAATTTTCTCGCGCAGCAGCGACTGATTCACAATTTTCACCGAACGCGGCAACTCAATCACAAATTCATTGAAAGCCGCGCCGCTAAACGCCAGCTTCACTCCCGGAATTTTCGTCAGCAAATCCGCGGCGAATCGCGCCTTCGCAATATTTTGCGCGGCCATTTCTTTCAGTCCTTCTTTACCCAGGAGCGAAAGATGCACAGTCACGGCCAGCGCGCACAGCGCCTGATTCGTGCAGATATTCGAAGTCGCTTTCTCGCGGCGAATGTGTTGCTCGCGAGTCGCCAGCGTCAGCACAAATCCGCGCCGCCCCGCTGCATCGGTTGTCTGCCCGGCGAGCCGTCCCGGCAATTGCCGCACAAATTTATCTCGCGTCGCCATCACGCCCGCATAAGGACCGCCGTAACTCGGCGGCAATCCCAAACTCTGCGTTTCCATCGCGACGATATCCGCATCGGCCGGCGCTTTCACCGCGCCCAGCGAAACAGCTTCAGCGATCGAAACAACCAGCAGCGCATTTTTTGCGTGCGCAATATTTGCAAGCTCAGCCACCGGCTCGATCACGCCAAAGAAATTAGGAGACTGCGCCACCACGCACGAAGTATCGTCATGAACCAGCGACCTCACTTCATCCAAATTCATCTGGCCGCTCGCCGTCCAGCCAACCTCCACAATTTCCATGTTCAAATTCTTGGCGTAAGTCGCGAGCACTTGGCGGTATTCCGGATGCACGGATTTCGCGATCACCACGCGCTTGCGATCGGTAATCCGATCGGCCATCAGCACAGCTTCGGTTGTCGCTGTCGAGCCATCCCACATCGACGCGTTCGCCACTTCCTGGCCCGTAAGCTGGCACATCATTGTCTGAAATTCGAAAATCGCTTGCAGCGTGCCCTGGCTTATTTCCGCCTGATAGGGAGTGTAGGAAGTAAGAAATTCGCCGCGCAGCAGAATCGTGTCGCTCACCACGCTGCGCAAATGGTTGTAAACGCCCGCGCCCAGAAAACTCGTATAGCCGCACGAATTTTCCTTCGCGCGCGCTTTGAAATAATCGATGATTTCCGCTTCCGAAAGCGCCGCCGGCAAATTCAGCGGCTTCTTCAATCGGAATTGTTCGGGGATCGACGAAAAAAGTTCTTCGGCCGACGCAACGCCAATCGCTTCCAGCATTTTTTTGCGTTCGGATGGACTCTTGGGGAGATAACGCATCAGGCCTAATGTCCCTTTTCTTTTTCGTCGATGTAGGCCTGGTAGCTCGCGGCGTCCATCAGTGATTTCAATTCGTCGGCCTTGCTCATTTTTACTTTGATCAGCCAGCCGCTTACGTGCGGATCGCTGTTAATTGTTTCCGGAGCATCCGCCAGTTTTGGATTTGCTTCGGTCACTTCGCCCGACACTGGACAATATATTTCGCTCACGGCTTTCACCGATTCCACCGTGCCGAAAGATTTTCCGGCGTCGAATTTCGCGCCCGGCTTGGGCAGCTCCACAAACACCACATCGCCCAGCTCGTGCTGCGCGTAATCCGTGATGCCGATCGTGGCGCTGTCGCCCTTCGCGTCCACCCATTCGTGTTCTTTTGTGTATCGAAAATTGCTCGGGTACATCCCGCCTCCGTATAGCGAAGAATTGCGAGTGATACTTTGAATCGAACGAATTTATTTTGGGCGCTTATAAAAAGGCAGCGGCACAATTTTCGCCGCTGCGCGATTGCCGCGAATTCCAATTTCAATTTCCGTGCCAACTTCACTCAGCACCGGCTGCACGTACGCCATTCCAATATTCTTTTTCAGAAAAGGAGCCGGCGACCCGCTGGTCACCCGTCCCACATTTTCGCCCGTCACCGTGATGTCGCAACCGTCGCGCGCGATTTGGCGGGCTGTCATCTCAAATCCAACCAGTGTGCGGGTCATGCCTTTTTCGCGCTGCTTCACAAGATGCTCGTGCCCAAGAAAATGTCCTTTCTCGGGTTTGCAAATCCACGCGAGTCCCGCTTCCCACGGAGTGGTGGTCTCATCAATTTCGTGGCCGTACAAACACATGCCCGGCTTCCAGCCGCAAAGTGTTTCGCGCGCCCAGGCCGCAGGGAATCAGTCCATCCGATTTTCCGGCTTCCAGCAAAACATTCCACAATTTTTCGGAATGTTGCGGCTCAAAATAAATTTCGAATCCGTCTTCGCCAGTGTATCCCGTGCGCGCGATCAGGCAATGCACGCCATTCACTTGGCCAAACGTAAATCGATAGTATTTCAGATCCGCGATCGGAGCCTTCGTCAGCCGCTGCATAATGCCCAGCGCCTTCGGGCCCTGTACAGCAAGCTGCGAATATCGCGGCCCGCTGTTTTCAAGTTCCGCGCCCATCACGTTGTTGTTGCGAATGTGCTCAAAATCAATGTCCTGATTTCCCGCATTCACGCACAGCAAATAATGATGATCGGAAATTTTATGCACCAGCAAGTCGTCCACAAAAGTTCCGTGGTGTGTCATCAATCCGGAATATTGCGCTTGGCCGACGGCAATTTTCGACGCGTCGTTGCACGTCACATGTTGCACGAGATCCAGCGCGGTTCCGCCGCGCACTTCGATCTCGCCCATGTGGCTTACGTCAAAAAGTCCCGCAGCTGTGCGCGTGGCGATGTGCTCGGAAATAATTCCGGAGTATTCGACGGGCATATCCCACCCGCCGAAGTCCACCATTTTGGCTCCCAAGCGGCGGTGGGCGGAATTGAGCGCGGTTTTTCGGAGGTCAGTCGCTGGTGCAGTCACGAAAAATTGTCCCGGAATCTGCGAGAAATATGGAAATTAGCACGCGTATTTTCGAGTGTCAAGAAAGCGCACAGCGCTCACTGTCGCGCGCAATTTCACTCGCCAAGCAAAAAAGTTTCAAGCGATCTCACGTCGCCGGGCGAATTTACCGCCCCGTCGGCGTCGGTGCCGCCGCATGATGCGGCAGCGGCTGCCCGAATTCGCTAACATTCCACGCCCAACCAGCAAGGAACGCAGCTCCTTCGTTCACCTGCTCCGGAATCACTTTGTCGAACGTATCCGTTTGGCTGTGATGCGCTTCGCGATAGTGCGCCGGTTCCTGAATGCAAAAATATGTCGCCACACCGGCGCGCAGAAACGCAACGTGATCCGAAGATCCAAAATATCGAGTGCTCAGCGGTTTCAGATCCAAAATTTCTTCCAGAGGACGATAAATTTGCGACATCATCGGCTCAGTCTCGTACAAATTTTCCAGCGCGATGCTGAAAACTTTTCCGGTTCCGGTATCGTCCACCAGCACCGCGTCCATTTTCGGAATCTCGGCCGCGTGATTTTTCATAAAAGTCTGCACGCCCACGCCGCCCTCTTCTTCGCCGGTGAAAAGAATGAACGTGATCGTGCGCTTCGGTTTCCATCCCAGCGTTTTCAAAGTCCGCGCCGCTTCCAGCACAGACATCGCGCCGGTTCCGTTATCCAGCGCGCCTTGTCCCAGGTCCCACGAATCCAGATGGCCGCCAATAATCACGCGCTCGTCCGGAAATTCGCTGCCCTTAATTTCCGCAACGGTTATCGCGGCGTCCGAAGGTCTCGCGCTGAAAGTTCCGTTCAAACTAATTTTCATCGACACTGCACCACTTTGCAGCAGCCTGAAAATCAAACTGTAATCTTCGTGCGTCAAAAACGCAGTCGGAATTGCCGACGGTTCGTAACCATTTCCCGCGCCGCCCATATTAAAAAGGTTGTCCGTTTTTCCGCTGTCGCGCAGCAGCACCGCCGCCCCGCTCGCCGCCAACGCCTTCTGCGTAGCCTCGCGCTCTGCAAACGGATTTCCGCCGCCGCGCGCGGCTGGCACTCCGCGTTGCGGCGCGATCACCGCGTCGTACGCGTTGTCAGGATGTTCATCGGTAGGCAGCGTCGATGGTTTTCCCATCAACACGATTGCGCCTTTAAGTTTCGCGCCAGCTGCGGCGATCGCGTCCGGCGTTTGCGTTTCCAATATCACCACGGAGCCCGCAACAGTTCCATCCGTCGCTTTGCTCCATCCCAGCGAACGAATTCCAATTCGTCGGTCAAGCGGTGCAGTAATTTCCGCCGTGTCCACGCCACGAATAAAAGCGTGCGCCACTTCGGCGTGCTCCAGATGCGCATCAATTCCATAATCCTGAAATCGCTTAAGGGTCCACGCGCTCGCGTCCTGCATTTGTTTCGAACCGGTAAGCCGCGGACCAATTTGCGTCGTCAGATATTCCAGATTTTTCATCAACTCGGAGTGCGCATGTTCTTCCGCGACAATTTTCTGATCCGCGTCTTCCATCGAAGTGCGGTACGTGCGTTCCGCGTCCGATTCCTGCTGCCCCTGCGCTCGCACGTAGCGATTTGCCGCCACGCCCGCAATCAAAATCGCCACGGCCAGCAGTCCGGCCCAGCGAAGAAAAACATTCACGCGCGAAATCCTTTTCGTAATTCGATCCACAGGGCATCTCCCAAAAATTTCATATTCGACAGCAACCGTTTAGTGCGCGCGATTATAACCGTTCGTTCCGAATTGCAAAGCACTCACTCCGCCCGCGGCGGTCCGAGTTCCGCGCGGGCGAAGCGCGCACCTCCGCCATTCTTAGCCGTAACAACACTCCACTTGTCCGCGTCTCACGGGTTAGCTAAAGTGCCGCTATAATCGGAGGGGTGCCAGAGGCGGAATGCGAAAGATTATTGCCTGCAGCGTTTGCGACAAGCCCGAGCCCGAGTGCAAGTGCGACCGCTACTGTTGCATTTGCAAGGGCCAGTACAATATTCGCCTGTGCATGGACGGCTTGTATTACTGCCCCGAATGCCGCGAAGCCTGCGAAATCAGCGTGGTGAATTCACTTGTCGACTGAAACCGGCCGCGTCGAAATTTGTTTTACCAGCGACTCGCGTTTGCTCGCGGGAGTTGCCGGAGCCGTGAATCACGTCGCCGAAGCCGCTGGTTTGGATGAAAACGCGCGCGCCGAACTCGTCGCTGCAGTCGAAGACGCGTGCCAGGAAGCACTCGCAGAAGTTTCGAAGGAAAATAAAAACGTCGCGCTTTCGGTGGATGTATTGCCCGACAGAATTGAAGCCGCCGTGGAATTTAAATCGCCCAGCGGCGCGTCACAGACTCCGCCTGCAGGCGGCAACAAATCGCGCCACAATCTCGATTCGGTGCGCCGCGAAAATAATGGCGGCAACACGCGCATCATCCTTTCGAAAAAATTGCCGCACTGAAATTATTTCGCTGGAAAATTATTTGTGAGAGTCACCGGCGCATCAAGCGCGCGGAATTACATTTTCAATCCAAACGTATTTTTCTGAATCAAGTTCGTAACCTGATCGTTGGTCAGTGAAAACGATACGTCCAGTTTGGTACCGTTCGGCGAAACATGCGCCGAATCCAGCAACGCTCCCAGGTCCGGATTGTTTTGTGCCGCCTGATATTTTTCGAGCATCAGCCCGGCCTGCAAAAGTTGTCCCATCGTCGAAGCATCCTGCGCCGTCGCGCAGTTCGCGTGGAACGAAGCTTCGATCGTGCTCGTGCCTTCTACGCTGATCATAAGTGAAGTCATCTTGTCGATCAGTTGTCCGGCTTGCGGAAATTGGCTCGTCTCAGGAACCAGTTGATTCATCGCCAGGCGCGTGTATGCCGCGTTCAGCACGCCCCAGAAAATTCCCTGGCCGTTGGCTTGCTTGATCAGCGGATAAAGCGAATCGTTGCTCATCACGCTCGGCTCCGCGTTTGCGCGCACGTCGAGCATTCGTTCAAGCAGCGTTTTCTGTCCAAACGCCGCAGTGTTCGCGTCGAGAAATAAAAAGTAAAGCCCGGAAGAGTCAGCGCCATTGCCAAACGCATACAGAGTTTCGCCGTGCGTCTGCACCGTCGGCAGCTTTTGCGTCTTGAAAAATTCAGTCGTACTGGAGGGATTGAATTGTCCCAACGCCACGCCCACAATTTGATCGGCCGTCGGCACGCCCGAAGAATTGTCGGCGCTCATCGTCGTCGGCACCAGCGCCCACACCAATTCTTCCACTTGCGAATTCGGATTCATTCCGGCCGATTTCAAAAACTGTTCGAATTGCCGGAATCGCGGAGGCAAAACTTGTTCCTGAAATTGCCCGAACCACGCAAATTGGCGGGCTGCCTTCATGTCCGCATACGCGAATTCACCGACGTTTTTCGGGAACATTCCGATCACACTGGGTCCCAGCGTTCCCGCGCGCACGGATGGCGCAAACGAGCACAGCAGCAATAGCGAAAGCAGCGCAAAAATGTTTTTCATTTTCATTCATCACCTTCAAAAGTGCGGTTAGGCTACCTCGCGTTCGAGGCGGGCTGGGGGCTCACTCTTGATTCTAACGCGGCTGCACGGGATGTCATGTTCGCAATAAAATTTGTGTCCGTAATCGATTCCAGATTCACTCGCACGTTCGCCAGCGCGCCGCCCACTGCCGCGGTTGCCAGCAAACGACCCACGAGCAAGTCTGAACTCATAGACGCCGGAGTGATGGGTTGCAGTTGTCCCAGGCGTTCGTAAAGGTTAGCTGCGCCCTCGGCCACGCGCATCGGAACTTCGGCGGCGCCGCGCATCGCCTGTTGAATTGCGGCTTCACGCGTTTTTTCGGATTCCGCTGAATCCTTCGGAAGTTTGTACGCGGCAAGAACTTTATCGTAAGACTCGGCGTCTTCGTCCATCGCCGCGGCCAGTTTCAGTGAAACTTTTTCCAGATCGGAGACAGCAATGCTCAGCACTTCCACATGTTGCGCGTGCGATTTTTTCTTGCGCGCAAGCCCGGCCACCATTTTTCCCAGTTCTGCCGCCAGCGCGCCCGCGAGTGCAGACACCGATCCGCCTCCAGGTGTTGGCGTCGCCGAGCCCACAGCGTTCAGAAGGGGAGTAGCCATCACCGCAAATTGGCCCAGTTTATTTTGTGATGTCGCCGCTGGTGAGCCGCCGCCCGCGAGCGCTTCGGCGAGCCGATTTTCGAAAACCATTTCAGGTTTGAAATTTTCCAGTTGCAGAAAAAAGTCGGCCGTCATCTCTAGCGCTTTTTTCGGAACCAGCCCCACAATTTCGCTGCCGACGACTTGCACGCCCCAGCGTTCGGCTTCGCGCTTCACCATTTCGTACACGCGATGCATCGGAGTCTGCTCGAAGTCGGTAAGGTTGATGCTCACTTGCGCGATGTTCCGCGAGTGCAGCATCACGCCCATCGATTTTACGTAACGCATTCCGCCGGAAGAAAAGCGAATCGCTTTCGCAATTTTATTCGCGATGCTCACATCGGCTGTATTCAGATTCACGTTGTAGGCGATCAAATATTTTCGCGCGCCCACAACCACTGCGCCCGCCGTGGGATGCAGTTTCGCTTCGCCCACATCCGGTGCGCGTTTTGGATTTTTCGGAACTTCGATCAGGAGGCCTTCAAATTGCCCTTTGCGAATATTTTCCAGGTTGGTGCGATCAGCAATCAGCGCTGCCGCCTCGTAAAAATAAACGGGAATCTTGTAGCGCTCCCAGATTTCGCGGCCCACTCGCCGCGCCAGCGCCACGCAATCTTCCAGCTCCACGCCCTCCACGGGAATGAAGGGCACCACATCCGTCGCACCCAGCCGCGGATGCGCGCCGGAATGTTTTGTGAGGTCGATCAGTTCCAGAGCTTTGCCAACGCCTCGCAGCGCAGCCTCCGCCACAGCATCGGGCTCGCCCGCCAGAGTCACAACGCAGCGGTTGTGGTCGGCGTCCGATTCGCGATCGAGCACCGCGACGCCCGGGACAGCTTGCATCGCGGCGATCAGCGCATCGATCTTAAGCGGATCGCGGCCCTCGGAAAAATTCGGCACGCATTCGACAATTTTTCGCATGGTCTGTTGATTGTACCCGGAAGAAATTTTTATCGCGCCGGTTGGCCCCAGTTCATAACACTGGCGCTCTACGCCATTCGCGCGTAAATGATTCTGCCTCGCTTCATCGTCAGCGCGCACAGATTCATCCCGAAATAGTAAGGAATTTCCCGATAGTCGGCCACATCGAACGCGGCCAAATCCGCGTACTTGCCAACTTCCAGCGAGCCGATCGTATCTGCGCGCCGCAGCGAATACGCGGCATTGATCGTCGCCGCTGAAATCGCTTCTGCGGGGGTCATGCGAAGTTGCGAGCACGCCAGCGAAAGAATCATCGGCATCGAAACAGTGGGGCTCGTACCCGGATTGAAATCGGTAGCCAGCGCGACGATCGCACCAGCATCAATTAATTTTCGCGCCGGAGCTTCGTGCTTTCCGCCGAGACAAATTCCGCAGCCCGGAAGCAGCGTCGCCACGGTGTTCGATTTTGCCAGCGCGCGAAGATCGGCGGAATTTATTTGCTCAAGATGATCCGCGCTCGCTGCATTTATTTTCACTGCGAGTTCGGTCGCTCCTGTGCGCGCGAGTTGCTCCGCGTGTAGCCGCGGTTCAAGTCCCCACGCGAGTGCCGCGGAAAGCAGCGTTCGCGCTTGCGGCACCGTAAATGCTCCGCGATCGCAGAACACGTCGCAGAAATCCGCGAGACGTTCGCGCGCGATTCGCGGCAACATTTCGCGCACCAGAAATTCGATGTACGCGTCGCCGCCGTTTTTCTTTTTGCGATATTCAGGAGGCACAACATGCGCGCCCAAAAATGTGGAGACAATCGAAATCGGTTGCTGCTCGTTGAGCGCGCGATGCATCCGCAGCGTTTTTATCTCCGACGCAGCATGAAGCCCGTATCCGCTCTTCGCTTCGATCGTGGTCGTTCCGTATTCGCCGAACCGCCGCAGGAATTGCAGCGCTCGCGTTTCCAAATGTTGCGCCGAGGCCGCCCGCAGTTTTTTCACACTCGACAATATTCCGCCGCCCGCGCGCGCAATCTCCTCGTATCCCGCGCCCTCAATTCGTTGTTCGAATTCTTCCGCGCGGCTCGCGGCGGAAATCAGGTGCGTGTGCGAATCCACAAATCCCGGCAGCACTATGCGGCCGCCGAGATCGAGACGCAACGCGCCCCGCGCCAGCGAATTTTTCTCAATCGCGCGCCGCGTGCCAATCGCCGCGATGATTCCGTCGCGCACAATCATCGCGCCGTCGCGAATAATTCCCAGATCGCGCAGCGCCCTGCCGCGGCGCGGACCGTTGTCACGCGCGCCGTTGCGCGCGCTACCTCGCAACGTCAGCAACTCGCTGCATCCTGTAACCAGGGTAGGTAGGGCCAAAGTGCCGCCATTAAATCACAAAGCGGCGAAAGTGTGAGACGCGTTTTTTTATTTTTTGAGCCAAAGCAACAGTTGGAGCCGGCGGGTTTATCGCCTATCATCCGCGGCAGATTTCCTTTTACGCCGGCACAGGAGTCAAGATGAAGCGCATTCTTAGAGCGATCATTATTCTCGCCGCACTCGCGATTATTTTCGGAGTCGCGCTGCAAAAATTCACGGCCGCGCGCGCCGCGAATCCGCCTGAGCCGCTCTACGATCTCATCATTCGCAATGGCCACATCATCGATGGCACCGGTTCGCCGTGGTATTCCGCCGACATCGCGATTCGCGATGGACGCGTCGCGCGCATCGGCCGTCTCGGCGACGTCACCGCGAAAGAAACCATCGACGCGCACGGCCGCGTCGTCGCGCCCGGCTTCATCGATATGCTCGGCCAGTCCGATCTCACAATTCTTGTCGACCCGCGCCTGCCGTCGAAAATCTATCAGGGCATCACCACAGAAGTCACAGGCGAAGGCAGTTCCGTTGCGCCGCTTACCGATATGCTCGTTCGCAATGATCACCTCGCGTACGATCATTACAAAGTCACACCAGATTGGCGCACCCTCGGCGAATATTTCGCCCGCCTGGAAAAGCAGGGAATCGGAATCAACGTCGCCGATTACGTCGGCGCCACCACCGTGCGCGCGAATGTGATCGGCGACGAAGATCGCGCGCCCACTGCTGCGGAACTCGATCAGATGCGCGCACTTGTTCGCCAAGCGATGCAGGATGGCGCGGTCGGTGTGAGCACTTCATTGCAATACGCTCCAGCTCCATATGCGAAAACAGATGAGCTGATCGCACTCGCCAGCGAAGCCGCGAAATATGGCGGCATCTACGCCACGCACATGCGCAACGAAGGCGAACGGAAATGACCGCGCTCGAAGAAACCGCGCGCATCGCTCGTGAAGCGCACATCCCCGTGGAAATCTGGCATCTGAAAGCGGCGGGAAAACCGAGCTGGGGAAAAATGCCAAATGTTGTCGCGTTCATCGACAAAGCGCGCGCAAGCGGATTGGATATTTCCGCAAACACCTACGCGTACACCGCTTGGTCGAATTCGCTTTCCGCGTTTGTTCCGCCGTGGGCCCACGATGGTGGCGATGCAAAAATGATCGAGCGCCTCCGCGACCCAGCGACACGCACGCGCATCAAGCACGACATGCAAACTCCTTCGAAAGATTGGGATAACGAGTGGCAAGAAATTCCGGGACCTGAAGCGATCTTAATCAGCGCGGTGCAAAATCAAAAACTTCTGCCGCTGCAAGGGAAAACCGTCGCGCAAATCGCGAAAGAACGTAACGCGGATCCGATGGATGTGATTTTCGATACGCTGATTGACGATGGCGGATTCACCGAAGTGAGCGTGTTTGCGATGGATGAGTCAGATGTCGCGCTCGCGTTGAAGCAGCCCTGGACTTCGATCTGCAACGATTCTTCCGGCACGTCACCCGAAGGAATTCTTGGCGAAGAGCATCCTCACCCGCGCGCTTACGGAACGTTTCCTCGCATCCTGAGAAATATGTTCGCGAAGAAAAGTTGATCACGCTGCCCGACGCGATTCGCAAATTCTCGGCGTTACCCGCGCAGAAAATGGGTTTCACCGATCGTGGAGTATTGAAGAGCCGGCATGTGGGCAGATGTTGTCATCTTCGATCCCGAAACCATTCACGACGTCGCCACATTCGAAAAACCAAATCAACTTTCAGTCGGAATGGATTACGTCCTCGTAAACGGTGTGCCGGTAATTTCAGAAGGAAAAATGACCGGCGCAAAAGCAGGAAAAGTTTTGCGCGGCCCCGCGTATCACCGCTAGCGCGGCAATCGCAAACGAATCACGCCATCGGAATTCGCACGCCCGATTTTTTCGCGAACGCGATCGCTTCCGGATATCCGGCATCCACATGGCGCGCGACTCCGATGCCGGGATCATTCGTCAGCACGCGCGAAATTCGTTCCGCCATTTCTTTCGATGCCGTCGGCAACGGTCACTTGCCCTGCGTGCTGCGAATATCCGATACCCACGCCGCCGCCGTTGTGAATGGAAACCCAGGAAGCGCCGCTCGCAGTATTCAGCAGCGCATTTAGAAACGCCCAATCGGCGACCGCATCAGAGCCGTCGAGCATTTTTTCCGTTTCGCGAAATGGCGAAGCAACCGAGCCGCAATCGAGGTGATCGCGCCCCATGACAATCGGCCCCTTCAATTCGCCGCGCGCCACAAGATCGTTCAGAGCCAGTCCGAATTTGTCGCGCTCGCCGTAGCCCAGCCAGCAAATTCGCGCGGGCAACCCTTGAAACCGCACGCGCTTTTGCGCCAGCGCAATCCAGCGGCTCAAGATTTCGTCGTGCGGAAACATTTCCAGCACCAGTTGATCGGTGCGATGAATGTCCGAAGCTTCGCCGCTCAGCGCCACCCAGCGAAACGGTCCCCGGCCTTCGCAAAACAGCGGACGAATATATTCGGGCACAAATCCTGGAAAATCGTACGCATTTTTCACGCCGCGATCGAACGCAAAAGTACGAATATTATTTCCGTAATCGAAAGTGATCGAGCCAAGTTTTTGCAGCTCCAACATTCCGCGCACGTGCGCGGCGATTGAATCAAGTGAGCGGTTTCGATAGTCGTCCGGATCTTTCGCGCGCAATTCGGCGGCTTGCTCCGTAGTAAATCCTTGCGGGATATATCCGTTCAGCGGATCGTGCGCCGAAGTTTGATCCGTCAACAAATCGGGGACGATGCCGCGCTTCGCCAGTTCAGGAATTACATCGGCGCAATTTCCTATAAGTCCAACGCTAGCGGCCTCGCCTTTGCGCACCGCATTTTTCAGAATGCGCATCGCTTCGTCGAGATCGTTCACCATCACATCGCAATATCCCTGGTCGGACGCGCCGCTTGATGCGTTCGGGATCGACATCAATTCCAAGAAACGCCGCGCCATTCATCGTCGCAGCCAGCGGTTGCGCGCCGCCCATTCCGCCCATTCCGCCGCTCACCACTAACTTCCCGGCGAGTGTGCCGCCAAAATGTTTTCGCGCCGCCGCAGCAAAAGTTTCGTACGTGCCTTGCAAAATTCCTTGCGTGCCGATGTAGATCCAGCTTCCGGCCGTCATCTGGCCGTACATCATCAGGCCCGCGCGATCGAGTTCGCCAAAATGTTTCCAATTATTCCAGTGGCCCACCAGATTCGAATTTGCAATCAGTACGCGCGGCGAATACGCGTGCGTGCGAAACACAGCCACAGGCTTGCCCGATTGCACCAACAGCGTTTCGTCGTTTTCCAGTTTGCGAAGCGAGTCCACAATCGCGCGATAGCAATCCCAATTGCGCGCTGCTTTTCCCGTGCCGCCATACACCACCAGATCTTGCGGGCGCTCCGCCACATCTGGATCAAGATTATTCATCAGCATGCGCAGCGCCGCTTCCTGCTGCCAGCCTTTGCAAGTCAGCGTATTTCCGCGCGCGGCGCGAATCGTTTCGTGTGCGATGTCAGTGGGCGCCATGTTCGCTATTTCTTAATAAATTCCACGCGTCGATTCTGCGCGCGGCCATCAGGAGTATCGTTCGATCCCATCGGCTTGTCCGCGCCGAATCCATTCGAACTCAACCGGCTCGCATCAATTCCAAATTGCGAGACGAGAACAGTCTGCACCGCCGCCGCGCGCCGTTTCGAGAGATCCAAATTGTGAGCCGCATTTCCAACCGAATCAGTGTAGCCATCAATTTCCAATTTCAAATTCGGATTCTTCGTAAGCGCCGCAGCGACTTGTTTCAGCACCGCCCCTGAATCCGGCTTCAGTCGATCACTATCCGTATCGAAATTAATTCCGTGCGTCACATATTTTCCGCTCGCATTAATCACGCTGGAAAAATCGGGAGCCGATTCCGCCACGCGCACTTGCCGAATTCCATTGGGACGATACCTGGAATCGTCCACGTACAAATGATCCATCGGGCCAAATTGCACTTGGTTCGCATCGACCACGCGTTGCCCATTCAGATATGCGCGTACGCGGCCTTGCTGCGCCCACAGCGCAAATACAACTGGCTTGGATGTATCCGTCTTGATTTCGCCGCTCCCCAATGCGCCGTCAGGCACCGATACGCTCGCCGTCGCGGTATCGCCAGATTCTTCGCCGCGGATAATGGCAACCATCATTTCCGAATCTGACTTATCGAGGAAGTGCCAAGCCATTTCGCCCGTGCCGGTCCACGTCAATTCGAAAGTGAAATTCGCCGGCATTACGAACGCAGATGACGACAGATGCACTCCTTCGGTGCCAACCAATTCGCGAATATCTCCGCCACTTTTCAGTTCAACCGTTCCCTCGCGAACTTTCCAGTGTGGCGGCGGTTCATCCGCCACCATGTCGCTGAAGTCGTCGAAGAAAACAGTTTTTTCTCCCGGCACAAATTCGATCTTCACCGATTTCAATTCCGGCTGCGCGCCGCCCGAAGTTCCGCCAGCTGCGGCTTGAGAATTTCCAGACGCCGCTCCAGATGCGCCCATCGCGCCCGTGGAACTAGACGCGCCGCTCGCGCCTCCCGAACCCGTCGAGCCCGCCGGTCCCGTCGAGCCCATCGCGCCGACAGCACTCGGCGGTGTGTTCCCCGGCGCATTCGGCGGCAGACTCGCCAAACTTTCGCCGCCGTTCGATTTCACCGAGAGAATAATCGAAGCTCCCACGTTAAGATCAAGACTCGGTCCCTGCGCCGCGATTTGAATCGCGGGCGGCGCGCTTCCTCCCGCGGGAACATCAGACGAAGCATCGCTAGCAGCTTCTCCCGTACGTCCGCCAACCATTCCGCCAAGTTGTCCTCCGAGGCGCGAACCGAGCCCGGAATGTCCACCCTGTTTCGCCGCGACATTGCTCGCGCGAACCGCGCGTCCCTGATCGTCTGTCGCCTGTTGTCCTTTGGAATTCGTCACGCCCTGAATCGTTGTCACCACCGGCACATCCAGTCCGTTGTGCGTGATCGTTGTGAACGTAATGTCCACTGTCGCTTGTCCATGCGACGAACCCGTCTGCGTCACTTTTCCGCGAATCGTGTCACCTTGAAATGCGGCAGGACTCGCAATTTGCCCAGAAAACACGTCGCCCTTGTGTGCCGAGCCAGAACTCAGCGCGCTGGTCAGCTGCACCGTCATCGAAATATCCTGCGCGCGCGCGGCGGAAGGAATCGTCATCGCCATCACGCATGCGAACGCCGCTAGCGCCACAAACTTCGCGCCACGCAACGCCTTTTCAACCGCACCCGAAAACGCACCACGGTGAGCCATGATTTTCCTTCCAGGAAATTTCATTTTGGGT
Organism: uncultured Acidobacteriota bacterium; assembly: GCA_963721845.1. Lineage (GTDB taxonomy): Bacteria > Acidobacteriota > Terriglobia > Acidiferrales > UBA7541 > DASTCZ01. The sequence goes on along the minus strand of CAVRKW010000010.1, from coordinate 147,049 downwards.
CCAGAATTCGCATCGTTCCGATTGCCCAAAATTTACACGCGTCAGCCGCAGTATGCAATCCTCGAGCCGCGATTATTTCTTCAGCAGCGCCTTCCAATTCAGCAGCAATCCGATCGAACTCGATTCCGCTCTTGCGGGAGTCACCGCAAGCATGCGCTGTCCGTCCGGGGACACATCAAACAGCGGCGCCGCCGTGTCCAGCAAGTCGATCTGAAAAAGCGGCTTCAAGGCCTTCACCTGCAGAGATTGTCCGGAAAAATTTATTTCTGCTTCGATCAGTTGATTGCCGGGAGTAAAAAAGTAGAAATTGCTTTTGTTGTCCCAACGAACCAGCCATCCGCCTCCATGGGAAATTTGATACTTCCCCCGGGTCCAGGAAACGGAACGATAAAAACTTCGGGCTGGCCAGTTTCGTATGAAAAATATGCCAGCCAGTGGCCGTCCGGTGAAAAATTTCCGTCGAATTGATTGGCATCCACCGGGGCCGGGCGAAATGGCTTCCGATCTCCAAACAAAGGAAGCACCCAATTTGCGAACCGTCCGGTATTCTTGTCTTGGCTATCAAACGAGAGGTATCGGCCGTCGCGGGACCAATCGACCGCATCCGCGACTCTGATCTCAGACCCCATCGTTACCAAGGTTTCTTCCGATCCGGACCCGTCCGAAGCCTTCCGGACGATTATCATCTTTCCGTCGGCGCCTTTCCGCGCGTAAGCGATGTATTTTCCATCGGGAGACCACACGCACCATGCCTTAAACCCTGGACCAAACGTCAGTTTGGTGCTAACTCCGCCGTCCACTGGAAACGCCCAAAGATCGGGATTCGCGTCAGTTGCCGAGTCACTCACCGATGCTAAAACTCGCTTCCCGTCTGGTGAAATTTTTGGCGAGTAGTATTCAGACACCTGCCCGATTTCTCCGTTCGGGTTTCCATTCCGGTCGAACCACTGCAGCCTCGAATCAGCCGTTGGCGCCTGGAAGGCCAGAACTGCTTGGCCACCTGCGGAATAAAGAGCGGCGTCCATTATCGGAGTTGCTTCTCCGGAAAGTGTGCCAGCCTGCGGATCAAAGGCCCGCCCGTATATCTTGCCATTCTTTATGTACAACAAGACTCCGTCTGAATATCCAGGCAAATCCGCGTCTTCGATTAGCACTTTTGCGGTCGAAGAATCTAGTGATTTAAATTCAACGCGCTGCGCTTGCTTTTGGCTCGTGACGACAGCCAAATAGTGGCGTCCATCAGGAAGCGCCACGGGTGCGGACTCCGTGTAATCACTTGGGTCTAAAGGGTGTACTGGTGCCGCTTGTCCCCCCGATGATGACACTCGAAATAGCGGCGACTTATCGGCAGGCCTGAACAGGATCGTGCCGTCCGGCGACCACGCTGCGTGGCCTTGATTCGTGTGATCACTCAATACTTGCAGACTGCCGTTGCTCAAATCGATCGTCTTTAGTTTTCCGCCACTGAAAAAACCGAGCGACTTGCTGTCGGGCGCCCAGAAGGGATATGCAGCGCCTTCCGTTCCCGCGACCGGCGCCGCATCGTTTGCCTTGAGAGAGCGAATCCACAATTTTATGGTGCCGCTCTTATCAATCGCCGAATAGCCGATCTTGGTTCCATCAGGAGAAACAACAACCGGTCCTGAACCGAATCCAAACGCGAGGTAATGAGCATCCGGTGGAGGCGGAATATACGAGAGCACCGGTTGCGGGGCAGCGGCGCGGGGGCGAAGATAATTTAGCGTCACGAGCCCCACGGCCAAAAGTACAAACGCGGCAGCCAGCGCCCACCCCAGCCTTTCGCGGTTCTTTCGTCTTTCTACCACGGGCGCGGGTACGCCAGCTTGAGATCCGCCTTCCGAAATCCATTTCAACTGCAGCATTACGTCGTGTGCGTTTTGAAACCGGTCATCGGGATCTTTTGCAAGGCAAGTCTTCACCACGCGGTCGAGCGACGGAGGCGACATTGGCCGCACCACTTGAAATCGGTTGAGGAACTCGTTCCAGCAGGGCAGCGATCACGCTCGCTGTGGTTTTTCCCTCAAAGGCGCGCCGTCCGCTCGCCATCTCGTACAGCACTGCGCCAAGCGAAAAAATATCGCTGCGAACATCAGCGTCTTTTCCTTCCGCCTGCTCGGGCGACATGTAGTGGAACGTGCCCATGATGCTGCCATGCGCAGTCAGTGGCTGTCCCGCTGCTGGAGTGGACATCGTCATCGTCAGGCCCGTGGCGGGAGTCACTGCGGGCGCCGCTGCTTTCGCCAATCCGAAATCCATCAGTTTCGCACCGGATTTCGTCAGCATGATGTTGCCGGGTTTCAAGATCGCGGTGAACAACGCCGGTGCGATGTGCGCGTTCCAATCCCTCGCAAATTTCAATTCCGATTTTCAAAACTTGCTCGGTTGGCAGCGCGCCCTTCGCCAAACGATCGGCAAGCGTCTCCCCGTCCAAATACTCCATCACGAGATAATCCACACCATCTTGGTGCCCCACATCAAACAACGTGCAAATATTCGGATGATTCAACGAAGAAATCGCGCGCGCCTCGCGATCAAATCGCTGCTTCGCTTCAGGATTTTCTGAAAGGTGAGAGGGAAGTACTTTCACGGCGACGGTCCGGTCCAATCGCGTATCCCGCGCGCGATACACCTCTCCCATTCCGCCCGCGCCAATCGGCGCAATAATTTCGTACGGACCGAGTTTGGTCCCCGCGGCGATCGTCATTTCTTCAATCCTGCTTCCCAATTCGTGATCACCGTTGGGGGTTCCATGTTCGATTCGCCGATCAGTGTCCCGATCAAGAATCGTTTCCCGTCCGCGCTCGCGTCGTACAATCCAGAAAATCGCGAGAACGTTATCGTTCGGGTCTTGAACAAATTTTTCGGCGCGCTTAGTTCAATTTCAGCGCCTGCCGTTTTTACACTTACAGACATCATCTGGCCATCCGCCGCGAGAAAAAACAGCTCTTGACCGTCACGCCGCCACGTCGGCTGCCCGCCACCATCCGTCGAAATTCGTTTCTTATCCGCTCCCACTTTTCCGTCGCTCGTGAACGATCGCACGTATACTTCCGGCGTACCCGATTCATCTGAGGAGTACGCAAGCCAGTGTCCATCGGGTGAAATGCGCGCGCCCACTTCTTCAAACGGAGAATCCAGCAGCGCATACGGTTTCTTGTCTCCGAAGAGCGGCAGCACCCACACATCCGTCCGCGTTTTCTCGAATCTCTTTTGATATAACAGGAATTTCCCATCGGGCGACCAGTCCGCGGGTGCGTTCAGTCCCCTCAGCAACACTTCCGGTTGTCCCACCCCGTTCGCGGCCATTACGCACAATCCATCGTTGTTAAGGAACGCCACGCGATTTCCATCCGGTGACCAGATCGGGATTTGTCCGAAATCTGCGGTAAGCCGGATTCCTGTCTCGCGCTCCAGATCGAGTACCCAGATGTTGTTGTCTCGCTTCACCACCACGCGTTTTCCATCCGGCGATATCCGCGGTTCCTGCCCATCCCGCGTCTGCTTCACTATCTGGCCGAGCGTTCCAATCTGTTTTCCATCGCGGTCGAACCACTGAAGCTGGAAGTTGCGCCGCCACCCGTCCAGCCACACCAAAATTCCATTGTCAGACACCGAAAAACTTGGTCCCGGTCCGGCCATATCTGCTGGCCGCTCCATCAGCGGAGTTGGTTCGCCCTTCAATTCCAGTTTGTCGTTATCAAATTGCTGCGCCACCAGAATCTGATTCCGAAGGTACAAAATCCATCCTGGCGCCACGTAAACCTGATACGTCGAATCCGTCAGCACCTGTTTCAACTTCGGCGAATCCAGCGACCCCGCCCACAGCGTCTTCTTAAGCCCTGTATTCACCTGAAAAATGAAGTGGTTCGCGTCCGGCAGAAACTGCGGACTATAGTGTCCAGTTTCGCCGTGCGCTTCGTCATCGAACGTCACGGGTTTTACCTCGCCGCCTTTCGCTGGAACTTGAAAGATTCCGGTGCGGTAATCCGGAACGAAGAGAATCACACCCTTGGTTCCCCAGTACCCGCCGGTCAATCGTCCCGCATCGCACAGAATTTGCGACGTTCCGCCGGATAGATCCACGCGACTCAATTTCCCCTGAGACCCGAAAGCGATCGATCGGCTGTCTGGCGACCAGAATGGTTCGATCGCGCCTTCAGTTCCCGGTAACGCCTGTGCGTCAGTCGAATCAATCGGCCTAACCCACAGTTGCCACTTTCCGGCGCCCGCCGTCGCGGTGAAAACCAGCTTTTTTCCGTCCGGCGAAATCACAAGGCTATCGGGTTGCGAGTCATTGAACGAAATTCCGGCGGGAGGCACAAACGAAAGCCGTGCCGATTGCGCCGGCGCGGCGGATTTATTCCACGGCGCCCACGTTGTCACAGCGGCAATCGCCATCGCGAGAGCAGCGATTATCCACGGTGCCACACTCCGCGCGAATGGTTTTTGCGGCGCGGCTCTTTCGATTTGCGCCGTCGCTTCGCTCGGATTCGCCAGCGTCCGCGCGATAATAATTCTTGCTTCGCCAATCGCTTGCAGCCGCGCCTTTGGATCCTTCGTTAGGCATCGCTCCAGCAAATGGCGTATCGCATTAGGCGTCCTCGCAGGTAGGAAATTCCAGTCTGGATCCTTCGTAATTACGTGCGCCAAAGTTTCCGGTGCCGTCTCGCCCGAATACAGTCGCTTGCCCGAAAGCATTTCGAACAGCACCACTCCGAACGCCCAGATATCAGCGCGGCGGTCAGCGGATTTTCCTTTCGCCTGTTCGGGCGACATGTAAGCCGCCGTTCCCAGAATTACGCCCGCGCGAGTCGCTCCCATTGTCAGCGTCGGTGAATTTGCTATATCGTCGTGAGCGGGCGCATCGTCCAAAGCCTTCGCCAGCCCGAAGTCCAAAACCTTTGCGCCGCCATCGTCCGTAACTTTTATGTTTGCGGGTTTCAGATCGCGATGCACAATTCCGTGCTCGTGCGCATATTCCAGCGCGATCGCAATTTCATTGGCGATCGAGAGCGCCTCCTCGAGAGGCAGGGGACCTTTTTCGGTTCGCTCCGCCAGCGTCGTCCCGGGAATTAATTCCATCACCAGTCCGCGCGTGCCGTCGGCATCTTCCAGCCCATAAATATGCGCGATGTTCGGATGATTCAGGGACGCCAGGACTTTCGCTTCGCGTTCAAATCGGGCCATCCGGTCGGGATCCGACGCGAACGACGCCGGCAAAATCTTAATCGCCACATCGCGCGCCAGTTTGGCGTCGCGCGCGCGATACACCTCACCCATTCCGCCCGCGCCTATCGGCGCAACGATTTCGTAAGGTCCTAGTTTTGTCCCGGATGTAAGGGCCATGCGGCGCGGATTATACCCCAGTAGGCCAGCCATACTTGGCTGCGGTATTTCTTTACGAGGCCCGGCGATCCTTCCTGCGCAAGTTCAATCAAGACGACGCTTTGGGTCGGTCTGTTAGCTATACATGGACTATAATGTGTGGTAATATAATTCAAACACGACCAATCACAATGGACTACTCAGCTCATCCCGGCGCACCGATCACCTCGCTCCTGCATCCCTATGTCACCGGCACACCAATCCGCCCTTCATCACCAAAATCCAATCTCGCTTTTCCTTGCCTCCCAGCGTCCTTGCCTCCTTGCTTCGGCCATCTCCCAGTCCTACCAGTACCCGAAACGCGTTTTCGCCCCAGATTTCAGCGTAAGTCTATAAATATCAATAGATTACATTTCATAGTACTATCTAACCCCTGTAGAATCATCAATATCCAGAAACCATGGAAAATAAAAACACGAAGCGACGAGCTCTAAGCTCATGCCAATACAAGACTTAGCCCGAATGGCTGCAAAAGCTACTTTTAGAAAAGTACTAGTGGGGCAGCCGATGCGCCAGAAAAATCAGTACAATCCCGAACAGGCAGATCGTGATTCCGCCGCCCTCACGGATATGTCCAGTCAGCCCAATCCGGTACGCCTGCTGCTGAGCCGCCTGATTCGTCGCGACGATCAGATTCTCTTTCTGGCTTTCGATATTCATCATTTCAAATCGCTGCAAGTCGGGAATGATCAGCTTCGAAGTGGCCTTTTGCAGGTCGTCCACCGACCGGCTATTTGTCAGCGCGGAATATGCCGTACGAAAAGTCTGCGTATCCACCACTCGCGCCAGATCATCCAGAAAATGTGGCAAGCTCGCGATCTGTGGCAGCGCCCCGTCGGCCGAAATCGTGTTGCGCGCGATCCAGTCTGGCGCAACATTCACCGTCATCCCACCATCAATCGCCAGCAGCACGCCGAATATGATTCCCAGCGTGCCCAGGATTTCAGCGCGCACGCGGTACGTCGGTACCAGCGTGAGCACTGCCAGCACCATCGCGATCGCCGCGAGAATCAATGTCGTCAGCGGGAAGTGCAACCCCAGCTGCATCCAATCGGCGCGGTGCGGAATATCCAGATCCGAAAGCACTTGTGCTGCGAGCATGCGTTCTCCTTGCGGTTCGCAATCGTGCGGAGCCGCGATTCTGCCACGAATCGCTGCTCAGTGGCACAGGCATTCTGCCTGTGCAGTCTTCTCCCCGTAAACTCCCGCGGACGCACAACTCCCAGTATCAAGAGATGTCACCCTATCCACGCTTTACCCGCGCAAAACTCACTCTCAGAATTGCGCGACGGAACACGCTGCGCTACAGTCCCATTTCACCGCCGCTCATGAGCTACCTGCCTCTTCCGCAAAAGTTTTTGCAGAGCGTGGATCACTTCAACCAGCCGCGCGCGCAACTTTATCGCACCTCCGAAGGTTGGCAGGTCATTTCCGCCGGCGAAATGTTGCGACGAGTCGCCGCACTCTCCCGCGCTCTCTTCGAGTTGGGAATTCGCTCCGGCGATAAAGTCGGACTCTTCGCCGCGAATCGCCCCGAATGGCACATCGCCGATCTCGCCATCCTCGGCTTGGGTGCAGCGGACGTGCCGGTTTATTTCCGCGAATCGTCCGAGCGCATGGTTTACATCCTCAACCATTCCGAAGTGCGCGCAGTATTTGTCGCCGGTGGTGAGCAAGCCGAAAAATTAATGGAGTGCCGCAATCAGCTCAAGACGGTTCAATTCATAATCGTCGCCGATGCGGAAACTCATACAGGATCGGAAGCCCTTCGCTACGAAACTTTGATCGCCAATCCCACCGATGCAGATGTCGCCGCGTACCGTGAACGCGCCGCCCAGGTCGCGCCGGAAATGCTCGCGACAATTATTTACACTTCTGGCACAACGGGCGAGCCCAAGGGCGTGATGCTCACGCAGAATAATCTTGCGTCGAATTCGGAGGACTCGCTCAGCCTCGCCGATTACACGCCCGCCGATACTGCGCTCTCATTCTTGCCGCTCGCTCACGTGTACGAACGAACGCTCGACTACATGTTCATCTCCAAGGGCGTGTCCATTGCGTATCTCGAAACGCCAGACAAGGCGGCACAGGCTCTGTTGGAAGTGAAACCTACCCTCGCGGGCGCGGTTCCTCGAGTGTTTGAAAAATTGTACGCCGCCGTCATCGCTCAAGGCCGCCAATGTACCGGAGCGAAGCGAAAGATTTTCGATTGGGCCATCGCTATCGCTCCGAAATTCACCGAGTGGCGCGTCCACGAGATTGATCCCGGTTTTCTCGCACGGATCGAGTGGCGCATCGCAGACAAACTGGTTTACTCGAAAATTCGCGAAGGTTTGGGCGGACGCATTCGCGAATTTGTTTCCGGCGGAGCGCCTCTCAGCAGAGAACTCGCCGAATTCTTCTGGGCGGTCGGAGTTCCAATCTTGCAGGGTTATGGCCTCACAGAAACGTCGCCGGTGATCACGGTGAATAATCATCAGATGAATCGCCTCGGTACAGTAGGTCCGCCAATTCCTCACGTCGCCGTAAAATTTGCCGACGACGAAGAAATTCTCACGCGCGGACCGCATGTAATGCTCGGTTATTACAAAAATCCCGCGGACACTGCCGCGGTTCTCTCCGCCGACGGGTGGTTTTCCACCGGAGACATCGGCCATCAGGATAAAGACGGCTACTTGATCATCACCGATCGTAAAAAAGATTTATTCAAAACGGCGGGCGGGAAATTCGTCGCGCCTCAGTCCATCGAGAACGCGCTGAAGATGTCTCAATACATCTCGTCGGCGGCTGTTGTAGGCGATCGCAGAAAATTTATTACCGCGCTCATCGTGCCCGATATCGCCGCCGTTACGGCTGTAGCTGCCGAACGTGGGATCACATTTCAATCGCAAGTAGATTTCGCGCGCAGCCCGTTCGTTCGCGAACTTATCGGCGGGGAAGTGGAAAAAGTAAATTCGCATCTCGCGCAGTACGAGACCATCAAGCGTTTCGCGATTCTCGATACCGACTTTTCATTCGAAAATGGCGAACTCACTTACACCATGAAACTCAAGCGCCGCGTGATCGAAGATAGAAATCGCGATGCCATCGCGCAACTCTATGCCGATGTCGAAGAGCCCCGGCCGGCGGGTGCGAGCCATTAGAATAGGTGGAGAATTTGGATTATTGGAAAGGGAAGCACAAAAACAGAAGGAACCCAAAATGAACGATGAATTGGTAATCGCAGGAAAAGTTTTCAAATCTCGATTGATCGTCGGCACAGGAAAATATCGCAACTTTCCGGAAATGGCGCGAGCCATTGAAGCCTCGGGCGCCGACATGGTCACCGTAGCGGTTCGCCGCGTGAATTTATCCGACAAAACAAAAGAGTCGCTGCTCGATCATCTCGATCGCTCGAAATATTTTCTGCTGCCCAACACCGCGGGCTGCTACTCCGCTGACGAAGCAATCCGCGCCGCTCGCCTCGGCCGCGAAGCCGGCCTCTCCGAATGGGTAAAGCTCGAAGTGATCGGCGATCAGCAAACACTTTTCCCCGATACGGCCGAACTGCTCCGTGCCACGGAGGTCCTCGCGAATGAAGGATTCGTTGTCTTGCCCTACACAACTGACGATTTAATCGTCGCGCGGCGATTGGTCGACGCTGGTGCCGCAGCCGTGATGCCACTCGGCGCCCCAATCGGCTCGGGTCTCGGAATCCAAAACGCCGCCAATCTACGAATCCTCCGCGAACGAATCACGGAAGTACCGCTCATCATCGATGCGGGTGTAGGCACAGCCTCCGATGCCGCGGAAGCGATGGAACTCGGCGCCGATGGCGTCCTGATGAACACCGCGATCGCGGAAGCGCAAGACGCTGTCCTCATGGCCGAAGCCATGCGTGCCGCCGTAGAAGCGGGACGCAAAGCATTTCTCGCCGGTCGAATCGCAAAAAAACTATACGCAACCGCGTCCAGCCCGCTCACTGGGGTGGTTCGATAACGCAAAGGGGATTGGGTTGATTTGAGAGGATTAACGAAACAGCGCGTGCCACAGCGTATCAACGCAGGCGTGCAAAATGGCCGACGCGAAAATCGATCCGGTCTTGCGCCAAACGTATCCGTAAAACATTCCGGCGATGCTGGCTAGAAGAAAGTAGCGCCAATTGGGAAAACCACCGACCACAATGTGCGTGAGTCCAAATAGAATGGAAGCCGCGATCCAGCCGCTATTTTCATTGCGCATCGAACGCGACAGCATATTCTGCAGCAGGCCGCGAAAAAGAAACTCCTCCAGCCACGCCGTGAACACCAGAATTCCCAGAATATATCCTGGGATATTTCTCCATCCGCGCGCCCCTGGCGCCCAGTGCAAAAACTTTGTCAGAAGTCCAATCGGGACTACGATCGCCGCCGTTCCGATAAAACTCAGAACAATTGTGCGCGTCCACCCTCGGCCCCATCCGATCGAATATCCCACTCCATCCATCTGCCGCACAAACAAAAATCCCACCACTGTCACGTTCACCAACAGCAGCATTCCGAAACCGTATCCCGCTTTCGTTGGCCACGGCCACAGCGGTGTGAGCCAGTGCAGCCGCATCGGGAGAGCGACGGCGATCCATGCGAGGTAATCCATCACGCCAACCGTGGGCGATATTCGCGCGAGCGACAGCATTACCAGCGGTAGCAAAACGTATGCGCACACGACGCCGGCTCGCCACGGTACGAAGTTTCGCGTACCGAACGCATAAAAAAACCACAGCGCCAGCAGCGCTAGTCCCAAAAGCCACGCGATCGAGGGAGGAAATACGCGGCGCAGCGCCTCAGTCACACCTTTTGCTCCGGGAAGAATCTCCCCCACGAGCAATGCGAACAGCGCGACGAACGTCACGGCCAGAGAAAGGCCGCCGAAACCTTTCCACACCGCAATCAGCGCGCCAATTACGGTGAGCACGAATACGAGAATGAGCGCAGGAGTAGCTCGAAGCTGCCGGGATGGGGGCGACATAACCACGTGGGCGAATTGTACAGCAAGATTACTCGAATTACTTGCCGGTAGGATTGGCAGTTGATTTGTTGGCAGACTTGTCTTTTTCTTTCGCCTGATCCCGGTGATGGAGATCGAGCGCGTAGGCTGGCTGTTGAGCGGTTCCTGTAATCTTTATGGGGAGAACGGCGCCGTGTCCCTTCTTTTCGAAAAACGGATCCACCGCTTTCAGGAAGAAAGATTTCACGCCGGTGGTCATCTGCGAGATTCTCGCGTCGGTGTCCAGCTCGCCCGTGAAATCAATTTCTTCCCCATCGATCTTGTACGTCCCGGCCAGTTGAATATGCGCCCCGGGCACATCAAACGTGAGGCCCGTGAGCGTGATCACGCCATCTTTCAATTGAAAATTTCCAGACATTCTCGAAACGACGTTTTGATCTTCCTCATCCGGATTTGTTTCCCCTTTGCTTCTATTGCTCAGCGTGTCGAATTTTCCCTGAATGGCAGTCTGCGTGAAATGGGCGCGATCGATATCAAACGAGCCGTCCAGAAAAATTCTATCTGCAATCGGAACGGTGCCGTGAGGCAGAATAAATTTTGTTTTCAATCGGACGTCACCGGTCATCGATGGACTGCCCTTCACCACAAGCGCCAGCAGGTCTTCGATGCGGGCTTTCGAGGATGTTACATCAAGGGTGATGGTCTTTCCTGGCTTTCCCGGCGTTCCCACCACAGCGCCGCGCGCGTCGATCATCGTTTTCCGAAACGACGCCTCCACGGGCTGAAGCAGCGTGTCGCCATTCGTTCCATCCACCACTGCGTGATACTTCGTCGTGAGATGAACTCTCAAATCGCCAGACGTCACCACGAAATCAGGAGTATCGGTCGTCCCCGTGACGTCAAGATTTTCCAGAATGCCGCTGAATTTTCCTTTCGACGAAAGTATTCCGCCAATGCCCTTGAATATTCCGAGGTCGGCATTTTTGTAAGTGAACTCGCCGCTTACCGGAGTGACCCCGGGGTCAGCCGTCTGCCACGGACCGAACTCGCCAGAATCGATAATGTCGCCCGGCGGCACCGGATTCGAGAGCACGGCGTGATACGCCATCGCTCCGTTCGCGGATTTATTTTTCATCGTGAGCCGGGAGATGTCATACACCTGCGGCGTCTTCGTAGAGTCGCGAGGGAAGATTGTCAGAGTAGTTTTGTCGCAATCGATTGCATCAACGATGATGCTGGCGGCTTTCGATGGGTCAATCGAAGCGCCCGGCGTTGGCGCAGTTGGCGAGGCTTTCAGCGCCGGCTTCGGCTGTCCGCGCGGCGGAATATTTATCTCGAGGCCCGTCAAGTGGACCACACTCACATGTCGCGGCGCGCGAAGCATTCGCAAGATATCGGCTTCCACCGAGAAATGCTGGATGGAAATCAACGGTGGCACATCGTGCCGTCCATGAAAATAAAGAGCGAGACCTCCGCCATCCACCTTCACTACGCGCCCAACAGTGATATTGAATTCCGCCAGCTCAACGTCGCTCTGAAATTTTGCGGAAAGCCAGTCGATAGCCCACTGCCGCGCGTGAGGCGAAATTTCCTGCGACGCTCGATTAACAAGGATTGCGCCCACAACCATAAGCGCAGCCGCGACGGAGCCCAGAATCGTCAGCGCAAGTCCAAGATGTCTCCGGCGTCTTCGGGCAGTCATTCGAAAATGTCCCCAATGCCAAAAATGATGTGCAGCGAAAGGCTCAACAACTTCGCTTCGCAGGCGCGAAGGTACCAAATCCAGAGCAGCGACGCCATGAATCTGCGAGTGTGCCGTAAAAATATTTTTCGGCGCGAGGAGTCTGGTGCAATCTCACTTGTTTTGACCAGGACTGCCGCAAATCCTGAGGTGCATTTCTAGATTCCCGGCGATGACCACCCCACCCAAACAACGCCTTACCTACATCGATTGGATGCGCGGCCTTGCGTGTCTGGCGATGTTTCAAACGCATTGTTATGATTCGTGGCTCGATGACTCCGCGCGGCAAACCAAGTTTTTCAAATGGTCCCAGATTGGCGGCACGCTTCCGGCGCCGTTGTTTCTATTTCTCGCGGGAATTTCGTTTGCGATGGTTACAGACAAACTGCGTGCGAAAAATACTCAGCCGCGCAAAATTGCGCGAACCACGATCCTGCGCGGCGCCGAAATTCTTGGGCCTGGGATTGTTATTCCGCATACAGGAATTCACTCTCGGCTTTCGCGGCGCTCCGTGGACAGATTTGCTGCGTGTCGATGTGCTGAACATCATCGGCGTCTCGATGATGTTCATGGGCGTGCTCTGCTGGGCTATCTCGGGCTCAGCGGAGAACTCGGAAGCGAGCGCGACGCGCATTCGAAACACGCATTGCCGCCGCGGCGGTAGCTCTCGCGATCGCGCTCGTCACGCCGCCGCTCTGGACCACCTGGCGGCCGCGCTGGCTTCCATGGTTTTTGGAGTCCTACATAAACGGCGTCCACATTTTTGACAAGCCGCAGCCGTGGCTATTCCCAATTTTTCCGTGGACTGCGTTTGCTTTCGCGGGTCTGGCTGTGGGATTTCTTTTGATGCTGCCCGCCGCGCGCCAGCACGAATTGCGCGCAGTCTCCTGCGTTGCGGCTGCGGGTGCGGTGATTTACGCGATCGCGCATTGGGCAGACACTCAGCCGCAGCAGATTTATTCCGAATACGATTTCTGGCACACCAGTCCAAACTTTTTTCTGATTCGCCTCGCGATCCTTCTGGGAATCATGTTGATCGCTTATTTGTGGTGCAGATGGGGCGTTCGCCGCGCGCGTTTTCAGCCCGTTGGTCCAGCTGGGGCAAACATCGTTGCTCGTTTATTGGGTACACATTGAATTCGTATACGGCGGCATGTCGATTCTGAAGAGGCACAGCCAGACCATCGCAAGCGCATCGGTTGGCCTAGCAATTATTTTTATTTCGATGCTGATTCTTTCGATCCTTCGAACGCGATTCAAGGGAAAGGGCGGGAGTGAACTATCTGGCGATATTCACGAAAAGGGGGAAGAGCTTAATTGAGCGAATCCAAGCTGAATTCAATTAGTGCGAAGGCGAATGTTGCGAAGGAGCTGGTTTCGGAGCGGGTTGATTTTGAAAATATACTCGCCAGGGCGCGCAAGATTCATTTCGTCGCGTGCAATTCCCTCGATCAATTTTGGATTCGTTTTCAGATCGTTCACTTGTTCGGAGAGAATCAATTCTCATTGTTCAGACTCATCGAGCTGCGAACGCAGTGTGGTGATCTCGTGCTGAATCTGCCGCATCGCGACAAATCCGTGCGAGCCGAAAACATCATGCACCGTGAGCCCGACGATTACGATCGCAAGAATCAATCGTAAATTGCGCTGAAGAAAATGTTGGAGGTTCAGCGGCAATGCCAGTGCGATTCATCTTCGTGCGCTCCATTGATGCGTTCAGCACATTTTCCATCAGACTCGGTTTCGAAAATCCATTTGCGTGTGTCGTCGGCGATTTTAGCAGACGCGCTCCGCCGACGCAGCTTCTGTGTATAGGCGAAGTAACGGCTCTGTTCCAGAAAGGCGCAGCAGCACCCAGGAGCCATCGTCGAATTCGAGTTTCAGTCCGTCGATGCGATCCGTTTTTTTCACGTGGCGTCCAACGAATTCGCGTGTAATCGTTTTTCAAACGCGCGACTGTGCGCTTTTGAATTTGCGGAGTGAGATGGAGGTTCGTTCGTAGCGGCCAAAACTCGCCGCCGACTCGGCGGAACAGATCGCGAATTTGCTCGCCGATGGATTTGCCGCGCACGGCCGTCATTTCCGCGACGAGCAGACACGCGAGAATGCCATCTTTTTCGGGAATGTGGCCGCGAATCGAAAGCCCGGCGCTTTCTTCGCCGCCGAGCGCAATTTTATCTTGCTCGATCAATTCGCCGACATATTTGAAGCCGACAGGAGTTTGGTAGACAGGAAGCCTATGCAGCCGCGCGACAGCGTCGATCAAATGGCTCGTGGCACGCTGCGCCCCGCGCCCAGTTTCCAGCCCGCGCGATTCCACCAGATAGTCGTAGAGCAGCGCCAGAATATGATTTGGCGAAATCCATGTGCCATCGCTATCGATGATTCCAAATCGATCGGCGTCGCCATCGGTAGCGAATCCGATAGCGGCGTTCGCGCTCTTCATTGCTTTGCGCAGCGGCGCAAGATTTTCTTCGGAGACGTCTGGCCCCGTGCCATCGAAAAGCACATCGCGATTCGTACGAATCGACTTGCGCGGCAATTCCGTGATCGGCAAGAACTCGATCGAGATATCCCGCGCCGCAACCGTGCAGCGCGTCGAACACGATGCTGATCCCGCTGCTCGCGATTTCATTGAACCGAACAATTCGACCAAGCCGTTCCAAATATTTTTCGCGAGGAGCAATGCGCGTGAAATTTTTCGCGCAGTGGCATGCGATCCTGCGAGGCGAAAAATTCTTGCCTGCAAGTTTTGCCGCGCGCGCTTCGATATCGCGCGTAACTTCGGGCAGTGCGGGTCCACCATTTGCTGCCGAGAATTTCAATCCGTGATATGCAGCAGGATTGTGGCTCGCGGTAAAATTTATCGCGCCATCGATTTTCCGGCTGCGGACTTCAACGCAACCGTCGGCGTAGGAGTGAAGCCCTCGCAGAGAAGCACTTCAATCTCGTGCGCGCGCAAGAATCTCCGCGGCAGCCGCCGCGAACTCCTCAGAGAAAAATCGTGTGTCGTGCGCAACAATCAGCGTTGGCTTTTTATTTTGAGCGCACACGTGCTGCGCGATCGCCGTTACTGCGAGACGCACGTTTGGAAACGTGAATTCCTCCGCGATGATCGCGCGCCAACCTGAAGTTCCGAAATGTATGGGAGAGACAGTCATTTGCAAAGCTCGCGGGGTATTGTAGCTTGACGACCGCGAATATTAGATGCGCACGAATCGCGCGGGCGCGCGAAAGAAGCAACGAGGCCAGCGAGTAATAAGTACGCGAGAGCCGAATCGAAGAGGCAATCAGAGATATGAAGCCGAAAAAGCGCGTTGCAATAGTGATCGTCGTCCTCGTTACCTGTGGATCGAAACGCGAAGCAGAAAAAATCGCGCGTACGCTGGTTAAAAAAGGCTCGGCCGCGTGTGGCAACGTTCTGTTTCGGCGTGAAATCAATCTATCGCGTGGAAAGGGAAAATCGAATCCGCGCGTGAAACGCTTCTAATCCTAAAACAACACGACAAGCATTGCGATCAAATGGAATCCGAAATTCGGCGGTTGCACAGCTACGACGTGCCTGAAATTATCGCGATTCCTGTAGCCGCTGGCTCAGCGCACGTATTTGAATGGGTTGTCGAAAATTCAAGCGACAGACAATAGTTCGCACTCCTAGCCAGTCGCTTCCAGTCAACCAACCAACGCTTCAGATTTACTGCGCCGCCTTTTCGCCAGCATGGAATTCCGTCCACGGGCCAGCTTTCATGTCGTGAAGGATCGGCGACTGCCACTGAAATTCCGGATGCGCCTTGAAGAAATGGCGCAGCGATGAAATCGCTGCCACACGGATGCCCGATCCGCGCCACGAATGTGAGCGACTGCGCCATGCGGCTGTCCATCGCTTTGCCCTGAACCACGCCGCCCGGGTAATGCGGAGTCCCATTCCCACTGAGGAACTGCCGCGCGGCGATTCCTCTACGTGTCCACAGAGCGTTCGCTCGTCGGCGACAACCGTCCCGAGAAAAGTATCGTGATGATCCGACAAGAAATGCCTCCGCGGACTTCACATCAATCTTGCCGCGATTTTCATTCAGCAATTGTCCTCCATCGAGTGCGCCGCGCATTCGGCGAACTGCCTGTATCATTCGGATCGAAATCCGTTTCTTCCTTGATCAGTTTCGGATCGCTGGGGAAATTTGAGCCTTCGAAGTATCCATCTTTACTTCGCCAGAGGTGATGGTTTTCCAATCCAAGCTCAAGCCGCGCAATCTCTCCAGTTTTCCGATCGCCCAGCAGCCAGTCGTTCGCGTATCCGCCATTATTTCCTTCCATCATGATGCGGTCGTAGTCGTCGATCGAGTTGGCGTATTGCAATGCCTTGCGGGAGCGCACAAATTCAGGCACGGCATCGGGATTGAATCCGCGGAATTGCGTGATGGTGGTTTCGGTGATCATGATGCCGGAGGAATTCACTCCGAAATCGTCGTCGCTGGTGATTACGCCCGGATAACCATCCATGAAACATGCGATTGCCTTTTGCGGGGGCGATGTCGAACACGATTCGCCAGCGCTCGCCCTCCCAGTAACTTGTCCAATCGTTGTGCGCAATCACCACTCCGCCATCGCGAGTGAAACTACCGGTAGCCACAAACGCGCTGCAATTTCCGGGGCTCACCAGATGCGGAGCATTCGCGGCATGTTCCCGCTTGTCGAGCCATGGAATGTAGTAGTCCGGAATTTCCTCGCGTCGCGTTTAGTGCGACGATGTCATCGAGATCGGCTTGCACTCCGTGCGCCCGAATCGCCATCGGTGATGCCTTGCAGTTCCTCGCGATATTCGGTTTCAATGTGCGGCCACAAAACTTTGCGCGAAGTCTCGCGAAAAAAATTCCAATCGCGATGCGTGCGGTGGGTGGAATCAAGCTTGTACGCGTTCAGCGCGTCGCGATTTCGGCCGACAAGAAGATATCCGTGCTGAAATCCGATTTGGGAGGGTGAACCTTCGAGATGCACGTAAATCCATCCGCCCTGTTCAAACCGGTACGAGTTGCCAAGTCGCGGATCTTGTGCCCGTGCGAAAGTTCCCAGAAGCCGCACGCGGCGCGGCAGCGACGAGAATCGCGGCCAGACAGATCACCGTTGACTGCGGAACCGCAATCACGTGCATGTCAAACTGTTTGGAACTTTCCCATCAAGATTTCGCTCCCGCTTCAACTCAAGTGCGCTCGGTTTTACACCTTTGAAAGCGCGAAGTCGAGATCGGCGATCAAGATCTTCCACGTCTTCGATTCCCACGGAGATGCGCATCAGCCCGTCGGTGATGCCGACTTCCTGCCGCATCGCCGGCGGGACCGACGCGTGCGTCATCGTCGCCGGATGCGAGATCAGCGTTTCCACTCCTCCCAGGCTTTCCGCGAGCGAGCACAGCTTCACGTGATTGAGAAGCGGTGCGCGCAGCTTCCATCGTGCCGACATCAAACGAAATCATGGCGCCGAATCCGCGCTGCTGCCGCACGGCCACGTCATGCTGCGGGTGCGAGGGCAGCCCGGGGTAGAGGACGCGCTTCACTCTGGGATGGTCTTCGAGGAACGTGGC
The DNA here is from genome assembly GCA_963721845.1 of uncultured Acidobacteriota bacterium. Classification (GTDB taxonomy): domain Bacteria; phylum Acidobacteriota; class Terriglobia; order Acidiferrales; family UBA7541; genus DASTCZ01. Next base: position 129,359 of record CAVRKW010000010.1, on the reverse strand, counting down.
GACGGTCATGCCGTTGGCGTCGTGCTGCTTCATGCGCACGGCCAGCGTCTTGATTCCGCGCGACACCAGAAAGCAATCCATCGGCGCGAGGCCCGCTCCCGTCGAGCGCTGCAGGAAATAGATTTTCTCCGCGTCCGCCGGGCGCGTCAGAATGACGGCGCCGCCAGGGCATCGCTGTGGCCGTTCAAATATTTCGTCATCGAGTGGACGACGATGTGCGCGCCAAGAGCGATCGGCTGCTGCAAGTAGGGGCTGAGAAACGTGTTGTCCACGACCAGCGTGCGCTTGCGCGCCGCGGCAATCCTTGCCGATCGCGGCAATGTCGGTGACGCAGCATCGTCGGATTCGTGGGCGTCTCGACGTAAATCATTTTGGTGTTTGGTTTCAGCGCTTTACGGATATTTTCCGGGATGAAGTGTCCACGAAACTGAACTCCAGTCCCCATTGCACCAGAAATTGCGTCGTGAGCCGGATCACGCCGCCGTAGACCGCTTCGCGAAATAATGGCGTGGTCGCCGGGCCGCAACAGCCGAAAACGCAGTCGATGGCCGCCATGCCGGAAGTGAAAACGAACGCGCTCTTGCCGCCTTCCAGCTTTGGCGACGCACCGTTCCAGCGCGCGGCGGTTCGGATGCGACGTCCGCGCGTAGTCGTACCCTTTGTTTTTGCCGAGCGCTTCCTGGACATAGGTCGAGGTCTGGTAGATCGGCGCGACGATCGCGCCGGTAGTCGGTTCCGGCTCCTGCCCCACGTGAATGGCGTCGGTGGCAAATCCCATGGATCCTCCGAATGCGCGGCCGTGAGATTCCACCGCGGCTCTGCTCGAATTTTATTTGCAGATTGGCTGCGGTGCGCGTAAGACTGGAAGTGGAAGCGCGCCGCAAGCTACGATGCATGCGGCAGCGAAGTTAGCTTAGGAGTCAAGGGTGAGTCAATCCAGCGCGAAGAACACGATTCGTTCTGCGGCGCGGCAAATTGCCGCAAACCTCTCGATTCCTGCATCGATACATTTGCTAGCGTTAGAATTGAAGATCCTTATGGATAGGCGACCTGTCATCGAAAATTCAGAATGAAATCGGGACTCATGGAATTCGCGCTCCAATTCAGCGCGCTGCTTCTGTATTGCTATTGGCGCCATCGCACGTTCAGCCAGGCGAAGGAAGATCGAGCCCCAAACAAACTCAGAATCGAAATCACGGCCGGTGAAAAGTCCGTGCCAGTTGATATGGCCAGCATTTACGTTCGCTTTGTGAATTCCGACGGCTACAAAGAATTGAAGGATAAGAAATTCGAGCTGAATTTGAAGAGCAATCGGGAGGGAATCGCCAGTTTGCCACCCGTGCCGCGCGGAAAAGTGACGATTCAAGTGATTGCGCCCGGATGGAAGACCTTTGGAAAAGTTTACGAGCTAATCGACGAAGAACAAACGGTGAAAATCCATCTCGATAAGCCGCCAGTCTGGTACTGAAATTCTTTTGAGAAAAAACTTGAACGAAATTCAGCCCGCGATTCGCCTGAATCTTACCTCCATTCGAAAAATTTTACTCGTCGCACAAACAGAAAAAACTCCGCGAGTTGCACTATTGTGGTGCAAAGAGTATCAACCGCTACAAACTGCGCCGCTTAGCGAGCTCTCGACGGTCGTTTCCACAAGCTTTTCAACAAAACTGTTGAAAATTATTCAATGCGATGATGATTGTCGCGGAAGAAAATTCGGGAAGTAAGATTTTTTTTCTCGCGATTGGCATTGCGCGTGCCACGCAGCGCGCCTCATTCGCTGCTCCGCAAAATTTTTCGCGCATGAAGCACGCGCGAGTTCATTTCGAGACGAGTTCGAATTGACGCCAGCCGCCGAGCCTGCGAGCATTGCAACCGTGAGTGAAGCCCAACGACAGACGAATCACAGGTTTGCACATCGTCGTGCAGAACCTGCGCGCTCGTCCGCTGCGATCTGCTCTCAATGTAGTAGCAATTTCTCTGCAAGTTTTTCTGGTTTTTTGATTGTTGGCCTCACATCTGGAGTTTTGGCCGATTGGGGCGAGCGCGCCGAAGGCGTGGGCGCGGATATTTTGGTGCAGCCGCCTAATTCCTCGATTTTTTTCGCGTTCTCAAGCGCAGTGATGCAGGAATCCATTGTCAAGCAGATCGCCGCGGTGCCCACTGTCGACGAAGAATCGCCGGTAGTCGTCGTCGTGGACAGCGGCTCGCTCAATGTGGTCTACGGAATTGACGAGCCCACTTTTGAAGGGCTTAGCAAAGGTTTTCAATTCGTTTCCGGTCACAAGTTGGTGAACGCAGACGACGTGATCGCTGACGATCTAGTCGCGCAGTCGCGACATCTTCACGTGGGCGACACGATTACGCTTTTGAACCACCCCTTTCACATCTCTGGAATCGTGGTACATGGCAAAGGCGCACGATTTTTCATTCCGATGAAATCTGCGCAAGAAATTGCTGGCGCGGAGAACCGCGTTTCAATGGTTTACGTTCGCAGCCGCGGCGCCACTGCCCTACCACCGCTGCGCGCAAGCGGATATCGTCCACATGCTTGCCCAACTATGTTGTGCGTTCGATGTCCGAGTACATGACGCTGATGACCTCCTCGAATCTTCCCGAGCTGAAGCCATTTATCCGCTCTTTCGTGATTCTCGGCGCATCGGTCAGTTTTCTTGTGGTACTGTTGACGATGCATACAATGGTTATGGAGCGCACGCGCGAAATCGGCATTTTGAAGGCGCTGGGGTCATCACGAGCCGGAATTCTGGGTCTGATCGAAGCTGAGGCGCTGACGATGGCCGTGCTCGGTGCAATCGCAGGAGTCATCATTACGTTTAGCACTGTTGCGTTTCTGCGCTATTGGTTTCCCACCGTTGCAAATTCGAATTTCAGCGGACTGGGTAGCCAAAGCCATCGCGCTGGCGCTGCTTGCTTCGGTGGTCGGAGCTCTATACCCCGCGTTTCGTGCGGCCAAAGCGGATCCTATCGAAGCGCTCGCGTACGAATAAAAGTTTGTAAGGCGGAGCACTGCGGATGCGAGAGGAATTTCCCGTCCCTTGCCGTTACTCGGTCGTTGTGCCAATGCACAACGAAGAAGGCAATGTTGAGCCCATCGCCCAGAAACTTCTGGCGGCGATGCGCGCTCTCGATGATTCCTTCGAGTTGATCTTCGTTGACGACGGCTCAAGTGACGCCACCTTTGTAAGGCTTTCGCGCCTCGCCGCGATCCATCCCGAAATTTGTGTGATCAAGCTGAAGCGAAATTTTGGGCAGACTCCTGCGCTGGTCGCTGGTTTCGATCGCGCTGTCGGCGAAATCATCCTCGCTATGGATGGCGACCTGCGCAGCGATCCAGACGACATCCCGAAACTTCTGCAAAAATTGGACGAAGGATTCGACGTTGTCAACGGATGGCGACGCGACCGCGATCACGAGGGCCGGCTTCGCACGTTTCCGTCGCGAGTCGCAAATCGCTTTCTCGCGACGATTTCTGGAGTTTCCATCCACGATTTCGGCAGCACGTTCAAAGTCTACCGGCGGGAAGTCATCGAAGGCATGCGCCTGTATGGCGAACAGCATCGCTACATTCCTGTGCTCGCCGCGTGGCAGGGTGCGCGGATTGCGGAAGTCCCGGTGAAAGATCTGCCTCGGCAATTTGGGAAGTCGCACTACGGAATTGGACGGGCGTTTCAAGTTCCGTTCGATCTGCTCACGCTCAAATTTCTGCGCCATTATCGCACTGCGCCGTTAAGACTGTTCGGTCTGCCGGGAGCGCTAATTCTGTTCGCGGGCGCGATTGCCTATCTCTACTTGGGCGCAGCATGGTTCCTGAAACGTGAACCACTCGCGTCGCACGCAATTCTGGCGATTCTAGGCGGCGTAATGCTCCTCGGCGGCATCCAGTTAATGGGAATGGGACTGCTGGGGAACTATTGGCGCTTTCACGTTATGGCCCCCAGCGAGAACCGGGCTATCGAGTGGAAAAAATTGTAGGGCGCGAAGAAATATCAGTGACGGCGCTTCCAGCTCAAGCAAAATCCATGCGCGCCGGCGTCTAAATAGCTCGCAGTATTTCGTTGTAATCGTTGTCCAAAGTTTGGTAGAAGAATTTAGTACGGCGAGTGGTATATGTCTCCGGTCATCCTATATTCACAACCTGGTTGTTCCTCCTGCGTCGTCGCAAAAGAATATCTCGCGGCCCAGGGCGTGAGCTTTCAGGAGAAAGACATTCGCAGCGATCCGGAGTTTCTGCGTGAACTTGTGGAGGAGCTGAAAAGCAGAACCACTCCTACTCTGGTGGTTGGAGAGAAAATTTTGATGGGATTTGATCCAGATAAATTTCTAGACGCGATGGATCGCGTGGCTCTGAGGGGAAACAACCATGAAAAAACAAGCCATGATAATTGGAATCGGCGCATTGGCGCTCTCTGCTGCGGCTTTCGCGGGCGACATTTGGAAAGAAAAGCCCTACGAGACTTGGGACCAGAAGGAAGTGCAGAAGATTTTGTTCGATTCCCCGTGGGCTCAACAAATACAAATGGGCGGCGGTGGAGGGCCTTCCACAGGCGGCGGCGGTGGCGCTCGCGGAGGTAGTGGCGGCGGAGGAGCCAACTCGGTGGGAAACTCGCCGAATGGCGACACAGCAGGCGCGGGAAATAGCGCCGGGGTTACCAGCGCTGCGGGTGGACGCACCGTCGGCGGCAGTGAGCAATCAAGCTACCCTCGATCAGACAAAGACGTAACCGGCGGCGACATCGGCAGCGGCCGCCCAATGGGTGGGCCGCAGAATTTTGTGGTGCGTTGGGTCTCCTCCCGAACGATTCGCGAAGCATTTGCGCGTTCGGCGGAATTGGCGGGAAAACCGTCGGAGCAACTGACCAAGGCAGTCGCGACCCCGCCGGCGAAATATCAGATCATTTTATTTGCTCCTGATCTCCGTGCATTTCAGGCAGCGGGCGCGGACGCTCTCAAGCAAACGGTGTATCTAGAGACAAAGAAGAACCACGAAAAAATATTGCCTGATAAGATCACTCTCGGAACGGCTGCCGGTGGCCAGCGTGTGATCTACGTCCTGGCGGAATTCCCCAGGTCTACTGACAAAGGTGAGCCTACTCTTGCTTCGGACGAGAAAAGTGTGGAGTTCGTCGCGGAGGCGGGAAAACTAAAACTCAAGTTTCACTTCGAGTTGTCAAAGATGACGGACAAAGAAGGCGCTGATCTATAGAGTGAGAAGTTGTTTTCGTCGCGCATAGGAGAAAGTGATGCCAAAACGCATAGGTTTCTTGCTATCGGCCGCTCTCGTGGTCGCGGCCGCGGTTCCGGTGGTCGCGCAGATGGGAATGCGTCCGCCGACGGTTCGCGGCGTCTGGAATCCCACGGTCGGTGCCGGGTCAATGTACGAACAGGTTGAACAGGATGGTACGAAGCGCCCGTTCAGCGTTTCTATTATTGGCAAGGAAGATGTCAATGGAGTTACCGGCATATTGGGTGGAAATGGGGATCACTCGCGACACCGGCGAGATGTACATGCAAGAGCTGATGGTGGTGAACGGAAACGACGCCCATATCGAAAAGGTGATCGTGATGATCCCCGGCCGCGGGCCGATTGAAATGCCCGGCGCCGGAATGGGATCTGGCCAGAACATTCCTCCCAAACCCGATCTTCGCAATGAGTCGGAAAAAGTTGGCACCGAAAGCGTAACGACTCCCGCCGGGACTTTTGATTGCGAACACTGGAAATCGAAAGACGGCACCTATGACGCTTGGGTATCTTCGAAGGTAATTCCGTGGGGCATCGTGAAAGGAACCGGGACGCACGGAACTCTTACCCTGGTGAAAACGATCAGCGACGCGAAGTCGCACATCACCGGGACTCCGCAGAAATTTGATCCGTCAACTTTTGGCCGCAGAGGAAACTGAAGAATCGTAAGACCTGGTAGCTAGAAGTTTAACGATTTATCAAAAGCGCCCGGTGAAAGCCGGGCGCTTTTGATTTTCCGAATTACTTGCCGTCTCTAAATCTGGATTCGAGCGACGATGCCGTATCATATGCCGCGCGCAGCGGGACCCACACGTCGACATGTTCATCAGGCGATTCGACTTCGATCTTCAACCCGCCACCGGCTTTGGAGATGCGCACGTGTTGCTCGTTGTCGTGTACATCCACGAGCACCACATCCGGTAGCTTGTTTAGCTCGAAAGCTGCGGTACGAATCGCTGGCAGATATGCTTGCACTTGCTCGCGCGCACCGTGCAGATGGCGCTCCGGTATGCATGCTGCCGCAATCGGCGCAATCATCGCCGGAACAACGAGGTGAAGGTGCGTGCCGCCAGAATAGTTTTCGTCCACGCTGACATGAACGAAACCATCCTGCACGAGATACGTGGTGCCGACGACCAGTGTTGCCGCAAGCCCTACTGCGAGTTTTGCAAGAATCATGGCGAGATTCTCCTGGATTCAGTTAGTCGGAAGAACTCTTCGTGTCGAGCCACACGCGAACCGTGTTGTTGCCGTCTTTTACGCTGACAAGCTCGGTGTCGCCGGTTGTGGAGAGAATGTGAATCGCCGCGACGATATCCAGTTCCTGCGATCCGTGCGTCAACAGCGCGTCCGCAACTGTAAGCGGAATTTTTACGTCGACATTGTCGCCGTTCTTGCCGGCGTGCTTGTCGAGCGCGTGAATTAAGAGGACCCCGTTTTGCTTGGCGACGCGAACGTCTTCATCGCGCGTTGTCACGGTAACGAATTCGCCGTCTTTGGAAGATCGAACCGCGTCGAGCATCGCCTTGAGATCGACACCATTCAGATCGCCGTGGCCCACGCTAATACGGCCATTGTGAAATCGGCGCTGGTCCACGGCTCCGAGGACTTTTTCGGCAAGTGAAAGCGGCACGTTAACGCGCACGGTGTCGCCGTTGGTTTCCGTGGAATCCACTCGAACGTGCAGCCAGCGTTCTTGCGATGTGGGTGCGGTCTGAGCGGCCACCATCTGGACGCTCGATGCCGCCAGAAGCATCACAGCCCCCAACATTCCGAAAGTTACTTTGCCGATGCGGGTCTTCATGTGCGCTACCTCCAAAGGTCCGGGAGCCTGAAGCTCTTCTGTCCCCGTCTGCAATTGATACGCAGGGTGTCCGGGAAATGTTCAGCGCTATTCGGCGGTTTTCGGAGTAGTCGCGCGAAACTCTAGGCAGCCGTAATAAAGAACCGCAGCTTGCTCAGTCCTTCGATGGTTTCAGAATTAGTAGCGCAAGCGGAGGCAGCGTGAGCTTGATGGAATACTCTTTGCCAATCCAGGGAATCGCTCGGCATGCACGCCGCCGAGATTTCCCACGTTCGCCCCGCCATATTCTCCTGCGTCCGTGTTCATGATTTCCCCGTAGCGGCCTTCTCGGGCACTCCCACGCGGTAAGTATCTCGCGACACCGGCGTGAAATTGGCGATCGCCACGACAAAATCTTCGCCATCTTTCGCGCGCCGCAGGAAGGAAAGCACGCTCGCATCCGCGTCGTTGCAATCGATCCATTCAAATCCTTGCCAGTCAAAATCCACTTGGTGCAGCGAAGGCTCATTCCGATAGATACGCGATTCAGATCCGCCACCAGTTTCTGCAGGCCTGAATGCAGCGGGATATGTTCAGCAGGTGCCATTCGAGGACTGCTCGAAATTCCATTCTCCCCTCTGGCCAAATTCGCCGCCCATGAACATCAGTTTCTTGCCGGGATGCGCATACAGGTATGCCGAAAAACAAGCGCAAGTTCGCGAACTGCTGCCACATGTCGCCGGGCATTTTGTTGATCAGCGAGCCTTTTCCGTGAACGACTTCGTCGTGGGAAAACGGCAGCACAAAATTTTCCGTGAAGGCGTACAGCATGGAAAACGTCATCCGGCTGTGATGATATTTCCGGTAGATCGGGATTTCCACGGCAAATAGCTCAGCGTGTCGTTCATCCAGCCCATATTCCATTTCAAGCTGAATCCCAAGTCCGCCCAAGATAAGTGGGCCGCGAAACCATCGGCCACGAAGTGGACTCTTCCGCGATGGTCATCACGCCGGGAAGTCGCGCGTACACGACTTCGTTCAATCGTTTAATAACGCGATGGCCGCGAGATTTTCGCGCCCGCCGAATTCATTCGGAATCCATTCGCCCTCGCTTGCGCGAATAATCCAGATACAACATGGAAGCCACGGCGTCCACGCGCAAGCCGTCGATGTGATATTTGTCGATCCAGAAAAGCGCGTTCGAGATCAGAAAATTCTGAACTTCGTTGCGGCCGTAATTGAAAACCTAGGTTCCCCAGTCGGGATGGCGGCCCTGCCGCGGGTCGGCGTGTTCGTACAAATGCGTGCCGTCAAATTCGCCGAGCCCGTGCCCGTCGCGTGGGAAAGTGGGCCGGCGTCCAATCCAGCAGCACGCCGATCCCTGCCTGATGACACCGGTCGACGAAGTACATGAAATCATCGGGCGATCCGAACCGGCTGGTCGCCGCAAAATATCCAATCGTCTGATATCCCCATGACCCGTCGAACGGATGCTCCATCACGGGCATGAGTTCCACGTGCGTGTAGTCCATCCTCTTCAAATAGGGAATCAGCTGGTCGGCCAGTTCGCCATACGTAAGCCAGCGATTGTTTTCTTCGATCTTTCGCCGCCAGGAACCCAGATGGATTTCGTAAATGGATCGGCGAGGAAGAAATCGTTCCTCGCGCGCCATCATCCAATTTCCATCGCTCCAGTTGTATCCCATCAAGCGTGCAACCATTGAGCCGGTCTTGGGCCGCAGTTCCGCACAGAACGCGAACGGATCGGTCTTCAAAATTGGCAGCCCCGCATCTCGCGGCCGGATTTCATATTTGTAGATCGCGCCCTCCGCAATTTCGGGAACGAAAAATTCCCATACGCCGGAATATCCCGCGGCCGCATGTGCATGCGCCGGCCGTCCCACTGATTGAAATCTCCCACCACGCTCACGCGCATCGCGTTCGGAGCCCACACCGAAAATTGCACTCCGCGCCACGCCGCCAATCTCGCGGACATGCGCGCCCATCTTTTCATATTTCGGGTAATGCGTGCCCTCGCCCATCAGGTACAAATCGAAATCGGAGAGCAGCGGAGGGAATCCGTATGGATCGTGAATCTCGTGCGTCGCGCCGTTCGCGTACCGCACCTGAAAACGATACCCGCCCGGAATCGCACGAACCGCCGCGCTGCGCGGCAAGCATGGCTTCAAATACGCCAGCCTCGTGATTTCGTTTGGCAGGGAATTTCACGTCGTCTGCCCGCAAGCAGACACATTTACTTCCGCTGCATCCGGAAAAAATCCACGAATCGCCAGAGCTTTGCCGCTCGAGGATTCCACTGGATGCGGACCCAGAATTACCGACGGGTCCGGCAACTCCGCACGCAGCATTGCGAGCGATATTCTGTGTGGAGCGCGTCCGGCACGGTACTTTACTTTGCCACCGCTGACACTTGGCTTCGCTTCAGGAGGCGGCTTTCCCGGATTTGCTTATCACGCGGGGGCAATCGCATCTCCGATAATTCATTCTAGCGAACGAGTGGGCACACGAACCAAGTCTACGGTACCCTGATTCATGAATCCAGTTTCGGAGATTATCTCCGTATTCTAGAAGAGAATGGCTTAACTTTCCCTGTCTGCGGAGCATCTAAACAGCACGATGACAGTCCACCGTGTTGCCGGACTCATTCTTGCCGCTTCTTTTTGGCTGCGTCGGCGGCCGCTCAAGATGCTCCCGCCGCACTTTCCACTTGTCCCGCGCCCGGCAGGTGATCCCCGCGATCTGGTGCGCCGCGCCGCCGAAAACGACGAACTCAACGACAAGCGCGCCCGCGATTACACCTACACGGAGCATCAAACCGAACAGAAACTCGATCGCCACGATCGGGTGACTTCCACGCACACTGAAACCCACGAGATCATGGTGCTCGATGGCGAAATCATGGAGCGCCTGGTCGCGCGCGACGACAAACCGCTCTCTGAGCACGATGCGCAAAAAGAAGACCGACCGCATCAACAAGTGGCTCGAGAAACGCAAGAACGAAAGTCCGGACGACAAAAAGAGACCGTCTCGAAAGAGAAGAAAAAGACCGCGAACAAACTCGCGAATTCGAACGTGAAATTGCAGACGCCTACTTTTTCAAAATTCTTCCAGACGAAACTATCGACAATCGAGATGCCTACGTCCTGGACGCCGAGCCGCGGCCCGATTTCAAACCCAAGACACGCGAAGCTCGAATTCTTCCCGAATTTAAATTCCGCGCCTGGATAGACAAAGACGAATGCCAGCTAATCAAAATTGATGCGCATGTGATTGATACCGTGTCTGTCGGTTGGTTTGTCGCGAGGCTGAATCCCGGCTCGCGTTTTGTATTGCAGCAGACGCGGATCAACGACGAAGTGTGGCTCGCATCGCACATTGATCTTCGGCTTGCAGGCGCGCGTCTTGCTGGTAAAAGGCTTCAACGAAAAACTTGAGTTTGCGTACTCCGATTACCAGAAATTCAGAACCAATATTCAAATCGTTCCCGCGCGCCGAACACTAGCCAAGTTTGTCTTCGCACATTCCTCGACCTGTCTGCGTATTTCCGTGACATCCATAGTGACAAGTGGAAGCCAGCGGCAATAGACTTGCCGCCTTCACGTGGCTTGCCGGAAGGAGCTCAGCGAATACTATGCGAAAGAATCGTGCGGGAGATACTTTTCATGGCAGTCAATCGGCGGAACAGTCGGCGCAGGATTGTATGAATCCGCGGATGCGCAAACCGATCGCCCGCAAGCTCGTTCGATGGTGATCACGCAGAATGGAATTGTTGCCGGCGAATCGCCCCTTGCTGCGCAGGCGGGCGTCGCCATTTTGCAAAACGGCGGCAACGCCGTGGACGCGGCCGTCGCAGCGAACGCCGTGATGGGCGTTGTCGCGCCGATGTCCAATGGAATTGGCGGAGATCTCTTCGCGATTATTTACGACGCGAAATCCGGAAAACTTTATGGTCTGAACGCCAGCGGCTGGGCTCCCGCCGCATCTGAATGCGCAGATGCTGCGCGATAAAGCCATGAGGCAAATGCCGCAGCGCGGAATCTATTCCGTCACGGTTCCCGGCGCTGTGGATGGCTGGCAAAAAATGCTGGAAAAGTTCGGCCACAAAAAATTCGCCGATGTTCTTGCGCCCGCGATTCAAATTGCAGATGGCGGATTTCCAGTCACCGAATGGGTCGCTTCGCTGTGGTCCGCGAACGCACAAGCAGTGCGAAAGGAGCGATGATGCCGCTCACGTCTATCTGCCGAACGATCAAGCTCCGAAAGTCGGACAAATTTTTCGCAATCCGGATTTGGCCGCATCGCTGAAACTAATCGCCGCCAATGGACGCGACGCTTTTTATCGCGGCGAAATCGCCCGCAAAATTCTGGAAACTTCCAAACGCCACGAAGGCGTAATGACGCCGGAAGATCTCGCCGGATTTTCCAGCGAATGGATCGAACCAATCTCAACAACTTATCGCGGCTGGAAAGTTTACGAATTGCCGCCAAATGGGCAAGGCGTTGCCGCGCTTGAAATGCTGAACATCATGGAAACATTTCCATTTCAGCCGCCGCCCGCGAATGCAACTCCGGAGCAGCAGCAATTCGCGCTGAATCAAACGTCGCGCTTTGCACGTGATGATCGAAGCGAAAAAATTGGCGTACGCCGATCTGCAAAAATATATCGGCGATCCGGCGCACAATCCCGCAGTGCTGAGCCGCTGCGCATTCGATGCTCAGCAAAGATTACGCCGCGCATCGCGCGAAATTAATCAACATGGACAAAGCCAATTGCAGATGTTGCCGCGGGACAACTACCATCCGGCGGCGACACGATTTATTTGAGTGTAGTGGATCGCGAAGGCAACATGGTTTCGCTGATCCAAAGCAATTACGAAAATTTTGGATCCGGAGTCGTCGCGCCAAGGCACCGGATTTGTTCTGCACGATCGCGGCGCGCTTTTTAATTTGGAAGCTGGCTCGCCAAACGAACTCGCGGGACACAAGCGTCCACTGCACACGATTATTCCCGCATTTATGGAGCAAGGAAACACTCGCATCGCGTTTGGAATTATGGGCGGATGGAATCAATCGCAGGCCCACGCGCAATTTGTTTCGCACATCGTGGACTACAAACAAAATATTCAACTCGCGATGGAGACCGCGCGATTCACCAAAGGAACTTTGAAGGTTGCGATTAGCGCTCGAAAATCGCGTCCCGGAAATGTGAAAGCCGATCTCGAAGCCAAGGGTCACGTCCTCACTATGCACAATGGGTACTCCAATGTTTTTGGCGGAGGGCAAGCCGTGATGCGCGATTTTTCCGCTGGCGTAAATTACGGTGCGTCTGATCCGCGAAAAGATGGAGCGGCGATACCTGAGATACATTTCCGATAGTCGTTTCGAATCGGGACAGTCTTGACGTCGCGGTGCGACTTCGCGACAAAGCATAATTCGATTCTTCGCCGTACCGGCCGCAATCTCATAAATTGCTCACGATTCGCCCCTTTCTCAGCCGCTCGATAGTGATTCCCGCGCTTGCACTGGCACCCCAGGTGCTTCTCTTCCTGTGTCGTAAGACACGGAGAACAAGCCGATGCAAGCTAACGAAGAGCACGCCGACGTAATTTCAGAACAAAGACTTTGGACCGCTGTAGTCGCCCGCGCGATTGAAGAGTGGGTTTCTGGAACGCTTCGCGCCAGCCGGGAAGCGGAAACTTACCTGTTCAACGGCGGTACCGATTTCGAGATGGTTTGCCAATCCGCGGGGCTCGACGCTCACGCGCTCCGGGATAAACTTGTGCGGCTTCAAAAGTCTGGAAAGGGCCCGACGGCGCCACCGACGTTCTTTGGATCGGCGACTCCAAATGGCGTAAAAGCGATGGCTCCGATCGCGTGGCGCGCGGCGTGAATTGCGCGCAACTTAGGCTGCATTAGCGACGGCCAAAGTACCTCATTTATCCGGTAAGTCGTTGAATATATGGAAGTTATCTTCATTTATGCCTGCGGGTACCCCTAGAGGTTGTTTTTGTAACTTGCTGATGCCATTTGGTTTACCTAGTACTATTACTAAAAAGTTGTTGAAAATAAAGGAGTTAAGGCCAAAATCGGGGCTATTTTTGTGCCATTTGCATGGCTCCGCGTCTACGAGTAGCTTGCTGGCGATGGCGTTGCTGCCCCAGATTTCTCAGCCGTCCCACTGGAAGGTGAAGCGCCAAGAACGCCGCCGATGATCCCAAACAGGCCAAGCCCAGAAAAGCAAAAAGGCCCGAACCGTTAGGTTCGAGCCAGATCTTTTCCACTTCAAAAATACCACAAAACAGCCCCGATAATCAAGTGTGAAAATATGGGTTTGCGAATATCGTGGCGCGCGGGAGAATGTCTCTCGATGTGGACGTGAGCTTATCGTTCAGTCCCTACCAACGTGCCGTGCGCACTCTCCGCACGAAGTCGTGGTCTAAAACCGCATGAAAGATTCCTGCTTCATCGACCCACATTCCTTGATGAGGACTGTCATATCTAATTGCCCTGAAAAGTCCCGTGATACCCCTTTGTGCCGCTTGCGATTCGCGCAGCGCTGCGGGAATATGCGTGAATCGCGAGAGCCAGCGCGAGTAGGTTCGCTAAGATTCTGGAATGTCCCCAGAGAATGTAAGCGCCTACGAATGAGAGACTTCCGGCTTGAGATGTGCAAAATATTTCCCACAAGAATCGAGTAAAGGGATAGTTGCGCAATAAAGTGCCATACAGGCTTGCCGGCCTTGGGACGTGCCTATCCGCGTAGGTGCTGAAACAGCTCGAAAGACCATGTAGGTTATTGATTCGATGGCGCTTAGTGGAGTCCGACGAGAATCGCTCTAACTGTCATTCGCGGGCTCAAGTGGAAGGGCGAATGCCACTAGAACCAGTAAGTCGCAGTGTGTGTTGTGGCCGCAGGCTGCCAAAAATGTCTGCGATTGAGCCGAACGGTTTTGGGTGTTTCATAGCGCGCTGGAAAGTCATTCAAGAAGTGATTCTCTGAAACAATTTTAGTGTTGGTGAGAGCGCAGGGGATTGCCGGGTGACCTCGGAGGACTTGAATGTTTGTAATGCAGCCGACCGACGTGGAAAGAATTGAGCGGCGCGAATGGCCGATGAAATTGAACGGGCGTCGAACGGAGATTCGACGTCCGTGGCGCACCCGGATAGCGGTTCTTGCCGTAGCGATAATTTTCTGTTGTGTCTGTGCGGGTGCAGTTCGCGCTCAGAGTTCCAGCGCGTCGATCGCGCTGCCTTCCACGCCCGGCCAGACTGTTGTGGATCCCGTTACGAACACGGTTTATGCGATCACGGGATCGACGATCAGCGTCGTAGATGTGGCTACAAACTCGGTGATAAGCATCTCCGATCCAAGTTCCAGCGCGCCGATTGTGATTGGACTTGACCCATCGCTAAACCGAATATTTTCGGTGGATGGAGTGAGCGGCAACCTCAGTATTTTCAGCGGCCCGACGGCGACAAGTCCCGCGGCATTTCTGAAGACGGTCACCGTTAGTGGCGCCACGAATCCGGTGGCGATCGTGGTGAATCCGCAAACTCATCTTGTTTACGTGGCCTATGGCGGCAGCAGCAATCTTGGAGTATTCGACGGGGCTGGTGAAACGTTTCAGGCATTTGTGACTCTGGACGCGGCTCCATTGGCGCTAGGCGTTAACCCGGCCACGAACATGATTTATGTGGCGAAGATTTCGAATATTGTTTCGCAGATCAACGGCGCGAACAATAGCATCGCGGCAGTGTTTCCCACCGGTACGCTTCCTGTGAGCCTGGCAGTGAATTCCGCGACGAACTTCGTGTACACGGCGAACCAAACGAGCAATGACTTCACGGCGATTAATGTGGGCGCAGCGTCTGTGTCGACACAGACTGCCGGATGCACATCGCCCTCGGCAATCGCGGTGAGCCCCGCCACGAATCAGATTTACATCGCGTGCAGCGGCAATTCGAGTGTCGCGGTGATTTCTGGCGCGACGAATACCGGTGTGGCTCATGCGGTGCAATCGGGCGGAGGTTCCGGCGCTGCGATCGCGGTGGATTCGGCGACGAATATCGCGTACGCGCAAATCGGGGCGGGCGCAGTGACGGCGATTAACGGGACGACGCAACAAGTCACAAATATCTCGACAGGTGCAGGCGAGGATTCGGATATCGCGGTGAATCCCGCGTCGCACAAAGTGTACGCGAGTATCAGTGGCGGGCTCGCGGTGGTGGATGGCGCGAATTTCGCGACAAATCGTGTACCCACCAGCGAAAGCCAAGCGGTCGCAGTGGCGGTGAATCCGGCTACGAACAAAATCTACGTAGCCAACTCCGGTTCGAATGATGTGACGGTGATCGACGGGGCGACAAACACCGTTACCGACACCGTCACGGTGGGAACGGCGCCGCAGGCGATCGCCGTGGATCCGATTCGGAATCAGATTTACGTGGCAAATTCAGGCAGCAATTTTGTGACGGTGATTGACGGAGCCACGGACCAGACAGCACCAGTGACGGATACGAGCGCGGTGAACGCAGTCGCGCTCGATGTGAACCAGGTGAACAACCTGGTTTATGTGGCGAATAAAACCAGCAACAACATGACGGTGTTCAGCACGATATTTAACCAGTCCACCGGCGTGACAGATATTGGGATGCCCGCGGGCGGAACTTCTCCATCGGCGATTGCAGTGAATCCGGCGTCTGGGCAGGTGTTTGTGGCGACGCCGGGAAATTCCGGAATGACTATTTTTGATGGAGTCCAGTACAACTCGTTCACTTTCGGGACGTGCTCCGATCCGGTGAGCATTGCTGTAAACCCGGTGACGAATATCGCGTACGTCGCGTGTAATGCCGACGGAAATATTTTGGAGATTGCGGGCGGAGCGGGAACGACGCCGGGAACTCAGACGACGCTGAATAATTCGCCTACCGGGACCGGCCCGATTGCTGTGGCGGTGAACCCGGTCACGAACAAAATTTACGTAGCGAACAACGGAAGCAACAACGTGACGGTAATCGACGGCGCGACAAACACCATGTCGACCGTGGGAGCAGGCAGCAAGCCGGTAGCGATTGCGGTGAATGTTGCGACGAATAAAATTTATGTGGTGAATCAAGCGGACAGTACGGTGACAGTGATTGATGGCGCGACAAATACCGCGAATACCGTCTCCACAGGCTCCGGTCCGAACGGGCTTGCGATCAATCCCGCATCAGGGCACGATTTATGTTGCGGACCAGACAGCGAATGACGTTACGCACATCACTGAATTTCCGGTAAACGCAAATGGATTGGTGACGGCGATCACGGCTCTAAACGGAAACAGCACGCCCCTGGCGACACCGACGTTTACTTTCAGCCCGACGAATTCTTTGACCACTGCTCCCGTAAACCACGTGTATTTCCAAGTGGACAGCCAGCAGGGAACTTGGACGCAAGCGACAGGAAGCGGGACATTTACGGGAACCACGGGAGTGCTCAGCGCGGGCGTTCACATCCTGTACGCGTATGCGACCGCCGGGGACGAAGCTGGAAGTGCGGCGACCGGAACGCAAAACGCTGCTGTGATTGGAACGATTGCGGCGTATCCGTTTTTGGTGGCACCGGCAATCGCCGCGAATGTTTCACCGTTCGCAGCGGTCTTTGGAAATGTCGAAGAAGGTGTCCAGAGCGCGCCACAGACAATCACCTTGATCAACGAAGGCGCGGCGCCTTTGAGTTTCAGCTACGCTTTTAGCGGACCGAATGCTGCGGACTTCTTTGACGGCCCCGGCGGCTCGTGCGCGGGTTTGGGTGGAGTTCTCGCGCCGCTGGCTAGCTGCACCGTCAACGCAGTATTCCTGCCAGCGACCTTTGGCGCGGAATCCGCAACGATCACGTTTACAGATAATTCGGGCGGCGTGGCGGGGACGCAGCAGAGCGAGCCTCTTAACGGCACGGGCGAAGCGAATTTGAACGTGACTGTAGGCGGCAGCGGCAGCGGAACGGTGAAAGATAATTTCTCGCAGATCACTTGCACGAATTCGGCGCCGTGTAACGCATTGTATGCGGGCGGCACGACAGTAAATCTTACGGCCACGCCGAACCCCGGCAGCACTTTCCAAAGTTGGTCTGGCGCCTGCACTGGAAATGGCGCGTGCGGCGTGGTGATGGATTCGGATCAAACGGTAACCGCGAATTTTTCGTCTTCGACTGCGGCGACATGCGCGCCGACCGACGACGTCTGGGTGGGTGGTGCGGCAGGAAACTGGAGCAATTCGTCGAATTGGAGCAGCGGGGTACCGAATAGTGGGAGCACAAATGTTTGCATCAATAATGGCGTGACGCCGGCGTCGCACGTCACGCTGGATACCACCGCGAACGTAGGAAATCTGACGATCAATCCCGGAAATATCCTGACGATGGGCGATAACACACAATTGTTTGTTGCGGGCACCATCGCCAACTCTGGGTTGATCCAACTGGTTACAGCGGGCAACAACACCGTCCTTACAATCAACGGAGCGGTGAAATTGCAAGGCGGCGGCACGCTCACGATGACAGAAGGGACGTCCGGCGGCGCGGCAGTCATCAATCAAGAGAACAGCGGGACGCTCACCAACGTCGACAACATAATCCAGGGAGCCGGGCAGATCGGCAACAACGGGTTGGTCCTGACCAACCAGGCGGTCGGAATCATCAACGCCAACTCAACAAAACCTCTGCTGATCAATTCCAACAGCGTTACGAACCAAGGGCTAATGGAGGCCACGGCTGGCGGCACTTTGCAAATCAATACGACGGTGGTGAATGCAGGGGCCACGATCAGCTCGATCGGCAGCGGATCGAACGTCCAGTTTTTTAATGGCGCGGACATCGAAGGCGGCACATTCAATACATCCGGAGGCGGCGTTCTTGGAGCCGCCAACGGAAACAATTTGACGCTGGACGGCGCGAGTCACGGCGCGATCACAAACGCCGGAGTGCTTAGTGCGCCGGACAACACGGATACATTTGTTTCCGGGACGATGAACAACACCGGATCGATTCAGATGACCACCGCCGGGAACAACGTGGTCCTCGTGATGAATGGACCTGTGACGTTGCAAGGCGGCGGTACGCTCACGATGACGGAAGGGACGACTGGCGGAACGACGGTCATCAATCAAGAAAACAGCGGCTCGCTGACAAACGTAAACAACTTGATTCAGGGCTCGGGGCAAATCGGAAACAACGGCTTGGTGCTGACGAATGAGCTCGCCGGCGTGATTAACGCGAACGCCGCGAATCCATTGCTGATCAACTCGAACAGTGTGACAAACCAAGGAGCCCTCGAGGCTACCGCCGGCGGCACACTTCAAATCAACACTACGGTCGTAAATAAAGGCACGACGATCCTGTCGACCGGCGCGAATTCCAACGTGCAGCTTTTCAACGGCGCAGCGATCGAGGGAGGCACTCTCAGCACCACAGCTGGAGGCAAACTGGGAGTTGTGAACGGCAACAACCTTACCTTGGATGGAAGTTCGCATGGCCCACTCACGATCACGGGCATTTACACAGCTCCCGACAACACCGACACATTCATCAGCGGCACGCTGAACAACACTGGATTGATCCAGATGACCACCGCGGGAAATAACGTGGTTCTGGTGATGAATGGCCCGGTGATTTTGCAAGGCGGCGGCACGCTTACGATGACGGAGATGAGCGGCGGAACGAACGTCATCAATCAGGAAAACGGCGGCACTCTAACGAACGTGAACAATGTGATTCAAGGCGCCGGACAGATTGGGAACAACGGATTGGCGCTGCTCAACCAGGCGACGATTGATGCAAACCAACCGGGATCGCCGCTGCTTTTGAATGCGAACTTGATTACCAATCAAGGCCTGCTGGAGGCGACTGGCGGCGCGGCGCTGCAAGTGAACACCACGGTGATCAATCAGGCGACGTCCATTGCTTCGATCGGCGCCGGATCGAACGTGCAGTTTTTCAACGGGGCGGCGATCGAGGGCGGCACTCTCAGCACCACGGGCGGCGCGATACTCGGAGTCGTCAACGGAAACAACCTAACTTTGGATGGAACCTCGCATGGTCCGCTGACAATCGCTGGCGTTTACACGGCTCCGGATAACACCGACACGTTTATCAACGGCACCCTGAATAACACCGGGTTGATGCAGATGACCACCGCGGGAAATAACGTAGTGTTCGTGATGAACGGCCCGGTGACGCTGCAGGGCGGCGGCACACTAACGATGACGGAATCCGGCGGCGGCACGACAATACTCAATCAAGAAAACGGCGGAACGCTGACGAACGTAAATAATTTAATTCAGGGCGCCGGGCAGATTGGCAACAACGGATTGCTGCTTCTCAACCAGGCGACGATCAACGCAAACCAGCCGGGTTCTCCGCTCCTGATAAACTCGAACTTGATTACCAATCAAGGCTTGTTGGAAGCAACCGGCGGCGCGACGCTGCAAATTAATACCACCGTCGCGAACCAGGGCTCCACGATTTTGTCGAGCGGTACCGGATCGAACGTGCAGTATTTCAACGGTTCGGCGATTGAAGGCGGCACGCTCAATACCGCCGGCGGCGCAACGATGGGAGTTGGGAACGGAAACAACCTCACGCTAGACGGCTCATCTCACGGCGCGCTTACGAATGCCGGCGTGTTGGCGATCCCTGATAACTCGGACATGTTTGTGTCCGGTACGCTGAACAATACTGGGCTGATCCAACTGACCACCGGTGGCAATAATTCCGCGATGGTTGTGAACGGCGCCGTCACGCTTCTGGGCGGTGGCACGTTGACGATGGCACAGGCGCCCAGCGGCACGCCGATCATCAACCAGGAAAACGGTGGCGTTCTCACCAACATCGATAACACGATCAATGCGGCTGGGCAGATTGGAAACAATGGGCTAGGCATAATCAATCAAGGCACGATGAATATTCCGTCGGGCGCACTTCTGAATGTGGGTTCATTTGTGCAGAACAGCGGATTGCTGGCGATCGCCTCCGGCGGCACTGGCGGTGTCAGCAGCTTCGCGCTGAATGGCGGCGTCGCGCAGATCGACGGAACGCTTGGCGCGACTAACGGAATAAACGTAGGCGTCAACGGGACATTGGACGGAATCGGCACGATTTCTTCCGGAATCAATTCGTCTGGAATTGTCGAGGGCGGCGATCTGCCTGCGGCGGGCGTGTTGACCACGATTAATACTGCGCCTTACACGCAAAATGTCGCGGGCAGCTATGAAGTTGCAATCGGCGGCACGACGGCTGGCACACAGTATTCGCAATTTACTATCGCGGGGGCGGTTAATCTTTCCGGCACGCTGAATATCCGGCTGGTGAATGGATTCACGCCGTCGCTGGGCCAGCAATTTACGATTTTGAATGCGGCTTCGGTCACCGGACAATTTGCGGCGATCAATTCTCCGGCGCTGCCGGCTGGGTTGGCGTGGAGTGCAGTCTCGAACGCGACGAACGTCGTGCTGTCTGTCGTATCCGCGAATATAGCTCCAGCGACGCTGACTGTTAACGCCGCAGGGAACTGGCAATGGCACGGTCACCGATGATTTGGGCATGATCGATTGCACGATTACGGGTGGCGCGGTATCCGGAGCATGCTCCGCGAACTATCAGAGCGGCGCGCAAGTGATCTTGACGGCAACTCCAGCTACTGGAAGCAATTTCACCGGGTGGAATTCGTGTACGGGAACCACTCCGTGCACAGTGACGATGAGTTCGAATCAAACTGTGACGGCGACGTTCGCGCCTCCGGGCGGCACGTTCGCACTGACCGTCACTGAGATTGGGACCGGCACAGGAACTGTCACAGATAACACGAACGTGATCAACTGTCCGGCAATTACTTGCACGGCAAACTATGCGGCGGGAACTCAAGTGACGCTGACAGCGGCGGCGACGGGCTCGTCTACGTTCGCAGGCTGGGGCGGCCAGTGCATCGGCACCGGCCCGTGCGTGGTGACGATGAACTCCGCGCAATCGGTAACCGTGTCGTTCGCACCTACGCCCACTTCTATCAATATTCCGTTTGCCGCAGGCATGAATGTTTCGGGCATGGCGACATTCGATTGCCCGTCAAATCCGAATCCTTCGCCGGGGAATCCGTGCCTCGATCCCAACGCGCATTCGCTGGCGCTGGCGATTCCGCAAGTGATCACTCCATTTACGCTGACGGTGACCGCGACGGAAGTGCCACCGGGAAATGGGAACGGGAATTGTCCTTCGGGCGGCACGGTACTGACGGATTTCGATTGCCGCTTCGTCACGTTCTTTACGTATGCCACGCAGGGCAGCGCGGAAACGGTACCGCTGTGCGACGCGTACGCGAACGGCAACTGCGTTTTCTATTCGGTGTACGACGGCACGCCGGGAACGGAGCCGGATGCAAGCGCTTATGTAGGTCCCGTGAGCTGGACGGTGAGCTGGAACAACGATCAAGTTGTGCCGGCCGCGCCTTATACGGGAAGCACTCCGCGACTTTACGAAGATCCTGACGCGGCGGTGAGCTCGACGACTCCGTACGGAACGAATTGCAATGCGCCGATGCAGGTTGGAAATCCGCCGACAGCTGAACCATTCTCGTGTCAATTTGAATTCGATATCACCACGTCGTTTGATCCCACGAAGAAAGTGGATGCGACGATCGGCGGAAAGACGAAACAGTTTTCGGATGTGGTGGTTGCGTTCCCGCCGTCGAATGCGGGGCAGGTAACGGTAACGACGGTTGCCGATGCGGCGACGGTTACTCCTGGCAGCGCAATTGGATTCACGATCAATGTGAATAACAGTGCTGCAGGAATCGCGAGCGGTGCGACGTTAAATGATCTGTTACCCGCGGGCACAGGAGTGAATTGGTCGATCAGCCCGGTGTATGCGGGACAAGGAACTTGCGGCATCACGGGTTCCGTCGGCAGCCAAGTGCTCGCATGTTCGTTCGGAGATTTGGCGGCGAGCGCTAGCCTGAGTTTGCACATCACCAGCCCGACCTCAAGCGCGGGGTCATACACAAGCGCAGCGACTGTCGCATCGACGGATCAACAAGTGCTCTCGGTCGCGGCGATTACCGTGCAATCAGCGCAGCCTGCGTTCAGCGGGCTTGCGTCGCAGACAATTGCGTTTGGCACGGCATCTGTGACGCTGTCGGGTTCGGTGGGAACTGGAACGGTGTTCCCGCTGGCCGGAGAAACTGTTTCAATCACAATCAACGGCGCAAATCAGCCCGCGACGATAACTGGCAGCAATGGAGCATTCACCACTTCATTCAACACGGCAACGATACCGGCGTCGGTAACACCGTATGTGATCACGTATAGCTATCCGGGCGATTCGGGGCTTGGCGCGGTTACTGACACGAGCACCACTCTCACCGTGAATGCTGCGAATCAGACGATCACGTTCGGCACGCTGCCTGCGTCGGCGATCTACAACACGACATTTGCAGTCAGCGCGAGTTCAACATCAGGATTGCCGGTCACGATTGTCGCTGGCGGCGCATGTTCATTGGCTGGCGCTGCAGTCACGATGACGAGCGGCACCGGCAATTGCACACTCACCGGAACTCAAGCAGGAAATATCGATTTCAACGCGGCAACGCCTTCCGTGCAGCAAGTGGCAGCGCAACTAGCTTCTAGCGCCACCTCGATCACATCGAATACGCCGAATCCTTCTCTCGCGGGACAGGCTGTGACGGTTGGCTTCAGTGTGAGTGGAACCACCATTCCAACTGGAACCGTCACTGTCACCGCGACGACGGGCGAAACATGCACTGGCCCGCTGACGAGCGGCGCAGGCACTTGCCAGATTACTTTCGCAACCACCGGTGGTCGAAATCTCAGCGCAACCTATAACGGAGATTCGAATTTCGCGTCGAGTCCCTCAACGCCGGTCGCCCAGTCCGTAAATACCGCGACAACATTCAGCCTCACCGTAACGGAAATCGGAACTGGTACAGGAAATGTCACCGACGTCTCCGGCGCGATCAACTGCCCCACGGTGAGTTGCACTGCGAGTTATCCGGCGGGTACTCAAGTGACGCTGGCGGCAGGCGCGACAGGTACATCCACATTTGCAGGATGGAGCGGAGCTTGCTCCGGCACTGGCGCATGCATTGTGACGATGAATTCGTCGCAGGCGGTGACGGCATCCTTCACCCCGCCGCCGGTTGTCGTGAGCGTTCCCTTCACTCCGGGCACGAGCGTATCCGGAATGGCGACATTTAATTGCCCGTCAAACCCGAATCCATCGCCGGGAAATCCGTGTCTCGATCCAAACGCGCACTCGCTGGCGATCACGCTCCCGCAGGTGCTCACGCCATTTACTCTCACCGTGACATCGACGGAACTTCCGCCGACGAGCGGAAACGGCGATTGCCCTGCTGCCGCGACTGTGCTCACAGATTTCGATTGCCGCTTCGTCACATTCTTTACTTACGCCACGCAAGGAAATGGCGATCGCATCGTTCCGTTGTGCGATGCCTACGCGAACGGCAACTGCGTTTTCTATTCAGTGTTCGATGGCACGCCGGGAACTGAGCCCGATCCGTCCGCTTATGTCGGGCCAGTGAATTGGAATGTCAGCTGGAACAACGATCAGGTTGTGCCGCCCGCGCCATACACCGGCAGCACTCCGCGTCTATATGAAGATCCTGATGCGCCGGTAAGCGCGACAACTCCGTACGGAACGAATTGCAACGCGCCGATGCAGGTTGGAAATCCGCCGACAGCGGAGCCATTTTCTTGCCAATTCGAATTCGATATCACCACGTCGTTTGATCCCACGAAAAAAGTGGACGCGACGATCGGCGGTAAAACAAAGCAATTCTCAGATGTAGTGGTCGCGTTCCCACCCGCAAATGCGGGCCAGGTAACTGTGACGACCGTTCCTGACGCCACCACCGTCACTCCCGGAAATCCAATCGGCTTCACGATCACCGTGAGCAACAGCTCCGCAGGTACCGCGAGCAGCGCATCGCTGAATGATTTGCTGCCTGCGGGCAACGGATTGAACTGGTCAATCAGCCCGGTCTATTCGGGCCAGGGAACTTGCGGCGTCACTGGCTCTATCGGCAGCCAGATATTGGCGTGCTCGTTCGGCGACGTCGTAGCGGGCGCGAGTTTGAGTTTGCATATCTCGAGCCCGACCTCAACGTCGAGCGCGGGAACATATACAAGCGCGGCTACAGTTGCGGCCGTCGATCAGCAAGTGCTTTCGGTCGCGGCAATCACCGTCCAAGTCGCGCAGCCGGCGTTCAGCGGACTTGCCTCGCAGACGATTACTTTTGGAGCGAGCTCGGTGACCTTGTCCGGAACAATCGGGTCGGGCACAGTATTCCCCTCAGCGGGCGAGACTGTCTCGATCACAATCAATGGCGAAACGCAGATGGCGCCGATCACCGGGACCACCGGTGCATTCAGCGCAGTCTTCAATCCTTCCGCGATTCCTGCTTCGCCGACGCCGTACGTAATTACCTACACTTACGCGGGCGATTCGCAACTCGCAGCGGCATCCGATTCAACCACGACTCTCACGGTGAGTGGAGCGAGCCAGACAATCACCTTCGGCGCGCTGCCGGCATCGGCTATTTACAACACAACATTCTCCGTTTCCGCGACGTCAACATCAGGTCTCACCGTCACGATCGTCGCCAGCGGGGCGTGTTCTCTCTCCGGCGGCATTGCGAAGATGACGAGTGGAACCGGAAATTGTACGCTCACCGCGACGCAGGCCGGCAACGTGGATTTCAGCGCGGCGCTCGCAGTCGTGCAGCAAGTCGCGGCGCAGAAGGCTACTAGCTCCACAACGGTCACTTCGAACACTCCAAATCCGTCCACCACCGGCCAATCTGTAGCGATCGCATTCAGCGTTACAGGAACCACGGCTCCGACCGGGACCGTCACCGTAACCGCGAGCACCGGCGAAACTTGCACTGGCACGCTCGCTTCAGCGGCAGGGAACTGTTCGATCACGTTCGCAACGTCCGGATCTCGCACCCTCACGGCGACTTACAACGGCGACTCGAACTTTACTGCCAGCACTTCCGCCGCGGTGAGCCAGACCGTAAACGCATCGGCTGCATCGAGCTTGACGATTTCTCCAACGAGTGTGAATTTTGGCAATGTCCTGCTTGGGTCCTTTGCTCTGAAGGAAGTTACCCTCACGAACAGCGGCAAAACACCGATCACGATTTCGAGTGTGTCGATTCAGCGAAATGGCAACAGTGAAGGCGATGGCTTCTTCACAGAGAGTTTCTGCCCACGATCTCTCACCGCCGGAAGAAGTTGCGAGATATTCGTCGTCTATATCCCTGATCGGAATGATGTCGTCGCGCCGCAAGCATCAGCGACGCTCGTGATTACGGATAGCGCGGCTGGAAGTCCGCAAACGGTTTCGCTCACCGCGACCACAATCAACCCGCGAGCTTCGTTGAGCACATTGCTGCTCAATTTCGGATCGCAAAAGGTAAACACGATCAGCGCGGCGAAAACCGTCACGCTCACAAACTCAGGATCGTCGCCGCTGATCCTGCACTCTCTAAACGTCAAGGGCGATTTTCAGTTGGCGGCGGGCGGCACTTGTACCGCGAGCTCAAACTTGGCTCCCGGCCAGCACTGCACGATCAACGTCATCTTCGCGCCGAAGGCGAAGGGCTTGCGGGTGGGCGCGCTTACAGTTGGAGATAACGCGTTAATTAGTTCGTCGACCGTGGGGCTTACTGGAACTGGTAACTAAATTTTCAGTGAGAGGCGAGCGCGAAAATTGGCGCCAAATCCGCGCGTTTCTTGATGTCATCATTCTTCGTATCTTTTTGGATCTCGTCCGCCGCGCGTGTCGCCTGTTGATATTCGTCCTTCGCATCCGCGGCTTTTCCGGAAAGTTCCAGTGCGCGCCCCATCCAGTAGTGGCTTTGCGCTTGCAGCACTTTTAGATTCAATTTGTCGCTGCGCTGCGTCGCCGTCTTCAATTCTTTTTGCGCGCCACTAAAATCCTTCGTGCCCACCAGAGCTTCGCCCCGCAACATCAGGCACTGAATCGACAGATATTTTAGCCCCAGCACATCTGCTTGCTCGCCCAAGGATTGCAGCGCGCTTGCTGCCGCGGAAAATTTCCCATCCGCTACCGCAAGTTTCGCGGCATTGATCTTCGATAGCAAAATTAGGTTCTGGTCGGGAGTTTTCACAGACGTTTGTGCCGCGCTAGCATACGCCGCCGCCGCAGATTTCAAATCGCCGCGATACATCTCGTTGTCGCCGGTATCGTTGTACGCCGCTCCAATTTGCGGCTGATTTTTCTGTGATTGCGCCGCAGCCAAAGCCGCCGAAAGAGTTTTCGCGGCTTCACCTGCGTTTCCTTCTTGCGCCAGCGCGTTTCCGTAAACCGTCAGAACTTCCGTCGCCCAAAATCCTTCTTCCTTGGCTGCAGTCAACGCGTCAAGCGCATCCTTTTCCGCGCCCACAGCTGAGCCCAGCCTTCCCAGATAACCGTAGAGCACGCCAAGCCCTGAATTCTCGATCGCCTGTCCGCGTTTATCGCCTGAATCACGGCGCAAATTTGCCGCCTTCAAATACTGGTCCTGCGCTTTATCGAAATCGCCCATCTTCAGTGAGTTTTCGGCGAGGTTGTGAAGCGTGTCCGCGATATCCCCCTTCACGCCAAGTTTTTCGCGAATCGCCAGCGCTTGCTCAAAATTTGTATTGGCATCCTGAAAATCGCCCTTCGCGAAATATGCATGCCCCACATTATTCTGCGCCTGGCCCTGCATCGCGTCGTTATGTACCTCAATCTCTCCCGCCAGAGACTCTTTGTATTCCTTCAACGCATCATCAAACTTCCCCTGGTCCGCGTAAAGATCGCCCAGATCGTTCAGCACATTCGCGGTTCCTTGTTTGTCTCCGATCTCTCGGCGAATCTTGAGCGCTTCCAGATAATTTTTCAGCGCCAGTTCCGGCTTTCCAGTCGCTTCTTGCACAGACGCCATCATCTGCAAACTCTCGGAGACTCCCTTTTTCAATCCCAGCCGGTTTCGAATGTCCAGCGCATCCTGCAAATTCTTTAGCGCTTCCTCGTTCCGGTTCAGAGCCGAATAGGCGACACCCAGCGCCTGCAAAATAGAAGCGCGCTCCACATCGTTTCCAGTTTCGGTGGCAATTCCGAGTGCCGACGAGAGAACTGTTATCCCGCTGTTGATTCCGCTGGCGTCGTCCGCGGCCTTGATATCCACGCGTCCCACCGCGCGCAGCGCTTCGATTCGCCGTGGATCCAGTTGCACCACTTTCTGGAAGCTTTCCTTCGCCTTATCCAGCGCGCCGTTCGCCTCGTAAGCAGTACCCAAGTCGAACAAGTAGTCCGCATTGTTCGGCGACGCTTTCACCAGGTTCTGATATGCATCGATTGCTTTTGGATAATCGTTTGCGATTTGATCGTGGCTGGCTTCGATCAAATATTTCTCAGAGGCGGGAAGATTCGCGCTTAGACTCACGGCTTTGCAGCGACGCTTCACCCGCATCGTCATCCTGCCCAAGTTGCGAATACGCTTGTGCAAGTTTTGAAAATGCCAGCGCAAATTGTGGATCGTCTTTCGTAGCGGCTTGGAATTGCGTCCACCGCATCCGAATATTTTCCGTCCCGCGCGAGATTTAATCCGCTTTCATACGATTGCAGAGCGGCGATGGATTGCGTGCTGGGCTTGAATGCCTGCAGTTGTAATTCCTTTACGGCGCTCTTCGAAATCGAAAGATTCTTCCGGATTTTCGCCGCGAATCGATCCACCGCCGGCAGAATGTCGCCTTGATTCGCCGCATCCTCCGTCAGTGCGTGTCGTGGCCGCGCTTCAAATCCGAAAGCGTCACCTACCAGCCGTACGCGTCCCCTAGCGGCGAATAATTTCCCCACATGACCGTATCCGCGTTGCTCGCCGCCGCGATTCTTTTCACCGTCGGCGATCCAATTCCGTTTGCGGAGTGATCCGCAAATCTTTCAGCACTCCGCCGACGCGGTCCGCGGAAACTACAGCCACGCTGGCCGATTGGCCCACGTCTGTGCTCAACATTCCCGCCATGCTGGAGCCCAGCCAATCGAGCTTCGTATCGCCAGATGCGTTGTGCAGCGGCAGGATCGCAAGAATGGCGGACGGCGGCGCGGCCACCGCGCGGCGTCAGCGGGCCCCGAAAAAAATTGCCGTGAAATAAATACTGCTGCCGCTGCGACTACGATCAGCGCGCCCGCGCCGATCGCCATCGTCGTGCGGGAAATCCCAGGCTTCTTTTCCACTACAGGGTCCGGTAGTGGAATTCGTTTTGTCGATCCGCCGCGCCATGCTTCGATATCCTCGCGAATTTCCGTGGCGGACTGATATCGCAGCGTCGGATCGATCTGCAAACATTTCGCGGCGATATCGCTCAGTCACGGCGGAACTGTCGGATCCACCTCGATCGGCCGCGGCGGAATCTCCTTCGTTCGCTTGTACATCGCCGCGCTTACGGTATCCGCTTTGTAGGGAAGGGCACCCACCAGCAATTCGTAAAAAATCACGCCGAGAGTAAAAAGATCCGATCGCGGATCGACGTGCTCGCCCATCACCTGCTCGGGAGACATGTAATCGGGAGTGCCCAGCAGCGCGCCGGTTTGCGTCATGCTGCCGGGCTCCATAGTGCGCGCGATGCCGAAATCCATCACGATGACGCGCCCGGATTTATCCACCATTACGTTCTGCGGCTTCAGGTCGCGGTGAACGACGCCTTCGGCGTGAGCGGCTTCCAGTGCGGTGCAGATTTGCGAGACGATGTCGGCGCATTCCTCGAAGCTCAGCCGCCCCTTTTCGGTGACGACCGATTTGAGATCTTTTCCTTCGATGAATTCCATGGTGATGAACTTCACACCATCGGCTTCACCGAGATCGAAAATACGAATCACGCTCTTATGCGTGATGCGGCGCGCGAAAATTAATTCCTGTTTGAACCGCTGCAAAATTTCTTCGTTGAGCGCAAGCTCCGGCTTGATCACTTTCAGCGCGACCATGCGGCCGATTTCCTGGTCCATCGCCTTGTAAACGGCGCCCATGCCGCCTTGCCCAAGCATCTGCACAATTTCGTAGCGAGTGCCCAGCTTCGTCCCGGGTCGCAGATTTCCCACATTCAGCGACGCTCGCGGCAGAGCCACGGGTCGCGACCATCCCGCCGCTGCTCCTCCAATGTCCGTCGCATCACCCGGACCTGCGCCCGCCATCACAGTTGCGTCGTCAAACGGCGCGCTCACGCCATCGAGCACGGTGGCATCGCTCGCCGCGCCGTGAGTTTGTTCGGGGATTGTTGCGTCCGCCGAAGGAGGAGGCGTGCTCGTCAGAATTGTTGCGTCGTCCGCGCGGGAATATTGCTGCTTGTTACTTCCGAGAGGCTGGCCAGTCTGCGAGCTTTGCGTGGACTTCGCCGCGTCGCCCGGTCCTTCCAGGATGGTTCCGGCCGGAATCGTATCGCCGCCCGGCGCGAGCCGCGTGCCGCAATTCGAGCAGTGCTTCGCCGTAAGCGGATTCGTCGAATGGCAGGCTGAACATTCGATCTGATTCGGAGTCATAGTTTCGTGGGAGTGAATCGAAACGCGATTCGCGTCCCTGTACAGTTTGCTGAAAGGAGCGTTGTGAGTTTACACCACCGCAGAGCCGCTCGAAACTCGCAGCGACGCAAGAGAAAATTCCGGGCCCCAGCCGAGCGCGAGATCGCGCCTATCGCCCGCTGAGAGCTCCCGAATTCCAAAGCGACTGGCTATCCACCGCGGTGTTCACTAAATCCATCAGGTCGGACTTCACAGCTTCCGCGTTCATGTTGTAGTTAGGAATAGGGCTCGAGATCCGCAGACTCTTGCCGTCGATCGAGAAAAAAATCGGCCCGATGTCGTTATTTTTCTTTAGAAGATTAAACATTGCAGTCGCCGACCCGCTTCCGGCCGGCGGCATCGGCGTCACATCGCTCGTAATCCAGATAACGTGTCCATTCGGCGAGAGGCTGATTAGCACTTCGAACTTAATGTCCCCCTTTGCTGCAGTGACGCTGTAATATTTGTTGCCATTATCGTCGATCGTGTTTTTGTGAAAGCTATCGAGCGCCGCGCCGAGCTGGTCAAGTGTCAGCGAACCGCCGCCACCACTAGAGGACCTTGTCGCTGGCGCGGACTGCGGTTTCGTCGCGTACGGATCCTGAGTCGCTCGCGACACGACTGTCGCGCCTAAAAACAATGCCGCTGCGACGGCAATCACCGCAATCGCTCGCGGATTTCGCGTCGAATTCTTAACGCTTCGAAGCATCGCACCCACATCTATTTTTCGAGTTGGCATCAGCCGCTCCTTTTTACGATGTCGCTTATGGACCCGGGTAGCAAATTGTCCGCCAATCTAATCCCGCTGCACGGCGTGGTCAATGAAGAAAGCAAAGTGCGGCGCCGCGGCAGAATTGCCGGAGCGATTGAGATTTGCTTTGACAATTACGCCAGACAAAGTTACAGAACTTATTCGGCCAATTCGGGCCAAGAATGCCACAACCAAAAAAATCCGAAATCGCACCGCAATCCCGCCGCATTCGTTTTGCCGTCGTACCCAGAATTTGGGAGCGAATTCTGGCGGACAACTGTTTCGATATGGCGGCGCAAATATCGTTTTATTTTTCTCTCGCGTTATTTCCTTTCTTTCTCGTGCTCGCGGTGCTGGTCGGATGGCTCCCATCGACTTCAATCTGGAAACCATTTGCCACCTGGACCGTTACTTACTTGCCTGCCGAAAGTCGCAGCCTCGTTTTCTCGATCATCGTGAGTTTGTCCAATGGTTCTACTGGAATTCTCTCGTTTGGTTTATTAAGCGCGGTCTGGAGCGCCTCACTCGGCTTCGTAAGCCTGATGGAATCTTTGAGCGTCACCTATGGCAGTCCTGATTCGCGCGCGTACTGGCATAAACACGCGATCGCGATTGGCCTCACTCTTCTCGCGGCAATTTTCGCACTCGCGTTTTTCGGCCTGATCGCATTCGGGCATTGGTCGTTGGGGAAAGTCGCATGGTCAGAAAACGTGTGGCACGTGCCGCGAATCGTTTGGGAAATACTTCGTTGGATATTCACGCTCTTCCTGATTTGTTTTGGAATTGATCTCATGAACTTCATGCTGCCTGCTTCCAAGCGCACCTGGCGCTGGCTTTCGCCCGGTACAATCTTTGCTGTGATTGCCCTCGTGGCTTCATCTCTGGGATTGAATTTGTATGTGCAATTGTTTCCCTCGTTCCCCCGAATCTACGGAACGTTGGGAGGCTTCATAGTCTTGATGTTGTGGATCTACAACGCGAGCCTGATTCTGCTAATCGGCGCGGAAGCAGATCACGAAATCGAAAAATGGGCGGCTCCCTCGCGTTGATATCGAAAGTCGCAGCCGGGGAAACGCGGTCGCCTCGCTTTTTTACCGAGCTAATAAAACTTCAGTTCGTAATCGTCACCGTCAGTCCGGCCGCGTGGCCCGCTCCACCTCCCGCGGATGCAGATATCGATACCGAACTCGTTCCCGCAGGCGTCCCGGGATTTCCACCGCCGGTTTTCTTCCCACCGCACGAAGTGAGCGCAGTCGCAACCAGCAGCAGAATCACAAAACTCAAAACCTGAAACGCGGGCAGCGCTCTTCTTCTACGTGTTGCAATGCCCACGAGTATCGCGAGAACACTCAATAACAGCGCAGAGAGCGGGCCTTGAAGAAACGGCATCGGCATATGGCTAGCCGCACTTGCCGCAGTAGTCGTAATGGTCAGCGTGCTGGTTACCGGCGAACCGTTCGGTGTAACCGACGCGGGGCTGAAACTGCACGCAGCTTCTGACGGTAGCCCGCTGCATGCAAAACTAACCTGCGAGTTAAATCCGTTTTCCGGCGTCACCGTAAATACCGCTTGCCCGCTTTGCCCGGCAACGATCGTCAGACTCGTTGGGTTTACAGAAACTTGAAAGTCGGGCGTCGGGAGGTTGATCACATACTCCGCGGTGGCCACGGCGCTGTTGGAAAATCCGCTTGCCACCGCAATCGCCTCAACCGTTTCGGTGGAACCTACAGCAATCGTGCCCATGTACTGGGTAGATGCGGTGGTTGGAAGTGTCCCGTCAGTCGTGTAGTAAATCAACGCTCCAGGAGTGGTGTCTGAAATCGCTACGGTTTGGGCCGCCGTGTAAGTTCCGGCGACGGGGCTGAAAGTCGGGGTTGCCGCCGGCGGTGGCGTGAGAATAAACCCGTGAAACACTCCATTCGTATCCGCGTAAGTTCCTGTTATGTCCCCAACCGAATTGATGCTCAGCGGCAGAGTTCCCGAAAACATCCCTGAAGTGCTCGCTCCCGGCGCGTCGAGTGGCGAGGTGATCGCACCCGTCGAACCGATGCGCGAAAATCCGTGATTCACACCGTTTGCGTCTTCATAGAATCCCGCGAGATCTCCAGAGGTATTCATGCTGGCGGGGATCGTCCCCGCGAACAATCCTGTCGTGCCAGCGCCTGCTACATCGAAAGCCGTGAACGCGGGAGAGCCAGCCGACGCGGTATACACGAATCCGTGATGCACCCCGTTTGTATCCGCATATACGCCGGCGACATCCCCCGCGGTGTCGATGCCGAGCGGCACAGTGCCCATGAACGAGATTCCTTTCCCCCCTGATACCGCGCCCGCATTCGGTGCGTCAATCGCGGGCGTCACTGTGCCGTTGGCGGCACGCATGAATCCGTGATAAACACCGGTAGAATCTACATAACTTCCAGTAATTTCGGCCGATGCATTTATCGCGATTGGCAGTGTTCCCTCGGTGGAATTCGTTCCAGCGCCGGTGACGTCAAAAGTCGCGAACGTGGCCGTGCCGTTGGATACAGAACGCACGAAGCCGTGGCGCACAGCATTCGTGTCTATGTAAATTCCCGTGATATCCCCCGCCGCATCGATGCTGATCGGAGTGGTTCCCCGATGGCCCACGGTTGTAGGCGCGCCTGTGGCATCGAATTCCGTGATCGCTCCGGTCGCCGCAATCCGCACAAACCCGTGGTAGGCATTGCTGCTGTCAAAATACATCCCCGCAATGTCGCCCTCTGTATTGATGCTAACGGGGAATGTTCCCTCATTCAGCCCCGAGCCCGCATCCGGCGCGTTGAACACGGTTGTCGTGCCAGTGGATGCGGCGCGCACAAATCCATGCGCCACATTTGGTGCTGTGAGATAAATGCCCGCGATGTCCCCTTCGGCGTTAATGCTCGTGCCGAATGTTCCTTGCAGGGCCGCGGTTCCTGCGCCCGGGGCGTCGAACGACGTGATCGTAGGAGCCACCGCTACCTGCGGCGTCGACGGACTGCCCGTTGCTACCCTAATAGCTGGTTGGCGGACGTCAGCTCGGCGCAAGGAACTATTCGCGCTCGCATTGGTTCGTACGTGTGTCAGCGCATTTGCCGTCAAGCACATGGCACCTACGATCAGCACGGCGAGACATGAGATCGCAATAGAACCCAATCCCCGGGTCTGGCCGCCCGCCTTCCCGTGCTGGTTGAACACACGCCGAAACGCTGAACCATTTCCCGCCGACCGATTACCCATCGAACTACCCCCTTGAATTAACCGTTGGAACGCACTTGTCGCGGGGCGATGATTGCAACACGCTCGGATACACGTCAATATGGGTGGTGGGGAGATGATATAAATTTGATATGAAATTGCGCTTATTTCAGTTGGAAAAGCCCATCTTGGCGCTGAACGAAGCGAAATCGAGGCCTCTGCAGCTTCCTCTAGCCCATAAAGAATAGCTGGGTCAGCGTATTTCGCTGGTCACAATTTCGGTCTTACACCCAACCAAACACCGAACTTTGCGAAATTCAGCTTCTTCTTCTGAATTAAAGGGGTGAGCGTTCTTGCTGTTTACATAGAACTCCGCGTGCGCGCTGCGGAAGCCGTCATCCGCTAACACCGAAAGTAAATCAAAATTCTTGTCGAACTCATACCAGATGACACACCCGGGATATTTTTCGCACTCCCTCGTCGAAAACCGAATCCTGCCTGCCTCGATTGTTGGCTCCTCACCCTCGTTGTACACCGACAATGTTCTGTTCAAATCGCTCCGCGGAAACACCAAGCGCATCCGCTCCTCCGCCGCACCCATGCCGTGGATTTGAATCTCAGGCCGCGCCACTTCAGCCGAAGCGCCAAAAACCCGGTCGGGATCAAGCACCACCAGCGTCGCTTCGCGATATCCATTGCTAATTCCCGTAGCTACAATCTCCTGTTTGCCATCGCCATCCAGGTCGGCCAGCGCAAGGTGCTCCAGATGCCCGGAATGCCAATACTCTGAAAGCGTTTTTCCATTCGGACCGACGATTGCGATTTGATCGGGATACAGTGGATCGTGAAAGCTCGAAACCACGATTCGGGCAGGCTGCTTACCCGTCGAATTCATCACCGCGAACGCAGCCGTCACATACGTCGCCGGATTTCCCTCGAGTTCCGGCAGCACTCTTCCAGGAATCCACCGCCATTTCTCCTTGCCTCGATCCGAGTAGCAGATCAGCGTTGTTGAATGTGATCGCGGATCGACAGCGGGTTGATAGAGCAGTAGGACGTCAGTGTGCCCGTTGCCCTCCAGGTCGCCGAACCACATTCGCCGCGCGATCCCGTGCTCGTAGTATTCGGGCTGAAATCCTTCGGAAAAGCTTTTGCTCCAGAGTTCTTTTCCTTCAGCATTCACCGCCGTGAATATTGCGCCGCTGATACGTCCGGAGCTAGGCTCATCATGCTGCCCCGCAAGTATCCTTATCGAAAATAACGCCATTAGAGAAAGCGCGGCAATCAGCGCCAAAATCTTGAATGGTCTGCTCGAAATCACTGGTCGAAGCTGAGCTTGCCTCACCGCAGCGTTGTCGCCGCCACGTTCGCGAGGCATCGCCACAATCCATCGCTTCGCTTGATGGGCATCCGCGGCCGATGCCGCACGATTCGGAAGGCTGATCGTGATGGGATCGTTCTTGCCTTCCTGGCTGTAATAAGACTCCAGCGTCTTGCGAAGCCGGTTCATTTCAGTCGCCACATCCGTCGATCGTTTTGTTCTGGTTTCCTCCGGCCAAAGTTCCTGCACCACCAAGTCGGTGTTCAAAGTCGTCTGCGATTCGATATGCGCGTACAGAACTTCCAGCAGCTTCCTAAGCTGGCTCTTACCCGCGAAGCTCCGGCTGCGCAGGATTCGATCAATCTGTTCTTGAATGGCAACAGGATCCACGGGATCAGCAGACTCCAGCAATCGGCGAATACTCTTTTTGAAAACGAAAGGGCGCTTTGAGGTTTTGCCTCATTGCGCCCATGGTTGCGGGGGTTGGATTTGAACCAACGACCTTCGGGTTATGAGAAGTACGAAGCATTGGCCCGTCTTTGACTCTCAATGACTTAGCTAGATGTTGGTACTGGGTGTTCGATGCTGTTATGGCATGTTCTGTTCCTAGATTGTTCCTCGCTTTGTTCCAAGTTTTTAGACGGGCTGTGCATGAAAATTTGGTCACGCGAAGTTTACCTACAAATGTGGTTGAATTCTACCGAAGGAGAAATAATGACAGAAAAAGTGCTGCACAATCCTGACATGTCCCTGGGCGATGATCGGTCTCAGAATCTCAGATGCAGCCTATGTGGAAATGACGGTGCCAATCTGCATCATTATCTTGAAAAGACCCAGAAATGGCGAACGCTCCGCGCCATTCATCCTCTCTCGCCTCTACTTTGTGAAGACTGCGCGATTGATATAACAAAACACACACAGGAGTCATGCGACGTTTGGGAGGGGGCTCGATGTGTAACCTCCCACGAGAGCTTGCGGACGAATGTGAACCTGTACTGAGTTGAGTTGAAGTATGTAGTGTTTCAAGAAAAGCACAATTGTCTGGCAGATGGGATTTCAGTTTAGGTCGGGTCGTGATCGATCCATCTTCAGCCGTCCTATTGTTTCTCGCCCCCCCCCCAAGTTCTGGCCAGCTTCGTTGAGAAGCTTGAATCCTGATTTGGCCGATCAGATGCAACTTTGGGAAGAGGTCAAGGCAACGCGAGCGGTCGCCACGCACGGTTGATTGTAGATGTTGCTGCGGTAAAACTTGGACGAGCAGAATTCACCTGAGGAGCCAACGCAGACCTTATTGCTGAAGGCCCTGCTCGCGTCAGATACCTCTTGGCTCTCCGCGCGCTGGATGCGAACGAAGACGACGTAAAACCGCTTCTAGAATTCGCCCGGTCCTAGCAGAAAAGACACGATCGCGGAGAATTCTCACGGAATTGTCACACCAATTCGCACGCGCTGGCTTTGTCTCGTATCTCTAAGAATAGCGGGCACTTAGGATTAACACGCGAATTATCACAAGATTTTGCTTTTGCCCCGTGTGTGGCGGAAAACCAGAGTAGCAGGGATCTCGAATGCTGTTCAATTGCAGTCGGCGGGATAATCGTCGGGGGCTATTTCCGGGTCTCCTTCATCCGGCTCATCAATTTCTCCACTTATCTCATATAGAGAAAGCCCTACTGCTTCCAGCATCCGCCGCTTGAAGTAGTCCTTGCTTCGCTGACCGCCGTTGTAGTGGTAGCTGCCCTGATACTCGACGGCGCCTGTGGGCTTGCCGTCAGCATCGCAGATCACAAAATCCACTCTACACGTCAAAAAGTAATTCCCGTGCCACGCCTCTGAGAACAGATGTTCGACGTCAGATCGCTGAACGAATGCGCAGACGGGAATCTCGGGAAAAACAAAGGCATGTTGACGTTTCAATTGACGGAAAGCATCCAAAGCCTTCGGAGAGCCAAAGATGGATTTCACTTGCCGCTTCAAGGGTTGGTTCGACAGCAATTCGCGGAGTTCTTCATCTAGCCAATACTTCTGGTCTTCCGTCAACCCGATCAAATCCATCTTCACTAGACGCTCGAAGACAGTTTGCCCTCTTGAATTCGAGAGTCCGACCTTTCTGAAAGCGTCCGATAAATTGGCACTCCTCGCGATTTCAATCAGTAAATTTAGCTCCAACGGCTTTAGAGCTTGCCACGCGCCTCGCTCAAACGCTTCGTGCATCTTAAACGGCTTTTCGATCCGCTCTATTCGAGCTTGCTCCTGTTGAGCGCGCTCTGCTTCTTGTTTGCATCCGTCACATAAGTCCTTGCGCCAGCCGGAATGTTGCAATCCTTCGTGGCTGTGAACCGACGTGTACCAAAACGTCCCGCAAACTGGGCACTTTCCATGCGCGCATCGCACAGTGGAATTATGCGAAATCAAGTGAGCCAGTTTTGTTGTGCTTATTCCCAACTCAGCGGCGAGTTGTTTTGGGCGGATGATGAAGTGACCATTTGATGCTTGCTGCCAATAACGTCGGCAGATGTCGGCGATCGCAGGGTCTTCGGTAAGGATCATCAGATTGGCGCCGATTTGCTCCATAACTCTTATCTCCGACCACAACACTACTCAGATTCTG
Organism: uncultured Acidobacteriota bacterium; assembly: GCA_963721845.1. Taxonomy (GTDB): domain Bacteria; phylum Acidobacteriota; class Terriglobia; order Acidiferrales; family UBA7541; genus DASTCZ01. The sequence continues at coordinate 91,811 of CAVRKW010000010.1, read as the reverse complement.
GCAAGGTGGTAAAGTCTTTTCACTCCGAAGATATCAACAGAATTCACAGCCGTTCGCAGAAATCCACAGGGAGTTCGCGACGCGCGATTTGCCACATGGAATCTTAGTTGTTAACGAATTTAGGTCGCGTTGAGATAACTCATTGGCCCGCCAACGTAGAGATCGCGCATAGCAGGATCGGTTCCCCCGAGCGCGGGCTTGAATTGAAAGCAAAATCGAGTTTCATGTTCTTCTCCAAAAACATCACGATACCTAACGATTCCGAAGAGATAGAGAATTAATTCTCCTGTCTCCGCCTGTGCCGCCTCGGCGGAAGTAAGCCAGAAAGGTCTTTCAACAAAACCACCGGGGGCCAACGGCGTGCCGTTTTTTGGGATCGGCGAAGCCATATCGTATTCAGGTGGTTGCGGAAGTTTATCTTCCGAAGTCACCAACTTTCCCCGCGAACCTATCGCAGTTATCCAAGCCGTGGTGCGCCCTGTATTTTTAAGTAGGATTACGTGGCGAAGTATTTTGTCTGGTTCATAGGGAGCGGGCTCCTGAGCATCAGGAACGATCCAAGCTCGTTCCGCGATTTTGGTCGCTCGGCTCTGATTTCGAAAAACCTGAACCATGACGACTGTGAAGATCGCCACAACCAGCGTCGATAGCGCATTGAGAATTTCGATGATCTTATGAACCATTTCGTACATCGCGGAAGTCTGAGAAAACAAAAAGGGCAGCTATGTCCCGGTAGCCGCCCTCGCATCTAGCTAGTAAGGCGGCAGCAGTATACTCAAGTTACTGTATTGTGTCAATAACTGTCGACCTACCGGCGCGCGATCGCGAATTCAGGATGGACGCCCAGTCGGTGTCTCGCGAGAGTGCGCTTGGTCGGAAAGTAATCTTTGCAGCGTCGGCAATATGCTCCGCGGGCGAAATAGGAGTGTTCGGAGTCATGGCACAACGAACAGAGCGCAATGAGATTTATTTTTCGACAGTCTGCCTTGTTTCGGTTTTGGTGATGCACCTCAAGTTGGGCATCTAGATCTCTAAAGAAACTGGCACACCACGCACATTTCGAGTCGTAGTTTTTCCTCACTAACTCTGATATTTTTGGCCAGACGAACGGGTAAGGTTGAAGCTAAAACGGAGTTGGGTGTATGGCCACGCCGATCAATTGGGCGCATTCCGGCTCGGAAAGTACCTTCGGTTTTCGTTTTCTCGAGTGCTTGAGATTCTTGAGGACGGCGGCGTCGGTGCCGCAGTCGTAAAACTTCCAACCCGACGACTCCCGCTAACCCCAACTAAAAAACATAATTGTGAGGACCATGGAACAAACAAAGAACAAATCTAACTTGACGTCAACACTTTGTGTAGATACAAATACTCTATCGATGCGTACAGGCCGACCACCTAAACCGAATCACTTAAAGCGAAGCAAATGGTTTCAGCTCCGACTCACGCCCAGCGAGTGGGCCAGATATCATAAAGCCTCTCGCGAGTTGGATGAACCGGTCGCGAATATCATTCGGACGGGAACCGATCTGTACATTCGAAAGAGAGGCAAGGGCGGGTCGCGCAAGAAAGGAGATAAAAAGCGATGACTCGCAAGTCTTTTCAGGAGGGATATGTTTCAGATGCCGTTCGAAATCGGCACGGAGTAGCCTATGTGATCCGGTACCGTTTGCGATTGGCTGATGGCAAGTGGAAACACCGATCAGAGACTGTCTATGGCCTGTCGGGTAAGAAGGCAGCCAAAGAAGTTCTCAGACAACGACTGCGTGACGCTTCAACGAGAGTTCCCGAGGCCGCTGAAATTACGATTCGGGATTTCGTAGAGGCGTATTGGAAGCCCTACCTAGACCGTCGAGGCGTGAAGCCGTCAACCAGGCAGAATTATGAATGTGCACTTGAACGTCACATTCTCCCAGGACTCGGCGATTTGTACCTCGCGGAAGTCGCTCCCCTGCACATAGAAACCCTCGTCCAAGCAAAACTCAAAACTGGGTTGTCAGCAAAATCTGTCCGGAACCTAGTTGGTTTGGCGCAGGGGATTTTTTCTCTTGCAGTGGATAACGACCTCATCGTTCGGTCACCAGTTAGGGGCAAGCATAAACCGAGAGTCCAGAGACGCGAGAAGCCGGTGTGGACGGCAATTCAAGTGGGATTGATACTTGGTGCCGTTCCTCGGGAACATCTCGCGCTGTTTGTCTGTGCTGCCCTCACCGGAGCCAGACTCGGCGAGCTTCTGGGCCTGCAGTGGAAGCATGTCGACTTCAAGAGCCGGACGTTGCGGATACAGCAAAGCTTGTGGCACCGTCAATTGGTTTCTCCTAAGACTTCCGGGAGTAATCGTACGGTGCCGTTTGGAGACGGCTTGGCGCAGCCACTAGCGGATCACCACCAGAACGCAGGACACAGGCAGCCAGAGGACTTCGTCTTCTGTAGGCGAGACGGAGCGACTCTAAATCCTGACGTTCTTCGCAAGGACGTCTTGTATCCAACGCTCGATCGGTTGGGCATTCCGCGAGCGTCTGGATCGTCGGGATTTCATACATTCCGACACTCCGTCGCAAGTTTTATCAACTCGCAGACGGGGAATCTGAAACTCGCACAAAAGTTGTTGGGACACTCAACGATCGACATGACGGCGGATGTTTACACTCACACTTCCGCGGAAGCTGAACGGGAAGCGGCACTCGCTGTGGAAAGGGCGATTTACGGCGATCTGTTCGCAGTTGTTCCTAAAACTGCGAACAGCGATGGTACCGTGGCGGTTAACTAAACTCTGAGGTTACGTTCATGAACTCTGCAACTAAAACAAAAAAGGGCGCTTTGAGGTTTGGCCTCATTGCGCCCATGGTTGCGGGGGTTGGATTTGAACCAACGACCTTCGGGTTATGAGCCCGACGAGCTACCAGACTGCTCCACCCCGCGAACGAAGTATACGGGTTTTGAAAAATCGTCGCAACTCGGCGCGGCGGCATCACGGATCCACATTCTTTTGCGGGTTTCGGCGGCTCGTCATTTTTCCCTGCCGATTTGTTTTTCCCAAATTTTGCGGAACATTTCGATTGTGAGCGGAGCGTTGCCCGCGTAGTGATTATTCGCGTAGGCGAATGTCGGAACTCCGCGGCGGGTGGTGGTGTAGCAAACTTTTGACCACTCACTCAAAAGCTTGCTGCGGTCCACGATTACTTTGTCCCACGTTTTGGTTTGCTCTTCGATCCCTTTGCGATCGCCCAGCCAGCGGATGTACGTGAAATCCGCGGTGATCGGATCGAATTTCGCGAACCAGTCCGCGGGATTCGCCAGCATCCAGCTTTGATCCACCATCGCCAGCGCCACTCCGTGTTTTCGCAGCACGTCGATAAATTTCGGAACCAGCCAATATTTATTGCGAATCTCCAGAGCGAATTTGTAGCCCTTCGGAAGTTTCGCGAGGAAGGGAATCAGCCGCGCGAGAAATTCGTCCACTGTCTTGAACGCTTTCTTGTTGAAGTAGCCGAATTGAAAAAGCAGCGGACCAAGTTTTTCGCCCAGCAAATCCATCGCGCCAAGATACGTCGCAAGGTCTTCGCCGCAATCCACCAAACACTTTTCGTGCGTGATGATCTGCGGCACCTTCGCCGAGAAAATAAAATCTTTCGGAGTCTTCTCGTACCACCCGCGCACCGTGCTATGGCTCGGCGACCGGTAAAATGTGCTGTCCACTTCCACCGTGTCAAATTTCTGCGAGTAGTAGCTCAAAAATTCGCGCGCAGGCATCCCCTCGGGGTAGAAGCTGCCTTCCCATCCGGCCGCGGTAAACGCCGAGGTTCCCAGTCGCAATTCAGCTGGCTTGGTCATAATCCGAAACTCTATCCGAAAACAGGTCTCCTTTGGACGTGTTTTGACAGAAGCGGATCGGGCAAATCCGGCGAAATAGCACCGCGAAACGTGCCCTAGAGCCGCCTGGAAAACGTGGCTAAATGTTGCAAACCCTGTATTTGCAGTCGATTAGCACGAACAGTGGCCGATCCCTCCCCCTCCCATTGTTTTTGTAAAATCATGATTCTAATAGAGTTATCTAGTACTATTACTAAAAAGTTGTTCATTCTAAAGAGTTTAGCTCCGTTTTGGGGTTGTTTTTTTCGCGAATTTTGGGGTAGTACCAAAACTAGGTCAGCGATGCCTGTAATTTGAAATCGGTGATGCCCCCACCCTCCCCCCTGTTTTTTCGTAAGTGCGGATTCTAAAAGGGTTGCGGGAATCAGGGGCACGTTTTGTGCGTGTTTGTGCAGGGTTTGGTTGCGGATCCCAATCAAATGTGAGCCACGGCCATGTGCGGACAGTGAGCATGTTCCGACGTGAGATCGACCTTTCCCGATTCGGGACGGAATCGAGGTGTTCTTACCGGATGACGGGTTTGTTACGGGGATTGTGACCAAAAACTAGAGTGCATTATAACCGAGAAGGTAACGGTAGTCAAGAACTATCTTTGGGAAAATCAGGCCGCGGGCGCCGGAAGGCCGGCGTGCGTGTCGGAATTCATCACCCGGCTTGTTTAGTGCCGCCCTTACAGGGCTCCGGAAGATTGTTGTTGGGGAAGGTTACCCAGGTCTTCCGAGTCTGTTACGAAACTCTTGACGAAACGAGAAGGAGTGGGAAGATGCGTCGAGAGGGAGAGCGAATGGGGTATATCGAAGGTGAAGCGCGGGGGCAGAGGACGTTGTTTCCGGCAACGCTGGAGGAACTGATTCCCGCCGATCACCTGTGCCGGGTGATCGAAGCGTTCGTCGAGCGGTTGGAGATGGGCAGGCTTGGATTTCTACGGGCCGAAGCAGCCGGGACGGGACGGCCCGGCTACGATCCGCGCAGCCTGTTGAAGCTGTATCTGTACGGATATTTGCATCAGGTTCGTTCGTCGCGGCGGCTGGAGGCGGAGTGCCGGCGCAACATCGAGGTGATGTGGCTGTTGGGCCGGCTGACGCCGGACCACAAGTCGATCGCCGAATTCCGGCGGTTGCACAGCGACGCGGTGAGTCAGACGGGCGTGGAGCTGATCCGTTTGGCGCGCGAGGTGGGATTGGTGCGCGGAGAATGGGTGGCGATCGATGGCTCGAAGTTTCGCGCGGTGAGCAGCAGCGACAGCGTGCACGAACGCCGGGAGTTGGAGCGCTATCTGGAACGGATGGAGCAGGCCGATGCCGAAGAGGAAATCGAAATCGATAGCGAAGCGGTGGCCGCGGCGCTGAAGAAGTTGCGCGAGCATCCGGAGCCGGAAGCTCGGTTTATGCGGACCCCAGGCGGCAAGGTTCCCGCCTACAACGTGCAGACCGTGGTGGATGCCGAGCACGCGTTGATTGTGACGCAGCAGGTGAGTGACGAGGCGACCGATAACCGCAGTTTGCAGCCGATGGCCGAAGCCGCGCAGCAAGTGCTGGGTGGGCCGGGAACACCGATTCATGTGGTGGCCGATGCGGGTTATTCGAACGGCGAGCAGGCCACGGCGTGCGAGAAGCGAGGCATCGTCGCACACGTTCCAGCGGTGCGCGGTGTGAATAACCGCGGTGACGGCACGTTGTTTCAGCGCAGTGATTTTCAGTATGACGAAACGAGCGACACATTTCGCTGCCCGGCGGGCGAGCGGTTGCATCGTCAGCAGAAAAAACAACGTTGGATGATCTACGCGGGACGTCCGGAAGTGTGCGGGACGTGCGCGCTGCGAGCGCGGTGCACGGTGGGAAAGCGGCGTTTGCTGAAGAAGCATCTCGATGACGATGCGTTACGTCGGCTGGCAGAGCGGGCCACGGCCGAAGCGATGCGTTTGCGAAGATCGCTGGCCGAACATCCGTTCGCTGCTTTGAAATATTCGATTTTTGGGCACCCGCGATTTTTGTTGCGCGGGCTGCGCGGCGCGCGGACGGAAATCGGGTTGGCAGTGATGGCCTACAACCTGAAGCGCATGATCGCCGTGCGAGGCGTACCAAAGCTCGCGGCCCAACTGGCCTGAGGCCGAATCCTCCGGCGCCAGTTTCGATCTTGCTCGCGCGCGCCAAGTCTTCCACGAAAACGATTGCCCGCCGCTTCCAGTTTCGTAACAGACTCTTCCGACCTGGGCTAATGTTTGGTGGCGCGCCGATGGCGCTCCGGACGGACGTCGCTTTGGCGTTTGCGAAGGCCATGGCGGGTTCAGGTCACGGATAGGGCGCAGAGGCGACGGCGAGAAGCGAAGATAGAACGGAAAGGCGCTCACCACAGAGACACAGAGGACACAGAGAATTGAGTGCGAGTGGAAAAATCGTTCGTGAAGGCGACGAGGTTCACCGCGGAGGCGCAGAGTGCGCAGAGAAAGGAACAGTAAATGCGCAAGGTGAGCTATCGGAACTCCACCAGACTTATTTCTCAAAAGTATCCGCTTGCGGGGCCGTTCCAATCGGCGGATGATACTCGCGGATAATTACTGTCTGTCGTGCCTACTGCATTATGATCAGAACTTTTGATCGGACGGTCCGCCGCCACAAACCTCTCGAATGCGCGTCGCTTTTTCTCTTCGTGCTGATTCTCGTCCCGTTCGCCCTCGCCCAAAATTCCACGCCGACCGGTCCCGCTATTCGAATAACCACACGTCTCGTACAAGTTAGCGTGATCGTGCAGGACGAGCATGGCGAGCCAATCACCGGGCTAACGAAAGACGACTTTGAACTTCTCGATCAGGGCAAGCCGCAGCGTATATCAGAATTTTCGGAACTGTCTGAAACCGTAACGTCCCCTCCGGTTATCGATGCGGCGAAGGGTCGATCGCCCTCGGAGGTTTTCACGAATGGCGTCGCATTGGCCTCGGATAATGACCGGCCGCCACAGGTGTCGGTCATCCTTCTGGACAAATTAAACACGTGGGGATCGGATACTGGTTTCGCGCGACAGGGACTCGCTAGGTTCCTATCAGGGATGCGTACTCAGGACAACGTCGCTATTTATTCGTTGGGTGAAGATTTAGAAGTGGTGCACGGTTTCACGAATGACTCGCGGGTATTGCTTGCCGCGCTCTCGACATTTTCAAGTCTCGAATCGCGCACCAAGTACAGTTCGCGCCCTGAGGACAGTAGCTCGATCACAGTTATTCCGAATTCGCCTGACACTGATCCTAGACAAGAGCTTGCCCACCTGGAGCAAAATCGGCTTGCCCAGGTCAACTCCAATCGCGCGATAACAACCGCGGACGCTCTGCTGGAAATTGCGCGTCATCTCGCAGGCATACGCGGTCGCAAGAGTTTGATTTGGCTATCCAGTGCCTTTCCGCCCTACGTCGTTCGCGCTTACGGGGGAACGCAGATCGCAACCACTTTTTCTAGCGATATTACGCGTGCGGTGCGCGCGCTCAGCGATGCCAACATTGCTGTCTATCCAGTTGATCCGAGAGGGCTCGCCCCTTTCGGCGACGGTTCAGACTGGTCAAAGCCCTCGCCGTTTGGAGTGATGGATTCGATAGCGGAGCTAACGGGCGGGCGAGCCACGTATCGCACGAACGACATCGAAAGTGCAATTCGGCAAGCTGTGAACGATTCGCGGCTCAGCTATATGCTGGGCTTCTACCCTGACTCCGGGCAATGGGATGGCACGTTTCATTCGATAAAGGTAAAGGTCCATCGCCACGGAGTTCAGGTCCGCACCCGGCAGGGATATTTTGCGACCCAGCAATCCGCTCCGAGCGATGAGAAGCAACGCGTTCAACTCATGCTCGCTGCTGCATCCGATACGTTTGAATCCACGGCAGTCAGCATGAAGCTTGAGACGATTTCCGTGGACGCAAGCGCAACTCCGCACTTGAAGGTGAGACTGACCATTGACCCTCGAAGCGTCGAGCTGAATCCGAATTCGGACCGCTGGACCGATGACCTGGAGATTTTCTACGTAGAGACCGACAGAAATCTCCACGTGCTGACGAGTCTTGCGCGGACGCTCAGTTTGAATCTCACGTCGACAACGTATGAGAAGATGATGAAGGAGGGTGTGAAGCTGGTTTGTGATTTCCCGATCAAGCCTGGCGCCACCCAAATTCGCTTAGTAGCGCTCGACAGGAATGCCGGCCAGCTCGGAAGTGTCACGATCCCACTATCTGCGCTCTTCCCAACGACAGCCGCCAACTAATTCGACAATTGTCCCGGGCCCACCAAACTTTTGGGCAGTCGCGGAGTCTATTCTGCTGGAACTCGGATGGGAGTAGTCTGTTTCAGCTCGCAGCAGAGTTAAACTTCGGCGGTCGAGGTCGAGATGCCAATGACGGATTCTTCGAGCACAAAGGGAAGCGGAATGTTCGATGCGCTGCTGCATGACCTTTCGTTTGGATGGAGGCAACTGCGGCGGAGTCCTGGATTCTCGGCGATTGCGATTCTTACTTTGGCGCTAGGGATTGGCGCGAACACGGCGATCTTCACGCTGGTGAATACGATTATGTTGACGCGATTGCCCGTGGGCCATCCGCAACAGCTCGTACTGCTTCACTGGATGTCGCATTCCAAGGGGCCGTTTGTTTGGAACCACATGAGTGGTTACGGTGGCTGCGACATGCGCGATCCGGGTTCGGGAAATAACAACTGCTCGTTTTCGTACCCGGTCTTGGAGGATCTTCGCGAGCATGCGAAATCTTTTCAGGGACTTGCTGCGCTTGCGGGCGGGTTTGGCGCTCAATTGGATATGAACGGGCATGCGAGCGTGGCCGGCGGGCTATATGTGAACGGCGATTTTTTTCCGGTGCTCGAAGTACGCGCTGCGTATGGCCGCACGCTGGTGCCGTCTGACGACCGGCCGGGCGCAGCGCCCGTGGTGATGCTGGGATTCAATTACTGGCAGCAACAATTCAATAGCGATCCAAATGTGGTGGGCTCGGCCATAAATTTGAACGGAGTGCCTTTCACGATTGTTGGAATTGCGCCGCCGGAGTTCTTTGGAATCTCACCGGGCTCGAGGCCAAATCTATGGGCGCCCATGCACGATAAGGACGTACTGGAGAAGACCGATCCCACCAGGTATGAAGCGCGATCAATTTGGCTATATGTGATTGGGCGTTTAAAAGACGGAGTGACGCCGGAGCGGGCGCGAGCGGAGACGGAAGTTCTGTTTCGCGGAGATCTTGCGAGTGCAGCTGCGACGATCAAGCCGGCAGCGGAAGGCGAGCGGAGCGAAAAGAAGGCGATTGACACAGATTTGGGGATCGCGATCACAAGCGCGGCGCGGGGAATGGCATCGCTGCGTAACGCGCATTCCACGCAACTGTATTTGCTGATGGGAGTGACAGGGCTGGTGCTGCTGATTGCGTGCGCGAACATCGCGAATCTTTTGCTGGCGCGCGCATCGGCACGGCGAAAAGAAATCGCAGTACGCCTAGCGCTAGGAGCGAGCCGCGGAAGATTGTTGCGGCAAATGCTGACGGAAAGTTTGCTGCTGGCGGCGATCGGGTGCGTGGCGGGGTTGGTGATCGCGTACTGGGCGAGCAGGGGAATTGTGCTGATACTTTTCGGGCGCGCAACCGGTCCGATACTGGCGATGTTTCATCCCAGCCTCACTGTGTTTGGATTTACGGCGGGAGTGGCCGTGGTGGCCGCGGTTTTATTCGGGCTTGTTCCGTCACTGACGAGCACGCGAGTGTCGCCGGGAGCGACGCTGAAAGCGGCCGGGGGGAGCAGCTCAGACGCCGAGAGACGGAATCGGCTGGGACGGGCGCTGGTGGCTGGAGAAATGGCGCTGGCGCTGGTACTGGTGATTGGAGCGGGATTATTTCTGCGAACGCTGCTGCAGTTGGAAACTCTAGATCCGGGGCTGAGAGTGAACCATCTGCTGAGCGTCTACGTCGGAACTACGGAAGCTCGAATTCCGGAAGCGCGAGTTCCGGCGCTGACGCAAGAATTGAACCGCAGGATCGCGGCGCTTCCTGGAGTGGAAGCTGTTTCGTGGACCAGCGATCTGTTGCTGGTCGGTGACTTGTGGACGACGGATGCGAAGCTGCAGGAGCGCCCGGAACTCGCCGACGTGGAAGCGCAGGCGTTGTCGATCGGACCGAAATTTTTTGAGACGGTGCAAATTCCGATTCTGGCGGGAAGAAGTATCGAAGAGGCGGATTGCCGGAAAGACGCGACCGTGATCTGGGTGAATAAGGCATACGTGGATCGGTTCCTGAAGGGGGCAAGTCCGCTGGGGCTGCACATCGTGCGCGAGAAAAAGTTGCTGGAGATTGTGGGCGTGGCGGGCGACACGAAATTTCAGAGTTTGCGCGATGAATTCAAGCCAGCAATCTTTTTTCCGGCCGTGGGCGGCGATGGATATTTCCTGGTGAGGACGGCGGGCAATCCGCGGGCGCTGGAAGATACGGTGCGAAATGTTTTCTCGGAGACGGCGCCAAATCTGCCGATCATAAAGATGCGGCCGTTGCGGGATGATATCGATAACGATCTGTCGAGCGAGAATGCGATGGCGCGGCTATCGGTTACGTTTGGATTGCTGGCGCTGGTGCTGGCGGCGATTGGAATTTATGGAGTGCTGGCGTATTCGGTGGCGCGGCGCACCAGCGAAATCGCGATTCGCATGTCGCTGGGCGCGATGCCGGGAAATATTCAGCGGCTGATATTACTGGATGGGTTGCGTCCCGCGGTGATTGGGGCGCTGGCGGGATTGCTTGGGTCGTGGGGACTTACGCGACTGGTGGCAAATCTGTTGTACGGAGTGAAGCCGCTGGATGTGTGCGACATTTTGCGGAGCGACGTTTGTGCTGCTGCTGGCGGCGGGCGCTGGCGTGCTACATCCCGGCGCGGCGCGCGATGCGCGTGGCTCCGATGATTGCGCTGAGATACGAATAACAGCGGCCAGGCGACACCGCGCGATGGAACCGAATGGAAGGTTCGCCTCATCGAATACTCGTTGAGGACGAGCAGGCTTTACGTTCCAGGAGGAACCATAGTGCGTAATCGAATGATGCGGTCGATACGGTTCTTGTTGATGGCACTGGTGATGTTTGGAGTGCCCGCGGCGGCGCTGGCGCAAGTGAGCGTGTCGGTGAATATCGCTCCGCCGGAATTGCCGGTTTATGACCAGCCGATCTGCCCGGGAGATGGATACATTTGGACTCCGGGATATTGGGCGTGGGATGGCGACTACAACGATTATTACTGGGTGCCGGGCACGTGGGTGGAAGCGCCTGAGGTTGGATTCTTTTGGACTCCCGGATATTGGGGATGGGGCAACGGCGGCTACGTTTTCAATCAGGGCTACTGGGGTCCGCAAATCGGATTCTACGGCGGGATCAATTATGGATTCGGATATTTCGGCGACGGCTATGTGGGAGGGCGCTGGGATAACGGACACTTTTTTTACAACCGCGATGTGAGCAACGTAAACGTCAACGTGATTCACAATGTTTACGAACAAAAAGTGACGAACAGGCAAGAAACGCGCGTCAGCTTTAACGGAGGGAATGGCGGAATTCAAGCGCGGCCTTCTGCGCGCGAGGAAGCCGCCGCGCACGAACGGCACGTTGCGCCGGTAGCCGCGCAAACTCAGCACATTCAGGAAGCACGCTCGAATCAAAATCTGCGAGCTTCTGTGAATCATGGCAAGCCGCCGATCGCGGCGACTGATAAGCCGGGAGCGTTCACAGGTGGCGGAGCGGTGGCAGCTAAGGAAGGCGGCCGCGTAAATACGGCGCCTGGCGCGAACGGGAACAATGGCGGACGGCCCGCGAATAACGAAACGCGACCAGCCAACAACGAAACACGACCTGCGAATAATCCCGCAACGAATAATGAGCCGCGACCTGCGAATACGGCGGTGCATCCGAAGGAACTGCCGCCGATTGAGCGGCCTGCGACTCCGAGCACGGGGAATCCGAAGGTCGATCAGAAATATCAGCAACAGCAACAGAAGCTGACCCAGAAACAGGATCAAGAACGGCAGCAGCTCCAGCAGAAGCAAGATCAGGAACATGCCAAGCTGGCGCAGCAAAAGGCTCCGCCGGCAAAAACGCAGCAGATCGAGCAAAAACATCAGCAGCAGACGCAGCAACTTTCGCAGAAGCACACGCAGCAACAGCAACAGTTGCAGCAGAAACAGAAGCCGGCGCCGAAGGGTCCGCCGCACAAGGGACCTGGCGGGCAGGATTAATTTTCAAAAACACTGGCAACCACAACGCCACAAATTTGTAAACGAAAAACCCCGTACGCGATTTGGCGCGCGGGGTTTTTATTTTTCCAAAACGCGGGCAAGCTTATTGTGTTTGAGACTTGGGGAGAATATTATTCGCGCCTCAGTGGCATGATCTGAGGTTGATGAATATGAAAAGACGCGCAATCGTGGTGGCAATTCTAGCGTCAGTGTTTGTGGCGGGTTCGGCGCCGGTTGGCGGGGCGGGAGCGGCGTGCGTCTGGCGCGATCAGGTGATCATCAACTCGAATAATTCCTACAAATTGAACGCGGCATCTGGGCAAAACGCTGTGAAGTTCGTGATCAATTCACAGTGCCGATTGCAACTGCAATACAACGGACAAGGAGGTGTGAATGTCTTGTCCCGCTCCGTGGCGTTGATCGGTTATCGAGGACAGGATTCCGAAGCACGCGTAGAGGTACAAAACATGCAGGGAACTAAAGTGGTGGATAGTTTCGTGATCGCGCCGCCGCCGAATCAGGGCGCGACCAGCATGTCTGGAAATGTTACGTCGCAACCGAATTCGGAATTCAGTACTCTGATGAAACTGATGCCGGGGAGAATGAGTTTTCCCGCGCTGATGTACGAGGCTGCGGGTTTTCCGGAGACGCAAAACCTGATTCCCGACACCAACGCCTACCAATTTTATTGCGATATTTCGGGGGAAACGGAGTGGTCCTCGCGGGGCGCTGGGACCGGAATAATTATAAGATCACGCAACTGAACGTGACGACGGAAGCGCTGCCGACAAATTTCACATTCAACACAAACGTGCCGGCGGGTGCGAATTCGTTTCCCGAACAGAATCTTCTGGCGCAGGCTCTGCACATTTTTACGGGACGCAATCCGGCGTATCAGAATTTCAAATATCAGCTGGATACGCTGACTCCGAACAGTGGATCAAAGACGAATACGATGAACGGTTACAACGCGCAATTGGGATTTACGAAATACCAGTTTCAGCTGCACCGGCAGACGCCGTGCCCTCCGCAGTAGAAATCTCACTGCATTCAATTTGTGCGCGACTTCAAATTCATTTTGAAATGGCGCGCGATTATTGATAGAAGCCGCCGTCTTCCGTCCAGTGAAATCCGCGGCTGAGTAGAGTGGATTGTGAGATATCAATTTTTCGCAGCTCGATGACGGTGGGTTGATCCTTGAAGTTTCCGCGCAACTCGAGATGTTCCGCATCGGGGCGGACAAACGTAAATGTTGATTTCCATTCTCCGGAATGCTTTTCGGAGTCGGGATCGTTTGGCCCGGAAATCGTGACGGCATTTTTGGCGACGTCAAAGGTGGTGGTGAAATACCGCATCGAGTCGTCTGAAGTGAGGACGCCAAAATATCTTGGGGATTCGAAGATAGCGCGGCGCCAGTTTTTATCGCCATGCGATTCGGGAGTTCCATTCTGCGTGAACGATTCGACCTGGTAGAGGCCATAGAACGGAGATTTTGGCGCATTCGCGCGAACGCGATTCCGCGCGAGGTAGGGACCGGAAAACCAATAGATAGAAAAAATCACGATGGCGAGATTCAGCGCGATGCGTGGTTTTGGCATCCACCGCGCGGGAAACGGACCGTCAAGATTCGCGGGCGGCGCGGTGCGGTTGAGCACGAAAATGTTTAGGAGGCGTTGCGCTTCCGGGGCCAGCAGAAATACGGCCTGCAGCAAAAGAAGGCTAGAAAAAATCTTTACCGGGACGCCATACGAAAAATTGAGCGCCACTACGTTGGCCATCACGCCGCAAATGATAAGCGCACCCAACGTAGTAGTGCGACGAAAGAGCAGAAGCAAGCCGCCAACCACTTCGCCGACGCCGGCGAAGATCGTGTACGCGGTGGAGTAACCCATGAAGGTCCACATGAGGGCGAAGGGCGAGTAATTGCCGAGGGGCAAAGCGAGGCGTTCGGGTCCCGGAAGCGACCAGCTAAATTGGAGCACGAGAACTTTGTCGAATCCATACGCGAGCATCGTAAATCCCAGAGCGTATCGGACATAAATACGAAGGTATTCGTGCAGTGTTTTGTAATCAGGTCGCTTTCTGTCGAAGAGCGTCCAAACGATAGTCGCCAATGCGGCGAGCACGGCGAAGCAAAGCAGATCTATGTATCCGGCGTTGGTATCGGCGAGAAGAAAATCGCTAAAGTACGGCGGCGACGGGGGAACGTGAAAAATGTGGACTGCCATCCATTGCGCAGCAGCGAACCACATCCTGTCGTAGAAGGTGGTTGGATGGATGCTTCCTGGAGAAGTGCTAATGGGAAAAGGGAAGATGCAGATTACGAGGAAGGAGAAAATGAAACGGAAAATTACGCGATGCGCGAGGTTCCAAGCTGCGGAAGATAATGGTGGCGGATCCGAAAGTTGGCCGGCACCTGGGTCGATTGGGGATGGCGTCATGAGATGCCCCCTTGCGCGAAGTGGAAATCGAAATTGTTTGTGCTGATTCGTGCGCGGCGCGGGATTATACGACAGATTTGATTGTGAGCAGCTTTTGTTGATGAACGAACTACAGATTCGAACTGCACAAGAGCAATGAGTGGGACACAGCGTGAGTGGAGAATCTCGAGAGCGAAGCTACGTCAAAGACCGCACCCTTACACTTCAAAGGGTGCGGCACCCGGCCAATCGCTTACCAAGTGTTGTAGGGCGTATTCTCGAAAGGAGAGAGGGCGCCCGATGCGCTGTGGACGTCGGTGATGCCGGTGGTGGTTTGATCGGGACTCAGCAGGAGATTGTCTGTATCCGGCACCCAGTCTTTTTTCTCGGTCATGGGGTCGTTGGGAAGTTCGTGGAGGTAGCCGCCTGTGACGAGATCGTCGAGTGATTGCGGAGCTGCTTGCTTGTCAAGAGTGTACTGCTCAATGGCTTGGCGCATGACCATCAAATCATGATGCAGAGTTGCTTCACGGGCGCGCTGAACGGAGCGGACGTATTTTCCCGCAGCCATGCCAAGCAAGATGAGCATGATGGCGATGACGACCATCAATTCGAGCATGGTGAAGCCGGCGATTGCGGAACGGCGAGCCCACGCGCGCAACTTTGATTCGCCGGAATGCGCGGGCCAGGAATTGCTCAACTTTTTACCAATCCGCATATTTGGTCCCATCCAGAGCTGTGCCCTGCGATTTCGTGTAGACATCGAATACGTTTTTACCGCCCCAAGAACCGGAATCGGGCGCATCAGTCACGGAGCGCAATCCCCAATCCGCACGGCCAGTCATGGGATCGACGGGAATCTTGCGAAGGAAACGGATTTTTTTGTCGCCGGTGCCAAGCTGAACTCCAGCAACGAGAGTATCGAGATCGGGCGGATAGCCTTCGGTATCTTGCTCGACGCGAATCTGACCTTTATCGGCGGCATCTTTGTAGCGATCGATGGCGTCGTGCATTTCACGAAGGTCGTAGCGAAGCTCGGCTTCGCGTGAGCGTACAAGCGTCATGCGAGCCATCGGCAGGGCAGCGGTGGAAAGAATCAGCAAGATGGCAGTGGCGATGATCAGCTCAAGCAAGGTCATCCCAGCGGTTGAGCGCCTTGATAGATTTTGGTTTCGTTGCGGCATTGCCAGCCTTGCTGTTACGCGTGCGCTACTGATGCACGCTGACTTGCGCCTCTGATGTCACGATGGAGATCGGGTGCTGCTGGGAATCCTTGGCGTTTACTTGCACGATGGAGAGCTTCGAATCGCCGGGAGAAAGTCCCTTGATCACGATGCCTACCAATGTGCCGGTGCCGTTCATTCCGGGGCCAGATGTGCGAGCAGCGGAGATCACGGCTTGCCCGTGTTCCTGATCGATTCGCTGGACGATAGCCTCTTCCTGCGTACCACCAGACAAGAATCCGCCGTGGCGGACCTCTTCCACGGAAATCATTGCCGGATTGTATTGGAGAAGCATCGGAATCGAGTAAAGGTCGTTGACGTTTTGGACGACGATGCCGACGGTGACTGTCTCGCCCGGCTTGACTGAAATATTAGACGGCTCAAAGCGCAGCGAAGGTTGGCCGGCCGGAGACATCGATTGACCGCTCGCCGCTCGCACCAGTCGCAGGCGTTGCCGCTGCATTAGCCGACATCCCAGCTTGCGGATTCGGATTCTGCGCCGGATTTCCGGTCACAGGAGCCGAAGGATCGGGAACCGCGCGCAACTGTACGTTTGCGTCTGTTCCAGTCTCGATCGATTGCAAGTCCGCCGCGGTGTAGGTGGGGATGCGAACAACGTGCGGCGTGAGAACAATCAGGACTTCGTCTTCTTCGTGTTCGACGTCGTCTTGCGAGAAGAAGTAACGCAAAATCGGAATTCTAGCGAGACCCGGCCATCCGGCGATGCTGTGAGTATCCGTGCGCTCGATCAACCCGCCCATCACGCTGATTTCTCCGTCTTTCAAGCGAACATCGTGATCGATGACTTTTTGGCTGATCACGGGCTGATTGATTCCGCCAATGTTTACGTTGCCGCTGACGGAGGAAACTTCCACTTTGATTTTGAGCGAGATGTCGCGGTCGCTGTGAATCTTGGGAGTGAGGTCAACGTTGACGCCGACGTCTTGATATTGAAACTGAGTGTTTACGAGGGGATTGACGAGGCTGGTGCCCGCGGTGGAAACGCCTACGCCAGTACCCGCCTGAAAGCTACCAGTGGCGATTGGCACGCGGGTGCCGATTTTCAGGGATGCTTTCTCGCCGTCCACAGAACGAACTTCGGGATTTTCCAAAACCTTGGTGGTGCTGTCGGTAAGAAGCGCGGTAACGGTCGCGCTGGGCAGCGCAACGACGTAGTCGGAGCTCGAAAGATGGCTCAATTGGGCCAGAGTAAAATTCGAGGTCGGAGTAGTGGTTCCGGTGGTGGTCGTTGTTGTTGTGGTCGTGGTAGTTGTTGTCGTGCCGGTGGTAGAAGCTGTCGATCCCGGCGGACTAAAAGTAAGAGAAGCGGAAGTGCCAGGATTGATGCCGAGATTGCGAACGAGATCGCGGCGCGCTTCGAGAACCTGGACTTCGATAATGACTTCGGGCTTGGCCTTATCAATCGCGGCGATGATGCGGCCTGCCAAGCGGATGCGATCTGGAGTGTCACGCATCACGACGGCATTGAACGATTTGATCGGAGTGATGTGCGCCTGCGTGGTCGCGCCTAGAGTATTTCGCAAGGCGGCGACGACGTCGCTCATGTCCTGGTCGGAGACTGTGTTGGAAAGGTAGAAAGTCTTGAAGACTTCGTCTTCGTAAGCCTTGCGATTGTTGGCGTTGTCGTCTGCGACCAGGATTACGTTACTGGCGACGGGAATCCAGAAAGTCTTGCTCTGCAGCGCGACGATATCGAGCGCGTCTTCCAAAGTAACTTTTGGCAAATCGACGGAAATGGGTTTCGGCTGAAGCGTGGGATCAAACACAACAGTGATTCCCGCGAGCTTGCCGATGGTCTGAAAAACAATCTTGTCGCTGGCGTTGCTTTTATATTCGATAGGAGCGTTTGAGAGCGGCATCAACTTCGGCGGACCCGACAATAGCTGGTCTTCCTGCGGAGCTGCGGGGACAACGGGAGCCGAAGCGCCAGGCGTCTGCGACTTCATCATTTCGATGGCTTTTTTGAGATCGTCTGAGGCGATGGGGCTCGATGGATCAATCGATAGCGACTTTTGAAATTGAGCGATCGCTAGCTGCAGATTGCCTTGCTCCATGGCCCTGCGGCCCAATTGGTAGTGGGCCTGGCCAGCCTCAAATTTGACGCGGTTGTACTTGAGGCGGTACTCGGTGTTCTTGGGGTCTTGTTGGACAGCGCGATTGAAGAAGTCGAGCGCTGCGTCATAGTTCTGCAGCATCTCGGCCTTATCGCCCTGACTCTCGTAATTGTTGCCTTTTGGACAGCCGGCCAGCGCCAGGACGCATGATCCTAGTGCCAGCACGAGGAGAAAACGACTCTTCATTCGGGAGCTCCGCGCTCGTTGCTGGGAACGATAAAGTTTAACACTATTTCGCACTAACAAGGCTCGGGTTGCTTGCTTCTAGTAAACAGCGACGGATAAGATGATGCGCGTGGCGCAAAAACCAAAAAAAGCGAAACATGGCGAACGCGAAGCCGAACAGATTGTCGCGCAAAATCGCTCCGCTGGATACAACTACCATCTTCTAGAGCGCCATGAAGCCGGGATGGCGCTTCGCGGCACCGAAGTAAAAGCGCTTCGCGAAGGGAAAGCGAATATCCGCGAGGCGTATGCGCACGTCCGGGGCGGCGAGATCTGGCTGGAAAATTGCCATATCTCGGAGTACACGGCCGGTGGACCCTGGAATCATGAACCTCTTGGGGCACGAAAGCTTTTGATGCACAAAGAGGAGATACGGAAGCTTGTGGATAAGCTGGAACCCAAGGGCACCACGCTGATTCCGACGAAGATCTACTTCCGCAATGGACGGGCGAAATGCGAATTGGCGCTCGCACGCGGCAAGCAGGATTGGGACCGGCGCCAGGATGTAAGAATGAAGGAAGCACGTCGCGAGGTTAAGGAAGCCATTTACGAGTCGAAACGGCGTTAACGTTGCGTGAAGAAAATTTGAATATTCATAGTTAGCCCAGCACACGGGGAATTCGAGGAGATACATGAACATCACATCGGTGACCGGCAATCCTGCAACGTTGCAAACGCAAGCGTTGGTGACGTACGTGTTCGATGGCGACGACGCTGTGAGCGGACGGCTGGGTGATCTAGGCGCGGCGAGCGAATTGTTGCGGCGGCTGGCGAAGTCGGGCGAGTTAACGGGGAAGATGCTGGAGATGACGTACCTGCACGCGCCATCGGGAATTTCCGCGGAAAGATTGCTGGTGGTGGGAGCGGGGAAGAAAGCGAAATTTGGGAATGGAGAATTGAGGAAGCTGACGTCCACGGCGCTGCGATATTTGAAATCGCGCGGAGTGAAGCGATTTGTGTTTCTCGTGCGAGAAGATGGAGCGAATGCTGCCGCGGCGCAAACGATTACTGAAGGAGTGCTGCTCGGCGATTTCGAAGGAGATAAGTACAAGACCGAAGGGAAAAAGGATCACGCGATCGAAGCAGTGGAACTGGCTGGATGGGACGACGCTGCAGCGGCGGACAAAGCGATTGAGAAGGGGAAGATTATCGCGGAGGCGCAAAACTTCGCGCGTACTCTCGCGAATGAGCCTTCTAATTTGATGACGCCGGTTATTCTTGCGGAACGTGCGCGGGAAATGGCGCGCAACGCGGGATTGCAATTCGAAGCGCTGGATGAAAATCGGATGCGAGAGATGAAGATGGGCGCGCTGTTGAGCGTCGCGCAGGGAAGCGCAGAGCCGCCGCGAATGATAGTGATGACGTACAACCCGCCGAATGCTGCGCCAGGCGGTCCGGTGCTGGGGCTGGTGGGCAAGGCCGTCACGTTTGATACGGGAGGAATTTCGATCAAGCCCGCAGCGGATATGGACAAGATGAAATTTGATATGTCTGGCGGAGCGGCGATGATCGGCGTGATGAAGGCGCTGTCGCAACTGAAGCCGGCGATCAAAGTGATTGCGGTGGTACCTGCTACGGAAAATATGCCGGGAGGAAAAGCGCAGAAGCCGGGGGATGTGCAGACGGCTATGTCTGGTAAGACGATTGAAGTTTTGAATACGGATGCGGAAGGGCGGTTGATTCTTGCCGATGCGATTACGTATGCGCAGAAACTTGGATGCACTCATTTGGTGGATGCGGCGACTTTGACGGGCGCGATCGTGGTGGCGCTATCGGGAGTAAACAGCGGCGTCTTTGGGACGGATGAGGCGTGGACGGAGCGCGTGCTCGCGAGCGCGAAGGCCACGGGCGAAAAAATGTGGAATATGCCGATGGACGACGAGTATCGCGAAATGGTGAAAGGAACGATCGCGGATATTCAGAATATGAGCAGCGGAAAAGGCGGCGGAGCAATTACCGGCGCGATGTTTATTCGCGAATTTACGAATGATTTGCCGTGGGTACACCTCGATATCGCGGGGACGGCTTGGTATGACGATGCGAAGGCGTGGATGCCGAAAGGCGCGACGGGAGTGGGGGTAAGGACGCTGATTGATTTGGCGATGAATTTTAACGCGAAGTGATTTGTTATCTCGCGTCTTTGCGGACTACATCATTTCCGGCGCTTCAATGCCGAGGAGATTTAGGCCTGCGAGTAACTGTTTTTCGACGAACCCGCAAAGTAGCAGCAGGAACGCCTTCCTCTGCGGGTCCTCTTCCGAAAGAATATGATGTTTGTGGTAGAAGTTGTTGAATGACTGCGCGAGTTCGAAACAATATTTTGCCACGAATGACGGTTCCTGCGCTTTAAGTGCCGCTTCAACGCGCGCGCCGAGCGAACCTGCAAGAAGAATTACTTCCCAGAGATCGTCTCCGCTGGGCGCGGCGAGGGTGCGGCGAAGATTATCATCGCCCTCTGGTGGGCCGACGTAGCCAACCACCTCTGCCGGGCGACGCTCCATCTCTTTGCGCCAGATGCCGCGAATGCGAACTACGGCGTACTGACAGTAAGGACCGGTTTCACCTTCGAAGCTAAGGGCATCCTCAAAATCAAACGCGATGATGGTGTTGCGCGCGAAGCGAAGCATGAAATATCGCAGAGCGCCGATGGCGATGCTGTGCGCGATTGCGGCGCGCTCGGCGTCGGGAACTTCTGCGTGGCGCTGATCGACTTCGGCGCGAGCGGCGGCTTCAAGTTTGTCGAGCAGGTCATCTGCTTTTACGCCGAGGCCGCGACGTCCGCTGACTTCCACGTAGCTGCGCGCGGCATCTTCAGCGGAAAGCTCGTAGCCAAGTTCGCGCGCGCAGCGGGGAGTGAGCGCGACGATTTCGTAGCTGAAATGCGTAGAGCGATGCGCTTGCTCGTCGAAATCGAGAGCGCGCAAACCCGCGACGACAACATTTTGCAAATAACTTTGGCGGGCGTCGATCACGTTGTAGACGCGATAGGCGTGGCCGAATTCGGGCGCGTTTGGATCGGTGCGGCCGGTGGTTGTGGTCCAGACGGTTGTGCCATCGGGTGTTTTATGAAATGGCTGATAGTGGAAATCGCGGCCGAGCAGGCCGAATTTCCAAAGCTGATAGGCAATGTCTTTGCCGACGTAGGTAACAGTGCCGTTGGAGCGGACGATTATTTTCGCGTCGTCATCGGCGGCGGCTTGTGCGGCGTCGGCGGTGGTTGACGCGTTTTCAGATAAATTCTCGGCGCCGTCGGCTTCGTGGACGATGGTCATGCGCATTACCCAGCAGCCGGCGGTTTTGCCGGAGTTGGAGAGATGAATTGCGCCGCGCTCTTTTAGCAAAGCAAAGGCGGCGTCCCAAAATTTCAGGTGAAGGATTTCGCTTTCGCGCGGGAGCACATCGTAGGAGACGCCGAGGCGCTCCATCGTGTGTAAGTGGAGACGCACGATGGCATCGGATACGAGCGTTGCGATTTCGGCGACTTCGCCGCGGCCTGCTTCGATGGCTTTCAAGATTTCGCCGCGAAGTTCGAGGCGGGATTTATCTGCTTCAAGGAAAGATGTAACGCGCGCGTAGAGATCCCAGCAGTAGTAATCAAATCTCGGCGCGCCAGTGAGAGCAATTACGTCGGCCAGAGATTTCTTTTCGATGTAAAGAAAGCCGAGGACGACATCGGCGACCTGAACTCCAGTGTTATCGATGTAATTTTGGACTTCAACTTTTGCGCCGGAATAGCGCAGCATGCGAACGAAAGTGTCGCCAAGCGCGGCATTGCGCAGGTGTCCTATGTGCGCGGCTTTATTGGGATTTATGTTGGTGTGCTCAACGACGAGTTTGCGATCGGGCGCGGGCTTTGAATCTTCTTTCGAAGATTGCTTGTCGGCACGCGGAATTGGGTTCAGTGCGGAAACGAAAAACCCGGCGCGATCGATGAAGGCGTTCAGATAGCCTGCGCCCGCTACTTCGATTCGTTCGATGCCTTCGATGGGATCGAGTTTATTGGCGATTTCCTGCGCGAGCAGCCGCGGCGGGCGCTTCAGGCGTTTCGCGAGATCGAAGCAAACAGGGGAGGCGAGCTCGCCCATCGAAATTCGCGGCGGACGTTCGCTGGGAATTTCGAGCTCGATCTTATAGTGCTTGCGAATAAAGTTCGCGAGCGCTTTGCGAAAACGTGCCTCGATCTCGTGATACAAAGCAACCTTTCGTGTG
This sequence comes from uncultured Acidobacteriota bacterium, assembly GCA_963721845.1. Classification (GTDB taxonomy): domain Bacteria; phylum Acidobacteriota; class Terriglobia; order Acidiferrales; family UBA7541; genus DASTCZ01. Next base: position 69,482 of record CAVRKW010000010.1, on the reverse strand, counting down.
CGTGAAAGTGATTCCGATTATAGCTGGCGGGTCGCGGCGACCAAAACGCGGGAGAAGTTTGGTGCGATGACGCGGCGATATTTGAGGAGCGCGATGCGTGCGATCGGAGTTGGTTTGACACGATATAGAGCGCAGAATAGTATCGAAAGTCTCGCGCGCGCCTGAATTATTTCTGTGGCCACGGCGCGCATCCGATTCATGAAGATCGCCTACTTCGATTGCTTTTCCGGAATCAGCGGAGACATGGTGCTCGGCGCACTGGTGGATTGCGGCTGCGCGCTCGCCGAGATCGAATCTGGGCTGCGCAAATTGGAATTGCCGGGATGGAAAATTTCGTCGCAGCGAGTAAAGCGTGGCGCACTGGTTGCGACGCAGGTGGTGGTGGAATCCGCTGAGAGTCATCATCATCGCGGGTACTCGATGATCGCGGAGAAAATCGCGCGCGCAAATTTGCCATCGCGAGCGGCGGAGCGTGCCACCGCAATTTTCAAGCGGCTGGGCGAATCGGAAGCAAAAGTTCACGACGTCCCTCTCGAGAAAGTTCATTTTCACGAAGTGGGCGCTGTGGATTCTATTGTGGATATTGTTGGAGCGGCGATTGGGTTCAATTTGCTGGGAATCGAGTCGTTTGCTTGTTCGCCTCTTAATGTGGGAGGCGGCACGGTGAAAACAGCGCACGGAATTCTTCCAGTGCCCGCGCCAGCCACCGCTGATTTGTTGAGGGGCGCGCCGACATTTTCGAATGGTGTGATGCGGGAGCTGGTGACGCCCACGGGCGCGGCAATTGTCTCGACGCTTTGCGATAAATTTGGAAGCCAACCGGCGATGCGATCGGCGCAAATCGGATATGGCGCAGGCTCCGCAGAGATTGCGGAGCAACCAAATGTGGTGCGGTTGACGATTGGCGAATCGGCGGAAGCGCACGCGGGAATGTGGAACAATCGCGTGAGCGTGATCGAAGCGAATCTCGATGATATGAATCCGCAGATTTACGGATACTTTGCGGAGAAGGCGCTCGGCGCTGGGGCGCTGGATGTTTACGCGACGCCGGTGCAGATGAAGAAAAATCGTCCAGGAATGTTGGTGACGATTTTGTGCGCGCCAAGTGATGCCGACCGGCTGGCCGATCTACTATTTTCCGAGACGACGACGATTGGCGTGCGAAAGCATGAAGCCGAACGCTCGGTGCTGCCGCGCGAAATCGTAAAGTTGGACACTCGATTCGGCGCGATACAGATGAAGGTCGCGCGAATGAACGGACACATTCTGAATGCGGCACCAGAATTTGAAGACTGCCATCGAATTGCAGTGGAGCGCGGAGTGCCGTTGAAGGAAGTGATGGCCGAAGCAGTGTTGGTGTGGGAGAAGCAGCGCGAAAGCCGAAATTAGTCTGATGCCAACCGAGAAGCACAAGCCGAAGTTTTATATCACCACTCCGATCTACTACACGAACGGCTTGCCCCACATTGGCCACACTTATTCGACGATCGTGTGCGACACGATTCGGCGCTACAAGCGGATGCGCGGTTACGACGTGGTGATGACGACGGGAACCGATGAGCATGGCGTCAACGTGGAGCGCAGCGCGGAGAAGGCGGGGCGCACTCCGCAGGATTTTGTGGATGAGATGGCCGCGCAGTGGCGGAAGATTTGGGACGATTTCGGAATTCAGGGCGATGAATTTATTCGCACCACCGATCTCCTTCACGCGAAGACGGTGCAATGGCTTTTTCAAAGGTGCCGCGACAATGGATTTATTTATAAGGGGCACTACACCGGGCAGTACTGTGTTTTTGACAATGCTTATGTAAATGACGCGGGGCCGGGCGATCCGTGCCCGGATTGCGGACGGCCGACGGAAACGGTTACAGAAGAAAATTATTTCTTCAAACTTTCCGCGTTTCAAAAAGTTCTGCTCGATCTTTATGCGAAGCATCCGGAATTTATCGAGCCCGCAGCGCGCCGCAACGAAGTGTTGAGCTTCGTGGAAGGCGGGCTGAAAGATTTGAGCATCACGCGCACCACGATTCGCTGGGGTATTCCCGTGCCGGGCGAGGCGCCGCACGTTTTTTACGTTTGGTTTGACGCGCTCACCGCATATCTCAGCGCGGTAGGAGGGCCCGATTACGAGAGGCGGGGATACTGGCCCGCGGATATTCATCTGGTGGGGAAGGAAATTATTCGCTTTCACGCCGTGTATTGGCCGGCATTTTTGCTGGCAGCAGGGTTGCCGATTCCGAAGCAAATCTGGGCGCATGGATGGCTGCTGATGGATAGCAGCAAGATGAGCAAGTCGAAGGGAAATGTGGTGCGGCCGCGGCCGATTGTTTCCGCGCTGGGGATGGATGCGCTGCGGTATTTTCTGTTGCGGGAAGTTGTATTCGGACAGGACGGAAATTTCAGTTACGACGCGCTGGTCACACGGTACAACGCCGATCTCGCAAATGGACTGGGCAATCTCGCAAGCCGCACGCTTTCGATGATCGAAAAATATTGCGGCGGAAAAGTGCCGGGCGCGCCGGTTGCGGCAGCCGAATGCTCGTTGAAGTCCGGCGCTGCGCATGCGATTGCCGAGACGCTGAAGAATTATGACGAGTTGCAATTCAGTCTGGCGCTTGAGGCGATCTGGGCTCACATCAGCGAAGTGGACGCGTTCATCACGACGACAAAGCCCTGGACACTTGCGGAAGATCCGGCGCGCCGCGGTGAATTGGACGCGGCGCTCTACGGAGCGGCCGAATCGCTGCGGATCGCTACCGTGCTCGCCCATCCGGTGATTCCGGAGGCGACCGAGAAAATTTGGAAGCAGCTTGGGATGACCACGCAACTGCGGCACGAGAAAATTGACGAGTTGCGATGGGGACAACTTGGTGTGGGAACTCGCTTGGGAAAGCTGGAAGGCGTTTTCCCGCGCGTGGATCGAGCCGAAGTGATCGAAAGGATTGAAGCCATGGAAAACGACGCTAGCAAGCCCGCCGCTGCGGGAACTCCTGCACCGGCTGGTACAGCCGCGACGCCCGCGGCGACTGGCGCTCCTGCCGCTGCTGCTGCCGGAGCTGCTGCACCTGCGGTTGCCGCGCCACCCGCGAAAATTACGATCGATGATTTCACCAAGGTCGAGATGCGCGTCGGTGAGGTGAAGTCTGCCGAACGTGTACAGGGCGCAGACAAATTGCTGAAGCTGATGGTCGACATCGGCGATGAGGTACGGCAAATTGTTGCGGGCATCGCTACAAGTTATGAACCGGAGACGCTTGTCGGAAGAAAAGTCGCGGTGGTAATCAATCTCGCACCGCGAAAATTGCGCGGTGTCGAATCGAACGGGATGATTCTCGCGGCATCGTCGGGTCCTGATGGGAAGCCGGTGCTCGCGGGATTCCTGGAGGATATTCCTGTGGGGTCGCGGCTGAAGTAAGAATTTCGGACACACCGCCGAGATGCCATGGAGCTGATTGATTCTCACGCGCACATAGATTTCCCACAGTTTGACGCCGATCGCGATGCGATGCTGGAGCGCGCTCGCGCGGCGGGCGTCGAGACACTGTTGGCGATCGGCACGGGGCCCGGTCCGGAGAAACTGGATTCGGCGCTGCCTTACGCAGAGCAACATGATTGGATTTACGCGAGCGTTGGAATCCATCCGCACGAAGCTGAAAAAGTTACGCCGGCGCATTTGGCGGAGGTGGAAAGGCTCGCGCGACATCCGCGCGTTATCGCGTTCGGCGAAATCGGACTGGATTTCCACTACGATTTGTCTCCACGTGAAATACAAGAGCGAGTTTTTCGCGAACAACTGGCTATCGCGCGCGCCGCAAAGCTCCCAATTATCATCCATTGCCGAGATGCGTGGCCCGAATGCCTTGCGATTCTGGAGGAAGTGTGGCGCGGCACCGGCCTCGGCGGAATCTTGCATTGCTTTTCGGGCACCGAAGCAGAAGCGAAGCAGGGAATTGAGATGGGTTTTCTGGTGTCGTTTGCAGGCAACGTGACATACCCAAAATCGCAGAATTTGCGCGATATTGCTAAAGTTTTGCCGCTTTCATCGCTGCTGATTGAGACAGACTCTCCATACCTTTCGCCGCAACCTGTCCGTGGAAAGCGCAACGAGCCCGCAAATGTCGCCGAGGTAGCGCGGACGCTCGCGACTGTGAGAGACTTAGCCGTCGAGGAAGTCGGGGCGGCGACGGCTGCGAATTTTCGGCGTTTTTTCGGGCTCGCAGCTCAAAACCGGTAGTTGCTGAGCACGTCTGGAGGCGGTCATTTCCCTTTTGATTGCCAAAGAGATTTTCGATCTCGTTCGCGATGATCTCGCGAAAGTTGAGCTGGAGCTTTCCGCCCAGAGCACCTCTGCGATAGAGCCGGTCGCGGAGATCGGAAAATATTTGTTGGGCGGGGGCGGGAAGCGGCTGCGTCCCGCGCTGCTGTTGTTGACCGCGAAATATGCGGGATACGAAGGAAATAGCGCGGTGCGACTGGGCGCGGTAGTGGAGCTGATTCATAGCGCGACATTGATTCATGACGATGTGATCGATGGCGCCGAATTGCGCCGCGGGCGGCCATCTTCGAACGCGCGCTGGGGCAATCACATGAGCGTGCTGGCCGGCGACTGGCTCTACATGCAGGCGTTTCAGATGGCGCTGGAGGCAACGAAATTTTCGCGTGCTCGATTTGCTGATTGAGCTGACGCAGAACATGGTTGAAGGCGAACTGCTGCAGCTGAACCAAATCGGGCGGATGGATGTGAGCGAGCAGGACGCGCTGGAATTGGCGACGCGAAAAACTGCGGGGCTGTTTGCCGGATGCGCGCGGTTGGGAGCGGTGCTGGGGAATCAACCCGGCGAGAAGGAAGAATCGCTGGCAGAGTACGGGCACTATGCCGGGCTGGCGTTTCAACTCGTGGACGATCTGCTGGATTTCACGGCGTCGCCCGCGCAGCTCGGCAAGCCGGTGTTGAGCGATTTGAAGGAAGGCAAAGTCACTTTGCCGCTGATTTACGCGATTGAAAGCGATGGCGCGGTGGGAAGGTCGCTGGTTGCGAAAGTGCTGGAAGAGCGCGGATTTGAAAGCGTGCGGCCGGAGCAGATTACAGCGCTGGTGGAAGATACCGGCGCGCTGGATCGTACTCGACGACTGGCGCACGATTTTGTAGGGCGCGCGAAGGCTAGTTTGAATGGAGCGGCCGTGAGCGAGTATGGGCGGGCGCTGCTGAGTGTGCCGGATTTTATTTTGTCGCGCGACAATTGAAACTGATTTTTCCCGCCAGCGATGCTGCCTTTTAAGATTTGCTACCACCCGGATTACGATCTGCAGTTGGGTGACCACGTTTTTCCTTCGCAAAAATACCGGCTGGTGTACGACACGCTGCTCGATGAAGGATTGGCTGCGAAGGAAGATTTTGTTCGGCCTGAGCTGATCGAAGATGCCGATGTCTTGCGCGTGCATCACGAAGACTACGTTCACAAATTTAAGACCGGCACGCTGAGTACGCTGGAACGAATGCGGCTGGAAATTCCCGCGGGGCCGGAAACGGTGAGGGCGTTTTGGCTGAGCGCGGGAGGGACATTGCTCGCGGGGCGCAACGCGTTGCGTGATGGTTGCGGAGCGAATATTGGCGGAGGATTTCATCACGCGTTCGCGACGCATGGCGAAGGCTTCTGCATGATTCATGATGTGGCGATTGCCATCCGGCGATTGCAGCATGATGGCGCGATCCGGACGGCGATGACTGTGGATACAGACGTTCATCAGGGGAATGGAACGGCGGGGATTTTCGCGAAAGAGGATTCGGTTTTTACGCTCTCGATCCACCAGGAAAATAATTATCCGACGCCGAAGCCGCCTTCGAATTTGGATTTGGGTTTGCCGGATGGAATTCATGACGACGAGTATCTTGTAATTTTCAGCCAGGGCATGGATCAGGCGCTGGCAAATTTTCACCCCGATATTATTTTCTATGTCGCGGGTGCGGACCCTTATCGCGAGGATCAACTTGGCGGATTGGCGCTGACGATCGAGGGCTTGCGGCGGCGCGACGATCTTGTTTTTCAATACGCGCGGCGCGCGAAAATTCCGGTGGTGATTACGCTCGCGGGCGGATATGCGCGGCACGTGAGCGATACGGTGTGGATTCATGTGAATACATTTCTTGCCGCGCGCGATGCGATGAACACCGCTCATTCTGTTTAGTGTGTACCTCCGGGTGGCGCATCGGTCTGCGGGCTTTAGCGCGGCCAGAATTGCCTGCTGAAGACTGGCAACAAATCCATCGGGATCAAATCCATCGGAACGGTAAGAAATTCGGCCATTTTTATCGAGGACGATAATTGTGGGCAGGGAATCGATATTCATCAGATTGTCGAGACCATCGGCGAAGACAAGGGTACCGTGCAGTTTTTGTTTCGCGAGGTAGGGAGCGACGCGGGATTCATCTTCGTCGGCGTTGACGGCGAGAAAAACGATGTCGCCTTTTGATTCATCAAACATTCCTTGACTTGCGCCAGCAGCGGCGCCATTTCGCGGCATGGCGCACACCAAGTGGCCCAGAAATCCAGGACTACTACTTTGCCGCGCGAGTCTGCCAGTTTGAGTGAAGCGGTACCGTCTGTGCGGCGCAAGATAAATTGGAACGGATCTTTCGCGTTTTTATTTGTTTCTATGCCCGCGGAAGATTTCGATTGCCGCGCTGAGACTATCGTAAGTTGCGAGAATTTGCTGGCCGAGTCCGGTTTCATTTCCGTGAACTAATTTGCCAAAGATTTCCGAGCTTTTGGCGGACGTCAGCGCGATCGACGGATGCGCCTTCTTCGTTGGGAAGCACGAAGGCGACTAGGTAATGATCGATGGCAGCCTGGCGATCACCTTTGAGTTCCGCGAGTTCGCCGAGTTGGAGAGCAGCGCTGGGATTCGGAGCAAGTTTGAAGCTAGTTTGAAAATCGAGAAGAGCGTTGGCGTTGTCGTGCTTTTCCATCGAGAGGCGCCCGCGAAGAAGATAAAGCGTCATCTCGACGTGCCTTTGTTGCGTGACCCAATCGGCTTCGGAATCGCGCGCGAGATTTATCTGCGATGGTGGTTTTTTCGACGCGATCCAAAACGCGAGTCACGTAGCCACCGGCGCGAGTGAGGCGATCGTCGCCGCCTTGTTCTTCGAGAAGCGTGGCGGCAAGAAGCATTGTGGATGAATCATCGGGCTCGATAGCGATGATTCGCTCGGCGTAGTCGATGGCTTTAAGCGGCTCGCGGAATTGCAATTCGGCTTCGAGGAGGGCGCGATAGACGGCGGTTTTGCGGGGAGCTTCGGGGAAGCGCTTGAAATAATTCTCGAGGCCGCGTACGAGGGCGGCGCGATCGTTTCCTGCTGACGGCTATGGCGTGATCCAGTTCCATATTTGGCATCTGGGACGGGCTTTGTGTCCGTTGAAGATTTGGTGCGTTCTTCGCGGAACCGGGTTTTGTGCGCGGATGGTTTCTGCTGCGGTGGATTGATCTTGTTGGTCGTGAGTCTGCGCTTGCGCGGATTGTGCCTGCGATGCGAAAACACTCGCGGTGAGGAGGAAGAGTTAGGGCCGCGAATGCGCGCGTCTTCATATTGGAAATGGTCACTTCAGGATGCGGAGTCGCTTCTCGAGCTAGATTGCGTGCGTATCGCCGTTCCGAGTTGCAGACGCGGCGGCCGATTTTTTCTTAAGGCGGAATTCAGAGAGCCCTGACGATAACCTTCGAGATCTAGGGTGACGTACAGATATCCCGCTGATTTTGATTCCGGCGATTATCGCGCTGAGGATTTCCGGTTGGATGGCGCGAGCGAGTTCGTCTTTGGCCGATTTCGATGCGAGCGATTTCGGAGTGATGGCGAACGCGAAATTGGCGGAAGCCGAGTTCACGTGAAGTCGGATTCGGCGCGTTCGACTTGAAATAAATTTTCGCGAGTGACTGTGTGTGCCGAATGGAATGCGAGAAGAAAGACATGCTGACGCGGGACGATCCCAAGTGGGGAGATCCGGCCGCGCGCGAGAGTTCGCGGATTTCGGATTTGGCGAGACCGCAATCGAGAAGGGGAGCGAGGACGTGGTGCTCGCCTGCGGCGCGATGGCCCGGACGAAAATCGCGAGTGTCGTCCGCGTTGATGCCGTAAGCTACCGCGGAAATTTTTTTGGACGCGGCGAGTTCATCGAGAACTCGAAAGAGTTCGTCTTTGCAGAAGTAACAGCGGTCAGCGTTATTGGCGGCATAGCGCGGGTCGGAGACCTCGCTGGTTTCGACGTAGAGATGGGAAATATTTGTGGCGCGCAGGAATTTTTCGAGCTGCTGACGATCGTGGGCGGAGAAACTTTCGGAGATCGCGGTGACGGCCAGCGATTTTTCGCGGAGAACTTGGTGGGCGGCCCAAGCGAGGTAGGCGGAATCGGCGCCCCCGGAGATAGCTACGATCAGAGAATCAATCGCACGCAAGCGCTCGAACAGGGCGGATTGTTTTTCCGTCGAGTTTGTTTTCATAAATTCCATTTTGGCGAGTATAGCACCGTGATGTTGAGTGGTCGTGTCATCGAAATGTTTCGACGTAGGGAGTAGTTCCGTGTGGCGGTGGATGCGAGAACCCTTCCTGTTTAGTGCCGCACCGACGGCGCTCCGGAGAATCCGCGGGGGTGAGGGTATCCAGCGCTTCCGCGCTGGGCTGACGTTTAGTGCCAGCCCTGCGGGCCTGGCTTTGCGGACTGGGGCGATGCTGGTCTTAGGGCCGTTAAATTTGATCGTGTCGTTCAAATTGCTCGGAATATTCAAATTGTTGTGATGGTCGATTTGAAGTTGCCGCGAGAACCAGTTCGAGATTAATGGAAGTCCGCACAAGTGTGGGTGAGCTTGAGAACTCTTTTCTCTATTCTGTACGCCAATTTGAAGCTGAGAGTGCGAGTTCAGGCGCGATGGAGGATGAATTTTACACCATGGTTTTTGTAAAGTGATGAAACTACAGGGGATAGGTAGTACCATGCATCGTAAACTTATGAATGTATTATACTTAGAGCGAACGGAGGGGCTAAAAAGGCGGTTTTTGAGGCGAATTGGAGCGAAATAATAGGGACTACCAGTACTGCCAGAACCCGGAAATGCATCGATTCGACCGGTGTTTCTAGCGTGCTTGTGGTCGGTTGAAAGTCTCTCTGGCGGTGTCGGAGATGGGTTCATGGTGGGTTCCGGGCGAGCTTGGGTGCGATCGTCATATAATACTATAAATATAGATAACTGTCAAGTACTAGAGTCAAGAATATTGTGAAAAGCGTTTTTGGGTGGTGGCGCTGCTTATTCTAGAGCTCGGTTATCCGGGATTTGCAAAACCGCACAGGCAGGAGTGCCTGTGCCACTAGGCTATTGGTAGTCGAGGAGGACGTCTACGGTTTTTGCATCGTCGTTGCGGCGGAGGAGTTCTCCTTGTTTGTCGTAATGGACGGGAAGATTGCCGAAGATTGCGGGATTGGGCTTGACTAGTTTGTCGCGGAAATCTTCGAAATAGGTTTGGTCGAAGACGGCGCCCGGTTGCATGGCCCATGCAGCGCGCAATCTTTTTTCACCTTCGAGGGAGAGACCGGTGACGATTAGCTGCCCCATCTTGTATTGGGGGCCCTCGGCGATGTGGACGGTGTAGGAGACTTTGCCTGCGGCGTCGTCGAAATTTGGAGTGGGGTCGACTTTCGCGTCGAGATATCCGATGTGCGAATAGGCGCGCGCGATTTCGATCCATGCGGCTTGGATCTGCATGCCGTCAGCAATTGCGTTCGGGGCAATGCGCAACAGAGTGTTCAACGCGGTGGGGCTGAGAGATGTGTTGCCTGCCCATGTGACTCCGCCCAGCGGAAGATCGGGCCGGGGGTGATGGGCAAAGTTGCGTTGACGGATTTTTGCGTGCCGACTGGAGCGGTGCCGGCGAAGGCTGGTTGCGGCGTGCCGAAGGATACTTTCAGGTGGCCGGTTTTTAGATATTCGGGTCGGATTTGCTCCGCAGCGAAAAGAGCGAGTGTGAATCGCGAATAGGGCTGGCCGACGACATCGGGGAGACGAGTGGCGACCTGCGTCATGATTTCCGCAGCGGGATCGGTGAAGGAGAGTTTGGCGAGTTGAATTGGCGCGCCTACCACGTTGAATTGCAAACGCGGACCGGAGTTATCGGGCGAGTCCGTGACGGAATGTTCGACGGAGCCGTAGACGCCGCGAGTGACGAGCAATTTTTCCAGAGTCTTCGCCATTTCATTTACGAGTTGGCCTTCAGTGGGAGCAGTGCCGTCGAAGGCGGGAACTTGTTGGCGGATGGCGGCGGTAAGTTCATCGTCGGTGAACCACGGGAAATTATCGTAGGCGACCGGAGCGGTGGCGCCGTCTTTCACTTCGAAATGAACGTGAAGACCGTCGGATTTTGTTTCGTAGCGATAGCTGACGGCGCCGAAAATTCCCAGTTGAGCGAGACGATTTGCGGCGGCTTGGAGTTCGTCTTTGCCGACGGAGTCGCCGGGTTTGAGGCCGCTGGCGGCGGAGATCTGGGCGGAGTTCATTTTCTGGGAACCTTCGCCGGTTACTTCTGCGACTTTGGCGGTGGCGGGTGATTGGGTCTGTGCGGCGATTAGTTTGGACGCTGACAAGATTAGGGCAAGAAAAAAAATCATTGCCGGTATTTTCGAGCGCATTCGGACGGAGAGGGTGTTCATGCCGCGCATGGGATTTATTGTAACTGAGGATGCGATTGCGGGGTGGTGGGATGGCTGGGCGTTCGGGAGGGTAGCGGGGGAAAAGAGAAAGGCGATCTCCCGATAAAACGCATCGGGACGCGCGAACCGCGCTTAGGCTATCGTCATCGGATAACTCTCAGGATGACGAGGGTCGGGCGTACACCTGGCTACAGGACGGAATTTCACCACAGAGACACAGAGGACACGGAGAATTTTGTTCGGATCGATACGGATTGGAGCCTCGAGGAGTTAGGCAGGTGGAGCCTCGGCTGTTGCGAAGGACGGACCACGAACGCCAATGCGGAGATTGGCGCTCCCGGGAACGACGCTACTCGACGGTGACGGATTTGGCGAGGTTGCGGGGCTGGTCCACGTCGCAGCCTAAGCGGACGGCGATGTGGTACGCGAGCAGCTGCAACGGGACGATTTCGAGGATCGGCGTAAGCAACTCTGGCGCGGCTGGGATCTCGATTACGTGGTCGGAGGCTTCGCGGGCTAGCGTGTCGCCTTGAGTGACTACGGCGATGACGATGCCGTCGCGGGCTTTGACTTCTTTAATGTTGGAGACGCTTTTTTCGTAGCGCGTCATTGAGTCTGGATCGTTTACGTCGCGAGTTGCCAATACTACTACAGGAAGATTTTCGTCGATCAATGCGTTGGGGCCGTGCTTCATTTCGCCTGCTGGATATCCTTCGGCGTGGATGTAGGAAATTTCTTTTAATTTCAGAGCGCCTTCGAGCGCGATGGGGAAGTGAATGCCGCGGCCGAGGAAAAGGAAATCGGTGTGGCGGAAAAATTGGCGGCCCAGAGTTTCGTAGAGCCCACCTTCATCGGCCTGGAGGATTGTTTCCATTTTGTGCGGGATGCGGGTGAATTCCTGCATCATCAACTTCGCGCAGTCGTTGGTTACGGTCTCGCGGATCTGGCCGAGATAAAGAGCGAGAAGCATCAGGGCGGTGAGCTGACCTGTGAAAGCTTTTGTCGAGGCGACGCCGATTTCGGGGCCGGCGTGCGTCATGATCGTGCCGGCGGCTTCGCGGGTGATCATCGAGCCCTCGACGTTGCAGATGGCGAGAGTCTTGGCTCCTTTTTGTTTTGCTTCGCGCTGCGCGGCGAGAGTATCGGCGGTTTCGCCGGACTGGCTTATGCAGATGCAGAGAGAGCCGCGCTCAACAATGGGATCGCGGTAGCGGAATTCGCTGCCGTAATCGACCTCGACTGGAAGTTTGGCGAGTCGCTCGATCATGTATTTGCCGGCGAGCGCGGAATGCCAGCTGGTGCCGCAGGCGATGATGCGGATGCTGCGAAGCGCGCGAAACTCCTGCTCGGTGATATCCATCTCGTCGAGAAAAACTTTGCCGCTATCGAGAGAGATGCGTCCGGAAATTGTGTCGCGCACGGCGCGAGGCTGCTCGAAAATTTCCTTCTGCATGAAATGTTTGAATCCGCCCTTTTCCGCCATGATGGGGTCCCAGGTGATGTGCTGGACGGGGCGCTGAATGGGGCGTGCTTCGAAATCCATAACGCGAACGCCTTGCGGAGTGAGGATCGCGATATCGCCATCGGCGAGGAAAAAAACGTCGCGCGTGTGATAGAGGACGGCGGGAATGTCGCTGGCGACGAAATATTCGTTTTGGCCGAGACCGACTACGGCTGGCGGGCCCCAACGAGCGGCGACGATTTTATTTTTGTCACGCGAAGAAAGAATGGCGAGAGCGTAGACGCCGCGCAGGCGCTTCACGCTCTTGCGGACGGCTTCTTCGAGCGGGCCGCCATTGTAATTCTGCTCGACCAGATGCGCGATGACTTCGGTATCGGTTTCGGTGACGAACTTGTGGCCCTGCGCGATGAGTTCGTGCTTGAGTTCAATATAATTTTCGATGATTCCGTTGTGGACGACTACGATCTCGCCGGTGCAATCGCGATGTGGATGGGCGTTTTCTTCGGTGGGGCGGCCGTGAGTGGCCCAGCGCGTGTGGCCGAGTCCGTAGACTCCATCGAGCGGATTGAGGCGGATGGATTCTTCGAGATTGCGCAGCTTGCCGGAGGCGCGGCGGATATCCATGGTGCCATCGGCTTGCACGACGGCAACTCCAGCGGAATCGTAGCCGCGGTATTCGAGGCGGCGAAGTCCATCCAAGATTAGGGGAACGACTTTCTTAGGGCCGATGTAGCCGACAATTCCGCACACAGAATGGCTCCCGCGCTTGCGGCGAGATTAGATAGCGCGCCGCGGCACAATAACAGACTAGCACAGGGCAGGCGGTGGACGAATCGCGCGGAGAAATGGGATTTCATGGAGGGAAACAGCGGGGACCGAGTGAGGAAAGTCAAAAACCGCACCCTTAGACTTCAAAGGGTGCGGCACCCTTGGGTGGGACGAGCCCGCCCCTACAGAATCTCAAACCGGAATTCTTCGATAACTGGGTTAGTTAGGACTTCGCGGGCGATTTTTTCTACCTGGGCGCGGACCTCGTCTTTGTTGGTGCCGTCGAGTTCGAGGACGAAGAATTTTCCCTGGCGGACGCTGCTGACTCGCGAATAGCCGAGCGAGGAGAGCGCGTGCTGAATTGTTTTTCCCTGCGGATCGAGTACGGTGGTTTTGAGCATTACCCAGACATGAGCTTTCATGGGTGGAGATTATAGCAAGCTGCCGGAAGAATTTGGCGAGCTGCGCGCGACGGAATTTTTCAGCGTGGAAATGTAGTTTTGTTTTCGCGCGGCTGGGAGGAGCGCATGTTCGAAGCTGGCTTGTGCGAGACGGACGATTTCCGCGGGGGTGAAGCCGGCTTGCGCGGCTAGATTGTATTCGTCAAGCAGGGTCGTTTCGAACATTGTGGGGTCGTCTGTAGAGAGAGTGACGGGCACGCCGCGATTGAAAAACATTCTCAGCGGATGGTCGGTAATTGTTAGCGATGGATCGTTTGCGCGATGTAATTGGCGGGCTAGCGCGCCGGTGCGGAGGTTGCTGGTGGGGCAAAGTTCGAGGGGGATGCGGCGCTCGGTGAGCAGATCCATCAGAGATTCATCGTGCATGGCTGCGATGCCGTGGCCGATGCGAACGACGTTGAGATATTCGATTGCGTCGCGGATTTGCTCGGGACCGCCGACTTCGCCGGCGTGGATTAGCGGGGCAAGTCCTGCTGCGCGCGCGAAATCGTAGACGGGGATCAGTTCGCGCGTGGGGAGGCCGAGTTCATCGCCTCCAATGCCAAATGCGACTACAGAATCGCGGGGAGTCTGCGCGGCTAACTTTGCGACTTCCATGGCGGCGGGCGCGCCGAAATGGCGGACCGCGTCGAAGATCCAGTTGAGGCTGAGCACGCGGGGTTGAGTTGGTGAAGCGTGTTCAAATTTTGCAACGGCGGCACGGATCGCTTCGAAGTTTGCGAGCGGATCTTGTTTGCGGAGAATCATCACGCCAATCGACAGTGTGACTTCCGCATAGACGACGTTTTGCGAAAGTAGATATTCGGCGAGATTATTTGCGATTAACGCGTAGTCGGCTGGCGTTCGCAAAAACGAAGTGACCCATTTGAAGGATTCGAGGAATTCAAGAAATCTGGTTGTGGAGTAACGAGTGGCGACTTCGTTTTCGGTAAGTGCGACGCCGTGTCGCGCGGCAAGTTCGACCGCGGTTTTCGGCGAGATCGATCCTTCGAGGTGGAGATGCAGCTCGGCTTTTGGAAGCGCCGCGATTAGGGAATTGATGTCGGTGGGCAAGTGGTGAATTCTTTGCGTGAGCGTCTCGCGCGACTTCTTAAAATTACTGCGGCAGAGGCGGCTTGCCCGCGTTGACCCACGACGTCAGCCAGAACGCGCCGACTTCGGTGGAAGCTTCGCTGAGCTGGCGAATCAGTACGGCGCCGACGGCGTTGTAAAAGCGATCGTAATATTCGTCGGTGTAATCGGGCAGGCCTGCGCGGGAGCGGCGATCGGCGTTTTCGATGACTTCAACCCAACTGTGAGACGCGAGGCAATCCTCGAACGCGCTATCGGTGGGATCCTTGATGAAATAGGCGTCGTTGGGACGCATCGGGAAAAACGTGGAGTAGCGCTCGACGAGACTGGAGCTGAAGCGGCTCTGCAATCCCGGGGCGGCTCCGGAGCGCGCATCTTTCGCGTCGATCATGTTGAACGGGTCGTGCGTTTCGGCGACGAAATTCGAAAGGAGAGCGGAGTACTGGCGAACGTGGTCCCAATCTTTCGCGCGAAATGCGGTGGTGAGCTTCGCGCTATAGACGCCCACTTGCCACGGCAGGCGTCCATTAGAATCGAGTTTGGCGCGGCCAAATTTTTCGACGGCTTCTTTGTAGCTGCGAGGCAACGCTTCGAAGGGAAACGGAGAATAGCGATTCAGGTAGAGGACGTGATAGCGGGCTTCGTTGGGATCGGTGGCAATCGCTTGGGTGGGCGCGGCCACAAGGGCGCGAAGCTGCTGTGAATTTGAATCGTAAAAGCCGCGAATTTCGGACGGCAAGGTCTCGATTGCTTTCGCGGCGATGAACCGCTGCGCGGCTACTCCCCAGCCAAATGCGGATTGCACGGCAAAGAGTACGATGATCGCCGCAGCGGTAGCGCGATGGCCCGGCCGCACTATTTGCCTCCGGAATTTTCGGGAGCGAATTCGCTGTGGCGGCGGCTGTAGAGAAAATAAATCACGAGGCCGATTGCCAGCCAGATTACGAAGCGCGCCCAAGTTATTACGGTCAAGCCGGTCATGAGTCCGCCGCACAACACGATGGAAAGTATAGGAAATAATGGGACGAAAGGCACTCGAAACGCGCGTGGGCGATCGGGCTGCGAACGTCTGAGCATAATTACGCCGACGGAGACCATTACGAAGGCGAAGAGCGTGCCGATATTGGAGAGATCGGCTGCTTCGGGCACGTCGACTAATCCCGCGGGGATGCCGACGACGAACCCAGCGATCCACGTGGAGAGGTGGGGCGTGTTGAATCTTCGGATGAACTCTGGAGAATAAGCGCGGGAAAAGTCCGTCGCGCGACATCGCGTACCAGATGCGCGCCTGGCCGTACTGGAACACGAGCAGCGAAGAAATCATTCCCATCAGCGCGCCGACGACGATCACAGAGCCTGCGAGTGGGCTGGCGTTTAGCTGGTGCAGGGCGAATGCGACCGGGGCGTCAGCGGCTTCGCCCGAGGTGAACGTGGTGTACTTCATCATGCCCAGCAGCACGATCGAGACGCCGATGTATAGGACTGTGCAAATGATCAGCGATCCGATGATGCCGAATGGGCAGGTCGCGCTGCGGATTTTTAGCTTCCTCGGCGGCGGTGGAGACGGAATCGAAACCGATGTAGGTGAAAAAGACGATCGCGCCCCCGGTGACGATGCCTCCGAACCCGGAGGGAGCAAACGGATGCCAGTTGCCGGGATGGACGAGCATGCCGCCGACGACGAGAAAGACGAGAATCGCGCCGAGCTTGATCGCCACCATCGCGTTATTGGCGTTCGCGGATTCCTTAATGCCGCGGACTAGGAGGACCGTCAGCAAGAAAACAATGAGAAACGCTGGCACGTTGAAAAATGCTCCAGTGCGATGGCCGGATTCCCAAACGGGGCTGGACCATCTGTCCGAGAGATGGACGCCGAACTGAGCGAGCTGTGATTTCGCGTACGAGCCGAAACCGACGGCGACGGCTATGTTGCTCACGGCATATTCGAGGATTAGATCCCAGCCGATGATCCATGCAAAGATTTCGCCGAGGGTGGCGTACGAATACGTGTATGCGCTGCCCGCGATCGGAATCATCGAGGCGAGTTCCGCGTAGCAGAGTCCCGCAAAGCTGCACGCAACTGCGACCAGCAGAAAAGAAATCGCGATGCTGGGGCCAGCAGGGGGACGCCCATGCATCAGCACGGATTGCATTCCGCCGTGGCGAATCAGGTTGATGAAAATGTCGAGGACCTGTGCGTGCCAGATGCTGGGAGCCTGGAAATATTCTCCCGCGGCGGCGGTGCCCGTGAGGACGAAAATGCCCGAGCCGATGATCGCGCCGATGCCGAGAGCCATCAGCGACCACGGGCCGAGAGTTTTTTTCAGGCGGCGACCGGGTTCGTCAGCGTCTGAAATCAGCTTATCGATGCTCTTGACGCGAAACAGTTGAGAGGGCAACGGTCACCTTTCAAATTTCAGCGTGATGGCGCTTTTGATCCGAGTTCGCAGCGCCGTCCCGAGCGCAACCAGTGTACGTGAAAGTACGAGGAACTTTACATTGCGAATGAGTTGAGCGCAACGGCGCGTGTGCGGAGGCGTTAGTACTACGCGCGGGTCAAATTGGCGAAGCGCTCGACTAGCTTTTTTGTGCCGAAATTCGAGAAGCTGACGGTGAGCTTGCGGTCGTCATCGTCCTCGCCATCGACGGCGATGATTGTGCCAACGCCGTAATTGGGATGGCGCACCTGGATGCCGATCATGGGATGGCCGCCGAGTCTTCGGTACGCGGGCACGGCCGACGCGAGGCGCCGCGGGAGCGCGGGACGATTTTTCGGCGTGGGGCGGAATGCGCTGCACGCGTCGGGAGAATTCCTGTTGGGAGTACGAGTATTCGGGATCGGCCTCGTAATGACGTTCAGACCCAGCGGCGGCGAGTGAACCTGACGCGGTTTCGATGAGTTCGCTCGGAATTTCCGCGAGGAAGCGAGACGGATCGGAGCCCTCGATTCGTTCGTTGCCGTAGACGCGGCGATAAATTGCGCGGGTGAGCGTGAGAGTTTCTTTCGCGCGAGTCATTCCGACGTAGCAGAGACGGCGCTCCTCTTCGATTTGTGCAGGACTATTCATCGAGCGCGCGTGCGGGAAAACTCCCTCTTCGAGGCCGGTGAGGAATACGTGCTCGAATTCGAGTCCCTTCGCGCTGTGGAGAGTCATCATGGTGACGGAAGCGCGTTCGTCGAAAGTGTCTGCGTCGGAAACCAGCGCAGCCTTCGCCAGAAAATCGGCGAGAGTTTGATCGTCGGACGCGCTTTCGGCAACGGCGTTGACGAGTTCCTTCAAGTTTTCAGCGCGCGCGGCATCTTCGGCGGTGTTGTGCTGTTCGAGCATGTCGAGATATCCGGTGCGATCGAGCACTTGATTCAAGAAATCCGCGGGTGGAAGCGTCGCGACGTCTTGCTCCAGTTGTTCCATCAACGTACGGAAACCGCGAAGAGGGGCGAGGCCGCCGGGAGTATCGGCGATCATCGTTGCGATTGCATCCCACAGCGAAATTTCGCGCGCTTTTGCTAGTTCGCGAATTCCATCGAGCGATTTCGCGCCGATTCCTCGTGGCGGAGTGTTCAGCACGCGAAGCAGCGCGACATCGTCATTCAAATTGAGCGCGAGGCGCGCGTAAGAGAGTGCATCTTTAATTTCGGCGCGCTGATAAAAGCTGAAGCCGCCGACTACTCGGTAGTGGATTCCAAACTGGCGCATCGAGTCTTCGAACGCGCGAGATTGAAAATTTGCGCGGTAGAGAATCGCGACGTGTTCGCTGGGGCCGTTGCGCTGCAGCCGCTGCGTTTCAGTGGCGACGTATTCGGCTTCGGAACGCGCGTCACGCGCTTCGTAGAAGCGAGGCTTCGTGCCTTCGCCGCGTGTGGCGACAAGTTGTTTTCCGATGCGTTGCTGATTGTGGGAAACGACTGCCGCGGCGGAATCGAGAATATACTGACGCGAGCGGTAGTTTTCTTCGAGCCGCACCATGCGCGAGCCGGGGAAATCCTCCGAGAATTTCAGCAAGTGATGAACATTCGCGCCGCGCCACGAGTATATGGATTGATCTTCGTCGCCAACGACGCAGATATTTCGTTCAGGGCCGATGAGAAGCTTCAGCAATTCATACTGCGGCTGATTCGTGTCCTGGTATTCGTCGACAAGAATGAAGCGAAAGCGCGATTGCCAGTGGCGGCGCGCTTCTTCGTGCTCGCGCAAAACTTGAGCGGCGCGAAGGAGCAGATCGTCGAAATCCAGTGCGCCCGCTTGGGCGAGCACTCTTTCGTAGGCTTCGTAAATTCGGGCAGAACGGCGTGTAACCTCTCCGGGCGCGTGAGTCGACGTCGGCCGTCATTTGCGCGGGGCCGATACCGTGATTTTTTGCGTACGAGATCTGATCCTGAAATGGACGCAGCTCCGATCCGCGCTCTGCAAATCCTAGGCGGTCGGCGGCAAGTCGCAGGGCAGAAGTTTGGTCGTCAGAATCGTAGATAGCGAAGTCGCGCTTCAACCCGAGGCGCGGAGCTTCTCTACGCAACAGGCGCGCGCAGAACGAATGAAACGTGCTGAGCATCGGCTCGCCTGCCGCAAGTCCGATGCGCACCAGCAAATCGCGCACGCGGTCGCGCATCTGGTCTGCTGCTTTATTTGTGAATGTCACGCCTAGAATATTTTCTGCCGCGGTTCCTTGCTCCACCATGTGCGCGATGCGGTAGGTGATGACGCGCGTCTTGCCGGTGCCCGCTCCGGCGAGCACGAGGAGCGGGCCTTCCGTCGCGAGGACAGCTTCACGCTGCTGCTCGTTCAGTTCGTCAAGAAGTTTCATGGATTGTGGGCCCGGAGGCGAATTGAGTTTAGCGGATGGCAGAGCATGCGACAAATTTAGCTTCGCGCGACGTTCCGGAACCGACTAAGGTTGTTTGGATTGTCTTAGCGGAACTTCGAAATACAGCAGTGCCTGATCGGATGCGTAGAACTTCAGATTCGGGACGTAGAGTCGCGTACTGCCGATCAAATCGAATCGCGCATCGATATCGAAATAGAGCAGACCGTGGACCGTGGAATGGGGGCCGACCGTGTCGGATTGAATTCCCGCCGCGTGAAGGTTCGCCTCCAGTTGCTGCCACTCTTTTCCGTGATTTCCGCCGACGCCGGGGATAGGAAGCCTGTGACGGGAAGGCTCCTTTCCGCCCTCGTGAAGACTGGCGCTGGCAACTTCTCGCGAACTGAGAGCAGGCAGATCCTGTTGCTCTTCACCTTCCGACTGCCATCGTGAGCCGAATATCTTCTAGTTTAATTTGGACGGGCTTATCCGTATCGTTTCGGAAATACGCATCAATCGCGATGATCCCCGCGTCGTACGGATTTTTCTTACCGAAACGCGATTTGTATTCGTCAGCTTTCAGTATCGGATCTGCCGCTACTGTGAAGCCTTGATGAGAATCGTGGAAGGGCATTGTTGTCGGATCCTTTACGGTCGATGCGGCGGGGGAAGTTTGCGCAGATTGCGCGCTCTGGGAGTGCGCAGCCAGTGCGAATCCGCAGAATGAGAAACTCGCAATAATTGGGATGATGACGATTTTCATGTACTCAGACTTGGATGCTGTCCCCAAGGCGCCAGGTCGCCCGCACAAAACTGTTGCTGGCGGCTTAACCTCGCGCGAGCACGGTGGCCACTGACAGCCTATAATAAACGCCTTGTCGGCGAGTGCGAATTTGTCGAGCGCGCAAGACTTGCGCCGGCGGGAGACGAATGTATTTTCTCTATAGCGTGCTGATGGCGATTGGATGCGCGGTGGCCTCGCCATATTTTTTCTTCAAGGGAATTCGTAGCGGAAAATATCTCAGCAATTTGGGCGAGCGTTTCGGCCGCGTTCCTGCCGATCTTGTGACCCGCCTGCGTGCCACGACGGCCCGGCCCATTTGGATTCACGCAGTTTCAGTTGGTGAAGTCGCCGCCGCATTGCCGCTTGCGCGCGAGCTGAAAGAGCGCTTCCCTGAAATTCCGCTCGTAATTTCCACGACGACGATGACTGGCCAGCAAGTCGCGAAAGACCGTGTTTCAGTTCGCAGACGGCGTTTTTTATTTTCCGTTTGACTGGACCTGGTGTGTGCGACGAGTGATGCGTGCAGTGCGGCCCGCTGCGGTCATCGTGCTCGAAACGGAGATTTGGCCGAATTTTCTTCGCGAAGCCTCGCGAGAAAGCGTCCCGGTTGTTTTTGTGAATGGGCGCTTGTCTGACCGCAGCTTCGCACGATACAAACGAGCACTGGGAGTATTCGGATTTGTTCTGCGTGGTTTTCTGCGGCGCGTCCTAGCTGATGCCACGCTGTTCTTAATGCAAACCTCCGAAGACGCCGAGCGCGTCCGCGCGCTGGGCGCGCCTGCCGCAAAAGTAATCGTTGCGGGCAATTTGAAATACGACTCGCCAGAGCCCGTGCAATCTGAATTCGGCTCATGGTTGGCTCAGTCTCTGCAAGGAGCGGGCAGGCGTCCGGTAATCGTCGCTGGCAGCGTCACCGCGCACGAGGAACCTCTGGTGCTCATCGCCTTCGGCGTGCTCCAAGGTCAAATGAAGAATGCGTTCCTGGTGATGGCTCCTCGCAAACCGGATCGTTTCGACGCAGCCGCGCAGCACATCGAGGAATCTCAGCGCCGCTACGTTCGCCGCAGTTCGATTAGCGATTTGAAGAATGCGCGCGAAGAGTTTTCCGTGGGCACAGATGTTTTGTTGCTCGATTCCATCGGCGAGCTTGCAGGGTTGTATCGCCTCGCGGACGGGGTTTTTATTGGCGGCTCGATGGTGCAGGCTGGCGGCCACAATATTCTTGAGCCTGCTGGATTTGGAAAGCCTCCTCTCTTCGGCGAATCCATGGAAAATTTTGCGGAGATCGCGCGGGAATTTATTTCGCGCGGCGCGGGCCGCCAGGTGGAAAATCCCGAAGACTTGGGAGTGGCGTGGATTGAACTGGTCGAAAATCCAGAGAAGAATCGCAAAATGGGTGAAGCAGCTCGGCAATTGATCGAGCAAAATCGCGGCGCTACGGCTCGATGCATCGCACAGATCGCGGCGGTCCTTAAAACTGCAGATATTCCTGCGATGGCTACGTCGGAAAACTCCGCCAGCGTTCGCGCGCAAGATAGTGGGGGCGGTGCGTGAAGCCTTCGGCGGCGATGCGTGTACTGGCGTGGCCCTTTTCTTTGGCATGGAATGCCGCCGCTCGGATGCGTGCGGCTGCATATCGCCGCCATCTACTGAGTGTGAGACATTTGCCCGGAATTGTGATCAGCGTGGGAAACATCACCGCCGGTGGTACCGGCAAGACTCCGATGGTGATCTGGATCTGCCGAGCGGTTGCGTGCGGAAGGGCACCGAGTTGGGATTCTCACGCGTGGCTATCGCGCAAAAAAAATCCCTGCGTCCGAAGATTCCGCTTCCGCGGGCACGCCACAAAGTGACGAAGTCGCGATCATGAGCGAACGCCTCGGTCATCACCTCTCAATCGGCGTCGGCGCGAATCGATATGAGAGCGGCCTCACTTTGTCGCGTCACGGCGTAACTTGCTTTGTTCTTGACGATGGCTTTCAGCACATGCAACTCGGTCGGGACGTTGACGTCGTGATGCTCGACTCCACTGATCCGTTCGGAGGTAACCGATTACTTCCTTCTGGATTATTGCGCGAACCAAAGTCTGCACTGGGTCGCGCCGATATCGTCGTGATTTCGCGCACGATGCACGCACCAGCGATTGAAACGATTGTGAAGCATTACTCTGATGCTCCCATTTTTTACGCGACCACGGAAATGTTGGGCGTAACGCGCTTGAGCGACGCCACCTTCACTGGTGGTGTCCCAGGTCCGAATGATTCGCTCTTGGCACAAAAGTCTTTCGCGTTCTGTGGCATCGGAAATCCGCAAGCGTTTTTCGAAGACCTCTCGCGCTGGGGATTCAATCTCGCCGGTCGCGCGGAGTTTCCAGACCATCACCGCTACTCACAGAACGATGCTTCCCGTATCGAGTCGCAAGCACGGGTTTCTGGAGCCTCCGCGCTTCTTTGCACCGAGAAAGATTTGTTTAACCTGCGCGACGTCACAATCTCTTCCTTTCCGGTTTACTCCGTGCGCATTCAGCTCAAGCTCAGCGATCCGGACGGGTTTTGGCGCGCAATTCAGACCACAATCGCGCGCCACCAGAAGGCAGCCGCGGCGTGAAAATCCTGGTGCGCGCTCCGAATTGGGTTGGCGACGCCGTGATGTGCCTCCCCGCGCTGGAAGCCATTCGCAAGCGCTACCCTGACGCGCAAATTTCGATACTCGCACGCCCGTGGGTAATCGATTTGTTTCGCGGCCAGGGAATAGCCGATAAGTTCATCGTTTATGATCGAAAAAATCAGCATTCTGGATTTTGGGGCAGAGAAAAATTAGCGAGCGATCTCAAACGCGAAAGCTATGAGGTGGCTATTTTGTTTCAAAACGCGTTTGACGCTGCCTGGTTGGCCTGGCGCTCCCACATTCCCGAACGTATCGGATATCGCCGCGATGCCCGCGGGATTCTGCTCACGAAACCCATCGCGACGCCAAAGCCGGGCGAGACTCCGACGCACGAGAGTTTTTACTACCTGGAATTGCTGCGGCGGGCAGGCTGGATCGAGAAGCTCGAGCCTCTTCAGAGAATTGTTCTGCGCGTTGATGAACCCGCGCGTTCGGCGGCAGAGAATAAACTCGCGGCGGCCGGAGTGAAATCCGGCGGCCTGCGCGTCGCGATCGCCGCCGGCGCCGCCTATGGATCGGCGAAATGTTGGCTACCCGAACGCTACGCCGCCGTCGCCGACCGCTTCATTGATGAGTTCGCCGGCGATGTGATACTTTTCGGCGCGGCTGCGGAAGCGCGAAGTCGGCAGAGCGAATCGCCGCGGCATGCGTCATCGTCCATTGAATTTTGTGGGAAAAACTTCCATCGGCGAATTGCCGGCACTCCTTGCACGCTTGCCATCTTTTCATTGGAAACGATTCGGGGGCGATGCATGTGGCCGGAGCGGTGGGATCTCCCGTCGTTGGGATTTTCGGCTCGAGCGACCCGCAGGGCACTTCGCCCATGACGCCCGATTTTCGCCTTGTGCGCATGAAGTCGAGCTGCAGTCCGTGCTTTTTGCGAACATTGCCCGATCGATCACCGCTGCATGACTCGCATCGAAGTGAACGACGTTTGGTCCGCGGCAGAATCGTGGGTGCGCGAACTCGCAAGGGGAAAAATTGCCTGAACAGAATCGCCGCGCAGTTTTTCTCGATCGTGACGGAACCATTTGCGAAGAAATGGGTTACTTGAATCACGTGACCGCGTCTGCTCGTGTATCCCGTTCGCGGCCGCGGCAATTCGCAGGCTCAATGACGCGCGAATTCCAGTTATCGTGGTCACCAATCAATCGGGCGTCTCGCGCAAGTTTTTCCCGGAGTCGCTCGTGCGCGAAGTTCACGAAAAAATGACGCGAGCTCTTCGCGCAAGGCGGCGCCCGCGTCGACGGAATTTATTTCTGCCCGCATCAGCGCGCGGATGATTGCGAATGCCGCAAGCCGCTTGCCGGGCCTTCTCAACTCCGCCGCTCGCGACTGCACCTTGAACTCCCCGGCAGCTTCGTTGTGGGCGATCGCTATGCCGATTTGGAGATGGCGCATCGCGTCGGCGCGAAGGGCATCCTGGTGATGACCGGCTACGGCCGCGGCGAATATGAATTGCATCGTGGAGAATGGCCGCGCCAACCCGATCGCGTCGAAGAGAATCTTGCACGACGCTGTGGACTGGATTCTCGCGCAAGAATCGATGAACTGCCGCGCGCAGAGCGGCACGAAGGAGTCGGCGTTGAGCGCCGATCTCAGCCGCCTCACGATCTTGTTGAGGCGTTTCCTCAGCAGCGCGTCGTCCTGCTCGGTGATTTCGTCGCCGATCAATACGTCAGCGGAGAAATCTCCCGCGTTTCGCGCGAAGCGCCTGTCCTGATTATTCGCCATCGCGAAACGCAACTCGCTGCCCGGCGGCGGCGCGAACGCCGCGAATAATCTCGCAGCGCTTGGCGCGCGCGTCTCGCCGGTTTCCGCCGTTGGCGATGACGAGTCAGGCCGCGGCCTCGTGGATTACTTTCAAGCGTGCCGGCGTCGACATGCGAAACATTTCGCGCATTCGCGGCTGGACCACTCCCACAAAAACCCGTTTCCTCGCCGGCTGGACGCACAAAGCCGGCCAGCAAGTCCTGCGCGTCGATCGCGAGCCCGACCACTCCGCTTCCAGAAGCTGCACAAAAAACCTTGATTGAGCGCGCATCGCGTCTCGCGAAGAATACTCGGCGTGTTACTCGTCTCCGATTACGGATTCGGCGCGGCCACTCCGCGAATCGTGCGAGCCGTAAGGCGCGCAGCAGGCGCAAAACTAATCGTCACTCTAGATTCGCGGTACTCGCTCGGCGATTTCGCAACTCAGGAATCACAGCCGCCACGCCCAACGAAGGCGAACTCGAATCGCTCTATCACACGCGCATCGGCAACGATCTCGCCAAAGCTCGATGATCTTGGGCGCCGCACGGTCCGCGCACTTGACCTTGCAAGCGTTGGTCGTCACGCGCGGCAAAGATGGAATGGTGGTGTTCGAAAAAGGCAAACGCCGCGAAGGCGATTCCGATTTTTGGCCGCACTGAAGGCGCGGACGTCACCGGCGCGGGCGACACCGTGATCGCGGTTTTCACGCTCGCACTAGCCGCAGGCGCCACGTTCGACGAAGCCGCCGTCCTCGCAAATTACGCCGGCGGAATCGTGGTCATGAAGCGCGGCACAGCAACCGTTTCACGCGCGGAACTTGCTCGACGTCTTGCGCAAGCGAAGCCACTGGCGGCACGAAGGCAAACGATTGATCGACACGCGCGAAAAAATTCTCGATCGTCGAAGCTCTAAGTGTCGCGCCTGCAATCCGAAAAGCGCGCGGGCAAACGCATCGTCCTCACCAACGGATGTTTCGATATTTTGCACGTCGGCCACGCTCGCTATCTCGCTGGCGCAAAACGCGAAGGCGATATTTTGGTCGTCGCGATCAACTCCGATGCCAGCGTGTGCGCTCTCAAAGGCCCCGGTCGCCCAATCTTGCCCGGACAAGCGCGCGCCGAACTCGTCGCCGCCCTCGCCGCAGTGGATTACGTCGTGATCTTCAGCGAGCCCAACGTGGAAAGTCTTCTCGAAGATTTGCGTCCCGATGTTCACGCCAAGGGCACCGACTACACCGCTGACACAGTTCCCGAACGCGAGACCGCCGCGCGCCTCGGCATTCGCGTTGCTATCGTCGGTGATCCCAAAAATCATTCCACTCGCGAACTGCTCGCCCGCCTCGCCGAACCCCTCCATGGCTGACCAGCGCTTCCTCCTGGTTCGCCTCGGATCGCTCGGAGATATTATTTTCACTTTGCCCACTGTCGCCGCACTGCGCGATACGTTTCCGACGGCACAAATTGATTGGCTTGTCGACGCGCGCTGGCGTTCGCCTCGTGGAAGGCAATCCCGATCTCACCGAAACGATCGTCCTGCCGGATCGCAGCGCGGGAACTTTCATCGCGTGTGGGAAAGCGCTCCGCGCGCGCAAATATTCTTGCGCGATCGACATTCAGGCGCTGTATAAATCAGCGGTGCTGGCCAGAATTTCAGGCGCCCCGCAGCGAATCGGCTTTACTCGCGAATTCGTCCGCGAACGCGGAGCCGAATGGTTTTACACGCAAGCGAATCGCGCCCACGCGAGCCGCACATGGTCGAACAAAATCTAGCGCTCGCCTACGCCGCGGGAGCGAAACGCGGCAAGCCGCGCTTTCCGCTGCAGATTTCTCCTCAAGCCTCGCGTATTTGCTGATCAAACTCTCACGCGTTTTGGCCTGAATGATTTCGGCGTGCTCAGTCTCGGCGGCGGCTGGCTCTCGAAATGTTGGCCTGCCGCGCGTTTCGGCGAACTCGCCAAACAGCTTTTCGAACGCCACGGTCTACGCTTCCTTATCAACTGTGGCCCGGGAGAATCCGAAATGGCTCGCGAAGCAACCGCTGCCGCGGATCCGGCCGCTCCGCAAATAATCGAAGCCGAATCTCGGCCAGCTTATGGAATTTCTTCGTCGCGCAAAAATTGTAGTCGCCGCGGATTCCGGCCCGCTCCATCTCGCCGTCGCTCTCGGCACTCCGGTCGTAGGCCTGTTTGGTCCCACCAGCCCCGCGCGCAATGGCCCATACTGTGCGGCGGATATCGTTGTGCGCAACGCCGGTCAGGCAGACACAACTTACAAACGCAATAACGCGTATTCTTCCGCGATGCTCTCCATCAGTGTCGATCAAGTC
Organism: uncultured Acidobacteriota bacterium; assembly: GCA_963721845.1. Classification (GTDB taxonomy): domain Bacteria; phylum Acidobacteriota; class Terriglobia; order Acidiferrales; family UBA7541; genus DASTCZ01. The sequence goes on along the minus strand of CAVRKW010000010.1, from coordinate 42,698 downwards.
GTCGACGCAGTCGAACGAAGGCTCGGACTCGCAAGCGCGCCGCCCGCCGCCGCGCTCCATGCATCATGACGCCGCCGCAAATGTTCCTCACGCGCTGGCGCGTCCGCCTCGGCTACCCGATCGCCATCGTCTGCTTCTGGCTCGCGCATCCTTCGCCGCGATCGCTGCTGATCGGCTCCGCGCTCGCAGTTGTTGGCCTGATCAATCGAGGAAGCGCTGCGGGATATCTTCGCAAGGGAAGAGGACTCGCAACCAGCGGCCCATATTCGCGCACGCGCAATCCTCTTTATTTCGGCAGCACGATTCTCGCTGCCGGTTTCGCTGTCGCCACAGGATCATGGATCGCTGCCGCCTGTCTCGCCAGTTACATCGCCGTTTTTTATCCAGCTGTAATGCGTCGCGAGGAAAGAGACCTGCGCGCGACCTATGGAGCCGAGTTCGACGCTTACGCCGCGCGCGTCCCGCTCTTTTTTCCCTCGCTCCGGAGCGCGGCTCAACCGGTGACGGTTTTTCCTGGGCGCAGTACGCGCGCAATCGCGAATACCAGGCCGCCATTGGTACGGCTGTCGCCATTGCGATTCTGTGTTTCAGGATGTGGGCGCGAGCGAAGTGGTCGGTTTAGAAAAAGTTGTCAGCAAATACTGAAGGTGTTAGTTCAGCCGGTAAATCGCGGTAATCAGCCGCCGCAATTTCGCGCCGTACAATAATTCGAAAACATTTTCCTTGCCGGGGAAATATTTCAATGCAAGATTCCGCGTCGCAGCTACCAAGTTTTCCGCTTCATCGAGCGTCATATCGCCTTCCGCGATCACTTGAATCGCAAGATTCACCGCGATCCGCAGACGCCGAATCTGCCGCGACTCCTCGTCAATTTGCTCCCGCGTGGGACTAAATGGCACACTCGATTCCATAACTCGTGAATCTCATCATAGAGGACATTCAAATGACCCAGCAACACAAGCCAGATCACTCGCGCGACGCCGTCACCGTGATTCATCGCGCCGCAAATTCCGCTGAAGCCACAGTGCTTCGCGGCGTCTTGCAAAGTGCCGGAATAAAATCGCCCGCCGATTCCTTCACCGATCCATTCCCCATGCAGGAGCCGCCCGCTGGATTTACGGGCACCGAAATTCTCGTCCTTGATTCGCAAAAGGCCGATGCCCAAAAAATCGTCGACGACTACTATCGCGAAGACAAGAAAAACGAGCGAAAGTAATCTCGTCCGTTCGTTTTTCCGATCGCGGCGAACGCAGTAACTCGCGCACTCGTCCCATCCGTAAGAAAAGTCACCGCGCCCTCTCGATCCGTTCGCGAAACGCGAATTCCGTCTGCAAGGAGTCGCGCCATCACCTCCGGGCTTGGATGGTTAAACGGATTATTCTCTCCCACCGAAATCGCCGCAAATTCCGGCCGCACTCTCAGCAAGAAATCATCCGTCGAAGAGCTTTTGCTCCCGTGATGAGGCACCTTCAAAAAATCCGCCCTGAGTTCCAATCCCTCGCTAGTCAATCTGCGCTCCACAGGTTTCTCGATATCACCCGTTAGCAGAATCGCTTCGCGGCCCAAAACAAATCGCATCACCAGCGAATCATTATTCCCCGCAGCCCGCACTTCCGCGTCCGTGTCAGGCCACAGCACAGATCCATGAAGCTCGCCCCACTCAATCGCATCATTCTGTTTCCAGTGAACAATTTTCGTGCCCTGCGCATTCGCCAGCGCGATCAAATTTTCGTACGCCGCGGAGTGCACGTCATGCCCCACCCAAAGTTCCGCCACGCGAAAATTTTCAAACACGGCGGTCAATCCTTCCAGATGATCTTCGTGCGCGTGCGTCAGCGCCACAGCATCCAGCCGTTTGATTCCGCGCGACCACAAATAGCGCGACACCACTTCCTCTCCAATATCAAATCGCGTCCGCATCCCGCCCGCGCGCGACAATCCCTCAAATCCGCCGCCATCCACAAGCAACGTCGCGCCATTCGGCGCCGCCACAAAAATCGAATCGCCTTGCCCCACATCCAGCACCGTCACTTCGAGTTTGCCCGCCGCGAGCGCAGGAGCAAATGGATGCACCGCAATCAAAATCGCGCAAGCCGCCACGCAGGCCGCAAGCGAAATCTCCCACATTCGCCTCCGCGATCGAAGAGCAATGGCAAACGCCACCAGTCCCGCCAAAAATAAAATGCTCAGCCACACCGGCGCGCTGGCCACTCGATGATTGCTCCACGCCGCCGCGCCAAACCATCTCACACTAGCAATCAGCGCGGACACAAAAGCGCCCGTAGTTCTCGCCAGCACCAGCGCCGCCCCTCGCCACAAAAGCCTCACAGCAAGCGCAGCAAATCCCAACGGCACAATCACCGCCGTCAGAAACACCGCGCCAATGTTTGCCACCGGCCCCAGAAAACTCACGCGATGAAATTCACTTGCCGCAAGCGGCAGCAATCCAAGCTGAATCACGCAAGACACCACCAGCGTCTCGTACAGCGCCACTCCTCCAATCAGGGGCAAGGCTACAATTTTTGCCGCGCGTTCTGGTACGTGCGCCGCATCCGTTCGCGCGAATTTCGCCGCCACCGAACGCAAATCCAATCGCAGTTGCACCAATCGTGGCGTATGAGACGGATCGCGCGTCGCATCCCCCACATGAGTCACCGCCCGCCGCATCGGTTCTGCAGTTCTCTCCAGCCACGGGATCGCGATTCCCCCGATCGCGCCCACCGCCAGAAATGAAAGCTGGAAACTCGCATCCATTAATTCACTCGGACGCGCCACCAAAATCGTCAGTGCCGCCAGCGCCGCCGTCTGCAAAATATCCAGCGATCGATAAAGCGTCTTCGCTAACAAGTAAGCCGCAGCCATCATCGCCGCGCGCAGAATCGGAGTTCGGTCCTGCACGATCCCCACGTATGCCGCCAGCACGCACAACGAAAGCATCGCTCCAACAATCGGACCCATGCGCAGCCGCCGCACAATCCAGAAAACAATTCCTGCCAGCGCCGCAACGTGCAGCCCCGCAACAACTAAAACGTGGTATGAGGAAGTTTTCCGGAATTCATCGGCAACCTCCGTGTCCACGAACGTGCGATCGCCCAGCAACATCGCTCGCAGAATCGCACCCTGATCCGGCCGCGCCCGAAATAGATCATCAATTTCGCGCAGCAATCCACCACGCGCGCGCGCCAGCGCGAATCGCAGCGAATTGCTGCGCGACCCATCAAGCTGTATGAGCTTCAGACTACGCAGCGTTCCGGTGACATCAACGCCCTCTCGCGCCATCTGTAATCGATAATCAAACGCGCCCGGATCGCCGTAATTGTGCGGCACGCTCGCCTTCGCAATAGCTTCCACTCGATCGCCCGCACGCATGTCCGCCGGCAGCGGATCGTGTTCCCCAAAATAAGTCAGCCGTATCCCGCCCGAGATCGGAGTGGCTCCTGCCGCGTTCTCCACATCTTCAAGCGCAATCTCAAACCGCCATCCCCACGGCAAGTGCAGCGGATCGCCTCGCAGCACGCCGTGCCATCTCAGCGGCTCGCTCAAATCCAGCGAACCTCGCTCGACAACTGTGGACACAAGATCCGCCGGCCGATTGCGCGCGGCGATTCCCACTGAAAGCGCGCCAAGCACGGCCCATGCGACCAGCGCCAAGCTGAACGCAACTCGATCGAATCGCAACCACCAAAGCGCCAGCGCGGCTACCAACACAAGAGCAGCCGCGCAAACACTTGAAATAAATGGGGAAGGGAAAAACGATGCGAACAATACTCCCGCGGCGAAAGCCGTAACGATGAGAAGTGCTGGCGTCTTCATTCAAGGCGCTGAAGGGTTGCGAGCGCCTCGATATGATACGTCTGCGGGAAAATATCGTAAAGTTCTAATTTACTTATCTTATATCTTGAGCCAGGCTCGACTTCTTTCGTCAGCACGGCCAGATCGCGCGCCAGTGTAGCCGGGTCGCAGGAGAGATACACAATCGTCTCGGGACCAATCTCGCGAAGCCGCTTCGCCGCCACATCCGAAATTCCCGCGCGCGGAGGATCCAGCACCACCAGCTCCGGCCTTTCCTTCCATCGCGCCAGAAACGATTCCACTTCGCTATGCCGCGCCCGCGCCGTAGGAGTCTCTTTCAAATTTATTTCCAGATCGCGCACAGCCGCCACGTTTCCTTCCACCGCGATCACTCTCTTGAAATTCGCCGCCAGCGGCACGGAGAAAAGTCCCACTCCCGCGAATAAATCCAGTGCCAGCTCGCCCTTGTATTCGCCCACTACAGCCCGTGTGAGTTCGTCGAGTAAGAATCGGTTCACCTGGAAAAACGAAAGGTGCCCAACGCGATATTTCCGTCCCGCCGCTTCGTAATCCAAATGTCCCGGCCCGGCAAGATCAAGTTTCTCCGTGCTCTCGTCCTGCACCAGCAGGGAAGTAATCTCACCCGTGAAAGGTAGCAGTTGTCGCGAAAGTTTATCCGCCGCAGCGCCCGCTTTCTCGAACGAAACATTCAGTAGTAATTTGTCGCTCGCTGAATCTACAAACGCTTCCACAGCGCGCACCGATCGCGGAATCGCGCCTTGGTCGCACGCGCGGGTTAGTCCCGCCAGCACGGACTCAAGTCTTGGCGCGATAATCGGACAAACATCCGTCGGCGCCAGCGTCGATGACCCCTGCTGAAAATATCCAATCGAAAGTTTTGCGGGATTCCCAACCGTTCTCACCGCCCACTGCGCACGATTTCGGTATTGCAGCGGATTCGCCGAGTGTTCAGCGATCTCATCCGTCCAATCAATCCGTCCAATTCGCGAAAGGGTTTCGCGCAGTATCTGCGTCTTGTTACGAAGTTGCGCCGCGTAATTCATGTGCTGGTAGTGGCACCCGCCGCACACGCCAAATTTCGGGCACGGAGCGGCCACACGATCGGCCGCCGGCTCCAGCACCTGGTCGATCTTCGGCCCGCACAAACTTCTTCTTCTGCTCGATCGGCGTCACGCGCTCAAGTTCGCCGCCAATCGCATACGGCACAAACACAGTGCGCCCGTCGTGATGCGCCAGCGCATCGCCGCCATACACCAGCTTCTCAATTCGAATGTCGAAGGATTCCATATTGTCTTTGTATGCTACAAGTTATCGCACATCCGCCGCACTCGCGGCCACTCCGCTTCACTCTGCGCTAGCTGCCACCTAAGTAAAACAAACTCAATCGCGGCAGCGAATGCGCTTCAAACAATCTCTTCTGCATGTAACGCCGTTCAAGCGCCGCAAGTTGATCCGCCGACATCTTCGAGCGATACGGAGCCAGTTGCCGATCCAATTCTCGCCGAATCCCCAACATCAATTCTTCAGGCGCATGCGACGCCATCGATGCCGTAAGCTTTTCCTCAATTACCGTAATCGCCGTTCCAAATCTTCCAGATCAATCGCAGCGGGCGATTCTAGAATCACCAGATATCGCCGCCACCCTCTCTCGCGCTTCCGCAATTTTCGCCGCTAGATCAGGCCGCTCCGCGGCCATCGAAGTAGCCACGCTCGCCAGCCGCTCGCCATTCCTCAAAAAGTACTTCCGTAAATCATCGCGCGAAAAACTATCATCTGCTTTGCGAACACTCGCCGCACCAGACGAAGGTCCTGCGCCAGCCGCCGCTTCCTTTTCTTCTTCAGCTACATCAAGGACAGCTTCAACGCAGTACCCAAGACTCTTCATCTGCCGCCCGGATTGTCCGCGCTTCGACCGTTGATAACTCTCAAACGCGCGATCGATCCCTTTCATCACCGTCGCCGCCGGAATTCCAGCTTGTTGCCACGTTTCCAAAATTGCCCAGTCCAGCGGCGAGACCAGCAGATGCGCGCCGCGCTTGGTCCAAAAATATTCTTCGATTTGCGTGAAGTAGTTGAAATATTCGAAAGCGCTCATGCTGCGCACATTTTCAGCACTGGGAAAATCCAAAGTCCGCTGTCAATTCTACTTCGCTCGTTCTTTCTTTCGTGCAGGCGCTTTCGCGCTCGCGGAAGATTGCTTCGTTCCGCACCGTTCCCAAATAATTCGCAGCCCGTCGAGCGTCAAAAACTCATCCACGTGTTTGATGTGCTTCGATCCACGCGACACAAGCTCGGCCTGGCCACCGGTCGCCACTACCCTCGTCTTAGGACCAAGCACCGCTTTGATCCGCTCGAGAATTCCATCCACCATGTCCACATATCCGTAATAAAGCCCGGATTGCAGCGAAGCCACAGTATTCGTCCCAATCACTTTCCCAGGGTCGCGAATTTCCACTCGAAACAATCGCGCCGCGCGCGCAAAAAGCGCCTCCGACGAAATCCCAATTCCCGGAGCCAGCACTCCGCCAAGGTATTCGCCCTTCTCCGAAATCACATCGAAATTGATCGCCGTCCCGAAATCCACGGACACGCACGGACCGCCATATTTTTCGTACGCCGCAATCGCATTCACAATCCGGTCCGCTCCCACTTCGCGCGGATTGTCGTACAGCACCGGCATCCCCGTCGACAGCTCCGGCTCAACAAATAGCGCCTCGCGAGAAAAATACTTCCGCGACATTTCACCGAGCGTCCAATTCAGCGGCGGCACCACCGAACTGATAATCACGCCCTCGATCGCATGCATATCAATATTCGCCAGCGTCAAAAGATTGCGCGCCAGAATTCCATACTCGTCCACGGTTTGATCGCGAGCGGTTGTCAGCCGCCAGTTCGCAAGTAATTCCTTGCCGCGGAAAACTCCCAGCACGGTATTTGTGTTGCCCAGATCAATCGTGAGCAGCATCAGTTCGCCTCAGAAATATCCGCCGCCAGCAAAGTTTCTGTCTTTCCGTTTTCACGCGTCACGCGCAACAATCCGCCCGAATCAAGCCCCGCGGTTTTCCCCACAAAAGTTTCCTGCGCAGTCGTCACGCGAATATTTTTCCCCTTCGCATAACTCGAAACCTGCGCGAACCGCGCAATCAATGGCGCCGCGCCCTTCGTGAGAAGTTGATTGTAGTAGCCTTCAAACTGGCGCAGCAACCTCGCCGCAATTTCCACTCGCGATTGCGTTTTGCCCGTCGCGATTCGCACTGACGTCGCAATCTTCTCAATCGCTTCCGGCATGTGCGCCTGATTTACATTCACTCCGATTCCCACCACCACAAATCGAATCCTGTCGGGCTCGGCGTGCATCTCCGTAAGGATTCCGCAAACTTTTTTCCCCTCAAGCAAAACATCATTTGGCCAGCGAATATCCACGGAGTCGCCCGCCGTCTCCGCAATCGCGTCGCGCGCCGCGAGTCCCGCAGCCAGCGTCAGCATCGGCGCCTGCGCAGGTGTCAGCTCAGGTCGCAGCAACAAGCTCATATAAATTCCAGCCGAGCGTTCCGAAATCCACGCGCGCCCCGCGCGTCCTCGCCCGGCGGACTGTTCTTCCGCCACCACGATCGCGCCATGCGGCTCGCCCGCAAATCCCATTTCCATGCGCGACGCGATTTGTGGAATCCACTTTGAAGAAATGGCAGATGCGCTTCCCAAAAATCGTCCCGCGAAGTTGCCGCCCCAGCAAATCCGCCACCAGCACATCCGGAATTCGCTCGATGCGATATCCGCTGTGCGCGTGCCCGCGGACTTTCACTCCCACGCTGCGCAGACCGGTTGATCCATCGCCACACAGTTGAGCGCGTCACTCCAATCTCGCGCGCAATTTTCTCGCCGCTGATCACCAGCATCGGACTATCCGCCAGCAGCGCCAGCAACCGCTCCAGTTGCCGGTCCGTAGTCCCCGCAATTTTCGTGCCCGCATTTGCGTGGAGGCATTTCGTTCGCTGCGTTCTACGCCTTGCCGCTGCTCGCTTCAAGCTGGCGCATTCGCTCAGCCAGCTTCTTCAATTCCGTTTCGCGTTGACCAAGCGTCGCTTTCAATCCTTCAACGATGTGCGCAGGAGCCTTGCTCAAGAACGTAGCGTCTCCAAGCTGCCGCTGCTTTGCAGCAATATCCTTTTCCAGGCGCTCAATTTCCTTCCGCGCCCGCGCCGTCTCTGCCTCTGGGTCGGTCGGTCGTTCATAGACGATTCGGATGTCATATTCGACCTCCGACCTAACAAGTCCAGCTCCCGCTTCTTTGTCATTGAGTCGCGATTTGCTGACGCTCAGCGACGACAGCGGCGTCAACTGACAAAACGGCTGCATGTTTTGCTCGATGAGTTGCCGCAAATATCCTTGATCGCTGAAGAACTCTGCGGCGACCGGCTTCTTGGGATCAATCTTCAGATCAGCTCGAAGATTTCGCGCAGTGGCTTCGATTTCTTTCAGCTTGTTAAAGTCTCCCAGAGCGAGATTGTCGATCTGTTCTTCCAAAGCAGCAGGGAATCGCGCCAGCGATATCGACCGCGCGCCCGCAACCTGCGGCAACCGGCTCCACAACTCCTCCGTAATAAACGGCATGAACGGATGCAACAATCGCAGCGCAGCTTCGTACACCGCAAATATGTTTCGCCACGCCGCACGCGCAACTTCGCGATCCGCAGATTGCAATCGCGGCTTCGTCCACTCGATATACCAGTCGCAAAAATCTCCCCAGAAAAAGTGATAGATTTCATGTGCCGCTTCGTGAAACCGAAATTCCCTCAGAGCCGCGCTCACGGAAGAAGTCACGCGCGCCAGCCGCGAAAACATCCACCGATCGATGAGTGCCACTTCGTCCGCAGTTCGATATGGAGCAGCAGCGCGTACATCCGGTGACGCCAACATCTCCAGCGTCTCGCCTCCCCCAGCCTCGTACTTCTCCAAATTCATGAACACAAAACGTGCCGCGTTCCAAATCTTGTTCGCAAACGCACGATAACCAAGCACCGCATCTTCGCTAAGCGCAATGTCAGTTCCCGGAGCGGCCTTGATCATTAGCGCGAATCGCAGCGCATCTGTCCCGAATCGCTCCATCCACTCGAGCGGATTCACGACGTTGCCCTTCATCTTGGACATTTTCTGTCCCTGCGCGTCGCGCACCAGCGAATGCAAATACAGCTGGCGGAAGGGAACTCGCTCGTCTACGGTTTTTCCGGACGCAAGATGCCCGCACAGCATCACCATCCGCGCATCCCAGAAAAACAATATGTCGTAACCGCTGATCAGCAGCGACGTCGGATAATATTTCCGCAGATCAGGAGTATCGTCGGGCCAGCCCAGCGTAGACAGCGGCCAAATCCCAGAGCTGAACCACGTATCCAAAACATCCGTATCCTGCTCCAATTTGCGACTGCTACACGCTCCGCAACTTTCCGGCGGACTCCCCGCCTGCGCCCGTCCATTCACGATCACCACATCCGAATTCCGCGCGGGAGTCATTCCTCCGCAATCTTTGCAATGCCAGATCGGAATGCGATGTCCCCACCAGAGCTGGCGCGAAATACACCAGTCGCGAATATTCGCCATCCAATCCAGAAATATCTTCCGCTGGTTCTCCGGCACGATCGAAATGTGCCCGCCTTCAACAGCGGCAGTCGCATCTTCGGCCAGTGGTTTCATCTTGCAGAACCATTGCGTCGAAACACGCGGCTCGATAATCGTCTTGCAACGCTGGCACACGCCCACGGAAAGTTTGTGATCTTCCACGCGCTCCAGCAATCCCAGCGCGTCCATATCCGCCACAACTTTCTTCCTCGCCTCGAAACGATCGAGCCCGGCGTAAGCTCCCGCGTTCGCGCTCATGTGCGCGTCTTCCGTCATCACATCGATCTCGGGCAGCTTGTGGCGGCGACCCAACTCGAAATCATTCGGGTCGTGCGCAGGTGTCACTTTCACCGCACCTGTCCCGAACTCGCGATCCACCGAATCATCCGCAACGATTGGAATCTCGCGGTTCGTCAGCGGCAGCATCACGCGCTTGCCAATCAGATCGCGATATCGTTCGTCATCGGGATGCACAGCGACAGCGGTGTCGCCAAGCATCGTCTCGGGGCGCGTGGTCGCCACCACGATGAACTTGTCGCTGCCGATCACCGGATACTTGAAGTGCCACAAGTGTCCGTTGCGATCTTCGTGCGGCGTTTCCAAATCACTCAGCGCGGTCAGACATCGTGGACACCAATTGACGATGTACCGCCCGCGATAAATCAATCCCTCGTTGTACAGCCGCAGAAACGCTTCCAGCACCGCGCGATACAGCGGCGGATCAAGCGTAAACTTCTCGCGCGACCAATCCACCGAATCGCCCAGCCGAATCATCTGCTGCTTGATCGTGCCGCCGCTGTGCGCTTTCCATTCCCACGCGCGGCGCTCGAATGCTTCGCGGCCAATTCCCACGCGCGTAAGATGTTCCTTGTCCAATTCGCGCTCCACGATTACCTGCGTGGAAATTCCGGCGTGATCCATTCCCGGAAGCCACAGAGTGCGATCGCCCAGCATGCGATGCCAGCGAGTGAGCACGTCAATTTGCGTGTGCTCCAGCATGTGGCCGATGTGGGCGTAGCCGGTAATATTCGGCGGGGGAATCACGATGGAAAACGTCGGGCCATCGGCGCTTTCCTCGGCGCGATACAATCCCGCGCGCACCCATTCGAGCGCCCAGCGCTCTTCAATCTCTTGCGGCGAATATTCCTTTGGAATTTCTCGGGTCATTTCAGGGTCGACGAGACGCAGCGGCGCGCAGCCGCATGAAAATGAAGAATTACTATAAGGGCCGCGCGTGAAGCGCGTCAATTGATGGCAGGTGAGAAACTACGTTTGTTTATCTGTTTTCTACTTCTTTGCGAACCAGCGCCTCGACAATCGGACGCAAAATTTCGCGCGTAATAATTTCCATTACTTGTGGACGCATGCGCTCCATCACGCGATCGGAAATTTCCGCGACAAGATCGGCGTGAACGCTATCGAGTTCAGCCGCGTCAGGCCGAACCGCGAGCGGCGCATCGTGTGCCGCACCGTTTGCGTTGTTGTTCTCAGAATCGTGCGCTCCAAAATCGCCCGGCGCGAAACTTCGCCGGCACTTCTTCCATGTGCGAAGAATCCATCGGCGCCTCCGGTACGAATGCCAGCCCGTAGTGCGATGCGAAAGATGTCGTGGTTCCAGCAGGCGTCTCCGATTTCGCAGCAGAATCTTCCGCCGCGGCGGCTTTCCCCGTTTCGGAGTGCGCAGCCGCTGAATCCGCAGCGAGTTCGTGCGACGCTTCCTCAATATTAATTACATCAGGCCGCGGCATCGCAGACTCGGGTTCCGGAATCGAAACCTGCGTCGATGATTCACCGGCCACCGACGAGAACGAAGCCCATTCCTGCTGGGTAATTGCAGGTTGATGCTGCGCTTCGTTAGATTCCGCGTGCTCAGTTGTCTCCTTCGAGCTCTCGGTTTCAGTTGATGCAGATGCGCCAGCATTTTCAGCAATCGCTTCTTCGACAACCGGAGTTTCGATCACGCCAGTTGCAGTTTCCGCGTGATTCGAATCTCCATTCGAGTGCGATTCATCCACAACGGGCACGATCGGGGCAAGCGGCGCCGAAATCGCGGCGGAAAATTCTTCAATTTTATCTTCCGGAACTTCTGCAACTCCGGATGTTGTTTCGCCATTCTGCGGAGTATCGAACGCCGAAGGGCGAAACGTCTGCGCGGGTTCAGTTTCCTCTTCCACCGAAACGCTGCGCGGCGGCCAGTAGTGCTCCACCATATCTTTCGTCGATGGCGGACGAATGCTCCACGGTTCCTTTTGCGGTTCGCGCGGTGGCGCTTCGTTATCAACAAGTCCGGGAATGCGGCGACTCCGCCGAATGCGTGATCCGCTTCTTCCGTCGCTCCCTCCGGTTTCACATTCGCAAGAATTTGATCGAGAGCCGCTGGCCGCATCTGTTCTGCGTACGGCACTTCTTCATCGATCTCCGGAAATTCCTCGACAGCTTCCACTCGCGGCGCCTTGGCCATAATTGTTTCTGGCGGCGCGGCAACTGCTACCGATGATTCAGCGCGGGGACGCGGCGCGGGCGGCGGAGGCATCGGCGGTACAGGAAAAAATGTGCTCGCGGCCACGCGCGGCCCATCCGTAGACGGAACTTTGTTTGATACGAAATCGCCGCTGCCAACTTCCACCGGCTCCGGCACTTTGGGCAACAAAGACTTCACCAAATTAATCAGTGGATCGGGCGGCACAAATGGCTTCTTCAAAACTCCATTCGCGCCAACTCGTTCTGCTTCGGCCTGATCGAAAGGATCAAACGCCCCGGTAAGCAGAATCACGGGAACGTGCGCCAGGCGCGGATCTTGCTTCACAAATTCGCACACTTCGTAGCCGCTGCGTACCGGCATAAAAATATCTGCCAGCACGAGATCGGGAACCATATCGCGCATCTTGCGCACAGCCGCTTCGCCATTTCCCACGGCAATCACATCTATCCCCTGATCTTTCAGGGCCAGGGTCACCATCTTCTGAATATTGCTATTGTCATCCGCAATCAGGATCGTCGACACAGGGGCTCCAACCAGGCAAACACACATAGCCTGAGGTCAATGCTAACCACAGATTGTTAGCATCCGGTTTCGAAGGGCGTCAATGAATCGTTAGGTCAGGTGTTTCCCAGGCGTTCATACGGTTAATAGCAGGATTCGCGTAGCGCTTATATCCCTGGGAGCGACCTTTTCCGCAAATTGATGGATTTGAGCTAGTTACGAACGATGACGTCGCTTTCAAATTTAATTTTCAGCCGGTTTACCCCACCCCTACCCCTGAAACTCTCACTTTTTTCGGAAGTGATTGATTACGCGGAGGTTAGCCGAGATTTCTGGTATCGAAAGAGGCCCTGAGACGACATAGTTCCGGCGTAATTGATCGGGAATCGTGGGACGGACATCGGACACCCGGGATGAAGAGCAACTGCTCTCACCGCAGAGACGCAGAGGACGGCGGGAGGAGGAGGAGTGCGGTACGGACGAACGGGTAGGATCGCAGGCCCTGTCCAGTGAATTCGTTGGACGAAAAACCGAGCCGCTCGCCCCGGTGGAAACAAATGGGAGGAGATACTTCGCCGGCTCACAGATATTCAGTCTTCAAAGAACCTACTCGAACTGTCCAGCAGCCCGAGCCCAGAACGAAATTAATCATAGCGCTGCAAATGCGCGATGCACGTTCCGGGAGTTACTGACGGAGACTGATTGCAATATAGCACATAGGGGTGGAGGAAGAGCAAGTGGTGTTTGCGGGCAGACACACCGACACGACGACAGGTACGTGCCTTTTAGCAGCCCCTTCTTGCTTGTCTAGCTCCAGGTCCGATTGCAGAGGTCGCGCTTCCGCAAGCCCATGAGCATGACAGTAACCCGGCGGTTAAAGCTAGTAGTGGTATCCTCTCCGGGTGCGGAATGAACATTCAAGACCTCCCTTCGCGGCTCCAGGTTTTGAAGCCGATTTCATCGCATATTTGGGTACTCTCCTCTCAAACCTTCCCCTTGGACTGGCAGATATGCGGCTCGGGCGCGTTCCAGGCCATTCGGAATGGGCGGAACCGTACTTCGAAATAATCCCGCTGAATAAAAAAGCTGCGCCCCTCAAAGGCGAAGTGGCCCATCGCGACCTGAATCTGACGATAGGCGAAATCTCGACTAGAGAATTCATCGGATTCGCCTGCGGTGGCCTGACCGCGGCCAATTCGACTTGGAGAGATGACTTTAGTTCGATCTGGAGGGCGATAAAGGCCGGGAAATTAGAAGAAAGGCTGTACCTGAACTCTAGTGGTGCTGCAATTGGTTGGTTCACGCGACTCAGTCTGGATGAACGAACCGTGATATTCCGAAATGGACGCAGACGGGAGACGCTGTTTGCCAAAGAACAAGTTAAAACCATTACGTATGAACCGTATCGTTAGATTCGCGGGCCGTGCCCCGTGGCGGCACCGTCCGAATGATTTTGAGTTCAAAACCCGGGGACAGACGGAACGTTTCCTGATAATCTTCCTCGATGTGGCGTCTAGCCCATATTGCTGTGGTTACTGTGCCTGCCGCATCGTTCGTGCGCACGTTAGAAGACGTGACCCAGCGTCGCTTCGCGCCTGGCAAAGGCGGTCGTCCAAAGACCGCGCTCCACAGTCGATCCCACGCGACGCTCGATTTCTAATCGTGAGCCGGAAATGCGGAAACGTTCTGTCTGCCCCCCCCGATAATGCATTAAAGTAGTTTTATGCCTAGGGGGTTCGTTGAACAGCGCACAACGATTATTTCGCGAATCAAACGACAGTTCATGTGGTGGGGCATGTCTGCTGATCATATTCCGAGCCACGCTGACTCTTTCTAAGAATACTTGCTGGCCGATGAAGGGATTTAGACTCGGCGAAACTGCATACACGGAAGAGAATTTCGGCGCATGGACCGGGTTCTACGACTGGTTGAGAGATTCCGACAAAAACGTTTTGGGTGTGCGGTATTGGCCTTTCAAGGAGTGCGAATACGTGATCGAGCGTTTAGAAAAGCTCTGGTATGTGAAGCCTAATTTCCCTCGGGATCTTGAAATTTATTTCTCAGATCGGCGCTCGTTCGACCCGAAACTTTCGAACGACCAAGATTTCGTATACGATGCGATCTTCCGCTCCGACAACGGCGAAATTGCATTGGGTTTTGGGATTGAGAGCTTAACCGAAGCTGACTTGATGAGTCTTCAGAAGACGCAGGCCGTATGGGTGGAGGCGCATCCCTTCTCAGAAGCCCGGGGACGAAGCCCAAAACCCGGGGACAGACGGAACGTTTCCTGATAATCTTCCATGGTGTGGCGTCTAGCCCATATTGCTGTGGTTACTGTGCCTGCCGCATCGTTCGTGCGCACGTTAGAAGACGTGACCCAGCGTCGCTTCGCGCCTGGCAAAGGCGGTCGTCCAAAGACCGCGCTCCACAGCCGATCCCAGGCGACGCTCGATTTCTAATCGTGAGCCGGAAATGCGGAAACGTTCCGTGTGTCCCCCCGGTTTGTCCCCAGAACTCTTCGATAAGCGCCGATAGCCGGGTGCGGCCAGCGTGCTTTCGAATCGTGAAGTGGTGACAAGAATTTCTTGTTTGGTGGAGTCCTGAAGGCGCTCCGGAAATATTTTTTTGGACAGGGTACCCAGGTCTTCCGACCTGGGCTCACGTTTGGTGGCGGCCCTCTGGGCCTCCGGAGGGAGCGTGGAATAACCGCGCGGGTGGCGGATTGTTCCGCCGAGATTTTGATATGCGGGGGCGTGTGAATTTCAGGGTTGGTCGGCGCGGGCTCGACAGAATGATCGCGTGCGTGGTGCGAGATTGGGCGCAACAATCCTCGCACCGAATGAGTCGCGTGACTTGGGATTGAGACTTGCCGGGCCGGCACTCGTCCGGTCACCGCGTTAATTTGGAATTGCGAGAAATTAGTTGCGAGAAACGTATTACAATCCCCGCCAAAAGGAAGGGCCACTTTCATGCGAAAGCTTCTGGTCACGATTACACTTTTTCTTGCCGTGATGTTCTTGGCGATCGGGCGAACTACCGCGGCGCCAGACTTCTCTGGTACTTGGGTTCTCAACGTTGCAAAGAGCACGCTCCCGAAGGACAACGCAATAAAATCCCAAACAGTTGTCATTGAAAACAAGAAGTCGGCGATCGTTTTCCGTTACAAAACAGACGGCAAGAAATCGGAGGAGAGCTACACGCCGGATGGGAAGAAGCGCGTCACGGAGAAGATGGCGTCGGGCGAACTGACTTCGATCGCGAGTTGGCACGATTCGGTGCTGGTGATCGAATCTACTTTAGATATAAAAGTCCCCAACGTTACGGTCGTCGTCACGGGGCTGAAGCCTGTCGTCGATACGTGGACACTGGCGGCTGACGGTCGAACTCTCACCAACGATGCAAACGATCACAAAGAGATTTATATTTACGAGAAGCAATAGGGCGTGGCAGCTTTTTTTCGTATCATGAATTGGTGACGAGCAGTTCGAAGCTGCTTGTTTGGTGGAGTGCTGAAGGCGCTCCGGCAAGCGCGGCATCGTTGCTCTTTACCGCGGTGCGAAAAAAGCGTAAACAGTATGGCTAGGTGAAGGACTGCCACTCTGAACTACTCCTGAGGAGGGATACATGATCCGAACGAATTCGTTTCTTCGCGTTTTGTTTGTGCTGGCTGTGATTTGTGTTGGCGTTGTGTACGCGCAAGAACGGCCGATGCACGATGTGAGCATGAAGGCGCATCCAAACATCGCCGAAGCGCAGGATCTGATTGGCAAAGCCTGGGACAAAGCCACCGAAGCCCAGAAAGATAACAACGATAAACTCGGAGGACACGCAGACAAGGCCAAGGATCTCCTCGTGCAAGCCAGCAGGGAATTGAGCGAAGCAGCCAGAGCCGCGAAGTAGGTGATCGGACTCTGATTCTGTGGTGCGTGCGCGCGCTGCGGCTCGCGCACGCTCCCGAAATTTGAACCCTTCAGCGATTCATCGCTTTTGAAAAAGTGAGCGAGAAAGTTCGAAGTTCTCACTTATTCTCCGCAAGTCTTGGTATCGGATACGGCTGAACTGCGTTGTTGAGGTCTTAATCGTTGGTGTTACGGTTTCCTGAGTCGTTGTCTTTCGCCGGAGTTGGATGGACGCAATCGTCAAGAAGCGCACGCCCAAGCACGGAGCTTGGCGAGATCGCGCCCAAGTCGCCAGTATTGTGTTTTTGTCGGTTGCATCCGTGATTCTAACTCTTTACGTCGCTCGAAACCTGTCGCAGACGGGAGCGCGGAATGTTGACGCCACTGCATTGCAATTAATTCGCAGTGGAGCGTGGCTATCCTTAGCCTCCTTGATCGCAGGTGCTCTTTCGAGAGGTCGCCTGAAATGGATAACGCTTACGGGCGCGCTCGTCATGCTATTTTTCTGGGTGTCGATGGCGATTTCCCTCTGACAATGGAACGAGTAAAGGTCGAGCTGGTTAAGATCCGGCCCCTAACCCTGCGGAAAGCCGTCTCTGAATTCAATGGTCGGACGGGCAAGAGATTGTCGAGACCAGCGAGAAGGCTCTGTTCAGCACTTCGAATTGAGGAAGAAAACTTATGAGCGCATTCACCGCAGGCGAAGTGGAATATTTGAAAACGCAGCGGCTTGGGCGGCTGGCGACGGTCGGAGCGGATGGACAGCCGCACGTGGTCCCCGTGGGTTACAAATACAATCCTGAAAAAGATTTGATCGAAATTGGGGGGCACAGCGGTTTCGCGAAGCGAAAGAAATATCGGGATGTTGTGCAAAATCCGCGAGTGGCGTTTGTGATTGATGATGTGGCCTCGATGAATCCGTGGTCGGTGCGCGGAGTGGAAATTCGCGGCCGCGCGGAAATTTTGAAGACAGGCGGCGCGGCGCTCGGTCCGGGATTCGATCCGGAGATGATACGCATTGCGCCGGAGCGGATTGTGAGCTGGGGAATTAATTCGAAAGATTTCACGGATGTGAAAGGGCGGCCGGCGAAGTAGCAGAGAACGCGGAAGGAAACTGCAGATCCCTCACCCGCTGAAGCGGGGTTCGGGATGACAATTTGAATTCCCGCACGGCGGGCGGGGAAAGCCCCGCCCCTGCCGCGCGATCTGGCTAGCCACCCCAAGCTGCAACGCGGCAAAGCTCGCCCCCACTACCCGGCGACGATAATGTTTTAGAAATTATTTTGGACGCGGGCGCGATTCCGGCGGCACTAAGTCGTTCGCGCGGTAGTAAACGACCAGCTGGCCGTAGTGTTCGCCGCAATGTTCGAGATATTCCCACCACAAAGTTGAGACGTGGAACATCGCGTTGCCGTAGACGGATTTGATTTCTTTGTTGATGCCCTTATCGCCTTGCTTTTCGATCAGCGCAGCGCCATCCGCGGCGGCCTGCTTGATCAATTTCACCACATCATCTTTTGATTTGTAGATTGAGCGCGGCGGATTGTCGCCACCTTCGGGTCCTTCTTTTTTGCCCGACATCGAGCTGATGAAATGATAGTCGGTGCCGGCGACGTGAAGAATATTTTCGGCGAAAGTGCGTTCGGCTTTCTGAACTTTGAAATCGTATTTGTCTTCCGGAAAATCTTCGGCCATGGCGATAAGTTTGTGATGGATCTCGTTCCATGCGTCCAGCAATTCCTTTGATTGCGAACTGGCTGGGCGAGGATCGGGCTGCGCCGGTTGCACCAGCACTTGCGGAGTTTGTTGCATTTGTCCCTGTCGCGCTAGAACTGGATCAGCTTCGACCAAAAACAACACCGCGACGAGCGCGACGAAAAGATACTTGAATCGGTGCATGGCTAAGCCCTCGAAGTGAAATCTGGGGGCCACGATAAAGTAGAGTTGGCACAAGCAGAAGAGCCATATTGCTGTCGTTTTGCGGACCATTCAGCCGAAGGCGTTGGACGGCGGCGCGGTCCTGAAAAAATAAACGCTGCTTAAAACAAAAGCCGCTCTTTGTCGCCGGCATAACAAGGCGAATAAGAGCGGCTTTGAAACGTAGAGAAATTTACCAGGGGAATTTCTTCTTCTTTTTCTTGGTGTTGTTTATTTGCTGGCACGGTGGCGGAGTGGTTGAGTTTGCGCCGGGCTGCTGGGTGCCGTTTGGCTGAGTGCCGCTGGTAGTGGAAGTCGTAGTGCCAGAATTCGAAGCGGAATTTGCCGCGCCGGTGGTGGTGCCGGTTTGCGGCGTGCAATTCGGTGGCTGCGTGGTCTGTGATGTGGGCGATGCGGCTGCTGCGCCGGGGCTCGCCGCGCCGTTTGCGGGTGCTGCCGCTCCAGTTGCTGGCGTGCTGGATGGAGGCGCAGCGCCAGTGGGCGTGGTAGCGGCGGGACCAGGAGTCGGAGTTGATCCCGGCGTGACGATTTCCACAGCTGCGCCGGTTCCGTTTGTTGAGCCATCGGCGGCTGGCGGATTTCCGGAACCTTGGGCTGCTCCGCCAGACGCTGCACCGCCTGCGCTGGAATTCGCGCCGGCGCCAGAAGCGTTGAGATTGAAACCGTTTGAGCCGACTAGAGTTTCGAGCGAGGCGTCTTCTTCCGGCGGAGCCATTTGCGGCGTGCCGGTTTTCGCGGCCATGCTCATATTGGGACGCGATTCAATCGGGCCCAGAGTTTTCGCGAGAAGGCTCGGGCGCGGATGCGGAGTATTTTGTTCCTTGGTCATCCGCGCGATTGCATTTGGATCGGCTTGCGGAACCGGAAGGCCAAGCTTGGTGAGCCGCGCTTTCGCGTCTGGCGCGAAAGGTGAAAGCGGATACTGGCTGACGATGCGGCTATAAAAAAGTCCGGCGAATTGAGTTTTTTCGCTGCGATCGTAAATACCGGCGAGCATCCAGAGGTCTTTGTCAGCTTTGCTGTAGAGCGGATAGCGGCTGGCGACTTCGAGCAAACGTCCCGCGGAAGCGCGGTAATCGGATTTAGTGAAGTAGAACTGAGCGACGCGAAAATCTCCATCGGCGAGAATTTCCTGAACGTTGCGAAGCTGTTGTTCCACCTGTGGCACGAGAGGGCTGGACGGATACTTGGTGAGAAAAATTTGGAATTCTTCTTCGCTGGCTTCGGCTTCGGTGCGATCGCGATCCGGTTTTTCCACCCGGCGATAATGAGCCATGCCGATTTGCATTTGCGCGTAGGCGCATTCATCGAGGAAAGGGAAGAAGGTGATGAAATCTTTGTACTCAAGAATCGATTGCGAAAGGCCAGTGTTGCCGCCTTCTTTGTAGTACGAATCGGCGATGGAAAGTTTGGCTTTTGCGAGATATTCGCTATCGGGATAGGTGTTGATCAGCGATTGGAGAGTGAGGCGCGCGATTTCGTAGCGGCCTTTGGAAATGTCGTCGAGCGAGCGCTGATAGAGAACTTTATCCGGCGCGACCGAGTCATTGACTGGCGCGCCCTGCGTCAACTGCGGATTAATTTTTTTCTTGGTGAAACAACCGCCGAGCAAGAGGCTGCTCCCAAGCAGCACAATCCCCCAAGTGCGAACAATTTTCACGCAAACACCTCAGACTTTCTCCGCCACAGCTTCGTTGGCGATTTGTTGCATGTGCTTTACTGCATCGGCTGGGTTCGGAGTGTGAAAAACGGATGTGCCGGCGACAAGAATTTCGACGCCAGCGCGAACGAGATCGGCGACATTTTCCGGAACGACGCCGCCATCGACTTCAATACGATATGTGTAACCATGACGAGCGCGAAGGCGGGCGAGTTCGCGAATTTTCTCGAGCGAATTCGGAAGAAATCCCTGGCCGCCGAATCCTGGATTTACAGACATGACCAAAACTTGATCCACCTTGTAAAGAACATCCGCGAGCGACGAGACCGGCGTCGCGGGATTGATTACCACTCCCGAGCGGCATCCGTGTTCGCGGATCATCGTGACCGCGCGATCGAGATGAACGGTAGCTTCTTCGTGTACGAGCAGCGTGTCGGCTCCGGCTTTGGCAAAGGCTTCCACAAATTGCTCTGGGTTTTCGATCATGAGATGCACGTCTAGTAGTAGCCGGGTTGCCTTGCGAAGCGAGGCAACTACGGGCACTCCGATCGAAATGTTGGGGACGAAATGGCCGTCCATGACGTCGACGTGGATCAGGCGGACGCCGGCGCGTTCGACGGCTGCGACTTGCTCGGCTAACCGGGCAAAATCCGCCGCAAGAATTGACGGAGCAATGTCAATCTGAGTGTGTTGCAAAACTCCCCCAAGAGATTTTATCACAAGCAGGCTGGGGTTCCGGGCGTCGAATTATTGAGGCTGTTTCGCGAAAGGGATGTCCTGAGTGGAGCGGGTGGCGACCTTGAGTTCGATGGTATCGCCGGACGCGAAACGCGCGCCTGCGGGAGGCGATTGATCCATCACAGTTCCCGCGGGCCATTGAGGAGATGGAACGGGAGTTACGCGAATGTTGTGGATGCCCGCTTCAGAAAATTCGCGCTCGGCTTCCGGTGTAGGGACTCCAATTAAAAATGGCATCACGAAAGCGGAAGGACGCGGGCCGAGGGATGCGAGCAAATCGACGTGCGCGCTGGAGGCTTGCGAACCGGGGGGCGGAGTTTGAACTAGAACGGTGTCGGCGGCGGAATTATTGAGATAGGGCGAGGAAACTTCGCCGAGTTGCAGACCGGTTTGCAAAAGTGCCACGCGCGCGGAACGGAGCGAGCCGCCTTCAAGAACTGGAATTGTGACGTGAAGCGGGCCGAGACTCACTACGACATGCGCGTCCTGTGAAACTTTCATTTCGAGACCGGCGCTCGGACTCTGGCGAATCACATTTCCCGCAGGAGCTGCGTCGTAAACGCGGTCGGCGACTTTGAGGCCGAGGCCTTTGCTGGAGAGTTGCTTTTGCGCGTCGGCGAGTTTTAGGCCGACGACGCTGGGCATGGCGACTTCGCGTCCGCGAATGGCCATGCGAATTGTGGTGATGGCGCTGAGGAATGCGGCCGCCGCGAGAACGAACACGAGCAGGCCCATGCGCAACATCCATTCTAATCTTTCGCGAAATGACATGTCAGTCTTTCTGAATTCAGCGTAGCACTTTGTGAATTCGCGCTCAATTGCGCGGTGAATTTAAGTTCGAGTTCGATACTGAAGAAGAAAATGTTTCGCCGGAAGTTATGCGGGCGCCGCGATGAAATTCGACGGCGGGAACGCGCTTGCGGCCTTCAAGTTGCACTTCGGTTAGTTCGAAGAAAGTGCTTTCACCGCAGGCGACGAGTATTAGACCGCCGGTTACGATGATCGTGCCAGGAACATCGCGTTGCGATGTTGATGCGATCAATAAGTTCGCGGATCTGCCCCAGACTTGGCAGAGCTGGCCGCGAAAATTTGTGAATGCGCCGGGCCAGGGAGCGAGTCCGCGGACGCGATTGTAAATTTGTAGGGCGGAAAGATTCCAATTGATGCGGCCGTGTTCCTTTTTTAGCAATGGAGCGCGCGTGGCTTGAGAATTGTCCTGCGGCTGCGGCGTTAGAGTTCTTTCGTTGAGGCCGGTAAGGGAATTCGTGACGAGCGGCGCGCCGAATTCCGCCATGCGTGTTGCCAGTTGTGGTGCGGTTTCATCGAGGCCAATTTGAATTTCGTGTTTCAGCAGCACAGCACCGGTGTCCATTCCCGCGTCGACCAGCATCGTGGAAATTCCTGTGACGGATTCGCCGTTGGCGATCGCCCAATTGATTGGCGCGGCTCCCCGATATTTTGGAAGCAGAGAAGCGTGAAGGTTGATCCAGCCGAGGCGCGGAATTTCCAGGAGCTGCGGCGAAACGATTTGTCCGTAGGCGATGATCACGACAGCGTCTGGAGAAATATTCATAAAAAAGTCGCGCGACGATTCGGAGCCGATGCGATCGGGCTGAAAAACTTTTAAATTATTTTCGAGAGCAAATGTTTTTACGGGCGACGCAGAAATTTCCTGGCCGCGTCCACGGGGCCGATCGGGCTGCGTGACAACAGCGGCGATTTCAAATCGCGA
The DNA here is from genome assembly GCA_963721845.1 of uncultured Acidobacteriota bacterium. Taxonomy (GTDB): domain Bacteria; phylum Acidobacteriota; class Terriglobia; order Acidiferrales; family UBA7541; genus DASTCZ01. Next base: position 20,319 of record CAVRKW010000010.1, on the reverse strand, counting down.
ATCGGCGAGAAGTTGTTTGAGAGATGGCAGACCGAACGCGGGCGTGCCGCAAAAAACTATGCGTAGCGGCGTCGGCGCGTCCATCGTGGTGAACTACCACTCGCCATTCTTGCGCAACTTGCGAATGCGGCGGCGAATCAGGTCGCGCTTGAGCATGCTGAGATGCTGGAGAAAAAGCACTCCGTTGAGGTGATCGATTTCGTGGCAGAACGCGCGGGCGAGAAGATTTTCGCCGCGCATTTCAAACGAATTTCCTAATGCATCTTGCGCGCGGACGGTGACGAAAAGCGGACGGAGAACATTTCCGCGAAACCCGGGCACGGAGAGGCAGCCTTCATCTTCGCGCTGCTCGCCTTCGGCGTGAATGATTTCGGGATTCGCGATTATGATTTTGGCTTCAGGATTTTTCCCGACGGTGGTATCGATCACGGCGAGCCGCAAGGCGATTCCGATTTGCGGCGCGGCGAGGCCTACGCCTTGCGCGGCATACATGGAAATGAACATGTCGGCGCAGAGTTCGAGCAGTTCGTCATTGAAATCGACGACGTGCCTCGCGGGTTTTTCGAGGACAGGGTCACCATATTTCACGACGGGATAAATCTTTACACCTTTGGGCAGCGCGATACCTGCGGGCGCTTCCGCGACGGCCGCATCTTTCTTTGCGGCTGCAGTTGTTTTCTTATCTTTGTGATCGTGGCTCATGGCACCGGTCTTTGTTTAATTTCAAGTATCGACTTTTGTTCGATGCTGGTTTATCAAAAAGCGCGCAGTTGCGCTTGGTATCCCTCGAAGTTACGCCGCGTTTCTGCGATAGAATCGCCGCCAAATTTTTCCAGAAAAGCTTGCGCAAGCACAAATGCAACCATCGCTTCGCCCGCGACGCCTGCGGCTGGAACCACGCAAATGTCAGAACGTTCGTATGCGGCTTTTACAGCGTCCTTACTCACTAAATCCGCGGTGCCAAGAGCTTGGCGTAGCGTGGAAATCGGTTTTAGATAGCCGCGAACGATCACGTCTTCTCCATTTGTGATGCCGCCTTCGAGTCCACCGGCACGATTGCTGGCGCGCGTGAATCTGTGCGCAGCGGAATCGTAGCCAATTTCATCCTGCACTTCGGAACCGTAAGAAGTTGCGGCGGCGACGCCCGCCCCGAGTTCCACGGCTTTCACTGCTTGCACGCTCATCAGAGCTTGAGCGATACGCGCATCGAGTTTTTCATCCCACTGCGCGTGCGAACCAAGTCCTGGCGGAACATTGTGCGCGACAACTTCAAAAATTCCGCCCACGGAATCGCCTTTGCGAAGAGCGGCATCCACTTCAGATTTCATTTTTTCCTGCGTAGCGGAATCGGCGCAGCGAAGCGGGGATTCAAAATCGCCGCAGACAGAAACAATTTCCTGCCAGGAAATTTCGCGCTCCAATTTTATTTTTCCAACGGCAATCGTGTGGCTCAAGACTTCGATGCCAAAAGTCTGCAAAAATTGTTTTGCGAGCGCGCCGGCTGCAACTCGTGCAGCGGTTTCGCGCGCAGAAGCTCGCTCCAATATATAACGCGCGTCGTGCAAATTAAATTTCAACGCTCCCGCTAAGTCTGCGTGGCCGGGACGCGGCGCTGTGAGCGGACGGCGCGCGTCTTCGCCGCCATCAACATCTTCCACGGGAAGCGCGGTCTCCCAATTTTTCCAATCGCGATTTTCAATTCGCAGAGCGATCGGCGCGCCGATGGTTTGTCCGTGGCGAATCCCCGAAAGCGCTTCAGCGTGATCTTTTTCTATTTTCTGGCGGCCGCCGCGGCCATAGCCTAATTGGCGGCGATGCAGTTCGCGATTGATCGACCTCCATTTGGACCGGCAAGCCACACGGTAACCCTGAAATCCAGGCGATGAGTGCCTGGCCGTGAGACTCTCCGGCAGTGAAAAATCGCAGCACTTTATTTGGCAAAAGTTTGACCGAATCGGCGCAATCGGCGCGAATCGCATCTCATTCAACGGCGGCATTCTAGCAGAACGCAGAAGAGTTCCGGGGTCGCAGCGTGCCGCAGCGATACCCTTGACGCGGTTTTCGGCGCAGGATACCTTGTTCGCAGTCATCCGTTGGACTCGCTGAGCAGTGCTGGCGAATCCGCACCGCATGGCCACTCGCGGCTCCAACCTCGTGAATTCCGAACCGCCTAGACAATCATCATTCATTGGGCAGCGCCTGAAGCAGTGGATACTGCACGTTCAGGAATACTCGACACTTTCCGCGAGCAGCATCGCGAACGTATTTTCGCCTCCTCACTATGTAGCCGACCTGGTGCAACAGATGGACCGGATCGGTGTCGGCTCATTGCCGATTGTGATGCTCACCGGCGGATTTATTGGCGGCATTCTGGTGTTGCAGACGGCGTCGCAATTCGCGCGATTCGGACAAACCGCGCTGACTGGCGATGTGACGGCGCTTGGACTGGTGCGCGAACTTGGGCCGACGATCACGGGATTGCTGGTGGCCGGGCGCAACGCGTCGTCGATGGCATCGGAACTTGGCTCGATGGTGGTATCCGAACAAGTGGACGCGATGCGCGCGATGGGAACTGATCCCAGCCGCAAACTTGTAACTCCGCGAGTGATTGCGACGATTCTGATGCTGCCACTGCTGGTCGCAGTGGGAGACTTGATCGGACTTGCCGGCGGATATTTAGTTTCACGATTCACTCTCAGCGTTGGCGCGGTGCAATTCTGGTCGCGCGCGATCAACGCATTGGATTTTTCTGACCTGGTGCAAGGGCTGGTGAAGCCGATTGTTTTCGCATTTATCATCGCCACAGTTGGCTGCTATCAAGGGCTGAATGTAAAAGGCGGCACGGAAGGCGTGGGCCGCGCGACGACTACCGCCGTGGTGGTTTCGTCGGTTGCAATTCTTGTTGCCGATTTATTCCTCTCAAAACTCATGTTGTTCCTGGCGGGGCACGTTTTTTGATCGCGAGCGGGAGGCAAACGCAATCGCGTGGCGCTATTCGAAAACAACACGGATGCGCGGCAAATAATCGGACGGCGGAGCGCGCGAAAAATTCTGGCGCGGGAGAATCCGTGGTTTCGTTTGAAGATGTGCGCTTGGGTTTCGAAGAGCACGAAGTGCTGAGCGGACTGACGTTTTCGCGTGGCGCAAGGCGAAACGAAAGTGCTGGTCGGCGAGAGCGGCACGGGCAAAACGCTGGCGATGAAACTGGCGGCGGGATTGCTGAAGCCCGATGCCGGGAAAATTCATGTGCTGGGAAAAGATATTTCCGGGATGAGCGAAGATGAGTTGCTCGCGTTCCGGACGAATATTGGTTTCGTGTTTCAAGAAGGAGCCCTCTTCGATTCGTTAAGTGTTTCCGAAAATGTTGCGTTCCGCCTGCGCGAAGAAAACTGCGGCGATGACGAAATCGAGACGCGTGTGCGCGAAGCGCTGCGATTTGTGGAAATGGAACAGGCGATCGATCTGATGCCGCCGGATTTGTCTGGCGGAATGCGGCGGCGAGTTTCGATTGCGCGCGCAGTGGTGACGACTCCGAAACTCGTTTTCTACGATTCGCCGACCGCCGGGCTTGATCCAGTGACTTCACAAACGATCCTCACTTTAATTTTGCGAATGCGCGATTCGCAGGGAGTGACGGCGATTGTGGCGACGCAGCGGCTGCAAGATGCGTTTGCCATGGCGAATTTTCGATTCGATGCGGCATCCGGACGCGTGGTGAGTACGCATCCCAATGGAGCGGACGCGCGCGCGCCGGTTGAGCGCGGTAATGATTCCGCGAAAAATTCCGAGACGACATTTGTATTTTTTCGCGAGGGCCGCGCGTATTTCGAAGGCGGTCCGCAAAGTTTGCTGGATTCGAAAGATGCATATCTACAAGCCTTTCTTGCTCCGAGCGAGGATTTGCCGAGCCCCTCGGTGCAGAGCAGATGAGAATTAATATTTACTGATTCTTAGGAGGAACGGCGATGCCACAACGCAAACAACTGGCCTGGAGCGAATTGCGAGTGGGAATTTTTGTTGTAGTCGGCGTGCTGCTCGTCGCGGTCGCGATTTTTTATGTGACCAGCAGCAGCGGCGCATTTTCTCCCAAATATAATCTCACTACGTACATGCCTGACGTCGACGGCCTGAATGAAGGCGCGCCTGTAAGCCTCGACGGAATTCAGGTGGGCAGCGTGGATAAAATCCGCGTAAACCCACAGACGAATGGCGATAAGAATCGCAGCATCGAAATCGTGATGCGCATTCGCCGCCAGTACGACAAGAGCATTCGCACGGATTCGAAAGCGAGCATGGTGACCGCCGGAGTGCTGGGCGATCGCTACGTAAATATCACGCGCGGATTTACCGGCGTGGCGCTGCAGCCCAATCAGGAAATTCCCGCTGAGCGCGGAAAAGATATCCGCGACATCGAAGAGATGGGCGCGACATTGACGCGAGCACTTGAACGACGTGGTCACGCAAGTGCAGGGAATGATCGGCGACGTGCGGGCTGGAAAAGGCACGCTGGGACAATTAATCACCGACCCGACGATCGCAAATCACATCACGCGAACGGCGGACAACCTGGATAAACTTATTGCCGGCGTACAGGGCGGGCAGGGAACGCTGGGAAAATTGGTTGTATCGGATGAATTTTATAATCGTGCGAATTCTGTGGTGGGCCGCGCCGACGATATTTTCGCGGCAGTGCAACAACAGAAAGGCTCGATTGGAAAATTTATTTACGATCCGACTCTGCACGACGAAGCGACGAAATTCCTGAACAATGGAAACGGATTGATTGGCCGACGCGCGCGGGGGCAAAGGAACCCTGGGAAAATTAATCACAGACGATTCTCTTTTCAAAAAATATGACGATATCGGAACGAATCTTTCGAGCGTGACGCACAAGCTGGATGGAAATGAAGGAACGTTTGGGAAATTCTTTAACGATCCGCAGTTGTATGACAATTTAACCGGACTGACCGGCGATATGAGATTGCTGTATGAAAGATTTCCGGCAGGATCCGAAAAAATTCCTGCGCGTGAAATTCGCGATTTTTTAGACGGATAATTTAGATTTTCGGAAGAAGCGTCCGAGACGATGCGGGACGGGCTGTTGCGGCAAGCCCCGCCCCTACGGGACAGCAGTAATACGACAGCGCTATGGCGTGATTAGTGATCGTATGACGATTGAGAATCATCGTCGTCATCGGAACCGTTGCTGTTTATGGTTTGCGTTTTGCGGCCGGCGTTGAGGTGATCGTAATTCAGCGCGGCGTTTAGCAAGAGCATGTAGCTGCCGTGCGTTTCGCTGCGCCACATTGGATTGATCGCGAAAAATACCACGTGGCCGCGGCCGCTGGGAACGTCTACCACCGCGGGAGCTTCGGCAATTCCTGGCCGCCCGCAAGCATTCCGCTGATTAAAAGATTCTGCGCATTCGCAAAACGAATTACGACGCGCGGCCAGGTGGATTGCGGAGGAATCAGCGAGCGCGGAAATTCTGGATTCACGTAGAGTTCCTGCTCGGAGCGAGAGCGAGTTGGCTCAGGCGCTTGGGGATCCCATTTTTGTCCTTGCGGAATTGGAGTGTCGCTTGCGCTGCCGCGTCCGCTGGGGCGTCCGCCGGCTTCGCCGCCACCACCTCCTCCGCCAAAGCCGCCGCCACCGAGAATTGAAACGCGGAAGACTGGAGCCTGGCTGAAATAAACTCCGAAGGGATCATCGTAGCCATAGGCGATGGGGCTGAGTTTGTCTTGCACCGTGGCGGAATAAACAGAGCCGCGGGCTTGCAGTGCGCGAGTTTGCGCGATTGAAATTCCCGCGGTGATGCCGGTGTCGATTGGAAGCGAAGAAGTGGAAGTGATGGGAATAAACAAGCCGCCGTCGTTGATAAATTTCCTGAGATTCGCGACGCCTTCCAGTTCCATGCCGCCGCGGATGTCGTCTGTGGAATCCATCGGTGCCGATGTTGGGAGTAAGATCGGAATGTTTCCACGGAATCGGGCCGCCGATTTCTTTTCCGTCGGCGTCGAAGCGTTTTGGAATTCCATTGAGAAGCGCCGCGAGATTTGGAGATGCGGGGGGAAATAAAATCACGTCATATTTTTCGCGAAGATTCGGAGTGTCGCGAAGCGTGTGAACGGAAATGTAGGAGTAGGGAACTCCGGTTTCTTCGAGAGCGAGGCGGAACCATCCCTCCTGCTGCGTGCTCTGCCAGGTGTGAACGAGCGCGATGCGCGGAACGCTGACGGGATGCTGCGCGACGGAAATATCCGCATCGGCGGCTTCCACTCGGATACCGAGCTCAGCGGCAGCCTTATCCAGCTGCGATTTTACATCGCCCGGATTTCCCGAGGCCGCAATGATGAACGTGCCCGCGTTGTAAGTTTTTCCGCCGGATTGAAATGAATCTTCAGCGGCGTTGAATTTTACGTCTTTCAAGCGGAAGCGCAGGGTCGCGAGCGCGGGTTCAGCGGTGGCGTTGATCAGGAAAATATTTTGCGCCGGCGCCGGTTACACCGCCTAGCGCGCGAGCGTCGCCGGTGATCAGCGTCATGGGCGCTTTCAAAATAGTTGCGTCGGTGATGCGCTGCGTTTTTACGTTACGGAGAGGGCCGAAGGTCCAACCGGTGTCGTCATAAGGAGTTGGATCATTGACGTTGAAATATTGCGTGTCGAGCATCATGTCGACGACGCGGCTGTACGGCTGATCCATGCGAAGAATGTAGCTGCCTGCCGGAATTGTGATGTCTTGTTTTTTCGGCGCGGCAGGAGCTGCGGCGTGTTCGGTTGCGGTGCCACCTTGTGCCGCGGATTCGGCTGGGGCGGATGGTGCGGGTACTTGCGATTCTGCCCCGCGACCGCCTCGCCCACCGCGACCTGCTCCGCCGGTTGAGGGGGCGGCTTCGCTGATGTGGACATCCTGGTTTAACTTTTGAACTTCTGCGCCTTGCAACTGGAAGAGGCGCGCGAGTTGTGCGGCCAAAGCCGGACGCTTGCCATCATTTACGATTGCCCATGCTGCGGGGCCTTCCGTGGTTGCTTTCGCGACGGCGCGCTTGCTCTTGATGTAAAAGCTGTGGAGAAAATCTGCTGGCGTTGTTTGCGGTGTAGGTGAGAGCGAAGAGGACGCCGCTTTCTTCGTAATTCGTATTGTCGCGCATCGACCATTTCACCTTGGTGAGCGGCGGATTCGGGCGATACCACTCGACACTTGTGTCGCCGGAGCCGAGAGTGCGTTCGCGCGTATCGGCACCGCCATTTCCAAAAGTTTCGTAGAAGCGGCCGATGGAATTGTGGGCGTTGGCCGTCGTCATCATCATTCCGTTGGGAGCCCAGCCATCGAAGAAGCCGTGCGTCCACACGCCGGGAACTCCGCGCGAAGTGAAATTTTCAATTTCGTTGTAAGCGAGCTCGTGCCACTCGTCGATGGTCATCGGATCGAACCACGAGTTGTAGGGTCCCGTGCCGGTGGAAGTGTAGAGGTAGGGAACGGATTCGTGGAGATCGTGAAGAACCTGCGGGTGATAGTCGAGAAACGTATGTACCTGTTCTTTGGAAAGAGCGAGAGCGAGTCCCATGGAATCGCGATTGTTATCGTGCTGAACGTAATTGCCCCAGTAAATAAGTCCGGGTGATTGCTTATCGGGATTTGCTTTCGTGTAGTTGTAGACGTCGACTTCGCGATCGCGGCCATCGACTTCGAGAACGGGCGTGATCATTACAATCGTATTCTTGCGAATATTTTGGATGTACGGAGTTTCTTCCACGGCGAGGCGATACGCGAGTTCCATCAACATTTCGGGGGAGCCGGTTTCGGGAGAATGGATCGAGCCGGAGAGCCAGTAGAAAGGTTTGCCTTCGGAAATTAGTTTGTCGGCGTCGGCATCGGTAAGTTTGCGCGGGTCGGCGAGCTTGGCGGTGATTTCTTTGAGGTGATCGAGATTTTTAATGTTGGCTTCGTCGCTGACGACGGCGAGAACGAAATCGCGGCCGCCTTCACTTTTTCCGACGGTGAAAAGTTTTACGCGCGGCGATGCGTCGGCGAGCGCGCGGAGATATCGATAAATATCTTTGGTGTACGTGAGTTTATTCGGAGCGCCGATTACGTAGCCGAGAATTTTTTCGGGCGTAGGAACGGTGGATGAGGCAGGGAGGTGGTCCACCAATTCGGTGGTGAAATATGGCTCGGTGGTGTACTCGCGAATTTTCGCGGTGTAGGCGTCGTCATTTGGCTGCGGCGCGGGCGCGGGGACTGCGGCCGGTTTCGTGGCGTCGCCGGTTGCGGGGGCCGCATTTTTTGGATTCGCGGCGGCGGTGAGTGAAATAAATCCGAGCAACATCACGGCGAGAAGGGAAGCGACTAGCGCCGCGGTACGATTGCTGGTCTTTCTCATTACAAATTCCTCCCGGGAATTCAACACTTGAAACACTACAGACGCGGTGGAGATGAATTGCGTCTCATCAAACTAATTTTGTTTTGCCACGAAGAATTAATATCACCAAACCAGCGGCGCTAACCCAAGAATCGCGAACAAAGCCAGTAGCGCCAAGCTCTGCACGCCGGTCTTACGATCGGCGAGCGAGAAAACGTATATGCCCTTCACTATATTGTTGCTCGATGCCGCAATGGCAATCGCGATTGCCGCTACGCCAATCGGAGTGAGTACTGCGGATGGCTGCGTGAGGCCGAGGACGAATGGAACGATGTCTGTGAGTCCCATAATTCCCGCCAAACTATAGAGGCCCGCACTCCCCAGCCGTGTGACGGCAAAATGCGTAACGTAAAGTAACAAAACGAAAAGGCCGCCGAAGAAAAATGCGGCGCGCATCTCGAGCGGATTCCTGGCTTCCTCTGACGATCGCTGTTCGGTGGCGGCGCGATCGGGAATGAGTCCCCAGGCATAGCCGCCAACGACGCCGATTACCGTGAGCAATAAAAATTCCCAGCGCAGCCGCAAAAATAACGCGCGGCTAAAAAATGCAATCAGCACGATAAGCCGCAAATACATCACGCCGGAAGCGACCAGCGTGCTGCCTGCATAAAGATGCGGCTGGCCGGCGGTTTTCGCGCGCTTGGAAAGGACGACCGTCGTGACGGTGGAAGAATAAAGTCCACCGAGCAGCGCGGAAAGAAAAATGCTGCGCCCTTCCTTGGTCGCCTTCAAAAGCAAATAACTTCCGTAGGAGACTGCGCTTACCGCGACGATTACCCACCAGGTTTTTCGCGGATTGAAGCCGAAATTTCCGATGGTGGTGTCTGGCACGATCGGAAGAATTACCGCTGTGAGCAAAAGAAATTTTGCGAAGGTGAGAATTTCTTCGCCGGGCACGCGCTTGGTTAAATCTTCGAGGCCGTTTTTCAATTCGAGGAGCCCGACGGCGATCACGGTGATCGTCGTGGCGATCCAGTAGGCTTCCCAGTGGACAAGCAATCCAATTACGTAGGTGAGCGCGGCCGTGACTTCGGTGGTCATTCCGGCAAACTCGACGCGGGCGAGTTTGTGCTGATACGAAAGGCAGAGCAGCGCTCCGAGCGTAAGGAGACCGGCGCCCGGCAGAAGCAACGTCTGACCGGAGATCATCCCGATGCCAAATCCGATTAGGCCGATCAGCGGAAACGTGCGTACACCGCCGAAGCCGTAGCCTCCGCCGATGGCTTTATGTTCTTCGCGCTCGAGTCCGATCAAGAAGGAGAGGAACAGAACTAAAAGTATCTGCACTCCTTCTTTCGGAATGAATTCGTAAAGGCTGTTCATGCGTATGACCGTTTGGCCGCCGCGATTCTGCACAATATGGTGCTGCAACACAAGGCCGATGAAGCGTTGGTTGACAGATGGATCGGGGTTGTTGCGTGATCTGCGAGGCCGACGTGACGACAGTACTCACGAGAGCCCAAGAGGTACGGCGATGCTCCCGATCTAAACCATCGGGACGCAAACACCGCGCTTCTGGCGTACTGGCCGGAAAGCTCTCAGCGCGACCGGTTTTCGAGGCGTTCGCGACTGACAAGGAATTAAGTCAGTTAACCAAATTCGGTTAAGAAATTACGTTTTTTGGGTCGTAAGTCCTTTAGACTCCGCACTTACGCGGCGATTATGGACTTGACAAAGTAAACCGTCTCAGGTAGTATTTGTCTCAGTGAGGCGCGTTATGAACCTGATAGAAGTTACGCAAAAGTTCGGCGACAAGCAAGCCTGTTTGGATTATCTCGCAAAAATGCGCTGGCCGAACGGAATCACTTGCCTCAAGTGTGGCGTGATCGGCGACGAACAATTCCGCAAGTTCACGACGAACGAAACCACGCGCAAACGCTACAGCAAGAAGCAAAAGGCTTGGGTCGTTGTTGCAGTCCCGTCGCGCAGTCTGTACGAGTGCAAAGGCTGCGGTTATCAATTCGCGGCGACAACTGGAACTGTTTTCCACGACACTCACCTAGACCTAACGAAATGGTTCATGGCGATTGCGCTGATTCTGGAAGGCAAGAAGGGTGTGAGCGCGTTGCAGATTGGCCGCAATCTGGGAATCAGCGAAGCGAACTATCGCACCGTGTGGCACCTCTGCCATCGCATCCGCGAAGCGACGAAAGAAACCGGATTGCTGAACGGAATCGTAGAGACGGACGAAACCTACATGAATCCGCGCAAGCCCCGCAAAGGCTTTCCTAAGGTCAAGAACCCTAACCGTGACGTGGTGATCGGAATGATTGAGCGCGGTGGCCGCCTGCGTCTGGTTCCTGCGAAAGACGCCAAGATGACCAGCATCGAACCGATCATCGCAAAGAACATTCACCCTGACGCGACACTGCAAACCGATATGAGCATGGTTTACAGCATAATCGGGCCGCGCCGCTTTCCGGGCCGTCATCGCAAGATTGACCATATAAGCGCCTACGCAATCGGCGAGAACTACACCAATTCGATTGAGAACGCATTCAGCCTGCTCAAGCGCGGAATGTATGGAACCTATCACCAAGTTTCGATAAAACACTTGGGCCGCTACTGCAATGAGTTTTCGTATCGTTTCAATCGGCGAGACATGCAACCGCAGATGTTCGATGAAACCGTGAAGGGATTGCTAAAGGGCGAAGCGTTGCCGTTCAAGAAGCTGGTTGCCGATTAAACATCGGCGATTTGTTGCCGAACTTGCCGCGAGTCTTTATCTTCTCGCGCTTTATCGGCTTGGACTTAAGAAGAGCGGAAAGCACCGCATCAAACTTCTCTTTTTCTACGAACACTTTTTTCTTCATACGCTCCCATGCTAGCATGATCTGGCGGGGCCGGAGGGATTTGGACCCTCGGAACGTGAGCGAACACGTTCGCCCGATTATAAGTCAGGTGCAATGGACCAGCTATGCGACGGCCCCGCGTTTTCTATTTCTACTCGCTTCCTTCTGGATTCACCACTGCCGCATCAAGAGAAAGGTTTGTTACTTTCTCGAATTTTTGCAAACCGATTTCCATGACCGTAATAATGGCCGCAGGAACAAGCTCTGCCTCGCTATTTCCTACGTTGGTTGCACCTAGACCAAACTTAATGAACAATCCCCAGATACCGTCATGGAGGCCTTGCTTCTTGATGAGCATCTCCACAACTTCAATATGCTTGAAAGAAATTTGAGTCGCTTCTCCCATATCTATTTTACCCCCATCGAAACTACAGAACCCGAAGTCGTGTTCATTGCTTCCATAGCCAACAGGTTTGTGATTACATCCGCATCAGCTCCGGAGATTCGACTCTCGGAAACCTTGTAATTGCCCACATATCGGATAGGGGCAGTATTGGGCAATCTTACGAAAGTCTGAGAGACAGCGGAAAAAGTTTTGGGTTTACCAGATTTAGCCCAACACATAGAAAAGATTTCCGAGTTAATCGGACCATTATTGTTCTGAGGGTCGCCATCCTCATAGGCAACAACGGAAACTTTCATTCCCAGAGACCGCGCATATTCAACCATGTTCTTTAGCGTCAAATTGCCCGGATTTCGGAGTACTTGAGAAACCCGTCCATCAGTAACGCCAAGGTTTCTGGCGAGCTTCGATTGGCTCAGTCCAAGCGCGTCCATCTTCTTCTCGATCTGAAGCGCAAAATCAGATGAAATTCGATAGACAAAATCCTCGGAACTTCGTGTTGTCCAATGGCTGCTCATTGTATGCGTCCTTTCTCTGTTGGTTTCTCGTCCGGAAAAACAAAGTTTATTGCCAGCTGAACTGTGGCGTATCCGCGCAGAGCCATACATCTAAGCAAAATCGTTCGATTAGTGCTTTCATCATTCTTAGATTCATGGAACATAAGCACGCAAATATGAAAACGTGGATTCGTCTTCGGTTGCGGATTCCAGAGATAACCGTAAAATCTATGGTTAAGTCTCTTTTCGGCCCATTTGAACGTAAAGCAATATTTTACGTCTTCATCTGTCCGCCACCCGTGAAACCACCCGTCATGTTTCCCCTCAGCTAGCCAATAATCAAATTTTTTGCGCACATCGCGCTCTTGGTCGATTTTTAATCCTGCGAATACAGCCTTCGCGTTCAATGCAGGATTGCCATCTTCTACTAGAAAGCCCACAGAACGCCGTCCGATCGCATGTCCTGGAACAGCCTGAAATTCATATTTTGTGGACACCATGCCCAACAAGCTCCTAGTTTAGGTGCACCTAAACAAAAGTCAAGTCCATAGTTTAGCTAGAGCTAAAGATTCAGTCAACCCCACATATAGTGGGTACATTTTTTCTTGATGCTAGGTGCTCGCCGAAGAGAGAATAATAACATTTTAGTGCATTGCACGCTACTTGATTCTGTTATAGCCTCTGCGTTTCGACATCGGAGGAAAATATGGCGGAGTGCGATTGGGCAATCATCTGTGACTATGCATTCTTAGACCTAAATCGGAAGACCTGCATTATCGGCATCTTCGACAGAATCTTCAGCCCAAGCGTTCCATCCGCCCTCATACATTGTGCTTTGGCGATGAAGTTCCTCGGACAGGCTGGAGAAGCTCTCAATTTGAAAATTCAAATCATCCGACCAACTGGCGCGCAACTGGCAGCGTTTGAGGCCGCGATTAAGTTGGTCGACACCGGCACAGCCGAAATGCAAATAAACATGGCCAATGTAGCGTTGCCGGACTTTGGCGCATACGCATTCAATATCTACGACGGAGAATTGCTCCTAAAAACGATAACTTTTATCGTAGATCAACCGCCTAAGCAGCCAGCGCAGGTGAACCAATGACATTCGATCTAGATACGGTCGCAAAAGTAGCGGAAGTAGTAGGCTGCGTAATGGCCATAGTCGCGGCCGTTGAAGCGTGGCGAGGCCATACAGAATCTAAAAATTCTCACGATTTATTGAAGCAAGTCAGAATCGAGGTAAACGCCAAGCAGACGCAAAACGTCATTATCAACAATAGTCAGACGAGTGGACCACCAACCGTAGGTGTTTAGGATGACTTACTGGCAATCGCAGCCGAAGTCGACTTCGATGATGCGTTCTCTGCAATAGTGGCGATTTCAGGCGCTGAAACTGATAAATTCACTCGAACAGATGAACTGGTTGCGGTGTATGCTAAGTTTGCATTTTCATCAGGAGCTTGCTTGAAGATGGTTTTGAAATTAATGAGTTCTACTTTCCTTTGCATATGGTCCTCCCGAACTAACTATTCATAGTACCTACTGCCAACGCTAGCCGTCAATCGAACAAAAAGCGTATACCGCGCGCCGATGGCGCGCGCCTACCTGTCACCCGCCCAATATCTCAATTTGAGATATACTTTGTCAAATCCATATACGCCCTTACGCGAGATTTTGAGTTAAGTCCTTTAGAATGCGCACTTAACTTTCAGGATTATTCACTTGACAAAAGGTCGGCTTCATGGTCTAATTCCTTCATGGCGAGCAAGTATCACTTCTTCTTAGACTTAACGGGCTTCGGCTCACGAATGACCCGCGCAATATCTAACTTGATGCTCGCAATCAGCTTTCGCGTAGGAACTTTCTTCAGTATCTCTCTGCGGCCTTTTTCCATTGGAGACTCCCTGTGAACCTAATTGACATAAACACGATGTTTCCGACTGACGATAAATGCCGCGAATTGCTCACGCGCTTGCGATGGCCGGAGCGTGTGCGCTGCCCACGCTGCAATGCCCATGCTGTCGAACTCGAAACCGAAAAGGTTCTCTACTACTGCAAAGACTGTGACTATCAATTCAGCGTGACCGCTGGCACGATTTTCAATGACTCGCATCTCCCATTGAACGTCTGGTTTGCCGCTACGATGCTCCTGTGCGAAGCGAAGAAGGGTATGAGCGCGTGCCAAGTGCAACGCACGCTCGGAATCGGAAGCTACAAAACAGCTTGGTATCTCTGCCACAGAATCCGAGCAGCAATGGCAGCGACCGATAAGCCCATGTTGGATGGCACAGTCGAATTTGACGAAACCTATGTCGGCGGTAGTGAATCGTGGCAAAGGCCGCGATCTGCCGTGTAGATAACAAACAAATGGTGCTGGGCATCCGCAAGCGCAATGGCGATCTCCGCTATCTTCCACGCCAAAGATGCCAAGTCCGGCACACTTGCCAAATTCATCAAGGAAAGCATTTCCGAAGATGTTGACGTGATTATGACCGATGATTTCTTCGTCGCATCCGGTCGCTATCCGAAAGTCTGGAATCAAAGACATCGCATCAGGTTATCAACCATAGCAGCGGTCATATACGTGAACGGAAATATTCACACCAACACCGTTGAATCCGCATTCTCGCTCTTGAAGCGCGGATTGATTGGAACATGGCATAAAATGAGCGCGAAGCATCTCCAAGCCTACCTCGAAGAAATGACATTCCGATTCAATCGCCGCAATCGCTCCGACTTGTTCATCGATACACTTCGGCACATGGTTACAGCTCCTACTCTCACTTTCCAAAAACTCACCGCAGACAGGAAGACAGCCGCATGAGACAAGTATCAGACGAACATTGGAACGCGCTAATCTTAATCATTCGCCTGTTCACTAAAGCAAGCTCTGAGAACGCAATCCTTAGGGGCATTCTTACTAAATCAGAGTTTATGGGGAAACCTCCTCTCGGTTGGAGTCAGTTTCTCGAAAAGGCCGTAAATTCTCCTGAGTATGCAAATGTTCTCCAAATGACTGAGAAGTTGATTGAATCATTCGAGCAAGAGAATCCAGATACCCGTCTGATTGAATTAATTTCAAAAATGCGACCGCCAGACTACAACTAGGTTTTCTTTCTCGCACTGCACTCTCCGTGCTACGATTGGATTGCGCGACCAATATTTTCCTTTCCAGCCCCGATGCCAGTCGGGGCTTTATTTTTCATCACCCTTGAATAATCCGGCCTCAACTTTTTTGGTGAATTCTTCTATTTCCTTCTTGCGTCGAGCAACGAATTCAGGACTGTCGAGTAATCCTGCAATTTCCCAAGCCGGAGCTACCGCCGCCATGGCAGAATTGAACTCCGCGTTACCCTGAAGTTCTATACCTTTGGCCTTTTTCAGTGTCATCGGCATAGGGGTGGCGATATGACCGCAATCTATCCCCAACAGCCACGGGCCGTGGTCCATCGTGTTAAACGTCGGGTCAACTGGGATCATCAGCCTCGGCGGGCGTGGCAAAGTGGGGTTTATGAAGGCAAATACAGGCTAACCGCTATAGCCAGAGATTGACCTACATTCGACAAGAAACATTTTCGCAGGCGGTCTTTTCGGAAATTTTATTGGTTCTTCGGGCATCATGGAAATGTTTCCAAAACGAACCGTAGGAAGGTTCTTTTGTTTACCCTCGTGGCCGATGAAACGCCCGACCATAAACGTGTCATCTCCGATTCCCAAGTTCACATATTCCATTCGTTTAGCGGTCATAAACCATTCAATCGGAAAAGTTACATACTCAAAGACTTCCCAATTCAGCTTGAGCAGAAGTACCGCGATATCTTCAGTCGGATGTTTTCGCCAGTCGCTCTGTGCCGTCGTCTCAAAACAAATGCCCTTGTTTTTGGTGTTTAACCTTAGAACGACGTTAGCGGAGCAACCCTCGATAACGTGAGCATTTGTGACCGCGTAAACTGAGCCGTATCCGGGATGTTCCGGGTACCTCACGGATACGAGAAACCCACTTCCACCAGAAGATTCTCCCGTTCTTGCACCGACAAAACTCTTATATACAAAAAAGGACATTTGCAAAATCTCATCACTGATTCTCGTCATCGATTCCTCCACGTAGGCATGCGGTAGCATCCCCATGCTTAACTGAACTCATTCACAGGCACCGCCTTGCCCACAGTGCGGCACACGCCTTTTGTCAAGTGAATAATCCTGTTAACTTTTATAAGGCCCTTTTTTGACGAAAAAGGCGTTTTTCCCTTTTTGGGAATGCTCCCCAAGTTTACCGAGTTGAGTTAACTGAAGGATGGAGTAGGCTGACAGTTCTTCTCCACTCGATATAGTATCACAGCCGTTAGAATTGTCAAGGGGAAAATTGAAAAAGTTATCGGTCTGGGTGGTTGCGAGAATGGAGCCCGAAGTCGTATGACGAGCGCGGCGGTTGGGGATATTCAACTTTGAGGTTAGAAGGGATATTATCCGCGGGGAAGCTGGAGTTGAATTGCGTTGAAAATAGTTCGACGAGGATAGGAGGAATCTTATGAATGTGAGGAAGGCGGCAGGGATTGCGGCAGTTTGCGTTTTGGTGCTGTTGCCGGCGGCGACTGTGGCTGGCGGAAAGTTCGATGGGAATTGGACCACGCACATGTCGTGCGAAGCTCACGGGCAAACTCCGGCTTACAAGTTTGAATTTCCGAGCACGATTAAGGACAACGTTTTTCACGGACAGCATGGCGAAGAAAACGGACCGGGATATTTGGTGATCGACGGCAAGATCAAAGACGACGGAACCGCGAAGCTGGATGCAAAGGGAACCGTGAGCCACAACAATGCGCAAGGAGTTTTTGCGATGAAGGGGAACAATTACAGCTACTCAATCAAAGCACAATTTACGGATACGAAAGGCACGGGAACGAGAAATGAAGGCGCGGGAATTTTGGGGCGTCCGTGCACATTTGAATTTGTGAAGCAGGCGGACAGCGCGCCCGCTCCGGGAAATTAGAGCGAGCGCAGAAATCAACCTGATTTATTCGAGTTGGAAAACGACGTAGCTCAGTTTCGAATCACGTTCCACTTGAAGAGCGATTGCGCCGCCGTTTTTTACCGCATTGAGGGCGGCGCGAAGTTCTTCGAGATTCGAAATTGTTTTTCCGTTCACGGTGTGGATTACATCGCCGGTGGCGAGAGGAATTTCTGAACTGGCTCCCGCTGTGCGCGCAGCGACGATCACTCCAGATTGAATGCGGAGCTGCGGCAACATTTGCGCCATCTCCGGCGTGAGATCGACTCCCAAAATTCCGAGACGCTTGACGACATTTTTCTCGCTGTTTGCGAGTTCGGCGAGCTTATCGACATTGTGCGGTTGCTCGGTAACCTCAATATCGAATTGCAGCGGCTGCGTTCCGCGCAGCACCGCGAGCTTCATGTGATCGCCGCGCTTGTGCATATATAAATCGTGCATCAGGAGCGGCAAGCTGGCGACGAGATTGCCGTCAACGGCGGTGAGAATATCCTGAATTTTTACTCCCGCGTGATCGGCGGGGCTACCGGGGCTGCACATCTACAATAATCAAACCGAAGTCGCGGGGAAGTGAGAGCGCCGAAGCGAGTTCGGGAGTGATGGCTTGAACTGGTGACGCCAATTTCGGGCTGATGGATGTGGCCAAATTTTACGAGCTGCGGATACACCATCGAGACAAGGCTTGCGGGAATTGCGAAGCCGAGGCCTTCGTTGCCACCGCTGGATGTGATGATGAAAGTGTTGATGCCGATAAGCTGGCCATCGGCGTCGACAAGCGGGCCACCGCTATTGCCGGGATTAATTGGCGTATCGGTTTGAATGTAGACGAGCGGGCTTGCGGGATCGGCCTGGCGCGAGACGGCGCTGACCACTCCCATTGTCACGGAATTTCGCAATCCGCCGGGACTGCCGAAAGCAAAAACCATTTCGCCTTGCTTGGGTTCGATGGAGGTTGCAACTGGAGACGGCAGGCAAGTGCTGGGCTTCAATTTTGATTACAGCGAGATCGACTTCGGGGGCTTGGCCGACGATGCGCGCTTCGAAACTTTGTCCCTGTGAGCCGACGATCGGATCGGGCGGGGCGTCGGGAGACGCGAGCGGAAACGATGACTTCGATGCGCTCGGCTCCGCTGACGACGTGCGCGTTGGTGACGATGTAACCGGTGGGATCGACGATGACTCCTGAGCCGATTTTTCTCTGGCGGGCGATGACGAGGCTGGTTTGATTCGAGTCGCCGGTTTCGGCGGTGCCGTAGCCGGTGACTAGAATTTGCACGACGCTGGGAGAGACGCGGTTGACGAGAGATTCGATGGCGTCATTGAGGCGATGAAGGGCGTCTGTGCTGGACGCTGATTGGCAGATTGCGCGAATGTAGTTGCGGCGGCGAGAAAAGTTGCGAGTGCGAAAATTCCTGCGCGGGCGGCGATAACTTTGCTGGAGGTGGAGTGGACGGAAATGAGATTTTTCATGTTTGTACCGTCAGGACTTTGATGCCGCACCGCGGGTGTAGGTTCCGAAAAAAGAGTGGACCACTTCTGTTGTGCGACCGTTCGCGAGGCGAAAAAAAAGGCCCGGGGCTGAGGCCGAGCCTGATTCCTCGCTTCACGTGGCGAAAGTTTTTATAGATTGATTTCGAGGTGAATGACGTCTTCCACGTGCCAGCCTTCATCGACGAGAACGATGTGATCGCCAATGATTACGTAACGATAGCCGCGCGGCGCCGGAGTGAGAGTGGCGAGTAGGTCGGCCGGGACGGGACGAATTCGTCCGCGAAGATCGGTGTCGAGAACTGCGCCGACTTTGAGACGCGCTTCGAGTTCGGGGGAGAGTTTATCTTCCTCTCGGAATCCGGCGGGCATACTGTCTTTGTGCTTGCCGGCCCAATCGCGTGCGGCCTGCTTATCGTGGTCGCTGAATTTGTGATCGCCGCGGTCTTTGTTTTCCTGGTTCGGCTGATTCGGAAGTGCTGTGAGCTGTGCCACTCCGCCGCTGATCGCCAGCAGTGCAGCTGTGCAGCCTGTGATCCACCAACGTGATTTCATAGAAATTCCTCCTGGAAAAATTTAGGTTCCGCGCCGGACTCGTAGCGGGTGGGAGAGACCGATCTGGCGCAAATATTTGATGAGGAGACCTAGAAATCGGTGAGCGCGCAGGAACGACAATGGAGGGGCAGACCGACATCGCGGACGCGCTTGGCGCGAGGAGGGAATTACCGTTAAGATGGCGGCGAAGGCCGGAGTGGCGGAATTGGCAGACGCGCCAGACTCAAAATCTGGCGGTGCATAGCACCGTGTGGGTTCAAGTCCCTCCTCCGGCACCACGATATCGGATCCTCGTTGTAAACACTACGGCGAAAGACTGAAGCACTCACCGCAGAAGCGCAGAGTACGCAAAGAGCTTCAACTGCAAAAGATTTTTACCACAGAGACAGAGAGGACACGGAGAGTGCTGCGCGGGCGGCGTTTCTGGATGCTAAACAAAATGGGGACAGGCTAGCCCGTCCCCTACAAAATTAGCCCAATGCTTGCGGTTACTTGGTGCCAAAGCGGAATACCAGGCCTGCGCTTACTTGGAAATTATCCTGGCGCAGAGCAAGGAAGTTGGTCAGCAAATAGTCGCCTTGGACGCGATCGCGGTGCGGTGATTCAAGTTGAAATCCACGCCGCCGCCAGCGCTGGCCGCGAAGCGCCACGCCGAGGCTGAAGTTCCGAGATAGCCCTCAGTGCCGTGGATCGCTCCTAGCTGGACTGCAGGCAAAGGGAACGATGCGGCTTGAACGGCGCAGCGTGAAGAGCGGGCCGTAAGTGTAGGTCTGCGCCGAGACGGGGCGGTGCCCCCCTCGGTTGGCGGTCGGTACGTGTTAACTTTGAGACGGCCGCCAAACCAGTTGTTCCAATTTTGAGTAAGGGAACCGCCGCCGCCACTCAATCCGAAGTTGGCTCCGCCAACATCGGCGCGGAGATACGAGTATCCGCCGTAAACTTCCCACGAGGGAGTATCGGTGCTGCCGCCCATTTTCGCGGCCATCTGTTGAGCTTGCGTCGCAGCGCAGGCCAACAACATCATCGGGACAATCCAAGTAAGGCGTTTCATCCTGGTTCTCTCCTCTTGCAAATTCGTAAGTGCAAAACTTTTTCGTTACAGCAGCAATCGCAAGCGAACGAGTTAGTTCACCTGCAAGTTGATCGTTGC
>CAVRKW010000009.1:0-351487 GCA_963721845.1 uncultured Acidobacteriota bacterium | reverse complement strand
CCTCAGCTCCACCAGGAAGTCGGCGCGAACCGCCCTGGGTTCCCGGCGCCCACAATCCCTCGACTATTTAGTGCGTTAGCGCGGAAGCTAATGGTCTGCGGGGTCTATTCTGCTCGGAGGACGGGCCTTGGCCGGAGAACGCGGAAATGAGTCTCCGACGCCGAATTTTGGGTTCCCGACTGCGCGGCTGCGACCAAGATGCGGGCAAGCTCTTCTTGGCAGGTGCTCGTCCTAATGAGATCGTGAAAGGTTCGGATTGCAATCAGGGGGCGGACGGGCGCCCTTAGCCCAAACGCCGACCACTGGTCAGGCCACGCCATTGGCAGGTCCATCAGGCGCTTGACCCCAAAGCCGCGAGGCAGTCGACCGTCGATCGCCGCTTTGACGAGGGCGGGGGAAAGGAAAGCGAGCGAGATGGTTCGGCGGATCCAACGTTCAGTTTTGCCTTCGCGCGCGGCGAGCAATTCGATGGTTAGGTGGGGACCGGTGGTCAGTTCGTCGAGCCAATGATGAGCGTCGCGAAGCGCGTCAGATGAGGACCGCGCGCGCTTCGGTTCTCATCGGACGCGTGGCGGAGGGTCTGTCGCCCTCGCCTTGGATGATCTCGCGGCGCCGGTGGGGCGACGGCGGCGTCCAGGGGATGATCAGGATGCGATTCTGATCGTCACTTGCCATCCCCTCGGCAAGCTCGATCTCGATTGTCGTTCGAGAGATGACGACGCGCTCGATGGCGGCGCGTAAGGTTGCATCGTAGTCGCTCGGGCGCACCGCCGGAGAATCGGTTGACGCGCCGCGGCCGCTCGCCTTCGGCTGATGCAGCTCATGCCGATCCTGCCGATTGGAAGCGGACGAGGCCGCGCGTACCGCTTCTGCGACCCGTCGCTCGATGTCCAGCGCCGGCGCCCGGGCGACGGATCCTGCCTCGTGTTTGCGACCTTGCAGGACGGCCTGAGAGACATAATAGCGCCATCGCCGCCCGCCCTTGGCGGCGTGGCTCGGGCTCATCCGGTTGCCGCGGTCATCGAACAGCTTGCCGGCGAGGAGCGCGTCTGAGTTCTGGCAATTGCCGGCCGTGCGCTGAGCATGCTCCGCAAGCAAAAGCTGGACCCGGTCCCATGTCGCCTGATCAACGATCGGATCGTGAAGACCATCGTGGGCTTGGCCCTTGTGGGTCAGCCGCCCAATGTAGATCGGGTTCGATAGGATCTTGTAGAGATGGCCCCGACTGATCAACCCGCCGCCTATGGTCTTGCCCGTCCCGTCGGTCCGTAATGGCGACCGGGCGTCCTCCTGGTCGAGAAGTGCCTTGAGCCGCACGACGCTGCCGATCTCGAGATAACGCCGAAAGAGATCTCGGACGAAGACGGCATGCTCCTCGACCACATGGAGCGCCCGGTTCTCGACCCGATAGCCGAGGGGAACGACGCCTCCCATCCAGATGCCCTTCCTCTTCGAGGCGGCGATCTTGTCCCGGATCCGCTCACCGGTGACCTCGCGTTCGAACTGGGCGAAGGATAAAAGCACGTTCAGGGTCAATCGTCCCATGCTGGTCGTCGTGTTGAACGCCTGGGTGACCGAGACGAACGACACCTGATGGGCATCGAACAGCTCGACCAGCTTGGCGAAGTCGGCGAGCGAGCGGGTCAGCCGGTCGACCTTGTAGACAACGATGACGTCGATCCGTCGAGCGCGAACGTCATCAAGGAGCCTCTGCAACGCTGGCCTGTCCATCGAGCCGCCGGAGTAGCCGCCGTCGTCGTAGTGGGTGCGGATCAGCCTCCAGCCTTCATGAGCTTGGCTCTTGACGTAGGCTTCCGATGCCTCCCTTTGATTGTCGAGCGAGTTGAACTCCTGCTCCAGGCCATGCTCGGTCGAGACGCGGGTGTAGATGGCGCAGCGCAGCGCCGTTTTGCCTCTCTCCGATCTCATGGCGACGCCGCCTGCCGGCTAGCCTCCTTTCCTCAGCTTACCCTCGCGTTTTTGCTCCGCTTTCTGCGTGTTGCGCGCTTTTCCACGGCACTTCGCGGCCAGTCGCCTTGTCGGATCGGCGTCGAGGCATTGGCGGAGACGGCGCTCGTTCGCCATGTCGGCCAGCTTCCGTGCTTGGGCGTGTTGCCTTCGTCGTTCGACGAGGCGGCGCGCTTCGGCGGCGGGAAGGCTTCGTGCGCGCAGCCGTATGCGTGCTGAGATTGTCCTGCACCAGACGTCTTGTCCGCGCCGGGTGCTGTCGACTCCTTGAGCGCGTGGGCGTATCGACGGCCGCGCGCCGTCCGTGACCTTCACGCGCCGCCGCCTTCGAGCGGCGCGACGATGAACAGATTGGCCACGCCATGCGCTCGTATTCGTAGTCGTAACGCTCCGCTTGTCCCGGCGTGGCCGCGATCGGCGCGCGCGTCTCGGCGATGGTTGCTTCGCGTTCATCGAGGCATACGGGGGGCGCTTGGGATCGGCGGCCTCTGGTAGACTTCCAGCACGTCTTCCATGTTGGCGACGAAGGCGGCGCTGGCCTCGGGCGCGATCACCCGTTGCTGCTGCGATGGGCGGAGATGTTTTGGCGTCCGCCCGATCGTGTTGTCACTGGCGCTCCCGACGATCTGCAACTCGACGACTTTCTCCTCCAAAGACGCAGCGTCCATCTGGCGTGGCCAGCCGGGGCCGATCGCAAGCCGAGCGATCAGCTTGGCTTCCGCGGCGCGTCGAAGTCCGGCGAGGGGCCGATTTGATTGTACTGCGCGTCAGGACGGCTTCGAAGCCTTCCACGACAAGTTGCCGTCGCGTTCCCGTCGTCGGGATGCTGTGTCCAGCGCCTCGGCGATCCGGCTGTCGCTCCATCCCCGCCGGCCTCCGACACGTCCGCTTCAGAGGAGCGAGCTTCGTCAGCAAATGCGCGGCGCGCTTGCCCTGCGATACGTCGAGCCAGCGCGCTCCTCTTCGCTCAGCTTGACTACGTACTTCTTGACGGCAACCTCTGGCCTGGCCACGAACATTCCATCGCGCAATCGCCAAGGCATTGATCAGACGATCCCGTCAAACTCAAGACGGACCCTAGTCGTCGGGCGAACGCGGCTCCGCCGTCTTTGATCGGCGTTGAGGGGGCGCCGGACGCAGCGGCGTCGCAATCCCCTGACCTGCGAGGGACCATCCCGGATCGGTCGGACCTGGCCGTTCGCAAGCCGAAGAAGCGATGGCCGTTCCAGCTTGTGCCTGTCATCGCCTTGGCGACTTGCGACAGGCTGCCGTAGGTCTCGCCATTCCAGGCGAAGCCCTTATCGAGGATCATCACACGCTCGATCCTGCCATTCCACTCGCGGGCGAGCAGAGCCCCGGCCTTCAGCTTGGTCCCTTCCCGCGTTGTCGCAATCCGCGCTTCGAAAGGATGCAAGTCCGATGATCCGAGCCTCCGACCCTTCGGCTGGCGCAGGACGCGCAGCGTCTCTTTGTCGAGCCCGCCGAACGCCGTGGCCTGGATGCGATAGGCTAGGATCTTCATGAGCAGCCAACGCGGCAAATGGGCGGGAGGGGTCCCGCCCAAGTGGTTGCGCCATTGCAGGCAAAGTCCGTTCGCGTCGAGCTCGACCAGCGCCGCGATCATGTCGTCGAGGGCCAGGACGCCCTCGGGTCGCGGCGGGCGAAGCAGACCTTCGCCCGCGCCGCGCGGTGGTCGGCGCCCAGCCATCAGGCCGCTTGATGGGCTTGCGGCTCCGACCGGCCCTGCTCCTTCCTGCGCGCCGTCTCGGAGTTCGCCGGCCCTTCAACGAGGCCGGTCTCACCTGCCGGGATGCGGTAGAACGATCCCCGCTTATCGTCTGATCGATCGATCGCGACTGCATAGCCGCGCTTGCGCAGGCCGGTCAGCGCGGCGCGGGTCGTGTGGGCGAGCCAGCCCGTCGCAGCGATCAATTCCTCAATGGTCGCGCCATGATCGCGCTCGAGCAGCGCAATAACACGGGCCAGCTTCGAGCCGCCGCGGGGAGCAGACGGGCCTGCAGGACCAGGCTCCATCGCTTCTGCGGGTCGAGCGTCCTTGGCGTCCAACTTTGACAGGATGGCTGCCTGATCATGCTTCGCGAGCGCGTCGCTTTCCTCGCCTGCATCCTCAGGCTCGGCGCCCTCATCGACCGCGATCGCTTTGGCGCCCGCGGCGGTGAGCTTGAGCGCATAGGACGCCCCCTCGTCCCGTCGCCAGATCGGATCACTGGCCTTGGCCTTGACCTCTTTTACAAAGCCAGCGGAGATCAGCTTACTCGCGACTTTCTGCGCGGTGGCGCCCTTGAGCGTCGGCGGGGCGACGAGACAGAGGTCCTTGCGCTGGGCTGCGGCGCTCAGCAGAACGAGCTGCGTATCGGTAAGTTTGATGGACATGGATGCACCCTTCGCGTCTTCGATTGGGGCCTAGCCAATCCAGGCCCCTCACCGACGCGAGCCCCGGATCGGCGCGACCGCCGGGGCTAAGGGTCTACCGGGCAGCGCCTTCGCGCCGCCGGAATATCCATACACACGCTCCTTTTCGAACCGAATGCCAGTCCTTTCTTCGCTGTCGGGACATGAGGTTAACGATATTCGCGCAAGCCGCGGTCGGGCCACGCCGCTGCCCTTGCCGGATACGCAGGCTTCAGCTTCCGCGATCTAGCCGCCGAGGCCGGAATCAAGAGCGCGAGTGTGCATCACACATTTCCATACGAAAGCGGCTGCCACAGTCGTGCGTCGCGCGGCGGACGATTCTTTGACCGGGTCATGCCGCAAACTAGCGAAACTCCTGACGATGGGCCGAGGCTCCCCGCCGAGCGGGAGGCCTCGAAAGACTGCCCCGGTCGAACTCGATGCGACGCCTACCGGCAGACGTTGACGGTCCTGTTCCCGAGCCAGCGGCCGTAGGCATCATAGACGGGGCGGTTATGCCAGCAATTAGCCGCGGAAGACGAGGCGATGATCGCCCCCACCGCGACGCCTGCGGCCGCTCCCGCCACGACCGCGGGCGCCCACCATCCGTTGTACCAGACGCCGCCGCTCCAATAGCCGGGACGCCAGGCCCAGCCGGGCCCGGGCCATGGGCCGGGGCGCCGAGCGGGCCCATGCAAGGGACCGGGGCGAGGCCACCAAACCGCAGGCCCGCGCCATTCATCCGCCGCGCCGACATCATCGAGGCGCGGCCTCGGCACCTACGACCACCGTCATGGGTGAGGCCATGACCTTCAACCACCCGGTGACCTTCACCCACCCGGTCCAAATCCACCCTGACCAAGGAGCCATGCCGATGGGCGTTGTGATCGAGTTTCCGCAGCCTGAGATGACTTTCCGCGCCCTGTGCCGAATGGGATGAAGGATCGCTATGACAGCCCGGCGCACTGGCGGCGCACCGCAGGCGGCAAGGGCATGTACATCTGGCTCGATCCGGATCGCTGGGTGACGGTCTATCGGCGCGCCAGCGGCGGCTGGTCGTGGGGATCGGCAAGCGGGTCCGGCCCGATATGTCCGAGCCGACGCCCCGGACAATCAAATGCCGTCCCCGAAGACTTCGGTCCATTCTTCGATCGGGATGGCTCCGCGATCAATGAGGCAGTCATTCTTGTCGAAAGCGAAGATGAGCACCTTGGTGGCGTCGTCCGAATAACGCGCGGAGTAGATTGTCTTGATCCCAACGGCAGGATGCTTGTGATGCTTCGTCGCGACAGCGATGAGGACCGCCGTGTTCTCATCTGAGAGCATGGTGATCGAGCCTCTGGATTCTGCGTCAGGGGCGCTGGCGCTGAGTTGCGCCGGTCCCCAGCAATCATCCCGCGCCTGCGCGAGCGCATGGTTCGAGACCAACGCAGCGGCGAGCGTCGCGGCGATGGTTAGTGATTTCATGACGCCCTCCTAATGCGGCTTCAATGAAATACAATTCACTTGTTCACGTATTATCGAGTACGTGAATCAACGTGCAGATTAAGATGCGGATAAAAGTAAACTGCCGCAGTAATTCATGAAACGTAGCTGTTCGCAATCGGCAGTTATACCCATACGCAGCTAGAACCGTGTCGTCAGTTTACGAGTCGCTTACTTAGGATCGCCCGCGCCGAAGAGGCAGTGTTGGGAAAAGTCGAACCGCATCGGCGAGGACAAGCCATGACCGCCGACCCAATGCTCGGGCGGGCCCGGCGCTGGAGATGTCGCTGGCTCTCACCGGAAGCCGGCGCCCGGCCGCCGCGGGTCCGGGCCGGAGCCGTCGGTTTCACCGACGCAACTATGCCCAGCCACCCAACTCGGCGGCCACAACCATAAAATAGCTTGGGATGTGCGCGAGGACGGCCCGCATCACGTCTTCTTGCTGGCAGGCGGCACGGACGGCGGCCCGATCCACGACATTTCCCCAGGCGACCCCGAGGAGCGTCGCTACATGACGATCGGCAAAGCCAGCCTCGTGGAAAGCAATCGCTGATCTTTCGGTCAGACCATATTTGATTTGCCGCTGCACGAGAGCGGCGGCGTCTTGGAGATCCTCGCCGAGAGCCTCGGTCAAATCCGCTATGGATGCAGCGATCATCGCCACATCATGTCCGCCAGGCGCGACGCTCGAGAATTATCGTCTGGTCCTGGTTCCCTCGTTGCCGATCGTCTCAGTCTCTGCTGAGAGGGCTTTCCCAGCGTCTAGAGGAATTGTCGTCTTCGGCCCTCGATCAGGTTCGAAAACCCGCCACTTTTCGATCCCGGAGGAATTGCCCCCGGGCCCGCTGCAGCGCTTCCTAAATACTCGCGTGACCGAAGTCTCATCGTCGCGGGCCGGCGTGCTTGTCGAGATTTCGGGAGCGATCTGCGGCTACGCCGAGCGTTGGCGGGAGCAAGTGGAGACGCGCGCTGAAACGCTTGCGACCTTCGCAGGGCGCGCCCGCCCTCGTCGCCCAGGACAACTACCATTATCTTGCTTGCTGGCCCGACGTCGGCGCGCTCCGCATGTTGATGGCGCTGCTCTGCGAAAAGGCGGGCCTCGCGACGATCGAGCTGCCAACGGAGGTACGCTTGCGCCGCCGCGGTGATCTTACATTCGCATTCAATTGCGGCGAAACGCCCTGGCCCGCCCCCTTCAGCAACGAACCGCTTCTCGGCGAGCCGGAAGTGATGCCTCGTAACTTCAGCGTCTGGCAGAGCTGACGCGTCAATGACGCGTCACTGCGCAACGTTGAGGAGCTCCTGGCCCAGCGCGGGATCGACATCAGTCATGAGAGGTCGAGCGCTCTTCAACGCCGTTCGGAGATGCGGCGTTGCAGCGCTTCAAGCAGGACTGCGCCCAATATGATCGCGCCGGTTGCGAAGCCCTGCCAGAAGATCGCGATACGCGCCAGATTGAGGAAATTCCTCGTCAGTGCGATGATGATCACACCAATGATCGTGCGAAGAATCTTGCCCTGTCCCCCGTAAAGACCGGTGCCGCCGATCACGACTGCGGCGATCACCTCGAACTCGAGGCCCTCGCCGGTATTCGGCGAGACCGCTCCTAGTCGCGATACGCTGACGACGCCCGCGAGCGAAGCGGTGAATCCGACGATCATCAGGCACTGGATTTTGATGCGGTCGGCGCGGACGCCCGACAAAGTCGCCACAGTTCGGTTGGAGCCGACCGCATAGACGCGCTTTCCGAAGGCCGTGCGTTCCAGGACGAACCACCCGACCGCGTAGACGATCACGGCGACCCAGACAATGTTCTGAATCGGGAACCAGACGAACAGGTTGGCAATCGAGCCGGTGCGAAAATAGTCGGCGAAGGCAATCGGCAGCGGGATTTGCGCCCACCGGCCTTGGCCGAAAGATCGGACAATCAGCGGAATGTCGGGAATTGGCTGCCCTTGAGTTACGACGAGAGTCAGGCTCCGGGCGATCATCAACATTCCGAGCGTAACAATGAATGAGGGAATTCTCGCCTTGGTGACGATCAAGCCAACAAAGAGGCCCAGAATCGGCCCAATGAAGAGCGGCGCGATAAGTCCGAGAACAATCACCCACCAGGGGTGATCAGCAGCGGTCGGCGCCGGAATCCAGCGGACCATGATCCAGCCGGCGACGGCAGCCGACAAGCCGACAACGGAACCGACCGAAACGTCGAACTCGCCGGCGATCATGACGATCGTCATTCCTGCGGCGACGATAAGCATCATCGTCATCTGCCCAAGCAGATTGCCGACATTGACCGGTGAGAGGAAACGATCGTTGGCGATCTGCATCACGATCACCAGGATCGCGAGCACGCCCAGCGCCTGGATGAGGCTGTAGGAGCGTTTCAGGCTTACGAAAATGCGTGAAGCCGCGGCTAGACGCTCAGTTTTTGGCGAGGAAACGGTCACGCCGGGGCCGCCCGGATTTCTCCGCAGGCCGAGGCATGCAGAATGCGTTCGCGACTCGCGGCCTCGCCCGACAGCTCGCCGATCACGGCACCGCGGAACATGACAAGCACGCGGTCGCATAACAATACGAGCTCATCGAGCTCCGTCGTCACCAGCACGACGCCGACGCCCGCGCCGGCGATTTCGTGAATGATTTTCCGGATCTCTTCCTTGGCGCCGACATCGACGCCGATCGTCGGCTCATCCATGACGAATACTTTCGGCTTCGTCTCCAGCCATTTGGCGAACAGGACCTTCTGTTGATTTCCTCCGGAAAGCTGGCGCGCCACAGCTGAGGGGCCGGAGGCTTGGATACGCAAACGCTGGATATTTTGCGCCGTCGCGCGCTCCATCTCGCCAAAATCGAGGGCTCCGTTGCGACGGCGAAAGCGCGACAGGATCGGAAGAGAAATATTCTCGACAAGCGTGAAATTGGGCAAAATGCCCTCGCCGAGCCGGTCGCTGGTTAGGAGCGCGATCCCGCTCTTCACTGACGCCGCCGGATCTCCCGAGGGGACAGGCACTCCTTCAACGAGGATTCGGCCAGACGCTTCGCGGCCGCTCGCCCCGAACAATCCTCTCGACAGTTCCCGAAGACCGGAGCCGGCCAGGCCAGTCACGCCGAGCACTTCGCCGCTGCGCAAGCTAAATCTGACATCTTGCAGAATCCCGGGAAGGCTCAGGTTCTCGACAGTCATCAAGGGCGTCGCTTCAGCGGACGCGCCGAGGTGGCCCACGCGGCGCGAAACCTCAATTTTGCGCCCAACCATTTGGGTAACGACTTGCGGGAGCGTCGTTTCCTTGACCGGACCATCCGCGACCACCTTCCCGTCGCGCATGACGGTCAGATCGTCTGCAACCTCGAAAATTTCTGCGAGATAGTGCGAGATCAGGACAAGGCCGACGCTTTGGGAAGCAAGCTGCCTGATGAGGCGCAATACGACCCGAACCTGCGGCTCCGTCAGCGACGACGTCGGTTCGTCCAAGATCAGAACCCTCGGCTCGAGGCTGACCGCTTTGATGATCTGCACCATCTTCTTCAAATCGTTCGTCAGCGAGCTCACGGTGTCGTCTGGGTCGACCGCGACCTCGTATTTCTCGAGCAGGCTCTGCGCGGCAGCGCGCATTGCCTTGCGACGAATAATCCCGAGGCGATAAGTGGGCTCGTTGTTGAGCAGGAGATTCTCGCACACGGTCATCGTCTGGACGAGATTGATGTCCTGATGCACGGTGACGATTTGTTGCCGCAGGGCCTGCTCGGCGCCGGTAAACCGAACCGGCCGGCCTTCGATCTCGATTGTTCCGGCCTCCGGCGCGTGCACGCCGGCAATGATCTTGGCTAGCGTCGACTTACCGGCGCCGTTCTCCCCGACCAGGCCCCGAACGCGACCCGCCGCGATCGAGAAATCGACGCCACGAAGAGCGCGGACCGCCGCGAAGCTCCGCGTCAATCCTTTGCATCGCAGCAGGACGGCGTCCTCGCGATCAGCCACGAGTGTTGCCGGGGGGTGTGGCGTTCGTGTCTCGCCCGCGCGTCGTGATCGCGCGCAGGCCGGCCTTTGCAGCGAATGTCCCGACGGACGAGACCGTCACTTGCCGGTGACCTGCGGATCGTTGGCGAAGTCGGCGGCGTTCGCTTTGGTCAGCAGTTTCGTATCGAGCCCCATGAACTCATTGACCTGCCCGCCCTGAAGTTTTGTGATGACCGTGTTCATTCCCTCGTAACCCATTTTGAACGGGTCCTGGATCACGAGTGCGTCAATCTTGCCGTCCTTGACCATCTGATAGGACACGGGGTCAAGATCGAATCCGACAAGCTTGACCTGGCCAGCCTTTCCGGCCTGCTCGAGGGCCTGGTAGGCGCCTTGCAGCACGAGCTGGTTGAAGGCAAAAGCGCCTTTCACGTCGGGCTCGGAGACCAGGAGGTCCTCCATGGCCTTGCGCGAGTTGTCGAAGGTCAACCGCGCGACGGGTTGCTCCGGGAGCACTTCCAGACCGAGTTCGGCCGACCGGGACTCGAAGCCTTTGCGCCTAGTCTGACCGTTGTCATTGGTCGGAGCGTGATCAAGCGTAATGACCTTGCTGCCCTTCGGAAGCAGCGACGCCATATATTCGCCAGCCGATTCGCCGCCCTTCTTGTTGTCGGTGATGATCAGACTGATGTATTTGCCCGACCTGATGCCGATGTCAGTGATGACGACGGGAATGTTCTGGGCGTTGAAAATCGTCTTGATCGGCTCAGCGACCATAACGCTGTCACCGGGGAAGATGAGCACGCCGTCGATCTTCTGAGCGCTGAGGTCCTCCAGATCAGAGACCTGCTTGGCCTTGTCGTCATCGCCGCCGTTCGTGACGAGCAGGTCGATGTTGACGCCTTTCGCCTTCCACTCGTCCACGGCCTTTTTGGCGCCGTTGACCATCGTCACCAGGAACGGATTGGTGCCCCAGAAGACCGAGTAGCCAATCTTGTAGTCCTTGGCCGAGGCCGAAGTCGCAGTGGCGAGCGCCCCGGCCAGCACCGCCGCGAAAAGCGATTTTCTTGCACGCATGAGATAGACCTCCCTTGTTAAAAGCCATTCTTATGAAGCCCGGTCGCCTCGAACGACGCGCGGTGGGCAGCGTCCGGCTCCTGACTTGCGATCATCCAATCACCCGCCATATTGGGTGTCAAACTGCGAACGCTCCTCGACACAAGACCGCGCAAACGACGTCGCGCACACGCAATCACGGAGCGGCGCATTGCGGAAACAGCGGCGAGAATGATAGGAAATGCGTGACCGGGCGAGAACCGGAAGCCTTCTCAGATTGAGTCGGAAAATTGAACGCAATGCGGGCGGAGGAAATGTTTATGTCAATGGGCAGGCATTTGGCGTGTGTGACTTTTGTTTTTGGGTTCGGTGTTCTGGCTTCGGCCGCCCAGGCCGACGACAAGATAACGATCGGGTTCGTCACCCACTCACAAGGCGACCCCTTTATCCAGCAGATCATCGACGGCGCTCAGGCGGCGGCCAACGATCTCGGCGTCACGCTCAAGGTGGCGCAGCAGCAAGGCGCCGCGCCGGACGGCCAGCTCAAGCTCGTGCAGAACATCGTCAATGCGGGAGCGGCGGGGATCGCGACTTCGGTCCCCGGCGATTCCATGGCCAGCAGCCTCAACGATATCATCGCAAGCGGCGTTCCGGTCGTGCAGTACAATCTCTTGAGCGCGGCGGTGAAGGCGCCCTATGTCGGCGAGAAGTCGACCCAGAGCGGCCGTATTCTCGGCAAGGCGATCGTCGAAAAGATCGGCGGCGCCGTGGCGAAGGGCAAGGTCATCCTCGGCAACTGCTTCCCCGGCTTGACCGTGCTCGAGAACCGCGCCAAGGGCGTCGAAGAGTCGCTGCAGGCCGCGTTAGGCGTCACGATCCTCGGGCCCTTCGACGTCAAGGTCAGCGCCGTCGAGAATTACAATCATTGGGAGCAGCTTTACGCAGCCAATCCCGACGCGGTCGCGCTTGTTGGACTTTGCGCGCCGGACGTCGCGAGCCTCGGCAAGCTTAACGCGGCCAATTCCGACAAATTCGTCGCCGGCGGCTACGATCTGACCGCGCCCAATCTCCAGGCGGTCAAGGGCGGCCACGCCTATGTGACGCTTGGTCAAAGCGCGTTCGTCCAGGGCTATCTGCCGGTCGCCCTGCTTGTCCACGCGATCAAGGCCAAGAAGCCGCTCGAAGTCGGATTCTACAACGCCGGCACCCAAGTCGTAACCGCGACCAGCGTCGATATGGCGAACAACCTGCCGCCTCTGACCTTTCCGCAGCTTCAGACGATCTCAGCGGACCCGAAGGCGACTGCGGCCTTCTATGAGCCCTGGACCAAGTGCGTCAACGGCCCGGACGCCGGCAAGAGTTGCGCGACGATCGAGCCGATCGCCGCTGAAGGTCAATAAGCCCGCGCAAAGGATTGGGACACGCGGCCTTGCCGCCGCATGACCCGCCTGGACCAAACATGGACGAGACGCCGCTCGTCGCGGTTCGCGGCCTCCGCAAGCGTTACGGAGGCGTGGTCGCCGTCGACAACATGAACCTGGTCGTGCGCCGCGGCGACGTTCATGCGGTCGTGGGCGAAAACGGCGCAGGCAAATCGACGCTGATGAAAACGCTCGCCGGCGTCGTTCGCCCAGACGCCGGCGAGATCGAATTCGACGGCGTCCCCGTCGTCATCAGTTCGCCGGTCGTGGCCCGCCAGTACGGCGTCGGCATTGTCTATCAAGAGTTGAGTCTCTTCCCGCAGCGATCGGTGCTGGCGAACCTGTTCGTCAACCGCGAGCCGTTGCGGAACGGCCTCGTCTCCGTCCGCGAGATGGAGGAACGCAGCGCCGATCTCCTGGATCGGCTCGGCCTGCGTTTCGACGTTCATATGCCGGTCAGCCGACTCAGCATCGGCGAGCAGCAGCTTGTTGAGCTCGCGCGCGTGTTGCTAGAAGAGCCGCGCCTCCTGATCCTGGATGAGCCAAACTCGGCTCTCAACGAGCGCGAAACGCAGCGGCTGTTCGATGTGCTGCGGCAGCTCAATCGCCGCGGCATCACGATGCTCTATGTCTCGCACCGGCTCGAGGAAGTGTTCGCGATCTGCACCCGGGTCACAGTGACTCGAAACGGCCGCGACGTCATGACCAGGGATCGCGCGAATCTGACGATACCGGAGGTGATCGAGGGGATGATCGGGGCGCCGCAAACGGCCTTGTTTCCGCCGCCGCTACCGAGCCGGCCCGATCGCGAAGAGGCGGCGATCGTCGTCAAGGGATTGAGCGGCGGTCCGCTCAAGGAAGTCGACTTCACCGCCCGGTCGGGAGAAGTCGTCGGCTTTGCCGGCCTCGAAGGCTCGGGCGTCGCGACATTGTTCGGACTGCTGTTCGGGACGCAGAAGGCGCACGGCGGCGAAGCGATCTTTCCGGACTCGCGAGGATTGCCGCGCAGTTCGACGGAAGCGGCGCGCCGCGGCATCGCACTCGTCCCCGCCGACCGGCGACGTAACGGCCTGATGCTCGACAAGAGCGTCCTCTTCAACATCAGCCACGTCGCGGTCGGCGCGCTCAAGAGCGGGCTGCCGTGGTTCGATCATGAGACGGCGCTCGATCGCGCGCTTCGGCAGATCGATCGCCTGCGCATCAAGGCCGGATCGACGGACGCCCTGGCCGGCCAGCTCTCGGGGGGCAATCAGCAGAAGATCGTGGTCGGCAAATGGCTCGAGGTCGCGCCGAGGGTGATTCTGCTGGACGACCCGACGCGCGGCGTCGACGTCGGGGCAAAACGCGAAATCTACGCCCTGATCCGCCGGATTTCCGCCGACGGGCGCATCGTTCTGTTCAGCTCGACCGAGTTGCCGGAGCTGATCGGGCTTTGCGATCGAATCATCGTTCTTTATCGCGGTGGAATCGCCGGCGAGATCAAAGGCGGCGACATTGACGGACGCGCTTTGCTGCATGCGGTCAACACCGGAGAGATGCCCCAGGCGGCGCTTCAATGAGAGAACGTGACGATTCGAAAACCTGAACCGCAAACCCATACTGAAAGGGAAGACCCATGATCCGCCGCGCCTTCACGATGCGCCTGCAGGCCGGCAAGCTCGCCGAATACAAGCACTTTCACGACAACGTGTGGCCGCAGCTGGTCGCCGAGATCGAACGGAGCGGCATCGCCACGATGACCATCTTCGAGAACGATCCGGTCCTCTTTCTCTATTCGGAGATCGTGAACGAGGACGCGTGGGACAAGCTCTGGCATACCAAGATCCACGACAAGTGGTCGGAAGAGGCGATGAACCCGCTGATGTTCTTTCGCGACGATGGGATCGTCGACTCGAGTTCCTTGCGAGAAATTTTCCACCTCGAGACCAAGGCCGCCGCGAAACGATGACCGATCTCAAGGGCAAGGTCGCGGTCGTCACTGGCGCGAGCCGGGGCCTCGGCCAGCGAGCCGCCATTAGGCTTGCGGAGCAAGGCGCGACATTGGTGCTGGTCGCGCGCAGCGACGCGGCTCTAGAGACGACGGCCCGCCGCATCCGCGAGAAGGGCGGCCGCGCCGAAGTCGTGTCCGCGGACCTGAGCGATCCAAGCTCCCTCGACGCAGTTGTAGCCGCCGCGACCCGAGCCGGCGCGCCGTCGATCCTGGTCAATGCGGCGGGGGTTTACGGGCCACTTGAACTCATCAAGGACAGCGAGCCCAGCGAGTGGATCGGAACGCTGATGGTCAATATGGTCAGCCACTATCTGACCTGCCGCGCGTTCGTCGGCGGCATGATCGATTCCGGATGGGGCCGGATCGTCAACGTGACGTCGGCCAACGCGCTGCACCCGCCCGGACCGCTGCATAGCGCCTATGGCACGAGCAAGGCGGCGCTCAACCACTTCACCCGGCACCTGGCCGCGGAAGTGAACGGGACCGGCGTCACCGCCAATCTCATCCACCCCGGCGACGTCAAGACCGAGATGTGGGCCGATATCCGCACAAAAGCCCAGCGCCTCGGGGCGCCCGCGGAGCCTTTCCTGCGATGGGCCGACTGGGTCGAGAAGACCGGCGGAGACGATCCGGAAAAGGCGGCCGATCTGATCCTCAATCTGATGGGCGACGAAGCCGCCTTGGTCAACGGCCAGTTCTTGTGGATCAAAGACGGGTTGCAGGCTCCGATCCCAAGTTGGAGCGTGGGAGCGGACTCCCTGCCGTGGCAAAAATAGCGTGACGGATCATCTGACGACGCCCGAGCCTGAAGCCACTGAAGCGCCGGCTCCACGCCGGAGGCCCTTTCGCTTGCCGGACGAGATCGGCGTCATCGTGGCCTTGCTGGTCATGGTGGCGGTCATCGGAATCGCGCGGCCGCGCTTTCTCAATCCGATCAATTTGCTGACGATTCTCGGCAACACCACGTTCGAGGGCATGCTGTCGCTCGGCATGGTGTTCCTGCTCGCCATTCGCGAAATCGACCTCTCGGTCGGATGGATGTTCAATTTTTCCGCGGTCATTGCCGCGCTTTTGATGGTTGCAGGCGTCAATCCGTGGCTGGCCGCGCTTGTCGGCATCGCGTTCGGCGCTGTTCTAGGCCTCGTCAACGGCCTGCTTGCGATCGGCCTTCGGCTGCCTTCGATCATCGTCACGCTCGGCACCTATTCGATGTTCGAGGGATTGTCGCTGGTCGCCAATCAAGGCCGCGCGGTGTTTCCGGCCGACCAGTCGAGCAGCTTTTTCAGCTTCGCCTCGATGAAGATGTTTCGAGTCATCCCGATCGTCGGCGTCCTCTTCGTCGCGTTGGCGATCGTCCTGCATGTCGTGCTGCACCGCACGCGATTCGGCTATCGGGTGCAGGCGGTCGGCAGCAACCCGGAAGCCGCCCGCTTCGCCGGCATTCCCATTGCCCTCGTCCGCCTGCAGACGTTGGTCCTCATGGGAGCGATCTGCGGGCTTTCGGGAGCGTTGTATGTCGGCTTCCGCGGCGCGATCGATCCCCAGGAAGGGGCCGATTTCGCGCTCATCGTCATTGCCGCTGTGATTATCGGCGGCACCCCTCTGTCTGGCGGGTGGGGAACCGTCATCGGCGCTGTCGTCGGCATGCTGATCATTCAGGTGATCAGCAGCGGGATCATTTTCTTCGGCATCGACGCGACCTGGAGCACCTTCGTGACCGGCGCCGTCATCGTGCTCGCCGTCGCCCTCGACCAGATCGTCAAGCGGCAGAGAGACAGAGCCCAGCCTTCGTAACTCACCCTAACGCGTCTGTCGCTGCTCGCCGCTCCACGTGTTGAGGCGCTGCGTCGAGTTGATGAGGCGCGCCGCCATTTCCCCGACCACGAGGGCGGTGAGATTAGTGTTGTGCATGACGTTATCGGGATAGATGCTGGTGTCGGCGACGC
Organism: uncultured Acidobacteriota bacterium; assembly: GCA_963721845.1. GTDB lineage: Bacteria > Acidobacteriota > Terriglobia > Acidiferrales > UBA7541 > DASTCZ01. The sequence goes on along the minus strand of CAVRKW010000009.1, from coordinate 335,248 downwards.
GCAGATTGTCGAAGCCGCAGACGCGCAGATCAGGTCCGACGACCGCGGTCGGGTCGCCGGCCGGACCCATCCTGACCGACCCCGCCTGATGATGAGCCGGGCCCATGGCTTCAGTCAGCGCCTCGGCGATTGGCTTATCGAGATCGTCGATCGCCGCCGCGTTGTGCGACCGGAACGTCTTGGTCCCCAGCATCGCCTTGACGAACGAGCGGGCGTCGGCGAACCGCTCGCGATCCCGCTGGCTGGTGTTGTATCGATGATCGATGAGCGGCGCGCGCGTCGGATCGGTGCTTTGGATGCGAACCTCGCCTGTCACCTCCTGGCGCGTGAGATAGGTCCAGAAGCCTGCCGTATGCTCCTCTTCGTCGACAGGGAACGGATGGGTCTGCCACTCGGGCTCGCCCGCCGAGTTCGCCGGACCGCGAACGTTTGCGGCGAAGAAACGTCCGGTCGTCACGCCGAGCCCATCCGCCCTGAACAGCATCGGAAAGCCCGGATGATCGGTGAGATTCTTGCCCACCGGAAGGTCGGCGACGACGTCGATCCCGAGCGGGCGCAGCCATTCGGCCGGGCCGATTCCGGATCGCTGCAGGATGGCGGGGCTGTTGTAGACGCCGGCGCTGATCACGATCTCGTCGGCCGTCGCGGTTCGCCGCTCTCTTGCGGGGTCGAGATAGACGACGCCCTTGGCGCGGTCGCCTTCGAACAGGATTCGATCGACATGGCTTCCGGCGCGGATGGTCAGATTCGGCCGCGAGCGGGCGGAGCGCACGTAGGTCACAAGCGTGCCGAGGCGCACTTCCTTGTAGCGGTTATGCGGCATCGGCCCGATGACGCCCGCATGGGCGTCGAGGGCGTTCAGGTCCGGCGCCTCGCGCACGCCGAGCTCGACACAGGCGTCGTACATGGCGCGGTTGACGGGCGCCCAGCTCTGCGGCTTGTAGCGCTGGATGACGATCGGTCCGCTGCGGCCGTGGATCGGCTGGTCGCCGAAATTGACGTCGTTTTCGATCGCGATGAAGAGCGGCAACAGATCCGCCCACGCCCAGCCCTTGTTCCCCATCGCGGCCCAGCGATCGAAATCGAACGGCGCGCCGCGCGCGGCGATCGTCGCGTTGATCATCGACGTGCCGCCGACAAGCCGGCCGCGTGGCGTCCGCAAGCTGCGGCCCCCCAATGTCCCGGCGCCGTCGGTGTTGACGAAGTCCCAGTCGAATTCCGGTATCCCTGCCGCGCCGCGCCAATGGTGCTCGCCGCTGAAGGTGAACAGCGGCGGGATCGTTTCCTCCTGGGGAAAATCCGGGCCGGCCTCGAGCAGCAAAACTCGCCGCGCGGCGTTCTCGGACAATCGCGCCGCAACGACGCCGCCGCTCGAGCCGGCGCCAACAACAATGACGTCGTAGTGGTCCATCGACCCTCCCCTAAAGCGTTCCTTCGCGCGGCTTTAGCCGACTGTTTCGAGATCGAGAGCGCCGGGCTGTCTGGTGACGACCCGACGCTCATTTCTCTCCAGTGCGCTTCAGGCAGACTACTTTGCCGCCGCTTCGACATTGTCCTTGTTGTAGATCGTGAACGGTCCCATCAGGATACGCAGGCCCTTGGCGCGGGTCGGATCCTTGGTGATGGTAAACTCACCCATCCGGCCGGCCTTCAGCTTCGCGCCTTCCTCAGCCTTGAGAGCGTCGGTGGCGAGCAAATAGGACGTGTAATAGGTGAGGTAGCCGAGGTTGACGAAGCTCCAAAGAGCGAACTCCGGGGCGCAACCGTTCTTGGTGTAGGCGAGCATTTCGCTCGGCAGGCCGAGGCCGCTGATCTTAATCTTGTCGCAGAGCTTCTCGTCCTGCAACGCCTTGGCGGCGGCGACAATGCCGACTGATGTCGGCGACATGATCACCTTAAGGTCGGGATACTTGTCGACGAGCGCCTGCGCCTGAGTATAGCTCTTTTCCGATTCGTCATTGCCGTAGACCGTGTCAACCAAATCAAGCTTCGCGTATTTGGGATCTTTCAGCGCCGTCTTCATTGCGGCGATCCAGGCATTCTGGTTGGCGGCGTCAGGCGAAGCCGAAAGGATGGCGAATTTGCCGCCGCCCGGCCCCGTGAGGTCGAGGGTCATGTCGGCCATCACCCTGCCGATGTCGGCAAAATCGACCTGCGCCACGAATACGTCTTCACCTTCGGAGGAGGGGATCGGCGAGTCCCAGGTCACGACCTTGATGCCTTTGGCCTGCGCCGCCTTAGCTGCGGGCACGATCTGATCACCGGAGTTATTTGAGATCATGATTGCTTTGACGCCTTGGGTAGTAGCGTTGGTGACGATCTCAATCTGGCCGGCGACGCTGTTTTGCGGCGTCGGACCGAGGAACTGCAGCGGGGTGGGGTTCTGAAGCTCCTTGGCGGCCTCCTCCGCCCCCTTGTGCGCTTGGTCGAACGGCAAAATCCCGAGGAATTTCGGCAGCAGCACCATCCCGACGGCCTTGCCTGGCGTCGCCATGGCGTCCTGGGCCATTGCGTATTGCGGCAGGGCCGCGATCATAGCTAGGGCCGCGGCGCCCAAAAGAAGTTTCCTCATGTTTCTCTCCCTCTCCATTTGTTGTTCAGGTCTTGCCACACATTCGGGATCAACACCGAGAGGATGAGAAGCCCCCCGATCACGTAGTTCTGGGTGTTGCCGGTGATGTCGGCAAGCCCCATTCCATTGCGGAGGTTTAAGATCACAAGCAGGGCGAGGCCGACACCGACCAGGTTGCCCTTGCCGCCGAAAATACTGACCCCTCCCAAAAGCACGGCGGTGATGACGTCGAGTTCAAAGCCCTCCGCCATGTCTCCGCGCACGGATCCCAATCGCGCAGCATAGAGGATTCCGGCGAGCGCCGCCACAAAAGCCGAGCCAACGAACAAGCTCGCCTTGATCAATCCGACCCGCACGCCGGAATAGCGCGCCGCCTGAACGTTGCTTCCCACGACATAGACGAGACGACCGAAAGCGGAGCTGTGCAGCACAATTGCGAAGAAGACAAAGAGCACAAAGAAAATTGAGATCGCGGCCGTGAGCGGGCCGATCAAACCCTGCTGACCGAGCGTGTTGAACCAATCTGGAAAACCGCCGATCGCACGATCCTCCAGCAGAATGCGGGCGATGCCGCGATAACCGATAAGGCCGGCGAGAGTGACGGCGAGCGACGGCAGACCAACCCGCGCGATCCAGAAGGCGTTGTTGAGTCCCGCGAGAATGCCTGCGCCTAGCGCGATAAGAATGGCAAGCGGCAATGGGGCGCCCTCATGGAACGTCCAGGCCATGACACAGGCCGAAAGACCCATGACCGAGGCGACCGAAAGATCGATTTCGCCGCCGATGATGACCAGCGCCATCGTCAGCGCGACGATGCTTTTCTCGATCGAGAGTTGGAACAGATTGACGAAATTTCCGACGCTAAGAAAGTACGGGGATCCAACGCTGTTGAACGCGACGATCGCGACCAAGAGCGCGAGCATCATCGTTTCCCAGCCCTTGAGTCTCTCGAGCAAGCTCACGGCCGCTATGCGCCTTCCTTAGAAACCGGCTCCGCTTCTCTTGCGACCAGCTTCAGTTCTGCGCCGCCCCAAAGCTGGCGCAGCCGCTCGAGAATGACGGCGTCGCTCGCGACCGCCAGCAAGATCAGGAGCCCGAGTACCGCATCGAGCCAGAACTCGCTGATACCGAGGCGAAAGAGACTCTGCTCGAGCGTCCCGATCATCACCGCGCCGAGCATCGCGCCCGATACGGTCCCCGAGCCGCCAAAGACATTCACGCCGCCGACAACGACAGCTGCGACCACGCTAAGCTCGAGGCCGCGCCCAGCCTCGACCGTAATGTTGCCGAAACGCGCGAGAAGCATGAAGCCGGCGAGCCCCGACAGGGCGCCGCAGATTACGAAGGCCAGGAAGACGACCCCCTTGATCGGCAGTCCGATGAGCTGCGCCGCTTCGGGATTGGAGCCGATCGCATAGAACCGTCGGGCGAAGCTGAGATACCTCGTTCCCGCTTGGAAAACGATGACGATGAGGAGCGCCAGCACGAACAGGGCACGAATGTCGAGACCGCCGATCGGCACGACGTTGACCAGCGGGAGATCGATGAGCCATTGGGGCAGGCTGTCGGTCGTCACCGTCTTGGCGCCGGAAAGGTCGACCAGTAGGCCGCGATAGATCGCCAGCGTCCCGAGCGTCACCACGACCGCGGGCACTCTGCCCCAGGCCACGATGACTCCGTTGACGACGCCCAGCCCCGCGCCGAGCGCGATCGCGATCGCGACGGCGAGGAGGGGATTGACGCCGTTGTGGTTGGCGATCAGCGTCCCGACGAAATAGGCGGTGAAGCCGACGATCGAGCCCACCGACAGGTCGATGTTGCGCGTCAGCACGACAAGCGTCTGGCCGACGGCGACGACCGTGATGATGGCGACGCTCGACGCAATGCGGTTGAACGTGCGGAAGCTATAGTAGTTGGCGATGAACGACCCGAAGATCACAATGGCGAGGACAATCAGGACGAGCAGGCTGAGTTCGCGGATCTGCTCCGGGCGGACCCGTCGCTTGAGCCAGTTCATGACGGCCTTCCAAGTGACGGTTCGACCGCTCTCTGGCCCATCGCCGCGGTCATCACGGTCTCCTCATTGGCCTCGGCCTGATCGATGATGGCCATCTGCCGTCCCTCACGCATGACCAAGACGCGGTCGCTGAGAACCAGCACTTCGGGCAGATCCGACGAGATCACAATGATTCCGATTCCCTCCGCCGCAAGCTGACCGATGATTGCGTGCACCTCGGCCTTGGAGCCCACGTCGACGCCACGCGTCGGTTCGTCGAGAATCAAGACCGAGGGGTTGGTATTGAGCCATTTGCTCAGCATGACCTTCTGCTGGTTGCCACCCGACAGTTTCGCGACCTCGAGATCGACCGAGGGCGCGCGGATCGCGAGGCGGGTGCGGAAGGTGTCGGCGGTTCGCCGCTCGACGCCGGTACGGACGAGTCCGAAGCGATTGAGAAAACGACGCAGGACCGGCAAGGTGATATTGGCGAAAATCGCCATCGGGAGAACGAGCCCAAGCTGGCGGCGGTCCTCCGAAACGTAAGCGATCCCGAGAATTCATCCCCTCGCGTGGAGAGCGGACAGAGACGGGTTTGGCGTCGAGGAGAATGGTTCCCGAGGTCGCGGGTTCGATGCCGAAAAGGGCAAGCCCCACGTCGGTGCGGCCCGCTCCGATGAGGCCTGCGAATCCAAGCACCTCGCCCCGGTGGAGGTCGAAGGTGACGCCTTCAAATACTCCTTGGCGACCGAGCTTGGTCACCGCGAGAACAACATCGTTTCGGGCGCAGGTAGTCCGCGCCTTGGTTAAGTCAATCTCCCGCCCGACCATGTCGGCGATTGCTCGCTGGGGCGTCGCTTCATCCCGCTTGCGCGTCGATATCAACCGTCCGTCGCGAAAGACAGTGACCTTGTCGGCGATCTCGAACACCTCTTCCATGCGATGGCTGACGAAGAGGATGGCGACGCCCTGCCTTTTCAGGTCACGGACAAGTTTGAACAGCTCTTGGACCTCATGGGCGGAGAGCGACGCCGTCGGCTCATCCATGATTAGGATGCGAACGTTGAGAGAAATGGCCTTCGCGATCTCGACCGACTGCTGGGCAGCCAATGTCAGTCCTCGCGCCGGATTTCGCACGTCCAGCGCGACGCCGAGTTCGGCCAGGATGCTTTCGGCGTCCTTGAACATCTGCCGCCAGTCGACCACCACCCCGCGATCCTGGTGACTGATGAAAATGTTCTCGGCGACGTTGAGATCGGGAAACAGCAGAGGCTCCTGATAGATGGCGGCGACGCCAAGTCGCTGCGCCTCGGCGGCGCTCCGTATCGTGACAGGCTGTCCCGCCAGTAGTATCTCGCCGCGATCCGGCTGATGCACGCCGGTTATGATCTTGATGAGTGTCGACTTGCCGGCCCCATTCTCCCCAAGAAGGGCGTGAATCTCACCGGGGTGAAGCGCAAGAGAGATGTCTTCGAGGGCCTGGGTAGCGTCGAAGCGCTTGGAGACCCCGCGGATCTCCAGGATCGGCGCGACGACCACCGCTCCGTCGGCAAGGCCCAACGTTTCGTTCATATCTGTCAGCGACCGCCTGTCACGTCGATGATCGCGCCCGTGACATAGGAGGAAGCATCGCTCAACAGCCAGACAATCGCTTCCGCGATTTCTTTTGCAGTTCCCGGACGGCCGAGTGGAGTGGACGCGCCGATCTTGTAGGGCCTCTCAGGCTCCCCGTAGGCAGCATGAATGTCAGTTTCGATGACGCCCGGCCGAATCGAGTTGACCCGCACCCCCTCGCGGCCCAGTTCCTTCGATAACCCTAGCGCCATGGCGTCGACTGCAGCCTTTGAACCGGCATAGTCGACATAGGTGTCTGGCGCGCCGATTCGCGCCGCTACCGACGAGATCAGGACGATCGAGCCGCCGTTGCCGCCGCGGCTCTTGTTCATGCTTCGCGCGGCTTCGCGAGCCACCAGATATGCGCCGAGCACATTGACGTCGAAGACCTGCCGCATGCGCTCGACGCTCATGTCGACGAGGCGGGACGAGGTGGCCGCCACGCCCGCGTTAACGACAACGCCATCGAGAGGCCCCAGCGCCTTTGTCGTCGCTTGAAACATGGCGATCACGTCGCTCTCTTGCGACACGTCCCCCGCCACGGCGACCGCCTTCCCGCCCGAGCGCTCGGCCTCAGCTACGGCCGACTTAGCGGACGCGCTATCCTTCAGATAGTTGATGCCGACCGACCAGCCGCGCTGCGCTGCAAGAAGACTGGTGGCCCGGCCGATGCCACGCGAGCCGCCAGTGACGAGAATGGTTTTGGACATGGCGCCCGACTTCTATCCGGAGCGATTGAAGCCGTTATCGAGCTCCACACACCAAAGATTGGCGCAGTCGACGGACTTTTGCAACGCCGGTGCAGAGGAATGAAGTTATCCCACGCCAGCGGGTATCCTTGGTCTGTCGAACGACCTCAAGGAGAAGCTAGATGTGCCAATTCTCGGGACCCACGCAGGCTGCTCTCGACTACAACTCCACCATCATTGGCGCGCTCGAATTGAGCGAGAATGGGTGCTCGCAGTTCAACTGCCTGGAATTAGCCGGCATTCGCGACATTTGCTGGAAGCTTGCGGTGACGGGTTGGCTTCTTTTGTCGAGCGTCTAAAGGCCAGGTGCGCGGCGGCGGGTCGCAAGATTGCCCGGGTCATACTCACCCATGAGGCTGGGCGCGACGGTTTTTGGCTGGCGCGTTTCCTTGCCCGACGGGGCATCGAGGTCCACGTGATCCAGCCATCGAGCCTACCTGTGGATCGGCGGGCGCGACGGGCAAAGACCGATATCATCGATGTCGAGATGTTACTACGCACATTGATGGCTTGGCTACGGGGCGAACCTCGGGTCTGTTCGATGGTGCCGATCCCGAGCGAGGCCGACGAGGAAGCGCGGCGTGCGTATCGAGAACGGGAGGATTTGACCGGGGAGCGGCGATCGATCGTTAACAAGATCGACGGCATTTTGGCGACGCTGGGCATAAAGGGATACAAGGCTTTGCGGCGAGATCGCCGCGAGCAATTGACTGTCGTGCGCCAGCCGGACGGTGATCCCATCCTCAAAAGGCGCGAGCGCGCATCGAACGTCTACTCGATCGTCTCGATCTCGTTCTGAAGCTGATTGAACAAGTGAGTTGCGCGTGATGCCGTTCTCAAGAAGGACGCGCCGGCAGACGAAGCGGAACGGATGATCCGCTCGCTTACGGACTTGCGGTCTATCGGTCCGGACTTCGCCACACTTCTCGTGCGTGAGGCATTCGTACGGCAGTTTCGTAATCGACGCGCGCTCGGCGGATATGTCGGGCTCGGCGGAACGCCATTCTCAGCGGCGGCAGCGAACGTGAACAAGGGATCGGAAGACGGCAACAGACGCGTGCGCGCGGCAATGGTCGAACTCGCCTGGACGTGGTGCGCTGGCAGTCGGACAGCGCCTTGTCCGTGTGGTTCCGCGCACGTGTCGGCGCAATGGGAGGGCGGATCAAGAAAATCATGAGGGCCCTGGCGCGCAAGCTGCTAGTCGCCTTGTGGCGCTACGTGAAGATGGGTCATTCCCGACGGAGCAAAAATGAAAGCGGCATAAGACCAGCTTTCACCTCCTACCCCAAGTAGGTCGACGGTTGGCGGTCGCCGCAGAAACCCGAGACCCATCAGGGCGCCGATCTGAAGATTGGACCGCGCAAAGAACTCCTCTTCCCGATACTGGGATCGTGGTTAGGGATCACAAGATCCGACCGGAACGAGTTGGCAGGGAGTTCACCCTGTCTGACAAATCGGAGTTCACCGAGACCAACAATTGGCGGTTGACTTCCGGCCCTCATACGAGGTTTCAGCCGTGAGCATCTTGACCCGCTTTCAGTAGGTAGGCGAAGCTAACACGAGAGCCGCCGGGGGAGGACTATCACCGATGAGGATTGCAGTTCTTGGTGGCGGCGGCGCGATGGGTGGTCTGTTCGGCGGGTATCTCGCACGGGCCGGCGAAGACGTTGTTCTCGTCGATGTCTCTCAGGCGTCAGTCGACGCGATCGAACGCGATGGCCTTGCGGTCGAGGAGAAGGACGGCTCGACCGCAACGATCCGCGTCAAAGCCTCGTCGAAGCCAAAGGATGTCAGCCCGGTCGATCTCATTGTCAATTTCGTCAAATGCTACCACACGGAGGCGGCGATCGCGTCCGCGTCGCCGATGCTGGGCAGGGATACCGCGATTCTGACGCTCCAAAACGGCTGGGGCAATGCGGATCGGATCGCGGCGGTGGCAGGCAAGTCGCGCGTGATGGTCGGTCTCACTTATCATTCAGGAACGCTCCTTGCCCCTGGCCGCATCAAGCATTCCGGAATTGGAATGACCCACGTGGGCGAACTCGATGGTTTGAAGTCACAGCGGTTGGAGACTGCGGTCGAGGCCTTTCGCAAAGCCGGTATCGAGACGGCCGCCTCATCACGCATCGTTGACGAGATATGGAAGAAGCTCGCTTTGAACGTCTGCACTCTGCCGACGGCGGCTCTGCTTCATTTTTCGGCGCATGAGCTGATCCAGCACGAAGGGACAATCGCGCTGATGCAAGGACTGCTCGCCGAAGTCGTGGCCGTGGCTAAGGCGCAGGGGATCAACCTGGATCAGGCGGAGCGCTGGCAAGCCATCACTAGCCTGCTTAAGCAGGCGATCGGCGCGCGCGCCTCAATGCTGCAGGATGTGGAAGCGGGTCGGCAGACGGAGATCGACGTTGTCAATGGCGCGATCGTTGAAGGCGGCAGGCGTCACTCCGAGCCGACGCCCTTGAACGACGCCATGGTCTGGATGGTCAAAAGCCTTCAGGCGAAGTACCTTGCACCCGCGGGTCAGCAATAAATACGCCTTGAGACTTTCCGCTGGTCTCGGCGGCGTCAATCAGCTGTGGGGGTCTGCAACCAGGTTGGCGCGTGCGGTATGCCCTGCACGGTCCAACCACCGTCGGCGATGATCGTCTGGCCGGTCACGTAGGATGCTTCGTCTCCGGCGAGATAGCGCACGGCGTTGGCGATCTCCCGGGTGGTGGCGAGGCGCTTCATCGGAACCCGCGCGACCATCCAATCCTCTTGCAACGACCCGTCGGCCAATCCCTGCTCGATCAATTTGGTTCGGGTGAAGCCGGGGGCAACGGCATTCACCCGAATGCCGGCGGACGCCACCTCGAGAGCTAGAGCGTCGTGCTTTTGCGTAAATCGGGCCGGGATTCCCAAATCGGCAAATTTCTCATTCACCCTGCTGGCTGGGCGGAGGCCAGCAGGAATGCCGAAGCCATATTCGCAAGACTTGCGCGACCGGGTGATCGACGCGGTGGAGAGAGGCGCGATGAGCCGCCGGGCCGCCGCGCGGCGCTATGAGATCAGCAAATCGGTAGCCATCAAATGGCTGGAGCGCCTGGAGCGGGATGGCTCGCGCGAGCCTGTCGGGCACGGCGGCCACCGCGCCTCCAAGCTCATGCCGCACCGGGACTTTCTGCAGGCCGCGCGGGCCGAGAAACCGGACATCACGCTTCAGGCGCTCTGCGATCGCCTTTGGGCCGAGCGCGGCGTCAAATCCGACACTTCGATGATGAGCCGCTTTTTTCGGCGGAGCGGCGTGACGTTTAAAAAAAGACCCTTGTCGCGCAGGAGCAGGATCGCCCGGACATAAGACGTCATCGCGCGCGCTGGCGAGCCTATCAGGGGCTCATTGACCCCAAGCGCCTGGTTTTCATCGACGAGACCTGGACCAAGACCAACATGACCCGCCTTCACGGCTGGGCGCCGCGCGGCGAGCGGCTCGTCGACAAGGTCCCGCAAGGCCACTGGAAGACCGCAACGTTCCTCGCCGCCTTGCGCAAGGATCGGATCGATGCGCCCTGCCTGTTCGATGGACCGATCAACGGCGAACGCTTTCGCGCCTATGTCGAGCAGTTCCTCGTCCCGACCCTCAAGCCCAGCGACGTCGTGATCCTCGACAATCTCGGCTCGCACAAGGGAAAGGCGGTGCGGAAGGCGATCCGGGATGTCGGAGCCCGCCTCGTGTTCCTGCCGAAATACTCCCCAGACCTCAACCCAATCGAGCAGGTCTTCGCCAAGTTCAAGACCCTGCTGCGAAAGGTCGGAGCGCGAACTTACGAGGCCATCTCCGACGCCTGCGGCGAAATCCTCGCCCAATACCCGCCAGCCGAATGCGCCGCATACTTCAAGAATGCCGGGTATGCGTAGACCCAAAAGCAGGACGCTCTAGCGCTCGTACAAGGCCCAGTATGCCGGCCTTTGCGGCGCAATAGGCGCTACGTCCCGGCAGCCCAACAAAAGCAGCGGTTGATGCAATGCTGACTATTGCGCCGCCCTTGCCGCGCGCCACCATGCGCGGGACGGCTTCGGACGCGCAGAGGAAAAAGCCGTTGAGATGGGTTGCGACGACCGCCGACCACTCCGCAAACGAAATATTCCCGACAAGCCCGACCCGCTGGAGGCCCGCATTGTTGACGAGGATGTCGATGGCATCCGTCCTCGCATCGACCGCCTTAAACGCTTGAACGACGCTGAACGGATCGGTGACATCGGCTTCGAGATAGACGACGCCCGCGCGTGGCTCTTCAGCAGCGACCTTGTCGAGGGAGAAGACATTGGCGCCGTCGGCGAGCAACCTCTCGGCGATCGCATCGCCAATGCCGCGCGCGGCGCCGGTCACGACAGCGCTGCGCCCCCGCCAGGGATTTGGACATCGGCTTTGCTCCTCTTCCACCGCTCGCACCCGCTTAGTACATCAGCCAGCCACCGCTTACGTTAATGGTCGCGCCAGTGACGTAGCCTGCATGGTCGGAGGCAAGAAACAGCACTGCGCCCGCCAATTCCGACGGCGCCGCCATCCGTCCGAGCGGGATCGCCGCTACGGTCGACGCCAACTGCTCGTCGGTCATTCCGCTGCGCATCATCGCCGTATCCGCGGCGCCGGGCGAGACTGCATTGACCGTGATATTGTCCTTCGCCAGCGAGCGGGCGAGCCCGCGTGTCATCGAGACGATGCCGCCCTTTGTGGCGGCGTAAGCCACAGAGCCGCCGAAGCCGCCGCTCCACCATCCCTGCGAGGTGAAGTTGATGATCCGCCCGCCGCGTCCCTGTCGCCGAAACGCTTGAGATACGGCCTGATTGAGGAAGAACGTCGATTTGAGGTTGATGTCGTGCTGAAAGTCCCAGTCAGCCTCGGAGACTTCGTCCACGCTTGGGCGGCGCACGAGGACGGCCGCCGCGCAGACCAGGACGTCGAGGCCGCCGATCGTGCTGACGACGGTCTCGACCAGTTTCGGGTGACCGGAGACTGGGCGCAGATCGCCGGCCAATGCCAGATGCGGGCCGCCCTCCATCTCCGCGACCACCGCCTTGACCTTGTCTTCAGATAGATCGACCACCGCGACCCGGGAGCCCGCCGCGGCAAAGGCCAGCGCCACTTCCCGCCCGATCCCGCCCACCCCGCCGGTAACCAGAACGCGCTTGCCTTCAAGCCCCGACGCCAGATTCCAAGTCATGGCCGAACTCACTTCGTCGGGCAGGGAGGCCCACGGTTCTTCGATGTAGCAGGAATGAGCCTCGCCGATGAACTTCGCCCGATCCTCGATCAGCATTTCGCGAAACGGATCGGCCCCGAAGGCCCGGTCGGCATCGGCGATGCTGTCGAACCACGTCTCGCCGACGCCGTCCCACTGAGCTTCCGCGGGAACGCAGCGATCGACGCGGCTGAAACGCAATCCGCGCAGTCCGGGAAGCTGGCGAACGATCTCCGCGTGGCGCCCGGTCCAATGGGAAAAGAACGCTTGCCGGGTAAGGTCCGGCTTGCGGCGGATGAAACTGACGCGTCTAATCATGATCAATCATATCCTCACACGCGCGCCGGCGGCTGGAACAGCTCGAGGGTGATGCCATCATGGATACGCAGATATGCAACGCGCGCGCCGACGTTCGGGCCGCCGTCAACCTCGATTGGGCCCTCGAGGCTCACGGGTGTTGCGCCGCAGTCGACAGCATGCTTCCACGCCAGGCGAGCATCCTCGACAGCCAGGCAAAGATGGATGTTGCCCGGATTTGCGGTTGACTCCGGGTTGCTGCGCTTGTCCGAAGCTTCGTAGTCTAACAGTTCAAGAATCACCCCGCCCGGCAGCGCTACGAATGCTCCCTTGATGGAAACGATCTTCGCAAGATAGGGCCGGTTGAGCAGCTCGCGCCAAAGTGCCGGGGCCCCAAGGAAACGCTCCCAGAACGCCAGCGCGTCGTCGAGGCTTGCGACGCTCATGCCGACGTGGTGAACGGCCGTGGCGGTCGTTCCTGGTTTGGATATGGCGTCGGCCAAGGCCGTCTCCTCAGGTTCAGATTCTGAAAAGCTTTTCGGCGTTGCGCGAGAACATCGCCGACTGCTCATCCCTGGTGAAGACTGAAATGATATTCGCATAGGCGTTGATCAAATCGGGGTAGGAACTGAACATCCGATCGACGGGCCAGTTGGTGCCGAAAACGACGCGATCCACCCCAAAAGCGTCGATGCTGCCGAGAACCCAGGGACGCAGCGAATTGACAGTCCACAAGCGATCCATCATGCCGAGGCCCGAAATTTTCATCACGACATTTTCCGCCTTCGCCAGACCGCGCATCGCCGCCGTCCAGCGCTTGAAGTAGTCGTCGTCACGCGCCTCGGGGATTGCGCAATGGTCGACGCAGATCATCGTGTCTGAAAAAGCGGCGGCGAGGTCGATCAGGTCGTCAAAATGCTGGATACGCGTGTCTATGCACGAGACCAGATTGTGCCGCCTCAAGTGTTTGAAGCCCGCGCGCCAGGACCCGTCCACAAGGTAGCGTCCATTGCCGAAGTCTCGGATGCCACGCACGTTGGCATATTGAATGTGTCGATCAAGCACCTCTGCGGCGTCAGGATCGCCGCCCTGACATCCGCGCAGGACCTCGCGCCACTGATCGCGCGGCTGCAGCTTGCCTACGGCGGGTCGATCCTATTTTCAGCGGGCTCGGGGCAAGACCTCGACAATTCCGAGCAAATTATCGCGCAGCTCGATCAGGGAGGGCTGAGCCTTCCAAACCGCGATTACTACGCGAAAGACGACGCGAAATCGAAAGAGACGCGCGAGCGTTTTCTGCAGCATGCGGAAAAAGTATTCATGCTGCTCGGCGAAAATGCCGCCGCGGCGAAACAAGACGCCGCAACATTGATGCGGCTGGAAACCGCGCTAGCAAAGGCATCTCAGACAGAAGTGGAGCGCCGCGACCCGTACAAACTGAAACACACGATGACGCTGGCGGATCTAAATCAGACCGCCCCAAAATTCGATTGGAAGGCTTACTACAGCGTCTCGCAATATCCCGCGATCGAAAAAATGAATGTGGGCTCGCCAGATTTTTTCAAGCAAGTAAACACAATGCTGGTGAGCGAGCCGATCGCAAACTGGAAAACGTATTTGCGATTTCACATCGTGAATTCGGCGTCGCCATTTCTTTCCGCGAAATTTGTGGATGAGAATTTCGATTTCTATCGCAAATATCTGCGCGGCGCAAAGGAGCAGCAGGATCGCTGGAAACGCTGCGTGAGTTACGTGGACCACACTCTCGACGACGCGCTGAGCCAGGTGTACGTCGCGCGAGTTTTCGGTCCGGAACTAAAAGCTCGCACGCTCGACATGGTGCAGCGCATCGAAGCCGCCATGGAGCTGCGTATTCGCGGGCTCGATTGGATGAGCCCCGCGACGAAAGAACAGGCGCTGGTGAAGCTCCACGGAATTCGCAACAAGATCGGATACCCCGACAAGTGGCGCGACTATTCTTCCATCACGATCGCTCGCGGCGATTTCGCGGGCAACATGGAGCGCGCCGCCGAATTCGAAAGCCATCGCCAGATTAATAAAATTGGAAAGCCCGTGGATCACGGCGAATGGCAGATTCCCGCGACGACTGTGGACGCCTATTACGATCCGCAGATGAACGATATTAATTTCCCCGCGGGCGTGCTGCAGCCGCCGCTCTTCGATCCGAAAATGGACGACGCTCCGAATTACGGGAACACCGGCGGCACCGTGGGACACGAACTCACGCACGGATTCGACGATGAAGGCAGCCAGTTTGACGCGAAGGGAAATTTGCGCAACTGGTGGACGAAAGAAGATCGCGAGAAATTCGACGCGCGCACAAAAGGCGTGAAAGACCAATACGCGCAGTATGTTGTGGTGGACGACGTCACACATCAACAGCGCGCTAACGCTCGGAGAAGACGTTGCCGATCTCGGCGGCGAAATTCTTGCCTACATGGCCTGGCGCGATGCGACGAAAGACAAAAATCTGGGATTGATCGACGGACTCTCTCAGGACCAGCGCTTTTTCATCGGCTACGCGCAATGGGCCTGCGGCAACGAGCGGCCGGAGCAAATGCGCGTTCGTGCGATGACCGATCCTCATTCACCGCTGCAATACCGGATCAATGGAGTGGTGGTGAATATGCCGGAATTCGCGTCAGCGTTTTCGTGCAAGCTGGGCTCGGCGATGATGAAGCCCGCGGACAAAATCGTGAAGGTTTGGTAGAGGTCAGTTAGAACTTTTGTTCTGATTTCAGCGATATAAGTTTCCGAGGCCATCTGTGTACCTCGCGACTGTCATTCTCTTGATGGCTGTCTTTCCGATCGGCTCGATCGGCGCGGATCATTTTTATTTTCACAATGCCGCGCCGCCGATGCTGCTCGTGGGGAAATGGTTTGTTTTTTGGGCCGTGGGAGTGAGGCTATTCGCCGCCGGATTGCGTCAATACTTTCAGCCGCGATTTACGGCCGAACAAATTTTCCACATCACCAGCGCCGATGCATTGCCGCTGGTGCGCGAATTGGGCGTGGCGAATTTCGCAACCGGAATTGCCGGAATCGCTTCTCTGGCGAAGCCTAGCTTCGTCTTGCCGGTGGCGATTATTGCCGGGATTTTTTATGGCGTCGCCGGAATCCGGCACGCCGCGGAAAAGGGGAAAAGTAGGAACGAGAACATCGCGATGATAAGCGATCTGTTTGCATTTCTGGTCTTCGCCGCATATCTCGGTTTTGTAGCGTTCGCCTGAAAATTCAAATTCGGAGACCACAAAATAAAGAGGCGCAGCTCGCACTTTTTCTCGCGCGAGCTGCGCCTCTTTAGTTTCTGCAAGAATCGGAAACTCGTTACGGACGCTTCTTATATTTGTTGTACAGATCGAGATGGCGATTATCCAGGCTCGTTAGTTCGCCCTTAATGAAAAGATATTTCACTTCGGTGGTCAGCTCGAGAGGGTCGCCACTCGTCACGATCACGTTCGCCATCTTGCCAACTTCGAGAGTGCCAAGCTCTTTATCCAGGCCGAACATTTGCGCGGGATAAAGAGTGAGCGCCTTCAACGCTTCGTCGTGCGGTAATCCAAACGCAACGGCGACGCCCGCTTGTTGCGAAAGCCGCCGCGCGAATTCGTTTGTGTAACTCGCGAAAGCGATTTTCACGCCGGCTGCGTTCAGGTCGTGAGGCAAAGTGAGATTGATGTCGTATGGATCGTCTTCATAGCGCACCAGCTGGAGCGTGGGGCCCAGAATCACGTTGACGTTGTGCTGCTTCAGAAAATCTTTTTTCTCGGAAGCAGCTTCGCCGGTGGCGAGCACCATCTTTACTTTTTCTTTTTCGAAAAATTTCACGGCATCTTCAATCGCGCGCGGATCGTCGGTGAAAACTAAAACTGGCACTTCGCCTCGCACCACCGGCCCCAGCGCTTCGAGTTTCAGGTCGCGGCGGAAATTCGCGTTGTTGGCTTTCTCGTGCGCCATATCGTAGTGCCGGGCGCTATCGAGCCAATCGCCCAGCATGGCGACTCGCCGGTCGTATGCGGCGCGCGCATCGGATTGTCCTTCGGCTGCTGCGCCGCCTCTGCCGCCGAATCCGCGGCCGCCACCGCCGGGAAGATTGGGCCAGTTGACCACCATGCCGGCTTCGCGTTTCACGACCATGTCTTCGGTGGTCCAGCCGCCAAGATTTATCAGCGACGCTTGGCCGCCAATTAAATTTCCGGTATCGCCGCGGCCGCCTTGCCCCGGCACGGTGTTCACATGAGTGATGCCGGAAACGCGAGTGACCGCAATGTGCGCGCTTTCAACGTTCACGCCCGCAGCACCATTAATGTCGGCATTATTTTCGCCGACTTCGTGGGTATCGACGGATGCGTTCACGGCGCCGATTTCGTTGATTCCGATTTCAGTGATCGGATTGAAAAAGCCGGGATACACTTCCAGGCCTTTTGCATCGATCACCTTCGCGCCGGAAGGAATCGCGGCACCCTTGCCGACCGCGGTGATTTTTCCGTCGCGGATTACGACGGTTGCTCCATCGATCGGCGGGCCGGAGATCGGGAAAACTTTTGCGTTTGTGATTGCATAGGTTTGCGCGTGCGCAGCAGCGCAAACCAGCACGCATACCGCGAGCAACAAGGAAAGACGGGACGCCAATTTGCCGAAATTAATTTCGCGAATCATTATTGTCTCCCGCCGTCGTTGTTATTTTGGGCGCCGTCTGCGCTGCCGGGTCCGCGACCGCCTCGTCCGCGGCCGCCCTGGCCTTGCGGCTGTGCCAGACGTGAGTTTCTTTTTCGATTAGGTCGTGTTTTTCTTTCGCCAGCGTGGCGCGCTGGGCGATGTCTTTATCGCGATCGAAATAAACTTTGCCGTCGATAATTGTTTTTTGCACCACGGCGTAAACGCTCAGCGGATCGTGATTGTAAATTGCGAAGTCGGCGTCTTTGCCTTTTTCGATCGAGCCCACTCGCTTGTCGATTCCAAGCTGCATCGCGGGATTGATCGTCACCATCTTGATCGCTTGCTCGGGAGTGAGGCCGCCATACTTGATCGATTTCGCGGCTTCCTGATTCAAGTGCTGCGCTTCTTCGGCGTCGTCGGAATTGACAGAAACCACCACGCCTTTTTGCGTCATCAGCGCGGCGTTGTACGGAATCGCGTCGTACGCTTCGAGCTTGTACGACCACCAGTCGGAAAATGTGGAGGCGCCGATTCCTTCTTTCGCGAGTTCGTCGGCAACTTTGTAGCCTTCCAAGACGTGCTGGAACGTGCGCACTTTGAATCCGAATTCGTGCGACACGCGAATGAGCATGAGGATTTCATCTGATACATACGAGTGGCAATGCACGTAGCGCTTGCCCTCAAGCACTTCCACCAGCGGATCGAGCGTGACATCGCGGCGCGGCGGAATCAGATTCGTTTCGCCAGCGGCTTTTCGCTTGTTGTATTCGTCCCAGCTTGCTTTGTATTGCTTGGCGCGATTAAACGCGTCACGAATTGTTTCTTCCACGCCGAGGCGCGTAGCCGGATAGCGCGGCGTCTGGCCGGGGTTGAATCCATTCGAGCGTTTTGGATTTTCGCCGAGCGCAAATTTAATTCCGGGGAGCGCGCCTTCGAAAACCAATTTATCCGCGGGCTGGCCCCACCGCAGCTTGATCACTTCGGTTTGGCCGCCAATGGAATTCGCGCTGCCGTGCAAAACATTTGCCACGGTGACGCCGCCAGAAAGGTCGCGATAAATATCGGGATCGGCTGGATTCAAAACATCGGCGATATTCGCCATCGAAGAAACAGACACGCTGCCCTCGTTGACGCTGCCTTCCACCGCGATGTGCGAGTGGCAATCGATGATTCCAGGCATCACGAATTCGCCGGTGGCATCAATCACAGCAGCTCCTGCGGGAGCAGCGACGTTCGCGCCAACTTCGGCGATTTTTCCGTCGCGGACCAAAATCGATCCGTGCTCGATGATTCCGTGTGTGATGGTGAGGATCGTCGCGTTTTTAATCAGCGTGACGTTCGATTCCTGCGTGCTCGCGGGAGCAGCGCAGAGCGTAACTGCGATCGCCGCCGCCAGCACACCGAAGAGCGCGCCACCTGTAAGCGTTTTTATTTTCAGCGCAGCACCGTTCGTCTTCGTGTTTCGTGAAATTTTCATCGCACCACCTCCGCCGACGAACTGCCGGACTCAACCGTTCGCGGCTTGGTGCCGGTAAACGGCAAGCTCATGCCAGACACATTGATCGTGCCGCTGATTCTTTGGCCATCGACGGTTCCCTGCACCGAAAGCTGAGTGGGGCCATCGCCAACGTCCATGCTGAAATTAAATGTCACGGAATTTCCGCTCACATGGCCGCCGCTGATGCTCGACGTGCCCATGTGGCTGGAAATTGTGCCGCTCACCGATCCATCGGCGGCAACTTCGATATCGAGTTCAGCTTCTTCGGTGCCCTGGCCGGTGTCGGTGACGATGTTCCAGTGGCCAGCGGCGGCATTTTCGCCTCCGCCCGCGCCGGAATTTCCTCCGCGGCCTGCGCCGGGTGGTGGGGGCGGCGGCGTGCGAACTTCGAATCGCTTGCCGTCAACGAAAACCCATTTGATTTGCGTTCCTTCTTTGAAGAGGTCGCCATTTGTTACGACAAGATTCGCGATCTTGCCGGGCTCGATTGTGCCGAGGCGATCGGAGACGCCGACAATTTCGGCGGCGTCAATCGTCAGAGCTTTCAACGCGGCTTCGGGAGAAAGTCCCGCAGCAATTGCTTTATTTACATTTTTCAAGAGATCGCCGGCGCTGGAAATTCCGCTCGAAGCGAACGCGAATTTTACGCCTGCTTTCGAAAGCGCAGCGGGAGTTCCCGGCGCGCGATCGCGGAATCGCAAAGTGCGCAGCGACTCATGCTCCGCAGCATCCGCATCCATATTGCGGTCGCGCACGGGCCAATTCATTTCGACGACGACGGGGATTTTTGCGGCGGCGATTGCGGACGCTTCGTCATAACCCTGCTGCGCGCCGAACAGCGCCCAGTTAATTCCCCATTGAGGAGCCATTTTCAGTGCGCGAACAATTTGAATATCGTCTTGGCCGGGCACGAGAACGAGTTCTTTGCTTGCGAGCACGTGGCCGATCACAACATTCGTGCGGTCGTATGCAGGGCGCTCAAGACCTTGCGGGTGCGCCGAATAAATTTTCTGAGCATCGGCATACCACTGCGCATCAATAAAAACCTGATGGACGTATGCGAGATCGCCCATCAGAGAACTTGGAAATCCTTGATACAGCCCGCGGCCGCCATTGAAATTAATCGGCAGCGCAGCATTATTTTTTACAACGAGATCGCCGGCGCGCTCAGCGCCAGAAAAATCCACGAGCGAACCTTGCCCTGGAAAAATTCCGCTCTCCGGAAGAACCAGCGCGGTGGTGAATCCGGCGTCGCGCCAATTTTCCATGCGGCGATCTTCGGCGTTCAGCTCATCGCCGGCGCTGACCCACGGAGTGGTCGCGGGACGATCTTCCGCTCCGCGCGATTGCGGCGCATTTGTATTTCCGCCGCGTCCGCCTCCACCACCGCCGCCGCGTCCCGCGGTTGCTGCAGGAGCGGCAGCAGATTCGAGTCCGGTATCGGTGCCCGCGTCGATTAAGCCGGGATATACGGTCATGCCCGGCGCCATCGATTACTTCGGCATCAGCAGGAATTGTGGCGTTCGCGCCAACCGCAGCGATCAGGCCGTTGGCGACGACCACGGTGCCGTTGTCAATCGGCGCGCCAGAAACGGTGACGATGCGCGCGCCGCGAATTGCAAAAACGCGCGGCTCGTCCGCCCGCGCGTGGCGCAGCGAAACGCTCCACGCTGCCGCCATCGCGATCACCGCGAAGAGCGCCGCGAAGCGTGCAATTTTCGAATTGAATCTGCGCGGCGAACAATTGCGCAAGATGCGTTCTCGCATGGAAAAATTCCTCCCGAGAAAAACTGCTCCACTCTTAGAAGTGTGGAAGACGCGCGATGCTATTGCGTGGTTACATGCATGTCAAGCAACTAAGGTCGGCAGTCGCTACGGTCAGCGGTAGTAATAAAATACCAGGCGGTGTTTCAGACTGGCGTCTGAGGAGCTGTCGATTCAGGACTGAAAAGTTTAAGTGAAGGGGCCCCGAGAGGTCCGTAGGTTGCCGCCACACGCTTGGACTTGCTCAAGTACGAATACCAAATTAGGACGAAACCCGTTTGACGTAAGAACACCCAGAGCAAACTTGATTCGTATCTATTGGGATTCCACAAATGACGCGGACTGAAGACGGCAAACGCCACGAGGTCCCCGAGAGCATAAAAAAGAATTGCGATTAGATATCTCTTCGTGATTACAACTGCGCTGCGGGATTTCTTCAACAACAGAATTCCACAGCAGATACTACCGAGGGCGAATATTGTGGCAAGGGCTGAATCGACGACGACGAGCAGTCCATACACGGGCGCAATCCTGTATGCGGGATTTATTCTGCCAACATTCATCGATACGTTTCGGAGAGTAGCAATGGGCGAGAGCACTGTGAGCGCGATTATAAAAAGTAGCAGCCAGCCGCCGATTCCGTAATATTTTGCAGAAACCTCCTGATCTCGATTCACGGGTACCTTCCAAGGAACCCGTTACTATCAAATTACGAGACTCGCGACAAGATCCGCGCGTTTGCTCATGGAATAAGTCGACGTCGCGATTTTCGCTTAGCCCTTATGTTTTTTGGTCAGATACAAAATGTAGCTGATGACTGTGAAAGCGACGAAATATCCCGCCGCGAGCAGATGAATGTTTACGGATGGAGCGTATTTTCCTGTGGTCGCCACATAATGGAGGGCGCAGTAGACGTAGGGAAACACGAAACCATATTTCCAATTGAGCAGCGAAAGCGAAAAAATCCAGAGTGCCAGCCCGCCGCCTACCGGCACCAGAAAATTGCTGAACTGAAGGCTGATCAAAAATTCCAGGCCGAGAATTGGCAGGCAATCGGCGAAATATCGCGCATTCTCTTTTAGAAAAAATAAATACGGCACTGATTCCGCGGGGAGCGGGACTCCTTTTGTGAGCAGGCACGGAAGAATTCCCGACAAATAGATTCCGATGTTGAAGAGGAGAAAGAATTGCACCAGCATCACCATAATCACGGTGAGCTTCGCGAAGAAAATTGTGGTGAGGCTTTGCGGCGTAGTGTGCAGCTGTTTCCAAGTGTTGTTTTTGTATTCGATCTGCGTCACGAGGCTCGCGGCGAGAATAATTCCCAGTGGCAGCAGAAAGATCGCCATGGACTCCCACGAACTCGTCCACAGTGTTTCCCACAATTTCGGCGAGATGCTTTCGGCGTGCAGCCTTTGGCTCCGCACCAATCTGACGATAGTCACAATCGTGGGAGTGAACAGCGCTCCAATGATCACCAACCACGACGAAAGGCTGCGGCGCGTCTTCAGCCATTCACTTTGAAAGCAGTGGAAGAATTTCATGTGCGGTGGCGTCAGTCTTTCACAAGATCCATGAAGATGGATTCGAGATCGTTTTTCACTATCTTAATTTGGTAGACGTCTACGCCGGCGCTCACGAATTGCTGGTTTAACCTGGAAATGATTTCTTTTTCGACGAGCGGAATCGTGACCTGACCGTTCGCAACTATCGGAGCCAATCCATTCGACGCAAGTATCGCCGCAGCTTTTTCGGGATTGTTTGTTTCAAATGCGATTACGGAACGCAGTGTTTGTTTTTCTCGCAGATCCGCCAGCGTGCCTTGAAAGAGCAAAACGCCTTTGTGAATGATTCCAAGATGCGTCACAAGTTTTTCGATTTCCGCCAGCAGATGGCTGGAAATCAGGACTGTCATTCCGCGTTCGGCGTTCAGTTTTTTCAGCAGCTCGCGGACTTCGATAATTCCATTGGGATCGAGCCCGTTGGTCGGCTCATCGAGGATTAATAATGAAGGGTCAGGCAACAATGCGATCGCGATGCTCAATCGCTGTTTCATCCCCAGAGAAAAATTCGCGGCCTTCTTATCGCCGGTTTTTGCGAGGCCGACGATGTCCAGTACCTCCTCGATTCTTTTCTCAGGGCACTGATACACTTTTTGTAAAACTTTCAGATTTTCTGCGGCGGTCAAATGACCATACAGAGATGGCGATTCGATGAGAGATCCTAGCCTCTCCAGAATCGAGATCCGGTTCGCATCGAATTCTTTGTCGAAAATCCTAATCGTTCCCTGCTGCTTTTTTAGAAGGCCCAAGACCAGCCGCAGCGTGGTCGTCTTGCCTGCGCCATTGGGCCCCAGAAACCCATAGATCGATCCCGTGGGCACTTGCAGGCTGATGTTCCGGAGCACGATTTCCTGTTCGGAGAATCGGTGCGTGATATTTTCAGTTTCGAGGCAATACATTCCGTTGCATCCGTGAAATTGTGGCTAGAGATAAATACGTGTACGGCCGCGCAAACTTTCGGATTGGCGCGAGATTAGCGAGAAAAAAGAGGAGCTAATTCCTTAGCGGTTTGCCAGTTTTTAGCGTGAACGCGATGCGCTCTTGAGTCTTTCGTTCGCCGCAGAGGCTCACGAATGCCTCGCGCTCGAGGTCGAGGACGTACTGTTCGCTCACGAACTGCGGCGCGGTGACGCTGCCGCCCGCGAGAATGTAGGCGAGCTTGCGCGCGACGTGCGCGTCATATTCGCTGGCGTATCCGCCGCGCAGCATCATGTGGATCGCGAGCTTCGCCGCGGCCAGAAGATTTTCGCCGAGCACTCGAATCTGCGTGCGCGCAGCCCCTTCGGCTGCGGTTGGATACGCAGCGCGCCAGCCGGAACGCACAAGTGTGAGCGCAGTTTCCTTCGCGTCTGCGACGAGGCGATCGCGATTCAGCGAGACGAGATCCGACGGACGCAGGTAGCCGAGCCCGCGCGATTCCTCCGCGCTGGTTCCAACTTTTGCAGTGGCAACATTTTCGAAGATGGGTTTGATCGCATGATACAAATCGAGATCATCGCCGCCGGCCGCGTGCTCCATCGCGCGAATCAACATTTCTTTCGAACCGCCGCCGCCGGGAATCAGCCCGACGCCGGTCTCCACGAGACCAATGTACGATTCCGCCGCGGCGTGAGTTTTCGCGCCGTGCAAACACATTTCGCACGCACCGCCAATCGCCAGCCCTTGCGGCGCAACCACCACCGGACCGGACGCGTATTTCAGCGCGAGATTCATGTTTTGAAATTGCCGCACCATCATGTGAATGTCGTCCCACTCTTCTTCTTGAGCGGAGATGAGCAGCAACATCAGATTTGCGCCGGCGGAAAAATTCGTGGCCTGATTCGCCACGACCATCGCATCAAAATCGGTGGAAAGGCGTTTCACTCCCGCGTTCAGCATCGCGATGATGTCCGCGCCTATCGCGTTCATTTTGGAATGAAATTCGCAGCACACTACGCCATCGCCCAAATCGATCAGGCTCGCGCCGGCATTTTTTTCGACAACCGCGCCAGCTTCTTTGCGCGATTTCAGAATGATCAGACCGGGCGGCTCGGAAACAGATTTGTCGCTGGCGCTCGCAAGATCGAAATAGGAAGTGACGCCGCGTTCGGTGCGATAAAAAGTTTTGTGGCCGGAGGCGAGAAGTTGCGTGACCAGCGGCGGCATCGCTTCGCCTTCTTGCACCAGCCGCTGCGCCATCGCTTCAACGCCCACAGCGTCCCACGTTTCAAACGGGCCGAGTTCCCAGTTGAATCCCCATCGCATCGCGCGATCGATTTCAACGACCGTGTCGGAAATTTCTGGAACGCGCCGCGCGGCGTAGAGACATGTGCGCGAAATTGCGCCCCACAAAAATTTGTTCGCTTTGTCGCCGCCCTGCCCTGTGACACCGGGAGCCAGCAGCGCGCGCAATCTCTCGCCGGTGTTTTCGATCGTGCGCGCCGCATCGATCGATCCGAAACGCGCTTTCTGTTTGGGGCGGTACTCCATCGTTTGCGGATCGAGAGTGAGAATTTCGCTCTCGCCGCCTTTTTTCACGCGCTGATAAAATCCGCGCCCGGATTTTTCGCCGAGCCAGCCGCGCTTCAGCAATTCTTCGACGACGGGCGGCAGCTTGAACATTTCGCGCGATTCATCGCCGGGAACATTTTCGTAAAGATTGCGAACAACGTGAGCGAGAACATCGATGCCAACAATATCCGCAGTTCGGAACGTGGCGGATTTCGGCCAGCCGACAGCGGGACCCGTACACGCGTCCACTTCTTCAATCGTCACGCCAAGCTCGGCCATCATGCGCAGCGCGTTGAGCATGGAAAAAGTGCCGACGCGATTGGCAATGAAATTTGGCGTGTCTTTCGCAATCACCACGCCTTTGCCGAGCGTGCGATCGCAAAATTCGCCAAGCGTTTGCAAAATTTCCGGCGCGGTGGATTTGCCGGGAATCAGCTCCACCAATTTCATATAGCGCGGCGGATTGAAAAAGTGCGTGCCCAGCCAGTGGCGGCGGAAATCCTCGCTGCGGCCCTCTTCAATGCTGTGGATCGGCAGGCCGGAAGTATTTGTGGAAACGATTGTGCCGGGCGCGCGATGAATCTCCATTCGCGAGAGAAGCGAGCGCTTGATTTCCAAATTCTCGGCGACTGCTTCCACAATCCAATCGGCTTTCGCACACCAATCGAGATTGTCTTCAAAATTTCCGGTGATGATTCGTTGCGAAAGGGCAGGCGCGAAAAATGCCGCGGGCCTCGATTTCAGCGCGGCTTCCAGTCCAGCGCGCGCGATGCGATTGCGGACTTCGGGACTTGCGAGCGCCAGGCCTCGCGCTTTTTCCGCGGCATTCAATTCGCTGGGAACGATATCGAGCAGAAAAGTTTCCACGCCGGCGTTCGCCAGATGCGCGGCGATTCGCGCGCCCATCGTGCCTGCGCCGAGAACCACCGCGCGATCGATTCTTTTTTTCATGGACGGTGCGCGTAAGGACTAGAATTCGTGCATCGAAAGGTTACAGAAGGGGCATGGCGAGGTCAACCGCGCAGCCGCAAGGGTGGAAGATTCGCCAAGCTCTTGATCTCGAAAAACGATATGACCGAAGAGAGCAGACCCGGATGGATTTCAGGCGCAGTGGGAAGTATGCGCAGTTCGCGTATCAGCGCATTCCGCGCCGTCCACGCGTTGGATTGGCGCTCTCGGGCGGATTCGCGCGCGGCATCGCGCACATCGGAGTGCTGCGCGTTTTGGAAGAGCACCACATTCCGATTGATTTCATTTCGGGCACAAGCGTTGGCGCGCTGATCGGCGCGGGCTACGCAGCGGGATGTTCGCTCGACGAAATGGAACGCCACGCGCTAGTGACGCACTTCAGCGATTTTGGGCGCTGGACGCTTTCACGGCTGGGACTGGCGACAAATCTGCGACTCGAAGAATTTTTTCGCAAGTTCACATCCGCCACGCGCTTTGACGAATTGAAAATTCCTCTCGCGATTGCGGCTACCGATCTAGGCTCGGGAAAAACGATTCATTTCACCAGCGGCGATCTCATACTCGCGATTCGCGCCTCCTGCGCCTATCCAGGATTATTTGTTCCCGTGCAGTACGAGGGCCGCATGTACGTGGATGGATTTCTTACGGAGCCTGTGCCATTCGAGGCTGCGCGGGCGCTTGGCGCTGAAATTGTAATTGGCGTGCATCTTGAAACTACCGGCCTCACGAATAAACCTTCGAGCATGTTTGAAATCATCGGCCGCGCATTTTCGATTATGCAATCGCACATTGAAGACGGCTGGCGCACAGGTTGCGATGTGTTGATTCAGCCGGGCGTGTCAGACGTGATGTGGGACGAATTCGCGAAGACTCCCCAAATGATCGCGGCGGGAGCGGCGGCGGCGCGTATCGCGCTTCCACAGATTCAGGAAGTGCTAGACCGTGCCGCGAAGAAAGCGGGTACGCAACGGAGGAGACAATAAGCCCGCGCGTGGAAATCTCGAATGAGCGAACGCGGAAACTGGAGAGTGTGAGATATCTCAGGCGGTGCTACTTGCCATTCACAGTTTCAATCTTGCGGACTTCAACTTTTAGCGGCTGGCCCGCGCCTTTGCCGCGCTGCGTGAGCCATGCGCCCAGCGCATCGGCATATCGCTCCGGCTTCACGCGAAAGCTGGCTTCGATGCGGCCATCGGCGATGGGCAGCACGTCATCGAATTCGGCGGCGTTCGTGAAATTTCTCATGCTGAAGCTATCGAGCCAATCGAGCGGACAAGGTTTGCGCTCGCCGGAGATAACAACATCAACCGAAAATTTTTGCGCGTACATTTCGCGAGTATAACATTCGGCGGAACGCGCTCCGCGATGCGAAAAGCGGGACGGAATAATTTTGGCGATGCGCGCGGCACCTCACATTGGCTGCTGCTTCATGCGTGACGTAGCGGCGCCGCGCGCCTTGCATCGCGGTAATCCGCTGCCATAGACTCTAGTTGTCGACGTTAGAAGAATTGTTGATAGTGGAATCGTCGCTGACCCGTCCGGCACTTCCCGCCCGATCCGGCAGCGCATACCAGGAATCGCTCAGGAGGTTTAGTGTCCTCTCCCTTGGAGAAATGGGTCGCGGAAACCGAAAACAAGACGCGGCCGAAGCGCGTGGTGTGGTGTGACGGCTCCGACGCGCAACAACAGGAATTTTTCGACACGATGGTGCGCGAAGACCACACGTTCGCGCTGAATCCGAAAACATTTCCCGGTTCATATCTTCATCGCAGCAATCCGAATGATGTGGCGCGCACGGAACATCTCACGTTTATCTGCACGCGCAAGAAAGAAGCCGCCGGCCCCACGAATCATCTGGATGGCGCCCGCCGAAGCAAAAGAAAAAATCGGCACGCTTTTTGATGGCGCGATGGCTGGGCGCACCATGTATGTGGTGCCTTACGTTCTTGGGCCCCGGAATTCGCCGCAGAGCCACATGGGAGTGGAAGTCACCGACAGCGCCTATGTGGCCGCCAGCATGCGCATCATGTCGCGCATGGGAAAAGTTGCGCTCGATCGGCTGGGAAATTCCGAAGATTTTGTGCCCGGGCTGCATTCGATCGGCGATCTGATCCCGAATCGGCGATTCATCGCGCACTTCCCCGAAGAAAGATTGATCTGGAGTTCGGCTCGGGCTACGGCGGCAACGCGCTGCTGGGCAAAAAATGTTTCGCGCTGCGAATCGCAAGCTGGATGGCGCGTGAGCAAGGCTGGATGGCCGAGCACATGCTGATCCTTGGCCTGGAAGATCCCAGCGGCAAAGTGACCTACATGGCCGCGGCATTTCCAAGCGCCTGCGGAAAAACAAACATGGCGATGATGGTTTCCGCGCTCGAAAACCAGGGCTATCGCGTTTGGACTCTCGGCGACGACATCGCCTGGCTGCAAGATTGGCGCCGGATGGATATTTGCGCGCGATCAATCCGGAGACGGGATTTTTCGGCGTCGCTCCGGGCACGGCATGAACAACAAATCCGAATGTGATGCAGGCGCTGCGCGACAACTCCATTTTCACCAACGTCGCGATGACGCCCAGTCGCGAGCCGTGGTGGGAAGGCGGCGACACTCAACCGCCCGCGGGACTGATTGATTGGCAGGGCCGCGCGTGGAATCCGTCGAATGGCCCGGCGGCGCATCCGAATTCGCGCTACACCGTTCCGGCTTCGCAAACGCCCAGCATTTCGAAGCATTGGCAAGATCCGGAAGGCGTGCCGATCTCCGCATTTCATTTTTGGCGGCAGGCGCGCGCGGCTTGCTCCGCTGGTGTACGAAGCTTTCGATTGGCAGCACGGAGTTTTTGTCGGCGCATCGATGGCCTCCGAAACCACAGCAGCTGCAACTGGAAAAGTGGGCGTCACGCGGCGCGATCCGATGGCGATGCTTCCGTTCTGCGGATACAACATGGCGGAATATTTTCAGCACTGGCTCGACGATGGGCAAGCGCGATTCCGCATCCGCCGAAAATTTTCCATGTGAATTGGTTTCGCAAAGGCGCCGACGGAAAATTTTTGTGGCCGGGATTCGGCGAAAATGTTCGCGTGCTGAAATGGATTCTGGAGCGTACAGAAGGCCGCGGCGCGGCGCAGGAAACTCCGATTGGTATTTGTGCCCGCCGCAGATGCGCTGACGCTGGATGGACTGGATATTTCGCGCGAACGCGTCGCGGAATTGCTGCGCGTCGATCCGCAGGATTGGACCGCGGAGCTCGCGGAAGTAGACACGTTCTTCAAAATGTTTGGCGATGAACTGCCCAAGGAAGTGCGCGAAGAAGAATCGCGGCTCGGCGAACGTCTGCACCAGCACGTAGCGGCTTCGCGCTAATTAAGCCGCGCAGGGCGCACAGGTTCGCGTTGGATTCGCATGAACATTTTGCGAAGCGGCTGATTCACTCTTTGATTTTCCGTATGCGTCTGCCCAATTTAATCGCCGCCGGATTTGCCGCTGGAACTTTGTGCGTGTGTTTATCCGCCGGACAAAGTGCGCCCGACCAATCAGCGTGGCTGAAAGATCTAAACGCGTGGCGCGCGCAACACACCACCGAAATCGGCGCGCCGGATGGATGGCTCTCTCTCGTTGCGCTCGACTGGCTGAAGCCGGGAGATAATTCGGTAGGCGCAGCGATTACGAATCAGGTGCGGCTGCCTGGCAGCCCTCCGAAACTTTGTGTATTTCAGGTGCGATTCGAGCGGGCAGTGGCCAAACCTGACGACGCGCGGCCTCCGCAATCCGCAACGGTTCCGAAAATAATAATTCAGCCTCCGGCCGGCGGATTTCCTGCGGGCTTTCTGGTGGACGGAAAATCGCCCGTGGCTGGCGACGAGATTTTTACAGACGACACAAAGCATCCGTCGAAGCTGACCATCAGCACGCTATTGATGACGATCATCCACCGTGGCGATAACGCAGCGCTGCGAGTGAAAGATGCGAACGCTCCGTGGCGCGTGAGCTTTCACGAATTGAATTGGTTCGCGCCAAGCGACATGTATCGCGTGCGCGGCAAATGGGTTCCGTACAATCCGCCGCGCACGATTGCGATGCCCACGGTGATTGGCACCACTGTGAAAATGCCGTCGCCGGGCGCAGTGGAATTCTGCTTTGAATGGAAAACAATATCGCCTCGAACCTGTTGTGGAAGATCCCAGCTTGATACAATTATTTTTCGTGATGCGCGATCTAAGCAGCAGCGGCGAGTCATATCCGGCGGCACGATTTTTGTACACGAGGTATCCGGATCACGGACTCGATCAGCCGGGCGAGCTGTGGCTCGATTTCAACCGGCTGGAAAATCCTCCGTGCGCGTACACGAAATTTGCGACGTGTCCGCTGCCGGCGCCGCAAAACCGTTTGCAAGTGGCGATTCCCGCTGGAGAAAAACGTTACGGCGATTAATCTCCGCGCATCGAAGGTTAGAGGTGGGAACTTTGCAAAAACGAAAACTTGGAAATTCGGGATTGGAAATCGCGCCGCTGGTATTGGGCGGAAATGTTTTCGGCTGGACAGTAGAGGAGCCGCTGGCATTTCAAATTTTCGACGCGTTCACTGCAGCGGGCTTCCACATGATCGATACCGCGAATTCGTATCCCTCGTGGGTACCCGGGAATAGCGGCGGCGAATCGGAATCGATCATCGGAAACTGGCTGGCGCGCAGCGGAAAACGCGCGAGCGTGCTGATCGCAACAAAAGTGGGCTGGGAAATTTCTTCGGAACGCAAGGGCCTGAAGAGAGATTATATTTTGAAATCGGCGGAAGAATCGCTGAAGCGGCTGCGCACCGATTACATCGATCTCTATCAATCGCACAAAGACGATCCCACCACGCCGCTCGAAGAAACCTTGGAAGCGCACGCGCAATTAATTCGCCAGGGAAAAGTGCGCGCGATTGGCGCGTCAAATTATTCCGCGGCGCGGCTTACCGATGCGCTGCGCGTCAGCGAACAACACGGGTTGCCGCGATATGAAAGCCTGCAACCGCTCTACAATTTGTATGACCGCGCCGATTTCGAAAAAGATCTTGAGCCGGTGTGCCGCGAAAATAATCTGGGGGTGATTCCCTACTTTTCGCTCGCGGCGGGATTTCTTACGGGAAAATATCGCTCGGAGAAGGACACTCAGCAGGGCGCGCGCGGCG
This sequence comes from uncultured Acidobacteriota bacterium, assembly GCA_963721845.1. Taxonomy (GTDB): domain Bacteria; phylum Acidobacteriota; class Terriglobia; order Acidiferrales; family UBA7541; genus DASTCZ01. The sequence continues at coordinate 304,672 of CAVRKW010000009.1, read as the reverse complement.
GCCGCGTAAAGAAATATCTAAACGAGCGCGGCATGCGAATCCTGAGCGCGCTTGATGGCGTTTCGAAAAAACTAGATTCAAAACCGGCGCGCGTGGCGCTCGCGTGGATGCTGGCGCGGCCATCCATCACCGCGCCGATTGCCAGCGCAACGAGCCTCGATCAACTAAACGATCTCATCGCGGCCACGCAACTGAATCTCGATGCGGAATCTTTGAAATTATTGAATGATGCGAGCGCGTGGGAAGACGAAACGAAGGCAACCGTAGCAGCGAGTTGAAATTTGTTAGCGAAGAATCTCTGCAGACTCAAAAACTTAAAGACTTAAAGAATCGTATCGATCTGCGCGTCAATTGCCACGTGCGTTTCCGGTTCTCCGTTAATCGTGAACCGCGCGCCCTCGGCCAGCGTGAACTGGAAAAATCGGCTGATGTGGTAGTCGTCGTCAAATGCTCCGAAAAGCCGCTCGGTTTCCTTTTCGCCAAGAGCGAATCGATCCAGAGCCACTTGCTTGCCGAAATCACCGGCCAGGAGCAGATATTTTTCCACCAGTTCGCCAAGCTGCATTCCGGCTTTTTTCGCGCTAGATCCAGACATAAGCACCCGCCTCGCCGCTGGGTATATTGACGTAAAGTAGATTACATTGCTCGATTTTTGCAAGGGCCGCGCACAATTCCGCGGCTCCGTGTTTGGCGCAGAGCTGCCTGCCTTGCGCAGATGAAACACTGCCGAAATCGTCAAGACTTTGCACTTCGCTTCGCGAAAACCACAGCCATCGCGCGGCGGCAGAACATGATTCGCAAGAACCGTTGAGACGTTCGATGCGGCGGCCGATGGCTTCGGAAAGTTCCGGCGCCATTCCCGCGGCCTGAAAATCGTCGCGCGGAACGAAAAAATATTGCGTGACATTTTCGCCGTCGGGTTCGAAGGCAATCACGCGGCCGCGAAACGCCGAAAGCTCGCGCTCCAGAAATTCCAGCGCACAGTCTCGGCACAGCGAAACGTCTGGCCGCGGATCCGCGCGCATCTCTTTCACTTTTCCGCGCAGATACAAAACGTCAGGAGAAATCGTGGCCGCCCAGAAATTATTTTGCCCGACGTGATTGAGATGCACGCATTCTGGCGGAGTGCGCCGCAGTTGCGCGAAGAAAGTAAGCGTGCGCGGCTGAAATTCAATTTCAGGATACGCGGCGGTGACGCGCGTGTAGCGATTCACAGTGCCATGCTAAGGGTTCGGAGCCTCGCGCCGCAATGTTATGATGGGTGCGCGTTGCACAAATAATTTTACGCACTTGAGGGGGATGAATGCCGATTTCCGTGGGACAAGCCGCGCCAGAATTTACGCTGAAAGATCAAAGCCAAAAAGAAGTGAAGCTCTCAGATTACAAAGGCAAGAAAAATGTGGTGCTGATGTTTTATCCGCTCGATTGGAGCCCGGTTTGCACCAACGAACACGCCTGCGTCGTCAACGACATGAAAAAATTCGATTCGCTCGACGCGCAGATTCTTGGGCTTTCCGTGGATAGCGTGTGGTCGCACAAAGCGTACGCCGAAAAAATGGGAATCAATTATCCGCTGCTCGCGGATTTTCAGCCGCGCGGCGCCGTGGCCGATAAATTTGGAATGTTTCTCGCCGATAAAGGAATCACGGGACGCGCCATCGCCATCATCAACAAAGATGGAAACGTGGCGTGGTTCAAGCAGTACGACATTCCCACCGTGCCCGCGATCGACGAAGTGGCGCAGGCGCTATCGCAAATAAAATAGCTGCGCGTGACGGATTCTGCCGCACCGGCGGCTATTTGCCAGGTTTGCCGCCGGCTGGCTTTGAGGAAAGAGTGCGCAAGTAATTCACGAGCTGCCATCGCTGCTCGTCGCTGAGTTGCTGCTTGAAGCCCGGCATCGGTTTGCGGCCTTCGGTAATTTTGTAAAAAAGTTCGCCGTCGGTCATTCCGGCCATCATGTGCGCGTCGGCCAGATTGGCCGGTTCGGGATCGTACATGGTCGCTTCGGGGCCGTCGCCCAGGCCTTTATCGCCATGGCAATTCGCGCATTTATCTTTGTAAATCGCGGTTGCTGTCGCGGTTCCATCCGGCGAAGGAGCAATGGGGTTCTTCAAATTTTTCGCGGCGGGCGGAACTTTCCAATCTTCATCGTGCGCTACGGTGATGCCTGCGGCCAATAGAGTCACTGCGGCCAGTGCGGCGATGATCCAGTTTCGTGTCGTGCGAATCCCCATCTTTCCTCCGAGGGTCAATTCTTCGTTTTCTGCAACATCATTATGACGCATGAGCTGCCCGTTGCGTTATCCGCGATGTGGTGGAACTCGATAAAGAGGCGAACGTAAATTGATTCGAGTTAGTGGGTAGCCGTCCAAGCCTGATAGACGACCACGGCAACCATAAAAATCAAGTAAACGCGAAGTGACCAAAGCACGGCAACCTCGGCCGTGGTCAACTTGCGCCTCGCGATCGGATGTTTTCGCAAAGCAAGTTGATCGGTCTCAAGCGCAGACAGAATCATGTCCTTATCGGAAGAACTTACCGAAATTGTCTTTTCGCCAGGAGTCATCGCCCCATCCTTTTATTTCCCGCCCAAAAACGCAAACGCGTTCGGAGCGATCACGCTAATTCCAAAAAGTATGCCTGCGGCGGTCAGAATAAATACCACTGCGCCCGCGAGTATGTTCGCCCAAGCCGGGCTTACAAGGTCGCCCATGATTTCTTTGTCATTTACCAGCAAGTACAAAAATACCAACGCAGGCGGCATAGCCAGCACTGCAATCACGTTCACCAGAAGCACCACTGGCACCAGCGGCAGACCAGGGATCAGCACAATCGCCCCCGCGCCCGCTGCGCATAAAAACAGCACGGAGTAAAACGCTTTGCCCTCTTTCATCGGCAAATTCAAGCTGTGCGGCCGGTGCAATACTTCTCCAAACGCGTAAGCGGAAGAAATGGAAATCGTGACACACGCGACCATGCCCGCTTCAATGATGCCGAGCGCGAAAAGAGCCGCTCCTGCGCGTCCGATGATTGGGCGAAGTGCCTGAGCGAATTCTGCGGCCTGAAAATTATCGGCGCTCATCTGGTGAGCAAACAGCGGTGCGGTTGCCAGGATCGCCGCAAGCGCAGCGATCGTCGCCAGGCCCGCTCCGAGCACGGTGTCAATCCGCCCGAAGTGAACGTCTTTTCGCGTGAGACCTTTATCCGCGGTCGCGCTCTGCTGGAAAAAAAGCATCCAAGGAGTGACCGTCGCTCCGATATCGGCCAGCATGATGATCAAAGTATCGCGACTCATGCCGGGCAGCGGCTTCCAAGTCACCAGAGCGTGACTCACCGAATGCCAGCTCGGATGCGCGAGTAACGCAACCGGCACGAAAATGAGATTCAGAACCGCGATCGCGAGCGTGATTCTTTCCCACGTCCAGTAACGGTGCGTCATCAGCGCCAGAAAAAGCAACACGAGCGCGCTCAGCACAGCGGCCCACGGAGGGGCTCCGAAATATCCCAGCCCCGCGCGTATCGCGATGAATTCCGTGATCAGCGTTAAGAAATTTCCGATTGCAAGATCGATCATTGAGAACCGGCCCCAGAAGGGACCAAATCGTTCGAAGATCAGCTCCGCATGTCCGCGATGTGTGGCCGAACCGAGGCGAACGGTCATCTCTTGCACCACAACCGCCATACAAAATGTAAGCACTACAAACGGCAGAAAGAATCCCACTCCAAACCGTGCGCCGGTGGCGGCATAGGAAAGCATGCTGGGGCCGTCGTTCTCGCCGAGCATCACCAGAATTCCCGGCCCGAGAAGCAGCCACAGCAGGCGCATTCTGGAAAAATAGCCGGTTTGTCCGCGAGTGGCTGATACGCGCCGGCGGTCGCGGGCTCGGTCTACGTCTTCGTGGGTAATGAGGAGGTCATCGGGTTTGCGAGGAGAAGGTCGGCCCATGCTGAATTAACCGCGTTAAACTAATCTCGTAAACTACACTTAATACGCTGCCGTGTCAATGTAACCTTGCGCTGGATTTCTACTCGCTCACATCGCGCGAAATCGCGGTGTTATACTTTCCGGGGAATTAAAAGGGAGCAAAATGAGCGAATCCGCGCAGCCGCAACAACAAATGCAGATCAAGGCCGACGAGAAGGAATTGCTGGGCCAATACAGCAACCTCGCCGTGATTCACCACACTCCGGAAGAGTTCGTGGTCAATTTCATTTATGTTTTTCCGAACGTTACTCCCGGCGTGCCCCAAGGCAAGCTGGCATCGAGCATCATTTTGAGCCCGTCGCACGCGAAACGCCTGTGGCGCGCGCTGGGCGAAAACATTTCGAGGTACGAATCGCAATTCGGCCCGATTCGCGAAACGCCCGCGCCTCCTATGCCTACGTCGCTGGGTCCTCTTCAATAGACTGGCAACCGGTAGCGCGCGAAGATTGCGCCGCGCCGGGCTAAGCCGCACGATCTCCACAATTTTTCTTCATGAACTCTCTCGCAGTCACGCTGATCACAAAGAATGAGGAGCGCAATCTGCCGCGCGTGCTGGCATCGCTGGGTGATCTTGCGGACGAAATCATCGTCGCGGATTCGGGCAGCACAGATCGCACGAAAGCGATTGCTCAGGAACACGGCGCGACTTTTGTCGAGCGCCCATGGAGCGGATTCGCCGATCAACGAAACTTCGCGGAGACACACGCGAATCGGGACTGGGTTCTCGCGCTGGACGCCGATGAGGAACTAAGTGAGCAACTTCGCGAATCGATTCGCCAATGGAAACAGTCTTCTCCGAAATTTGACGCCTACGAATTTTCGCGCCTCGCAAATTATTGCGGTGCATGGATTCGACATTCCGGCTGGTATCCGGATCGCAAAACCCGTCTCTACCGGCGCGGCTTCGGCACGTTTGAAGGCGCAGCGCACGATTCTTTTCAGACGGAAAAGCGCGTGGGGCGTTTGCCAGGAGACTTGCTGCACCACGCATTCGCCACACGCGAAGCTCATGCGGCAAAAGTGGATAGCTACAGTCTGGCCGCCGCGCGCGAACTTTATATGCGCGGCAGGCGCGATTGGCGCGGCGCGATGTTTGTTGCTTCTCCCTGGACTTTTTTTCGCAAGCTGGTATTGCAAGCTGGATTTCTTGACGGGCGCCGCGGATGGTGGATCGCCCGCGAAAGCTGCCGCTACACTCGGCTGAAATATCGCAAGCTCGGCGCGCTGATCGCCGCCGCGCAAATCGACGGCCCCGAAGGTCAAACCAGACGCGAATGATTCCAGCGAATCTTCGCGCGGAGCGCAAACGTGAAAATCGTTTACGCCGATCTCGAAACGGAATGGCGCGGCGGACAGAGCCAGGCGCTACTAACAGTGCTGGGGCTGCGTGCGCGCGGCCACGATGCCGAACTGATCGCGGCGAAATCGGGAGCGCTCGCGCGGCGCGCGCAAGATGCGGGAGTTCCGGTGCGAGCTGCAAGTAGCGCTGGGCGCCGATGGGATGCTCGTCGAGAATTGCGCACGGTACTCGCTGCGGGCGACGTCGACATCGTTCACGTGAACGAAGCGCACTCGCTGACAGCGGCGTGGCTTGCGAGAGCGAATCGCCGCGCGGCGCTGGTGGTCTCGCGGCGTGTCGCTTATCTGGTTGGCAGGAACTGGGCTTCGAAGGCGCGCTTCAATTCCGCAGATCGTATTTTCGCAATTTCCAAATTTGTCGCGGAAAGTTTGCTCGATTCCAGAATTGCGCCCGCGCGAATCAGCGTGGTCTATGAGGGCGTCGCGATTCCACCTGCGATCACGCAAGAAGCCCGAGCCGCCGCGGGAAAACGCTGGAACCTCGCCGAAGACGAATTTGTTCTAGGTTGTGTCGGATACCTGCTGCCGGAAAAAAACCAGGAGCAATTAATTCGCGCGCTGCCCTTACTGCTTGCACGCGAACCGCGCTGCAAACTGTTTCTCGCGGGCGATGGCAGCGAGCGCAGACATCTCGAAGCCCTTGCCGTCGGCCTCGGATTACGCGAAAAAGTTTTCTTCGCAGGATTTGTTGCGAGCATCGCGGAGGTTTATGCGGCACTGGATGTATTCGTTTTCCCATCGCTCGCAGAACCTCTTGGTACTTCCCTGCTTGCAGCAATGGCTTATGGTTTGCCGGTCGCGGCAGTAGCCAGCGGCGGCGTGCCCGAGTACGTAACCGATCGCGTGAACGGAATGCTCGCGCCGCAACCTACATCTGAAGCGATCGCTGCCGCGATTTTTCCGCTAATCGAAGATGCGGCGCTGCGGAATAGGCTCGGCGCCCGCGCGCGACAGGATATGGCTGAGCGATTCTCCGATTCAGTAATGGTAAGCAATACGATTCGCGCGTACGAAGAAGTTCTTCGGAGCCGAAAATAATTTCAACAACTCCTTCCGTAAAAAAATCAGGCGCCGTGGCAGCCTTCCCGGGCTTGCCGCGACGCCTAAAAAATCTTGCGCTAGTCTCTTGTCGTTGATCTTTGTCTGTTCCTTCCTCCTTTGCCGTTAGATTTTTCCGGGAGTGGCGGCGGGCTGGTCTACTACCCAACGACCGCTCGGTTCCAGGAATTCCACACCGATCACGTAAACCTCTCCGTTGTCGACCGAAGACCTGCAGTAGGCAATACGAGACCGGGCATGAAAATCGCCCGGCATCGAAGCCAACTGCACGCATGCATTCAGGCGCCATCGGCGCGATGTGAGCACCTGTGCCCCGTGCGAGCTGACGTTCGTGGTGAACGCCGTCTCGGCCAGCGGCAAGTCTTCGTCTTCCAATCGGACAGCAATCGTCATCGGAACTCTTCGCTCAATTCGTGCTGACGCGTAAATCTTTTCCATGGCTTCCTCCAGCCAGGCATCAGAGACAAACAGCAATCCGCGTAAGCGCGGCCACGCCAGTATCGTGACCTTTCATGCGATACAACGCGCGGTCCGCGGAGTTGAGCAATTTCTCAAGTGTGTCGCCATCGTCGGGATACACAGCCACACCGACGCTTACAGAAAGTTGAGGCACCTCAGCTTCGGCGGAAAGCCGCGCACGAATGCGCTGGCCCACTCGTTCTGCAGCGCCTTCCATAGCTTCCGGCAGCACCAGAGCAAATTCATCACCGCCGTATCTTGCGGCAGTATCGGTGGCGCGTGAGTGCGCGCGAATCACATCCGCGGTGCGACAAATCGCGCGCGTGCCGACCAAATGTCCAAAGCGATCGTTGATGCTTTTCAGCCGGTCGAGATCCAGCAGCAAAATTGCAAACGGCCTGCCCGTTCGCTTGGAGCGCATCATTTCGTTATCGATCGCCGTAATTAATGTGCGGTAGTTTGCGAGGCCGGTAAGTGAATCCGTCACAGCCATGTTGCGCACTTGATCGAAAAGCCGCGCATTATCAATCAGCGCGCCCGCCAGCAGCACTCCATAACTCGCCACTTTCAACCCGTGCGCGAAGATGAATGGACCGTCAAGCGAGCGTTCCGACTGAGTCGCGACAACGTGTGCCGCGACGTTGAGCCACGCCATCCAGTAAAGAGATTTGTCGAACGCCGAGGACGAAAGTCTTAATCGCCCGCGGAAACCTAGCCCCGCCGCAAGAAAAAAAGCCGCGGGCAAAAGATCCAGCGGCCGCGAAAGAATCCAATTCGGATGGCTGGTAATTTGCCACGGCGAGCCGAGAAATACCGCGCTGATTAAATATCCCGCTGCCGCGACGATGAAAAACGCTGCTGCGATTTCGCGGCCGGGCTCGCGCGAATTTGGCAACCGCCGCTCAACCAACAGCGCCACAAGCAGCAAAACGCCGAGCACCGTTCGGCTCACCATCCACGAAAGCGGCACAGAAAACGGATCGGTGGAACCGCTGGACACCTGCGAGAAAAAATCAAAGCTGCCGCCAGTCTCAATCATCGCGGCAAGCGCAAATCCGAATGCAAGTATTAGAGAGATGCGATCGTGCGTGCCGCGAAATCGGACCAGCGCATTCGCAGCAAACGTCAGAATGATCATGCTGCCGAATAGCGTCAACGTCGCGTAGGGCAGCGGCTCGAAGGAAAGGTGCAACAACCGCAATTGGACGGTCACGGCAAGCGACGCGGCGATTCCCGCCACAATCAGTGGCCAGCGGAACCGCTCCAAAAACGTCGCGAATTTGCGAATCGCAACCACAAATCCCTCAGTGGACGCACCCGTTCGGGCGCAAATCCATGCTGGAGTGGTGCAACTGCGATGCCGAACGGAAGGCTTCCCATCCTGGGCCTAAGTTCAACAAACTAAGGGTCTAAGTGAGTGGCTCACGAGCCTCTTTATTCCCATATTGAGGCGCCTGTAGTGGAAGGGGTAAAACTGTGACCGAATGGCCGAGGCGCTGCCTACGGTGAAACCATCACATTCGCAAGGGGTTAGCTAAATAAGAAACGGTTGACCGTTATGTATAGAGCACTCTCATTTCGGCACAAATCCGCAATTCGTCCACTACACCTTTACAGTTTTGGCAAAATTGTCGTCGGATTCATCGGTGCCGCGGGCTGCTTGGGCTCGGGAAGTTGTCGCGCAACTACCACACTTTCGAACGAGCATGTTTTATGGGCGGTATCGCAGAACGGCTTGTCCGCGGAATGACCACAACGGCACAGCGAAAGGATGGTCCTGCCCCGCAGATCAAATTTATTGCCCTTGCGCGTCGAACACTTCTACTTCGCCTTCGATTCGAATCGGGCCATTATCTCGAACGATCACCTTTACCGGCATTAAGCCTCCAGTGTATTTATTCGGAACGAATGAACCTCAATGAAACACGCTTAATATTTTGGCACCGACGGATCGACTTCATCGGACCACGCCAGTATCCCGCCTTTTAGATTCCAGATCTTGCGGAATCCCGCCTTGCGCAGAAAATCCACAGCATCGGCGGAGCGCTTGCCGCTTCTGCAATGCGCCACTATTTCGCGCGAACTATCCAGTTCGCTCACGCGTTTCGGCAAATCGCCGAGCGGAATCAAGTAGCCATTGAGATTGCAGATTTGATATTCGTGCGGCTCGCGCACGTCGAGAACAAACAAATCGTCGCCGCGTTCCTGGCGCTGCTTCAATTCTCGCGGCGTGATTTCCGGAATCTGCAAATTTTCCACTGGCGCTTCTTCTCCGCGAATTCCGCAGAATTCTTCGTAGTCGATCAGCTTTGTAATCGTGCGATTCGTGCCGCACAGCGGGCAATCTGGATTCTTCTTCAATTTCAATTCGCGAAAACGCATTGCCAGCGCGTCAAAAAGCAGCAACCTTCCCACCAGCGAATCGCCCGCGCCAAGAACCAGCTTGATCGCTTCTACTGCTTGAATCGCGCCAACAATTCCTGGAAGTACTCCCAGAACTCCGCCTTCTGCGCACGATGGCACCAGTCCCGGCGGAGGCGGTTCGGGATACAAGCAGCGGTAACAAGGCCCATCGGGCGCGCCGAAAACACTTACTTGGCCTTCAAAACGGAAGATCGAGCCGTATACATTTCGTTTGCCGAGCAGTACGCACGCATCGTTCACCAGATAGCGAGTGGGGAAATTATCTGTGCCATCTACCACCAAATCGTAATCGCGAAAAAGTTCGAGCGCATTCGAACTGTTGAGCCGCGTCTCGTAGGTCGTGATGTCGATCATGGGATTCAATCCCGAGAGCCGCGATTTCGTCGCCTCGAGTTTTGTCTTTCCCACGTCGGCAGTTGTGAACGTCACTTGTCTCTGCAAATTTGTGAAGTCCACCACATCGAAATCAACAATTCCCAGATGCCCGATTCCGGCGGCCGCGAGATACAGCCCCAGCGGCGCGCCCAATCCACCGGCGCCGATCATTAGTACGCGCGCCTGCTTCAGCTTCAGCTGCCCGTCCATTCCTACCTCGGGCATGATCAGGTGCCTGCTGTAGCGCAGAATTTCTTCGCGCGACAGATGTGGTCCGGGCGCTACTTCTGTTTGTGTAGCCATACTGCGCTTCTCCTAAGATTCAAACTGCGATTACCCTTGAAACGGCAACCGCACATCCAAATTGCTCCCAAATTGTTTCACGTGAAACAATTTGCGCTCCAAAAGTTACAAATTGCGCCAAACCAATTCCCAAAATGGGAATGCGCCGAATTTGAAATACGTAATCGCCTGATGCTGCGAGGGTTAACTCCGTCCCCCGGCGATTGACGGAACGATGCTGATCGTATCGCCATCCTTCGTTGGCGTTTTTTCCTTCTGCAAATAGCGAATGTCTTCGTCGTTGAGATACACGTTGACGAAGCTGCGGATTTTTCCTTCATCCGTGTAGAGATGTTTTTTCAGTTCGCCGAATTTTGATGTGAGCCCGCCCAGCGCTTCGCCAACAGTTCTCGCGTCCACATCTACGGTGTCGCTCTTGCCCGCGTAGAGACGCAGCGGAGTCGGGATCATTACTTTCACTGCCATGCGTTATCGCCTCCGATTCAATTCTGCTTCCAGAAATCTCAGCCAGCCAGCTAGCCGCCGCGTTCTACGCCGCAGAAACCGTATCCACAATTTTCTCCGGACCGAATCTCATCCGATCATCACTCAGCCGCCAGGACGCCATCGTCTTGGCCTCGCCATTCGCCACGCTCACGATCACGTAGCTGTACCACGGCCACGCGTGCTCGCGGTCGTACTCGCTGGGCAGCGCGGGATGGTCGGGATGCGAATGATACCAGCCCACTACCTCGAGCCCCGCACTCTTAGCGGCGCGCTCAGCCTCGCGAAAATCTTCGCCGGTAATCGAAAAGCGATTTCGCGGCGAATCGTCGCGACGGTTGATCAGCGGATACAAATCCTGCACCGCGCGCGAATCATCATCGCCATCTTTTCCCAACAGCGCCCCGCAGCATTCGTGCGGATACGTTTCCTGTCCGTGTGCACGAATCCGCGCCGTCAGGCCTTCGTGCAATTGCAGAATCGGAGATGGCGTTGGCACTTAGGATTCGCTCCAAAACCGTTCGCTTAAATATTTTTCGCCCGAATCCGGAAAAATTGTGACGATCACTGCTTTCGCATCGCGTGGCAAACTTTCCGCCACCGCAAGCGCGCCACACATTGCCGCCGCGGAACTTGGACTCGCGAGCAATCCTTCTTCGCGCGCCAGCCGCTTCGCCATTCGATAAGCATCCTCGGTTCGCACGGCAAGATTTTCGTCGGCAAGTTGCGGATCGTAGATCCGCGGCACAATCGCTGTTGCCATGTGCTTCCAACCTTCAAGCCCATGAAATCCTGAATCCGGCTGCAAGCTGATGCACCGCACGCGCGGACTGAACTCTTTCAGCCGCCGCGTAACTCCCGTAAATGTCCCCGCAGTTCCCAATCCCGCGCAGAAGTGAGTGACGCGCCCGCGCGTCTGCTCCCAAATTTCAGGACCTGTGGCCTCGTAATGCGCGCGCCAGTTCGCGTCATTGCTGTACTGATCCGCATAGAAATATCGAGCAGGCTCGGCGGCAAACAATTCTCGCGCGCGGCGAATCGCACCGTCACTGCCTTCGTCCGCCGGAGTCATCACCAGCTCCGCGCCATAAGCTTCCAGAATTTTTATCCGCTCAGTCGAAGCGCTTGCCGGCACGCACAATTTCACCGGATATCCAAGCTCCGCGCCGAACATGGCGAATGCAATTCCGGTGTTTCCGCTGGTCGCATCCAGAATTGTCTTGCCTGCGCGTAACGCGCCCGCTCGTTCGCCTTCGCGAATCATGTTCAGCGCCGCGCGATCTTTCACCGAGCCGCCGGGATTGAACCACTCCAGCTTTGCGTAAAATTCCGCATTCTCAAATTCGCGTCCGATCCGCTCCATCCGCACCAGCGGAGTATTTCCCACGCGGTCGCGCAGCGTCTCAGACCCAAATACCCGGGTCGCCGCGAAATCTTCCAGTATTAAACGTCCTGCTGCCATCGGGTCCCTTCACCACACACCTGCTGCCATCGGGTCCCTTCACCACACACCTGCTGCCGCTGCCCGTATCAGATGCGCTGTATCTCAATAAGATTCGATGCTTCCCCTCCCTACGGGGTATGCAATTTACGCCGCTATATTCGCGCGATTTCATGCATCGCCGCTTTCATCCATACTCGCCATTTGTTACTCTGATGTTTCATGTGGGACGTCAAACAGCGCTTCGAATCTTCGCTCATCATGGAGAAGCTGCACACGCTCGGCTTCACCGTGGGCAGCACTCGCGGCGTCGCGCGCGTCCAGAAATACGGCTGCGCCTCCGAATTTCGCCAGGCGCCCGACGGCAAATATCAGATGACCATTCTGCCGTCCGTCCTGGTAAACGACCAATTCACGCGCCTGTGGGACGCGGGCTACCAGAAATTTCTGCTCTTCGATGACGGCCGAAAAATTCCGGCACTCGCGGATCACCTGGCCAATCTGAGGAAATTCAACGAGGAATTGCGCACGGCGCTGGGAGTTCCCACGTATTACAACGAAGCTCTCGGCTCAACCTGCCGCGTTACCACCTACGATCGCGTGAAGGGCCGCACCGGCGACGTGCCCGACAAATCCGTCAAGACCCGCGTCACCACCGAAGCGTAATTTTCCGACGCACCAAGCCGCTATTTCCCGGCCGCCGCCAGCTGCCGCTCGAGCTGTTCCGCATCCACGTGAAATTTTGCAACTTTGCGCGCGCCGAGAAACAGCACCGGCACTTCCTCGTTGTATCGCGCCCGCAAAACAGAATCTTCATCGATATTTACTTCGCGAAGTGACGCGCGATGCGTACGCAGTAGCGGCGCAATCTTTGCTTTCGCTTCATCGCATAAATGGCAGCCCGGCCGCGTGTACAGTGTCAATTCACGAGGACCGCGCAGCACAAGCCGCCCATCCTCGGTGATCGAAAATCTACCATCGTGCTCCCGCAAAAGCCCTTGCGCTGCCAATCGACGCATTTCCGCGGCGGGCTGCTCGTCTGCAACCGCGTGCGCGCGCACCTGCGCCGCGAGCGTCCCCGCGTCGACCCGCTCCTGCTTCGACGTTTCCAGGAATCGCAGAATTTCTTCAGCCAGCCTGTTCATTGCAATTTGATTTTCAATTCACGCAGAACCAGTGAACACGCCTACGGCTTCACCGTGTAATAAGTTTTAAAACCGCCCATCCGCGGATAAAACGTACTTGTGCGATACAGCTCCGTAATCTGCTTGATGTGGCCCAAATCGTGAAACGTCCATGCATTAAATAAATCGCTCAAGGTGATTCGCCCCACTTCCGAATGCTGCCCGGTACGCCCCAGCGCGCCTTCCGGCAGATAGCGCAGCATGGATAGCGAACGATCGCGCTCGTGGCAAAATACTTTCAGCCGTTCGCGCCCGCCCCCACCTGAATAATTTCCGGCCGCATACGACGCGTTCTGATCGAACGATTCGATCTTCGGCGAATCTTCCGACGCGATCTTCCGAGTGCGCTCGCGAAAAATTCCTTCGCTCTCGGAAAGATGCGCCAGCACTTCCGCAATCGACCACCGCTCGCTGCTGGGTTTCCACGTCAGCGTGGATTCCGGCACATCAATCAGAATTTTTTCTATAATGATTGGCGTTTGTTCCAATACGCTCAATCCGGGAAGCGTTTGCGACGAACGAGGTGGCATTCAGTCTCCTCCGAGTCTCCACAATTCTTATACCGCATTTCCGCAAATCGCGCTGTACGCTGTAAGCGGGCTTTTGTTCGACGCTTCCGCGGCGTAAATTGTTTCCATGCCTGCTCACATGCCTAAAGTTCTCGCGCTGATCGACGACCTGTTTTTCCGCGCGCGCATCGCCGAAGCCGCGCGCCACGTAGGAGTGGAATTCGAAGTCGCCGCATCTCCCGACGCACTGCTCGCCGCTGCCCAAGCAAGTGCTCCCGCTGATCGCCCGGCACTGATCCTCATTGATCTCAACGCCGGCTCCACTCCATCTTTCGGCGGCATCGCGCCCGCTGGCGCCGGTCCGCAAACCGCCGCCGCATCGCAAAAAGGAATCGAGACGCTCGAGCGCCTCCGCGCCGCAGGCAACCAAACTCCTGTCGTCGCCTTCCTTTCCCACGTGCAGCTCGATCTCGCAGAACGCGCCCGCGCCGCAGGCGGCGCCGAAATTATGCCTCGCTCAAAATTCAGCCAAAATCTCGCGGAAATTCTGAGCCGCGCGAAATCCCAACCCACGCAGGCCAGCTGAGGTGCAAGTGCAAGAGAAAGCGCGTCGAACACAGAATTGCGATCTACAATTTCCACTGAAGATTCTCGGCCTACTACTAGTTCTCCGTGTCCTCTGTGTCTCTGTGGTGAGTGCATCGCTTTTCGCCATGACAGGATTTGCTCAAGCTACACAGCAATCTCCGCAGCAACCACCAATCGCCACACCGACTCCAGACCAAACCGACCCCGTAGCCGCCTTAGCCGCCGCGCTAACCGCTTCCTGCCGCCACGACGTAACCGAATTCACCAGCTACCTCACTCCCTCCAACGCCGGAGCATTTCGCGCGCTCACTCCTCCCCAACAAATCGCGCTTCTTCGCCGCATGGTTCAGCTGGAAGATTCCGGCCAGCCGCTCCTTTCCACTGACGCGAACGGCCGCACCGTCCTTCGTTGCGACACTCCCAGCATCGTCGCCGAAATCCGTTTCGGCGCCACGCGCATCGACGAAAACTTTGCGTTCATCAACATCGAGCTCAACAAATTGCGCTCGGTTGATTTCGGAATGTTGCGCACTTCCAGCGGCTGGAAACTTTTTTCTGTGGGCCTTTTGGTTTTGGATGTACCGCAACTCACCGCGCAGTGGGAACAGCAGGAAATGGAAGCGCGCGAACAAAACGCCGTCGACGCGCTGCGCACCATCGCGCAAGCCCTCGATACGTATCAACAAGCTTTCCAGAAATTGCCGGAATCACTTCAGGAATTAGGAGCCGCCGGAAAAGAAGGCATCAGTCCCGAACATGCGGGACTTCTCGAAGCCCCTCTCGCAAATAGCCAGGTTCCCGGCTACGCGATTCGCTATCGCATCGTGCCCTCTTCGAACGAGGAGAAGCCGCCAGTCTTCGAACTAGCAGCCACTCCCCAGCAGTACGGCAAAACCGGAGTCCGCTCCTTCTTCCTGGATTCCACAGGCAAGCTCCGCGGGGCCGATAAGCAAGGCGCACCGGCCACGATCGTCGATCCCATTATTGATTCATCCCAACCTGGATCGCTCCAGTGAAACGGGCAGCCGTCTCAAACGCTAGCCACGACGCGCCCTATTTCGGGTGTGCCATGATGTCGATGAAACGGTAGCCATCCGCCTCGATTAGAAAATAGAACCGACAACTAAGATTCACCCGGCCCTGCCAGACGCCCCGTCTCTCGTCGTATTTCTTTGCTCTCACCGAGGGATGCCGAATATCGCGTGCCAACAATAGAAGTTGCTTATCGCACTGCCTCTGAACATTCCGTGGCGCATCGGCATAGCTGCGCAGAAATCGGTCGGTGTAGAAAAATTGCATTTAGTTTTTGGTCTTGCTGGCGGACCTTCCGAGCGATCTCACCATCGCGGACATTGACTTGAACGGGCCACTCACGCGTCCGTTCCGAATATCTTCCAAGCCTTCTGCGATCCGTTTTTCAATCAATGCCTTCGGCGTGAGAATCACGCGATCACCCTCCAACTCGACCTGAAGGTAATCGCCTGGCACGAGTCCCAACTGGTCATGAATCCGCTTGGGAATTACCACCTGGCGGCTCACTCCGATTTTCACCGCCTCTGCGGTCCGGTACTGCTTGCGCTGTATTTTCATATATTTGTATTTTATTACGTTCGGCGCCGCTGTCAACCAAATATGGAGTCTTCCACGGAATTTCGCCAACCCCGCTTGACGTATGTTATCTATTATTCTAAGATAACGCATCAGTTTGTATTAAGTCGCGGCCTGCGATCGGCATGAGCTGCTCTCCAATTCTCCCACTATGAACGCGACAATCCCCCAACCCGAACCAAATTCTCCGTGCCTCTGTGGTGAGCCGCCGTGCGTCTTGGTCTCTCACCGCTACGCAACCACGCGTACCCTAAATGGCGCCTCGCCCCACCCCAGTTCTAGTACTACCAACCCACTTCAGCCCATATTTCAGGGTAACTTCAATCATCAGAATAACTTACATATCATAGTACTATCTAAAGCCTGTAGAATCATCACCATCCAGAAACCATGCGAAAATAAAATTGCATCATCGCGCCACCTAAACCGCTCAGAATCAATAGGTTGCTGTTTCACGCGCGCAAACCTGCGTTTTGAAAAGTACTATCAGCACGCGCCTCACGAGCACGAAATCGCCTTGGGGAGAGCCGCTTACCATGCTGCTGCCCCGGCCAAGCTGCCTCCCGCCAGTGTAGAATCTGGCCTCACAAAGGGATGGGCCGCTCAGAGGTCCCGCAGCCCACGCTGATCGCCCAGACATGCGATTCCGCCTCCACAGCCGCGCAATACGAATCTTGATAGCCGCCGTGTGCTTGGCCGCGCTAGCCGCACCGGATTTTGCCGGGCAAATCCAGCAACAGCAGCAACAGCAGTTGCCCCCGCTCCCTCCGCCGCCAACCAAGGAACAGGAACAGCGCCGCCGCGAGGCTCCCACGCCCGATCAACAGGAGACGCCGGTCATCAACCCTCACATCAATCCGGGCAGCATGAATCCAGTGCCGCCCACGCAGCAGACTCCGCTTCCCGGCTCGCTGCCCACTTTCGAATTTCGCAGCGGCTTCTGGATCAATCTTCATCACTTCCTCTACGAGCAGGCGCTGCTCCGCAAAGATCCAAGCCGGGTAGTGATGGGAAGCGCGACAAATCCATCGCGCGGAGTCTTCGTCATCGCGCACGATTCGCTCACGCCCGCCGAGCAGCGCGATTGGGATACGGCTCTCGATTACTACCAGCAAACTCTCGCGGGAAAAGATCTCCTGCAAAATTTCGACATGGTCGCCATCAATGATGTGCTTGCCTCGCTCGGCGCGTGCACTGAAATTACCGGCACGCGCGATCCGCAATGCGCGTCCGGCTTGCGCAAAGAAATGATTGTCGCGCTCACTCTTGCCGCGCCCGTTTATCGCGAGCATTGGTGGCCCGCCGACGATCATGCCAATCGCGTGTGGATCGATCAGGTCAGCAATCTCGTGGAAAAATGGGGAGTGCGCGTCGCGCAACAACTTGCGCTCGCTTATCAAACTCCTTGGCCGCGCGGCCGCCTTGCGGTGGATGTAGTCGGTTACGGCGGCCCGCTTGGCGCCTATACCACTCCCGATCCGTTGCACCTTACGATTTCGAGCCGCGATCCGCGCAATCTTGGTGGCGGTGGTCTCGCTGCTTTCGAAGTTCTTTTTTACGAAGCGTCGCATGGCGTCGCAAACTCTTTGGAACGCGCCATCGCAGTGCGCTGCCGCGATGCCGGAAAACCGATCCCGCGCGATTTGTGGCATGCTGCGCTGCTTTACACCACGGAGAGTATCGTGCAGCGCGAAGTGGGCGGATCTATCGGCGACAAAGTTCCTGTCCCTGATTCGTTTTATCGGCCCTACGATCAGCAATACGCGTTATTCGCGCGCGGCTGGTCGAATTATTTTTCGGCGCTGCAATCGTATTGGCAGCCGTACCTTGAGGGACGCGTGGGTTTTCTCGCGGCCGTTCAAAATATGGTTGACGCGATGTAGGAAACTTTTTCGGAGAGAGACACGTAATCCGGTACACGCGCGACAACGAACGAAAATGATTTCCCAATCTCATGCAACTGCAAATTGAAAACGTAAGCAAAACGTATCGGGGAAACGTGCGCGCCCTGCGCGATTTCCAATTGCAACTCGGTCCGGGAATTCTCGGACTCCTCGGCCCAAACGGCGCAGGCAAATCCACGCTCATGCGCATCCTCGCCACGATCACGCAGCCGTCGGCGGGACGCATTCTGTGGAATGGCGCTGACATTGCTCGTGAACCGGATTCTCTGCGCTCCGTGCTGGGATATTTGCCGCAGGATTTCGGCGTCTATCCAAATCTAAGCCCATCGGAATTTCTGGAATATCTCGCCGCGGTAAAAGGAATCGACGGCACCGCCGCGCGCAAACGCATCGCGGAATTGCTTGAGCTCGTAAATCTTTCCGAAGTGGCAAAACGCCCGCTCGGTGGTTTCTCCGGCGGCATGCGCCAGCGCGTCGGTATCGCGCAAGCTCTTCTCAACGATCCGCAGCTGTTGATCGTTGACGAGCCCACCGCCGGCCTCGATCCCGAGGAGCGCGTGCGATTTCGCAATTTGCTCTCCGAGCTTTCCGGCGAGCGCATCGTGATTCTCTCAACGCACATTGTTTCTGACGTGGAAGCCGTCGCCAGCGGCATCGCACTGATTGCCAGCGGACAGCTCGTCGCCTACGGCTCTCCCGAAAATTTGCTTGCCGGCGTAGATGGAAAAGTGTGGGAAGTAGTGGTCGCGAGCGGAGAGCTTCCCGCGCTGCGCCAGCGCCATCTCGTTAGCAACACCGCGCATCGCGCTGACGGAATTCATGCGCGCGTCGTTGCGGATTCTGCTCCCGCGCCGGGAGCGCGATCGCTGGATCCCTCGCTCGAAGACGCCTATCTCGCGGCGTTGGCCACTCATCGCGGCGCGAAGCCCGAGGGCGCCACCGCGTGAAAACGCTCGATGCCATCATCGCGATTGCGCGCGCTGATTTTTTAGAACGCGTGCGTCGCTACAGTTATCTCGTCACGTTGCTCTTCGCCGTCTATCTCGGCTATGCCGCGGCTACCGGGCGAATCCTGATCAAGCTCGGCGATTATCGCGGTCTCTACACCTCCGCGTGGATCGGAAGCATGATGGCGTTAGTCACCACGCTCTTCGTTTCTCTCGTCGGCTTCTATGTCGTAAAAAATGCCATCGATCGTGACCGGCAAACGCGCGTTGGCGATATTCTTGCTGCGACTCCGCTGAGCAAGTTCTCGTATCTCCTGGGAAAATTTCTCAGCAATTTTGCGGTGCTTGCTTCGATGGTGCTCGTACTCGCTGTCGCGGCGTTTGCGATGCAATTTTTCGCTGCGGAAGATCGCAGCTTTCATCTCTGGTCCCTATTCTCTCCGTTTGTTTTCGTCGCGCTCCCAACGATGGCGCTCACAGCCGCCGTGGCATTGCTGTTTGAGACGGTCCGGTATCTGCGCGGTGGTTTCGGAAACGTCCTCTGGTTTTTCATATGGGCATTTGGACTTTCACTTCCGGAGGCGATCCATCACCGGGAAATCGATCCCCTCGGCTTTTGGGCCGTGACGCAAAGCATGATGACCGCTGCTCGCGCGGGAATCCCTGGGTACAAGGATTCTTTCGAACTTACCATCGCGAACACGTCCACCAAGATCGCGTACGGCTTCCACTGGAACGGCGTGGACTGGACGGCGTCGCTGCTGCTCATGCGGTTGTTGTGGATCGCAGCCGCAATCGCGATCACGTTGTTGGGCGCGCTCTTCTTCGATCGATTCGATCCAGCGAAATCGCGAGGATTTTTTGGCAGAAAATCAAAACGGAAAAAATTGGCAAGCGAGGCTACAGCTCAGGAACTTTTGCAAACGGAGCGAACGCTGCCGCGCACGGCGACGCCAACTCATCTCACCCCGATCGCCTTGGGCGCCCGCCATGGAAGTTTCCTGCGATTAGTCACCGCCGAACTGCGCCTCGCACTCAAAGGCTTTGGCTGGTGGTGGTATGCGGCCGCTGCGGCACTTTTGATCGCACAGTTCACCACGCCGCTCACAGCTTCTCGCGGACCGCTTCTCGCCGTCGCATGGATTTGGCCCGCGCTGATCTGGTCAGCCCTTGGCACGCGCGAATCGCGATTCGGCACAAGCCAATTGGTTTTTTCGTGCCCGCAAATTCTCTCGCGACAGCTACCCGCCGCGTGGATTGCTGCCGCGCTCGTCGCTGCAATCACAGGTCTCGGTGCCGGCATCCGCTTAGCGCTCGCAGGCCAGCGCGACGGGTTATTCGCGTGGGGAGCTGGCGTAATTTTTATCGCGTCGCTCGCATTGGCATTGGGAGTCTGGAGCGGCACCAGCAAATTTTTCGAGGGCTGCTATACCACGCTGTGGTACCTCGGCCCGCTCAATCACGCCCCCGGTATGGATTTCACCGGCAGCACGGATGGCGCTTTCACTTTGCGCTATTCGGTCATTTATCTCGCAATCAGCGCCGTTCTGGTGGTCTCGGCATTTTTCCGCCGCGCCCGCCAGCTTGGCCACGGCTAACCTTTGAATGAGCTGGATTTGACATTTGCGGAATTTCGAGACTAGATTGTACATTGTATACAGACAATGTCGCCCGTACCCACAATTCGCATCGATCACGATTCCCCGGTGCCCGCTTATCAGCAAATCCTTTCCGGGATCCGCGCTCTTCTTGTCGCCGGCAGTTTCCGCCCTGGCGATCGTCTCCCCACCGTGCGCCAGCTGGCGATCGATCTCTGCGTTCATCACAACACCGTCGCGGAGGCATATCGTCATCTTTCTGATGAAGGCTGGCTCGACCTTCGCCGCCATCGCGGAGCCAGCGTGAAATCGCGCTCCACGCCCGGACCCGATCCGCGAGCCACTGCAAGTTTTTCGAAGCGTCTCGAAGAACTTGTCGCCGAGGCTCTCGCAAAAGGCGTGCCGCCAAGAGCTGTGAAAAATGCCACCGCGCGGGCTGCGCGCAGCGTGCACGCTGCCGTGAAACGAAGCATCGCCAAGCGGCGCAATCCCGTGCATCAACCGGCGGAAGGATAAGGAAGCGCGATGGATATGAACGTCAGCGAGATTCTCAGCGGTTTCATCATCGCGATTGTCGCACTGATTTCCATTTTTTTCTCCGCGCTGCCGAATCTTTCGCGCCGCTCCGTTTTTTTTGCTGTCACAGTCGATCCCGAATTCCCTGCAACCCCGGGCGCGCGCCACATCGTGCATTCATTCCGCGTCATCGTAATTCTAAATGCGGTGATAGCGATTGCATTGACCGCGCTTTCGATATGGATGCGGATCTTCTGGCTTGCTCCCATCGGCGTATTTTGGCTCACCATCGGGAACTATTTCGCGTTCCTGCACGGCCGCAAATCCACGATGCCGTTCCGCGTTAAACCTTCCGGCGTGCGCGCCGCCGAAGTCGTGCCGCGTCCGGAGCACATGCCCGGCGGTTGGTTCGCGCAACTCGGTCCGTTTTCTTTGCTGTTCATCGTCGCAATGATTCTGCGCCAGCACTGGGATTCGATTCCAGAACGCTTCCCGATTCACTGGGACGCTGCCGGACGCGCCAACGGATTTAGCGATCGCACTTTCTCTGGCGTGTACGGAACTTTGATCTTCGGCGCGGTGATGTGCGCGATGCTTGCGTTAATAGCCCTCGCCGTTGTAAAGCGAACTCGGAGAGTGGAACTCACTGGTCCCGGCGGAACGCGCGATTCGCGCATTCGCCGCTACAACGCCATCATCCTGGTGTGCGTCGAGTATTTGCTCGCGTTTGTTTTTGCTGGCACCGCGCTTCTGCCGCTGCGGCAGTCATTCTCACGGCAGCCTTTCGACCTGCCCGCGGGCGGTGTCGCATGGACGTTATTCGGGTCGTTGCTGTTCGTCGCGTTCATCATTCTTATGCTTATGCGCGCAGCTCGCACCCCGAAGGAAGAAGCATCGCCGGACGCGGCTTCGCGCGAAACTCTCGATCGAGTGATCGGCGATGCCACGCCCGATTCGCGCTGGATCGGCGGAATGCTTTATTTCAATCGCGACGATCCAGCGCTGTTCGTCGAGAAGCGTTTTGGCCTTGGTTACACGCTGAACTTCGGCCACAAGATCGCGTGGATAGTCTTAGCTGTGTTGATTGCAATTCCTTTACTGAGCGCGTTGGTGTTGCCGAGCCACAAATGATCGGGAGGTTTGCATGTCTGGCAAATTTTTTGTGTGGGCAGCGGTGTTTGCCGCGTTGTGCTTGACGATCTGGCTCGCACTCGAATCCGCGCAGGCCGCGCCGCTGCCGCAATCCGCCGCGGCTACACAGTCTGACGAGGCGATCGCGCGCGCCACAATATCTGATCTCGTCGCGCGTAATTTCAGCGCAGTCGAAAAGCGCTTCGATGAACGTATGGCCGCAGCAGCCCCGCTCGACAACCTCACGCAAATTTGGGACTCAATCATCGCTCAAAATGGAGCCTTCCAATCGGTCGAGTCGGTGTCACATCAATCTGTTCAAGGCGTTGAGCTTTACCGTCTCACATGCCGCTTCGCCACCGCGCGCAGCATCTTGAGTGTTGCGATAGACGCGCAACATCGTGTCGCCGGTTTTTTCATCGCCGCAGCGCCGGCAGAAACTACAACACAGGTCCCGGCAGCATCAGAAAACGAGCAAGCGGCGCGCGCGTTTCTGATGGATCTCACCGCCCACAATTTCGATTCCGCGCAAAAGCGTTTTTCGCCTCAGGTCTCGGCATTAATGCCCACTCCCAAGTTGACCGAGACGTGGAATCAAGTCGTGGCTAGTTTCGGCGAACTGCAATCCGTAATCGCGCTGAAAACAAATCCCTTGGACAGCAGCGTTGTGAATGCGACTTGTAAATTTTCCGCAACCACAATGGATGCGCTGTTCAATTTTGACGCGCAGCACCTGATTGTCGGATTCCATATCGTGCCGCCAACATCGGAAGCGAACGATTCGTGGAAACCCCCCGATTACGCGAAACCCGATTCCTTCACCGAGCAGCAGATCACACTCGGCACAGCGCCCTGGGCGCTTCCCGGCACGCTCACATTGCCGAAAGGCGCTGGCCCGTTTGCGGCCGTCGTGTTGGTTCATGGTTCGGGCCCCGAAAATCAGGACGAAGGGTACGGCCCGAACAAAGTTTTTAAAGACATCGCGTGGGGACTCGCATCGCGCGGCATCGCGGTGTTGCGATACGAGAAGCGAACGCATCGCTACGGAAAAGAAATGGTCACGGGAAAAATTCCAATCACCGTAAAAGAAGAAACGATCGACGATGCCATCGCCGGGGTCGCACTTCTCGCTAGCACACCGCACATCGACGCCAAACATATTTATCTCGCCGGGCACAGCCTCGGTGGATATCTCGCTCCTCGCATTGCCGCCGCCGATTCGCAAATTGCCGGACTTATTCTTCTCGCCGGAAGCACGCGGCCGCTGGAAGACATGGTGATCGAACAAATCGCCGATGAATACGCGCAAGCCGGAAGGAGCAGCTCGCCCGAAGCTCAGGAAGCTATCGGAAAAGCCCAGGCGGATAAAAAAGCGATCGAAGATCCGAATTTGAAACCAGGAGTGATGCTGCGTTTGGCGGGAGCGCAAATTCCTTCCGAATATTTTCTCGATTTGCGCAACTACGATTCCGTAAAAGTTGCAGCGACGTTAAAAATCCCGATGCTGATCCTGCAAGGTGAGCGCGACTACCAAGTGACGATGACGGATTTCAACAACTGGAAGCGGGGCCTCGGCGAAAATTCCAATGCGGTCTTCAAAACTTATCCAGCGCTAAATCATCTCTTCCTGGCAGGCTCGGGACCATCTACGCCGCAAGAATACGACATACCGGGCCACGTGGAGGCTGACGTAATTGCGGATATCGCGACATGGGTGCAAACGCAGTCAGCGAAATCGATTTTGAAGCAATAACAAAATCACCGCACGCTGGTAGTACCAAATAAAAAGGCGGAACGCGATTGCGCCCCGCCTCGAAGAATTCAAACGAACTCGAGTTCGCTCAGAAAAATTTAGTGTGAAAAATGGCTACGGCTAAGAAGCGCTGCATACAATCCCAACGCCGTCAGCAATGCAATCAGCGAAATAAGAATCCACAGACCGCGCACTTTGCCGCCACCAACCGTATCAGGCTGACCCGGTGCAGGTTCGAGCGTCACATCGTAGGCTGTGGATTCAGAGACGACTTTGTCCACGCCATCGATATCCACATTCAGATTGCCCTTGGTGCTGCCAATCTGAAATTCGCTAGGACCCACAATCGACAATTGCCCCGATGCATCTTCGCCCGGCTGCACAACCGCAGCCAGCGCGCGCAATTCGAGAGGCGATCCAGCCGCGGAAAATCTCACGACGCCGTGCTGCAGAACCAAAGCAACGCCGTTCTTGCCGTCAACCACTTTTACGACCGTGGCCGGACCGAGCATCAATTGCGAAGTGCCGAAGCGCACACGCAGCGACCCCGTCCCGTCGGTGTTCAACGTGTCGCCGGCATACAACGACGTACCGTTTTGAGCCGTGATTTGGCTGACTTGCGCGCCCTGCCCAAGCAGCACTACACCTACGGGTGCGGTTGCGTTCGGAGTCGCAAATGCGGGACTCGCAGAAAACGCAACGCAACAAACTAATATTGCCAACGCTAGAACGGGAACAATTCTGCGCACGTACAACCTCCAAGAGGGCCGATAGGTATCGTAGGGTCAGCCCGTTGCTGCGTCAACCCCAAAATCAATTATGTGCCCTACTGTGTTTACCTTATGGGGTTGCCTTCCCGCGGATTCTCTGAGCCTGATTTTCGGGAACTGACAGCAACCACATATACAACGGTTGGATGCTCCTGAGCGCTCCATGGGGTCTCAACCGAAAAAACTTTCACCTAACTGTTACCGTCGATATCTGAGGCGACCCGCTAATCGTTGAGTCTTTCAAGATTCCATAGACGCGCACTGCAGCTCGCTTCGCGTCTATAACTAAACTGCTAACATCCGGGTAGTTGGCGGCTAGCAAATGGTGTGTTACGCTTTTGGTGTTGCTTGGGCTTTCTGGGGTTGGAGGCTAGGAACTGGAGTGAGCAAGATTCGCGCTCCGGTTAGTTCCCGCCAAAGTCGCGAACCTGGATTGAAACTGGATCACCGCAGAGGGGCGTAGTGTCCTCGACGGCTGGCAGTCTTGGAGCGCGATCCAAGCGCAAATCGGGATTCAAGGCATCGCATCGAAACTGAAACAACCGGCATAAGTAAGCAGGCTTGGACACTATGGCGACAAATCAGGCGGCACAACAGGTTACCGAGATTAAGCTGGCCCACTCGCCGGATTCCGACGACGCGTTCATGTTTTACGGGCTGGCGACGAACAAAGTCCGTGTGGAAGGGCTGAAATTTACTCACACCCTGGCGGACATCGAGTCGCTGAATCGCGCTGCTGATACTGAAACATACGACGTCACAGCGATCAGCTTCGCTGCATATCCATATCTGCGCGAGAAATATGCGCTGCTGGATTGCGGTGCGAGCTTCGGCGATAACTATGGCCCGCTAATCGTCTCGCAAAAACCCATGCGCCGCGAGGATTTGGCGGGCAGCCGAATCGCGGTTCCCGGGCTTCGCACGAGCGCTTATCTGGCACTGAAACTTTTCGAGCCGCGCGTTGAAACGGTCGTAATCGCGTTTGATAAAATAGTGGAAGCGGTGAAAGACGGTACGGTGCCCGCGGGATTGCTGATTCACGAAGGGCAATTGATGTTCCCGCAGGAGGGCCTACACCGCGTTGCCGATCTTGGCCAATGGTGGCATGAACAGACCGGGCTTCCGCTACCACTGGGCGGCAACGCAATTCGACGCGCATTGGGACCCGACACCGGGCGCCGCGTTGCGCAAGCAATTCGCGCCAGCGTGGAATTTGGGCTTGAGCACCGCGAAGCCGCGCTGAATTATGCCATGCAGTTTGCGCGCGACATGGAAACCGAACTTGCCGATCAGTTCGTCGGCATGTATGTAAACAAATGGACGCTTGGTTACGGTGAGCCTGGGCAGAAAGCAGTCCGCGAATTTCTGGATCGCGGCGCGAAGGCTGGATTGATTCCAAGCACAGGCGAAATCGATTTTGTTGCTGGTGGAGCAGAACAGGCAAAGGCGTAAGCATTCGGACATTTTGCGGTCAGTGGCGAGCAGTGCACGCAATATTGGCCCAAGTACGATAAGGGAATTGTTTGCAGTTACGATGCCGAGGCTACTCTAAACAACACACTGGACCATCCTCGTAAGCAAGAATCCTCAGTAGGCGTTCCGTCATCGAATGCCCACGCCGTAAAAATGCAAAACCTTACCGAACGCGCGCAGCAACTGGGCGAATTACTTCGCCAGCGTATCCTCGTGCTCGATGGCGCGATGGGCACGATGCTGCAACAGGCCGATCTGACGGCTGCGGATTTCGGCGGCCCGGAGCTTGAGGGCTGCAACGAGAATCTGGTGATCACGCGGCCCGATGTGATTACGGGTATTCATCGCAAATATTTCGAGGCCGGCGCGGACATCGTCGAGACGAATACATTCGGCAGCACGGGCATTGTGCTCGCTGAATACGGTCTCGCCGCGCGCGCTTACGAGATAAGCCGCGCCGCTGCTGCACTTGCGCGTGGTGCCGCAGATCAGCTTGCCACTCCAGCGAAGCCGCGATTCGTCGCGGGCAGCATGGGCCCAACCACGAAATCGCTGACGGTGACCGGCGGCACAACCTTCGAAGAACTTCGCGACAATTACCACGAGCAAGCGCGCGGCCTGATTGATGGCGGCGCGGATATTCTGCTGCTCGAAACTTGTCAGGACACGCGCAACATCAAAGCGGGCGTGCTGGCTATCCAGCAACTCGGGCGCGAAATCGGCCACACCATTCCGCTGATGATTTCCGCGACGATCGAGGCGATGGGCACGATGCTCGCAGGCCAGGGAGTCGAGGCGTTGTGGGCTTCGCTCGATCACCTAAAACTTTTGTCGATCGGCCTAAATTGCGCCACCGGTCCCGAGTTTATGACTGACCGGATTCGCACTCTTGCGAGCCTCACGCCGCGATTCGTATCGTGCTATCCAAACGCGGGCTTGCCCAACGAAGAAGGCGCATATCTCGAAACACCGACAACTCTCGCCGAACAACTCGATCGCTTCATGGCGAATGGCTGGCTGAATATTGTCGGCGGTTGCTGCGGCACAACTCCCGATCACATACGCGCTATCGCGCAGGCAGCGGACGGCAAAGCTCCACGCCATCCGGCGGAGCCATCGCACCGCGCCGTGTATTCGGGAATCGAAATCGCGGAGGCGGAAGAATCCACGCGCCCGTTGCTGGTGGGCGAACGCACAAACGTAATCGGCTCGCGGCTCTTCAAAAATCTTGTCGCCGAAGAAAAGTGGGAAGAGGCCAGCGAAATCGGCCGCCGCCAGGTGCGCAGCGGCGCGCAGATTGTGGATGTGTGCCTGCAATCCACCGAACGCGAAGAGCTGCGCGACATTCCTCCGTTTTACGAAAAACTAATTCGTAAAATCAAAACGCCGCTGATGATCGACACCACCGATCCGAAAGGGATCGAGCTTTCGCTGCGATACAGCCAGGGAAAGAGCATCATCAACTCGATCAATCTGGAAGATGGCGAGGAGAAATTCGAGCGCGTATGTCCCCTGGCGCACGATTACGGCGCGGCGATGATCGTCGGCTGCATCGATGAAGATCCGCTGCAGGCGCAGGCGTTCACACGCGAACGTAAGCTAGCGATCGCGGAGCGCTCATACGCATTGCTCACCGGCAAGTACGAAATACCGCCCGAAAATATTATTTTCGATCCGCTGGTATTTCCATGCGCCACGGGAGATGAAAATTACGTCGGCGGCGCGGTAGAAACGATCGAAGGCATCCGCTTCATCAAGGAAAAAATCCCGTACGTGCGGACGGTGCTGGGAATCAGCAACGTCAGTTTTGGCCTCCCGGCAGGCGCGCGCGAAGTCGTCAACTCGGTCTTCCTGTATTACTGCACAAAAGCCGGTCTCGATCTCGCAATCGTGAATGCCGAGCGCATCGAGCGATTCGCTTCCATCCCGCTGCACGAGCGCCAACTCGCGGAAGATCTGCTCTACAACCATCCGCCAAAAAATATTCCTGCCGATCACTCGAAGGCGAAACTTTTGAGTGGCGCGCCTGAAGACTGGCGCCAGCAAACACGCGAACAAAAAATCGCCATCAACCAATATCACATCGCCGCAATCACCGAACACTTTCGTATCACCAAGAAAAAGGAAAAATCCACCGAGCAACTTCCGATCGACGAGCGCCTCGCAAATTACATCATCGAAGGCACGCGCGACGGCCTGGTGGAAGATCTCGAACGCAAACGCGCTGAGGGCGCAAAGCCGCTCGACATCATCAATGGTCCGCTGATGACCGGCATGGCCGAAGTCGGCCGCCTCTTTAACGCCAACGAGCTGATCGTCGCCGAAGTTTTGCAATCGGCGGAAGCCATGAAAGCTGCGGTGAGCCACCTCGAGCAATTCATGGAAAAGGCCGACGTGACCTCTCGCGGAAAAGTTGTGCTCGCCACAGTGAAAGGCGACGTACACGACATCGGAAAAAATCTCGTCGAAATCATTTTCAAAAACAATGGCTACGACGTGATCAATCTCGGAATCAAAGTCGCACCGGAAGTTTTGATCGCGGCGTTCAAGGATCACAAACCAGATGCCATTGGCCTGAGCGGCCTGCTCGTAAAAAGTGCGCAGCAAATGGTGATCACCGCCGCCGATTTGCGCGAAGCTGGCATTCAAGTACCGCTGCTCGTTGGTGGAGCCGCGCTCTCCGACAAATTTACGCGCACAAAAATTGCGCCGAGCTACGCGAAAGCGGTCTGCTACGCGAAAGACGCAATGTCAGGTCTCCGCCTGATGAATCATCTTTCCGATCCCGCGACGCGCGAAGCGGTGCTTCGCGATCACATGGCCGCTGATGGCGCGGCCGACGGGGGTAGCGTGAAGCTCACAGCTCCGGCAGTTGCCGCAAGCGATGCACGCTCGCCGAAAGTGCGCACAAACATCCCGATTCCAAGCGTCGCGTATCTCGATCGCAAAGTACGCGAGGTTCCCGATCTTCCCGACGTGTGGAGCTACATCAACCCGCTGATGCTCTATTGCAGGCATCTCGGCTATCGCGGAAATTTTGAGAAAGCCCTCGCCGATCGTGAACCCGGCGCGCTGGAACTTTTCAACAACGTGGAAGAAGTGAAAGTCGAAGCCGCAAAATTCATGAAGGTCCGCGCGGTTTGGCAGTTTTTCGAAGCCGAACGGCAAGGAAATTCCATCGCCCTCTTCGAGCCCGGCGCCGCTTCACCGCAACACATTTTCACTTTCGAGCGCCAGCGCATTCCCGCGGGACTCTGCCTCAGCGATTACATTTTGAACGCGGCAAATGGCGCGCGAGATCATCTCGCGCTCTTTGTCGTCACTGCCGGTGAAGGCATTCGCGCTCGCTCCGAAGAAGCGAAGCATGCGGGCCACTATTTCCGTTCGCACGCGCTGCAATCTCTTGCCATCGAAACCGCCGAAGCCTGCGCTGAATGGCTGCACCGCCGCGTCCGCGAAGATTGGGGGTTTCCTGATCCGCCCGCGCTTACGATGCAGGAGCGATTCGTTTCGCGATATCGCGGCAAGCGCTACAGCTTTGGCTATCCAGCGTGTCCGAATCTCGATGATCAGGCTGGAATCTGGAAGCTGCTTCACCCCGACGAAATCGGCGTGCAGCTCACCGAAGGCATGATGATGGACCCCGAAGCAAGCGTCAGCGCGCTCGTCTTCCAGCATCCCGATTGCACTTATTTCGGGGTGGGCGATCCCGAAGATAAGGCCTAATCTCGCGCGGATTCCTTGACGCTTCCGCACCTTTCGCATACATTCGATTCGCTTTCGAGAGACGCTCATGAAACGCACAAGAGTCGGTATTTTTGCAGCGATATTGGCGGCCGCGGTGGTGGTCTGTGCGGGCGCGTACGAAAAAGTTGGCGCGCAAGCCCCCGCACAACAGTCCACAGCGCAACCGGCGGCGCAATCTAGTGGGCCGCTTGAATACAAAGAAACGAACATCGCGAAATTAAATTGGCCGAAGAGCGCGGTTCCCGGCCCCGGAGCGATGATCGTCAGCGACAACGCGCTCGCCGACAAAGCTGGAATTGAAATCTTGAAAAAAGGCGGCAATGCGGTGGATGCCGCGGTCGCAGTCGCATTCGCGCTCGCGGTGGTTGAGCCCCGCGCAGGAAATATCGGCGGCGGTGGATTCATGCTCGTGCGTCTTGCGGATGGCCGCACAAATTTCGTGGACTACCGCGAAGAAGCTCCCGCGAAAGCCACGCGCGAAATGTATCGCAAAGCAGATGGCACCTACGATTCGGATGCTTCACGCACCGGCTATCGCGCGGTGGGAGTTCCGGGCACTGTCGCAGGAATGGCACTCGCGCTAAAGACTTACGGCCGAATGAAACTTGCGGACGTAATGGCCCCCGCAATTCGCCTCGCGGCCGGCTTCACGATCAGCGAAAAACTAGCCACTTCGCTGCACGATGCCACACCGCGGCTTCAGCAATTCGACCGCAGCAAGAAAATATTCCTCAACGACGGCGCTGGTTACGCCGCGGGAAATTCGCTGAAGCAACCCGACCTCGCCGATACTCTGCGGCGCATTGCAAAAAATGGTCCCGAGGAATTTTATCGCGGCGAAACCGCCAAGCAGCTCACCGACGACATGGCGCAAAACGGCGGTCTGATAACGATGGAGGATCTCGCCGCGTACAAAGCGAAGATGCGCCAGCCTCTGAAAGCGAGCTTTTCGATTGGCGCCGACAAGTGGGACGTGATCACCAGCCCGCCGCCAAGTTCCGGCGGCATCGTGATGATCGAGGCGATGAATATTCTCGCGCCCCAACAATTAAAGGGCTGGAACGATGCAACCTCAGTTCACTGGGTCGCCGAAGCGATGCGCCTAGCATTCGCTGATCGCGCTTCATTTTTGGGTGACGCGGATTTCACGCACGTTCCAACAAAAGGTCTGACCGATCCGCGCTACGCGGCCGAACGCAGGCAATTGATCGATCCCGCGCACGCCGGATCAAGTACCGCCGAAGGTGCTGGAAATCCCGCTCCGTTCGATGGCGCCACGAAAGCCGCGCCCGCATCCCAACCGCTCGAAGAATTAACGCGCGAGCAAGCTGCGGCGCTTTCGATTCAACAAGCGCAGCGCGGCGGACACACCACACATTTTTCCGTGGTGGATTCCGACGGCAACGCCGTCTCCAACACCTACACGATCAACGATAGCTACGGCGCGGCAGTCACCGCTCCCGGTGGATTCTTGCTCAACGACGAGATGGACGATTTCACCGCGCAGCCCGGCCAGCCAAATATGTTTGGCCTCACGCAGAGCGAAGGCAACACAATCGCTCCGGGTCATCGCCCGCTCAGTTCAATGATGCCTACGATTCTTTTGCGCGATGGCAAGCTCAGCTTCGTCACCGGCTCGCCCGGCGGGCCGCAAATTATTTCGGCGGTAATGCTCTCGGTTCTCAACTGGATGCATTTCGGTCCGCTCGATTCAGCGGGCGCGATGTCTGCGATCAACTCGCCGCGATTCCATCATCAATGGATGCCAGACACGCTGATCGTCGAGCAAACATTTCCAAAAGCCGTCGAGGATCAGTTGACCGCGATGGGCTACAAAGTGATGCGGCGCTCCTGGCTCGGCGAAGTGAATGCCATCGGAATCGATTCGAAAACCGGGGCGAAGCTCGGCGCACCAGACCCGCGGCGGCAGGGCGCCGCGCTGGGCTACTGATTATTCGGCGCGCTCTTTATATTTCATACTGAAGGACCACAGGATGCAGCGAATCCTTTCAACATATCTCTACATCGAGCACAAGCTCACGCCGGCGATGCTCACCGATATCGAGCGCGCCGGATTTAATGGCGTGCAGATTTTTTGCTCCGGCTACCATTTCAATTACCGCGAAAACGATTTGGTGCGCGAAATTGCGGATTGGTTCAAAGATCACAAACTCAAACTCGATTCGCTGCATGGACCCACCTCGCGCGATTTCGGCTCAGGACGCGAAAGCAGTTCCTCGCTTTCCATCTGCGATTCGGAAAGAACTCGCCGTCTCGACGCTGTAGACGAAATCAAGCGCGCAATCGACGTCGCCGAACACGCGCCGTTCTCCCTGATGGTTCTGCATCTCGGCAGCTCGCGCGATACCGATAATCCGCGCGCGTGGGATGCCGCATTTACTTCACTCGAGCATCTGTCAGTGTTCGCTAAGCAGCGCGGCGTTACGCTCGCGCTCGAAAACACTCCCAGCGAAATGTGTACTCCCGCGAAGCTCCGCCACTTCATCGAAGACACGCGCATCGGCGGTCTGCGGCTCTGCTACGACGCGGGCCATGCAAATCTTGAAGGCGAAGCCGTTTCCGGATTCGAAGGCGTTCACGATTTTGTGGCAACGGCGCATATCCACGATAATCATGGCGAGAAAGATGAGCACCTGATGCCCTTCGACGGCACAATCGAATGGGACAAGTTGCTCGCCGCCATGCCAAAAGATTTGCCGCTGGTTTTTGAATTGCGCGCGCAAGCGCAAGGCCCGACTCTCGACGAAATTCGCGGCACAGTTGATCGAGTGGAGCAGGAAAGGAATGGCTGATAATCAATGCCCGTTGTAAATATTTCGGATGCAGGCCGCTACGACGGCCAGGAAATCACGCTGCACGGCTGGCTCTACAACATGCGCGAATCGGGAAAACTTTTCTTCCCGCAATTTCGCGACGGCACCGGCGTGCTGCAAGGCGTTTGCTCGCAAAAAGAAAGTCCCGAAGCCTTTGAAGCTCTGCGAAATCTAACTCAGGAATCCAGCCTCATCGTCACCGGCAAACTGCGCGCCGATAAACGCGCACCCGGCGGATTTGAAATGGACGTCACGCACGTCGAGCCCGTCCAAAAAATTCCCGAAGCGACGCCCTATCCCATCCAGCTGAAAGAACACGGCGTTGATTTCCTGCTCGATCAGCGCCACTTGTGGATTCGCTCGCCCAAGCAAGCTGCGATTCTCCGCATTCGCGCGGAATGCGTTCGCGCCGCACGGAACTACATGGATAGCCAGGGCTACACGCTCACCGATCCGCCGATTTTCACTCCCGCAGCGTGCGAAGGCACCACTACTCTTTTCGAAGTCGATTACGTCGACGACAGCAAAGCCTACCTCACGCAATCCGGCCAGCTTTATCTCGAAGCAACCGCGATGGCGCTCGGCAAGGTTTACAGTTTCGGCCCCACATTCCGCGCGGAAAAATCCAAGACGCGCCGCCACCTTACCGAATTCTGGATGCTCGAACCCGAAGCCGCCTACGCGCACGTGGAAGACATGATGGTCCTCGCCGAAGGACTCGTCAGTTCTGTCGTGCAGTCAGTACTCGCAAACCGCACGCGCGAATTGGAAATGATTAAGCGCGACGTAAAAAAGCTCGAACCAGTGAAAGCTCCCTTCCCGCGCATCAGCTACGACGAAGCGATCGAAATCCTCCAGAAAAACGGCAAGCCCGCTCAGTGGGGCGACGATTTCGGCGGCGACGAAGAAACCGTTCTCTCCAGCCAGTACGACCGGCCGGTGATGGTCCATCGCTATCCCACCGCCATCAAAGCGTTTTACATGCAGCCCGATGCCAAGCGTCCAGAGCTGGCGCTTGGGTTCGACATGCTCGCGTCCGAAGGCTACGGTGAAATCATCGGCGGCGGCGAGCGCATCTCCGATTACGATCTTCTGATCGCTCGGCTGCGCGAACACAAACTTCCCGAGGAAAGTTTTCAGTGGTATCTCGACTTGCGGCGCTACGGCTCAGTACCCCACGCAGGCTTCGGATTGGGCCTGGAACGTACCGTGGCCTGGATTTGCGGAACTGAACACATCCGCGAAGTAATTCCCTTCCCCCGGATGATTTACCGCGTCTACCCTTGAAGTTCGTGCCGCGCGTGGGAGCGGCGATCCCGGGGCCCTCGTTTCGGCCTTCGAAATCGAAATTGAAATCGTTCGGTTACTACTATGGCAGAAAAAATTCGCATTATTGGCGTGCCGATGGATCTTGGGCAGAGCCGTCGCGGCGTTGACATGGGCCCTTCGGCGCTGCGCGTCGCGGGTTTGCTGCAGCGCTTGAAGCAGCTCAACCATCAGGTGGACGACATCGGAAACATTCCGGTGAAGCAGCCGGAAGAGCAGCCCTACGGCGAAAAGCGCGCGAAATATCTGAACGAAATTGCCGAGACCTGCCGCGGCCTCGCGGAAATGACGGAGAAAGCGCTCACCGATGGATACGTGCCGCTGGTGCTTGGCGGCGACCACTCGATTGCGATCGGCTCGGTCAGCGGAGTCTCATCTTTCTTTCGCAAACAATCGAAGCGCGCGGGACTAATTTGGCTTGACGCGCATGGCGATATGAATACACCCGATAGTTCGCCATCGGGAAACGTCCACGGAATGCCGCTCGCGTCGCTCACCGGGTATGGCGCACCGGAACTTGTGGATCTCCTCGGTTTCCATCCGAAGATTGAGCCGCGAAACGTCTCGATGGTCGGCATCCGCGATCTCGATGCGCGCGAGCGCCGCCTGATGAAAGAATCCGGCGTACACGTTTTCACCATGCGCGATATCGATGAACGCGGCATGCGCGAAGTGATGACAGAAGCTCTGCGATTTGCGTCCGACGACACCGCGGGCGTCGCCGTGAGCCTCGACATGGATTTCGTCGAGCCCAGCGATGCGCCCGGAGTTGGCACACCAGTCCGCGGCGGCGTCACCTATCGCGAGGGGCATCTGGCGATGGAAATGATCGCCGATAGCGAAGCGATGGTTTCTCTCGAAGTGGTGGAAATTAATCCCGTGATCGATCTCCACAACAAGACCGCGCTGCTTGGCGTGGAAATGGTCTGCTCGGGACTCGGAAAAAAGATCCTGTAGCGGATCGCGTAGCGAACACTTATCGGAATCCATAGAAGGAAATTTCTCAGCCATGGAGAAGTCACAAAAGAAACTACGCGTCGGCGTGTTGTACGGCGGACGTTCGGGCGAACACGAAGTGTCGCTCACCTCAGCCGCATCCGTGATTCGCGCGCTCGATCCCGAAAAATATGAAGCCGTGCCCATCGGAATTACAAAAGAAGGCCGATGGCTCACCAGAACACCCGCGCAGAAAATGCTGCCCGAAATTCTGAAGAACGGGCAATCAGTGATGTTAAGTGCCGATCCGAATGTCGCGGCGCTCGTGCCTCTCGATAAATCATCAGACACCGCGACGCGCGTTGATGTCGTATTCCCCGTCATGCACGGCACGTATGGCGAAGACGGTACCGTGCAGGGATTACTCGAACTCGCGGGATTCCCGTATGTCGGCGCCGGCGTTTTGGGCTCGGCAGTCGGCATGGACAAAGATGTGCAGAAGCGATTATTCCGCGAAGCAAAACTGCCGACGGTTGAATTCGTGTCTTTTCTGCGCACGGAATGGGAACGATCGCCGGACACGATTCTGAAACTCATCGCCAAGAAACTCAAATTTCCGATTTTCGTAAAGCCCGCGTGCCTGGGCTCGTCCGTGGGTATGACGAAAGTTCACAACAAAAAAGAATTGCGCGGCGGAATCGATACCGCAGCAGAATACGCTACAAAAATAATTGTCGAGCGCGGTGTGAATGGCCGCGAAATCGAAGTCGCGGTGCTCGGCAACGACCAACCGAAAGCTTCCATCCCCGGAGAAATTGTTCCGCACCGCGAATTTTACGATTACGCCGCCAAGTATCTCGAAGACGGAACCAAGCTTCTGATTCCCGCTCCGCTATCGCGCACACAGGTAAAAAAGTTTCAGGAACTCGCGGTGCGAGCATTTCGCGTTCTGGATTGCGCCGGAATGGCCCGCGTAGATTTCTTTCTGGAAAAGCGAACCGGCCGCGTTTATCTAAACGAGATCAACACGATTCCCGGTTTCACTTCCATCAGCATGTATCCGAAAATGTGGGAAGCCAGCGGAATTCCCTACCGCGAACTGATCACCAAATTAATTGAGTTCGCACTCGAAGCGCACAAAGAAAAAACTCGCACGAAATATTCTATCGATCTTCCAGCAGGCAGCGCCGGCGCCCTCACCGGTTAAGGGGATCGAAATCCGCGCCCCCTTCTAACGCAATCGAATCGCCACCCAAGTCGCGGAAACAAACATCCCCGCGGCGCAAATCCAAACCCCATACGGTAACCACCGGGGCCAGCCCCTGCCTGGGGCAAGTTCGATATATTGTTGATACACCGTAAGCTGATCAATTATTTTCCAAGGTCGCCAAACATTCCGATTCACTCTCCCCACTCTTACAACCATTAGGATATGAAACACATTCGCAGAAACTGCAAATGCCATCGGAATGAGGAACTGAACTGGAAAATTAGAAACAGCGAGCATCGCTATCGCCGGGCCAGTCCCGGCGATATGTGGGACCGTCATCATCACTAAGCGGTCTGCCTAAAATGTAAAAACGCACGAATCCCAACCGGTTCAACATCTCGACCCCGGCGCAACACTATCCAATTCCCTCGATTTCAAGCACCCTGCAGCTGCGATGTGCAATGCCCGCAGCGAATAGCCTTGATCGGGATTTCCGATTGGCAAAATTGGCAGGTCTTTGTCGTCGGCGCTGCTGCAGGCGCGGGCTTTGTGGTCCAGCGATTTACTTGCCGGATCAAAATAAAAATCGCGAACGCGACGATCAGAAAATTGATCACCGTGTTGATGAAAAGTCCGTAGTTGATGGTCGCCGCGCCCGCAGCTTTTGCTGCCGCAATCGTCGCGTACGACCCGCCATCCAGCGCATAAAACATGTTGCTGAAATCCATGTGACCGATCAGCTTGCCCAGCGGCGGCATCAGAATATCGCCCACCAGTGAAGTTACAATCGCCCCAAAAGCCGCGCCGATAATGATACCGACGGCCATATCCAGCACGTTGCCGCGCATCGCGAATTCTTTGAACTCTTTGAACATGTGCGCCTCCTTGAGAAGTGTGAGGAGAGTTGTAGCACTTAGCCAGCGTAATTGAAACCAGCTTCTCGAAGCGTCAGCGGCTCGTCGGTGCCATGGGTGCCCGCGGCAACAACTTCGCCGACAAAAATGGTGTGGTCTCCGCGTCTCACGGAATCCGTGACGCGGCATTCGAAATATCCAGGCGCTTCCAGCAAAATCGGCGATCCCGTTTCTCCAACGCGGCACCGATAGCCGTTTAGCTTCTCGCCTTCCAACACGCCGCCCTTGAAGAAACTGATCGCGACATCTTTCTGAGCTTTGCCAACAATGTGGATCGCGAACACGTTCCCGGTTTCGATGGCCCGGTGCAAACGAAGACTCGCGCTTTATCGCCGCCATCACCAGCGGTGGCTCAAACGAAGATTGCGTCACCCAATTGATCGTTCCCGCTGCAATTCCGTCAGCGCCTCGCGACGTCGCGATGTACAGCCCATAGGTGACCATGCGCAACGCGCGTTTTTTTTCGTTGGCGTCCATGGACTACCTCGCCGCAATTCCGGAACGTGACGATAGTTTGAGTGTCATCACCGATCCAACCACGCCGC
Organism: uncultured Acidobacteriota bacterium; assembly: GCA_963721845.1. Classification (GTDB taxonomy): domain Bacteria; phylum Acidobacteriota; class Terriglobia; order Acidiferrales; family UBA7541; genus DASTCZ01. Next base: position 267,288 of record CAVRKW010000009.1, on the reverse strand, counting down.
GCAACACCAGCACAATTCCCGCGAACATCAAAAGCCATACGACCTGGCGGTACGAGGCCCAGCCCATGCTGAACATCACGAGTCCAACAAGAATCAGCGAGCCGCCTCGCACATACGCCGCGGACCGGGTGGGTTCGTCGCTTCGCGTGATCAAAGACATCAAGCCGAAAAGAATCGCGAGACCCGAAAGCAAATACCATCTCATGCTGCGCGGATTGAAAAAATAATGGCCCGTGCTCGCAATCCACACGAGCATTCCCCCGAGCAAAATGAAAACCATTTCGTTGAACACCCGGAAAATATTTTGCGGGCCCTGCATGAGTTTTAGACGCGCTCGATACGCAGGTGCTTGAGCATCACGGGAGTTCGAGGACGGTCGCCCGAATCGCGCGCCACTTCGGAAATTTTCGTCGCGATATCCTGGCCTTCCACAATCTCACCAAAAATCGAATGCTTGTTGTCGAGCCACGGAGTCGCAGCGACAGTAATAAAAAACTGGCTGCCGTTTGTATTCGGCCCGGAATTCGCCATGCTCAATTTGCCGGGCTTGTCGTGGCGAAGCGACTTGTGAAATTCATCCTCGAATCGGTATCCGGGGCTGCCGGTTCCGGTGCCGAGCGGGCATCCGCCCTGAATCATGAAATTCGGAATTACACGGTGAAAAGTGAGCCCGTCGAAAAATGGGCGCTTGGTCTTTTGTGAAGTCTTCGGATCCGCGAATTCCTTGGAGCCTTCGGCCAAGCCGACGAAATTCGCGACAGTCTTCGGAGTTTCTTTCTCGAAAAGCTTGCAGACGATGTCGCCCTGCGAAGTTTCAAAAATGGCATAGAGACCGGGATCACGAGCCATGCGTTATTTTCTCCTATTCACTTGCGCGCGGAGGCTGTTAACACGCAGCGAGCGCAGATTATCCCGCAGCGCGCGGGGGGAAGCAAACATTCGTACTCGGGAGCTCTGCGGCTACCAGTTCCGCGCGGCGCGCAACGCCGTAATATGCGCGGTGTGATGGCGTCCGTGCCATTCGTAAAGAGCGAGCGCATCATCTAGAGTCATCGTCCCGTTCACTGGATGGCGGACGGTGCGCGCGAAATCCGCGGGGCCAAAAGATTTCAGCAGCAGCACCCAGCGGCGATGGAGTGCCTCAATCATCGCGAGAGAAATTTCCACCGGCGCGGTACGCGCATCGGGAAGTTCCGCCCAAAGTTTCTCGTCGTACGCCTTAATCGTCGGCTCGTTTTCGGTGAGCGCGAGACGAAATCGCACGTACGAATTCATGTGGCTGTCGGCGACGTGATGGATTACCTGGCGGACAGTCCATCCGCCTTCGCGATAGGGCGTGTCGAGTTGCGCGCCATTTAGTCCCATAACAGCATTGCGAAAGTTTTCGGGTGCGGCAGTGAGACTTTCGATCATGCTCGCACGATCTTCGGGCGAAAGCGGACCTTTGCGATTAAGCTTTCCAACTGGAAATCTGGGATCAGTCATACGAATCGCTCCTCCACGCTTTGTGGAAATCTAAAATTACCACAACCTCGGGCGCAACCCTGAATTCTTCGCAAGATTTTTCATCGCTTTGCGTCTCGCGCCGGGATGTTAGAATGAATCTTCTTCGCTCAGCATTGAATCTATAGTTGGTGCACTGATACGGCGGGCGCGTGTGCGCGGAGGATAGATTGCAAGACGTCATCGTAATCGGAAGCGGGTGCGCGGGACTCACGGCCGCGATTTACACCGCGCGGGCTAACATGAAGCCATTGGTGATTGATGGCTACGAACCCGGTGGCCAGCTTACCTTGACCACGCACGTCGAAAATTATCCCGGATTTCCCGGACGGAATTCTGGGTCCCGAGCTCATCGAGAATATGCGCAAACAGGCGCAGCGTTTTGGCGCCGAGTTCAAAAGTGGCGCGATTTCGAAAGTGGATTTGAGCAAGCGTCCTTTCCAGCTCACTGCGGGAAACTGAAAATTACGAATGCCGCGCGCTGATCATTGCCTCTGGCGCATCGGCGCGAATGCTGGGGCTTGAGTCCGAAAGAAAATTGATGGGGCACGGAGTCTCGACTTGCGCCACGTGCGACGGATATTTTTTCCGCGGCAAAGAGATCGCGGTGATCGGCGGCGGCGATACCGCGATGGAAGAGGCGAATTTTCTGACGCGCTTTGCAAGCAAGGTGACGCTGGTCCACCGGCGCGACGATTTCCGCGCGTCGAAAATCATGATCGATCGCGCGCGCGCGAATCCGAAAGTTGAATTCTTGACCCCCTACGTCATTGAAGAAGTGCTCGACCCGAGCAAGGGCGCTGTGGAAGGAATCGTGGTGCGCGAAGCGAATGGCTCCGGAAAGCGAACGATTCCGGTGCACGGCGCCTTTGTGGCGATTGGACACGATCCGAATACGAAACCCTTTGCCGGACAAGTTGAATTGGACAAAGCTGGTTACATCATCACGCATGGCGGAACGAAGACGAGCGTGGAAGGCGTATTCGCCGCCGGCGACGTGCAGGATATCGTTTACCGGCAGGCCGTAACCGCCGCAGGCTCGGGCTGCATGGCTGCGATTGACGCCGAAAGATTTCTGGAGCGCGAGCATTAAAAGTGGAAGCCCATCCCGCAATCGGCGCGCGAACATTTCAGACCATCCTTTATTTCCGCAGCGCATTCGTATAGGACTTCCCCGATGATGCGCTCGATTTTTCTCAAACTCTCAAACAGCCCTGGAATGGCGCGGTGGGTCACCTCGCACAAATCCACGCGCCGCATGGCGGAACGATTCGTCGCTGGCGATAACCTCGATCAAGCCGTCGCCGCGGCGCGCGTATGCAATCAAAACGGAATGATGGTGAGCCTCGATCTGCTCGGCGAAAGCGTGACGAATGCTGACGAAGCGCGGCTGGCGCGCGACGCGTACCTGGAGATTTTCGATCGCATCGCATCTGAAAAACTCGATGCAAACGTTTCGATGAAGCTGACGCAGCTCGGTCTCGATTTGAGCGACGATCTCGCACAAGAACTTTTGGAATCGATCGTCTCGCGCGCCACTGAACTGAAAAATTTCGCGCGCGTGGATATGGAAGGCTCCGCGTACACCGAGCGCACCATTAATCTGGTGAAGCGAGTCCGCGGAAAGACAAGCGCTGTCGGAGTCGTGGTGCAAGCATATCTTCGCCGCACTGGCGACGACGTTGGCCCGCTGCTAGCCGCTGGTTGCAGGTTGCGACTCTGCAAAGGTGCTTACAAAGAGCCAGCTGAAATCGCGTTCCCCGCAAAATCAGATGTCGATGCAAATTATGTGCGGCTGATGAAGCAAATTCTTCCGAGCGGCGTGTACCACGGAATCGCTACGCACGATCCGAAAATGATCGACGCGACAAAACAATTCGTCGCTGAAAATAAAATTTCGCGCGACTCGTTTGAATTTCAAATGCTCTACGGAATCCGCACCGATTTGCAGGCGCAACTTGTGCGCGAAGGCTACCGGATGCGCGTGTACATTCCATACGGGCGCGACTGGTTTCCGTATTTCATGCGGCGGCTGGCCGAACGGCCGGCGAACGTATTATTTTTTGTGAAGAATTTCTTTCGGTCGTAATTTCCGGAAAACAAGAATACGAACAAATAAGGGCGCACAGGCTGAGAGCCTGTGCCACTTAGGATTTTCTGCAGACCATTACACCGTCGCGCAGCGGTACGATCACCGGATACAAATCTTTCGATTCGTACACCAATTTATTAAATTTCTGGACGCCGCGTGTGTCGGCGTTTGTAGATTTTTTAATTACGCGGCCCGACCAGAGCGAGTTGTCTGTGATGAAAAGACCGCCGGAGCGGACGCGCGGCACGGCCAGATGAAAAACGTCGGGATAATAATGCTTATCCACGTCGTTGAAAATAATGTCGAATTCGCCCGGCTCTTTTTTCAGAAGATCGAGAGCGTTGCCGACTTGCACGTGAATCCGATCGGCAACTCCAGCGCGTTCGAATGAAGCTTGCGCGCGTTTCGCATTTTCCGGATTTCCGTCAGTGTAAAAAATTTCAGCGCCAGGGCCGGCTGCCCGCGCCAACCACAGCGTGGAATAGCCGATCGCCGATCCCATTTCGAAAATTCGCTTGGCGCCCGTCATCGTTACGAGAAACGCGAGAAGGCGGCCGACTGCGGGGCCGACGATCGGCACATCGTGGCGCTTCGCATGCGCTTCCATTTCCGCGAGGATTGGATCGCGTTTTGGAAGCAGCGAATAAATGTATTTGTCGACGGCTGGCGTAACGATTTTCATGGCGTTTATCCTAGCGACTCGCCCGGTTTCAAAGCGTGTATTTCGAGATCCTTGATGTCTTGTGTTGCACCGCGAAATTCTTCGACGGTGCCTGAGAGCACCGGAAAAGTGCCGTAGTGCATGGGAATCACATGACGCACACCGAGAAGACGCATAGCGACAGCAGCTTCGCGCGGGCCCATTGTGTAGTGATCACCGATCGGAAGACAAACGATGTCTGGTTTGTCGAGTTCCGCGATCAATTTCATATCGCCGAACGCGCAGGTGTCGCCCGCATGATAGAGCGTTAGCCCCCCGGGCAAATGCACGACAAATCCGCCGGGCTCGCCTCCGTAAACGATGCGGTCACCGTCTTGAATTCCGTTGGAGTGCACTGCGTGAACGAAGGTCGCTTCAATTTCGCCAAGTTTCTGCGTGCCGCCCTTGCCCATCCCAATTACATTTTTCACGCCCTTGGATTCCAGCCAGATTCCGGTTTCGATGACACAGACGACCTGAGGATTATGTTTCTTCGCGATTTCGATCAAATCGCCGAGATGATCTCCGTGACCGTGAGTGAGCAGGATCCAATCCACGCGGTCAAGTTGCTTTTGCGAATCAGGACAATACGGATTGGTGAAAATCCACGGATCGATCAGCAAAACCTTGCCCTGCATTGTGGTGATCTTGAATGTGGCATGGCCGAGAAAAGTAATTTTATTTCCGTGAGTGCTGAGCAAGGTCGTCTCCGGTTCGCGCAAATTTCAAAAAGGTCAGCGCGAGAATTTTATTTCAGCGATGAGATGAACCGCCGGCCGCGATCGTTGCGCGCACGGCATTTTCGTAAACCTGGCGCGGCTGCGAACCATCAAGCCGGGCGACAAGTTTTCCATCGGCCGCGTAGAAAAAGTTTACAGGCAATTCGCCGGGCCAATTCGGATCTACGCCGTGATCGAATTCGTCCTGATGGCCCATCTTCTTACGATAGTTTGTGAAGACCGGTTGATTGCGCGCAAGAAAATGGCGGACGAGATTCATCTCCGCATCTTGATCGAAACTAATGCCGACAACGGTGACGTGTTGCGAAGCGAATTGCTGCGCGATTTGATTGATCATCGGATACTCGTCGCGGCAAGGTTCGCACCACGTGGCCCATATCGTGATGACGAGCGGCGAGCCGCGATGGTCCGCCAGTATCTTATGAAAACCCTCAAGATCAATCACCACAGGGTCGGAGACGGCCTTGGCGGCCTGCTGGGAGCTGGGGGCTTTCTGCTGGCCGTGTGCCGCCGGTAAAGCCAACGCGAGCCAGGCAAGTGCGGCGAGGCCGGTGACGGCTACCACCAGCCGCGCGAGGCCCGTGGGGTATTTCGCGTTTCGCGGGGAGTGTTTTGGCATCGCAAGCATTTTAGTCAGAGCGCCGTGGGAAGCAAGTGGTGGGGCTGGAAAGTGGATGTGCATGGTGATGAATCGAAAGTGTCGCGAACCATACTTAGCAGGTCGTGCCAGCTGAATTTATTCTTCTTAAACTACTCATATAAAAGAGTTTATCTCCGCTACGGAGTTGTCTAAACCGCATGAGATACCCTGGAGGTTGTTTTTGTAAAGTGATGATACTACAGGGGTTACCTAGTACTATTACTAAAAAGTTGTTCATTCTAAAGGAGTTATGGTCATTTTGGGGGTGTTTTTTGGTGAAATCTGGATTCATCGAGTAGCTGGTCTGGTTCTTGAACCGGTGGAAATTGGTGCGTTTTGACATTATCAGGCGCCTGCTTAGTTGTGGGAACGGTCCCACGTTTCGTCCGGACTGGCCGGACGAAACGTGGGGCACCCGGAGAATGCAACAACGACTGCAAAAGCTGCCGGACGTAAAGTCCGGCGCTACAAAGGCAACGGCAAAAGCGCCAATGCGGAGATCGGCGCTCCCGGAAAAAGAAAAATGCCCGAAGGTTTTGGGTTCGGGCGGTAGATGATCCACTTGTTATCATGCCATAGATGATAATGGGAGTCAAAGGGAGTGAGGCCTTATTTCCTGCGCCCGGCGCGAGCGACCATGAGGAAATTCCGGAGCTCACCACAGAGACGCAGAGAACACGGAGAAATTTGGGCTATTGGGAGAATCATTTGCCGAGCTAGGAGGCGAGCGCACCGGAGACATGCAGAGCACGCGAGAGTACGCTGAGGGGCGGACGGCGCGAAAGTGCGGAGCGTCGAGGGGTTGCGGAGTTGCGCTATGCGGGTGATAATGGAATTGGAGTCGCGAACAACTTTGGTGCGCACTTGTTCGCCGAAACGTTTGGTGGTAGATTCGCGAATTCTCTCGGCTACCGTTTTGGGAAGTTAGGGGCCGCGAATATCCCGAAGGAGAACTTGGAATGGCTTACGTAATCGCAGAACCCTGTATCGGAACAAAGGACACAGCATGCGTCGACGTGTGTCCGGTGGATTGCATCCACCCGCGAAAAGATGAGCCGGCATTTGAAGCCGAGACTCAGCTGTACATCCATCCGACGGAGTGTATCGACTGCGGCGCGTGCGTGCCGGTGTGCCCGGTAACAGCCATTTTTGCGCTGGAAGACCTGCCGGAGAAATGGCAGAACTTTACTCCGATCAATTCGGATTGGTACGCGAATAAGGCGTAGTCGCGGCTAGCGGGAAAACGCGCAGAAACTGCGCGGGACAGTTTTTGCGGCGAGGGCAAGTGCTCTCGCCGCTTTTTTATTTTTGGGAAATGTATTTGGTTATTCTGCGCGGAATCGAACAGCGAAAAATGAGAGCCCCAAGCATCGCCGGGGCGGGACCTTGGCGAGGCCTGGCCGCCACGGCGGCCGAGCCTAGCCCCTACGGAAATCAGGCGACTATTTTTTCCAGGCGCGGAGTGCGATGACGGCGTTCAAGCCGCCGAAGGCAAATGAATTGGAAAGAGCAGCTTCGATACTTTCGGGACGGGCGACGTTGGGAACGTAATCCAAATCGCATTCGGGATCGGCTTCGGTGAAATTCGCAGTAGGCGGCAGGATTCCCCCGTGCAAGGCGAGCAGTGTGGCGACAGCTTCAATCGCGCCAGCGGCACCGAGCGCATGGCCGTGCATGGATTTTGTGGAGCTGACGGCAAGTTTATTTGCGTGAGCGCCGAAGACTTCGCGAATCGCGCGCGTCTCGGTGGGATCGTTGCCGGGAGTACCGGTACCGTGGGCGTTGATGTAGCCGATTTGTTCGGCGGCGAGACCAGCGTCTTCAAGCGCGGCGCGCATGGCTATCGTGGGGCCGCCGAGAGTGGGTTGCGTGATGTGGTGCGCATCGGCTGACATTCCCGCGCCCGCAAATTCCGCATAGATGTGCGCGCCGCGGGCCAGAGCGGCGTCGAGCGGCTCAAGCACAAGAATTGCAGCGCCTTCTCCCAGGATCATGCCGCGGCGATCTTTGCAAAATGGGCGGCAAGTGTCAGGCGCGACGACGCGCATGGACTCCCACGCTTTTAAGACCCCGAAACTGAGCGGCGATTCCGCGCCGCCTGCGAGAGCGAGATCCGCCCCGCCGGATCTGACCATTGCAAAAGCCTGAGCGAACGCGTGATTCGAAGAAGAGCACGCCGTGGAAATCGTGAATGATGGTCCAGAAATTCCAAACTCCATGGAGATGTGGCTGGTGGCGGCGTTTCCCATCGAGCGAACGATCGTCAACGGATGAACGCGGGTACGTCCCTTGGAGTAGATGTCGACGTAGCCGATGTCTTCTGTGGCTTTGCCGCCGAGACTGACTCCGGTGACGATCGCGCTGCGCTGCTTGAGGCGATCGGTGAATTCGATGCCGGAATCGCGAACGGCTTCGCGCGCGGCGACGAGAGCAAATTGAGAAAACTCATCGAGATGATCAATCTGAGACGGCGTGAAGTGCGCGGCTGGATCGAAATTTTGGACTTCGGAGGCGTTTTTGAAAGCGAGCTTTGTGGTATCGACGCGCTTCATGGGACCAATGACGCTGGTACCGGCGCGCAGCGCGGACCAAATCGATTCGCGGTCGTTTCCGAGAGCGCAGATTGCACCGACCCCCGTGACCACCACGCGGCGAGAGGACATGCCTATTCGGTGGCCGGTTTCTCTGCGGGCGGCTCTGAGGAAAGAGGTGCAGCTCCGGCAGCAGCGGTGGCGGCGGGAGGATTCTGAAGCAGCGTGTGGATTCCGGCGACAATTTCGCTGACGGAACGAATCGCGCGAGCTTTGTCGTCTGGAATGGTGACGGAAAATGCGCTTTCAAGTTCGAACAAAAGCGAAATCGTATCCAGCGAATCGAATCCCAGATCCGCAAGATTGCTTTCCAACGAAACTTTTTCAGCCGGGATGTGCTTTACCGACGCAACCAGCGAAACCACTTTGTCGGCTACCGGATCGGACATCTTCACCTCACAGGAACAAAAGCGCTGCGATATTCGCAGGCTCCGCGGAACGCATTTAGCTGAAACCCTACGCTATACTTATGCCTCCAAGTTATCTGACTCGCGCCTCGCGTGCAATCTCATGATCGCATCCCGCCGGGCTTAAAGTAAGGTTTGCTGGCTTTTATTTGATGCAGAGCAGAGTGGGGCAGAGGTAGCCGGTAAATTAAGACGCGCCGCAAGCCGATTTGCAGACATCAAATAAGCAATCAATTCTACAGGAGGCGGGATGGCAGGTTCGCAGACGCTGACAGGCCGAGAAGTGCGGATGTGGGAAAGCGAATCAACTAATCGTTCGCAGCTGCCCATTTCAGTGGCGGCCACATCGACAGCGTTGCCGGCCAACGTGGTTGAGATGGCACAGATAAAGGCGTATCTCGACATTGTGTTTCCGATGAGCGAAGCGCGGCGATCGACGATGCTGGAAGTAATCGAAAATACGAAAATCGACAAGCGATACACGATTTTCCCGGCGGACTACACGGTGACGCCGCGCTCCCTGGAGCAAACCAGCAAAGAATACATTGAACATTCGGTTTTGTTAGGGCGGCGCGCGGCGGCGGATTGCCTGGAACAAGCTGGATTGAAAGCCACTGAAATCGATTTGCTGATTACTGTGTCGTGCACCGGAATCATGATCCCATCGCTGGACGCGCACTTGATCAATGATCTTGGATTCCGCAGCGATGTGCGGCGACTGCCGATAACTGAGTTGGGATGCGCGGCCGGAGCGGCAGCGCTGGGACGCGCATGGGATTTTCTGCGCGGAGTGGAAACTGGAAACGTGATGATCGTCGCTGTGGAATTGCCGAGCCTGACGTTTCAGCGGCGCGATTTCTCGCCGGCAAATTTGGTGTCTAGCACTTTATTCGGGGACGGAGCGGCGGCAACAATTGTGACGCGCGGGGCAGCGCCGGCGGCGGGAAATGGTCCGCGAATTCTGGGATCGCAAAGCCATCTTTTTCCAAACACAATTGACGCGATGGGATTCGATTTGAAAGATGGCGGGCTGCACATCGTGCTTTCAAAGGATGTGCCACAACTGATTCGAGATGTGATCCGCGAATTGGTAGATAAATTCCTGGCGAAATTTGGAATGAAGCAGAGCGATCTTTCCGCGTTTGTGCTCCATCCGGGAGGACAGAAATTGCTGCACTTCATCGAGGAAGAGCTGGGATTGGATCGTTCGATGACACAATTTTCGTGGGACACGCTGCGCGATTACGGAAATTTGTCGAGCGCGTCTGTGCTGTTTGTATTGCAGGAATGGCTGACGAAGGGGAAAGTTGCGCCGGGCGAGCGGGGATTGCTGGCTGCGTTCGGGCCCGGGTTCAGCGCGGAAATGTTGATGCTCGAATGGGCGTGACGCAGATTGCGTATCTGGCGCTGCTGGCGCTGGTGGGCGCGCAGAGGCTGGTAGAGCTGGTAATTTCGCGCGCGCATCATCGCAGGATGGTGGCGAGCGGAGCATCTGTGGTGCGCGAGAAATATTTTCCCGCAATGGTTTTGCTGCACGCGGGCGTGCTAGTAGCTGCGGGCGCGGAAGTGGTTTTTCTGCATCGTCCGCTTATTCCCGCGCTGGCGATTTCGATGTTTATTTTGTTTTTGCTATCGAATGCGATGCGCGGATGGGTGATCGCGACAATGCGGGATCACTGGACGGCGCAAGTTATGAATTCAGTTGACCTGGGAGTTGTGCACGCCGGGCCGTATCGCTGGATACGGCATCCGAATTATGTCGCGGTATTCGTGGAAATTATCGCGCTGCCGCTGATTTATTCGGCGTGGATTACGGCGATTGCAGCGACAGCGCTGAATGTATGGGTACTGCGGCAACGATTGCGCGTGGAAGATTCCTTGCTGCTCGCGAACCCCAACTATCGCGAGTTGATGGGCGGCAAGCCGAAATTTATTCCGAGATTCTTGTAATTGAAATACTGCGGCTACTTCACACGGATAATCTGCGGCAGCTTTCGAGGCTCAAGTTCGCTGCCGGCTTCGATCGCGGTGAGCCACTCGCGCGCCGCTGCGCGAATCGCGTGAAAATCCATGCCACGGTGATTTCGCGGGGCGTGTTCGATTTTGATTAGGCCCGCGCGCAAGAGCGACTCGAACCCTTTTCGGTTGTCGCGAGAGCGGTGATGAAACGCAGCGGAAATCTGAATTAGACCTTGCAGGAATTTCTTGTCGGGCTCTTTGGCTTTCAGCCAGACAGCCTCCCAGGCCTCGTGTGCATCGAAGAATTTTTGTGAATTAAAAAGTTCAATGCCGTGGGAAATCGCGGCCGCCTCGAATTCGGTGGTCGGTACGGTGGGATGCTGAGGTGATGGATCGTGCGTGATAGAACGCTCCGGTTTGAACTTCTGGCGCGATAGTCGGCATAATAGCAAAGTCCGGTTCGCTGAACCGGCTCACGGGCGCGGTACGTGACTGCCTCCCAGTTTTCATTCGGTGGTTTCAATCGCAAGCTGCGGTGATACTTCCCTCTGCTGGAGCAATTTTTGCCGAAGATTCATCTAGTTCTTCTGATTCACGGACATCAGCCGGTCGGCAACTTCGACCACGTCTTCGAGACGCTGTATCAGCGATCGTATCTGCCATTTTTCGAGCGGCTCGAGCGGCATCCTGGCGTGCGGATGGGCTTGCACTACACGGGCCCGCTGCTTGAATGGCTGGAGATACACCACCCGGAATTTCTGGAACGCGTTCGCGCGATGACGGATCGCGGGCAAGTGGAACTCGTTGGCGGTGGGTTTTACGAGCCGATACTGGTTTCCTTGCCGCATCAAGACGCAGTAGAGCAAATCCGGCGCATGGCAAGTTTTTTGGAACGCCGATTCGCGCAGCCGCCTTCGGGCTTGTGGCTGGCGGAGCGAGTGTGGGAGCCGCATCTTCCGACCGTGCTTGCGGCGGGCGGCGTGGGTTACACGCTGCTGGATGATCAACATTTTCTATCCGCAGGCATGGAGCCCGAGCAGCTTTTCGGCTACTACGTAGTGGAAGATCGCGGCGCATGCGTAAAAGTGATCCCTGGCCTGAAACCCATGCGGTACATGCTGCCGTTTCAACCGGTGGAAGACGTGATTGGATTTTTGCGCGGCGCGGCGGAACGCCATCCCGACGGAATGGTGGCGATGGGCGACGACAATGAAAAATTCGGCGGCTGGCCCAGCACCTACGATCACTGCTATCGCGATGGATGGCTCGATCGTTTTTTTGACGCGCTGGAAAAAAATGCGGACTGGTTGATTACCACTCCGCCCGGCGAATACCTTTCGTCGCATGCGCCGCTTGGCCGCGTGGATCTGCCTGCCGCGTCTTATTCCGAGTTGATGGAATGGGTTCTGCCCACTGGTTCGCGGCGCGATCTTCACGGGCTGAATCACGAGTTCGAAAAGCGGCCTGACGTTTTGCGATTTCTGCGTGGCGGAATCTGGCGCGGATTCTTCTCGAAGTATTCGGAATCGAATCTTTTGCACAAGAAGGCGTTGTATGTGTCGCGCAAATTGCAATCGGCACGTGTGCGAAAGGAAGGGGATCCCGACCGCGCGAAAATGGACGAGGCGCGCACGCACTTGCTTCGCTCGCAATGTAACGACGCGTACTGGCACGGAATTTTCGGCGGATTGTATTCGCCGCACCTCCGCACCGCGCTATGGAATGAACTGGTTCGCGCGGAAACGCTGCTGGATTCCGCGCAAGGGAAAAATGTTCAAGGAGTGCGTGCGGAACGAATCGATTTCGACGCTGACGGAATTGAAGAAACGTACCTGACGGCGCAGCCGGGCGCTTTGCTCGTGAAAGCGAATGACGGCGCGACCGTGCCGCTGATCGACTTTCGTCCATCGAGCATCACGCTGGTGAATTCGCTGACGCGACGCCTTGAGGCCTACCACTCGCGGCTCGCGGGTGCGACGCAAAGTGACGCGGCCGGAGTCACCAGCATTCACGAGCAAACGAAAGTGAAGGAGCCGGGACTCGAAGGCCGCCTCCGCTACGATCGCTGGGCGCGAAATTGTTTTCGGGTGCTGGTGTTTCCGCACGGGAAAACGCGTGAGGACTACGAATGGATCCGGCTGGGCGAAAGCGCCGCAATCGCAGGCGGTTTCTATTCGAGCAGCAAGCCTTCACGCAACCGATTTGAGTTTGTGCATGATGCGCCGATTGATCTCGATGGCGCCAGCCCGCAAGGCTCATCGATCCGCGTGCAAAAGACATTTCGCTTCGAACCGAGCGAGGATAGTTTCGTGATTCGCTGCGCGATCGAAGTAAGCCACAACGCCGAAACTTTTCCGCAATGCGATATTGGAATCGAAAGTGTTTTCAATTTGCTTGCGCCCGATGCGCACGATCGATTTTTTGAATTTGGCGGCGAGCGCCATCCTCTCAATTGGAGCGGCGCGGCAACTGGGTCAATTCGCATCGTGGACGAATGGCAGAATGTTGCGATTGGTATCGACGCTCCTGCTCGCAGATGAATTCTGGATTGAGCCCGTCGAAACTGTTTCGGAATCCGAGGAAGGTTTCGAGCGCGTTTACCAGGGCTCGCAGATTCTGGCGATCTGGCGGCCAACAATCACGGCTGGTAAGACTTGGAATGCCGAACTCACATTGCAAGCAGCCAAAGCGCGATAGTAGTTCTTCGCAATCGCCCGCGAGACATTGTTGCCACAGCTTCCGCGGCTTTGTTACAGTCTGATTTGCAATGGCTCTAAACGAAGAACTCAAGAAAATTCTGGCTTGCCCGGTGTGCCACACGGCAGTGAGGGCGCTGGGTGACGATCAAGAACTCGAATGCGTTTCCTGCGGCCGGAAATATCCGGTCCGCGACGGGCTGCCCGTTATGCTGCCCGAAGAAGCTACCCCTCCCACGAATCCATCCGCTCCCAAGGCATGAAAGCCGACGTTCCCAGACTGCTGCGGCTCGCGCGCGCGATGCGTGGGCGGCGCGTGGGCGTCGTGGGCGATTGGATGCTCGATCGCTACACGTGGGGGAATGCCTCGCGCCTCTCACCCGAAGCGCCAGTGCCGGTGGTGGATTTTGTGGAGCAAAGCGAATGTTTGGGCGGCGCGGGAAATGTTGCCGCAAATATTGCGGCGCTCGGCGCGCGCGTCACTCCGTTTGGAGTTGTGGGTAAAGATGATGAAGGCGCCGCGATTCTGCGTTGCGCCGCCGCGATCGAGATGCCCGTACGCGGGATACTGCAGGAGCCCTCGCGCGTTACGACGGTGAAAACTCGCGTGATCGCGCGGCACCAGCAAATTGTCCGCGTGGATCGCGAACGCCGCGAACCGCTCTCGCGCGAGCTCGAGGAAAAACTAATCCGCGCAATTATTTCTGCGATCGACAAGCTCGATGTGCTGGTGATTTCGGATTACGACAAGGGGCTGATCACAGATGCGCTCGCCGACCGCATCTTAAGCGCATGCCACAAGCGCAAAGTTCCCGCGATGGTGAAACCGAAAACTTCCAGGCTATTCGCCTATCGCGGAGCGACTGCAATTATTTGCAATGCGAAAGAAGCCGGATTTTTCGTCACGCGCACGCTCGCTGATTCGCAATCGGTGGAAGAGGCGGGACGCGCATTGCTCGCTCACTTTGGATGCGCGGCCGTGGTGATCACGCGCGGTGAAAAAGGCATGAGCATTATCGAAGAGGGAGTGCCGAAGCAAATTCAAATTCCCGCCACCGGATTTGAAGTGAGCTACGAGCGTGTTGGCAAGCCCGGAGTCGATCGCGATGCCACCGGGCGGCAAGTTTTCGACGTGACCGGCGCGGGCGACACTGTGCTCGCAACTTTGGCGGTGGCGGTCGCTGCTGGAGGCTCGATCGCTGATGCGGCGATGATCGCAAACGCGGCTGCAGGAGTTGTCGTGGGAAAACTTGGTACGGCGACGGTAGAGCCGGCCGAACTGATTGCCGCGTTGCACGAATTGCCGCACTGAGCGGCTTGGCAAAATCTTCCGCGCGTGTAAAACCTACGGCGCGAATCCCAGCGACTTATCTTTATCTTCCACCCACAGCCGCACTTCTTTTGTTGCGTGACTTTTCACAACATCCGCATCGCCGGGAAATGGGCTGTATGGATTCACTTCCACTGTCACGACGATTCCGCTGCCTTCCCGGCGCGGCTCGCTGGCGCTCTCAATCTGGTAACTTTTTACCGGCCCGTAGAATCCCTTGTCGCCCCAATCGTCGAGAAAATCTTTGTAGGAGTATTGCTTTGGATCCGCTTTCCACAAATTGTAAGCGAGCTGCGTATCACCAGCGGTGAGCGCGTTTAGAAAATGCTGCGCCACATGGCGCTGCGGCACGTGTACCACACCGTAGTACATCCAGATTCCGCTCGCGGTTCCGATAATCAAGAGCGCGATGGCCGTGATGATGTAGCGGCGCTTCTTGGCCTTCGGGTCTTCGCTGGTGCCTTCAAATAATCCGATCACTCGTGTGCCTCAAGATCTCCGCGAACGTTCGCGCGAAATGGCGCCGCGTTCAGCGCGCTGAATAGTAAAGAAAACCGTAACAGAACACGGATTCACGCGCAAACTTTGCGAACTAGGTGTTGCGGAAACTACGAAGAAGTTGGCGGACGCTTTTCGCGATTGCCCTGCAAATGTTCTTTCAATCGGTCGATCACTTCGCTCTCGTTGCCGAGCGCGAGTTCATGTTCCACTTCGTTAAGCGCGAAATGGACGACGTCGTGATGGTGCAACTCTTCGGGCATCACCTGATCGCTGAAACGCAGCCAGAGCTGGTGAATCAGCCGCACTTCGTTGGCGGTGAGGTGCGGAGAATGCGGCCCGAGCAGGAAGAATTCGCGCTGGCCTCCCGGCAGGAAAATTTCCAGGTTGAATTGTGGCCGCGGATCGGGCAATCGTTCCCATGCCTGGCCGGTATCGCGCGCTTGTTCGGCGACGGAAAGTTTCGCCGAACGCCCCAGCACAATCGTGGACGATTTCAATCCCACCGCCGCACGCATCACCGCTTCCCACAAATCATTTCCGGCGACTACTGCGAGCTTGATCGATTTCCCGCGCTTTTCCGCGAGCGCCAGCGCCTGGCTGAACAAATATTGCTCCACGCTTCCGAAAAGCTGGCTCGCATCGAGTTCGCTTTCGCCCGATGCCGAACGTCTCAAAATCCTGACATGCAGCACTACTACATCGCGCCGCATCGGCTTCACGCGATCGAGCACCGCCGATAAGTGATACAGCGCGTGAAAATTGCTCACCAGCACCAAAATATTTCCCGGCCGCGCGCCCACAGCCTCCGGAGTCAGATCACCTTCCTGCTCCAAATTGAACTGATCCATTTCGACGTGCTCGCCCTTGCGCTGATGGTGCAGCACTTTTTCGGAGATCGTGAACATAGTGAAGAGCGCTAGCGAAAATGTGACACCCGCAATCGTCGCATCCGGCTTCGTGAAAAGATTCACCACCGCCATTCCGAGAAGTACGAGCGTGATTAGTCCAAGTCCAAGCGGAATTTCAATGTTGCCGATTCTGAAATTCATCGGAACCCGGTACTCGCGCTCGCCGGGATGCGTGTAACGCAGCACGAGCACCGCCAGCCCCTTCATCGCGAAACTCCAAATCACGCCAAACGCATAAAGGTTTGCGAGGAAGTCCACCTGGCCGCGGCTGATGATGATCGTCAGTATTTGGAAGAAAACCACCGCGTTGATGATTCGATTTGTCGTTCCAAATTTGCGATGCGGCTGCCGGAACCAGTCGGGCAGCACGCCATCTTCCGAAACGCGATTGAGCACGCCGTTCGAACCGACAATCGCAGTATTCACTGCACCGGAAAGAATCAACACGCCCACAATCACAACGAACGCGTGGAACAGCAAACGCAATCCATACGGACCGTACAGATTCATTGCCAGTCCGCTGATCAAATTTTGAAAATAAGTGTGGCGCTCGCCATCCGGAATAATCATCACGGCGAATATCGAGACCAGCGAAGTGAACAGCAGACTGTAAAGAAAAATCACCAGCCCGGCCTTCTTCAAATTCGGCAGCTTCGGGCTTTCAATTTCGCGGTACACCTGCGCCAGCGATTCTTCTCCGCTCATGGCCAGCACAGAATGCCCCAGCCCCACAAAAACCATGATCATCCCGATATGCGAAATCCACGAGTTGTGCAGCCAACCAAGCGCTTCGTTTCCCAGCCGAAGATTTGCTGGGCGCGGCATTGGGGGTAAATGCGATCCGCGCATGAACACGGTGTAAGTGCACCACGCAATCAAAACCACCACCATCACCGTGGTGATTTGCATGATCTTCAACGCTTTGTCGCTGGATTCCGGAATGCCTTTGATATTTGCGCGCCAGAAATATAGCGTCACCAGCACAGCAAATGTCGCCGCCGTCGCATCCACGGAAACGTGCTGACCCAGGTGCAGAAAGTCCACAAGATCGTTGATCAGTCCCGCGAGGTACTGCCCGGCAGATACACCGCTAATCGGCCCCGTGAGGATGTAATCGAACATCAGCGCCGACACGGAAAATTTCGCGAGCGATCCGCCCAGCGCCTCTTTCACCACGCGATACACGCCGCCGCGCACAAACATGCTGCAGCTTTCCACGTAGATCGCACGCACCGCATACGAAAACAGCATGATCGCCAGGATGAACCACGGCGCGGTCTTGCCGATGTAGCGCTCCGCTTCGCCACCGGCGTAATACGCCGAGGAAGCCAAGTCGTTCAGCACGATCGCCGCTGCGCGCCAAAACGAAATAAACGTGAGCATGGCCGTGGTGGCCACCAGCACGCGCGGCAGCGTGTTCGAACGAGGAGCGCCCGGATTGTCTTGAATGGGTGTGTTTCCCATACTTTTGATGGGGCCAACGGCAGCGGAGCGTTATGCTCGCACGAACCGGCAAAGTTGTCTAGGCGGAGCGGAAGTAATTTCTCAAATGAAAAATCACGCCGCTTATGAACCCGCCCCAAGTACCTCGCGAATCGCGAGTTGTCCGCACCTGCGCGGCGTCCACGCGCCAGCGATCAGCTTTCGCCGAACTCCTTCTTGCAAATCTCACACGGGCAAATGTTTCGCAGGTACTCGTAACTGTAAATCCCCGCCCGATGCCCATCCGAAAATTCAATCTGAATCGCGTAATGCCCCACCGCTTCCGCGTGCCGCGCCTTCACCTTTGGCTTAAACATCGGCAGCACACTGGCGCCGGTCGCCGCTGGCGCTGCAGCAACACCTCCGCTGTCGGCCTCACGCGCCCGCTCATCTTTGCAATTCGCGCACGGACACTTCTCGCGCAGATACGCAAAATCAAAATGGCTGCTATGCCCGTCCGCCCAGGCTACGTCCACTCCCGTGCCCGAGGTGACCTGCACTTTTAGGCTGGTAGGTTTCTTCCGAAGATCGCTTTCAGTAGTCATTTGTACTCAGTGAATTTATGGCGCTCTCTGCGTCAGCGTCGGCACCTTCGCCAAATGTCCATGCATCAATTGAATCCTGCGATCCGCCATCCGCGCGATGCTTTCGTCGTGCGTCACAATCAAAATCGTGTGCCCTTCTGAATGGTATCGCCGGAACAGACTCAAAATAATCCGCTCGTTCCCTTCGTCCACGTTGCCCGTCGGCTCGTCCGCCAGAATTAATTTCGGCTGATTGATCAGCGCGCGCGCAATCGCTACGCGCTGCTGCTCGCCTCCGGAAAGTTGCGGCGGAAAGTGCCGCAGCCGGTCGCCCAATCCCACACAACGCAGCGCTTCCACAGACGCGGCTTCATCCGTCATGCTGTGAAAATACTGCGCCAGCATCACGTTTTCCACTGCCGTCAGATACGGAACCAGGTGGTACTGCTGAAAAACAAATCCAATTTTTTCAGAACGGTATCGCGTCAGTTCCGTTTCGTTGAGCCGGCCGATTTCTACCTCGCCTATATGCGCGGTTCCCGAACTCTGCCGGTCAAGCCCGCCTAGAATATTAATCAGCGTTGTCTTTCCAGATCCCGATGGACCCGTGATCGCCACCCACTGGCCCGCTTCAATTTCCAGGCTCACATCATCAAGCGCGTGCACTTCGCCGAAGCGCTTCGTCAGGTGTTCCACTCTTACCAGCGGCGCCATCACTCGCCCCGCAAAATTTCTGCCGGGCGTATGCGCCCCAGCAAGCGAAGTGGAAACGCTCCTGCAAGCGCCACGCCGACCATCAACGCCACCACCAGCGGCAACACTTCCGGCCGCGCATCAATCGACACGTCAAACGCGCGCCGCCCAATCCACCGCGAAAGTTCAATTCCCACCGCATAACCCACGATCGCGCCGGCCAATCCCAACGCACCGGCTTCGGTAAGAAAAATCGTCACGATGCGCGACATCGATCCACCGATCGCTTTCATCATTCCCACGTCGCGCCTTCGCTCCATCGCCAGCGCCGCCATGCTCGCCAGCACGCACAGCGCGGTGAGTACCAGGATCAGTACGACAGTCGCAAGAATCAGTCCGCGCAATCTCCCCAGCAATTGTCCTTCGGCTTCCGCCAGTTGCCGCACCGGACGCACATCCAAATCCGGCAGCGCGCTCGCGAGTGTTCGCATGTACGCGCCAATTTCTTCGGGTGTGCCTGCTACGCTCACCTGCACCACGCCAACTCGATTCGCAAGCCCCGCGAGTTTTTGCGCCACCGCAAGATTTACGAATATCTGGCTATCTTCATCGCCACCGGAATTGATCACTCCGGCCACGCTTAGCGATTTCACCGCGCCCGAATAATTCAGCTCGATCGCGCTTCCCGCGACCAATCGCAAGCGACTTTGCAACTGAGCTTCCCACCAGGCACTCATCCAAATCATCTCTGCTCGTAATCGCTCGCCCAGAAATTTTCCACCACGGCGCCATCTTCGGAGTTTCGTCGAGCCACGTTCCCGCGACAATCACTTGTGCGCCACCCGCGCCATTTTTCGCGCGCGCCACGCCGGCGGTGGCTGATTTTGCGGAAGCTGTTTCACCATTTTTTGCACGCGCTTCCGCGACGATAAATAAATATGGCGCCACAGTAGCAGCCACGCTTGGCGCTGCTGCTACAACCCGCGACGTGACCGATTCATCTTCCAGCGGCGCTGCCATTACATCCGCGGCGGAATCGCGGCCGTGTGGCGCGCTCGAATTCACAGCCGTTGCCGTGCTCGCACGCGGCAGCACCAGCACATTCGCGCCCAGCGTCCGAAATTCCGCGCTCAATTTTTTCGACGCATCCATCTGCAAATTCAAAAGTGCCGTCGTCACCGCCGCGCCGCTGATCACCGCCATCAGCGCAATCACCAGCCGCCCCCGGCTCGCGCGAAATAGCTGCTTCACGATGCGCCAGAACATTACTCGCCCCTCAGAATCGGCGCGGGATCAAACTGTGAAGCTCGCCGAAGCGGCACGATGCTTCCGAGAAATGCCACCACCACCGCCAGCAAGAGCGTCACTGGCAGCAGAATCAATCGCGCCCCCACCGCCGTGCCAAACACGCTCAGCGAGAGCCATCGCGCCAACAGAACTCCAATTGCATATCCCAATCCGCCGCCCGCGAGCGCAAGAAGAAATTGCTCTCCGAGAAAAAGAGCCGATACCATCGACGTGGTCGCGCCGAGCGCCTTCATCAATCCAATTTCTTTTTGCCGCTCGAGCACCGTCGATGCCGCAGTTGCCGCCACCGCAAGCAGCGCGCAGATCAACGCCGCGATTGTCACCACCCACAGCAGCGCGCCAATCCTTCCCAGAATTCTTCCTTCGCCTTCGGCCACTTGCCGAATTGGCCGCGCTTCAACTCCCGGAAGCACCTGCGTAATTTGCAGCGCGATCGACGAAACGTACGCGGTGCAAAACCACCTGTCGTATTCAGCGGGCGACATCGTGCCGGGATCGCGCCGCGCAAACGCGTCCTCCGGTTTTGTCAGCGCGCTCACCATCAATCGCCGGAATTTTCCTTCTTCGCCGGCAAGCTGTTGCGCGACGCCCAGCGGTGCGATCACTCCGTCATCTTCGGTCCCGCCTGTGGCGCTGATTCCAACCACTGTGAGCTTCGCGTTGCCGCCGCCAGCTTGTGCGTCAATCACATCGCCAACATGAATCCGCGCGCGTCGCGCGAATGTTTCGCCCACCACGCACTCCGCTGGCGCCTCCTCCGCATCCGCCTCGCGAAACCAGCGCCCTTCGCGAATTTGCCACCACGGATTCGTCACATTCGCGCCCGTGCGAAACGATTCATCCTTGCTGATCTCCAGCGTGTGACCGATCCACGTTCCTACAAGCGTACTTTGCACGGACGTGGAACTGTCCGCGCCGCTAATCCGCACCGGCACATCCAGAAACGGAGCAAACCCAATAATGTTGTTGCGCCAGAAAATCTTCTTCAGCTGCGGCAATTCTTTTTCATCCAGATACGCGCCAGCATCCACCGGACGGTAATCCACTCCGCCAACTTTCAGCGGCAGCGTGTCCGCCTTCGGAGTCACCACAAGATTCGCACCTAGGCTGCGAAATTCCTCCGCCAATCGATCCCCAACGTCGAGAGCCACTGTCAGCGTCGCCGTCGCAATCGCCATTCCCAACGCTAGCGCCGCGCCCGTTACCAATTTTCGGCGTGGCGTGCGCGCGAACGATTCCGTAACGATGCGAAGGAACATACGGGAGGGATCAGTGCGGCACGAGCGCGGTGGCTTCTTGCAGCTCGCCCAATTCAATTACAAGTTGATCGCCATCGGTGTGCGAGACAAATCCCACAGGATTGCATCCGCCAGCCTGGCCGATCGTCGGAATATAAATTGCCGACGCACAATTCCGGCATATCACATTCTGTCCGTCTTGCCGGTAGCCGGCCCAGCCGCAAATCCGGCACGCGTCGAGAGCTGTGCCCCACGTGCCATCAGGCTTCTTGATCACGATAAATCGCACAGCCGTTCCATTGATCGGCGCCGTAAAAAAATGCAGCTTCGCGTCGTCTATCTGCGAGAGCGGAATGCGCACCATGCCGTTCGCGGGCTGCAGCAAAACCGCGCCCGGCTGCGCCGTCGACACGCGCGCGTAAACAAAATCCGCGGTGAACGCCAAAATTACTGCCGTACATACCACCGCCGCGCCCAGCATCCATCGTCGTTGCTTGCGCCGTTCCCATTCCGCGCGCCGCTTCTCCGCTTCATTCGCGCCAGCGCTCGCTGCCGCGCCACTTGCCGCGGCGTGCGAAGCCGCCATCCATTCGCGCAGCACCAGAATCGCCGCTGCGCCCAAAATCACCACAAAGAAAAACACATCGTTGCGAACGATCGGACCAATCGTCGCCATCTCCGTCTTGCTCGACGCGATCCACTGCGCTTCGCTCAATTCGTGAACGCCCGTCAGCGCAAGTTGAAACGCCACGATCATCAAAATAATGCTCGTCGCCGCAAAAAATCTTCCCAGTGGAATTTTCAGCGTCCCTTTGAAAAAGAAAACGCCGACCGCAACAGCGATTCCGATTCCCAGCAGCGTGCCAATCCAAACATTTACGCCCTCAGCCGAAAGTTGCACAGCGCGCAAAATCAGCGCCAGTTCCGCTCCCTCGCGCACCACCATCAAAAACACAAACGCAAATAGTCCCCACCCCGCGCCGCTTTCTGAACGCTTCGCCAGGTTGTCGATCCGGTTCTCGATTTCCTTGCGCAGCTTTCGCGCGGTGCGGTTCATCCACCACACCATCGTCACCACAAAAAATGCCGCCACCAGCAGCAGCACGCCTTCGAAACCGTCTTCGCTGATGTCCCACCGCTCCAGCGCCACAGCCACGCCGGTACTCGCGATCACCGCCAGCGCCACGCCCGCCCACACATATTTCGCCAGCGCGGCGCGGCCGCTGCGATTCAGGTACACCAGCACGATGCCCACGATCAGTGCGGCTTCCACACCTTCGCGGAGCGATATCAGCAAAGCAGAGAACAAGTTACGGCCTCGGGGCCGCAACTCGAATTGAAGTTAGTTGCAACCCATTTGCAGGTAGGAATACACTCTACCTTTTCTCGTCAGCACCGTCAAGGTTTCTCGCATCTTATCCCCTTGCGCCATTTACAATGGAGTCGTCCCATTGCAACACTCGGATTCTACAATAAGGGTTCGCGGTAGTTCTTCGAGCCGCCTCATCGGATTTTTGTCTCGCGTGCGTCGAAAAGTATTGATGTCACTGATCTCACATTTCGTTCGCCGCAATCGCAAGGGCGTTTCACTTGCCTGCATCGTCGCGCTTCTCGTCATTTTCACGGTGACCGCGTTTGCGCAGCAATCTTCCGCGCCTCAGGGCGCCGCGCAGAATCTCGCGGCTCAGCAAAAATTGGTTACGTCCGCGTCGGCGCCGACTTCCGCCGCGCCGCCCGCTCGGGTTTCGTCCGCAAATGCCGCCCTGTCGAAAAAAGCCTTCGAAGCCGGACGCAAGGCCCTCGCGGCAAACGATCTCACCTCGGCCTACGCCGATTTTGCCGAAGCCGTCACGCTCGATCCGCGAAACAAAAATGCTCGTCAGCAGCGCGACGGTATCGCCTTCCGCCTCATGCAGCAACATCAAGACACCGCTGAACGTGACGCAGTCGCCGATCGATTTCCGCAAGCGCAATCCGAACTTCGCGCGGCACTTCGTCTCAGCCCCGCCGATCCCATCGTTCGTGAACGTCTCGCGCAGATGGAGCAGCTCGCCGCCACTCCGCAAGATGTGGAGCAGCTAGCGGGTGCGCCGCATCTTCAGCCGCAAACAGGAACGCGCACTTTCAATTTTCGCGGAGATACTCGCGGCGCCTATGCGGAGCTAGCAAAACAATTCGGCATCATCATCGATTTCGAGCAGGACCTTCCGACTGTTCAAGTCCGCTTTCAACTTCCCGACGCTGATTTTGATACTGCCATCGCGACGCTGACTCTTCAGACGCATACATTCTGGGTTCCGCTGAATCGCCACTCTATATTTGTGGCCGACGATACGCTGCAAAAACGCACGCAGTACACGCCCGAAATCGTGCGCACGTTTGTGCTGTCCGAGAGTTCCACAGAAGCGGAACTCACAGACACGGTTCGCGCGATTCGCGAAGTGGGCGGCATTCAAAAAACTTCGCTCGATATCGGCACCCACGAACTCACCGTGCGCGACACTCCTCAGCGCGTCGCTCTCGCGAAAACAATGATCGAAGATCTCGAACGCGCGCGCGGCGAACTTGTCCTCGAAATTGAAATGCTCGAAATCGATCGCACTGCCGCGCTCAATACTGGCCTTTCGCTTCCCACATCGGCGAGCGTTTATGCGCTGAACTCGCAGGAAGTGCAAGCAGCGCAGCAAGCCACCACCAACGAGCAATTGATCGCGATCCTTCAGGAAATTTTCGGCCCGAGCACCACAACAATTCCTCCGCTACTTCTTTTCGGCGGCGGAAAATCAACATTCATCGGCGTGCCGCCGTCGAATGTTTCTGCAAACTTTGGACAAACACTCAACGTCGTCCGCAGCGCGCGCCGAATGTTTTTGCGCGCCAAAGACGGGCAGCCCGCTTCATTTTTTCTGGGCGAGCGTTACCCTGTCGACCTCTCACTATTGAGCGCGAGCCTCGGCACCACATCTGCGCTCTCGAATCCGCTGTCGCTCTCGCCACCCACTCGCACCGACATCACCACCGGCACAAAGCCGAGTGCCATCGTCGCGACTTCATTCAGGGGCACGAGCATCCTCGATCTGGCAGTCGCCAACACGACGGACAACACCGTTTCCATTTTTCTCGGCAACGGCGACGGCACGTTCGCGACGCCTACAACTGTCGCCGTCGGAAATGGTCCAGTGGCGCTAGTCGCCGGCGATTTCAACATTGACGGCAAAACAGATCTCGCCGTGGTAAATCAAACCGACGCCACCGTAGAAATTCTTCTCGGCAACGGAGACGGAACTTTCACGGTTGGACAAACCTACGCGATTGGCGCCGGCGCCACTGCGATTGTCAGCGCCGATTTCAATAACGATGGATTCGCCGATCTCGTCGTCGCCAATGAAACCGATAACACGCTGAGCATTCTGTTTGGCAATGGCGATGGAACTTTTAAAATTGGCGCGCCAATCTCCGTTCTCGGCGCGCCGATCGCTCTCGCAAAAACCGATTTCAATAACGATGGCAACGCCGATCTCGCCGTCGTCAGCAATTCCACAAAGCAGGTAACGATTCTCCTCGGCAATGGCGATGGCACGTTCACCGAAAAATCCGCGCTCACCACCGGCAATGGACCAAGCGCCGTCGCTGTAGGCGATTTCAATGGCGACGGCTTCATCGATTTCGCGGTGACGAATTCCGCGGATTCTACTGTGGATGTTTTCTTCGGCAATGGCGACGGAACTTTCGGCACGGAAACTTCGCTGCCCACCGGCGCTGGGCCTGCCGCGATTGTCGCAGGAGATTTTACTGGCGACGGCATCACAGACTTGCTCACCGCGAACGAGACTGCCAGCACTGTGTCTTTGTTGATCGGCGACGGAACCGGAAATTTCAGCCCGAATATCGACATCGCTGTCGCGGCGGGACCGGTTGCGCTCGCCGCGGGAGATTTCAATGGCGACACGCTTAACGATCTCGCTGTGGTCGGGCAAACTGCGAATGCCGTAAGTATTCTCATCAACACGAATCTCGCGGCTGCGATCAACGGAGCGTCGACGCCGGAAGTGGGATATCCGGCCGCGGGATATGAAGACATCGGCATCAAAGTGAAAACCACTCCGCGCGTACATGCGAATGATGAAGTTACTTTGCAATTTGCATTCGATATCACCAGCCTCGCGGGCACTTCCGTGAACGGCATTCCGGTAATTGGAAACCGTTCGGTGCAACAAACCGTGCGGCTGAAAGAAAATGAAATGTCTATCATCAGCGGACTTCTCGATCGCGAAGAAACTCGGGCACTCTCCGGATTGCCGGGACTCGCGCAGCTGGGTCCGCTTTCCAACGTCACATCCGGCGCGAATAATATGTCGTCGGATACGGAGCTGATCATCGCGATCACTCCGCGGCTGGTGCATCGCGCGCCCACGGGCGGCCACGAAGTTTACGCCGGGCGCGGCAACGAAGTGACTTCGCACTAATCGAATCACCGGGCTTCGGCAAATTTATTTTCCGACTTTATTTTTCTCGCACCGGTCCTTCTGAATTAATCAAAAGCACTCGCGCCGTTGGACCAAAGTATTTTTCTCGCAGCGGCTGCATATTCTTTTCGCGCATCGCCGCGACTAGCGCGGCTATTCCACACGCGCCGGAGGGTCCGGCGAAAATAGCTGCATCACTTCCGCTGGGATGCGCGAGCGTTTCTACTGCGCGCGTCGCGTAGTCATCGCTGATTGCGATGCACGCTTCGACGGCGCTCTGCGCCATCGGCCACACGATGCTGGATACAGTCCCGCATTTCAGGCCGGTCATGATCGTCGGCGATGTTTCGATATTTATTTCGCGGCCAGCGCGCAGCGATTCCTGCATACACGCTGCGGCGATTGGTTCGGCAGCGATAATCGCGGGACGTTTTTCTCCGCCGTGGCGCACAAACCAACTGATCGCTGCGCCGAGCAAACCACCGACTCCCGTTTGAACGATTACAACCGTCGGCAAAATTTCTTCGCGCACGTTCGGACTTGGAAGAGCGGACGAGTGCGTGGGCGCGGAGGAAGAAAATTGTTGCGCTGCTTCTTCGAACAGCATCGTGTAGCCGGCCATGATGTACCGCGGAATTTTTTCGTAGCCCGGCCACGCGTGATCGCTTACCAGCGTCCATCCATTTTCTTCCGCCGCTCGCACCGCCGTCGCGACGGATGCGTCGTAGTCGCCGCTCACAACAATTACTTCCGCGCCTTCATTCTCGATTCGACACCGCGCGGCTTCCGAAACTGATTCGCTCACGTAGACTCGCGCAACAAAACCGTTCGCGCGGGCGAAGTGCGCCACCGCGCGTCCATGATTTCCCGCGCTCGCGCAAACCAAAGTGTGCGCGCTGCCGCGCGCATTCTCCGGACGAATCGATCCTTCCTCAAGCAGCCGCGCGATCGCGTACGAAACGCCGAGCGCCTTGAACGAGTTCAGTCCCAGCCGCGTCGATTCATCCTTGACGCAGATTTCAGCGACACCAAGTTGTCGAGCCAGTTCCGTCAGCCGCACCAGTGGCGTCGGCGAGTGACCAGGAAGCGCACGGAAGAAACGCCCCGCCTTCGCCATCTCGTCGAGCGTCAAGAACGCCAATCCCGAGTCTGCAGCGGAGGCGCGGAAGCGCTCCTCGCGCGGTGGCCGGATCAGGAAATTAGCGTTGTTTAAGTTCGTTTTAGTGTGCCCAGACACGTCTAAATTCGCCCTCGAAAATTATAACTCATTGAAAACAATAGAGTTGACGTGCTTGTGAACGGGGATACCCCCATACCATTGTTTTTGTAAAGTGATGATTCTAATAGCGTTATCTAGTACTATTACTAAAAAGTTGTTCATTCCAAAAGACTTTAGGTCATTTTGGGGCTCTTTTTTGCGTCGATTTTGGGGTAGTACCAAAACTAGGTCGGCGGTGTCCGTAATTTGAAATCGGCGACACCCCCACCCTCCCCCTGTTTTTTGGTAAGTGCGGATTCTAAAGGGGTTGCGGGAATCCGGGACACGTTTTGTGCGCGTTTGTACCATTTGAGTTTGTTTCGACGTCGAGTGATATCGCCTTTTCCCGATTTGGGACGGAATCGAGGTGCTTGCGTCCGGCTACGGGGTTGGCACGGGGATCGTGACTAAAAACTAGAGCCGCATTATAGCTGAAAAGGTAACTATAGTCAAGAACTATTTCTCGACAGTAGCGTCAGCGTCAAAGAAAAACACAGGGAGCCGGAAAGAGCCGCACCGCCCCTACTCCCGGCTGCACAAGTCGCATCCGGAAAACCAACTGCAAAATCTCAAATAAAGGGCCTGCCACCCGCCTCAACTACTTTTGGCGGAGATCCTCAATCTCGCGGAATTGGGCGCTTCGGACGCTCACAAAATTCCCCGTGTCCTTATAAGGTCTTTTCAAATTTCCACAATACCCGATCCCGTTTTCCAGTTACGATGTGGCCGACGATACTGCGGTCCTGAATCGAAAAAACAAAGCCTGCCTGACGAGTCTTGAGACCGAGCCAATCCTTAACCTCCATTGAAATGGCGATACTTTTTTCGTCAGGGAAAACTCTGCCGCTTCGACTTTGGTGTGCCTACCAAGAGCATCGGCGGTCATCTCTATAATAATCGACCACAATTCTGCTTTATCGTTTTTTCTGCGTCCTCCGTTCAGGAGATTGATTATTGGCTCAAAACGAGTCTGTCCATTCGTAACGAACGAGTACTTGCGGTGGATCTGCAAGCCGGTAATTTCGCATCGTCTCAAATCCTCGGGATGACAGGGTGTCCCGCTCCAAAGGCACATCTTTGCTTCATCTGGCGTGCAGCACGTTCCCGTTAACGACCTGACTGCTTCACCTTCAAGGATCCGCGCACCAGAAATGTTGCTCGATACAAATAGCTTCTTAAGAGCAACTTTCCCACTCGCGACCGATCTCTCCAATTCAGACGGCAGCACTCTCTTCCCAGTCACCGCACATTGTTCCAGCACCCCTGGCATTACGAGCTTGCCGGTCAGTTCGCACTTTTCAGCCTCACTTAGTGTTAACCATTGTTCCGTCACAGCGCATTTTATGAATTCCTGTTGGTGACCCGTTTTCCCAGAGATCGCCGAACGATTCTCTTCATCCAATCGATATGCTTTGCCCGAGACCTGACTCCGGGCGCATTCATTGTCCAGCACCTCGACCCCGGTGAATTCGCAGTGACGAAAATGGCGGGGCTCTGCTCGCTTTCCGCTCGCCGCCGATGTTTTCAGTTCAGAACTAATCACCAATTGTCCCGTGACCGAGGAAAGTTCTACTTCGTCTCGAAGGACTCGCTTGCCTGTCAAGGAACAAACAACGGTGTATTCGGGGAGGGCAGTTCTCTCGCTAATCGCCGACTTCATCAGCTGATGTCTAAAAACTGTGTTTGCACTAATCTCACATTTCCCTAAACAATCGCTCGGAAACATCGCCTCGGTTTGAGAATTCTTCTGTAGTTCAGGAACCTCAACGATTACCTGGGTCGAGGGGATAAAAGTAATTAAACTCTTGTACTCGGCGGCGGACCCTACGCCGTATGTGACCTGTGATGTAACTTTGCGCTGGACGCTTCCATCGAGACCGACCAAAGATATTTCGAGCCTGGGTGTGAAATCATCCTCTAGCTTCTTTCGTTTCCGTGCGTCACCCCCCGCAGCTTGAAGCTCTTGTCCTAATCTTTCAGTATAGAATCGGCAGAATTCTGCAATCCCGTCATCCGTTTTAGCCCTCTCGGCGACATGTGATGCATCGATCCCGATATCCTCGAACTGATCCATAGGTTTCCCACGGTTTACAGTGTGGGCTCACATTTAATTTGGCTCCGATACAAGGAATCCGAGTGCAGACGGCGCGGACGCTTTCGGCGCTCCGGAAATTTGCCGGCGAGGTCAAGGAGGCCAATCGGGAGATTGGCGCTCCCGGGTTGAAGAGTCCCACGTTCGCCCTAACGTCGGGGACGAACATGGGGCACCCGGCGGGCGCATTTCTAGTTTGTGTTTACCTCGATTTGTCGGGCCTGTAGGGCCTGATGCCAAACATTAGCCCAGCCCGCGCACGGGCTGGGTAATCCAGCGCCAGAAAAAATTGGGATTGGCGTGACCGCGTCATGCCGGTTGATTGATGATTTGTTCGCGGCGGATCGGTGTGCAGTTTGGTGACGCACCTACGGCGCTCCGGAAAAAATTGTCGAGGGGATCAGGTTCCCATGCGTGAACGCCTGGGCTGAAGTTTGGTGGCGGCCGTACCGGCCGCGGATGGAAAAGACGAAGAATTCAAATGCCCCACGTTCGCCCGAACGTCGGGGACGAACATGGGGCACGCGGCGGGTGACAACATGAAAGTCAACACCCGCACCCTTAGCGGTCAAAGGGTGCGGCACCCCGGGGTATTCAACGGCGATCCTTCGGCTATCCTGATCGGATAGCTCTCAGGATGACGGGATGGCGACGGTTCGCTGGCAGTCTCGATTTGAGACATCGGAGTGCAGACGGCGCGGACGCTTTCGGCGGTCCGGAAATTTGCCGGCGGGGTCAAGGATGCCAATCGGGAGATTGGCGCTCCCGGATTGAAGAGTCCCACGTTCGCCCGAGGAGAGTGGGACGAACATGGGGCACGCGGCGGGCGCATTTCTAGTTTGTGTTTACCTCGATTTGTCGGGCCTGTGGGGCCTGTTGCCAAACATTAGCCCAGCTCGCGCACGGGCTGGGTAATCCAGCGCCAGAAAAAATTGGGATTGGCGTGACCGCGTCATGCCGGTTGATTGGTGATTTGTTCGCGGCGACGGTTTAAGGGATTCAAATGCCCCACGTTCGCCCGAACGTCGGGGACGAACATGGGGCACCCCCACAGCCTGGAGAGGCTGTGCCACTTCTTCGTGCACGGCAATTGGGGTTTTGGATGTGAGAGATCGTGGTGGACTTCGAAACCGAAAACCTTCGGCGAACCTGATCGGTTCGCTCTCAGGATGACGGAAAAAAAGCGAAGCCTGGGCGCGGCAAGCCGTGCCCCTACGGTTCGGCGCGCGGCGACGGTTCAGGGAATTCAAATGCCCCACGTTCGCCCGAACATCGGGGACGAACATGGGGCACCCTCACCGCTGAAGCGGATTCGGGATGACACGCGGGGCGATTGCGAAACGCAAAGGCGATGGCGGAATGCGAAGTCAACACCCGCACCCTTGCCAGGCGGGCTGGCAAGGACGCGGCACCCCTCTGGAGCTATTGGGGTGCGGCGGGTGTGGGGGCGGATTTGGCGGATTTGGCTTTTTGGACGGCTGGCGGGAGGGCGAAGACGGAATCGGGTACGTCATCGTAGGTTACGGAATCGATGGTGAAGATGGAGACGTCGTTGCCGTCGCGCGAGGTGTTTTTTACCGCCATTTTTACGCCGCCAAAATCTTTGTAGTCTTCGAAGATGGCGGTGGCGTCGCCATTGCCGCCGCGCCAAGCGGTGTTGAATGCGTAGCCGACGAGCAGGCCATTTTCCTTGTCGTAGAATTGTTCGTTGGGTTTGCCCCAGTTGTTTACTCCTTTGAGGTGATAGCAGGCGCGGCCGTTGAATTCTTTTACATCGATGACTTCCATCGATTGAAAATAATTCATTACGTGGAGGTGGTAATACATGTCGGCGTCGCGCGCGACTGTTTTGATCACGTCGCCTTCGGCGATGGTGACTTTGCCGCTGGGATCGATGTCCCACGCGGTGACGCCGTCGTATCCGGAGAGAGCTTCCTTGCCGCCAGGAAGCACCGCTTTCTGGAGCATCTTGCCGGCTTTGGTGTAGCTGACCGCGTCGACCCGTGTATTTTTCGCGGGATCGGTGCCGTGGCCGTGGATGGTCATGGATTTGTAGCGGAGCAATGCATCGCGGCCGCCGGTGACGGCGACGTAGCGATCGAGGACTTCCTGAACGGTGGGAAGTTTTTCGGTGGATTGGGGAGATGCGAAGGCGGCGGCGACGCAAAGCACCGACGCGAGTGCCAGGATAATTGCGGTGCCGGGAAATTTTGCGATGCGGATTCGCAGCCATGAATTATTTCGGAACATGGGAGCCTCCAGGTGCGAGCAAATGATTGATACAAAACCGATAGGCGAAAAGGCAACGGCAAAAGATTCTGTAATGCTGGGCGGGGACTCCGCGCTCCGCGGTGGAGCCCACGCCCCTACGAAACATATACGAGCCGAACGGGGATTATGGTTCGGCGGCCAGGACTACTACCGGTTTGTAGGTGCGGGGGACGATGGCTTCGGCTATGGCGATTAGGCGATCTTGCGCGCCGAAGACGCGAAGGCGGAGAGGTTTCCATTCGCCGCCATCGAGTTCGGCGGTGGCTCCCTGAGCGGCGTCTGTGCGGCCCGGCTGGACATGGGCGATTTGAATATCAAATTTTGCGCCGTGGCGCACGGAACGCTCGACGACGGGAAGAACGGTGACGCGCGGAAGTTCGGGGAGCATGCGCTCGAGCGGAATCACCCATTCGGCGATGCGGCCTTCGCGCGCGGCGGCGGTGAGATCTTCCACTTTCACGGCTTGATCGAGAGTGAATTCGCCGACGGCGGTGCGAACGATTTCGGCGAGATGCGCGCCGCAACCGAGGCGCTGGCCCATTTCGAATGCGAGCGAACGGATGTAGGTTCCGGCGGAACATTCGATGGCGACACGCGCGATGGAGCCTGAGATTTCTTCGACGCGAAATTCGTAGACTTCAATTTCGACCGGCTTTAATTCGACGGGCTTTTTTATGCGCGCGAGTTCGTAAGCCGGTTTTCCCTGAACTTTTTTGGCGGAAAATTGCGGCGGCATCTGCTGGAGCTTGCCGGTAAATTCCGCGGCGAGCTTTTCGATTTCAGCGCGATCGAGATTCGGAGAAGTGTCTTCGGTTGCGGGAGCTCCATCGGAATCGTACGTATCGGTGGCAAAGCCGAAACGGAATGCGGCGCGATATCGTTTGCGGCGGCCGGAATAAAATTGCGCGAGGCGCGTGGCACGGCCGAGAAGAAGGACGAGCACTCCGGTGGCGAGAGGATCGAGAGTGCCGAGATGGCCGACCTGGCGGAAGCCGACGATGCGGCGGACGGCGTCGACAACATCGTGCGAAGTTTTTCCGGCGGGTTTATCGATTACGAGCGCGCCATCGAAGGCGGGGGGCTGCTGCTGTCGCGGCATTCGCTAGGATTTCTCGTTGCTGGAACCGGAACTCGAATCTGGAAGCGCGCCGGGATTTGAATCGGGCGGCGCAGGTGTTGCTGCGGATTGCGGCGAATTTTCCGGGACGCGCGCTTCGCGGAGAAGCTCCTCGATGCGGCGGGCGCGATCGACGGAATCGTCGAAGAGAAAAATAATTTCGGGGCTGCGGCGCATTTGGATGCGTTCGACGAGTTCATGGCGGACGAAGCCCGCAGCTTTCTTGAGGGCTTCGAGAGCGTCGTCGCGCTCCGCGGGAGTTCCCTCGACGGTGACGTAGACGCGGGCCTGCTTCATATCAGGCGAGACGCGAACTTCGGTGACCATGACATTTGCTTCGAGGCGCGGGTCGCTGAGTTCGCCTTCGAGCATAGCGA
This sequence comes from uncultured Acidobacteriota bacterium, assembly GCA_963721845.1. Taxonomy (GTDB): domain Bacteria; phylum Acidobacteriota; class Terriglobia; order Acidiferrales; family UBA7541; genus DASTCZ01. The sequence goes on along the minus strand of CAVRKW010000009.1, from coordinate 234,395 downwards.
TGACTTCGTGCTGAATTTCTTCGGCGATGCGTTCGTGACGGTGACCGGTGAGTGGCATGTGTTCGCTTCCCGAGGACTGGAGGAAATTATTGCAGTCTGGATGAGTTGAGGCAAGCGATGGATGGAGATATTTGGAATTAGAGTAATTCGATTTGGTGATCGGCGAGATAGCGGCCGAGTTGCTGTTCGCAATCTTCGAGGACGTTGCGGAGAGATTGCTCGACGAAGCCGGGTTGATCGGCGAGGGTGACGATGCCGATTACGGCGGCTTGCCAATTATCGTGGTGCTCGAGTTCGGCGACGGCTACGTTGAAGCGATGGCGGAGGCGATCTTTGAGGCTGCGGAGAACCTGGCGCTTGTCTTTGAGTGAGTGAGCGTCTGGGATGCGGATGTCGAGAGTTAGCAGACCTACTGGCATGGGGCAATTGGAAAAGCCGCAGCCACGAATGGCTGCGCTACTAAGCGCTGGCGATGATTACGCGCTCCATGTTGAAGCATTCGAGAATGTCGCCGACTCTTACGTCGTTGAAATTCGAGACGCCAACGCCGCATTCGAAACCGGTGCGGACTTCGCTGGCGTCATCTTTGAAGCGGCGGAGTGAATTGATGCGGCCGGTGTAGACGACAGCGCCATCGCGAAGGACGCGAACTTCGGCGTTGCGTTTCATGATGCCATCGAGAACGTAGCAACCAGCGATGGTGCCGAGGCCCTTGATCTTGAAAGAATTTCGAACTTCGGCGCGGCCGAGATGCGTTTCCTTGTAAACCGGCGCGAGGAGACCCTGCATGGCCTTTTTAATTTCGTCGCTGACTTCGTAGATGATGGAGTGCGTGCGGATATCGACGTGCTCTTGCTGCGCGAGCTCGGCGGCTTTGCGCTCGGGGCGAACGTTGAACGCGATGACGACGGCCTGGGAAGCGGACGCGAGAAGAACGTCTGTTTCTGTGACGGCGCCGACGCTGGCGTGAATGATCTTGAGCTTAACCTCGTCATTGGAAAGTTTCGGCAGCATTTCCGAGAGGACTTCGACGGAACCCTGCACGTCTGCCTTGATGACGATGGGCAATTCCTTGGCTTCGCCGGTGCGCAACTGCTCGTGCAATTGATCGAGAGTGAGCCGAGCGCCGGCGGAACGCGCGAGAGTAGCTTCGCGAATTTTGGATTTGCGATAGTCGACGAGGTGATGAGCTTTGGCTTCGTCGGTTACCTGGAACTGATCGCCAGCTTCCGGGATTCCCTGCAAGCCGAGAACCTCTACGGGAGTTGCGGGGCCAGCGGTTTTTATGCTCGCGCCTTTATCGTCGTACATTGCGCGAACTTTGCCGAAGACAGCGCCGCAGACGAAAACATCGCCGGTATTGAGCGTTCCGTTTTGTACAAGCACGGTGGCGACGGGGCCGCGGCCGCGATCCACGCGAGATTCGAGAACTGTGCCGCTGGCGGGCGCTTTGGGATTCGCCTTTAGCTCGCGCAGATCGGCAACGAGCAAAATCATTTCGAGAAGCTTATCGAGATTTTTCTTTTGGCGTGCAGAAACTTCGACCATTACGGTGTCGCCGCCCCATTCTTCGGGCATGAGACCGCGGTCGGAGAGCTGGCGCTTGACGCGTTCGGTATCGGCGCCGGGCGCATCGATCTTGTTGATTGCAACGATGACGGGAACGCTGGCTGCTTTTGCGTGGTCGATGGCTTCGACGGTCTGGGGCATTACACCATCATCGGCGGCGACGACCAAGACGACGATGTCTGTAACTTTCGCGCCGCGAGCACGCATGCGCGTGAATGCTTCGTGGCCCGGAGTGTCGACGAATACTACGCGGCGTTTGCCGACGTGAACTTGATACGCGCCGATGTGCTGCGTGATTCCACCGGATTCGCCGCCAGCGACGTCTGTTTCGCGGATGGCGTCGAGCAAACTTGTTTTGCCGTGGTCGACGTGACCCATGACGGTGACGACGGGAGCGCGAGGCTCGAGATTTTCTGGCTTTTCTTTTTCGACGACTTCCTGAACAGCTTCTTCTTCGAAGGAAACTACTGTGACGACGCCATTAAACGCTTCCGCCAAAGTGGTGGCGGTGGGTGCGTCGAGCGCCTGATTGATGCTGGCGAAAATGCCGCGATCGAGAAGAACGCGGAGGAGTTCCTTCGCGCGCACGTCCAGCTTTTCGGCGAGATCGCGGACAGTGACGCCTTCGGTGATTGTAATTTCGCGGCGGGGACGCTGAACTGGCGGCGGAGCCTCAACTTTGAGAGCACGGCCACCGGCTGCACCAGCGCGGGCGCGAACCGGATGGAGTTTGCGTTCGCCTTCTTCGAAGCGGCGGTCCATCGTGGGACGCGCGCGCGCAGCGGGCTTACGCGCATAAATTGGCTTGCCTGGTTCGGCTTTGCCCGCAGGCGGAGGAGTTTGCAGACCGGGGCTGCCGCCTGGTCCACCACTGGGACCGAGGCGCGGCGGACGACCGGGCATCATTGGCGTTCGCTGAGTGCCACGTTGCGGAAATCTTGATGGAGCGCCCGGTTGGCCGGGACGCTGCATGATTGGCTGGCCAGGGCGCGGACGAAATGGAGCGCCAGGTTGTGGAGCTCCGCCAGCAGCGGCTGGGCGCATCCCTTGTGGAGCGCCGGGACGCGGACCTCCGGGACGTTGCGGCGGCCCTGATTGACGAAGCGGCATGCCACGGACCGGCCCACCGGCAGGCGCATTCGACATCGGCGGACGTGCGGGTGAACCTGGAGCCGCGCCGGGTTGAGCGGCGGCGGGGCGCATCGGAACTGGAGCGCCGGGAATCGCAGTTGCAGGTGGACGTGTCGCGGAAGGCGCAGCCTGCGGAGGCGCAGGATGTGATGGCGCAACGGGCGGCTTCGCAACGGCTGGCGCGCTCGGGACGCTAGGCGCGGCAGGACGAACTGCTGCAGGAGGCGCAGCAGGTGCCGCGTGTGCTGGCGCCGCGGTTCCCGGAATTGACGTTGGCGTCGCTTGAGGCGCGGGTGGAGCGACTGCTGGCGGCTTTGCCGCAGTTACAGGAGCCGGAGCTGGAGCTGGAGCACCCGCGGGACGCATGCGGGCGGCTTTTGCCGCAGCCTCTTTGGCAGACTTGTCGGCGACTGCAGCGGCTTCGGCGGCCGCTTCGGCGTCGGCTGCGTCTTTGAAATGCTTGCGAACTTGTTCGGCAACAGGAAGATCGAGCGAGCTTGAGTGGGTCTTCTTATCGTGGACACCCAACTCGGGGAGATAATCGAGGACGGCTTTCGCCTTTACCTCGAGTTCTCTGGCGAGCTCATTGATACGAATCTGGTTCGGATCGGTCATTCGCTCGGTTCTTCCTCGTTTGGCGCAGCCTCGATAGATTCCGCTGGCTGAGCGCCTGCTTCAGTGATCGCAGTATCCGCGGCTTGATCGGGAGTTGCGTTTCTTTCGTCGTCAGCCAAATGCTGAGCGGCATCGTCTTGAACGAATTCGGTGACGGTTGATTCCCCGACCGGAGTCGAAGCCTCGCCGAGAAAAGGCTCGGCAATCATCGGAGACGCGCCGGCTTCAGCGGCCGCAGCAGCGGCTGCCGCAGCAAACGCTTCGAGTTCGTCGACGGAGGCGTCTTCATCTGGAGCGACTGGCAGCTGCACCGGCACAGGTGCTGATTCGGTTGCCACAGGAGAGGTTTCTCCTTCGGCTGTAGCGCCGGCAGCTTGCTGTGCGTCGAGAGTTTCGAAGTGCGCGCGGACAGCTTGATAAATTTTCTCGACCATCTTGTCGCCGATGCCCGGAATCTCCATGAGCATTTCCGGGGTCATGTCGGCGAGGCGTTCGATGGAAGTAATTCCAGCGGCCTGGATTTTTTCAACGGTCTTGGGTCCGATTCCAGCAAGCTGCTCGATGGGCGTGCCGGGATTGGTGAGCGCAGTCATTTGCGCTTCGAGTTCCTGGCGCTTTTCTTCTTCGCTCTTGATGTCGATATTCCAGCCGATGAGCTTGCTCGCCAAGCGGACGTTCTGACCCTTTTTGCCGATGGCGAGAGAGAGCTGAGTATCTTCGACAATAATTTCGAGGCTCTTCGTTTCCGGATCGATGATCTGGACGCGAGTAACTTTCGCGGGGCTCAGCGCTTTTTGCGCGAACGCAACCGTTTCTTCGTTGTACGGTATGATGTCAATTTTTTCGCCGCGAAGTTCGCGAATGATGGACTGCACGCGCATGCCCTTCATGCCGACGCAAGCTCCGACAGGATCAACTTCTTTGTCGCGGCTCTGCACTGCAATCTTGGTGCGCTCGCCCGCTTCGCGAGCAACAGCGCGAATTTGGACGGTGGCATCGTAAATTTCAGGAACTTCCATTTCGAAAAGGCGCTGAACTAACACGGGATCGGCGCGCGATACGATTACCTGTGGACCTTTGGCGGCGCGGTCAACGGTCTTGATGATGACGCGGAGGCGCTCACCGATGGTGTACGTTTCGAGGCGCGACTGTTCGCGCTTGGGCATGCGCGCTTCGGTGCGGCCGAGATCGACGATGATGTCTGGCCCCTCGGTGCGCTTGACGATGCAATTGACAAGTTCTCCGGCGCGGCCGATGTATTCGTTGTAGACGGTATCGCGTTCCGCTTCGCGCACCTTTTGCATGATGACTTGTTTGGCGGTTTGCGCGGCGATGCGGCCGAGAGGCGCTGTGGGACGCGCGACAAGAACTTCGGCGCCGACAGCAGCATTCGGATCGTGCTTTTTGGCTTCTGCGAGAGTCCATTCACGGACGGGATCGACAACTTCCTCGACTACATTGTGGACTGAAAACACATCGACTTGACCGGATTCGGCATTGAACTTGGCGCGCAGGTCGTCTTCGGTTTTGTAATATTTGCGAGCAGCGACAACCATCGCGTCCTCAATAGCAGCGACGATGATCTCGGGTTCGATGTGCTTCTCCCGGCTGATCTGCTCAATTGTCTGAAACAATAAACTGGCCATAAACGGGTCCTATACAAAAATAAAACTAAAACTCGACTACGAGATTTGCCTTCCGAATACTCTCGAAAGGCACCTCGATAATTCCCTTGCCCGGGTCCACGCGAACTCGGCCCTCTAGATATCCTTGCAGGCGCCCTTCAAGATAATTCACGGGCCGGGCGCCTTCCCACGGCGATACTGCATCCGTGAGCCAAATCTTCGCGAGCCTGCCCGCAAACCGTTCGTAATCGGCTGCCTTGATCAACTTGCGATCGAGGCCGGGCGAACTAACTTCCAAAACGTAACGCGAGCCGTGAATCAATTCTTCCACGTCGAGAATTACGCTGAGTTGCTCGCTGACAGCCTGACAATCGTTGTGGCTGACCCCTTCAGGCTTGTCAATAAAAATGCGAAGCAGCCGCTGCTTGCCGACCTTCCATTCGACGTCGACAATTTCGAGCCCCAGCGAATGCGCAACGCGTTCCGCCGCTCCACGTATCCGATCGATTTCCATTTATGTACGGGCGATACGCCACTCGGTTGAATTCGCGGAAGACGACACTACTCCACGTAACCGCCGGCGTGGCTTCGCACTCTTGGTACAAGGGTTTTATTGCCAACAAAAAAGTGGGCTCGCGCCCACTCGATCGTTCGACCTGCTCCCAAGCCGCATCGCTAGTATAGTCCGCTGGCACGCCCTGCGCAACATCGCGCGATATAGCCAGCGCGCCGATGGCGAGACGTGCTCCAGACAGAACAACTCCGCCACGAGATGACGATTTACCGAGGATATCAACGAGACGGGATGCCCGGCCGGGCTCAATCTGAGCCGACAAAGATTAAATGAGAAAAGCCTCCGCGTGAACTCAACAGAGGCCTTTCAGTCGACTAATTCACGCGATCTCGTAAACGACGGGAACTGATCTAGAGCTGCGGTTGCTCACCGGGCTGCTTCTTCGGGGTTGCCGGAGGAGTAGGCTTCGGAGCTACAGCGGCCTTGACAGGATAAGTTTGGTCGTAGAGCTTTACGATTGCCTCAGTAATGTCGGACCCCTGCGAAGCGTAAACAATCGCCTGGCTGGAACTATCAATAACTGCAGTGTAGGCGTTTTCGGCAGCGTATTTCCGGAGGACGTCATCCATCTTCCGGCTAATCCGATCCACGATATCCGCTTCCGCTGCCTGTGCTTGCTCGGTCAACTGTTCCTGAAGGCGTCGCGCCTGATTCTGGAGGATCTGATCCTGACGCTGCAGCTTGGATTTTTCCTCGTCGCTGAGAGTGTTCTGACCGGTCTGGAGGCGCTTCTCGGTGTCTTCAAGCTTCTTGCGTAAGTCATCCATCTGCGCCTGGCCGGGAGCGAATTGCGATTGCATTTCGGCAGCCGCTTGCTTGCCATCTGCCGTGTTCGCAATTGCCGCACGAACGTTCAGCACGGCGACCTTCGCCGGACCCGCAGCCATCGGTGGCGGATCGGCGGGCTTGGAGGCAGCGGCCTGCGCGAAAACGGCGGGAACCGCGATAACAGATGCCACGGCAAGCGTGGCGACAAACAGACGAATCTTCACTAGCAATCTCCTCGTAAAACTCTTGTGGTGGAAAACATACGCGAACCGCAAACCCGGAATTATAGCCGCTGCGATTTCAGACCGTCAACACCGGAATACGGAATTGCGGAATAAACAGGCGGCGGCACCCAAGTATGTCTCGGTCGCAAATAGGACGCGAATGACAGGTGAAGGGTTGTCCCCGGCGTTCTGCCAAAACAGTGCAACGAAGCAAATGCCGGGACTGACCCCGCACTATTTGGGCAACGGGATAAGCAAGAGCCGATTGTTGGCTTCGTCCGCGACGACAGCCAGATTGCGCTCCTTATTAATCGCGATGCTCACCAAGTCTGCGCCGGGAATGCCGAGATTGGCCTTAACCCGGCGCGTGAGTATATCCATGATTGAAATCGTACTGCTCGCCGGGTTCGCAGTGACCAGGGTGCTGGTGAGGTAGTTCAGAGCCATTGCCGCGGGATTGATTCCGACGCGAGAAGAAGTAACTTGCTGCGTTGTGGTATCCACAAAGAAAACGCTATTGGTCAAACTGGACGCCACGATAAAAAGCTTTGAGACCGGATCAAACACCACGCCCGTAGGCTGGCTGGGGCCGGTGGCCGTAAAAACCTGACCCGGGGATGTGGATAAGCCGATATTGAATATACTAAGAAGCCCATTATCCGCATTGGCGACAAGAACGAGAGTGTCATACGGATCGATCGCGAGAGAGTAAGGGCCAGAACCTCCAGTGGGCACGGTGGTCGCAGTGGGAGCCGAGAGCGAACTTGTAGGCGCAGTGAAGAGCGAGATACTGTCGGAATTTATGTTGAAATTCGCAACGATGACGGTTTGATCGTCGGGATTAATGTCAACGCCGATCGGTTCGCCGCCAACGGAGACGCTGACGGGCGCAGTGGAGAGAGTGGAGAGATTGAACATGCTGGTGGTGTCGTCGCCGCGATTGGTGACGGCGACGTTGCCGGAAGCCGGTTCGATAGCAACTCCCTGTGGATCCGCGCCGACGGTAATTGTGTTGGTGATCGCACCTGTCCCAAGATCGACAACATATGCCGAAGAGCACGCGGACGCCGTCACGATGGCAATGTTCAGATCGTCGTCGACGGCGACAGCGCTGGGCGCAGGTAGCGGGCACGAAGTGGCAGCCAGATCAACAAACTGAACTACGGAAAAACCTTCCGCGTTCGATATGACGTTGCCTGGGTTTTCGATATCCACGGAGAAGCGCCGCGGGGATCCAAGCATCGCGGCGGGCACCTTAACCGTCATTTCGCGGTCGGTGACCTGACTAATCGGCGCGAGAGTCACACCATCTATACGAGCTACCGCGCCGGATTGAAATCCTTTGCCAATCAGCGTGAGCTGCAAATCGCTTGCGGATGTTTGAGTGATATCCGGACTCACCTGGCGGTCTGCCTCCAAAACAATTTGATCCAGTTCGAGAGGCTTGATCGGGCCGAGCGAGATCACCGTCACATCATTGCTGCCGGAATTTGCGATGACCGCGAGATCCGTGCCCGAATCGATAGCGATGGCGACGGGGTTGATGCCGGGAAGGCTGATGGCGCCAGTTCGCGTGGGCGTGACCGGATCAATGATCGAAGCACAAGGCGCTGTACAGGCAATCGCGCTTCCGGGAGTGGTGCCAACAGTGGGATTCAGAGTGATCCCGATATTGGTGTATTGATTGAATGCGGACGCGACCGCTCCGATCTCGATCGGAACGCTTGTAATTGTCTGATCAAGAATGCTCATCAGTGTTGCGAAAGAGCTGGTGCTGTCTGTAAGCAGCGCCGTTTTTGTTTCAGGGTTGACGCTGACACCACTTACGGTGAGGCCGAAGGAAACGGTTGCCAGCGGATCAGAGTACTGAATGAGGCCGCCGCCGCTGGTGGCGTCAGGACCCGTCTGAGTGAATGTGAAACTGGTGGAATTCGGAACGGACGTGACCGTGAAGATGCCATCGAAACTGGGGTCTGCGACGCCGGAAATAAGGACGGCGTCACCGATGATCAGACCAACAGGAGTGGTGGTGGTAATCGTAGACACCATAGTGGAAGAAACGCGAACGGCACCCGCGGCAGCCGTGATGACATTGGAATTGTGGCGGCCGAGATCAACGATCGAGAAAACTCCCGCGCCGCCGGGGGTGACTAGCCCCCAATTGAGCCGCGGCTCTACCACTACTTGCGGATTCTTGCCGGTGGACATGGAAACCGCTCCAACAATGGCAGGTGGATTTTGGGTGTCGTCAAGGAGCGTTCCGATATTCGTTGATTGATAAGCGATGACTCCCATTCCAGTTTGCGGATTGATCCCCACGCTGAAGGGCGCCTTGAGAACATTGGCGCTAACGGTGGTAACCGCATGGCTGGCAAGATTGACGATGCTGAGAGTGTTATCCAGATTGTTTGTGACAATTGCGATGTTACGAATGCCATCCACTGCGACGCTGGTGGGGCCGTTACCAACTGGGATCGGACCGCCGGGCACGACTGCGGGAGTGGGGCCAGTAAGGTCGATGAGCGTGAGATTATTCGAAGTTTGATTTACGACGACGGCGATGCCGGTGGCTGTGTTTATGCCAACCGCGACCGGACCTGCCGCGCCTGGCTGAGACAACGACGCCGAAACAATGGAGGCATTGGCAGGCAACGATTGCACGGCAAAATTGGTGATTGCCTCATTCGCGGGAGATCCCGCGGGAGTGGTGACACTGGAATTCACAACCGACACTTGATGGAGCCCGGCTTCCGCCAGATCCGTGGTTGGAATCGTAACATCCAACTGGCGCGGATTCGGGTTGATGGTGGCCTCAACATGGCCATCGAACTTGGCGATCACACTCGGAGTAGCATTCTGGGACGTTCCGAAAAAACCGCCGTCGAGTTCGAACTCAACTGGGGAACCGTTTTGAATCCCGCTATCCGGCGCGGCGGAAACAACCGCGGGACGCACGGCGTCAATCGTCAACTGGCAGAGGGCAACATTGGCGCAACTGATTAGGTTTCCGCCCTGGCGCTCAATCTGAAAGGTGAGCGTGGTGGGAGAAGAGCTCATCAAGTTGGCAGGAATGTTCGCGCGCAGCGAGCTGATACTTAGATAGGTTGTGCCGACGGCGGTGCCGTTTACGAATACAGTTGTAGTGGAAAGGAAATTCGTTCCAGTAATATATGCGTCAATAAAGAGCGACCCCTGACCGGCATGTGTGGGTGAGACTGAGACCACGGTGGGATCTGAAGCAGTTTCGATATTAACGGCAGCACCGGCGGATTGGCTGGTATCGGCCTGAGAAATTGCGGTGACCGTGATGTTACCCGTCGTTGGAGCTGAAGGTGGCGCCGTGTAAAGTCCCTGCGCGGTGACTGTTCCAACCGTGGAGTCACCCCCGGCTTCACCGTTTACCTGCCAGGTGACTGCTTGATTGGTGCTGCCCGAGACGGCGGCCAGAAATTGAAGAGTTTCGCCGGTGCCCAGGAAAACGATCGACGGGGTTACGGTAACTCGAATGCCGGAATCAATGGTAACTGTGGCGGTGGCGGTAGCGCTGGTAGCTGCCTGGGAAACGGCGGTGATCGTAACGGCGTTGGGTGACGGAACGGTGGCCGGGGCCACATAAAGACCCGTTGTATCAATGGTGCCAAGAGTGGAATTCCCGCCAGTGATTCCGTTCACTTCCCAGGTAACGCTCTGATTGTCGTTGGCGGTGTTCACGACGAGCGCTTGAAACTGAACGCTGCCGCCCACTGGTACCGTAGTGCTCGTAAGGTTGAGGGTAACTGCCGGAGCGCTGGACCCGCTCGTGCTGCTATTTTTACAGCCTGCTGCGCATACGCATAAGACGACAACGCAACCCAGCCAAAGTCTCCAACGCTTCATTCCGTCCCCTCTCCCCCAATATGGCCCGAGCCGCAAAATTTTTATGCCGCTGCGGCGGCTGAAAACATTCGCTAGAACGTACGGCTCACGGTAAATCGGACCGTCTTTAACGGATCAATATAATTGAACTGCACCGGATTCGCAGCGTTGCGAGTCAACTGCGGAAGAATCTGTGTATCGAGAACGCCCGGCGGCAAAGAATTCTTGAGCCCCGTGCTCAGATAAAAATCGCCCTGCGGAGCGACGATCAGTTCGTTATAACGGAGCACATTGTAAGCGTAATACAAGCGGAACGGAGCGTGAACGATGGGCAGGTTCACGACAAATTCAATTCCAGTGGACATGCGCGGGAAAAAATTGGAATGCGGCGCGAATTCCAAATCCCTGTTGAAAAGCGTGTTCGGCAGCCCGGTGGTAAGAGTCGTGAACGAGGTATCGCTGAGTTGTAATTGATCGCGACGCAATACACCCGCGGTGCCAACGTCCATGAAGAAGTCCATGCTGGCGTAGTGGCCCACGAGCGGGATGCGGTACTCGGCGTTGAAGACCCCCATCGTGTCTCCGCCCGGGAAAGTAATGGTGTACGAAGAAGTTGGAATGGTAACGCTGAATTGCCGCGGATTGCCGTTGCTATCAAGTTGCCGAGGATCGATGTAGGTGAGCGAACTTGAACTCGGCACGGGAATAAAAACAAGCGGCGAGACGGTGCGGATATCGAAGCCGCGAATGGAATCTTCACCGCCAGTGTAGTAACGCTCGAACGGGGGCGGTACGTCGCCACCGTATCCCGTTAGGAACGCGCCCTGGAAATGGAACCCGATCACATTGCGGTTGTGAAAGGTCTTCATGAAGTGCTTGATGTCGACCGTATTGCTGATTGCGCGAGTATTTCCGCCGAGCCCTTCGATCCCCACGTTGTAGAAAATGGAGGTGCCTTTGGTTGGATCGGTGGGATTGTCTACCGTGTTGTATTGAATGGACGGAGTGATTTTGCTCTGATGGATTCCATTTAGCGCCGAGGGGCCGGCAACGGACTGGAATTGCAAGTTTGAAAACAGAATCTGCGAAGCGGTGCTGCTGGCGTTGATGTTTGTGTCGGTGTAGCCGTAGGTGATGCCAATTCTCGTGAAGCGTGCGTGTTTGATTGGATAGCTCGCAAAGACGGTGAAGCCATCGCTATTTTGCGCGTAGTTCTGGACGACGAGCGGGCTGAGGTTTATCTGCTGGCCGAGCAGGATAGATTCCTCGCGCGCCTGATCGTAATTGAAGTAGCTTGAGAAAACTGTGAAGCCCGTGGAAATCGGGCGATCGAACAAATAGGGTTCGGTAAATCCGAAAGTGTAGTTCCGCTGGATAGAGCCCACTTGCGCAGAAAGAGTAAGCGTCTCGCCGAGACCCAGGAAATTGTTGGTTTGATAGGTAAGTCCGAGGAAAGTGCCAGCGAGGCCGCTGACGCCGCCTGTCAAGCTGATGGATTGCTTGCCTTTTTCCCGAACCTTCAAATTAAGATCAACGCTGCCCAGCTTGACGTTCTTTTTCACGGTGGCGGCGGTTTCTGGTTTCAACGGCTCGAAGAAATCGAGCTGGTTGAGACGAAGGACACTCACTTCCCAGAGACGGTTGTTATAAAGATCGCCTTCATCGATGAGCAGCTCGCGGCGAATCACTTTGTCGCGGGTGGTGACGTTGCCGCTGATGTTGATGCGGTGAACGAAGTATTGTTTCTGTTCATCGAATGAAAGCGTGAGATTGATGGTTTTCTTTGCGTGATCGATATCGAAAGAAGGCTCGGCCGTAAAGTCGATGAAGCCATACTGGCCGTAGATCTTGGTATAAGTTTCGATCGCTTTACGGATTTTCCCGACGTCAAAAATATCGCCGGTCTTCAACGGGAAAATACTCTCAAGAATTTTGTGGTTGAGAGTAAGTCCCTTGGTCGGGTCTGCGTTACGTATGAAAAGCTTTCCCATCCGGAAACGATCGCCCTCTTCGATTTCGATGGTTATATCCGTGTTCCGAACGTGCTTGCTGCCGATCAACGGCCAGGGGCCTTTTAACTTCCCCTTCTTATCGATCTGAACCGGCTTCAAGATTGGATCGCCGCCCTTGGGCACCAGAACTTCAAAATAGCCAGCATCTTGATACAGACTGCGAATTCCGACTTCGAGGTCTTCGTCGAGTTTTTCCTTGTCGAATGTTTTGGAAAAAACATTGATGGTGACGACCTTCGCTGGAATCGCGTAGGGACGCGAATGGCGCATCGAGCGAATGATTCGAGCGGAAGAGAAAGCATGATTGCCGACGATGATAATCTTGCCGACTTTTACTTTGGGGCCTTCATCCACCCTGAAAGTGAGGATGACGGCGTTACTGGAGGCGATCGTCTGATACGTCGCCTTGACAGTCGCGTACTGGCGCCCGTGTTCACCCAGCAACTCCTTGATCACTACTTCGGCTTTCTTAATTTTCGTCGGATCAAACTGACTCTCTACCGTGAGCCCTACTTTGCGGTCTTTAAAACGATCGAGAATGTCTGATTCGCTCACGGAGTGGTTGCCGACATATTTGATCTGCCGGATGGCGGGGCGCTCTTTTACGGTGAATATGACAATTTTGCCGTTCGGATCGTCAGGACTATCTTCCACGGAAATTGTGACGTCATCGAAGTACCCAGTGTTCCAGAGTGCTTGATAATCGCGGTTCAACGAATCGGGACTGTACGGATCACCCTGACGGGTAAAAATACGAGCAAGGAGCGAATCGCGGCGGATGCGGCGATTGCCGTTGAATTCAATGCGCTCAACGATTGGACCTTTTTTCTGGGGAGTGTCGGTTTGCTTGTCCGCGCTTTGTTGTGAATCTTGCTGAATATTCTCCGGGACGTTTTGAGTAAGTGTTTGGCCGGGTTGAGAGACCTGGGCAGCCTGATTCTGTTGCGGGTCCCGTAGCAATTGCTTCGCTGGCGCACCCAGCGGGCACACCAATACCGCGAAGAAAACCGCAGACGCTGCTAGAGACAGCCTGCGGCGGCTTCGCGAACTATTGAGGCAAAATTTTCCAACTGCGGCTGCCCCAAGGCTCACAGCCGCGCCCCCTCGAACAATTGAGTTGCTCCCCCTATGCCGGCTTACGGAGAGGCCGACACGTGCGCGTAGGATTCGCTAGTGAACTACCGGGGTTGCCTCAACTACCGGCCGGAATCCAAGACTCTCACCCGATACATACATCTCGAGTGTAGCCGGCCGTTGGAGACCCCCTTGAATCAACGCTTCGGACAGTGGATCTTCTACGTACTTCTGAAGTGCGCGGCGCAAAGGACGAGCACCGTAGCTGCGATCACCGCAAGTCTTTTCCAGCACCCACTGGCGTGCTTCAGGTGTAAGCACGATTTGGACTTGCCGATGAATCAGCGTGTCGTTCAACTGCCAAACCAACAGATCGATGATGCGAAGCAAATCTTCATCTGAAAGCGGATTGAAAATGATGATGTCGTCAAGGCGGTTCAGGAATTCCGGGTTGAACGCGCGCTTAACTTCCGCAGTGACGAGTTCATCCATGGAGCGAGAGCCTGCATCGTCTAATCCTTGAAAACCCAGCGTGGAGCGCTTCTGCAAGTGACGCGCACCCAGATTGGAAGTAAGAATGATGATGGTGTTACGAAAATCCACGGTGTTACCTAGACCATCCGTGAGCTGCCCATCTTCCAAAACCTGCAGCAGGATATTGTACACGTCCGGATGAGCCTTCTCGATTTCGTCGAGGAGGATCACTGAATAAGGTGTACGGCGCACGCGTTCAGTGAGCTGGCCGCCCTCTTCGTAACCCACATAGCCCGGAGGCGCTCCGATTAATTTCGACACGAAATGCTTTTCCATGTATTCGGACATGTCGAAACGGATCAAAGACTTGTCGCTACCAAACAAAAACTCCGCGAGGCGCCGAGCAACTTCTGTCTTGCCGACTCCAGTGGGCCCGAGGAACAGGAAGCAACCCACGGGACGGCCGGGAGCTTTCAGACCTGCGCGACTTCGCCGAATGGCACGAGCGAGTGCGGTAATCGCTTTATCCTGACTGACGATTTTCTTGTGCAGCTCGGGTTCGATGCGCAGCAGTTTTTGCTGTTCATCTTCCTTAATTGAAGTGACCTTGACCCCGGTCCAGCGAGATACAACTTCCTCGATATCTTCGCGGGTTACGGTGCCTGTTGAGGAATCGTCAATCTTCAGGCGTTCACGAAGTTGGCGCAGACCTTCTTTTTCTTTACGTTCTTCTTCGGAATAAAAGCGCGCCTTTTCGAATTCATGATTGGCGATGGCAGTTTCCATGCGATGCGTGATGAACTTCACGCGCTTCTGCACTTCGGAAACTTCCTCGGGAAGCATCGCCTGGCGCAGCTTTACGCGCGCGCCTGCCTCGTCCAAAAGATCGATGGCCTTATCTGGAAGAAAACGATCTGGAATATACCGGTTCGAAAGATAAACGGCGTATTGGATTGATTCTTCTGTGTAACTTACCGCATGAAATTTCTCGTAGCGCTCACGCACTCCCTGGAGCACGCGGATGGCTTCTTCCTCGGAAGGAGCGGTGACTTTTACCGACTGGAAGCGGCGCTCGAGCGAGCGATCTTTTTCAACAGACTTGCGATATTCACCGGGAGTTGTCGCGCCGATACACTGAATTTCGCCGCGGCTCAATGCCGGCTTCAAAATATTTGCGGCATCGAGTGAGCCTTCAGCAGAGCCCGCACCAACGAGGGTGTGGAGCTCGTCGATGAAGATGATGGAGTTTTGATTTTCCATCAACTCCTTCATGATTGTCTTAAGACGCTCTTCAAACTGGCCGCGATATTTGGTGCCCGCGACGATCAGAGAAAGATCGAGCGAAAGAATTCGTTTGTCCGCGAGGAACGGCGGCACGTCGCCATCGGCGATGCGCTGCGCCAAACCTTCGACGATCGCGGTCTTGCCGACGCCGGGCTCGCCAATCAGCACGGGATTGTTTTTCGTCCGGCGGCAGAGAATTTGGATGGACCGCTCGAGTTCGCTTTCGCGGCCTACTAAGGGATCAAGCTGACCCTCGGTGGCAGCCTGCGTGAGATCGCGGCTGAATTCCGCCAGCAGCGAAGTTTCTTTCGGGCGATTCACCGGAACTTTTTCGCCGGTACCGCGCGCAAGTTCTTCGCGCAATTGATTCAGGCGCAATCCGCGCTCGAGCAAAATTTCCGACGCGAAACATTTTTCTTCGCGCAGAATTCCCAGCAGCAGATGTTCCGTGCCGACATGTTTAGTGGAAAGCTTATCCGCTTCATCCGTTGCATAACTCAGGATGCGCTTCGATTCAGCGCTGAGCGGAACTTCAATGGAAGTGGAGATTCGTTCACGAATCGTGATGCGAGCCTCGATCTCTTTTCGAATGGATTCGATCGAACCCTGGGTTCGCAAGTATCGATTCGCGAGAGCCTTATCTTCACGGACCAGTCCGAGAAGCAGATGCTCCGTTTCAATGCAAGGACTGCCGTACTGGCTTGCCTCATACCGCGCAAAGAAAATTACGCGGCGGGCTTTTTCTGTAAAACGCTCTAGCACGGTCGCTCTCTCTTTAGCCTGTTAGACGTTTCCAGCCGCAGAATTCAAATCGAGCGGCTTGAGTACGCCATGCTCCAACCCCAGGACTCTGTCGCAACGTTGCGCCAATGCGCGATTGTGCGTCGCCAGGATGGAGGTGAGAAGGTGGGTCCGGTGTAAGCGTTGCATTAGGTCGAAAACAGCTTCCGAATTATGTTCGTCGAGATCACCAGTCGGTTCGTCTGCCAGCAAAAGTGCCGGCTGATTTACCAACGCGCGGGCAATCGCGACCCTTTGTTGCTCGCCGCCAGAAAGTTCGCCCGCTCTCTGATGGCCTTTGCTGCTCAAACCAACCTGATCGAGCCAGCGAATGGCCGCGTCCAGGCAAACTTCCGGCGCTTTACCGCGCATGAGCATCGGCAAAGCGACGTTTTCGGCTGCCGAAAAATCCGGCAACAGATGATGGCGCTGCCAAACGAATCCCACAGCCTCATTCCGATAATCGGCCAAAGGCTTTTCTGGAAGCGAATGTAGCGCTTTCGAACGAAAGTATACTTCGCCGCTTGTTGGCATGTCCAGCGCAGCAAGCATGTGCAGCAAAGTGCTTTTTCCGCTGCCGGAAGGACCGACAATCGCAATCATCTCGCCGCGCTTCACGGTGAGCGAAACGCCTTCGAGGACAACTTGTTGCGCCACACCAGCGCCGTAAACTTTTCGCAGAAGGCGCGTTTCGAGCAGCGTGTCTTCCCCGGCGATGTTTTCCGCCAGTTGCGTGTGTGCCGCCGATGAAGCCGATTGGCTCATGTTTTGATCGGTCGATCTGTTTCTTTGTCGTAGCTTTGAGTCACAAAAGCTAGGCACCGTAACCGACAACGCCTAACCTCTATTTATTAGATGCTCAACTTGCAGACGGCGGATCTGTTCCACTAGCTGCCGTAGGCGAATTGATTTCCTATTCGCACCCAAGTGCTGCCGTTGCAAATGCTGGCTACGCCGAGCCCAAATACCATCCGGCTGTAAGTTGTTGAAAAGCAGCGGATTGTAGCACGCGCAGAACTGCCCGAAAGAGGCACTTTGTCGGCTACGGGAGCGAAGGGCATGGCAGTTTTATAAGGTGCAAACCACTGGCCAAACCATGTAACTATTCGTAACGCAGAATCTCCACCGGCAATATGCGCGACGCGGCCCGCGCCGGAATCAGCGTGGCGGCTGAACAAATCGCGATTGCGGCGATCGCAATCCACAACGCATCGAGCATACTCGGATTGAACGGCACGTACGGAATGGAGTAGACCTCCGGATCGAGCGGAATCAGTCGATAAGTTCCAGAGATCCACGCCACGCCGTATCCCAAGATCAATCCAACGAGTGTACCGACGCCTCCGATTGCGAGGCCTTCCAGAAAAAAAATGCCGCGAATTTGCGCGCGGCGCGCGCCCATCGACATTAATACAGCGATGTCGCGCGATCGGTCCGTGACAGTCATCGAAAGCACCACGAGAATGTTCAGTCCTGCCACGAATGTGATGAGTCCGATGAAAATTGCGGTGACCAATTTTTCCAGGTGAAGGGATTTGTACAGAGCGCGATTTTCGTCCATCCATGTTGTGGTTTTAAAATCCGGACCAGCGGCGCGTCTCAATTGCGCTGCCATGTCACGCGGCGCGATTTACGTCGGCGATGTCGAAATTCGATCTCGCTCGCGACGTCGCCGACTCCCGCAAGGCCCTGGGCGGCGGGCATGGTGACAAATCACCAGTTGGCATCGAAATCGTAAAATCCCGAATCGAAAATTCCGGTGACATCGAAATCGGGGCGCGCGCGGAACCATGTCCAAACGGAGTGAGCCTGCCACCGCCGCTAATCAAAGTGACGTAATCGCCGACTCGCAGCCCGAAATCATCGGCGAGCAAATGGCCAATAATAACTGCGCCAATCCCATCGGCGTCTGGCGAAAAATCCGCCTTCCCTTCTACGACGTGTTGTAACGCTTCATCCGATTGATGGGCCGGATCGAGTCCTTTCACAAGCAAGCCGCGTGCTCGCCCCGCGGCCGAAAGCAGAACTGTTTCATAGACTGCGGGAGTTGCCGAAAGCACTCCAGGAGTTTGCGCGAGTTTCTGAGCCAATTCTTGATAGCCCGAAATTCCAACCGCGCCAGGGATACTCAGAGTTGACGTGAGCCGTGCCGCCGAGAAGCCGATCTTGAATAGTCTGGTCGAAACCGGTATCCATTGCGAGCGCGATGACCAGCGTAGCCACTCCCGCGGCGACTCCGAGAACAGAGAGTAGCGTTACAAGTTGCAGCACGGCCGGGCGGTGCGGCGAGCGCAGGTAGCGCCGCGCCACCATCCATTCAAATCGCATCACGGCTCATCTTATTACGGCTTATCCGAAACCGCTGGCAAACTTGATTCGGGAGTCTCTGCGGGTACGGCGTCGTGGCGAGTCTTCGCGCCTCAGCAACGGAAAAAGAATCACGTCGCGGATCGAATGCGAATCCGTGAGCAGCATGGTCAATCGATCGATTCCGATTCCCATCCCTGCCGCGGGAGGCATCGCATGGCTCAGCGCGCGCACGTAGTCGAGATCAACTTCCTTTGGAGCTTCTTCCCCGCCCTGCTCAACTTGCAAGCGGAAGCGGCGTTCCTGCTCGACGGGATCATTGAGCTCGCAGAAAGCGTTGCCAAGCTCAAAGCCGCCGATAAAAACTTCAAATCGTTCGGCGGTAGATGGATCATCGTCTTTACATTTTGAGAGTGGCGAAATTTCCACGGGGAAATCGTAAAGAATTGTCGGCTGCACGAGGAAGGGCTCGGCAACACTTTCGAAGAGTGCGCCAACAAGTTCGCCATCGCCGAGCGTTTCAACTTTCGCAATCGGCTCCGCATTGCCCTGCTTCGCCCACGCGTTGAATCGATTCGCGGTTTCGCGCGGACCGCCAGCAGATTTCAGAGATTCAGTGCTCGGTGCACTCCCAGCCGCAGCGGGCCAGTGGCGAACGATGGCGTCGCGCATCGTCAATCGGTCCCACTTCGCAAAATCAATCGTGTGCTCGCCGAACTGCACGACGGTGCCGCCGGTGACGGCGCTCGCGATCTGGCTCAACAGCGCTTCGGTCAAATCCATGAAGACGCGGTAATCGCTATACGCTTCGTAGAATTCAAGCATCGTGAATTCCGGATTGTGCTGCGTGGAAATTCCTTCGTTCCGGAAATTGCGATTGATTTCGTACACGCGATCCATCCCGCCGACAACGAGCCTCTTCAAATAAAGCTCGGGGGCGATACGAAGATAGAGTTCAAGATCGAGCGTGTTGTGATGCGTAATAAAAGGACGCGCCGCCGCCCCTCCTGCGATCGAGTGCATCATCGGCGTTTCCACTTCCACGTAGCCGCGCGCATCGAAAAATCGGCGAATTTCGCGAATGATTTGTGCGCGCTTCAGAAAAACTTCGCGCGTCTTCGGCGTGACGATCAAATCCAGATACCGCTGCCGGTAACGCTGCTCCACATCTGTAAGACCATGCCATTTTTCCGGAAGCGGCAAAAAAGATTTGGTAAGCAATTGCAGATCTGTCACCCAGATCGTAAGTTCGTCTGTTCGCGTCCGGAACAAATGCCCGCTGACACCGATCACGTCTCCCATATCGAGAAGCTGCAATAGCTGGAATCCGCGTTCGCCGATCACATCAAGCTTCACGTAAATTTGTACGCGCCCACCGTCACCTTGAATGTGCGCGAATCCCGCTTTTCCGTGGAGGCGCATCGTCATCAGGCGGCCCGCAGCGCGTACTTCCACTTTTTCGGCTGCTAGTTCGTCGTGCGTTTTCGCGCCGTAGCGCTCAACGATTTGGGCTGGAGTGATCGACCATTCAAATTTGTGCGGATAGGCGGAATGCCCCAACGCGACGATCTCTTCAAGTTTTTTCTGGCGCTGCAGATATTGATCGAGCGGCTCAAACGGCAATTTGGGAAGTCCTTATCCGCGGATCGCGGAAGCTATGCGGCCGATTTTCGGGCAGTCTGACCGATTTTGCTCAGGCAGACGTAATTGCCGCGAATCGAGCAAAGTATAAGGAGGCGGTTGCAGCAGCGTCAAGAAACGGCACTGACTGGACGCAGAGCTTACGTGTGCTACTCGGAACGCAACGCGACCATCGGATCCACGCGCGTCGCGCGCATTGCCGGTATGTAGCTCGCAAGCAGAGCAATCGCAACGAGTAGCGTCACGACAGCACCAAATGTAAGCGGATCGGTAGGCCGCACACCGAATAGAAATCTCGTCCATCAGTCGCGTAGCAATCAGCGCCACCGCCACACCAATCGCGATTCCCAACGCTGCAAGCCGAGATCCTTGCCGCAGCACCATCGCGAAAACGCTTCTTCGCTCCGCGCCAAGCGCCATCCGAATCGCTATCTCCCGTGTGCGTTGAGCCACAGCATAAGAAATAACGCCGTACATTCCGATCATCGCCATTAACAGCGCAAGCGCGCCGAACGCACCAAGCAGCAACATCGTGAACCGTGATTGAGACATCGACTCGCCGAGAGCCGCCGACAACGTCATCACGTCGGAGAGCGGCACATCAGGATCGACCGCGTGAATCGCCTCACGCGCGTAACTCAAGGCCGCGCCTGGATCACCAGCGGTTCTCACTGCGACTTGCAGTGACAACATCGATGGCCAGGGCTTTTGCGTGTATGGGACATAGATTTCGGGTTCTGTATTTTCGCGCAGAGACTTGTGATGGAAATCCGGCACCACTCCCACAACCGTCATGTTCGTGGGGCGAATCGGAAGACCAACTTGTTTGCCGATCGGATCCTGGCCGGGCCAGAATCGCTTTGCCATCGTGGAATTGACGATAGCCACGAGCATCGAATCGCCGGCATCGTTCGCCAAAAAATCTCTGCCGCGCAAAATCGGAGTTCCGAGCGCGCCGAAATATCCTGGAGAAATAAAAGTGTAGTCGGTAATCGGCCGCTGCTTCCCGGGCGTTACCGCGAAATCTGGTATTCGCAACGCTGTGCTTTCGGGCGGACGCCGCAAAGGAATCGCTTCAGAGATTCCGGCTGATCGCACTTGTGGAATGGTCTGAAGCTGACCGAGCATCTTATTGTAAAAATCGATGATGTGATCGGAATCCGGATATTTCAGGCTCGGCAACGTCAGGCCGAATGTCAGCACTTGCTCCGCAGTGAATCCTGTTTCCACTCGCGATATCTGATAGAACGTGCGCACCAGCAATCCTGCCGCGATCACGAGAACCAACGCGAGCGCGATTTCGCAAACAACAAGTACGCTTCGAATTTTAGGCGCGGTGGCGCTGCCGCCAGATCGTTCCCCCGTCTCGCGAAGCGAGTCCGCCACGTCTTCACGCGCCGCGCCGAAGGCTGGCGCAACCCCAAACAGAATTCCCGTGAGCAGCGCGATTCCCAGAGCAAATGCAAACATACGCATGTCCGGCGAAACTTCCGCAAGCCGCGGTAAATCGCGCGGGCCAAACACGCGAACGAATTGCACGCCAACTTCGGCAAACGCGATTCCCAAAATCCCGGCCGCGAGAGCCAACAGCAAACTTTCGGTGAAAAGTTGCCGCACCAGGCGTCCCTTGCCCGCACCGAGCGCCGCGCGAACTGTAAACTCTCTTCGTCGTCCCACTGACCGCGTCAGCAAGAGACTCGCCACATTTGAACATGCGATTAGCAGCACCACTCCAACAGCCCCGAGTATTAGCAGCAACGGACGCCTGTATCTCCCACGACTTGGCGCGACAGCGGAGTTACGCGCGTGCTGAACCAACCCTTCGCCGCGGGAAAGAGCGCCTCTTCGCGCTTCGTAAAAATATCGCCTTCAGCCTGCGCTTGCGAAATGCTCACGCCAGGCCTCAGCCTTCCAATTACCGCAAGCTCTGAAGGTTCACCGCGCTTTGGCGGACCCGGAGGAAGTGCGATAGGCACCCATAGTTGCGGCATGTGTGGAAACTCGAAATTGCCGGGCATCTCTTCGGAGCGCGGGAACGCAAAACCCGGCGGCATGACTCCGATCACCGTGTACGACAGTCCATTCGAGATCAATCGATCGCCCTACAATCGCTGGATCGGCGCCAAAACTATCGCGCCAAAGCCATCGCTAAGCACCGCTTCGTGTTCGTGACCCTGTTGATCTTCGTCAGGAGTAAACGTACGTCCAATTCTTGGTGACACGCCGAGCGTTGGAAAAAATCCTGCGGAAACGGTAATGCCGTTTAGCCTTTCACCGGATCGCCGGTGCCGGTCAAGTTGAATGTCTGGCTCTCAAATGCCGCCGTGTATTCGTACGTTTGTGTATCCTCAGCGAACGTCAAATATCCCGCGCGATCCCACGGAAAATCCACGAACCCCAGATTCACTCCCGGAGGAGTCATTCGCCACGGAAGCACAATTTGCTCCGCGTGCGGATACGGCAGCGGATTCAGCAGGATTGAATTTACGAGACTGAAGACGGTCGTACTCGCGCCGATGCCAAGCGCCAAGGTCAAAATTGCGATTGCGGTGAATGCCGGACTCTTGCGCAGCATTCGGATGCCGAAGCGCACGTCCTGCATTAGCTCCTCAACATGAGTCCACCGCCAGATTTCTGCGCCCTTTTCCTTTGTCTGAGGTCACGTTGCCGAACTCCTTTCGCGCAGCAAATGATGCATCTGCGCGCGAAACCCCATCGGAGATTAATTCTTCAATTCGCTCGTCGAGGTGCGCCTGTATTTCATCAGACAGTTCGCCATCAATTTGGCGCCGGGAAAATATTTGTGTGAATCGTGTCATGTCACCGCCAGACAGGCGCACTCGTAACCGGGCGCTCACAAAAAAATTATTCGCTACTCGTGCCTCAACGCAACCATCGGATCCACGCGCATTGCTCTCCGCGCGGGCAATAAAGTAGCCGCAAGTGCAATCAGCACCGTAAACGTGCCAGCGATCGCGTAGACAGCCGGATCCGCCGGACTCACATACACGAGCGTCGCAGAAATCAGTCGCGCCACCGCAAACACAATCAAAGATCCAGCTACGATTCCAATCGCCGCAAACATCAGCCCTTGTTTCAGCACCATTTGCAAAACTTGAATCGGCTGCGCTCCCAGCGTGACGCGGATTCCAATTTCATTCGTCCGCTGTGACACCGAGTACGCCATCACTCCGTAAAGCCCGATTGCCGCCAGTAGAAACGCGATCCCCGCCATCACGCTCAGCAAGCTGGCCGCGATTCTCTGCGCGAAAAGCGATCCTGAGATGTAATCCGTCAGCGCGACACTTTCGAAAATCGGCACAGTTGAATCAACCTCTGCCGATTCGCGCCGAATCGCCGCAATCGCATCGCCCACGGGTCCCGAACGTGCGCACATAGAATGAGAGCCCCATCTCCGGCCGGAAAACTTGCCTGATCGGTACGTAGAAATATGGCGACGCATTTTCCGTCATCCGGTACACCTTGATGTCTTCCGCCACACCCACAATCGTGAACCATTTCCCCCACCCATTTACCTTGCGCCCGATCGCAGCTCCGTGCGGCACAAACCGCCGCACGAATTCGCGGCTCACGATCATCACAGGTGCGTGCGTTTTGTCGTCCTGCAACGTGAAGTCACGTCCCTCGAGCAGAGGAATCTTCATCAAGCTGAAATAACCGGGCGCAACAAGGTTTCGATAAATCTTCATGTTCTCGCTTTGGCCTGCAACGTATCCTTCAATCTCCAAGTCTTCCCACGAACCCGCACTCACGCTCAGGGGCACATAGTCGGCATAGCTCGCAGCGATAATTCCCGGTTGCCTTTCAAGTTGTTCGCGCAAACGCCTGCAGAATGCATCTGCTTGCGTCGCATCGAAACCCGCGGCGGACAAATTCAATTGCGCCACGGCCACATGCTCCGGATCAAATCCTGGTTGCGTAGCCTTCGACAAATAAAAACTCTTCAAGAAAAGCCCCGCCCCCACCACCGCCACCACCGCCAGTGCCATTTCTGAACAAACCAGCAGCGCGCGCAGACGATTCGACCGCGTGCCAGCGCTCCCACTGCGGCTGCTTTCCTTCAACGTGTCATTCACGTTGTCGCTTCCTGCATTCAGCGCCGGTGCAATTCCGGAAAGCGCAGCGACCAGAAACGCCAATCCCGCCGCAAACAACAGCGCTTCGCGATCAATCGCCGGCCGCACCAGATCCGGAAGTACAGACGCCGGCACAAGGTAGCGCAATGATCCGCCCAGCCACGCCGCAATAAAAAGCCCCAGCACCGATCCCGCCAACGCCATCAATAATGTTTCGGTCAAGATTTGCCGCACCAGCCGCGGCCGCGTCGCTCCCAGCGCCAACCGAATCCCAAATTCCTTTCGCCGGCTCGTCGCGCGCGCGAGCAGCAAATTCGCCACGTTCGCGCAAACGATCAGCAGAACTACGCAGCTCGTTCCCATCAATATCATCAGCGGCGATTGCATCGATTCCTGCAATCCGAAATGCGACTGGCGCATCGGCAACAGCGTCGCGCTCATCCCTTCATTCGTATCGGCGTCCAATCGCGCCATCAATCCAGCAAGCTCCTTTAATTCTTCGCGCGCCTGCGCAATGTTTACTCCCGGCGCCAACCGCGCCACCACTCGGAACATCCGCGTCTTACGATCTTGCAGCATCCAGTCGCCGGTCGAAGTCAGTTCGCCATACATCGTCGCCGGCATCCACATATCAAATGAGAGCCCGGGCATCGCACCTTGAAATCCCTCCGGCGCCACGCCAATGACTGTAAAAGTGTGCTGATTAATTTGTAGGGTGGTGCCGATCACGTTCGGATTCGAATTCAATCGCCCTTGCCAGTAAGAATGCGCGATCACAACTACCGGATGCGCGTTCTGCGCGTCATCGCGCTCCCCTCCAATAAAAAATCTCCCCAACTCTGGACTGCACGCGCAACACGTCGAAAAAATTTCCCGAGACAAGCTGGCCCCACACCCGCTCCACATGCGTGCCTTTCCCAGCCGCGAACGATCTCGCCTCGACCACGCTCATCGATTCGATCAGTTTCAAATGATCTCGAAAATCGCTGTAGTCGAGATAAGAACTCATCACCGGATCTCCCGACGGCGCCTGTTCCTCAAGCGCCACCACGCGCTCCGGCTCCGCAGCTCCCGGCAACGGATTCAGGAGCACAGTCCTAATCCAGCTGAACATCGTTGACGTCGCACCGATCCCAAGCGCAAGCGTCAGCACCGCCACCGCGGTGAATCCCGGATTCTTTCCGAACATCCGCGCGCCAAATCGCACGTCCGCGAGAAAACTTTCCGCGACGGCCATCTCCACACTTCGCGTCCGCTCTCCTGCGCAAGCGTCACGTTCCCGAATTCACGCCGCGCCGCAGCTGTAGCATCCTCACGGCTCATGCCGCCCGCAACCAACTCTTCGATCTTCTCTTCCAGATGTTCTTGAATCTCGCTCGAGAGTTCGCTCTCCATTTTTCGCCGTACGAGAAATTGCTTCAGCCAGCTCATGATTTCACCGGCGCGAGCACGCGCGTTATCCCTTCGAGCATCCGCTCAAAGCTCGAGACTTCCCGCTCAAGATGTTTCGCGCCCATCGGCGTCAATCGGTAAATCCGCACACGCCGATTCGTCGATGACACTCCCCATTCCGCCTTCACCAACCCTTCTTTCAGCAAGCGCTGCAACGCTGGGTACAGTGATCCTTCTTCGATTTGCAGCAAGTCGTTCGAAATTCGCTTAATGTGCTGCGCCAGCGCATACCCATGCATGGGCTGCCAGCGAACTGTCTGCAGCACCATCATCTCCAGCGCCCCGGGAAACAAGTCTCTCTGATCGGTCATCGTGAAATGCCTTCCCATCCCTATTTACTCAGGCCATCTGATGCTAGGCCTAGAGCAACATAGTATAGACGCGACCATTCGTCAAAATGTTCCCGCCTCATTTCCCAAAAAAGTTCGCCCAATATCCTCTCGTTCCTTCCGCGTTACGCATTACCTACAGGTACTTATTTCCTACGCAGACGTAACATGCGTACTATTCCCACTTTTCTTGACTCCCGCGTTATAATTCGCCCTCTCTCGGAGGCTACCCGTGGGCTGGTTCAGGAAACCGCGTCCCGATTTGGTCCGGACGGTTCGTCAGGACTGGCATGCTCCCCTCACCGACGACAAGAACCTCGTCTACGGTATCGGCATAAACACCGTCACGTGGTCCTACGACATTTTTGGTATGGAGCTCAACGAGGGTCTGGCATCCCTTCGCCGCGGCCATGCCGATTTCGCGCGCGAACACGCCGTTGTATCAGCTCACCTTTGCGACCGGTTCGTCCATCCCCTTGGCAGGCTTGATCTCCGCGCTCGAGCGGCACGCTCGGCACTACGGCACGCTACCTTCGGTCGAGCCCCTTCATGCCGAGAATTTCCGGGGCGATGCGGCGCGCCGAGCCGCTTCTCTGAATGACTTCCTTTCGCAGCTCTTGTGGCGCCACCACCTGCGATTCCTGCATAAGCTGCGCACGCTGAGCGAGATCACTTTCAACGTCTCTTCCATTTACCGTAACGCTGCAGAACGCGTCTCCGAAGGTTCCTCGATATCCTGCCAGCAGGATTGGGATGCCCTCGAGTGCGCCCATTTCGATCTCAGCACGGCCTTTAGCGAAGCCACTGTGCTCTTGAAATGCTTCCTAGTCGCCCTTCCCGATCAGGAAGTGAAGTTCTTCGGCGAGCAGCTCGCCTTCGCCACTTCCGAGCAAAATCCCGCGCTCAATAGACGCGCGCCCTCATTCCGGCGACAATAAGTTCGGTCGCCCAGGAATCCCGCGGCCCGGCTCCCGCGTCGAACCTTTCGAGCGGTTGCCTAACCAACTCTAACGGTGTTACCGGAAGGAACATGCAGGACAACTCAGGGGGCGGGGCCAGCATCCCATTTGCCGGATGCGTCCCGAACGGGTAAGGGTGGCCCGAGCGAGACCTACCGAAACCGGCGGGTTCACCGAACCGGAAGCGATTCGGCGAGCCCAGCAGGGTGACGAAGCTGCATTTCGAGCATCTCTACAGGATGCACAATCGCCGCGTCTATGCCCTGTGCCTGCGCATGGTTGGGCGGACTGCCGAGGCGGAGGACCTCACACAAGAGGCTTTCCTCCAACTCTTCCGGAAGATCGCTACCTTCCGGGGCGAATCGGCCTTCTCGACCTGGTTGCATCGGCTCTCTGTAAACGTCGTGCTGATGCGATTACGCAAGAAGACGGTCTCGGAGAGTTCTCTTGAAGAAGCCACTGAACCCGACGAGGAATCTGGCGGTCCCAGAAGAGATTTTGGCGCCGCGGATCCGTTGCTTTCCGGTTCGGTGGACCGGATCAACCTACAACGCGCCGTTGAAAAACTTCCGCCAGGTTATCGCGCAGTTTTCGAACTGCACGACATCCAGGGCTACGAACATAACGAAATCGCCGGTATCATGAGCTGCTCGATCGGCAACTCGAAATCGCAGCTCCACAAGGCGAGAACACGGCTTCGAGAACTTTTGCATGAAGCCGAGCGGGATAGAGCGCGCGATGCGCGCCAGGCCGCTAAAACAGAGATTGAGCAGGAAAGTTAACGAGCTCGCAGTTAAAAAGTTTATTCGTTCGATGACTTCGTCAGAGTCAGCGTCAGAGAAGGTGCAACATGCTTTGCCATGAATTCGAAATTGCGTTTGAGCAGTTCGGCGATATCGATCCGCCGGCCGACGCTGTTGCTCACCTCGAGCAGTGCGCCAATTGCCGTGCCATGGTCGAAGATCTCGAGCTGATTTGTTCCTCAGCTAAAGTTCTGGCTGAGCCGCCGCAAGAGCCGCCCGAACGCGTGTGGCTCAATCTCCGCTGACCGCCTCCGCGAAGAAGGCATCATTCGCGAATCTCAGCCCGTCTCAAGCCAGGATTGGATGTCGGAAATTTTCGCCATGCTTCGCCGGCCCGTCCTCGCGGGCGCCTATGCCGTTCTTGCTCTCGCTGCTATCGGCCTTGTCTGGCTGCAATCTCCCGCGCCTGACCAACCCGATACCGCTGCTGTAGCCTCCGCTGTTCCTGACGTTTCACGCAGCCTCGACAACATGGAAACCGCCACAATTTAGCATCTTCATCCCGCGGATTCAGCGGCTGACGCTTCGCTCACTCGTAATATTGCGGTCGTTGACAAGTTTATTGCACTATGTGAAAAGACAGTACGCGAACATCCCCGCGATGCAGATGCGCGGGAATATTTGAACGGGGCCTATCAGCAAAAATCCGAATTGCTTGCCGCTGCCGTACAACGCAGTTGGCCAGGGGAATAAGCCATCATGATTGCGTCACTCTTTGATTCTTCGGCGCTTCGTTCGATTCGTCCAGTTCTCGCAGGCGCAGCCGTCGTTTTCGCCTTTGCGCTGCCTGTCTCTGCCCACGTTGAAAAACATTTCAACGTGCAGGGCCGTCCTGTCGTCATCCTGCAAGACGCCAGCGGCCACATCGAAATCAAGTCGTGGAAAAAGCAGGAAGTTCTCGTCGTTGGCGATGAGAGCAGCAAAAACGTAATGATCGATACCGAGCAAGCCGGCTCGCGCATCGAAGTCGACACGCAAATCGTCGACTCCTCCGCTCGCGCTGCCGATCTTCAGGCCAACTACGTCATTACTGTGCCCGAAGAAACCGAACTGCAAATTCGTACCGAATCCGGCAGCATCGTCGTCGAAAGCGTCCACGGCGATCTCACTTTTGAAACGATTTTGGGAGACGTAAATCTGCAAGACGTTGGCGGCATGCTCAGCATCAAGAGCACAGAGGGCACCATCATCTGCACTCGTTGTGATGGCAGCATTTCCGCGCAAACCGTCAGCGGCAACGTGAAGCTCTTCCAGCCAATTATGGATCACGTCACGCGTGCACACCACCGCGGGCAATATTTTCTTTGACGGCGATTTCCTTAAGCACGGCATCTATCTTCTTAAGAGCGACACAGGCAACACCGAAGTCCGTTTTGGCAAAGCGAGTTCCTTCGATCTCACTGCCACTTCCGTGCAGGGAACGGTGTTCAACCAGGCCAAGCTTCAACCCGATAAACACAGCCATCATCTGAAGCTGCCGAAGTTCAGCACCTCGGCCGCCTTTGTTTCAGGCACGTACGGCGATGGAAACGCCAAAGTCGAGCTCAGTTCCTTCAGTGGTACAATCAAAATTTCTAGCCGCGACTAGCGCCGTTTTTCTTCCGCGCAACTCGCGAATTCGATGCATTCGTCCCTTCTACGACCGCGTCTGAAATTGCTGTGTCTCGCCGGCTTCATGGGCTGCGGGAAAACCACGGTCGGAAAACTTCTCGCAAGTCAGCTGGGTTGGCGCTTCATCGATCTCGATGAACGCATCGAATCTCGCTCTGGCCTTCGCATCTCCGAAATCTTTGAACGGCTAGGCGAACAATCTTTCCGCGATCTAGAAAGCGAACAACTCTCGCGCGTGCTCGAAGAGAGTGCTGCGTCGGATGTCCCCATCGTTGTTGCGCTAGGTGGCGGCACGTTTGCCCAGCCGCCAAATCTCGAATTGCTTCGCGCCGCATGCAAACCGGCAGATGCCCCGCGAGAAGGCTTCGTCGTCTGGCTCGATTGTTCCGTCGACCAGCTTTTCGCCCGCTGCGTCACCATGGACAATCGTCCTCTCTTCCGCGACGAAACTACATTTCGCAAACTTTTTGATGAACGCCTTCCTTTCTATCGTCTCGCCGACTTCCGCGTCGATGGTGCCGGTGCTCCGCGCGAAGTCGTAGAACGCATTCTCGCCCTCAACATTTTTGGCGGCGATCTTCAACTCTCCGCATGGCGTGCGGAAAATTCGGAGGCCCACACGTGAAGTCATTTCATTCAGCCGCGACTCTCGGAATTCTCGTTTTGTCCGCCGCATGCTGCCTCGCATCTCCCGCCGCGGATCAAAAGCCCTCCTTCGCGGAAGACCGCGGCCGATTCGAAATCAGCGTCAACGGTTCGAAAGTTGGCACCGAAGAATTTTCGGTATCGAAAGATGGCGCTGGCTGGGTTGCAAAAGGCACCACGGAACTTCATTCGGCGGCGGGCTCCGGAAAAGTAAGCGGCGAGTTACACTTAAACGCTACTGGCGCCCCCACTCGCTACGACTGGAGTTCAGACAGCGGCAAGAAAGTCACATCGAACACGACATTTGAAGGCTCCGAAGCAAAGATGATGACTACCATCGGCAGCGAAAAGCCGATCAAACAGGATTTTTTCTTCGCGCCACCGGTGGTGATTCTCGATAACAATCTTTACCACCAATACGAAGTGATCGCGCGTATCTACAATTGGACCGCGCGTGGCCCCCAGAATTTCTCGGTGTTGATTCCGCAGGAACACATGCCAGGCTCCGTCACTGTGGAAGCGACACCAGCCGGCGCCGCTACCGGTTCAGCCGCGGAACAACTCCACGTACACTCCACCGACCTCGACATTTTTCTTTTTATGGATTCCACGCATCGCTTGATGCGCATCAGCGTTCCTAGCGCCAACGCCGAAATCGTCCGCAAGTAAATTTGCTTTTGAAGGGGGGGCTTGTCCCGGCCGATTTGAAGGGTTCGTATTTCCTACTTCAAATCCCGAATGGTCGCATAATCTTTCGGATTCAGTTTTTTCCAATCGCCGCGAATAATCGCTTTTCGAATCTGCTCCGGCGTCTGTCCCATCCTCGTTTGCTCGTATGCGTAAATTCCTTCCATGCGGCAGATATTGCAGGTGGTGGCGTGCATCCCCACGAAGCAATCCAACAAACTCGTATGTGAATCCGTACGATCGCAGAAGCAATAACATGGCTGCTCGTAGAGCACCGGCCTGATCTTCGCCGCCATCGCATACGAATTCTGCGTCAATCCATCCTTGAACTGCGCGGAATCAAGCACATTCGGCAACGTCTCTTTGGGGGGAGCCGTGTGGTGCGCGGGCACATCGTCTTTATCGGAGGAAAACGCCGCAGGCGCCGGTAGAATCAGCGCCGCTCCGAGCGCGGCGAAAATCAGTAGCATCGCCGGCCCGATGAGCTTCGCAACAAATTTTGTTCGGATCATTTCAACTCTCCCGCAGCCGCAAAAAACATTCCCACAAATAAAATTGGCCCGGCGACATTCTATCCCCAAGAGGACGCCGGGCCAACTCTATCGATAGAAATTGCTAGAACGATCCTCGCCGCGTATTCCGAAAACGTGTTTCAGGTTTTGTCGGCTCCACGGTCAGATTCTGTTCGCTTCCGCGCCGCAGCACCGTCACCGGCACTGTTTTGTCTTCACGCTTCTCGCGCAATCTGTCCCGCATCTCGTTCAGGTTTCGCACGCGTTCACCGGCAACCTTGATCACCACGTCGCCAGCTTTCATTCCAGATTTTTCCGCCGGAGATCCGGATTCCACGTCAGTCACCAGCACTCCTTCGCCGTCTGGCGCGCCAAAATAATTGCCAAGCTGTCCTTCAATATCCTCGGCGCTTACGCCAATCGTCGGAGTGGTCGATCGCGAATAAATCTCGATGTTCGGCATCGTCATACTAAACGCTCGTGGAGTTGCTGGCATCGGTGGCATCGGTGCGATCGCCGGCATCGGCGTCATTCGTCCGAATCCCTGGCCAAATCCTCGCTCCATTGATTCTTCCACGTTGCCCAAGGTAGCGGTCAGAGTCTGCGATTTGCCGTCCCGCCAAACTGTAATCTGCACCTTATGGCCCGCGGGAATCTCGCGAATTAACCGCCGGAACTGCACCGTACCTTCCACGTGCTCCCCGTTGAATTCAAGAACCACGTCGCCGGATTTCAAGCCTGCTTTTTCCGCGGGACTTTCTTCTTCCACTTCGCTGATGTAAACGCCGCGAGTCTCGGAAAGTTTTAGCTCCTTCGCTCGGTCGGCATTTACTCCTTCCGTTTCCACGCCAAGCCAGCCGGAATCTTCACCCTGCGGCATTTCTTCAGACCAGACGAGTGGTGACGCATCCATCTGAGATTTCCACGCTTGCGCTTGCGCCTCCTGCGCCAGAAGTTCCGCGCGCAGATCTCCCTCTTGTCCGCTCAGTGTTGTTGCCAACGCCGCTTGTTTTTCGGCGAGAGCGCTTGCCACTTGCGCCTGCACCTCGTTGAACGTATTCGTCCTGACTGAATCCAGTTGTGCGCGAAGCGCTTCCCGAATCCTCTCCGTATTTACAGCTCGGTCACAATCTTGTTGCTGCGGCGGATTCGGCGCAGCGGCTACCCGGCCCGTGGCGCTGAATACCACCGCCCCCACACCGAGGGCAGCTAGCGCCAGCATTGGTTTCGTTTTCATGGAACTTCCTCCTGCAGGTTTCGACGTTTCGCAGCAGCTTCCGTGAGCGCGCCGCGCTTGCCTAATTGTTTGGAGCGTTAAGCTGTAGGCTTCAGAGCTTCCACTTCCACCGATCCGTTTACCGCACGCATGTGAAGCAGCGGTCCGCCACGGCCGATTTTTCCAGTCATCGCGCCGCGCTTCGCGGAGCTCTTAATCGCGAACGGAATTTCAGACGTCGTGAATCCGTTCATGCTCAGTACGTCAAGATCGGCGCCGATATTCGCAGGAAGACCCAGCGTCACCGTGCCGTTCACAGTCTCGAGCGTCATACCATCTTCGCCGAGTTGAACCATTTCCTCGTGAATGCTTCCGTTCGTTGTGCGCGCGCTCAAACTTCCCGCGCAGTTGTACGCCTCAATATTTCCGTTCACGGTATGCAGTTCGCCAGACGTCTCCATTCCGGTGACGCCGACATTTCCATTTACCGTTGCGACGCGCTCCAGCAGCGCGCGATACGGCACACGTACGTGATATTCCACCGTCACATCCACGCTGCGATCTTGCGGATAGCGCGTAGCAATATTCACGCGGCCCGGTGTTGCGCCAACATCAATCACTACATCACTCAAGTCCGCCGGACTTTGCCGCGCAGTCTTCACCGCGCGGATTTCCACTTCATTTCGATCCCATCCGCGCACTTCCACCGAGCCATTTAAATTTTCGAGATGTAATGTGCCTGTCGCCGCGAGAGGAATTGTTTTCTCAAATACTTGATCGGCCGCGAACGCCGGCGCGGCACACACCACGGCGCTTAGAAAGGCTCCCACCAGCCAGTTCCGCATTGCACACCCCCGAAGTGTTGTATGCGCTTGCTTGGGCCCGACTCTAGGACGCAAATTAAAATTCACTCGCCGCATTCTTCGCGGCGCAAAACTACATCAGCCGAAATTCCAATCGCACTGTCGTCACTACCGGAACCGGCTTGCCATCGAGCATCATCGGTTTGTAGCGCCACTTGCGCACAGTGTTCGCGGCTGAATTCACCAATACTTGCTCGCCGGAAATTCCGCGCACGTCTTCCACGTGTCCATCGCGATCGATCAAAACTCGCAGTTCGACGGATCCTTCAATTCCCGCTTGCTGTGCTTCATCCGGATATTCCGGACGAGGCGCATAGGTGCATCGTTTTTGCTGATCGGCGGCATCCACTTTTACTCCGCCGTACCAGAGTTGATCGAGCTTCATCCACCAAATTTCCGTCATCGCTGGCGGCGGCTCGGGAGGCATCGGCGCGATCGCGGGTGTATTTCCTGATGGAAGACTCGGCAACGGCGTGCGCGACATCGCGGGCGTAGTCGCGGTCGGCGCCATCGGCGCAAGGGTTGTCGTCGCCGAAATTGCGGGCGTCCGGCCGCCGGGCGGCATTGTCGCTTGAGGAGGCATGGGCGCGAGAGCGGGCATCGGCATGAAAACGTCGCGCGCCATCTGATCTTGCTCCGCCGCCAGTTCTTGCATCACCTGCTGAATTTGCATCCGCGTCTGCTCGGTGTATTGCGTGACTTCCGAAGTTTGGGCAAGCTCCGCCATCTGCTTCATCTGTTCTTGAAATTGTTTTGTCTGAAGACGAAGTTGCTGGTCAATCGCTTGCGATTGCAGCTTCATCGAATCGGCATAGATCAGGTGAATGTTTCCAGCTGCCGCGCGCAGATGTAATACTTTTCCGCCGCCGTTGAGTTCGCACTCGCCATGCTGCTGCTTGCCTGCGGCGTTCGTTACGTAATTCACCTTCATCGGGAGGCCGGGGTCCGCGACGATGCGATGCTCGGGAGATTCCACAGTCGCGTCGATGGTGATCGCGAGCGAGCGTGGCACGTAAATCACAATATCGCCCTGCTTCGCGGCGAGGTCAGACGCATTCAGCAATTTCCCGCTGGGCGAGAACCACGCGGTGATCGATCCGGTTCCCGTGGAAGCGTGTACTTCGTTTTCAACTTGTGTGAGCAGAATGCTGCCGCCGTGGCTTTCGAGCTGCATTGGTCCCGCGACGCGCGAGCACGCGAATTCCTCCGCCAGATGTATGTGCATTAATCGCACCGGCTGCTTCGCCAAAACTGATTTGTCCCGCGGCGCTCGTCGCCGTCACTTCCGAACTCGCGCGATCCACGGAAATATTTCCGCCGCCCGTTTCGAGATTTGCCTGGCCGCCGATACTTCCCGCGTGAATGTGTCCGCCGGAAGTATTTAAATCGGCGTCGCCGCCAATGTTCGCCGCGGTGATGTGGCCGCCGCCGCTTTTCGCGGACAAATCTCCAGCGACGTTACCGATTACGATGTGACCACCTTTTGTATCCAGCTTCGCTTCCGAAACATTTCCAACAGTGATGTTTCCGCCGCCCGTTTCAAGCTGCACAGAAGAATTCGAATCCTGCATTTCGATGTTGCCGACGCCGGTGGAAATTTCCACATGAAGATTTCGCGGCACAGACAATTCATACGTAACCCACAAGCTGCCGGAATAATTCTGCGTGGGAACGCGGGCCGAAAGAACGATGACCTTGCCGGAAGAAGTTGTCCGCACGCGATACGAATCGAGAATTTCGCGCGCGTTCGCTTCGTTTCCGTCCGTTTCGATGCGTACGCGATAGCTCACTTGTCCGGTTGCATCGGTGCGAACGAAAACGTTTCCGACGTCAATGTCGAGACGCATGCGCTTCGCCGCTCCTAGCGGAACAGAGCCGGATTTATCTGAGAACGCATGCGCCTTCGGCGCGATCGCTGGCCGAAGAGTTGGCTGGCGGTCTTGCCACGCACTCGGCGCAAGCGCTGGCGGCGCGACGCGAGGCATCGCAGGCATTGGGCTCTGCGATTGCGCTGGATATTGAGTCGGCGACGACGACCAGCTACCGGCCGTGGAGTTTTGCGCAGGAGGCGCAGTGGGAAAACTCTGCGCGCTGGCCGTCGCGGCCCACAAAATTGCGGCTGCGAGTGCTACTCCCCGAAAATTGATTTGGAATTTCACGAGCATTTTTCGATCTATCTGTTTTGACGCAGCAGGACGCGCAAAGACGTTCGCGCCGCGATCACTGTTGCGGCTGGGACGAATTCAGATGCCGCACTGCTGCGGCGGCCTGTACCCTCACATATCCATTCGCGTCGTGCTTGCTCAGCGTCTGCAACAATTCGCGCACGCGGGCATCGGTGGAAGCGTGTCCTGTTTCCACCGCGCCGCGCAACTGATTGATCGCAACGATACGCACACCGGGATTTGGATCGTGGACAAGAACTTGGAGCAGCGCGTTGCGCACATCAGGATCTTCGTTCGCGCCTTGAAGTGCTTCGAGAGCATTCACTCGAACCGAGGCATTCGGATCTTTCAGCGCAGCCTGGCAGAGAACACCACGAACATCCGCATCATCGGCGCGCGAGCGAAGCACTTCCACAGAATCGAGGCGAACATCGGGCTCGAATTTTTGTCCGTTCGAAATCACATAAGCGAGTACGCGCTTTACGTCGGCATCGCCGGCGTCGCCTTCAATCTCAACTGGCTTTACCGCGCGGAGATGGACGAGAACTGTGGGACTGCCGCTCGGAGCATCGGGAACAAGTTGCACTCCAGAGACAGAAAGATTTTGCAGCTCCTGATCGGAGATGCGTTGCGGCGCAGTGACAGTAAGTTGCGGCGCGGGCACGATTCCAGATTGCTCGGTGCCGACCGTTTGCGCCGATGGAATTGCGCGGCCGACAAGCAAGCCGACGATTACAAATGCAGTGGCGGCGAGCGCAGGATGCATCGCGAGTTCCATGCGCCACTTTGAAAACATCCGGCCAAAACTCCACGCGGAAATTACGTCGCGCTGCGAATCAGCTCCATCATCGAGAGCTTCGGCGAGTTCGCTGCGGCACTGAGCGAGCAGCGCGCCGGCTTGGTCAAGTAAATCCGCGGGCTGAGAAAGCGTGGACAACATCTGGTGCAAGCGAAGTTCGCCGGCCATTGACGCGGCGCATTCGTTGCACGCGCCTACATGATGTTCAACAGCGTCACGCTCTTCAGCTGAAGCTTCGTCGCAGACGTAGAGAATTATTAGCCGCTGCGAATCTTCACAGTTGAGAGGAGCGCGCGGAGTTTCCTGCGTCATAGCAGCCCTCCCAATTGCCCGCGCAATTTGCGCGTGGCGCGGAAGAGCGAATTCTTTACAGTTTCTTCGCTGGTGCCGAGCGCGTCGCCGATGGCGCGCAGGCGCAGGCCCTGGTAGTGCTTCATTTCAAAAACAATTCTTTCGCGTGGAGAAAGGCGTTCCATCGCGGATGCAATTTGCTGCGCTATTTCTTTGCCCATCGCGGAACGTTCAGGATCCGCGCTGGGTTCCGCCTGGCGATCGAAGAAATCCCGCGGCGCATCTTTTTCTTCGGATAGCTCGGGAGCTTGATCTTCAGGGCGGCTTTTCGTTCGCCGCATGTGATCGAGACAAACGTTTGTAACGATGCGATAAAGCCAGGTGTAGAAACTGCATTCGAAACGGAAGCGGTGAAGATTTTTGTACGCTTTCAGAAATGCTTCCTGATAAATATCGCGCGCATCTTCGGGACGCCGCATCATGTTGAGCGCGAGACGCAGTACGTCGCGATCGTAGCGGTGGACCAATGCTTCGAAGGCGGTGCGATCGCCGCGCTGGGCTTGGGCTACTAATTCCTTTTCTTCGAGGCGCGCTGCGGCGGCCGCGCGATCTGCGGCGGTTTCGGGTGCCTTGGGTACAGGCAGGGCGATAGCGAAGCCGGTGAACGGCATGTCTAAGAGTATAGACGCGGCGAAGGGTCGATTGTGAGCAGGAAGATTTGGTTGGTATCTGCGAGTTAGAGCGTACGAGAGCGAGATTCGGAAGTGGTACAAATGCTGTCCTAAATTCGTTAACTAATTTGTTTTCATATATTTACGTCACAGCACAGCACTCCTACCCCTTAGGGGTTGTTTTTGGATAGTGATGATTCTAAAGGGGTTACCTAGTACTATTACTAAAAAGTTGTTGAAAATAAAGGAGTTAGGTGTGTTTTTGGGGGTTAGTTTTTGCAGGGGTACTAGGACTTGGTGCTTACAGGGGGTGTGGCGAAAGAATTGGGTGCTCGAAGCGGTTGGCGGCGACGCGGACATTGGTGGCGGAGGGGTCGACCTTGATGTCGGCCATGTTGGTGGAGAGCTGATTGTCGTGGATCGAGACATCATCGGTTTTTTCGATGAGGATGGCGAGTTTGTTGGAGGTGAAGGTGTTGCCTGCGATGGCGTAGTCGCGGCTGGGATCTGGGGCGGAGCCGCGTTGGAAGAGCCAGATTCCGATTTCTTTGCTAGTGGAAATTCGGTTGTGAATGATGGTGTTGGATTCGCCGTGTTCGATGGCGATGCCGTCGTGAAGTGAGTCTTCGATGTCATTGTCTGTGACGGTAGTGTTGCGGGAGAAGCCCAGCCAGAAACCGTAGCCGCTGTGGCGGGCGATGTTGTGGTAGAACTCGTCGCCTGAAGTGAAAGTGGATTCGAAAGAATTGTGGGGCGAATCGCTGCCGTCATTGTAGGCGACATAATTCG
This sequence comes from uncultured Acidobacteriota bacterium, assembly GCA_963721845.1. GTDB lineage: Bacteria > Acidobacteriota > Terriglobia > Acidiferrales > UBA7541 > DASTCZ01. The sequence continues at coordinate 196,573 of CAVRKW010000009.1, read as the reverse complement.
AATCGCTGGAATTACCGGTGGAAGCTTTGCTGAGGAAATAGCCGTCGCCGGAGTGGGTGAAAGAATTGTCGACGATGCGATTGTGATTGCTGCCCTCGATGAGAAGGACGCCGGCAGAATCGCACCCGTGAGAATAAGATTTCGATTCGCAGCGCACATTCCAATCGGCGTGGTTCTGCAGGAGGTTATTCTGGGAAGAATTGTAGAGAGCGATGCCCCAGCCGGAGTTTTTGGAGAGATCGGATTTGTAGATTGTGGCGCGAGAGGTGCGAGCAAGCAGGATTCCGTTTTGCGCGTCGTGAGCTGTGACGTTTTCAACCCAGACGTCGTCAAGATTTTTTAGATAGAGTCCCGCGCCGTAGGATTCCCAAGCGTCGAGATCGAAGATGTTGATCCAATCGGCTTCGTCGTAGTGCGACTCGGTGGAAATAAGTTTTTGCGCGCGGCTTCTGCTTAGGTCCATATACATTACTTTTACATTTGCGCCGTCGCCCGCTTCTCCTTCGAGAAAAACGTTGAAGCGGAAACCGTGGATTGCGCCGCCGCGGATTTCGATGTGGCTGTGGGCTTTGGAGTGGATGCCGAAGCCGACGCGTTCCCAGGGATTTTTTGCGCCGCTTTCGATCGTCACTCCGTTGAGGTCGAGCGTGATGTTATCGGCAGCAAGTTCGATGACTGCGGAGCCGTCTGGGACGGAGAGATGGTAGTTGCCGGGAGCGATTTTGGCGCTGTGGGTGAGAGTGATTGGGGCGTCGAGTTTGACGATCGGGAGATCTTGTGGTGCCGAAGGTGCGGACTGGGTCGCGCGAACAATATATGGCATCGAGAAAGCGAAAATCAACGAGAGGACGAGCTTTGAGTACACGGCAGTTTCCTCCGATGTGTTGCGCGGAATTATACTAGCCGAAGATGGCGCGGACTACGATGTACATGGCGGCGCAGAGGATGAAATCGAGGCCTAGGCCTGCGTCTATCTGGAAGAGTTTGTGTTGCCAGAATTCGGAGAGGTGGGGTTGGAAGGCGTAGTAAAGGGTGTTGCCAGCGAGGATGGCGAGGAGGGATTTGGCCCAGGGGAGGGTGCGGGTGAAGAAGTTGCGGGGTTGTTGGGTGGTGGATTCGTTGGAATCGCGGGTTTGGTTTTGTGTGGGCATGGAGAATCCGCCGAACCGTGAGACCTCAATTAAATTAGACACCGGTTTTTTGTGTTGGGATTCAGAAGTCAGGGACGGTGCTGCCTCAAACAGCTGCGTCAGGGGACGACGTGTGTTGAGGGCGAGTTGTTGAACCGGTTGGAACTTTTGCGTTTTGACATTTTGCGGGGTCCGCTTAGTGGTGATGACGGTCCCAGATATCGCCGGGACTGGCCCGGCGATATCTGGGGCACCCGGCCATGGAAATATCCCTGATACGATGATTGCCCCTTTTGAATTAGACACCGGTTTTTTGTATTGGGATTCAGAGGTGAGGGACGGTTCTGGCTCAAACAGATGCATCAGCGGACGACGTGTGTTGAGGGCGAGTTGTTGAACCGGTTGAAACTTGTGCGTTTTGACATTTTGCGGGGTCTGCGTAGTGGTGATGACGGTCCCAGATATCGCCGGGACTGGCCCGGCGATATCTGGGGCACCCGGCCATGGAAATATCCCTGATACGATGATTGCCCCTTTTGAATTTGACACCGGTTTTTTGTATTGGGATTCAGAGGTGAGGGACGGTTCTGGCTCAAACAGATGCGTCAGGGGACGACGTGTGTTGAGGGCGAGTTGTTGAACCGGTTGGGACTTTTGCGTTTTGACATTTTGCGGGTTCTGCTTAGTCGGGATGACGGTCCCAGATATCGCCGGGACTGGCCCGGCGATATCTGGGGCACCCGGCATTGAGATTCAGAGGCGACGCAGGGAAAGGTCGATGCCTGAGACGGACGCAACAGGTAAAGGGTTGTGTTGGGGGCGAGCTGTTGAACCGGTTGTGATTTGCGCGTTTTGACATTTTGCGGGGTCTGCGTAGTGGTGATGACGGTCCCAGATATCGCCGGGACTGGCCCGGCGATATCTGGGGCACCCGGCCATGGAAATATCCCTGATACGATGATTGCCCCTTTTGAATTTGACACCGGTTTTTTGTGTTGGGATTCAGAAGTGAGGGACGGTTCTGCCTCAAACAGATGCGTCAGCGGACGACGTGTGTTGAGGGCGAGTTGTTGAACCGGTTGGAACTTTTGCGTTTTGACATTTTGCGGGGTCCGCTTAGTTGATGATGACGGTCCCAGATATCGCCGGGACTGGCCCGGCGATATCTGGGGCACCCGGCCCGCTTCGCGGGAAGCCCCGCCGCTACGAAATTTTGCTGGAAAAGGAAACAGCCCGGAGATTTTTGATCTCCGGGCCGTTTAATTTTTGACTGCAGATCCCTCGGCGAAGAGCGCCTCGGGATGAAAATTCACGCTACGCGTGAATTTTCAGCTCTCTGCTACTGCGCCGCCCGTGGCATCTTTGCGGAGGAAGTCGAGTGCTGCGGCTTCTTCTGGCGAAAGATCCGGCGTGATTGCTTCGGTGATCGGCATCTGCTCTGGAACTTCGGTGAGCAGGCGGATGTTGCGGTACCACTCGAGGCCCGTGCCGGCGGGAATCAGGCGGCCCATGATGACGTTTTCCTTGAGGCCGCGGAGATAATCCACTTTACCGGCCACGGCAGCTTCGGTGAGGACGCGCGTGGTTTCCTGGAAGCTCGCCGCGGAGATGAAGGAATCCGTGGAGAGCGACGCCTTGGTGATGCCGAGGAGCAAAGGACGCCCGGTAGCGGGACGGCCGCCACCTTCGATGATGCGATCGTTTTCCTCGCGGAAGCGGAACTTATCAACCTGCTCCTCGAGAAGGAACGGCGTATCGCCGACGTCTTCGACTTTTACCCAGCGCATCATTTGGCGAACGATGGTTTCAATGTGCTTGTCGTTGATGGTGACACCCTGCAGGCGGTAAACCTCCTGCACGGCGTTGACGAGATAGGCTTGCGTGAACTTTTCGCCGAGCACAGCCAGAATGTCGTGCGGGTTGAGCGGGCCATCGATGAGCGGCTCGCCGGCGAGAAGCTTTTCGCCTTCCTGCACCTGGATGTGTACGCCGCGCGGGACGGAATATTCTTTTTGCGTTTTGCCGTCTTCGCTTTCGACGTAAATCTTGCGCATGCCCTTGGCAATTTCGCCGTATTTCACGATGCCATCGATTTCGCTGATGACAGCGGGATCCTTGGGCTTGCGAGTTTCGAAAAGTTCGACAACGCGCGGCAGACCGCCGGTGATGTCTTTGGTCTTGGTGGATTCACGCGGAATTTTCGCGAGAACGTCGCCAGGCATGACTTCGAAGCCGTCTGTAACCATCAAGTGAGCGCGCGTGGGCATGAGGTACTTCTTGCGGACGCGGCCCGCATCGTCTTTGATGAGGACAGTGGGCTGGCGCTTTTCGTCGTCGAGCGGAAGCATGACGACGCTTTGCGAGAGGCCCGTGACTTCGTCAACCTGTTCTTCGATGGTGATGCCGGGCTGGAGGTCTTTGAACTGAATCAAGCCGCCAACTTCGGTGAGGATGGAGAATGTGTAGGGATCCCATTCCGCCATCTTCTGGCCCATTTGCACGGGCCGTCCCTCGGCAACGAGAAGACGAGTGCCGTAAGGAACTTCGTGGCGTTCCTTTTCGCGGCCCTTTTCGTCAACGACTGCGACGTAACCGCCGCGGCTCATGACGATGACCGCGTCGTTGCGTCCCTCGACGTGCTTGAGGTCGACGTATTTCACGAGACCGCTTGCGCGGGCGACGAGTTCCGATTGCTCGGCAACGCGGCTAGCCGTGCCGCCGATGTGGAACGTACGCATGGTGAGCTGAGTGCCGGGCTCGCCGATGGACTGCGCGGCGATGACGCCGACAGCTTCGCCGAGTTCCACCATGCGGCCTGATGCGAGGTTGCGGCCGTAGCATTTCGCGCAAACTCCGCGGCGCGATTCGCAAGTGAGCACGGAGCGAATCTTGACGCGGGTGACGCCGGATGCCTGGATGGAATTGGCGATTTCTTCGGTGATTTCCTGGTTCACGTCTGCGATGAGCGTGCCTTCGAAATCTTTCAACTTTTCGAGAGAGACACGGCCAACGACACGATCGCGGAGCGGCTCGACTTCTTTCTTGCCCTGCTCGAGGATCGGCTCAACGTAAATGCCTTCGGTGGTGCCGCAATCGGGCTCGGTGATGATGACGTCTTGCGCCACATCAACGAGACGTCGCGTGAGGTAGCCGGAATCCGCCGTCTTGAGAGCGGTATCGGCGAGACCCTTGCGAGCGCCGTGCGTGGAGATGAAGTATTGCAGCACGTCTAGACCTTCGCGGAAGTTTGAAGTGATGGGCTGCTCGATAACTTCGCCCGAGGGCTTGGCCATCAAACCGCGCATTCCGGAAAGCTGGCGAATCTGCTGCTTGGAGCCGCGGGCGCCGGAATCGGCCATAACGTAGACCGGATTGATGACGCCTTCTTTTTCCTGCTGTTCGAGCGCTTTGAAAAGTTCTTCGGAAACGCGCTCGGTAACTTTGCCCCAGATGTCGATGACTTTGTTGTAGCGTTCGCCGTTGGTGATGGCGCCGTCGAGATATTGCTCCTGAACGCGAACGACTTCTTTTTCGGCGTTTTCGACGAGCTTGTGTTTATCGCCAGGAATGACGAGGTCGTCGATGCCGATGGAGATGCCGGACTTGGTGGCGTAGAGGAAGCCGAGTTCTTTGAGCTCGTCGAGCATTTTTACGGTGCGCTCGATTCCGTATTGCAAGTAAGAGAAGTGAACGAGCTGCTGGACGCCCTTTTTCTTGAGCAAACCATTGACGAAGGGAGTGCCCTTCGGGAGATGGTCATTGAAAATGGCGCGGCCGACAGTGGTATTCAGGAATTGTTTATCGAGCTTGATCGGCTCGGTGTGGACGACGTCTTGATCGTCGAACGCATTGGTGAGATCGATGACTTCGCCGGTGTAGCGGAGGCGAACAGGAGTGAGAAGTTCGACTTCGCCAGCTTCGACCGCGAGAATAATTTCTTCGACGCTGCCGAATGCGCGGCCTTCGCCCTTGCCGCCGGGACGCGCCTTGGTGAGGTAATAAATTCCCAAGATCATGTCTTGTGACGGAACGGCGAGCGGAAGTCCATGCGCCGGTGACAGAATGTTTTTCGCGGAAAGCATCAGCACGGACGCTTCGATCTGCGCTTCGGGCGAAAGCGGGATGTGCACGGCCATCTGGTCGCCGTCAAAATCCGCGTTGAACGCGGTGCAGACGAGCGGATGGATGCGGATCGCTTTGCCTTCGACGAGGACCGGTTCGAACGCCTGAATGCCGAGACGGTGAAGCGTAGGAGCGCGGTTCAATAGAACCGGATGCTCTCGAATCACTTCTTCGAGAATGTCCCAAACGATCGGGTCTTGCTGCTCGACCATTTCCTTGGCTTGCTTGATGGTGGTGCAATGGCCGCTGGCTTCGAGACGGTGATAGATGAAAGGCTTGAAAAGTTCGAGCGCCATTTTCTTCGGCAGACCGCACTGGTGGAGCTTGAGCTCGGGGCCGACAACGATTACGGAGCGGCCGGAGTAGTCCACGCGCTTGCCAAGAAGGTTTTGGCGGAAGCGTCCCTGCTTGCCCTTAAGAGTATCGGACAAGGATTTGAGAGGACGATTGTTGGTACCGCGAAGCACGCGGCCGCGGCGGCCGTTATCGAACAGCGCGTCAACAGCTTCCTGAAGCATGCGCTTTTCGTTGCGGACGATCACATCTGGAGCGTGAAGCTCCATGAGCTTTTTGAGGCGGTTGTTGCGATTGATTACGCGGCGATAGAGATCATTTAAGTCTGACGTGGCGAATCGGCCGCCATCGAGAGGCACAAGCGGGCGCAGCTCCGGCGGAAGGACCGGAACAACGTCAAGAATCATCCACTCGGGCTTGTTGCCGCTCTTGCGGAAAGCTTCGACAACTTTCAGGCGCTTGGCAAACTTGATGCGCTTTTGGAGGCTGGCATCGATCTTCATGCGCTCGCGAAGATCTTCGCTGAGCTTTTCGATGTCGACGCCGCGAAGAAGTTCCTTGATGGCTTCGGCGCCCATCGCGGCGCGGAATTGGCCGGGATATTCCTTGACGAGCTCGCGATATTTTTCTTCGGGAAGCAGATCGCGTTCCTTGATGCCGGGAACTTCGCCTGCATCGATGACGACGAAACCTTCGAAGTAAAGGATGCGCTCAAGATCGCGCATGGTGATATCGAGCAGGTTGCCGATGCGCGAAGGAAGTCCCTTGAAAAACCAAACGTGGGAGCACGGGGATGCGAGCTCGATGTGGCCGAGGCGCTCGCGGCGAACTTTGCTGAGCGTGACTTCAACGCCGCACTTATCGCAGATGACTCCGCGATGCTTCATGCGCTTGTATTTGCCGCAGAGGCATTCCCAGTCGGTGACGGGGCCAAAAATTTTGGCGCAGAAAAGGCCGTCACGTTCGGGCTTGAAGGTGCGGTAGTTGATGGTCTCTGGCTTGGTAACTTCGCCGTGAGACCACGAGCGGATACGCTCTGGACTCGCCAAACTTATGCGAATCGAATCGAAATCGGCGATTAGGCTTGCGCGATCATAAGGGCTGCTGCGATACAAGGTGAAATCCTCCCGCTCGCCGGAGTCCGTCCGCCGAGCATCCCGGAAAATTCCGGGACCGTAGAAAACCTTGTTACGTTTCCGGCGCGCCGCAATTTCGTCGGTACACCGGGCGAAAAAACAAATTACAGCCGGGCGGAGGTTAGTCCGCCCGGAGAAGAAAATCAGTCGGCGGCTTCCGCTGCCGGAGCTTGCTTCTGCTGGCGCTTCATCAATTCAACGTCAAGGCACAGCGATTGCAACTCGCGCACGAGAACGTTGAACGATTCAGGAACGCCAGGCTCGATGCCAGGTTCGCCTTTGACGATGGCCTCGTAAATTTTTGCGCGGCCGTACACATCGTCTGACTTGCAGGTGAGCAGCTCCTGCAGGATGTGCGCGGCGCCATAAGCTTCGAGAGCCCAGACTTCCATTTCGCCGAAGCGCTGGCCGCCGAACTGCGCCTTGCCGCCGAGCGGCTGCTGCGTGATGAGCGAGTAGGGGCCGATGCTGCGCGCGTGGATTTTGTCGTCGACAAGATGCGACAGTTTGAGCATGTAGATGTAGCCGACGGTGACGGCCTGCGCGAAAGGATCGCCGGTCATACCGTCGAAGAGAGTGATCTTGCCAGCGACTGGAAGGCCGGCTTCTTCGATAAGGTGGCGGATTTCGGGTTCGCGCGCGCCATCGAAAACTGGCGTGGCGAATGGAACGCCGTCGCGGAAACTATCGGCGAGATCGGTGAGTTCCTCGTCGTTGAGGCCGGAAATCGTGCCCCAGATGGCGGTTTCGCCGAAAACTTCCTTGAGCCACTTACGAACGGATTCGGCCTTAGTTTCGCGATCGAGCAAACGGCCCAGAGCGCGACCGAGTTCTTTCGAGGCCCAGCCAAGATGCGTCTCGAGAATCTGGCCGACGTTCATACGAGAAGGAACGCCGAGGGGATTGAGGACGATTTCGACGGGAGTGCCATCGGGCAAGTAGGGCATGTCTTCATCGGGAACGATGCGAGCGATTACGCCCTTGTTGCCGTGGCGGCCTGCCATCTTGTCGCCAACGGAGAGCTTGCGCTTCATGGCGATGTAGCACTTGACGAGCTTGATTACGCCCGGAGGAAGTTCGTCGCCCTTTTTGAGTTTGTCTTTGCGCTCCTCGGTGATTTTGCGGAGGACGTCGATTTGGCGCGAAGTCATTTCCTCGACTTCATCGATTTTTTCGATGAGGAGCGGGTCTTTGTCGTTGAGACGAAGCCGCTTGAGGTTTCGAGTGGAGATTTTCTCGATGATGTCGCGATCGAGCTCGGTGCCCTTGGTGAGGAGGCGCTTGTTGGTTTTTTCGTCGTGCAAGTCGGCTTGCAACTTCTGGCCGCCGAGCAGAGACGTGAGGCGCTTCAAGCGCTCGTCGGTGAGGATGCGAATTTCATCGGCGAGGTTCTTTTCGAGCTTGAAGACCTGTGTGGCTTCGATGGCGTTGTGGCGTTCGTCTTTTTCGGCGCCCTTGCGGCAGAAAATCTTCACGTCGACGACGGTTCCTTCAATGCCCGGCGGGCAATAGAGGGACGCGTCGCGAACATCTCCGGCTTTTTCGCCGAAGATGGCGCGAAGAAGTTTTTCTTCCGGCGTGAGAGTGGTCTCGCCCTTTGGCGTTACCTTGCCGACCAGAATGTCGCCCGGGCGGACAGTAGCGCCGATGCGTATGACGCCGCTCTCATCGAGATTGCGAAGGAATGTTTCGCTGATGTTGGGAATATCGCGCGTGATTTCTTCGGGGCCGAGCTTTGTGTCACGCGCTTCGATTTCATATTCCTCGATGTGAATCGAAGTGTAGTAATCGTCTTTCACCAGCTTTTCGCTGACGAGGATGGCGTCTTCAAAGTTGTACCCGCGCCACGGAACGAAAGCGACGAGCACGTTTCGGCCGAGAGCCAATTCGCCTCGATCGGTGCAGGGACCATCGGCAAGAACCTGGCCGTGCTTCACACGATCACCTACACGAATGAGCGGCTTTTGATTGATGCAAGTGTTCTGGTTGGAGCGCTTAAATTTTGTGAATTGATAAATGTCGGCGCCAACTTCGCGGCTCAATACGCCTGAGTGATCGGATTCGACGCGAACGATGATGCGTTCGGAATCGACTTGATCGACGATTCCATCGCGGCGGCAGAGAATGACCGCGCCGGAATCGCGAGCAGTGACGCGTTCCATGCCGGTGCCGACGAGCGGCGCTTCTCCGCGAATGAGCGGAACGGCCTGGCGCTGCATGTTGGAACCCATCAAAGCGCGGTTGGCGTCGTCGTTTTCGAGGAACGGGATCAGGCTGGCCGCGACGCTGACGAGCTGCTTCGGCGACACGTCCATGTAATCCACTTCATCGCGATGCTTGAGGACGAAGTTTCCGGCCTGACGGCAATTGACGAGATCGTTTGTGATGCGGCCACGCTCGTCCGTGGGGACGTCCGCGCGGGCAACGACGTAGCGATCTTCCTCCCATGCCGAAAGATAGAAGCAGTGAGGATCGTAGGTGACACGGCGGCGCTTGAGTTCTTCGTTGACGTCTTGAACTTTGTCTCGCTCGACAATATCGCCGGCTTTGAATTCGCTATCGCCAGCGTTGAGAATTTGCACGTAATCGATGACTCGACCGCCCTTTACTTTGCGATAGGGCGATTCGATGAAGCCGAATTCGTTGATGCGCGCGTAGCAGGAAAGCGAGCTGATCAGGCCGATGTTCGGACCTTCAGGCGTTTCGATCGGGCAAATACGGCCGTAGTGAGTTGGGTGAACGTCGCGAACTTCGAAACCGGCGCGTTCGCGAGAAAGACCGCCGGGTCCAAGAGCCGAAAGACGCCGCTTGTGTGTGATTTCGGAAAGCGGATTCGTCTGATCCATGAATTGCGAGAGCTGCGAACTGCCGAAAAATTCGCGGATCGCAGCCATGACAGGCTTGGCGTTGACGAGATCGTGCGGCATGGCCGTGGACATTTCCTGATACACGGACATTTTTTCTTTGATGGCGCGCTCCATGCGAACCAATCCGATGCGGAACTGGTTTTCGAGGAGTTCACCAACCGCGCGGACGCGACGATTGCCCAAGTGATCGATGTCGTCTACGGTGCCAATATTTTTGCGCAGCTTCAGCAAATAACGAATTGAGGCGACGAAATCCGCGGAATCGAGCGTGCGAGTTTCGAGCGGCGTTTCAAGGCCGAGCTTGATGTTGAATTTCAGGCGGCCGACTTTGCTGAAATCGTATTTGCGCGGATCAAAGAACATGCCATTGAAAAGCGCAGTGGCTGTTTCGAGCGTCGGCGGATCGCCGGGTCGCAGCTTGCGGTAGATTTCGATCAGCGCTTCGCGAGGCGACCGGATGGCATCCTTATCGAGAGTGCGGCTGACGATGACGCCTGTCTCATCGCGCTCCGGGAAGAAAACGTCCACTTCGGTGATGCCCGCCTGGGCGACCGCTGTCCACAGCTCGGCCGTCATTGGCTTGTTGGATTCGGCGAGAACTTCGCCGGTCTGGCGATTGACGAGATCCGCGACGGTGAACGCACCTTCGAGATCCGCTCCTCCGACCGGAACTTGCGCGACGCGCGCCTTCACCATTTCTTTGTAAAGAGTTTCGGTGATGCGCTTGTGCGCGCCGACGATAACTTCTTCGGAACGCGGATGTTTGATTTCTCGCGAAAGCTTGCGATCCACCATGCCTTCAGAAAGATTCCAGTGGAGATCGCCATCACGAAGGGCAATGCGCTCGACCTGATAGAACGTGCGCAGGATTTCTTCGTTGGACTTCATTCCCAGCGCGCGAAGGAAGATCGTGCCCAGGAATTTGCGCTTGCGATCGATGCGGACGTAGAGAATATTTTTCGTATCGTATTCGAATTCAACCCACGAGCCACGATACGGAATAATTTTGCCGAGGAAATAGCTGCGATTGTTCGCCGTTTCGTAAAATACGCCAGGCGAGCGGTGCAACTGGCTGACGATGACGCGTTCGGTTCCGTTGATGACGAAGGTTCCGTTGTCGGTCATCAGCGGAATATCGCCGTAGAAAACTTCTTGTTCTTTGATGTCGCGAATATTTTTCGCGCCGGTGTCGGGATCCTTGTCGTAAATCGTGAGCCTGATCGTGACTTTGAGCGGGGCCGCGTAGGTCATGCCGCGGTCTTCGCACTCGTTAACGTCGTACTTCAATTGCATGGCGACAGGATCGCCGCACTTATTACAGAAAGTGGGCGTGTTCTTGTTGAACGTGCCGCACTTGGAGCAAATTACGTCGCCGGTTTGATACGGATTGGTGACAACAGACGCGCCGCAACTTCGGCAAGTTGCGCGAAGGTGATGCAGCCCCTTCAAGTTGCCGCACTTGCATTCCCAGTTGCCGATCGCGTAATCCACGAAATCCAGCTGCGAGAGTCCGCGGAAATCCTGGATCGGAAATACGGAACTGAACACCGACTGTAAGCCGGCGTCTTCGCGCTCGCTGGGCAGCAAATCCATCTGCAAAAATCGCTGGTAGGATTTGCGCTGAACCTCGATCAGGTTCGGAATCTGAATCGTGCTCTGGATTTTCGAGAAATCCAGACGCTGGCGTTCGCGCTTATGATGATTACCGTTTTGCATTCTATTCCCCTATACCCACACGGGTGTACGGAACGGCAGAGCGGTGAAACGAACAGGGCTGTCCGTTGTGCCGTGAGACACCACCACCTGACGTCCCGGTAGGACGCTGAAAAAGGTTCGAGTTTCGCGGTCTGAAACGTGCGTAATACAAATCCTTCCGCTGCGGCGGATGATGCTCGCCGTGTGCGACTCCCCAGGATTCGGTTAACCCGCGCAAGGCGGGCGTGACGAACTACTTGATTTCGACTTTGGCGCCAGCTTCCTCGAACTTCTTCTTGATCGAGGCAGCTTCGTCTTTATTGACGCCTTCTTTTACCGGTTTGGGAGCGCCGTCAACCAAGTCTTTGGCTTCCTTCAGCCCAAGGCTGGTGACTTCGCGGACCGCTTTGATAACGTTGATCTTGTTGGCGCCAACGTCGGTGAGAACAACGGAAAATTCCGTCTTCTCTTCCGCCGCAGCTCCCGCCGCCGCCTGCGCCGCCGCCGCCCGCCATCATTACCGGGGCAGCTGCAGCCGCCGAAACGCCGAAGGTCTCTTCCATTTTCTTGACCAGATCGGCAGCTTCGAGCAGGGTAAGGCTCTTGATTTCTTCGAGAATGCTTTCCACCTTGTTCGCCATGGCTACTTCGCTTCCTCCTCGCGAGATTCTAAAACCGTGTTACTCGGACGCCTGGCCCGAGGAAAATTTGTTGGCCTTTACCGCTTCACTCACGACGACAGCCAAATTACGCGCGACTGCTGCCAGAACAGAAGCGGTTCTCTGCGCGGGCGCATTTACCAGGAACATGATCTTGCTGTACAACTCTTCCTTCGACGGCAACTGCGAAAGCTGCTGAATTTCAGCGATCGATAGTACGCGAGCTTCCACTACTCCAGCTTTGAATTTGAACGCGGGAACATCTTTCGTGAACTTCGTCAGTACCTTCGCAAGCGCAACCGGATCGCCACTTGTGAACGCAATCGAGTTCGGCCCCTGAAGATTCTTCAGAAGCTCTTCCGAAGGAGTCCCGGCAGCAGCGCGCTCGGCGAGCGATTCTTTACAACCTTATAATCGGCTCCCACAGACTGAATGGAGCGGCGGAGCTTGGTATCGTCTTCCACTGTGATTCCCTGAAACGTGGTGAGAATCACCGTGGAGACCGTGCCCAGCTCAGTCTTCAGTTGGGCGAGATCTTTTTCTTTTTCGCTGCGCTTCTTCATGAATCAAATCCCCGTTTAATGCCGACTAATTCTACGCCCGATTACGCCGATACTGCTGAGGCGGATTCGATCTCCGCCTGGTCAATTGGAATTCCCGGACCCATTGTGGAAGTAAGCGTAACTTTCTTTACGTACTTCCCTTGGACGCAGCAGGCTTGGCTTTTACGACGGCGCTGAGTACAGCGTGAGCATTATCCGCAAGCTTGGCAGCGTCAAAACTAATCTTGCCGATTGGCGAATGAACGATTCCCGCCTTATCCACACGGAATTCCACTTTGCCGGCCTTAATCTCTTTGATGGCTGAGCCACGTCAAAGGTTACAGTGCCTGTTTTCGGATTAGGCATCAGACCGCGGGGCCCGAGCACTTTTCCGAGACGTCCTGCGGAGCGCATCATGTCTGGCGTTGCGATCACCGCGTCGAAATCGGTCCAGCCTTCCTGAATCTTCTGCACCATATCTTCGCCGCCGACGAAATCAGCGCCAGCTTCCTGCGCTTCTTTCACTTTTTCGCCGCCCGCGATTACGAGCACGCGCTTCGATTTTCCCAGGCCGTGCGGCAAAACCACTGTGCCGCGAACCATTTGATCGGAGTGCTTCGGATCGACGCCGAGATTGATAACCAGATCCACGGTCTCATCAAACTTCACGTAATGCGCTTTCTTGATCGCTTCGGCAGCTTCGCCAAGGCGATAAGGGCGCGATTCAATTCCCTTGCGCGCTTTTTCGACGTTTTTGCCGACTTTCTTCGCCATCCCTATGCCTCCACCACTTCGATGCCCATGTTGCGCGCGGTGCCGAGCACGGTACGAACGGCGGCTTCAAGCGACGTCGTATTCAAGTCGGGCAATTTCGATTTCGCAATGTCCTCTACTTGTTTCTTGGTAACGCGACCGACTTTGTTTCGATTCGGTTCAGCGGAACCTTTTACGATGCCTGCGGCGCGCTTCAAAAGCTCGGCTGCCGGAGGAGTCTTCGTGATAAATGTAAATGTGCGATCGCTATATACCGTGATCACAACCGGAGTGACCATTCCTTCAGGATCGTTTTTCGTCTTGGCGTTGAACTGCTTGCAGAATTCCATGATGTTCACGCCTTGCGGACCGAGCGCCGTGCCCAGTTGCTGAGAAGGCGCTGCCTTGCCCGCCGGAACCTGCAATTTCAGTTGCGCTTGTACTTTCTTTGCCATGAGTCGTTGTCCCTACGATTACGCGATCTTTTCTACCTGCATGAAATCCAATTCCACCGGAGTGGAGCGGCCAAAAATTGTGACCGAAATCTTCAGCGTGCTGCGATCCGAATTCACTTCTTCCACGACGCCCGTAAATGTCGCGAACGGACCATCGACGATGCGCACCTGCTCGTTTCGCTCAAATGTCACCTTCGGCTTCGGACGTTCGGACGGGCTCGCCGCGCGGTGCAAAATATTTTGCACTTCCTCGTCGCTTAGCGGCGAAGGCGTCTGGCCCGAGCCCACGAAACCCGTTACGCGCGGTGTGTTGCGCACAACGTGCCAAGTGTAATCGTCCATTTCCATCTCGACGAGTACATAGCCCGGATAAAACATCCGCGTCGATGTCACTTTTTTGCCGCCGCGCACTTCCACGACATCTTCGGTCGGAATCAGTACCTGACCGATCTTGTCCTGCAGTCCAAAAGCAGCAACGCGGCTTTCAAGGCTTTCCTTCACCTTGCGCTCGAAACCCGAGTACGTATGAACGATGAACCACTGCTTCGACATGAGTTCGCTATTCACCTAACGCCGCAGCGTCTTCAGAATCTGGCCGATCAACCGTGCCGAAGCCAAATCCACAAGCCACAAAAACACCGCGAAGAAAGCGGTAGTTAAAATGACGACCAGCGTAGTGCTCATGACCTCGCTTTTCGCAGGCCATGTAACTTGGCGCATCTCGACGCGCACTTCGTGAACAAACTGTTTTGCGCGCTGCGGATAATCCATCAGACGCGTGAGCCATTCGGGCCGCTCGCGCTGTGGTTGCTCTGCCGCAGTTGAATTCGAGTTCGCCACTTTTTCCTTACTGGAGAGCTTGCTGATTGCCCCCGCCCGCCGCTACATCGAACCGTCCGCTTCCGCCCCCGCCCGAAAAAGATTGGCAGGGGAGGAGGGATTCGAACCCCCACATCCGGTTTTGGAGACCGGCGGTCTGCCGTTGAACCTACTCCCCTAAGACCGAATCCCGAATTACTTAACTTCCTTATGAGGCGTGTGCTTGCGGCACGCCTTGCAAAACTTACTCGTTTCCAGCCGGTCGGTATGCTTCTTCCGGTTCTTCGTCGTCGTGTAATTCCGGTTTTTGCAATCGCCGCACTGCAAAGTAATTATTTCGCGCATCGCCCCGCCCCGTTATTCCCGTTACTCGATAATCTCAACGACAGCGCCTGCTCCTACCGTGTGGCCGCCTTCTCGAATCGCGAACCGCAATCCCTTTTCCAGCGCCACCGGCGTGATCAAACTCACTTCCACGCTCACGTTATCTCCCGGCATCACCATCTCCACTCCATCCGGAAGTTTTACGTCGCCCGTCACGTCCGTCGTCCGGAAATAAAACTGTGGTCGATAGCCCGTGAAAAACGGTGTGTGCCGCCCGCCTTCTTCCTTCTTCAGTACGTACGCTTCAGCCTTGAACTTCGTGTGCGGAGTAATTGACCCAATCTTCGCGCACACCTGCCCGCGTTCCACTTCTTCTTTTTCCGTGCCGCGCAACAGCAATCCCACGTTGTCGCCCGCCATGCCTTCATCCAAAAGCTTGCGGAACATTTCCACGCCCGTCACAACCCGCTTCAGCGTTGGACGGAATCCCACAATCTCGATTTCTTCTCCAACCTTGACCTTGCCTCGTTCCACACGGCCCGTCACCACCGTGCCGCGTCCAGATATCGAGAAAATATCTTCAATCGGCATCGCAAACGGCTTATCGATATCGCGTACCGGCAACGGAATGTATTCGTCCACCTTCGCCATCAACTCCAAGATCGATTTCTCCCACTTCTCTTCCCCGTTCAATGCTCCCAATGCCGATCCGCGAATCACAGGAACTTCATCGCCAGGAAACTTGTAGCTCTTCAGCAGTTCTCGTACTTCCAGCTCAACCAGTTCCAGCAGTTCCGGATCTTCCACCGCGTCGCACTTGTTCAAAAACACCACAATGAACGGCACTCCCACTTGACGTGCCAGCAGAATGTGTTCCCGCGTTTGCGGCATCGGTCCATCGGTTGCCGCCACCACCAGAATCGCTCCATCCATTTGCGCCGCGCCCGTGATCATGTTCTTCACATAATCGGCGTGGCCCGGACAATCGATGTGCGCATAGTGGCGATTCGGTGTTTCGTATTCCACGTGCGCCACTGCGATCGTGATGCCGCGTTCGCGCTCTTCCGGCGCGTTATCGATCGAATCGAACGCGCGGAATTGCACCTTCGGATTATTCTTCGACAATACTTTCGTGATCGCCGCCGTCAGCGTGGTCTTGCCGTGATCGATGTGTCCGATCGTCCCGATATTTACGTGCGGCTTCGATCGTTCAAATTTTTCCTTCGCCATCGCTCGTATCCTCTATCTGGGCTTCCGCGTCTCCGCATGTTTGGAGCGGGGGACGGGATTCGAACCCGCGACCATCTGCTTGGAAGGCAGAGACTCTGCCACTGAGTTACCCCCGCCCACACCTACATCCGCCCTGATGCGGAACTCCCGATCGAACTCTGGAGCCTGGGACCGGGATTGAACCGGTGACCTCGTCCTTACCAAGGACGCGCTCTACCAGCTGAGCTACCCAGGCAAAATTTTTGAACCGCCCGCAGCTCGTTTCTACTGCGCGTCTGTTCCTGCGTTCACTGCCCGCCCAAAGCGCTACCGCTGCTGCGGGCAAAAATTGAAAAGTTTTTTACTACAACTGCGATTTCCGTTGCGCTCTCTGCGAAGCTGGTGGACGGGGGAGGATTCGAACCTCCGTAGCCCGCAAGGAGCGGCAGATTTACAGTCTGCTGGTTTTAGCCACTCACCCACCCGTCCGCACGGGTAACAAGTTTGCTCGTAGAACGACGCTTTCCAAACTGCAATTTAGGAAGACACTCGTCCAATTGATTCAACGAACAGAGGCAACGCTACGAAGCCCGGGAACCCCCCAACAAAAGAAAAGATCAGCTGGCGGAGGGATTTGAACCCCCGACCCTCTGATTACAAATCAGATGCTCTACCAACTGAGCTACGCCAGCACGGCGCAAACCAAGTACCCGAACCTACGAAAGATAACAAAGCGGCACACGAATTGCAAGGCCGTTTGAACGACACCTATAGAACCCCGGCTGGCAGGGAAATTTGCACCTCACCCCAGCCACCAGTATACCACAACGTGTCAAATGAAGTCGAGATGCGAAACATTCGGGGTATGACTGCGCGTAGAATAGAGCGAGCATTTGCAATTCCCGGAGGAACAACGTGAAGCGTGTTGCGATTGTTGTTTTGATTTGCGGGCTTGCCGCAGCAGGAGCGTTCGCGGGTTACAAGATTCACGTCAGCAAGACTTTTGCGGCTGACGAAAGTTCCACGATGTTTGCGGCGCTTCCAGCCAGCGCGCCGGTTGTCGTCTACGTCGACGCAAAAACATTTCGCGAATCTTCGATGTACAAGAAGATGATTCAAGATAATCCTCCCCCGCTCCATCCGGCGATTACGCGGACTTTATGAAGAACACAGGTTTTGATTTCTCGCGTGATCTCGATCGCGTGGCGTTTGCGATTGAATCCGCTCAGCATGGCTCAAAGATGACGGCGGTTGCTGAGGGGCATTTCGATCAGGCGAAGATTGCGGCGTATGCAACGTTGAAAGGCAAGAGCAACGTACGCGATGGAAAAACTTATTTTGAATTTGACGAGCCGAAAGATAACCGCACCGTGGAGATGACTTTTCTTTCGCCAAATCGCATCCGCATCTCGAGCATCGAACTCTCTTCGGTGGCCAAGAAAGACGATAAGCCCGCGCCGGCCGAAGCGACTCCGGAAGATTACGCGACGCGTATCTCGCGCGTCGCTGGCTCTCCCCTATTCGCGATCGCTGACGTGCGCTCATGGTCCGGCCAGGTAAACCTCGGAAATTACACGGATCTTATCCGGAGCATTAAGAGATATACGCTGACCGCGAGTCCCGACGGCGACACACTGCATATCGCGCTGGAAGCTGAGTGTGCGACCGCCGATGACGCGCAGCAACTAAGCTCGGCGGCGAATGGAATGAAGATGCTCGCACCGAGTCTTCTGTAGCGGTGCAATGAAAAATTCGGCAAGCGGCAATAACGCCGCAGCGGCGAATCAGTTCATGAATTCGATTCAGATTACGGCAGACGGTACGCGGGTGAAATTAGCGTTCGCTGTTACGGGCGACATGCTTAGCCAAGCTTCGCACATGGGAACAACGAAACCTGCCGTTCCGCCCAGCCATTGAAGTTCGGGGTGTTCGAGCACGCAAACTGTCTGATTGAAGAAAAGTACGAGGAGTGTTTCTCAGTCGCCGACTGCGCTGAATCGGAGATATCGCCAAGGATTTACCGGCGCGCCGTTGATCCGTACTTCATAATGTACGTGCGGTCCTGTGCTGCGGCCGCTTACTCCTACATATCCAATTACATCCCCACGATGTACCTGCTGGCCGGCCTGCGCGTTGAAGTTTGAAAGATGGCCGTACAACGTGGTTGTACCGAATCCGTGATCGATCACCACAACCCGCCCGTACCCCGAGCGCGTATCAGCGAAGGAAACGATTCCGTCGGCAGTGACGCGGACTGCGTCTCCATAATTTGCCGAAATATCCACGCCTCGATGGAACTCGCCTTCACCGCTAAACGGATCAAGGCGCTCTCCGAAACTTGCCGTGAGGTGGCCATTCACCGGCCAAAGTGAAGGAGTAAACGTAGCGTCGCCCAATCCAGGCTGCGACGGAAGCAAGTGAATCGACGTATTCGAAATGGCCATCGCCGACGAGCGCCCTTTTAAAAAATTGAACTCGTCCACAGTATGGCTAAAGGCTTGGGCGGGAGTTGACGCGGTCTCGGGAACGCCAAACGGCGATTCGCTGAGACGCATGAAGCCGTATGTCATCGCCACATCAGTCGCAAGTGACTGGAGAGAATCGAGGCGTTCGTTTGTATCCTTTACTGTGGTCTGCATCGCTGTGAATTGCTGCTTGAGGGTATCGCGCTCATGGCGCACCGAATTGTAGTTGTCGGCTTTCCAGAGCATGCGGGAATATGAAGTCACGCCGGCGAGGACGGTAACACCGCCAACGATGACCAGCGCAAGCAACACGTGTACCGCATAGAGCGGCACCCTGAATTTCAGGACACGGCTTTGGTCGCTCGAAGCGACGTAAAATACGTAGGATTTGGTCCGCATTCGCCTTTTTTTGCGTCGAACCCGTTTCAAAGCGCTATCTGCGATGAAAAGCAGGCCAACTTTGCCAGGCCGAGAGCCGCTTCCCCAAACGGTGATCCCGTCTTGCGTTTGAACCGAGAGCCTTGGTTCGAAACCGGCTTCAGTGTAGGTTCCAGCCGCCGGTGCGTCAACTTCTATTTTGACGTGTCCGGGCCGGTAAGGTCTCCCGACAAGTCTAGGAAAGCATAGCTGTGGCCTCCGTCGCTGAATAGCTGTACGTTGGTACAGTCCGTGTGCTAGGTGGAAGGGGCAACTTTCGTGGATGTGTGGCTCTAGCGCCACACGTTACACTGCAGCGCGATGAGAAACGAAACTCAGATCATAGAGCTGATAACAAAGCGAGTTGGCGCGCGCCCCAAGACTACCGGACGCCGCGGCGAATCCGAATGGTTGCCGATTGGATTGGGAGATGATGCTGCGGTCATTAATCTAGCGACTCACCAAACTGGGACACTCGTCCGTAACCTGGTGCTCAGCTGCGACTCGTATCTTGAAGGCGTACATTTTCTCCCCGAGTTGCAAACTCCAGAAGAGGTTGGGTACAAGGCGCTGGCTCGTGCAACGAGCGACCTCGCGGCAATGGGTGCGCGGCCTAGGTTCTTCTTAATGACGCTTTCGGTGCCACCGCGGTACACGGGTGCGTGGCTCGAGAGATTTGCACGCGGCTTGAATCGAGCCGCCCGGGAATTCGAGATGGCGCTTATCGGGGGCGACACTTCGGCATACCCCCGAATCGCAATTGGCCTGACGGTCGGAGGCGAAATTACGACGGGGCATGCCTTGACGCGTTCAGGCGCTCGGCCCGGCGAACAGATTTTTGTGAGCAGCAGGCTCGGCGCCGCGCAGCTGGGATTCGAATGGCTGACGGCGAGGCCAAAGATTCATCGCTCCGCGATTCCCAGGGACTTGCTCGATCGGCATTTGCGACCGCGGATCCGAGTCGCGCTTGGACGATGGCTTGCGGGCGAATCACCCGTCGGTCCGAAATTGGCGACTGCCGCGATCGACACTTCCGATGGCCTGAGCACTGATCTCACCCATCTGTGCGAGGCGAGTGGAGTAGCTGCGCGGATTTATTCTTCGCAGCTTCCTGTCATTACATTTCCAACCGCCAATTCTCAAGGCCGACGTCTGCCAAAAAGCGATGCGATGAGGCTCGCGCTCCACGGCGGCGAAGATTATGAATTGCTCTTCACCGTGTCGTCCGCCATGGCGAAACGTATGCCGAGCCACTTTCGCGGAACACCGCTTACGCGAATCGGAGAAATCGTCAAGAAATCTCACCGAGGCGACTCTTCGTTGATCCAACTAATCGACGCCACTGGCCGCGGCAAGGCGCTCAAGCGATCTGGATGGGATTCATTTCGGCGCAATCGCTAGTTATATCGTTTAACGATATGAAGCGTTGACAACCGTTTCTGCATCCAATAGAGTGAGATTGCACCGATAGAAAGCTTCTTCAAGATTCCATTGAACTCGCGCGAATTCCGCCCGAGACGACGAAAGCCCGTCCAACGTACTTTCTCCGCCCGGCAGATCCACGAATCCGTCCGGAACCTTGGAGGGAGGAATCATGCCTGTCAAAAGAGATCACGAAGTGTGTCTAGTCTGCGGTAAACCTTCGCTGAAGGTAATTTGCGTGATTTGTGCGCAGAAGCTGAACAACGACGCGCGGCACGATCACGTTCGGCATGAACAGGAAAAACTACACAGCTGAGGCATTCAAGAAGTGTGTGATGCGGGACGCTGCTGCGCAATATCTTATTGTTGCTGTTGGGGGAGGACGCCGTTTCCGCCACGGCCCGGCTTGGCCTTCGGCGGAACTTTTTCTTTGTCGCCTGCAGCCGGAGCGCCATTCACGGGCAATCCTTGCTCAGAAGGCTCAGTCGGCGCGAGATCCGGCGTGTCAACAGTGACCACATGCGAACCAGCTTGCTTGTCGAGTGAGATTACGTTCGCAAATTCCTGCACGGGAGTTCCGGCTAGCGCTCCTTGCATAAACTCAATCCATATCGGTAGCGCAACCATCGCACCGGTCTCTTTTTTGCCCAGCGATATCTGCTTGTCGTCGTTCCCCACCCACACGCCAGCGGTTAGTGTCGGCGTGAAACCCATGAACCACGCATCTGTAAAATCGTTCGTCGTTCCTGTCTTTCCACCCACCGGACGCCCGAGCGAAAGCGCCTTGATGCCCGTACCATGCGCCACCGCATCCTCGAGCATCGCCGTCATCTCGTGCGCGGTTTCGGGTGATAGCACATCGTGTACCGCTGGCCGCGCCTCTTCGAGCAACGCACCGTCATAGGCGGTAACTTTGCGAATCAAGTGTGGCTCAATACGAATCCCGTCGTTCGGAAATACTGTGAATGCTGAGGTGTGCTCGATCAGCCGCATATCCGCCGCACCAAGCGCCAACGGAAGGTAGGGCGGTAACGACGACGTGATTCCAAACCGCTTCGCCATCTGCACCACGTTTTGAATTCCAAGCCTGTCTGCCAGTTTCACCGCCGGAATGTTTCTGGATCCATCCAGCGCGCGCCGCAGCGTGATCGTTCCTTCAAATTTGTCGTCGTAATTGTGCGGCGAGTAATCCTGCCCTCCGCTCACCAGAGTCAATGGCGCATCGACCACCGTGTCAAACGGACTCATGCCCTGCTCAAGCGCATCGGCATACACATAAACTTTGAACGAACTGCCGACTTGCCGGTACGCTTGCGTGGCGCGATTAAATTTCGACTCGTCGAAACTGTACCCGCCCACCATTGTCTTTACTTCTCCGCTCACGTTATCAATCGCCACGAGTGCCGCTTGCGCAACCGGGTGCTGCTCAACATCCACTTTCACACCAGCGCCATCAATTTCGCGGATGTGAAACATTCCCACATCCCCAACTTGAAAGAGCTGCGTGGGATTCTTTCGGCCAGTCCATGCAAAATCAGCTGCGCCTATCACAGCGCGGTACTGCCCGATCTTGGCGATCGCCGCCGTGCTGTCCACCGAGAGAATCAATCCGCTGACGTAATCCCCCGGCTTGATGATGTGGTGCCAATCATCGTCGTCATAACTTTGCAGAGTGCCCAGGTGGTCGCGAAAAATATTTTGTTGTTTACCGCGCCAACCGTGGCGCCGGTCGTATGCGTGCAAGCCATCGCGCACAGCGCGATTTGCCGCTTCCTGCATTTTTACGTCGAGCGTCGTGTAAACGCGCAGCCCGCGCTCGTGCACCGCCTCCGTTCCGTACGTGCTTTCCAAATACTTGCGAATCTCTTCGAAAAAATATGGAGCGAGATCGTTGCGGGGATATTGCAAATGCAGCCCGAGCGGAGTTGCCGAAGCTTCATGCGCTTGCTGTTCGCTGATTTTTCCTTCGCGCGCCATGAGCTCAAGCACTGTGTTTCGCCGCGCAAGCGCTCGCGAAGCGTGCAACACCGGCGAATAGCTTGGCCCGCGGATAATTCCCGCGAGCGTCGCCGCCTCCGCAAGTGTCAGCTTCCCTACCGGCTTGCCAAAATAAAATTCCGAGGCGGCTTCCATACCGTACTCGCCGTGGCTCAGATAAATCTGATTGCAATACATCGCCAGGATCTGCTGTTTGGTATAGCGGCGCTCGATCTGAATCGCGAGCAGTACCTCTTGTATCTTTCGGCGGAAACTGCGATCGGAGCGATCGAGAAACAACGTTCCCGCAAGCTGCATCGTGAGAGTGCTGGCGCCTTCGCTGATGTGGCCGCGAACCAGGTTGCGCCAGGCAGCTTGCAACGCGCGCGGCAAATCCACTCCCCAGTGTTCGAAAAAGTGCTGATCCTCAGCCGATGTCACTGCGTCGCTCAACACCGGCGGAATCTGCTCGTACGTCAAGAGGATGCGCCGCTGTAGCGCGAAACTTCCGATCGCAGTGCCGTCGTCGGCGTAAAGCTCGGTGACCACGTTCGGCCGGTAGTCTTCCAGCGCATGCACCGCCGGCAAGTCGCTCGAATAAACGAACAGCAATCCCGCGGCCGCGCCCAGCGCAATCGCCAGGATCAGAAGCAACGCGAACGCAAGCCGCCCGATGACGCGACGCCCGCGCAGCCGAAGTGTGATAGGAGGAAGCGGATCCATTTTCTAGAGGAACAATCTTAATCCAGCGGACCGCATTTCCGAGCGGTTCTAATCAGCGGTTGTTTCGATGAGCGCAAAGCGCACAAATAATCTCAACGAGAAAATGGAGCAACCGAGTTCACGAGCGAGGTTTCCCGGCATCGAACGACGTCACGGTCCAATGGTCACCCTCTCGCGCAACGTGGTACACCCCAGTCGACGGATTGCACAGATCGCCGCATTCGATTTCGCCCTGCACTTCTGCTTGGCTGTCCGAATTCCAGTGAATCGCCTCCTGTCGGAACATGATCCCCTGCTTTTCGGTGCGCTTGTCTACGTAGCCGGGGATGGGCTTCTTTTCAAACTTCGCCTCAGACGCGCCTTTAACAATCGGTTGATTCTCTCGAAATCGGTCTATAAATGCCTGGCTCGGATTCTTGTTGTCCACAGCGATGAAATAAAAAGCTACTTGGAAATCCAAAGTCTTGAACTGATAGCGGAACACCGCCTCGCGGACGTCTTCCTCTTGTTGCGCACTACCGGACGGCGTGCTCTGTTGCTGCTGCCGCGCCGATCCCGCGAGGGGAGCGATGAGCGCCACAAGAATCAACACGCACGTGACCCGCATCGCTTTCATCTCAACTCGCCTCCGCATTTCTGCGCCGCATTAAGAATGCTCCGACCGTTACACTCAGTGCCAGCGCAACCAGCAAAATCTCAAGCGCGATTCGCTTTCCATCCAATTTCTCTCCAATCCCAAAGCAGCCGCAATCAATTTCCAGATGATTGAAATGCGCGCGCAACATGGCACCGAAGAAAAATCCCAACAGTAGAGTCGCGCACGAAGCTGTCCAGCGCAATCCCCAACCAGTCAAAAGCAGCAGTCCCAGCCCCAGTTCAAACCATGGCAACCCGCGCGCCACAAGTGTAACTCCCGAGAGCGGCAAAATTTTGTACGAATCCACCGACATCGCGAAAATCATCCAGGGCTGCTGCAACTTCGTCCAAGCCGAATACACAAACACCGCGCCGAGCCCCAGCCGGCCCACAAGCAATAGCCACCGGGCCCCGGTCGTCGAACTTGGCTGTGTCGTTGAGGTTTCCATTCCTTATTGTTTCAACAGGTAGTCGATGTATTGCTTCAAGAGCGCGTACTGCACCGCTCCCGGCGGCAATGGCGATATCGTCGCATTGTGAGTCACGAACACACACGGAGTCGAATTCACACCCCGCTGCGTCCCAAGATCAATATCTTTTTGAATCGCCAGATCTATCGCCGGTTCGTTCACCAGAGCGCCGCAGCGCTTCATTTCCGCCGCCGTCAATACGGAGCTCAGCGTCTTTTGAATATCTCCCGACGCGCCCCACACTTCCTGCTGCGCATAGAGCGCCGTTTCCACTTGTTCGAATTTTCCGATTGCCGCTGCGGCGTTGGCCCACCGCGCAGCCTCGCGCGAATGCGCATGTTTCGTTAGCGGATAATCGTGGTGAACGAAATAAACTTTCCCCGTATCCACATAATTCTTGATCACCTGCTCGGTCGTCGCTTCATAAAGTACCTTGCACACTGGGCATTGAAAATCCGCGAAATCTTCGATCACCACCGTCGCTTTTTTTGAGCCCAGAGACTTCGCCTGCGCCAGTAATTGCGGCGTCAGTTTTTCTGCCGCGCGCAGCGAAGAACCAGCGGGACTCGGCTTCACTCCTTGTGGCGCTGCAACCGCCGTCGCGCCAAGCGCAATCATCACTCCCATCAACAATCCAGCCTGCATCGATTTATCGCGCACAACTCCCCCGCTCAAATAAATAGAATTTTATCTTTTAATGCGTCAGCAGGTAGTCGACATACTGCTTCAAAATCGAGTATTGCACCGCACCCGGCGGCAGCGGCACTACTTTCGCGTTGTGTGTAACGAAGAGACTCGGCGTTTGATTTACGTGTCGCTCCGTTCCCAGCGCCACGTCTTTCTGAATCGCTTGCTCAATTTCCGGATTGTTTACCAGCGCGCTGCACCGCTTCAGTTCCGCGGGCGTCAACACTCCACTCAGCGCCTTTTCGATATCTCCAGATGCGCCCCAGGTTTCCTGCTGCGAATACAGCACCGCCTCCACCTGTTCAAATTTTCCAATCGCCGCCGCGGCGTTTGCCCAACGCGCAGCTTCTCGCGAATGCGAGTGCATCGGCAATGGAAAATCGTGGTGCACCAGATATACCTTCCCCGTCTGCACGTAGTCTCTGATTAGCTGTTCCGTTGTGCCTTCAAACAGCGCCTTGCACGATGGACACTGAAAATCCGCGAAGTCCTCGATCATGATCGGCGCGTTCTTCACTCCCAGCGATTTCGCCGCCGTCAATTGATCCGCCGTAATTTTCTCTACCGCTGGCGTCGCGGGCTTCGTCGTCATTTTACCGGTTGGTGGCCCTGCGAGCGCCGTAGCTCCAAGCCCTGCAACCAGCACAACTAACAAGCACGCTTTCAACGATTCGTTTCGCACAACTCCCTCTCTTACCGCGCGTAATTTCGTGCAAACCATATTACTCAATTACGCGAAGAACAAACCAACCATTCGACAAAATGTTGCTTATCTATTTGGATGCCTCTTCCGCGAATTTGACTGGCCGCTTCAGGCGTCGAATCGTGTCTCCGCTACAACCTCGATATCGCAGTCCTTTGCGAGCAGCTCAAAGATTGAGCCTGATGTCTTCCGACTCAAACTTGCCTTAGCCAAGAGACAGTGCGAAGGTGGTCTTCCTACAGTAGCGAAGCGTATCTAACACATAAATAAAGACTTACACTGATTGTAGAAATACTTGACAATGCGCCACTCAATGTCTATACTGCCCCTGTACTGATGGACCAGAATCGCCAGAGACAGCCTTTACAGGCCCGCTCGATACTGAGGAGCTTCACACAATGAGCAAGATTATTGGAATTGACTTGGGTACCACCAACTCTGTTGTCGCCGTCATGCAAGGCGGCGAGCCGGTGGTCATCCCCAACCAGGAAGGCGGCCGAACCACGCCATCGGTCGTTGGAATCACGAAATCAGGCGAACGATTGGTCGGCCAGGTTGCCAAACGCCAAGCCGTCACCAACCCCGAAAATACAGTTTATTCGATCAAGCGCTTCATGGGTCGCCGCTACGATGAAGTCAGCGAAGAGGGCAAGCGCGTTCCCTATAAAGTAGTCAAGGGACCGCACGACGACGCGCGCGTCGATATTTTTGGGCGCAGCTACAGCCCGCCAGAAATCTCCGCGATGATTTTGCAAAAGCTCAAGACCGCTGCCGAAGATTTCCTCGGCGAAAAGGTCACCAAAGCGGTGATCACAGTTCCCGCGTATTTCAATGACGCGCAGCGCCAGGCCACGAAGCAAGCCGGCGAAATCGCAGGCCTCGAAGTCGTTCGCATCATTAATGAGCCCACCGCCGCAGCTCTGGCTTACGGTCTCGATAAGAAGAAGGACGAGCAGATCGCCGTCTACGATTTGGGCGGCGGCACATTCGATATTTCCGACCTCGAAGTCGGCGAAGGCGTTGTGGAAGTAAAAGCCACTGCCGGTGACACTCACCTCGGCGGCGACGACATCGACCAACGCATCGTCGATTGGATCGTCGAAGAGTTCAAAAAGGAAAATGGCATCGACCTCAGCAAAGATCGCATGGCCCTCCAACGCCTCAAGGAAGGCGCGGAAAAAGCCAAGATCGAGCTGTCGCAGCTTGCCGAGACCGAAATCAATCTGCCTTTCATCACCGCAGACGCCACCGGCCCGAAGCACTTACTGATGAAGCTCTCGCGCGCCAAGCTCGAGCAGCTCATGGAAGACCTGCTTCAGCGCACGGTTGGTCCGGTGCAGCAAGCAATCAAAGACGCGAACACCACTCCAGATAAAGTTGACGAAGTCGTGCTCGTCGGCGGCTCCACGCGTATCCCGCGCGTCGTCGAAATCGTCAAAAAACTTTTCAACGGCAAAGAACCCCACAAGGGCGTCAATCCTGATGAGGTTGTCGCCGTCGGCGCTGCAATTCAAGGCGGCGTCCTCGCGGGCGAAGTAAAAGACATCCTGCTGCTCGACGTAACTCCGCTCTCACTCGGCGTGGAAACTTACGGCGGCGTGATGACGACTCTCATCACTCGCAACACCACGATCCCAACTCGTAAGTCGGAAATTTTCTCGACCGCAGCCGATAACCAAACTTCCGTCGAGATCCATGTTCTTCAAGGTGAACGCCCTCTGGCGCGCGACAACCGGACGCTCGGCAAGTTCCACTTGATGGGAATTCCTCCTGCTCCGCGCGGCATGCCGCAAGTCGAGGTCACTTTTGACATCGACGCCAACGGCATCCTCAACGTCTCCGCGAAAGATCAGGCGACGAACAAGGAGCAGAAAATCACCATCACGGCTTCCACAGGCCTTTCGAAAGATGAAGCCGAGCGCATGCGTCACGATGCTGAATCGCATGCCGATGAAGATAAAAAGCGCCTCGCCGAAATCGAGGCTCGCAACCAGACCGACAATCGCATCTACCAGGCCGAACGCCTGCTTCGTGAAAATCGCGAAAAAGTTTCCGAACCGGACGCGAAGGCTCTCGAAGAAGCGATCGAAGCTGGCCGCAAAGCGATGGCTGATGGCAATACAGACGCGATGCGCTCTGCCGGCGAGCAGATCGAACGCGCCACTCACACAATCGCCGAAGCCATGTACAAAGCAACGGCTGCGCAAGCTGGAGCGCCCGGTGGAGCTGGCCCCGCGCAATCGCACGAGGAACCGCCAACTGGCGACACCTCGCAACCGAATCAGGGCCCGAAACCGGGCGACGTCATCGATGCTGAATTCGTTGACGTAGACGAAACCAAGAAGCCGAACTAAACGCGATGCGGCCGTTCCATTCGTGGCGCGGCCGCAACTCTCGTTTTCAAATTTGAGATTGCTTTGAATTTCAAGGAGCCTGCGTGACTGCGTACGAAGGAGTCAAACGCACTGGACCGCCCGTAGCCGTTCAAAAACTTCGCGAAAGTTTTTACATGGTGCAGGTCACGCTCAGCGAGCCGCCCAGCGCCGATTGGAAGCGGCTTTTTTACGATACGCAAGGTGCGGGAGTGCCAGCAGATTTTCCGCCGCGCTCGGTGGAAATTACTGGCGGCCTGCTGAAGTTCCGCTCCGAAGCCGCCGCCGTTGAGCCGCGCATCGGCTGGATCGATAAATGGATCGATCGCGCAAACCAAAAAGAAGCGTCGATGGGCGCGCGTATGGATGACGAACGCCGCCGGCGCCGCGAAGAAATGTCGCGCGAGCATCAGGAATTGACCGAAGTTTCCGAGCGCTGGTCGAAATTGTAGTTTTCAAAATTGTAGAGACGGCCGAAACGATGGTCGTCACCTAGACACGCAATGGCCACCACCACCAAACAAGACTTCTACGAACTCCTCGGAGTCCCGCGCAAAGCGCCGCTCAAGGAGATTCGTCAGGCTTATCGCAAGCTCGCCCGTAAATATCATCCCGATCTGAATCCCGGCGATAAATCTTCGGAAGAAAAATTCAAGCAGGTTCAGGAAGCTTACGAAGTTCTCTCCGATTCCAAGAAGCGCCAGATGTACGACCAGTACGGCTTCTATTCTGAAAACGGACCGCCTCCGCAGGGCGGCCCTGGCCCGCAACCCGGCCAGCCGGGCAATGTTGATTTCGGCGGATTTGATTTTGGCGGCGATGGCGGCTCCAGCTTCCGCGATCTCTTCAGCCAGTTTTTTGCCGGCGGCGCAGGCGGCGGTGCCGCGGCCTACGGTCCGCAGGAAGAACCCGGCAGCGATCTCGAATATCGCGTCGAAATTGGATTTTGGGATGCAGTGCGCGGCGCTGTGAAAAAAATCACCATCACGCGTCTCGATACCTGCCAGGATTGCCACGGCACCGGTGCAATCGGCGGTGAAAAAACTTGTCCGCAATGCGGCGGCGCAGGACACATGACCCAGGCGTCGGGCAAGATGCGTTTCAATGTTGCGTGCCCCCGCTGCGGCGGCTCAGGCCGTTTGCGCCAAACCTGCGGCAAGTGCAATGGCGAAGGCCGCGTGCGTCGCACTGAAACTCTCGATATTCGAATTCCTGCGGGCGTCAAAACAGGATCGCGCGTCCGCGTCGCTGGTCACGGCAACGCCGGAACGCACGGCGCGCCTCCGGGCGATCTCTACATTGTTTTCGATGTGCAGCCCCATCCCTATTTCGAGCGCCGCGGCGACGACATCTACACCCGCGTGCCAATCACGGTAAGCGAAGCCGCTCTAGGCGCCAAAATCGAAGTGCCTACGATCGATGGCCGCACCATGCTACGCATTCCTCCGGGTTCCTCGAGCGGACGAAATCTTCGTCTCCGCGAAAAGGGAGTTGCCCTCGCTCGCAAACCCGGCAAGCGCGGCGATCTGTATGTGGAATTGCAAGTGGTGGTTCCCGAAGCGGTGGACGAGCGCGTGCGCAATTTGCTGAAAGAATTGAGCAAGCTCGCGCCAGAAGACCCGCGCCAGGATCTCTTTACCCGCGCGGGAGTTTGAGAAACAAAAAGTTTACGCAGGAAAACGCTATGCCGCCAAAAGCAAAGAAAAAAGCCCGCGCCGGTTACATGATCAGCGCCGTCGCCACAATCTACAAAATTCATCCGCAAACCCTGCGTCTCTACGAACGCGTCGGATTACTCAAACCCTCGCGCTCGCTGGGCAACACGCGCCTTTACACTGACGCTGATCTCGAGCGCCTCGACGTAATCCTGAATCTCTCGCGCGAACTAGGAGTGAATCTCGCAGGTATCGAAATCATTCTGAACATGCGCGACAAAATGGGTGAGATGCATCGCCAGATGGATCAGTTCATGCACTTCGTCCAGCAGGAGCTGGCTCCTGCACTCCGCTCCGCACAAACCCGCGGCTCTCGCGAAGCCATAATCCACGTCGGCTCGCCCCGAATCGTCCGCGTCCACAAATGACGCACGCCGTCCGTGCGTCATTCTGAAGTCGCGCACTGCGCGACCGAAGGATTTCGCGCTCTCTCCGCGCGCCTAACTCGCCCGGCTCATTTCTTCTCGAATCACGCGCCGTAGAGTTTTTTCCAGCGGCTCGCGAGCCCTTTGGATGTGCTCTCGTAACGCGTGATTGATCGACGTCTGGTAGTTTCCACCACCTGCCGCGTCCGCCCGCTCTCGGAACCAATTCAAAATATCGTCGTCAATACGAATCGTGATTCGACTCTTCCCCTTAGGAACCCGGACGATGGTCCCTCGTCTCCCTTTACTAAAATCGTATTCACGTCTCATCGCTTTTTTCATACAGGCGTCTCTCTCTGGCCGTCGCCTTGCGCGCGGAGATAATCCGAACCGTGTTCCCGCGCAAAGTCCACACCACAACTAAGAACCTGCCGACCGAATCCAGCCCCAGCGTGACCCACCTCTCTTCTTCGTCACCATCTGGATCACGAATCGTCAGCGCTAATTCATCCTGAAGAGCACCGGCGGCGTCAGCAAGGTGCACCCCATGCTTCGAAAGATTTACCCGGGACTTAGCTGGGTCCCACTCGTAGTCCACGAACTCAAGTGTATGTACAAATGTACACCGATGTCAAGAGGAAGCCGAAGTCTAGGTTCGACGGCGGATACGCACCAGTCAGATGAGGATGAGGTCCTGCGATTCTAGAACTTGCTCTCGATCAATTTCACCAGCGCCGTTAGCGCAAAATTCACAGGCGTCGCGACTCCCAGTTCTCGGCCCTTCCGCACGATCACACCGTTCAGCGCATCAATCTCGGTTTTCTTCTTCCGCGCCACATCTTGCGCCGTGGATGAAGTGACGTCTTTCATGCCCTCCAGGAACTTAACTCCCCCTGCGATGAGTTGTTCGCCCTGTAATTCAATTCCTGCTGCGCTCGCGACACTCACCACTTCACGCGCCGTCGTAATCACCAATTCACGCGACATCGGCTCGCGCACGATTGCGCCATAACCCACTTGCCCGATGGCCGCGATTGCGTTTCCCGCGCAATTCAGCAGCAACTTTGACCACAGGTCCGCATCAATATTTTCAGAAATTTTGCACGGCACGCCCGCTTTTTCAAACGTAGCCGCGATTCGCGCCACCGAATTCCCCAAATCATTTCCAGCTTCGCGGTCGCCCTTGGGAACGCCGATCACCAGATCGCCGCGCGCGCCATGTTTCACTCTCCCCGGCTCCGGAGTCGAGGCGCCCACATAAACCACGGCGGGCAACGCAGCAAGTTTCGTCGCCGCGCGAATCTGCTCCACATTTTCCACTCCGTTCTGCAGGCTGAGCACGATGCACCCCGCCGCGACGTGCGGCTCAAGCGCCTTCGCGGCAGATTCCGTATCGAGCGTCTTCACGCACAAAAGAACGAGGTCCGCGCCGCTCGCAGCTGACGGGTCGCTTGAAGCTTCCACGCGCACTGTCTCTTGAAAATTGATGCTGTCGATGAAGAGGCCATTCCGCTTCACCGCCTCGACAAACGTAGGCCGCCCAATGAACGTAACGCGCATCCCCGCGCGCGCCAGCATTCCGCCAAAATATCCGCCCACCGCGCCAGCACCCATCACCGCGATGTGCGAATACAACTGATCAGTTTTCGGAAGCTGGGTTTCGCTCATCAAATTCCGTTCGTCGAATTTCAGGTACGATCTTCTCTTACACCGTCAGCACGCGAATCAATTTATCCACATCCATCTCGGTGTTGTAAAGGAATGGAGCGATTCTCAGAGCTCCTTCGCGCAAACTTACAATGACCCCGGCCTCAGTAAGTTTTTTGTAAAGTTCGGGCGTGCGCTCCGGGACGCGAGCCTTAATGCATACGAACGCGCCACGATCTTTTTCATCCGCGGGACTCGCCAGCACACAGCGGTCGAGCGGCAATCGCTCGACAATCTGCCGCACAAGTTCGCGATTGTGTTCCCAAACCGTTTTCGTCCCAACGCGAACCAGGAATTCCAGTGATGCGTCCCACGGGGCAAGATTGAAGAAGCTCGAAGTCTCCGCCGCGTCCCATCGCGCTGCGCCTGCTTTCAGTTTCGCATCTCCGCCAGTCAACTTGCTGAAGTCAGCCGAGTTTTCGAGAGCCATCCAGTACGCTGGCGCAGCTCGCAACTCCGCGATTCGGTCGGGATGCGCCCAGAAAAATCCTGTTCCGAATGGACCCAACAGAAATTTATATCCCGACCCAACAACGAAGTCCGCGCCCATCGATTTAACATCGAGTTCCATAGCTCCCGCAGCCTGCGCCACATCCACGAGCAGCATTGCTCCATTCTTGTGAGCCGCCTCAGCCAACCTCGGCATGTCCAGCAGCACAGCGTTATCGAAACGCACCATGCTCACCGAAATTACTCGCGTCCGCACAGTGATCGCCGCAAGCAGATCGTTAGTAGTAATAAAGCGCCCGCTCGGCGCTACAATTTTCGCGCGCAATTTTCCGGAATCGCGCAGCGGTCCCCATGTAGCAAGGTGCGAAGGAAATTCTCCCTGCGCGATGATCACTTCGTCGTCTGTTTTCCAGTCGTAACCTTGGGCCACCGCCGCCATTCCTGCACTCGCGCCGGTAGTCACCGCAACGTCTTCAGGGTCGGCGCCAATTAGTTTCGCCAAATTCGCGCGCACTCGGCCTGGCAATCCAAAGAAGGCATAGTCCGGCATCTTGTGGGGATACTTTTTCCATTCAATCGAAGCCTGCGCCGCGCGAATCGCAACTTTCGGCAGCGGTGATTGCCCGGAAATATTCAGATATGCGACTTCTTCGAATTCGAACCACTCACTTCGCCAATCGGTCATCGGTTTCGTATGTGTCGTCTGTGTCGTTGCCATGATTCGCCTGCTCCCATGTATTAGAAATGTTCGCGCAATTGTGCGAACGTCGAAATCACAACCAGCCGTCCTACCCCGCTCTGCAATTCTTCGTGCTCGAGCTCCCACGTCGCGTGGTGTGGAATGAAGACGGCGCTCAATCCCGCGCGCAGTCCCGGATTGATATCGCTGCGCGGACTGTTTCCAATAATCCATCCGTGCGTCTTGACGATGCGGTGCCGGCTCACCAACTCGGTGTAGGTCTCCGCGTCTTTCTCACGAACGATTTCAATTGCGCTGAAGAACTTCTGCAGCCCGGATCGCTCCACTTTCGCAGCCTGCTCGGCCGCATGCCCCTTGGTGAATAAAATCAATTTGTGTTTTGAGTTGAGATAGTCAAGCGTTTCTGGAACTCCATCAATCAGCTGTGGTGGGGTTTTCTCAAGCTGCGCCACCAATGTTTTCACGTGCGCGTACACGTGCTGCTGTGCCATTTCACCGGCAAGTTTGCTGTACGTTTCTTCGAGCGACCTGCCGAAACTCTGCGTGCCATATCCGTGCTGGCGAATATTCAAACGCTCGGTCTCGTTCAAAATTTTCCGTGAGTATTCGCGCGAGTATCCCAGCGGTTCGGTGAGAGTAATAAATTCTTCGATGGTCTCGCCGAAGAAGACGCTGTTTTCCCACAGCGTGTCGTCGGCATCGATCAGCAGGGTCAAGCGTGGCATGACAGGCAACGATTCTATCGCGGTATGGAAATGAAAACGATTTGGTCCGGCAAAAAATCGAGGAAAATTTCCGCCAATTTGGCGCGTCGCTTCAGGAAACTTTCGGAGCGCCGGCGGCGAGCTTTTCCAAAATCGCGCGCGCGATGCGCTGCGTCTCGCTGAAGCTATCGAGATAACTTTGAAATTCGCGATTCACTTCCAACGCATCATCTGCGCCGAAGCGGACGCGGAGCATCATGTCGCGCAGGCGTACGGGGTGGGGTAACACTGCGTCTTCTGCCAATTCTTCCAGCGCAATTTTCGGATCGAAACGGTCCATCAGAACCTCCCGCAATTCGCATCGCAGCAGCGCTGCTCACGCGAATGCCTGGAAGATTCTAACGCGAATCGCCGGCAAATTCAGAATTGCCGGCGAACGCGAAGCAGTATCTTAATTTTTGGGCATGAACTCGTAACGCTCGATGCGCGCGGCCACGCCTGTGCGGCCCTTTTGCGCCTCGGTGCGTACGATCTGCCCCTCGCAACGAATGTGAACATCCGTGGCGAGAGTAATTTCTTTTGGCAGAGTTAAAACAAAATCGATGTGGGAACCGATATCGAAATCGTGATCGGCTACGAAGTAGAGGCCGCGAAAACTTACATCGCGTGTCTCGGCGGCATACTCGTTTGATTCCGATGATCCGTTGGTACGGACCGCAATCGGCAGGTTCATAAAAAATCGACGCGTGGTTCGCCGTTCAGCGGAGCTGTCCAAACTTCCTCCTTGCCGCGGGTGACGTTGTCGGACGCCTGAAAACTAACATCTAACTATAGAGGCTGCAATCATTATCCGGGGTGTACGACACGAAAACGTACCCACGATTCACCACCCCGAAAAAAGAACCCGCGCATAAGATGGCACGCGTCAACATGATTGAAAGTACATTGAGTACGGAGCGCTTCGCGCGTGAAACGCGACAGCACCGGCGTGTGCCGCTGGTGTTGCAAGTGCGGCTGCGCTGGGTTGCCGCGCTGGGACTCCAAACCGAAGTGAGCCAGACTCGCGACACGAGCCGCGGCGGGCTGTTGACGACCAGCGCCGAAACGCGACGCGTTGGCGCGCCGCTGTGGATCACATTTCCCTACCACCCCGAAGAGAAAATGTCCGCGCCGGAATTTCCTGCGCGCGTCGCGCACACACACGAGACTTCTCATGGAGAGCATCTCGTCGGGATCGCGTTCGATTCGCGACGGGGCCTCGGAGACAAGAAGCCGCGAAGCGAAGATCGCCGCAGCGGATCCTTTTGGCGGCGCGCAAAAAGAGTGCTGACGGGCACGCAACAACGGCGGAAATCCGAAAGAATTGCGATGGCGCTGCCTCTGACGATACATCGCGCGACGACCCCGTGGCCGGATGAGACGATTAGCGTGAATATCTCCAGCGGCGGCGTGGTTTTTTCTACTCTGCAACTCTACGAACCGGGCGAGGAAATCAAGGTGGAGCTTCCCGAAAACCGATGGGTGGAGAACCGCAGCCGCACCGCAAGAATCCTGCGAATTTCGGGACGCAGTGGATCGCTGTTGCAGGATGTCGCCGCGCAATTTATCGCTTAGACTTCGCGAATCGAAATGGCAGACGCCCCGCATCGCAATATTTTCTTCCCCGGTCCCGCAGGCCGCATTGAAGCGGTGTACTGGAAAACTGCGCTGGAAGCGCCGCCGATTGCTGCCGTGGTGTGCCATCCGCATCCGCTGTTTGGCGGAACGCTGCACAACAAAGTTGTGTACCAGGTTGCACGTACTTTCGATCGGCATCACGTTCCGGTGCTGCGATTTAATTTTCGCGGCGCGGGAATGAGTGAGGGAACGCACGACCGCGGGCTCGGCGAACGAGAGGATGTGCGAGCGGCGATTGGTTTTATGACCAGCGAATATCCTGGAGTGCCGATGGCGATAGCTGGATTTAGTTTCGGCTGCTGGGTTGGTTTGCGAGTTGGATGCGAGGACGCGCGTGTCACGGAACTCGTGGGACTTGGGGCGCCGGTTGGCGACAGCGACTTCAGCTATCTGGCGAAGTGCGACAAGCCGCGATTGATGATTCAAGGTGAACACGATCAATTTGGCTCGCCGGAAAAATTGAAAGAAGTGGTGCGATCGCTTCCCGCCAAAATGCAAAAAGAAACGCGAGTGGTCGTAGTTCCCGATGGCGACCATTTCTTCACAGGGCATCTCGCGAAGGTGGATGAAGCGCTAACGTCATGGCTTGTCGAGCGGCATCCGGAACTTGCGCGCAGTTGAAAATATCTAGTGCTTGCCATTTTTTTCAGGTTCCGTGAGAAGGCGGCTGCAGGCGCGGATCAATCGGCGATAGGGCCAATCTTTTTCGCGATAGAAAATTTCCCCGCGGCGCGGCTTGGAAAAAAACCAGCGCGCCAGCAAAGCGAGATGATCGGCGAGCGGTTCGTTGGTTCCGCGCGCTGGCGGCGCGATATCATCTGTTGGCGCGACGGCTGCCGGTTCGGCTCCCAAAACTTCGCGAAGGATTTCTTCGGCCGAGCGCGGCTCTGCGCTCTGTCCAAATCGGAGAAGAAACGGTTCTGCGATCCATCCGCGACGAACAACAAAAACTGCGATCGCTTCCGGCTCGGCTGCGCGCTGAAGAATTACGGCGTCAAGCTTTTCAATCGAACGCGCGAGTTCAGGCAGAGGGCGCAGCACATCTTGAATTTTTTCGAGGCGGCGATGCAATTCGGCAGCGCGTTCGAAATCTAGATTTGTGCTGGCGGCTTCGCGTTCGACTTCGACCTCAGCGGTGAGCGAGGCGCCGCACGTGTCCAGAAATTCGTGAACGCGCTTTGATTCGCGCGCGTACTCCTCATCGGTGCAACCGGCGAAGCACGGAGCGAGACACATTTTCATTTCCGAATAAATGCATCCGGGAAAAGTGGGATCGCGGCGAATTTTTATCTGGCAGCGGCGCAGCTTGAAGAGATTCAGAAATTCGGACGAGAAATTTTCGGCTGCGCGGCGCGAAGAAAACGGTCCGAAATAAAATCCACGCGCGGGATTTCCAAAGTGATCGGTGCGAATTTGCCGCGTGACGTAGCACCGGGGATATGCATTTTCGATCGCCATCTTGATCAACGCGGGCGAACGTAAATGCAACTTTTCTCGATACGCACTGGGGTAAAGCTGGCGCGCCTGCTGCCAGTGAATGAACGCGAGTTCGAAAATGGAGCCGGCAACGCGGAAGCGAATTGAGGACGCATAGTCGCGAAGGCTAAGGCGTTTCGCGGCGACGGGATCATTTGGGTCGCGACGGGCAAGGAGACGCTTCATGCGGCTGCGAAGATTGGCGGTGCGGATGAGGAATGGCCGGGCATCGGCGAAATCGGAGCGCGGTTCGATGCGGACTACGGCCGGGGCTTCGGGGAGCGCGGCGAAGAATTCCGCGTCGAAGAGAGGGTCGAAATTGGCGGTGGAGTTGAGGTCTAGCAACGGGGTAGCATACGCCTTTTTAGGGCGGATTTGTGCGCGGATTAGCGGGTCTGAAATGAGCATGAATTTCGCTTAGTTATTGATATTAAAAGGGTTAGTGGCACAAATGGTGCGGCCCTCCCCCACCCCATTGTTTTTGTAAAGTATTGATGCCATTAGGTTTACCTAGTACTATTACTAAAAAGTTGTTGAAAACAAGGGAGTTAGGGTGCATTTTGGCCTCTCGGCCTGGGACGTGGTACCAGTACTTGGTCCTTACAGGGGGTGTGCTCTCGGAATGGGGGTTGGGGCCAAGAATGGTCCTGACCGAGCGGTAGAATTCGCGCTGCCGTGCGTCGGTTTTGGAGCGGGGTTTGGAATAGCACGACACACGTCTTTGATAAAGCTCTGTTGGGGGAGCCTCGATGCCATATGCGCGCCTTCCGTGAGTCTCGAATGGTACCTAAGATTATAATATAGAACTCCGTTAAATGCACGTTCATAGGCGCAGGTTCAACGGAATCAGTAAGCGGCACCCTCGTTCGGCGCCAATATATAAATCGGTGAAATCAACGCGGGTCAGCACAGCCTAGGAAACGGGTTCATGTAAATACCCCGGCTTGTTCGGTGCCGCCCCCACTGGGCTCCAGAGGATTTTCTGTGGTCAGACCACCCAGCGCTTACGCGCTGGGCTCACATTTAATTTCGCGCCTGCGGCGCTCCGGAAACACCGTATTCACTTTGTGGAGATTAAGCGTGCGCGGCTCGGACCTATGCCTGCAGACAGAGAAATCAGCCGAACGAGAAACACACGCGTATATAATCTTGGTGACATGAAACTTCCCATTTATTTTCGCGCGGCACTCGTTCTAACTCTTTCGTTTGCGGCGTTTGTTTGTGTGCGGGGGCAGGCGTTGCAGCCGGATGGGGGAGGCGTGCGGGCAGGAGTTTTGCCGCGGTCTTGGAATGTTAGCGGGCCGACGTGCGGGGCTAATCCGCAGTTTCAGATGCACGGGTACAATGCGGACTTTTTTATTTTGCGGGAATCAGGCTGCTCTAATTACGAGAAACCTTTTCTGTTTTTGATATTTGGGAAGGAGAAGGTGCTGCTGCTGGATACGGGCGCGGGGAAAACTGATGTCGCCGATGTGGTGCAGAAGGAAATTCACGAATGGCTCGGGCGGAACAAGCGCGAGAGCATTCCGCTGATCGTGGCTCATACACACGCGCACCGGGATCATATCGGCGGCGATGAGCAGTTGAAGGCGTTGCCGAATGCCACCGTTGTTGAACCGAACGTGAGCGCCGTGCAAGCCTTTTTTGGATTTCACGATTGGCCGACACAAGTTGCTCAGTACGATCTGGGCGGACGGATCCTCGATGTGATTCCAATACCGGGACATGAAGCGTCGTCTATCGCTGTGTACGATCGCGAGACCGGAATCCTTTTTGCCGGAGACACTTTGTATCCGGGACGGCTCTACGTGCGAGATGCAGCTGCGTATACGAGCAGCATTCAGCGGCTGGTGGATTTCACACAGGGAAAAATCGTCACGCATATTTTGGGGAATCATATTGAAGAGACACGCACTCCGTATCTGGATTATCCGATTGGAACCGTTTACCAGCCTGAAGAACATTCACTGGAGCTGGGGCGTGCGCAGCTCTTGGAATTGAATGATGCGCTACGCGCGATGAACGGGAAAGTGGTTAGGATGGCGTTTCGGGATTTTACGATTTGGCCGGAGTGAGTGTCCAAACGCAAACCAAAAGCCCCTCGCCCTCGGGACCCACGATCCTCCAGGCGTTGTTGCATGCTTGGAATCGCGGTGCCCGGAAGTGCCCACTTTCGTACCCTCATACATCTAATATATTGCCTGGCTCCCGGCGCTGAGGCTTTTGGTTGATCTTCGAAGGAGCGAGCGGATGCAAAAAGCGATCTCGTTTCTAGTGGCCGCGGTACTGCTCATCGTCCCGATCAGCAGAATGGTGAGGCGGAACGAGCAGAAAAGAGTTTTGGCCAGATTGAAGCAATTGGGCTGGGGTTTGGGCGAGAGCGAAAAGCTGTACAACGATTATTACGCTCACTGGCCCAGGCGCGGATAAGAGGCAGCGCGCGAATGTTTAGTGTTTTCCGTTTGCGCCGAGTTTGTCGCGCTTAATCACGTAGAGAGTTGTCGCGGCGTCTTTGAGCGCCGCCTCTTCACTATTACCTTCGCCCGCTTCTCCCAACTGTAGGAGCCGCTCGATAATCAGCCGCTCCACTCCCGGCAGTTTCTCCGCCAGTTTTTTGCGATTGGATTCGTGAAGCAATTCTTGAAGCGGAGCCTGCCATGCGGGATATTTCAGTTGATCTACGCTCACACTCTTCCCCTTAAAAGGCTTGCACCGGGTGGGAATGACCGCCTAAGTGTTTGATGGCTCATACTCGCGATAGGTCGCCAGAGGAGTCAGGTTCTGAATACACAAAGGTAATAACACGGAGGAGCGACGGATAGTTGCGGCGCAACTGCCGGCGCGGTTCGCCTGCCCATGATTCGCTAAAACGCGATGCCGGCGTAGAGGGCGACAGCGCCGAACGTAATTAGCGCGGTGACTGCGGCAATCACAACCAAGCGTTGAAGGCGTGATGAGCTGTCCATGACTCATCTTTGCGCTGGCACCGGTAGGGCGTGAATGATGCGCGGGTTCTGTTTGGCTGGCAGCCGGGTACTGGTACAGGGTTATGCTAAGTGATTGATTTAGCTAGAGTTATGGAGGCGAGTACTCGTAGTACGGCGAGCTACTTCAGGTGTTGGCGATGCCGCCAAAGAGGTCTCGCACACAAGATGAATGAACCGGCACAGAAACAGGAAAGCGGCGGCGCTCGCGCGATAGACGCGGATTCAAACGCAAGTTGAGATTAGAATGACGCCTGACTGCTGACGACAGCGTGAAATTAATTCAAGAAAAAGGGGATCTCGTGCAGATCAGGCTAGCGAGCATCATGGTGGATGATCAGGACAAAGCACTGCGGTTTTACACGACGATTGTGGGGTTTGTGAAGGATAAGGATATACCCATGGGGCCGTTCCGGTGGCTTACCGTGACTTCACCGGAAGGCGCGCAGGGAGTGGAATTGGTGCTGGAGCCGATGGGATTTCCGCCCGCGAAGGAATATCAGAAAGCGTTGTTTGCGGCGGGGATTCCGGCGACGGCGTTCATTACTGGAGACATTGATGGCGAGTACCGGCGGCTAAAAGCGTTGGGCGTGACGTTTCGAGGCGAGCCGAAGAGCATGGGTCCGATTTCGACTGTGGTGTTTGAAGATACATGCGGGAATTTAATTAATTTGGTGCAGCCGGCGGGGCAGGCTTGAACTTGGAAGTGCTGCGTCGCGAAGTCTAGCGCGCGGAGCGTTAGTAAGACTTCAAAACCCAGGCGGCGATCACGATGCGCTGGATTTCGCTGGTGCCTTCGTAAATTTCGGTGATGCGCGCGTCGCGATACATTCGCTCGACCGGATATTCGCGGCTGTAGCCGTAGCCACCGTGAATTTGGATGGCTTTATGCGTGACGCGCGTGGACATTTCGCTCGCAAAAAGTTTGGCCATTGCGGCGTCCATGGTGAAGCGGGCGCCAGTGTCCTGTTTCCACGCGGCGCGGCGGATGAGGATGCGCGCGGCGTCAATTTCGGTGGCCATATCGGCGAGCATGAATTGAATGGCTTGAAAATTTGAAATCGGGGCGCCGAAAGCCATGCGCTGCTGCGAATACTTCAGAGCTTCTTCCATCGCTCCCTGCGCGATGCCGCAGGCTTGCGATGCGATGCCGATGCGGCCGCCATCGAGGGTAGACAGGGCAACTTTGTAGCCATCGCCTTCGTTGCCGATGCGATTCGCGGCGGGGACTTCGCAATCGGTGAAGCTGAGTTCGACGCACGCGGTGGCGTTGATGCCGAGCTTTTTTTCTTCTTTGCCGACGGCAAAGCCGGGCGTGCCCTTTTCCACGACGAGCGCGGTGATTCCCTTCTCACCTTTTTCGGGATGCGTGTTTACGTAGACGATTGCGGCGTCAGCGGCGCCGCCATTGGTGATCCACGCTTTCGTGCCGTTGACGACATACTTGTCGCCCTTGAGAACCGCTTTGGTTTGCAGAGCGGCTGCGTTTGAACCGGCTTGGGGCTCGGTGAGCGCGTAGCAGCCGATTTTTTCGCCGCGGAGAAACGGCTCGAGGAATTTCTTTTTTTGCTCTTCGGTACCGAAGCGGTAGACGGGATCGCAATAGAGAGAATTTTGGACGGAGAGAATCACTCCGGTAGACGCGCAGACGCGGGAAATTTCTTCGATGACGATGCTGTAGCTGATGTGATCGAAGCCGGCGCCGCCGTACTGTTCGGGAAATGCGACTCCGGTGAGGCCGAATCTCGGCGGCTTTGCGAAAAGTTTCGCGCGGGAAGTGGCAGGTCTCGTCAATTTCGCGCGCGTGCGGCTTAACCTCGGCGTTGGCGAATTCGCGCACCGTCTGCTGCAGAAGTTTTTGTTCTTCGCTGAGTTCGAGGTTCAATTTATTTCTCGCGTCCTGTGAATGGATTCTACCGTGGCGAAGGGCGCGTGTCAGCAGCGGAGCGATCAGTGATGCGCAGGCGGCGCTGCGGCGCGGCCGGATGCGAATACGGGATCGGAGACTGTGCCGTCGAGTGTGAATGGGAGCGTGGTTGCCGCGGCTTTGTTTTGAAGCGCGGAGCCGAGTAACGCGCGGATCGCCGGTGTATTTATGCGATCTTGTGAAAATTTCGCGACACCTGCTGAGATCGAGTGTTTGATCGGCGAGACTGAATCCGCCGGAAAATGTTGCGGCGACGAGCGAAGCATCCACGGCACCTTGAGCGATGTTGGCGCGCCCAGCGGCGATTGAGACATCAGCCGAGATTTGCTTGAACGGAATTTCATTCAGGCCGGCGGCGTTGGCCAAGTGGCCGAGAGTTCCGCCGATGTGCGGGCCGGGAAGTTTTCCGTTGCGAATTGAAAAGTGTCCGTTGCCGGTGAGCAACTTGCCGCCATGCGCCGCCTACGGAGCCGAGAAGTTCTAAATCGACGTCCGCAAGGCCGGAAATTTTTCCGCGAAGTCCTGATGGCGCCTGTGTGAGCAGCCGGCTGAGATCGAGTGTGCGCAGCTGAATGTTGGCGGAGAAGCGCTCGGGATGCTGGCGCGCATCGGTGCGAGCGGTGAAGTCCACCGTGCCGCCGTAGAGAGTGACCGACGCGGGCCAGAGTTCGGTGCGATCGGAATAAAAACGAATTTCGGCGGAAGCGTTTCCGCCGGCGTAAGGCGCGCAGTCGACGCGATCGGCGGTGATACGGCCGCTCGCGAGGAGATCGCTGGCAGCCGCAGCGGTTGGATCAAGTTGCGAGTTTGTTGCGCCTGGTGGCGCGCCGGGAAGCTTTCGCAGCGCGGCGAGAAGGGCGCGAGCGTCGAGCGCGGAAGTGGAAATCTCAAATGAGGTCGTGCCGCGCGAGACGTCAGCTACGCGGAAAGTTCCTTTGATATCGGCGATGGCTGCGACTTGCGCGTGAAATGTTGCGTCGAGCGATCCCTTCCTAAGCGTCGCATCTCCGCTCGACGCAAGAATGGGCGCGACGAGCGTTGCAAGTTCCATGCGCAGGCCGTCGAGCCTGGCATGAATCTCCCATGCGGCCGGATCACCGGCATGCGCGATGAAATTTGACACCTGAAAATTCAAATTGTGCGCAGCCAGAATTCCGGGTGGCGATTGACGAAGAATCCAAATCTCAGAGTAGGTCGCCTCCGCATTTGAAAAATTTATCGACGCGGCCGGCGACAATTCGAACAGTTTTGCGCCGGAGGATGCCGCGCCGGATGGCGGAGCCGAATTTTTCACTAGCGCGCTGAAAATGTAGTTCCCGCCGCCGTCTGGGTATTTTTCAAGCGTGAAGATCGCATGATCCACATCGATCGCCGTCACCAGAAATTTGTCGCGGAGGAGCGCGCTCCACGAAACGCGCGCACGAATTTCGTCGGCCACCACCACGTTTCCCGCCGACGAATCGGTGGAATTGCCGATCCGCGCGTCATCAATCACCACCGATGGCGCGGGGAACATTCGAAATTGGATTTTTCC
Source organism: uncultured Acidobacteriota bacterium (assembly GCA_963721845.1). Lineage (GTDB taxonomy): Bacteria > Acidobacteriota > Terriglobia > Acidiferrales > UBA7541 > DASTCZ01. The sequence continues at coordinate 153,457 of CAVRKW010000009.1, read as the reverse complement.
CAGGGTCACCTTGCGCCCCGTCGCGCGCGAAAGTTCCGCCTCAATTTCTGGCCGCCGTGCATCCGCATTGATGAACAACGGCAACGCCAGCACGGCAAGAACGATCACCGCAAGCACGGCGATCACAATCGCGAGCCGTGAGCCTTTTCGTTTCGCTGGAACTTCTGTAGGTGTCGCGTACATCGATAAATTGGACTGTTCGCCGCTCACCATGTTTGCAAATGCGGCGAGCCTGCACAAGGCGCATCGAGAGCTTTAGCGCGAAAGCACTCAATTGGCGCGAAAGCGGCAGTGGAAACCTTTGCACAAGTATTGTGCAAGAAACGCGTCACAGAGGCAGCCGCGCACGCGGTATAATCATCCTACTTTGCCAGTGCGAGCATTCATACCCTCTCTCGCAGCGGAGATGACCCGCGACACGCGCGCGAATTTGCGCGATAACGGTCCGCGTCTGGCGCAGGCGCTCGAAATTCCGCGTAGCCGATGGACGGAAAATCTGCGCGCGATTTTTTCTGGCGGCAAAGCTCCAAAAGAGTTCGAAACCGGCGAACATTTTCGCGATTGCCATGTGAAACGCCGCACGCCGGCGGGATCGATCGCATGGTCCGTGATCTGGCACATAGTTTTCATCGCGCTGCTAATTCAATTCGGCAGATTCGTGTGGCAGCTTCCGAAAACTTCCGCGTTCGATGACGTGCGCGTAGTGTGGCAGGGCACTGCGGAAGATCTGCCGCTGATTTCGCCGCGCGCAGAACCGAAAAAAACTCAGGTCGCCAGGCGAGAGACTCCTCACGCTCCGGAGCCGGTAATTCCCGAGCGTGGCGCGCAAGCATTTCACCCGACGCAGACAATCGTCTCCGCTCCAAAAGTGATGACGCATCCAACGCAAACTTTGGTGCGTCCGGATCTGCCTGCTGATGCGCCGAAAATTTTGCCGCCGCTTCCGAACATCGTCGAATCCGAACCGGAGCGGCCCAAACTCGAAATCACGAAAGAAGCGCTGGCAAAAATGAAACCGAAGGATCCCGCGGCACGGCCGGTGGCGACGGCCGCGGTGCCCGAACTTCCGAATCAGGAGAAATTATCCGCGGAAGTGAATTTCGCCGCCGCGCCAATCGCCGATCCCAAAAATCCATTGTTCATCTCGGCGGGCAGCTCGGGAGTGCAGGCTCCCAAGAAAGTGGAGCGCGCTACGACGGGGAGCGCGGCGCTTCCTTCAGTTCCCGGCGCGACAGGAAATCAACACTTTGATCGCGCTCTCAGCGACGCCATCTCCCGCCGCGCCAGACGCGCCAGTGCCAGCGGGAAATCTTGCGGCGAAAGTGACGATCTCACCCGACGGACCTCACGCAGGTGAGCCAGCCGGCGGCTGGAACCGGTACGTCGAAGGGCGCCGCGAGCGGCCCCGCAGGAATCAGCATCACCGGCGGTAAACCAAAAAGCTCGTCGGGAATGTCCGGATTGGGCGGCGGAACAGGAACCACTCCACGCAATTTGCACGTCGCTCCCGGAGAAGGCGCAAGTTCGCGCGAAAAATCTGCGGCGCCGACCGAGGCGCCGATGTCATCGCGAATTCAGCCGGGTGCGCCGCCGGAACATTTATTCGGCAGCCGAAGAATTTATACGCTGAAGCGTGAACACTCCGAACGTGAGCAGCGCCACGGGAAGCTGGGTGATGAGCTTCGCGGAGATGGACGACGATCCGCATTCTCTGCACCCGCCGCGAAATGGCGACATGGTTCTGCCCGATCCGCTGCGCAAAGTTGATCCGCGCTATCCGCCCGCGCTCGTGGAAGAAAGAATCGAAGGCGAAGTGGTGCTCTACGCGATCATTCGCGAAAATGGCTCGGTGGATAGCATTCAGTTGGTGCGCGGTGTGGATCCCACGCTCGACAAGAATTCGATGGAAGCACTCGCTCAATGGAAATTCACGCCTGCGTTGCACGGCGGCGAAAAAGTAGCGGTGGAAGCGATTGTACACATTCCCTTCAAAGCCGCCCCACGACAACATTAGAACAGAGCGAAATTCTCTCTCGATAAATTGAAATCGCAATTCCTTCCACAGCTCCGCAAATCTTCCACAGAGCGTTTCCTTGCGCGCCGCCATTCGCGCGTCCTATGCTGCAAACATGGCGCGAGAAGATTGTCCCAAGTGCGGCGGCACCGGCTGGAAAATTGTTGAAGGCGACATGGAATTGCCGCCAACGCTCGCGCGCGGAACCGAGCAACGACGCGGCGGCAGCGCAGCCGCGGCTCGCGTAGCCGTAGCGTGCGAATGCGTAGTAAATGAACGCGCAACCCGTTCGCTCGAACGCGCGCGCATTCCTTCCCGCTACGAACACTGCACATTCGAAAGCTTCGAAACCGATTATTTCGAAGGCCCACAAGCCGCCGCCTTCAATGCCAGCCTCGCGCAGGCCAAACTTATCGCGGAAGGATTTGCGCGAGATTATCCGCTCACAAACGACGCAGGTCTGCTCTTGATCGGCCCTTGCGGCGCGGGTAAAACTCACCTCGCAATCGCGGCAATGAAAGAGCTAGTCGCCCGCGGCCACGAGGCGCTCTTCTACGACTATCGCGAACTCCTGAAAGAAATTCAGGCGAGCTACAACTCAGAAAGCTCCGCGTCCGAAATGTCCGTCCTCGATCCCGTACTTGAAAGTAGAGGTTCTGCTGCTCGACGATCTCGGCGCAAGCAAGCCGTCCGCATGGGCGCTCGAAACCATCGGCCATATCCTTACCACCCGTTACAACGAAAAACGCATTACGCTGCTCACCTCAAATTATCTGGACGGCGCGGAAGCCGCCGAGCCTGCCGCGAAATCTCGCAGCGCAAGACTCCCTTCAGGCGAGAACTTCGCAGCCGCCAAGGAAGATACGCTCGCCGAACGGGTGGGCATGCGAATCCGTTCGCGGCTATATGAGATGTGCAGGACAGTTGAAATCTACGCGCCGGACTTCCGCAAGGAAGTACGGAAGGCAACGGGATACGGAGCCTAGCGCATCACAGTCGTACGCAGGCAAGGCGTTGCGTTTCATTGACATGCGTGTACATGGCGCGTATCATCCCGTTGATAGAGCGCTTGCCGCGCAATCGTCTCCTTCCCTCGCTATGCCGTGTTCCCGGGTTTTCTCGTGGTGACTTTCGGCGAGCAGGGAGGACTCTCTGTCGGAGGCCCCGGGCATGTCGGCCGAGCTGGACAACACAACCAACACACTTCCTTCCTCTGTGGATGCGTCTGAGCAGAGCGCTGAACTCCGTACGGAAGATCGTACAGACGTTGGCGCCGATGCCGCCGCTAGCGTGGAAGCGAACCAAGTAGTCTCAGGCTCAGAACCAGTTTCGGAGCAAGCTCCTGCGGCGCCCGCGCACGAAGCAGTTGCGCCAGTCGCTCCCGCAGAGGCCAGCGCGCCCAACACTGAGGCGGAGCCTGCTAAGACGACCGCTCCCGCCGCCGGTGCCGAAGAATCGAAAGACACAGAGGGCGAAGAGTTTTCTCACGAGGCGATGGGTGAGCTGATCGAGAAGTACCCCACGCCGCAGGGTGAAGCCGTCGCCGAGCACAAGCCCATCGAGGGCAAAGTCGTCGCGATTTCGGAACTAGGCGTCTTCGTCGATATTGGCGCCAAGAACGAAGGCCTGATTCCCGCCCAGGAATTCTCTGACAACGCATCAGGGCCCCTGCCCGGTATCGGCCAAACGGTGGAAGTAGAAAAGCTCGACGAGAAAAAGGACGGTTACGTCCTGCTCTCCTACCAGCGCCCGCGCCGCCGCGCGATGTGGAAGAAAATTGAAGAGGCTTACCGCGCGAAATCGCCGATCGATGGCACTGTCGTGGATCTGATCAAGGGCGGGTTGGTTGTCGATATTGGTGTGCGCGCCTTCCTCCCTGCTTCGCAAGTGGATTTGAAGCCGCAAGCTAACTTGGAATCGCTCAAGGGCCAGACAATTCCGGTCCGCGTAATCAAGATGAATCGCAAGCGCGGCAACGTGGTGGTCAGCCGCCGCGTGATGCTCGAAGAAGAAAACGAATCCAAAAAGCAGCAAGTGATGGGCGCCCTGAAAGAGGGCCAAATCCTCACCGGCCACGTAAAGAATATTACGGACTACGGCGTGTTCGTCGATCTCGGCGGCGTGGATGGATTGCTTCACATCACCGATCTTTCCTGGGGGCGCCTCAAACATCCCTCTGAAGCGGTAACCGTTGGCCAGGAAATTGAAGTGCAGGTACTGCGCTTCGATAACGAAAAGGGCCGCGTCTCACTCGGACGCAAACAACTTCTTCCCGATCCGTGGCTCACAGCTGTCGAGCGTTTTCCAGTCGGCACGCGCGTCCAGGGAAAAGTTGCGGGCATCACTGACTACGGCGCGTTCGTTGAGCTGGCCGATGGCATCGAGGGCCTCGTCCATATTTCTGAAATGAGCTGGTCGAAGCGCCTCAAGCATCCCTCGAAAGTAGTCGCCGTTGGCGATGCCGCCGAAGTCGTCGTCCTCGACATCAAGCCCGAGCAGCGCAGAATTTCGCTCGGCCTCAAACAAACAACTCCCGACCCCTGGAAAGAAGTCGCGGAGAAATATCCCATCGGAACTGTCGTCACCGGGCGCGTGCGCAATCTCACGGACTTCGGCGCTTTCATCGAAATCGAAGAAGGGTTTGACGGCCTCATCCACGTGAGCGACATCAGCTGGGCCGGCCGCGTGAAAAATCCGTCGCAAGCTTTCAAAAAGGGCGACACCGTCACCGCTAAAGTTCTGAAAATCGACGCCGAAAATCGGCGCGTTTCTCTCGGAGTAAAACAAGTAAACGATATCTGGAGCGTTTGGTTCGGCGCGCACAAAATGAACGAAGTTGTCCGCGGTAAAGTTTCGCGCCTGGCAACCTTTGGCGCCTTTGTGGAACTCGCCGAAGGCATCGAAGGCCTTTGCCACGTGTCCGAAATAGAAGAACGCCGCCGCAAAAAAGAAGACGGCGACCGCAAACCGAGCAAACCCGCGGCCGAAAAAAATCCTTTGGAAGTGGGCAAGGAATACGATTTCAAAATCGTTAAGATGGACCCCGAGCAGCGCCGGATTGGTCTGAGTTACCGCGCCGCAATCAAACAAGCAGAGAAAAAAGAAATGGACGAATACCGGTCGTCGAAAACGTCCTCCACTGCGACGATCGGCGACGCCATTCTTTCCAAGGGCCGGCCGCTCTAGTTCTTGAAAAGCCGGTGGAATGGCATCGCACGGGGGAAGGCGATAGAAACACTTCCTTCCAGAGTCAATTAGTGATATGGAAGCACACTTAGAACAGACTCCGCCGACTGCCGCAGGCAGGTCGCGCGTGCGAGCGGTGACTTCGGCGCGCGAAGGTGCAAACAGGGTGCAACGCGATGAATAATGACGCAACCACAACAAAGGCCGACTTGGTCGAGGAAGTGATCAAGTCCACGAACCTCGGACGCAAAGAGTCCGAGATCGTGGTAGAGACGGTCTTCGACAGCATCATCTCGGCCCTGCAGGGCGGAGACAAAATTGAGATTCGCGGCTTCGGAAGTTTCCGCACGCGCGATCGCCGCGGCCGTGTGGGACGCAATCCGAAGACCGGCGCAAAAGTGGAAGTTCCCAAGAAGCGCATTCCCTATTTCAAGCCCAGTAAAGAACTGAAAGATTTCGTCAACACTTCCGGCAGCAGACCCGCCGCCGCTGAAGGCACTGCCAAGAGTTAAAATTTCGCATGGACCTTCTTTGGACTCCCTGGCGCTACCGGTATATGGCCGGTACGCAGGAGGCCATTGCCAAGGGAAAATCTTCCGACGATTCCTGCATATTCTGCGAATTGCTCGCGCGCGAAAATGACGCGGAAACGTATATCGTTCTTCGCGGAGAATCCAATTTCGTAATCCTGAATGCATTCCCTTACACCTCTGGCCACTTGATGGTGGTTCCGTACAAACATATTGGCGAACTGCCTGCGCTCGATGCGGCAACACTTTCCGAAATGATGCAGTTGACTCAGCGCATGCAAGGGGCGCTGATGCGCATTTATTCTCCGAACGGATTTAACATCGGAATTAATCAGGGTCGCGCCGCGGGCGCCGGCGTCGCGGGACACGTCCATCAGCACGTGGTGCCGCGATGGATCGGCGATACAAATTTCATGTCGGTAATCGGAGAAACGCGCCTCGCCCCAGAAGACTTGGCCACCACCTACAACAAGCTGCGCAAAGAATTAAGATTCAAGTAGCGCAGCCATTCCTGGCTGCGGCCTTTGCCCTTCAAAATCACCTACTCCCCATCAAAAACACTTCCGTTCCACCGAATCCTGTCACGCTCTTATCTCTAAACTCCAAAAAAACTAACCGCCGAATCCCCTTGCTCAAGCACCCGCACGCGCCGCAATTTCCCCGCAACTTCCGGCAACGAAACCCGCGAAGAATGCTCCGCCATAAATTGTCCATTTAAATTAAGAATCGAGGAATCGCCAACAAATTTCAGCGAAGATTCCAGCAACCGCTTTTCCGCATAAGGAGGGTCGGCAAAAATCAAATCCGCACGAACCCCACCAGCCGCAAACTTTTTCAGCGCGGCTCCCACATTCGTGTGCAGTACTTCCGCCGCGCCGATTTCGTTTGAATCGTAATCCGCCGAAGCAATCTTCTTCACGCCTTGCGGCACTCCCAGCGCATGCAAATTTTTTCGAATGAGTTCCGCCGTCGCCTCGTGCTTCTCCACGAAAATCGCATGACTCGCGCCTCGGCTCAGCGCCTCAATGCCCACCGCGCCTGTTCCGGCAAAAAGGTCAATAAAGATCGAGCCCGCCACTCGCTCTCCCAGAATATTGAAAAGTGTTTCGCGCAAACGATCGCTCGTCGGACGCAAGTCGAGGTCCCGCACCGACAAGAGCATTCTGCTTCGAAAATGGCCTGCAACGATTCGCATCCTCATCCAACTTCCGCCAACTGATATCGTCGGCGCCAGGTCGCGCCGAGCCGCTCGGTCAAAGCCGCAAGCTCGGCGCGTGACGCAGGATCTTCCGCAAGCGCAAACGCCTCTCGCCGCGCCAATTCCAGCAGCTCGCGATCCCTCAACGGATTCGCGACGTGGAATCCCAGCAATCCGTGCTGCCGCGTGCCAAAAAATTCTCCCGGTCCGCGCAGCCGCAAATCCGCCTCGGCGATTTCGAATCCATTTGAAGTGCGCACCATCGTCTCCAGCCGCTCGCGCGCATCTCCCAGCAATTCCTTCGGCGCCACCAGAATGCATACGATTTCTCGCTGCCTCGCCCGATACGCCCGCGCAACTGATGCAATTGCGACAAGCCGAAGCGCTCCGCATGCTCGATCACCATAAAAGTCGCGTTCGGCACGTCCACGCCTACTTCAATCACCGTCGTCGCAACCAGCATATTCAATTCGCCGCGACGGAATTCATCCATCACCTTTTCTTTTTCAAGCGCTCTTCATTCGCCCGTGCAGCAATCCAACTTTCAATTTCGGAAAAACATTTCGCGACAGCCGCTCGTACTCCGTAATCGCAGCCTTCAGCGAAGCTTTAGATTCTTCGATCACCGGATACACAATGTACGCCTGCCGTCCTCGCGCCACTTCTTGCCGGATGCGCTCCCATACCCCCTGCAGATGCTGCTCGCTGCTCAGCGAAGTCTCCACCGGAGTTCGCCCCGGCGGCATTTCGTCAATCACGCTGGTATCCAGATCGCCATAAATCGTTAGCGCAAGAGTCCGCGGAATCGGCGTCGCGGTCATCACCAACACGTCTGGCGTGGTTCCCTTTTCCATCAGATCTCTCCGCTGGAGCACGCCAAACCGGTGCTGCTCGTCCACAATTACCAATCCAAGCTTCGCAAATTTCACACGCTCCTCGATCAATGCGTGCGTGCCGATCACCAGCTTCGCAGTGCCGTCCGCGATTCGCGCAAGCGCGGCAGTTTTCTCCGAACCCTTCAATCCGCTGATCAGCACCTCAATCGCGATATCCAGCGGGCGCGAAAATTCTGCCGCGAAGAAATAAAATGCTGCACTGCCAGAATTTCCGTCGGCGCCATGAACGCCACCTGATATCCGTTTTCAATCGCAATCGCCGCCGCCTCCAGCGCAACAATCGTTTTGCCGCTGCCCACATCGCCTTGCAGCAACCGGCTCATCGGTTCCTGTTTCTCGAGATCCGCCACAATTTCTGTGAGCACGCGCTTCTGCGCCGTCGTCGGCTTGAACGGAAGAATCCGCTTCAACGCTTCGCGAATCGCCGGCTCGCGCACGCGAAACGCGATCCCCGGACGCCGATGTAAATTTTGCCGCCGCAGCGCAAGACTCAACTCGAAAAAGTAAAACTCTTCGAAAATCAATCGTAGATGCGCGGGCGAACGAAATTCATTCAGCTTTTCAATCGGCTCATCTTGCGGAGGAAAATGAACGTAAATCAGCGCGTCGCGCCGCGCGGGAAAGTTGTATCGCGCGCGAATTTTTTCCGGCAATAAATCGGGAACCACCGCGGGCAATTCCGATAACGCCTGCCTCACATATTTCCGCATCATTCGCGAACTGATCCCGCCAATCGCTTCGTAGATCGGAACGATGCGCCCCACTTCTGTCGATTCTTCCGCATCCGCGCCCAGCGTCTCTACTTGCGGATTGATCATCTCGATTCGCGCGGGGCGATTCGGATCGATATCCGCCTTTCCGTGCAAGATCAGTTCCTGACCGGGCTTGAACCTTCCCTCCAGATATCCGCTGTGAAAAAATCGGCAGTGCAGAATTCCCGTGGAATCCGAAACCATCAAGTGATACGTGGAGCTGCCCGTGCGCGCGTATCGCAGCGCTCCGCCGGATTCAACCTTCGCTCGCAAAGTGACAACTTGGCCGGGAACAATTCCGCGAATCGTCGCGAAGTGCGATCGATCCTCGTATCGAAACGGCAGATAGTTGATCAGGTCTTCAAGCGTGACGATTCCGCGCTTCTCGAGCGCGGCCGCGCGATTCGGTCCCACACCTTTCAAATATTTAACTTCGCTTTTGAGTTCCACAGGCACTCGTCATTTATATCACTTGGCGATTCCACAGCGCGTGATCGGTAAAAAACAGGCAGTTTGCAAACTGACGCACACCCGCGCCGCTTCTTTACTGACCGCGCGGCCATCCTGATACAGTGATATATGGTCGCCGGTGCGTTTGTATCGCGTCGCGCGCGCCTTTCTCACACTGCCGCCGGAGGACGAGTTGGCTGATTCGGGTTCCGCTATTGCGCAGACGCCCGCGCACGGAATGAAGCTCGAGAAATTTACATCGGGCGACATTCGTGTCCTCCTGTTCTGGATTTTCGCGGCCCTCGTCGCCACAGGCGTCGCCTGGAAATATTTCTATCAGGCGCTTCCGGAAGCCTCCGTGGATTTTGCGATTTCGCGAGATCAGGCTCTCGATCTCGCTCGCCAATTCGCCACTTCGCAAAACGCTCAGCTCGATGGCTATCAGTCGGTGATCACGTTTTCCGTGGACGAAGACGCGAAAACATATCTCGAACGCACGCTCGGCCTCGCACAAGCGAACAAACTCTTATCCACGCAAGTAAATGCGTGGTACTGGCGAATCCGATTTTTCCGTCCGCAACAAAAAGAAGAATATCGGCTCCGCGTTAGCCCCGCCGGAAAAATCGTTGGCTACGAGCACATCGTCGAAGAATCTCGCGCCGGGGCGCATCTCGAACGTGACGCTGCATACCGCGCGCGACTGCGCAATTCCTGCAAAATAATCTTCACACCGATCTTCAGACCTACCAATTCCTTCCCGAAGAAGCCAATTCCACCGAACTGCCGCAGCGCCGAGACTGGAACTTTACCTGGGAGCGAAATAATTTTCGCATTCCCGATAATCCTGCGGGTGCGACCTATCGCCTCACCGTCGGAGTACAAGGCGGCGATATCGGCATCGCCACAGAATTCCTAAAAGTTCCCGAAGCCTGGGACCGCGACTATGCGAAACTCCGCTCCGGCAACGATCTTCTCGAAACCATCGCCATCATTCCTTATTGCCTGATTTACGGCGCTGCGTTCTGGCTTATTTTTGAATTGAGCAAACTCGGCCTGATTCGATGGGGCGCGCCCGTGAAAATCGGCCTGGCGCTCGCCGGGCTGTGGTTCCTGAATTCCGTAAACACCTGGCCCAGTTTGCGCGCGGACTACAACACCAACGATTCCTACTCCGCCTTCTTTTTTAATCAGCTGATGTTCGCCGCGTTGCTCAGTATTTTTCAGGGACTTTGATCACCCTCGCTCTTGCGCCGGGCGAACCGATGTATCGCCTTACGCAGCCAGATCGCGTGCAATTGAAATTTGCGTTTCGCCTCCCGGGCCTGCGCTCAAGAGAATTCTTCAACGCATGCAGTGATCGGCCTTTCAATGGCCGCAGTTCATATCGGATACGTTGTCGTCTTTTATCTAGTCGCGCAGCATTTCGGCGCGTGGGCTCCGCAGGATGTGAATTACACCGGTGGCGCCAGCACGTATCTTCCATGGCTGGAAGCAATGGTCATCGGTTTCTTCGCCGCCACCAGCGAAGAATTTCTGTTTCGCCTTTTCGCGATTCCATTTGTAAATCGCATCACGAAATCCAAATTCCTCGCCGTCGTTTTGCCCGCATTCGCGTGGGGCTTTTTGCATTCGAATTATCCGCAGGAGCCCGCCTACATCCGCGGCATCGAAATCGGCCTGATCGGAATCGTCGCCGGCCTCGTGATGTTGCGCTGGGGAATTCTCACCACGCTGATCTGGCATTACACAGTTGATGCGACCCTCGGCAGCCTGCTTCTACTAAAAGCAACGAGTCCTTATCTGCGCGTGTCAGGCGCGATCGTTTCTGGTCTCGCATTATTCCCTCTCGCCTTCGCCGCTGTGATGTATGTCTTACGCGGCGGTTTCGAAGTTCACGAAGAGATTTTGAATCGCGCCGATCCACTCGTCGCGCCTGCTGCGGAGCAGATCGCCGAAGTGGAACCGCGCGCCGCAGGCTATCAAGCGATGTCCCGGCAGGTTCTGCTCACCCTCGCGATCTGCGCCGCAGTAGGCGTTGCGCTTTTCTTCGCCGTGCGTCCAAAACAAATCGGCAGCTTCGTCCGCTACCAAATCGATTCTCGCCAAGCCGCCGCGCGCGCTGATGCCGCTCTGCGCGACGTAAAAGTAGATCCCTCCAAGTATCACCGCGCAATCGTAATTTCTGACTGCGATGGCAGCGACGATCCCGGCAGTCCGGCGCACGTCACTCCGGTCGTCACAAAGTTTCTCGTCGATAAAATCGGTGTAACCGCCACCAACCAACTCTACGAAAATAAAATTCCGCTCGCCTGCTGGCGCGCCCGTTATTTCCAGCCCGACAATCCCGAGGAATATACAGTTCTCCTTCAAACCGATGGATCGTTGCAGTCTGTTTGGCACAATCTCGATGAACGCACCCCCGGCGCAAATCTCGCGAAAGATGACGCCCAAAAAATTGCCGAAACATGGCTCGCAAATTTCAAACACATTGATTTCTCGAGGTGGCGACTCGTCGCGGCAGACTCTTCCAAGAAAGTAAAACGCACCGATCACTCATTTTCCTGGGAAACCATCGCCCCCCTCGCTGGTGGCCCGAATCCAGAAAGCGCCGCATTCGAACGCATGACCATTCAAGTGATCGGCGACGAAGTTTCCGGTTATCGCGTCTACGTAAAAATTCCCGAAGATTGGAAGCAACGCCAAGAGCGCACCACACTCGCCGCCACTCTTCTTTCCGCCTGGAAGTGGGGACTGATTTCCCTGCTCGCAATTTTCGCGATCGTTCTTTTTTTCAAAAATTTCAAGATCGCAAATTCCGTAGTGCCTTGGCGCAAACTTTCCGGCTGGGCCGCGTTACCCACCGGCGCGTTTATGCTCATGATGCTGACAGGCTACTCGGGCCTCGCGTCGAACTATCGAACTGAAATTCCTTACACGGCTTTCATGATCACTCTCGTGATCGGATTGCTGCTCGGCGTACTCGTGCTTTTCGGAGTGGTCACACTCCTCTTTGGATTGGGCTATTTATTTTTCACCCAAGCCGGATTCGCGCAGCAAATTCCGCAGTGGTTCCGGATGCCGCGCGGATATTATCGCGACGCGCTCCTCACCGCGCTGGCCGCTCCCGCCGCGCTCATTGCCGTCTCGCGCCTTCAATATTTAGTGACACAATTCTGGCACGTGCCGTCGCGCGGAATCGGAGCAGCAATTCCCGGCGGTTTCGATTCCGTCCTACCAGCCGGCCAGGCTCTTGCGCAAGCTATCTTCAGCTCTTTCACCGTGCTCGTCGTTCTCGCCGCCACTGCAGGCTTCATCGCGATGTACGTGCGGCCCGCGTGGGCGCGCGTGCTGCTGCTTTTTGGCCTCGTGCTTTCTCAAGTGGCCTCGCCAATCAGCGCCGGCCAATTCGCGCAACAATTTCTGCTGCAGGCATTTTCCCTCGCCGTGGTCTGGTTCGGCGTATCGCGATTTATCCGTTTCAATCTGCTCGGATACTTTCTGCTCCTGGCCGGCTCGTCGCTTTTGCAATCCGCTGTGAATTGCATCACTCAACCGAATCCTTACATCCGCGCGAATGGCGCCGCAATTCTGGTGATGCTCGCGCTCCTGCTTTTGTGGCCGCTGATGGCGTGGCTTCGCACAGTGGACCAAAGCGACGCGCAACCACCGTTGCCGATCGCCGAATAAAAATTTCTCAATGAAAAATGGAAATTTGATTTACTGCTTCTTCGCAGACGGAGCCGGCGCGGCATCAACACCAAAATCCCACACGTACATGTTGATTCCCTCTGGCAAAATCACTGCCAGCGCATACTCACCTTCAGGCAGCGATTCACCGAGCGTGAACCGATAAACTCCTTGCGCCACATCCCATCGCTGTAGAGAAAGTGTCCGCCGCTGGTAAGTGTTTTGCCCAACCATGTTCGTCGAAATCACTTCCACCAGCCGCAACTCGCCTTTCACCTCAGCCTTCATCAACTCAACTTCAGGCTCTTGATCCGAATTGAACGGAATGCGCAGATAAAATTCGGGATCGTGCGCGGTCACGCGCACCTCCGCGCGTTTTCCGGGAATCTCCATCCGGTGTTTCGACGAGACCACCGGCACCGGAACCAGCGCTTTCTTAATCGCTTGTCCCTTGTCCAGCTTTTCGGTGGTGCGCACTTCGCTGAGCTGCGTAATATTTTTGCCGGCAACCAGAAATAGTCCTTCGCCCGGCGGCAGCAAAACTCCCGGACTCACTTCCAAACTCGCATCCACATCCATTACTTCAGCAGCGCGCTGTTGTTCTTCTCTTTTTTCCACCTGCGCAATTAAAGTGTCCGCCTGATTTTTTTCCTGCTCTGAAGCCTTCGTCGTCGCATCCCAATCCACCAGCGACGTTGGAATTTCCTCCCACTGCGACCGCTCCACGCTGTAATACCGCACAACTTCGCCGTTTTTCTCGTAGCTCCGAACGAGTTGATAGCTCCCATCCTTCATCATCAATTTCTTGCCACGCGCGGCGTAAGTCGACGCAGGAAGCGTCGCCGGATCAGGCGATTTCCGCGCCGCCGGATCCACCGGCGGATTCTGTTGCTGCGATGAAGATTGAGTTTGCTGCTGTGTTTGGGACTGCTGCGGGGCCGGAAAAACCTTCGCTTCGATCACGCCGAATCCAGTGCCGGCAACAAGCACACCGCACGCAACACCCAACCCCAGAAGTCGTAGCTTGCGAAGAGCGTAGGCCATGAAAGCTCGTGAGTGCCCTGAAGTGATCGCTATTCCTGATAGATGCAACCAAGCCCCGTGGGTTTGGCCCGCCCGATCCATTACGCACTCAGAATACCGCCGCTCCAAGCCGCCAGGCAATGCGCAGCATTCGGCAGCCGGCGCGCAATCGGCAAAAGCACCGCGACGCGAGCCGCCACAATCGCAAGAAAGTTGAAATTTAGAAAGAAAAGTCTAGCTCAGGAAGATAAATCAAAAGCCGCTGCGCCATAAGCGGCCGTAGCCCTCGGCACCCATCCGGATTTACTAATTCCGGTAGCGAGGATACAGAACCGTAAGAACCATCAGATCCGACAGGCTAAACAGCAGCTTCTGCGCCTGCTCTCCCGCAGCTTCAGCGGCGCGGCCCAGGAATCCCAGATGATGGCTGCGCGCCATATCCCGCAGGAGATCGAGCTGAATCCCGATCAGGTCGGAGACTTCTTCTTCGGTAAAGAATTTTTGGCTTGCTTTCACTCTCACCACGTTCGCTTCTCCGTCTTCCGCCCCAATCATGTTGCTATCTTCGCCCTTCAATAAATCCCTAGCAATAGTGCTTCCGTTCTATTCGGGCAAACTTCAGTTTCCACAGCCTCGGCAATTTGATGTTCAAATCTGCGATTCGATATCGAATTCTCACCGTTCGCTGAAATACGCGGAACTTGCCTCAAACAAAGGGGTTGCTCAGTTTCTCCACAAAATGGAAGATGCGATTTCATTATCAGAAGATGGCCGCATCAACGAAAATATTCAATTTCCGCTGGATCGTTTTAGCAGGAATGGATGAACCGTTGATGTCGAGGGGGTTTCAATTCGCTGAAAGCGTCTGCTCACTCAGATGGGCAAGCTGCAAAACTCGGGCTTCTCCAAAATGCGGACCGGCAATCTGCAACCCTACGGGCAAACCCTCCGGCGTGTTGCCGCACGGAATTGATATCGCCGGAAGCCCCGCCAGCGAAGCCGTAACTGTATAAATATCAGCAAGATACATCGCTAGAGGGTCTTCGGTTCGCTCGCCCAGCCGGAAGGCTGGAACGGGCGAAGTGGGAGATACAATCGCGTCAACATTCTCGAATGCCTTGCGAAAATCTTGAGCGATCAGTGCCCGCACCTGCTGTCCTTTTCTATAAAACGCATCGTAATAGCCGGAAGAAAGAACGTAGGTACCCAGCATGATTCGGCGCTTCACCTCCGCGCCAAATCCCTGTCCGCGAGTCGCGCGGTACATTTCCATCAGTGTTCCGCCAGAAACGCGCAAGCCGTAGCGCACACCGTCGTAACGCGCCAAATTTGAGCTCGCTTCAGCCGTCGCGATGATGTAGTACGTCGCAATTGCGTAGTCCGTGTGCGGCAAACTCACATCCACCAGCTTACAGCCGCGCTCTTCGAGTTTGCTGATCGCTGATTCCACTCGCTCCCGGACAGAAGTGTCCATTCCCGGGCCAAAGTATTCCCGCGGAATGCCAAGTCGTACTCCTGCGAGGTTTTCCTTCAGCGCCGCAGAGTAGTTCGGAACCGGAGCGGTCGAAGAAGTGGCATCATTTGTGTCGCGTCCCGCGATAATTTGTAATATTTCGGAGACGTCTTCGACGCTGTTCGCGAACGGGCCAATGCGATCGAGCGATGACGCGAAAGCGATCAAACCGTACCGCGACACCCGCCCATACGTCCCCATCATTGCCGGAACACCGCAGAATGAGCCCGGCTGCCGGATTGAACCGCCGGTGTCGGTACCGAGTGCCGCAACTGCAAGTCCTGCTGCGACCGCCGCAGCGGAGCCTCCGCTCGATCCTCCGGGCACGCGATCCAGCGCTACAGGGTTTCGTACTGGACCGTACGCAGAATTCTCGTTCGAGCTTCCCATGGCGAACTCGTCGCAGTTGGTCTTGCCGAGGACCACAGCGCCCGCGCGCTCAAGCCGGTCTACCGCAGTCGCATCGTAGGGAGGAACGTAATTCTCAAGAATCTTGGAACCGCAGGTGGTGCGCACGCCTTGCGTGCTGATCACATCTTTGATCGCGATGGGAACGCCCGCGAGCGGAGGCAGCGATTCGCCTTTTGCCACTGCGGCGTCTACCTGATCCGATTTTGCGAACGCGCGGTCCTTCGAGAGAGTCAGAAAAGCATTCAGCTCTGGATTCTCTTTTTCGATGCGCGCGAAATAATCTTGCGCGAGTTCGCGCGCGGAAATTCTCTTCGCAGCGAGCGCGGACCGAATCGCGGGAATTGTCCAGCGTCCGTTGGATGGCGAATTGTTTTCGGAATTATTCATCTCAAAAACTTTTTCAACTTCGCTCGATCACTTTGGGCACTCGAAAATATGGCGCGGCGGCATCTGGCGCTTGCTTCAAAATTTCCTGTGCGACGCTGCACGGAAGCGCTAGATCCTCGCGCAACGTGGAATTCACTTCTTCGCCGGATTGCGCCGCGAAAACCTGCGCCATCGGCTCCACATTCGCGGTGTCTAATTCGTTGAGCTTGCCAATGTATTCGACAATCGAATTGAGTTGCTCGCGATACTTCTCGATTTCGTGTTCGCCCAGCTCAAGGTGCGCGAGTTCCGCGACGCGCAACACATCTTCCCTGCTGATCGTCATTTCCTTCCCCTCAATTCAATTCATTTTCGAAAAGGAAGGATAGCACACGCCACATTTCATTCGTGGCGCAGCGCCACGATCGGATCCACGCGCATCGCTCTCCGCGCGGGAATGTAAGAAGCCGCTGCAGCGACGATCAGAAAAACAATCGCGACACCCCCGAACGTAAGCGGGTCAGTCGTCTTCACCTGGTACAACAACGATTCCAAGACTCGTGACATCGCGACAGAGGCGAGCAGTCCTACAAAAACTCCGATCAGCGCGAGTCGCAATCCTCCCGCGACTACCATTCGCATCACCTGCCATGGACGGCCGCCCAAAGCCATACGAATTCCGATTTCATGGAAACGCTGCGTCACCGATTGCGAAACCACTCCATAAATCCCGATCCCTCCCAAAAACATGGCGAGGAATCCAAAGAAGGCCACGAGTTCTATGAGCACTTTGTTCGCCGCGTTTCGTTCGTCGATCAAATCGGAATACAACCGCACTCGAGAAACCGGCTGCGTTTTGTCGATGGCCCACACCGCGTCGCGAATCGTGTTTCCGGGCGCGCCCGCAACCGCCGCAGATCGCATCACGATCGACATGTAAGGACCGGGCGATTGCGCGAATGGAATATAGAGTTCGCGCCGCGGCCTTTCGTCGAGCTGATTTTGTTTTACGTCGCCCACCACGCCAACGACGGTGCAGACGCACACATGATCCTGCGCACCGATTCCGATTTTCTGGCCGATGGGATCGAGATCGCTGAATTGCTGGCGAGCGAGCGTCTCATTGATGATCACCGAAGGCACCGAGCCGCTCGCGTCGTCTTCCGAAAATGTGCGCCCGCGCATCAACGGAACTTCCATCGTCGAGAAATAGTCAGACGTGACGGAAGAGAACTGCGCGCCAAGCGCTTCGCCGGGCGCAGCCGCTGGTTTTCCCGCGATGCGGATTTCTACAGTTGTATTCGATTCTCCAAACGGGACGCTCGTCGATGCCGCCGCTGCCCTCACTCCCGGCACAGCGCGAATCCGATCCAGTACGCGGCTGTAAAAATTTTGCATTTCGGCGTGGCTCGTGTAACGCGTCGAGGGAACTTGCACCGAAGCCACCATCGCATTTTGCGGGTTGAAACCGATGCGCCCATGAACCATGTGGGCGAAACTCTCGGCCAGCAACGCGGTGCAAACCAACACGACTACCGCAAGCGCAGTTTCCGCCGCGACAAAGATGCGGCGCAAGCGCATCCCGTGCTTCGTTCCCGAAGATTGGGCCGATGCTTCCTTCAGAGTACGATTCAAATCAATTCTGGAATTCTCAAATGCCGGCGCCAGACCGAAAAGCAAACCGCAAGCTAGAGCGATCGAGAGTGTGTAGAGCAGTGTCGTGAAATCGAGCGTGACTTTTCCATAGTTCACCAGATATCCGCGCACAGACGCGGGAATCACGGAATCGATCCAGCGCAATCCCCACGCTCCGCAAAATACTCCGCCAATTCCGCCGAACAGAAACAGCAGCAGCGACTCCGTGAGGAGTTGCCTGATCAAGCGGCCGCGCGAAGCGCCAATCGCGCTGCGCAGGGCGATTTCTTTTGCGCGCTGCGTGGCGCGAGCGAGCATCAGATTCGCCACGTTGGCGCACGCAATCAGCAAAATAAATCCCACCAGCGCAAAACAGATCATCACTTGCGGCGTACCTTCATTTTGGCCGATGGCAAACGCCATCGTAGTGAGGAGATTTGTTTGGTTTGTATTTGTGTCCGGATAAAGTTTTTCCAGATGATCTGAAATTCCGGCAACATCCGCGCCCGCTTGCTCAATAGTTACGCCCGTCTTCAATTTTCCGAAAGCGCGAAACCAAGAGGTGTGGCGGTCGTTTCGGTCCTTCGGCGCAATCGCGAGGGGCGCCCAGAGATTTGAAGTTCCCATCAAAGAAAATTGGAAATTCGCGGGCATCACCCCGACAATTTCGTATTGCTCGCCATCCATCGTGATGTTCCGGCCTACCACACGGGGATCTTGCGCGAATCTGCTTTTCCAAAGGCCGGAGCTGATCATCACCACGTGATTCGCGCCGGGTTGTCCCTCGGCCTGCACAAATCCGCGGCCCAAAATTGGCTGCGCGCCAAGCGCTTCAAAATAGTCCCAACTTACTAATCCGCCGTCAATACGTTCGGGCTGACCATCGCTGGTCACGTCAAAAATCCATTGCGTCCACGCGACAAGGTGATCGAAAACTTTGTTCTGCTCCTGGATGTCCACAAAATCGCCGGTGGAGCTTACGTAGTCATTCGTCGAACCCTGCTTTTTGTCGTGCGCATGCAGCGCGACGAGCCGATCGCCTTCCGAAAACGGCAGCGGTTTTATGACCCACGCGTTTACATAACTGAATAAAGATGAGTTCGCGCCGATTCCGAGCGCCAGAGTTATCACCGCGATGGCCGCAAAGCCCGGGTTGTTGCGCAAATTTCGCATTCCGTAGCGAACATCCTGAAAGAAATCCTGCAGCCAATTTACTTTTCGCGTCTCGCGGCACAGCTCCGCCGTTTTTGTGACCCCGCCAAATTCGCGCAGCGCCGCGTAGCGCGCTTCGTTCGGAGCGATGCCTTTCGCGAGCAACTCCTGAGTTCGCAGATCGATATGCTCGCGAATTTCATCGTTTAGTTCCGCATCAACTCGTTTGCGGCGAAAGAGCGAACGCAATCGCAACGGCACTGTATAAATCCAATGTTGTGGGCTCATCGCATTCGCTCCTTTACGCTCGTATTTTTTTGCGCATCATTCGTGCCGCAGCGCCGACATAGGATCAACACGCATCGCACGCCGCGCCGGGATGTAGCACGCGGCCAGCGCAACGACGATCAGAAATAATCCGACGCCGCCGTAAACGAGCGGATCGAACGGGTTCACGTGATAGAGGAGCGTGCTCGTTGTGACTCCGTAAAGAAGCCCCGCCATCAATTTCGCCATCGTTACGGCTGCACCGATGCCGATCGCCAGCGCGAACAACGTGAGCTTCGTTCCCTGCCACACAATCAATTTCAAAATATCCGCATGCAGCGCGCCAAGCGCTCTGCGAATTCCCAGCTCTCGCGTTTGCTGTCCCACTGAATAAGAAATCACCGCGTAGATACCCGCAGCGGAAACAACCAGCGCGATCACCGCGAAAAATGCGAGCAACACAGTTGTGATCCGTTTCGGTCCGAAGGAATCGGAGACAACCTGTTCCATCGATTCCACGGAATCCACTGGCTGCTGCGAATCCACTGTTGCAATCGCCTGCCGGATTGCGGAAGTGAGCGCGCCGGCGTCGAGCGAACTGCGCACCAGCACGCTCATATTTCGCGAAAGTTGCGCGAACTGATCTTCCGCCAAATAAAATTCCTGCCGCACGGGACCATCAATCACGCGAGTCTGCTTTATGTCCGACACAATTCCGATCACGGTGACCACCGCGCTGGGCACATTGGCCGGCGAATCGGAAGTTCCTTCGAGTCCGGCGACGAGATGGATTCGTTCGCCGATTGGGTCGGCGCCCGGCCAGCAGCGATTGGCCATAGTCTGATTGATGATGGCGACGCGCTGCGATTCGCGGCGATCGTGATCGCTGAACAATCTGCCGCGAATGAGTTTTGTGCCGAGTACGTCGAAGTATCCAGAACTCACCACTCGATAATTTGCGTTCGCGAGGTCGCTGGCGTTGTCGACTGCGCGGCCTTCGATGGTGAAATCGCGCGAGGTCAGGTCCACCGTGCGATCGAACATCGGCAATCCCGAAACCACGGCGGCGCGATTTACTCCCGGCAGACTTTCGATTTTCACGATACTTTTTTCGTAGAACGCGCTCATCTCCTCGTCCGTGGAATATTTCGTGTCGGGAAGTGAAATTTGCATCGATAAAACCTGGCTCGGCTGGAACCCGACGTCGATATGCTCCAGGTTGCGATAGCTTTTGATCATCAGGACCGCGCTTGCGAGGACGATAAACGTGAGCGCGATTTCGGAGACGATTAGAATTTTTTGCGCTCGTTGTCCGCGCCGCGCGCCGCCGATTTTGCTGGCTCCTTCCTTCAGAGCTTCGGCGACATTTGCGCGCGATAATTGCCACGCGGGTCCCGCGCCAAAAAGTATTCCCGTGAACGCCGAAAGCGCCACCGCAACGATCAGAATCGGAGTGTTGATCCGAATGCTTTCCGGCGGCACAGTGAGCCACGGCGACGGAATCAAATGAATTACGAGTGGCAGCGACCATCGCGCGAGAATAATTCCGGCAATCGCTCCCGCGCCCGCCAGCAGAAAACTTTCCGTAAGCATTTGCCGCGCGATGCGTCCGCGGCCCGCGCCCAGCGCGGCGCGAATCGTGAATTCACTTTTGCGCGAAGTGACGCGAGCAAGAAGCAGGTTCGCGATATTCGCGCAGCAAATCAGCCACAAGAAACCAACCGCGGCGAGCAACACCATGAATGCGACTTGCACTCCGCCCGTGACAGCTTCATAGACATTCCAAAATTGCAGTTGCAATCCGGAATATTCAGGATTCGAGATGCGATATTCCTGTTCGATCCTCCGCGCTACCGCATTCAAGCGATTGTCCGCCTGCTCCCAGGTGACGCCAGGTTTTAGAGTAACCAGCACCCACAAATTTCTTTGCGATCGATCTCGATCCTCAAGATTCACCTGCAGCGGAACCATCACGCTCGATCCAAAAACCGATTCCAGCGGACGCATCACTCCGACGATGGTGTAGTCGCGTCCATCGAGGCGGATCAACTTGCCCAAAATTTGCGGATCGCTTGCGTAGTGCTGCTGCCACATTTCGTAACTGAGAATTGCGGCGAGCTGTCCTCCCGGTCGATCCTCTTCCGGAAGAAAAGTTCGGCCGAACATCACGCTGCGCAATCCTGACGGCGGAATAATCGGCTGGCTGATGTGAGCGCAACCGACAAGTTCTGGATAATCGCCATCGGTGAGCGCCGAGTGCGTCCAGCTCAGCGCGCCGATGCTGGCAAACGTGTCCGGTATGCCGAGAAAATCTACATACTCTGGAATCGAGTAGTGAAAAATACGCGCATTCTGCTGCGGATGGCGTCCGGTAATCACTCCCCGCACATACCAGCCCGGATCTTTTCGTAGGCTGGCGTAAGTGACGCTGAAAAGTGACGTGCTGGCGCCGATTCCCAGCGCGACGATTGCTAGAATCGCGACAGTGAATCCCGGATTCTTCCGCAGCACACGCAATCCATAGCGAAGATCCTGAAAGAAATCCTGCAGCCAATTTACTTTTCGCGTCTCGCGGCACAGCTCCGCCGTTTTTGTGACCCCGCCAAATTCTCTTAGCGCCGCGTATCGCGCTTCATTCGGAGCGATTCCTTTCGCGATCAATTCCTGCGCCCTGCGATCGATGTGGTCGCGAATCTCGTCGCTCAATTCGGAATCCACTTGGCGGCGCTTGAAAAGAGAGCACATTCGAAGTGGAATCGTGTAAATCCAATGTTCAGGACGCATGACCTAAACTCCTCTACCCCCGGGTGCGCTACTCTGCTCTATGCCTCTTTCAGTTTCACGACTTGCGAAATCGCGGTGGACAGCCGCTTCCAATTATTCGCTTCCTCCGCGAGCTGCTTTTTGCCGAGCCTCGTCAGCGAATAATATTTTCCGCGGCGGTTATTTTCGGTAACTCGCCACTCCGCTTCGATCCAGCCTTCCTGCTCCAATTTGTGCAGCGCCGGATATAGAGAGCCGTCGCTCACTTGCAGCACCTCGCTCGAAATCTGTTTCAGCCGGTTGCTGATGGCGAAACCGTTCAGCGGTTCGAGCGCCAGGATTTTCAGCAGCAGCAAATCCAGGGTGCCTTGCACGAGATCATTCGGTTTGCTCAACTCGCTCTCCTCAACTTCGTTCTCCTCGGTTACCGAGCGTAGACTATACCTGCTCCGCTCGGTAAGCAAGGGGAATGTTGCGCTGAGCGGACACAGTGCCCCATGGTGCTTCGCATGGTGCTAATCGAATGGCGTTTAAGTGCTAACGGTTTCGGCGCGGCGGGGATATTTCGTGGAGATATAATCGTCTACCAGCGCCTGGAATGCGCGGGCTAATTCGTCGTAGCTGCCTTGCAGCGTCGTGAAGTGCTGTCCATCAATGTACACGGGGCAGCGCGGCTCTTCGCCGGTGCCGGGCAAACTGATTCCGATATTTGAAGCCTTCGATTCGCCGGGGCCATTGACGATGCAGCCCATCACGGCGAGCTTCATTTCTTCCACGCCCTCATATTGTTTTTTCCATTCGGGCATCTGGTCGCGGATGTAATTCTGAATGCTTTCGGCGAGTTCTTGAAACGTGGTGCTGGTTGTGCGGCCGCAACCCGGGCACGCGGTAACGCTGGGCGAAAAGCTTCGCAGGCCCAGCGATTGCAGCAGCTCGCACGACGCGTACACTTCTTCGCGGCGATCGCCCCCCGGCCGCGGAGTGAGCGAAGTGCGAATCGTGTCGCCGATTCCTTCGTTGAGGAGTACGCCCATCGCGGCCGCGCTCCAGATGGATCCTTTCAATCCCATGCCAGCTTCGGTGAGACCGAGGTGCAAGGGTTGCTGAGTTTTCGCGGAAAGTTTGCGATACACCGCGATCAAATCCATCGGACGCGAAGTTTTGCACGAAATAATAATCTGGTCTTCGCGCATTCCGGATTGCAGCGCAAGTTCAGTGGACTCCACAGCGGAAATCACCATGCAATCGTTGATGATTTCTTCGGAGGTGAATCCCAGATCGCCGTCTGTATTTTCCTGCATCTTGCGCATGACAAGTTCTTGGTTGAGCGAGCCGCCGTTGACGCCGATGCGCACAGGTTTCGCGTGATCGCGCGCGATATTGCAGATCGTGGAGAATTGTTCGTCGCGGCGTTTTCCCGCGCCCACATTTCCGGGATTGATTCGATATTTATCCAGAGCTTCCGCGCATTTCGGATACTGCCGCAGCAGGACGTGCCCGTTGTAATGAAAATCGCCGATGATTGGCACGTTGCATCCGGCGTCGAGTAGCCGCTGCTTGATTTCCGGCACCGCCGCAGCCGCTTCCGGCACGTTGACCGTGATGCGAACCAGTTCAGACCCCGCCTGAGCCAGCTCCAGACATTGCTGAAACGTAGACATCACGTCGGCAGTGTCGGTATTCGTCATTGACTGCACGACAATCGGCGCGCCGCCACCCACGGTGATGTGGCCAACCTTTACTGCGTGAGTCTTTCGACGCCGCGGGTCGACGGGCTGAGGCATTTTCGCGCCGTTGATTTGCACAATCATCGTTCGATTCAGGCTCCCGGAAAGTTCATTATAGCCCGTTCCGGCGCACACACTGAAACCCATCGCGGCAAACGGCGTATCCAAAAACGAATCGGGGATCAGCAGTCTCGCTGAACCCCGATTCTCGCCTTCACAACGTACTCGCCCAATTTAGAGATTGATGTTGATCACATCTGCCACGCGCCAGTGTTGATCCACCAGCACCACATGCCCGCCGATTACGTAGTAGCGGTAGTGTCGCGGCGGAGGTGGCAATTCTCCGAGCAATTCCACCGGTACCGGATGAACACGGCGCCGCCAGCCTGAATCGAAAACAAATCCCACTTGCAGGCGGGGTTCCCAGTCACGCGGCAGTCGGTCTTCCGCGCGGAATCCGATCACCGGGTGATCGTGGTGATGTTCGTACCAGTTGCGCGTAGCTTCTCGCTCGTGATCGTCAAACCGCGGATTGCGGTCGTCCCAATGATGTTCGTGATGCTCGTCTCCCTGCGCCATCGCCGCGCTGCCGCTGAACATCGCGAACGCGCCCATGGCACACACAGCCATCCACCATCGTGCCTTCATGTAGTTAGTTCCTCCGATCGGAATTACGCCCGCTTCGCTCCCCACAAGACGAGTGCGACGCGCACAAATTGGATGATTCTGATAGCGAGTTGGTGCGACGCTTGTGCTCAAAACGTATGCTCAACTCGAAACCGCGGAGCTAGCCGGTGGCGCGGGCGTTCCCGCGAGTCCAAGCTTTTCCGCCACGCCGCGCATGCTCTCGATGCAGAACGCGACGTGCTGTTCCAGCGGAATTCCGAGTTCTTCCGCGCCGTGGCGCACATCATCACGATTCACGCCGCGGGCGAACGCCTTGTCTTTCAGTTTTTTCACCACCGACGGCGCTTCCACATCGTGAATGCTCTTCGTCGGCTTTACCAGCGCACACGCCGTCAGAAAACCAGCCAGTTCGTCGCAGGCAAACAACGTATGGTCAAGCGCCGACTCCCGCGCCACGCCCGTGTAATCCGCGTGGCCCAAGATCGCGTGGATCGTCTCCTCCGAGTAGCCGCGCTCGCGCAAAATAGTTGTGCCCTGGAACGGATGTTCCTGCGTGGGGTGGTGAGCGTCATTTGGCCACCTTTCGTAATCAAAATCGTGGAGCAGCGCCGTAACTCCCCATAAGTCTTCGTCGGCACCCGACTTTCGCGCGTAACCTCTCACGCACGCCTCCACTGCCATCGCGTGCTTCCTTAAACTCTCATTTTGCGTGTATTCGCAAAGCAGCTCCCAAGCCGACGCCCGATCTGTTCCCATGAACGCGATTCCCTCCGAGAAAATAATTGCGTGGCCCCCGTGAAAAGAACTTTTGGGCTGCACTTCTTCTAATTTAATTGCTCGTGAAGAGCAAATGCGAATTTTTTTGAATATTTTTGACGGTGAAGAATCGGGTTCCGCCACGACTTCCGTCATTCCGTTACCCGAAATGGAACCTTTCGTAACAAAATGAAACACTTTCCATGAGCATTTTACTTCCACTACGGTTTCCACTCTTCCCGTAGTGGAAATTTGGGCAAAAACTTCACATTCTTCGAAATAGTTCTTGACACGATTGCGTCTCCCGGCACAATGCCTCTCGCGCCTGTCTCTGCCTTCCCTCCTGTGTCTGTTCCTCCCTTCCGCAGCCAGAAGAACGTGTGAGGATTACCGGTGTCAGATAACAACGGCAACAAAGATCTACTTGAAATAGATCGTGAAGTAATACGTTGTAAGGCATGTGGATTGGTGCAGTACCGCACCACGAATGATATTTGCCGCCGTTGCTTGCGAATGCTGCCGCCGAAGGTGGAATTCCTTATCCCACCGCCGGTGTCGCAGGAAATTCCTGGCGACGACCGGCAAGCCTTCGAAAAGTGGCCCAACCGCGAGACGGTCGAGAATATCGGCCAGCGGATTCGCCAGTTGCGCGAATCCCGCGGGATGACGCAGAGCCAGCTGCAAGCTCGCTCGCGCGTCTCTCGTTCGTATCTCTCGCGCATTGAAAGCGGCCAGATGACGCCGAGCCTCGGCACTCTCGAAAAGATTTCTGAGGCGCTGGGCGTCGGCTTGAACCGCTTCTTCGTGCCAGAGACAAACGGCGAAGCGCTTCTCGAAGATCCGTTCATTCAGGGCTTGCGGCCATTCCTGCGCCAGCTCGATTGGGAACAATGGCAGTCCATATTGAAGAGGTTGGCCGCGATCAGCGACCACGTGGGCGCCACAACATCCCATCTCAACAGCATCGGACGAGTACGCTCGATGCCGTCTCTGCAGCCAGCGCGCGTTTCTGCGTCGCTTCTGCCGCGGCGGGCTGCACCCAGCGTCGCATTTGGCGGTAGCCGCTAGGGTAATCGTTGCAGCTGGCCTAACGCTCGCTGCTTCAGCAGCTGTTGTTTGGGAATAGAAAATTTTGGGCGGTGGTTCGCCGGGCATGCTCGCACCACGCGGGCGTTCTCGGCGAGTCACCGCTTTTCTATTTTCCGAGAGAATTATTCGGAGAGGTGAGGCTGACGCGGGAATCGGCGTGCCGAATAAGATTTAAGCCGCGCAAATAATTCTGCGGACGTAAATCAATTGCGAGCAGGGTTCGTATCAGGGCATGAGTTTACTCATGCCGTCCCACTGCACCATCAAGCCGGCTTTAGCCGCTGCCAAAGGCCGCGGCTTCAGCTGCGGCCCGCAAGCCCCAACGCTAGGGCGCACTAAGTTATCTGCGATTTTTGGCACAAATGAATTCGTGCCCTGACACGAGGAATTGCGTCGAAATTCTGTGAAATTTCTCGGAACTACTGCAGCACTTCTCCCACGTACTCCGAAGTATTCAGCTTCAACTCGCTATTCTCTTCGGCGCGCCGCGTTCCGCAGTGTGGGCAATACTTAAACGCTGTCACCAGCGCGTGGCCGCAAGACAGGCAGCAAACCGTGTCTTCCGTTTCCTTCGGCACAACGCGGAGGATTTCGTCGAGCGTCGTCATTCCCGCCACAACTTTATCCAAACCGTCTTCGCGCATCGTTTTCATTCCGGAAGCGCGCGCCAGCATGCGCAGTTGGCTTACCTGCGCGGTGGAGCGGACGGCTTCGCGCAGCGTGTCGTTCATCACCAAGAGTTCGTACACGCCAACGCGTCCTCGATAGCCCGTCTGGTTGCAGTCGGGGCAGCCCGTCGCCACAAACATGTGCTTTGGTGGCTCTGAGATTCCATCCTTAATCATGCGGCGCGACATCTCTTGCGACATGGGCCGTTTTGCGCGGCACTTGCACAGTCGCCGCACCAGCCGCTGCGCAAGCACTCCAGTCAAAGACGCGCTGATCAAATACCCCTGAACGCCCAGGTCGAGCAACCGGATCACCGATTCCGCCGCACCGTTGGTGTGCAGCGTGGAAAGAACAAGGTGGCCCGTCTGCGTGGCCTTCATCGAGATTTCCGCTGTTTCCACGTCGCGGATTTCGCCGACCATGATGATGTTCGGGTCTTGCCGCAAAATCGCGCGCAGCGTTCCCGAAAATGTCATTCCGGCTTTTGTATTGATGCTTACCTGGTTTATTCCGGGGATTTCGTACTCAATTGGATCTTCGATCGTGACGATATTTACCGTCGGCTTCTGCACCGCGCAGATCGCCGCGCACAATGTTGAGCTTTTGCCCGATCCCGTTGGTCCCGTCACCAGGATCATTCCCTGCGGCATGGTGATCAATTCGTTCAGGTTGGTTTCGATGTCTTCCGGAATCCCCAATTCGCCAAATGTTTTCAGGTTGGCAGTGGCGTCCAGAATACGCATCACCACTTTTTCGCCGAGCTGCGTTGGAAGTGTCGACACGCGAACGTCGTATTGCCGCGCCGAAATCTTCGCCATGAAACGCCCGTCTTGCGGATTGCGCCTCTCGGCGATATCCATATCGCACAGAATCTTGATGCGCGACACCAAACCAACGTGGATTTGCTTCGGCAGACGCTTCACTTCAGACAGCACACCGTCGAGCCGCAAGCGAATCACAGTCTCCGCGGCGAGCGCCTCGATGTGAATGTCGCTAGCTCCCTTGCGAATCGCGTCCAAAATAATTGAGGAAGCTTCCTCGACCGCTGGCGTCTTGCGGTTCAGGAGTTCGGCTTGCAACTCCTGCATCGCTTCGATATTGCTTTGGCGTTTGCTATTCGAGAAAAACTCGATTTCCGATCCAGCCTTGTGCATCGGCTTGGCCGTTTCTTCCACGGGGCCAAGGCTGTAATGTTTGCGCACGGCATTCGAGACTTCCAGTTTGAATCCGAACCGCGGCGAGAGTTCGCATCCCACGCTGAATTGAATCTGGCTGAGCTTGTTCAGGTCCTGGGGTTCAGACATCACGATGACAAGCTTCTTCTCTTCGAATCGCAGCGGTAGCACGTTGTAGCGTTCCGCGATCTTCGCCGAGACAAGCCGCAACGCGCCCGGATCGGGCTTCACCGTTGAACAATCCACGTAAGGGACGCCGGTTGTTTCTGAAAGCGCGTCCACGAGCGCGCTCTTCTCCACCAGCGAATTCTCGAACAACACCTCGCCCAGGTGAGCCACCTTAAGTTTCTGTTCCTCGATCGCGCGCTCGAGGTTGTGCTTGGATATTTTCCCAGCACCCTCCAGCACTTCTCCAAGTCTTCGCTTCGCCATATTACTTGCCCTCAGTCCCCTGGTTCTTGATTGCGATTCCAGCAGTCCAAGCGTTCTGCTGGAGTTTTACGATTCTTCTTTCGAAAACATTGCCGTAACTTCTGCCGGGGTCAAAATTCCTTTTCGCACCAGCAATACCGTGAGATTTTCCAGCGCTTTTCGATCTGTCGAGCCCTGTCGCGGCGCCGCTGCGGCTGGAGCTTCCTCAAATCTTGGCAGATCGATGGGTGCGACGTGACCATTCGTCAGCATCGAAATCCACGAGCCCAGCATTTCCATTTGAGGGGGAAGCAGCGATTCAAATCCCACACCCATTCCCAACCCTGAGTGCGAAAACCTCACAACACCCGTTACTTCCACTGTCTGGGAGTTGTATTTGATTCGCAGCTGCACGCGAGACTTTTCCGCGAACGGTGTCATCACATCCATATAGCAACCGGAAAGACTCAAATCGGATACTCGCCCGGTCAGGCGCGTACCGCTGGTAATGTCTGCAATCTCCGCCGTAGCCACCAATGCGTAGCGTTGCGCTGTGCGCCGTTCGGCCCCGGAGGGTCGGGCAGCAGACTTGTTGCCCGGCTTCGAGCCCAGTTTTTCCGCGAGGTTAGTTCTGCGATCGATCATGAAAGATTGCTCCGCTACCGATTCTCTTCCCTCAAAAAAATAGCTGGCTAAAACGCTCTCCACAAGATTACGAGCGGGTGCAGTTTCCAGGAACGAAATGTAAACACGTCTGGAGGCATCCCTGTACTTTGGTACAGGTATTGTGGTTTTTGCCGGCGGCTGCACACTACCGGCGCAACTGTTGTGATGTTAAAGAGGATGGAGGGGCGCTGTATATCCCCCATTGGTACCGTTGACGAATGCAGTTCGTATCAGTACAGAGGTAGTTGAGAACCGTGGATTTACTGCGGCTGTCCTTGCTTTCCGATCCGCGCCAATGAGATTTCCACGTGCCCTGCGCGAGGCTTTAGCCCCACTACCGTTATCCCAAACGAGGCCGAAACATAGGCGATATCTCCGGTCTCGATTTCCACGTTGATTCCCTTCACATCAATTGTCTTTGGTCCGGGACCGTTCCGCTCGAAATCCGCTCCCAGCCGATGCCGGTACCACTCGTCCACTTTGTCGATCGAATCCTGCGTGCTGTAGGTGGATCCACTCACGCCGGAGCGCTGATCATCCGTTCCAACGAACTCTACCGATCCGCCGTTGTCTCGTAACTGCGCTCCGGGATACACCGGCAAACCCAAATCCTCGGGCTTCCCAGACTTCACCGCGATCTTTCCGCCGGGCGTGGAGATTTCCACCGAGTTTCCCGATTTCGTGATGCTCACGTTTTTCACCATCGAAAGCGAGAGCCGCAGCATCAGTGTTCCCGCAATCAACAGAGACAGCACCATCACTCCCACACCGCAGAGAATCCACAGGCCCACATTATGGCGCGGTGGCGGCCCAGCCGGCCTTTGTGATTGTGGCGGACCTGCAACAAGATTTGGCCCCGTCGAATTTGGTGTCGACATCGCTATCCTCTCCGGTTCTCTGTATACATAATCCTACGCTGATTTAGCCTGCGCGGTTCCGTGATCGTTGTGGCTTCTACTATTGCGACTCGTAGCCCGCCGCATTATGCTACGCGCGGTTGCTGGCATTAATTTCCCGGGGGACGATCGATGAAGGCTTCGCGGAAGTTTGCTGTATCGGTGCTCGGTCTCGCAGTCGTGTTCGCAATTGCCGCCACGAGTCGTCTTCGCGCGCAGTCTCAAGATTCAGGCAGCGCGTACTCCGCGGATTTCTTCAAGGCGCTCAAGTGGCGCAACATCGGACCCGATCGCGGCGGCCGCAGCATCGCGAGCACCGGCTCGCCTTCGCGGCCTCTCGAGTATTTCTTCGGCGCGGTGGGCGGCGGTCTCTGGAAAACCGCTGACGGTGGGCAAACCTGGAATCCTGTTACGGACGGCCAGATTCACAGCTCATCTGTCGGCGCGGTGGCAGTTTCCGAATCGAATCCGGACATCATTTACATCGGCATGGGCGAAGCCTGCATCCGCGGCAACATCATGCAGGGCGATGGTGTTTACAAATCGATAGACGACGGCAAGACCTGGCAGCATTCGGGACTCGAAGACACGCAGGCCATTTCGCGCATCCGCATCAATCCAAAGAATCCCGATATCGTTTTCGTCGCCGCGTTTGGCCATCCAGCGGGACACAACAACGACCGCGGTGTATTCAAATCTTCCGATGGCGGCAAAACCTGGAAGAAGGTTTTGTTCCGCGACGATCACAGCGGCGCGATCGATCTCTCAATGGACCGCAACAATCCCGATGTTCTCTACGCCGCGCTGTGGGATGCGTATCGAGTGTCGTGGCAGATGTCGAGCGGCGGCCCGGGCAGCGGACTCTTCAAATCCACTGATGCCGGCGAAACGTGGAAAGAGATTACGCGCAATCCGGGATTGCCGGCAGGCATCATCGGCCGCATCGGCGTTTCCGTTTCTGGCGCGGACTCCAATCGTATCTATGCCTTGGTGGAAGCTAATGAAGGCGGCGTTTACCGTTCGGATGATGCTGGCGCGACATGGACCAAGACCAACGAGGATCGCAAACTCCGCCAGCGCGCTTTCTACTACACGCACATCTTTGCCGACCCGAAAGATAAGGATTCCGTTTACGCGCTGAATACTGGCGTGTACAAATCCACTGATGGCGGCAAGACTTTCGGCACCACTCTTCGCCCGCCGCATGGCGACAATCACGATCTGTGGATCGATCCCACCGATAACAAACGCATGATCGAAAGTAATGATGGCGGCGGAAACGTTTCCGTCAACGCCGGACAAACGTGGACGCACGAAGATTTCCCGACAGCGCAGCTCTATCACGTCGCTACCACTCACGAATTTCCCTATCAGGTTTGCGGCGCGCAGCAGGACAACAGCACAGTGTGCGTGCAAAGCACACGAACTGGAGCGGCGTGGCCGGAACTTTATGACGTTGCTGGCGGCGAGAGCGGCTACATCGCACCCGATCCCAAGAACGCCAATGTGTTTTATGCGGGCAGTCAAGGCGCGCTGTTGACGCGCTACGATCGGCGCACGGGATTCACTCGCGACGTGGAAGTGTATCCGCGCTTCTTCTCCGGCGAAGCCTCGAAGGATCTCAAACCCGATCGCTGGCAGTGGACATTTCCGATAGTGTTTTCGCCGCTCGATCCGAACATTCTGTATACGTCTTCTCAGTTCCTCTACAAGACCACGAACGAAGGACAGAGTTGGCAGGCCATTAGCGGCGATCTCACCAAGCACGATCCGAAAACGCTTGGCGATTCCGGCGGACCGCTTACGCACGACATGAACGGACCTGAAGTTTTCGCCACGATCTTCGCGATCGCGCCGTCGCACTCTGAGCTGAATACGATTTGGACTGGATCGGATGACGGTCTTGTCTTCATCACTCGCGACGGCGGGAAGAATTGGGCCAACGTAACTCCTCCGGGAATTCCAGATCTCGCGCGCGTCAGCTTGATCGAAGCATCTCCGTATAAGAACAAGGCCGGAACCGCGTATGTTGCGGTGAAGAATTATCTGCAGGACGATCGCGCTCCTTACATCTACAAGACCAGCGACTACGGCAAGACGTGGAAGAAGATCATCAACGGCATTCGCGGCGACGACTACGTTCACGCTGTGCGCGAAGACACCAAGCGCCCGGGACTTTTGTATGCGGGCACCGAGCACGGAATCTACATTTCGTTTGATGATGGCGACAACTGGCAATCGTTGTCGCTCAATCTTCCCGACACGCAAGTCTCTGACATTGCCGTGGAAGATCACGATCTCGTGATCGCCACACACGGACGATCGTTCTACATCCTCGACAACATCGCGCCGTTGCGGCAGCTCACTCGCGAAGTCACGCAGACTGCTGCGCTGCATCTCTATACGCCAGACAATCCGGTTCGCCGCGTGGAGCCGCTCAGTATCGATTACTACCTCAAAGCGAAAGCGGACAAGGTCACGATCGACATTCTCGATTCGAAGGGAAATGTGATTCGCACATACGTCGGAATGGAAGTCGCCAAGCCCGCGAATGAGGCCGGCAACGACGAAGGCTATCGCCGACGGCCGCCAAACGTGGGGCGCGACGCTGGACTAAATCGCTTCAGTTGGGACTTGCGATATTCCGGCTCAACTGGATTCCCCGGATTAATTCTCTGGGGCGCGAGCGTAGAAGAAGGACCAGTTGCGCTTCCGGGCGCGTATCAAGTGCGGGTTACTTCCGGATCGGAAACGCAGACACAGCCATTTCGGATTACGGAAGACCCGCGCGCGAATGTTTCGCAGGCGGATTTGCAGGCGCAGTTTGATCTCGCGTTGAAAGTGCGCGACGCAGAAAGCCGCGCGAACCAAGCTGTGATCGATGCGCGCGCGCTGCGCGATCAAGTGAAGGAGCGCCTCGGCAAAACGCAAGTCGCTGACGTTCACAATTCAGGCGACGTGTTGAATGGAAAACTTACCGAAGTGGAAGAAGCGATCTATCAGGTGAAGAATCGCAGCGGTCAGGATCCGTTGAATTTCCCGATCAAGATCAACGATCGCGTGGGACATTTGCTGGGAGTGATCGAAGGTGATCAAGATGCGAAGCCAACCGATCAAACTTACAAAGCGTTCACCGAACTTTCCGGCGATCTCGATGTGCAGCTAGCGAAACTAAAACAAGCGGAAGAAACTGATCTCGTTTTATTCAACAAGCAACTCGCGGCCGCGAGTCTGGAACCGGTTTCGCTGAAATCCGCAACCTCGGCATCGGAGAAAAAATAAAATCGCGGTGAAATATTTTTCGCGCGATTAGAAGCGGACGTTCGCGTCGGGGCGCTTCTCGAGATGCACGGTGTCGATGAAACGCACCTGGCGATTGTCGAGCGTCAGAATCACAGAATGGGTTCGCGTGCCTTCGCCAAAAAATCGCACGCCGCGCAAAAGATTCCCATCGGTGACGCCGGTTGCGGCGAAAATAATTCTGCGGCCCGGCGCGAGATCTTCTGTGGTGTAAATTTTCTTGGGATCTTTGATTCCCATTTTCGCGAGCCGCTCTTCGTGTTCAGGTTTTGAAACCACCAGCCGCGCGAGAATTTGTCCATTCAAACAGCGCATCGCCGCGGCGGTGAGCACG
Organism: uncultured Acidobacteriota bacterium; assembly: GCA_963721845.1. GTDB lineage: Bacteria > Acidobacteriota > Terriglobia > Acidiferrales > UBA7541 > DASTCZ01. Next base: position 119,964 of record CAVRKW010000009.1, on the reverse strand, counting down.
CCTTCGGGCGCGCCTCCGGTGCCAAACACAGCTTGAACTCCAGTGCCGCGCACCGCGGTGCTGATGCCGGCGGAAAGATCGCCATCTCCGATTAGCCGAATGCGCGCGCCAGTGGCGCGAATATCCGCGATGAGTTGCTCGTGGCGCGGCCGATCGAGCACAATCACGACCAGGTCTTCGATATCGCGATCCATGCGCTTTGCGATGGACCGCAAATTATCGGCAACAGGCGCGTCGAGATCCACGGCGCCTTTACACGTGGGCCCAACGATAATTTTTTCCATGTACAGATCTGGCGCGTGGAGCAATCCGCCGTGCTCGCTCGCCGCAAGCACTGCGATGGAGCCGGGCTGGCCGGTGGCGCAGAGATTTGTTCCTTCGAGAGGATCGACGGCGATATCGACGCTGGGGTATGCGCGAATATTATCGTGAACCGCGGCGCCAACTTTCTCGCCGATGAAAAGCATCGGCGCTTCGTCGCGCTCGCCTTCGCCGATGACGATGGTGCCATCCATGCCGACGGTATCCATGGTGGTGCGCATGGCTTTCACCGCGGCCTCGTCGGATAGATGGGCATTGCCGAGGCCCATTGTGTGTGCGGAAGAAATCGCTGCCTGCTCTACGACGCGCAAGAACTCCAGGCTCAGTTGTGCTTCCATCAATCTCTCCTCGTGATGCCGCGTTCGTCAGACGTAAGCCGGAATTCCTGTGATGCGCTCGCCGATGATTAATCTGTGGATGTCGTGCGTGCCCTCGTAGGTGTAAACGGATTCGAGGTTGTTCATGTGGCGCATGACGCAGTAATCGTCGACGATTCCGTTTGCGCCCAAAATGTCGCGGGCTTTGCGGGCAGATTCCAGAGCCATCCAGACATTATTCATTTTCAGCATCGAGATATGGGTGAAGTCCGCGCGGCCCGCGTCTTTTAATTTGCCGACGTGCATCGCGAGCAGTTGCGCTTTGCTGATTTCGGTGATCATAAAAACCAATTTGTCTTGCACGAGTTGGTGCGATGCGATCGGTTTATTCGCAAATTGTTTTCGCGTTTTCGCATATTGCAGAGCGGTGTCATACACCGCCATGGCCGCGCCGATCGCTCCCCATCCGATGCCGTAGCGAGCCTGCGATAGGCAGCCGAGAGGACCTTTCAAGCCATCTACTCCCGGCAAAACATTTTCGGCGGGAATTTCGCAATCTGTCATCGCGAGTCCCGAAGTTACTGAGGCGCGGAGCGACCATTTGCCGTGGACATCCCACGCCTTGAATCCTTTGGTTCCCTTTTCGACGAGGAAGCCACGAATTCTATCGTCTTCGCACTTTGCCCAGATCACCGCGACATCCGCGATGGAGCCGCTGGTGATCCACATTTTTTCGCCGTTCAAAATCCATTTATCTCCGCGCCGCACAGCACGTGTGAGCATGCCGCCGGGATTCGAACCGAATTGCGGCTCGGTGAGACCGAAACAGCCGATGGCTTCGCCGGTTTGCAATTTCGGAAGCCAGCGATTTTTCTGGTCTTCGCTGCCGTACGCGTAAATCGGATACATCACCAAAGAACTTTGTACGCTCACAAAACTGCGCAGGCCGGAATCGCCGCGCTCGAGTTCTTGATTCAGCAGGCCGTACGCTACGTTGGACATGCCAGCGCAGCCGTAGCCCTTTAAATTCGCGCCGAAAAATCCGAGTTCGCCAAGTTGAGGCACCAACTGCTTTGGGAAAATTCCTTCGCGGCTGCACTTTTCGATGATCGGGATGATCTGCTCTTCCACGAACTGGCGCGCCGTCTGGCGGACGAGGCGCTCTTCGTCAGTAAGCAGCGAATCGAAATCGATGAAATCCACTCCAGCAAAACCGGGCATTGCGTCTCCTATTTATCCAGACGGCCCATTTTACAGGTCGCGGCGCATCTTAGCAGGGCGTGAATCAGAGCGGCAAGAAGCAGAGAGAAATGGGGTGCTTGTTGGGCTGTTCCCATTTTGGGAAATGTCCAAGCAAATTCGCCGGTACCCTCCCCTCCCCCTGTTTCTACGGAAGTGTTGATTCTACAGGGTTTACAGGAATCGGAGACACATAAAATGCAGCTTTGTACAGATCTTGGTCTGATTGAAGATGGCGGATGGCTGTGCTGGTTCTCGAGGAAAAGTCAACGGCGTTTACCGCGGAGACTCAGAGGTAACGGAGGAAATCGGAACAGGGTCGCATCGGACAGACGGGTAGTGGCAACAGGCCCTGTCCAGTTTGAGAGTTGGACGAAAAACTGAGCGCCTCGACCGGCGGCTCAAAACTATTCAGTTGTCAAAGAACTGTCGCAGGCTGTCCGGCAGCCTGGGGCGAATTGCTTCGCACGAACTAATGGGTAATCATTGCACATGCGATAATAAAAAGCAAGCGGAAATTCGAGAGTGACGAAAAAGGTACAAGCGAACAGCGTCGTTGTTCGCGCGCTCGATCTCACGACCCGCTTTCCGACGAGTGTAATATACATTCCAGTGTATACTCATTTCGACTCAGGGAGTAATTCGTGGAGCGGGTAAAGAATGAAAAGAAAGCGCAGTAAACCAACGCACGTTACCCGGAAAAATGTGCTTGATGATATCGGCCTCCCGCGACAAAAAGTAATTGCGGTCAAATTCAAGGCTGAGGTGTATCAGGCGATCCTGAAATACGCGGATGGATATTCGCAAAAACAACTGCAATCGATTCTTGGAGAGCCTCAGCCGCGCGTGAGCGAATTGCTGAATGGGAAGATTGCGAACAAGAGCGTCGACAAGCTGCTTGAATATGCGGGGCGATTGGGAGTTGAGCCAAAGGTAAGGTTCACGCAGATGCGTACGCGGCGGGGTGATCAGAGGATTGCCGCCGCCGATTAGGACGCGGGTAATTGGGTTGCTGCAACGCGGAGAATTAGGGTTTTGCCGCAGGGACTAATTTCAGGACGATTTCTGTGTTACCGCTGATGTCTACCTCGAGATTCGCCATCTTCCACTTTAAGGCTTCGGGCGAAATTTGATCTGTTTGAAAATCCGGCATAACGAAACTGCTGACGCGATAATGTCCCGGCGGAATAAGTCCAAGTGTGTACGATCCGTCCTCGTTGATTCCGTGGTCTTCGTGATAAGCCAATCTGTCGCGCTCAGGGCTATCGATTGCAATGGATAGGCATCGCCAAGGAAGCGGGCTGCCGTCGGGTGTAGCAATTTTGAATCGCACCGTGTAGAGAGGTTGCTGCTGAACAGTAAATTGAATGCCCGAGATATTTGCGCCTGCTGCTATGTCAATGATTTTTGCGTCGAAGCTGTGCGGAACGCCGGGGAAGTATGCCATCCAGCGGGTGTTCGTGTCGTAGTTGGTTTCCTCAGCAGTGAGCAAATACTTTCCTGGAGAAATCGACTGGATACAGAAGCTTCCGTCAGGCCCGGCACCATTTTCATCGGCGAATTCCTTTGGTGGAAGCGGCTCGTCTCGCACTTGTGACAGATGAACCGAGGCTCTCGCCATGGGGCTGCCGTCGGGCTTTGTCACTCGACCACACATTGTGGCGGTCCATATCGAAAAATATTTGCGTTCGTATGTCTGCGGATCCAGAAGGTCGTCAGGAGCGGGTGGATCGCCGCGTAGGAGACGAATCGCTGGGCCGGACTTTTCGACTTCGGCTGTTCGGGTACACATATTCGTAAAGAAAAGATTTCCTGTGTTGTCGCGCGTTGCGTGAACCAGGTACTGCTTTCCCGTCTCGAAGTCGTATCCACAATCCCCATCACTTAGACCAGTAATGATCGTAACGCGCGAATCCGCGTGTCCCCGATAGGTACGAGTGACGAGAAATGTAACCACACGATGTGCGTCCGCAGGCGTCATAGAAAACGCATCCGAAGGAGGACCCATCGGCCCTGAAACGACTTCTTGCTTTTCTACAGTGCCTTCGAAAATTGTTTCTGTGTGGTCAGCGATCAATTCTGCGGCGGCATCCCGCATGTTCTTCGGCGGTGCCGCGTTTGTTGGCGAAGGAAAACCGCACATGCAGGCGTGGATCGGTGCGCTTAAAGACAGGAGGCAGAACGCAAAAGCCGCGATAGACCGCGTATATCCAAGTCTCGTCATGAAAAGTTTGACGCCGTAGCGGACGGTGATGTTCCGAGCCCTTGGGGCGTGCGTACAATTAGAACGCATATTATAAGCCAATTACGTAGTGGCTGCCTACTGGTTTCGCTGCGGCCGACGGGGCAAGCCCCCCACGAATGCCGGGCAGGCAAGGCAAACTGCAGATCCCTCACCCGCTAAAGCGGGTTTGGGATGACAGTGTGGGGGCGTTTGATTGCGGCACGAATGAATTCGTGCCCTGATACGGGGATCGCTAGGCTGGGAGGGCGACTGAAGTCGTTGCGCTCGGACGGAGCTTTGGCGCGCTATGGGGTTGCGGGCTTTTTGGTTACTTCGCAGCCAGTAAAGATTAGCTGGACTGTGAATTTGTTGGGGCCGTAGGTGCCGTTTACGTCGAGGCGTTGGACGATTTGAAATCCTTCGACGCTTTGATAGCTGATCAGAGCTTTCAATTGTGTGGCGTCTTCGGGTTTTGCGGATTGATAGTTCGCATCGTAAGAAGTTAGGACGAAGCCGCCGGGCAGCTTGGTGAGACCGGGTTGGACGGTGCTGTGAAAATCAGGCGTGGTGATGGCGAGATTGACGATGGAATAGTCGTGGGCGAGCGTGGTGACTACGTCTGCTGTGCCGTCTTTGTAAGTGAGGCGGTATTGCGTGCCGATCACCTCAACGTGATATTCGGCTGTGAGATCCGGCAGCGGGCGATCAATCATGAAAAATGACCAGGTATCGAAAAAGCCGGAAGCCATTTGGTCCATGCCGGATTCGATCTCATTCACGGAATCGGTCATTTCTTTGGTAAGTCCGGTGAGATCGTTGTGAGAGAGCTTCATTTTTCCGCCGGAGTCCACGGCGAAAGTGAAATGGAGCTGGTCAAGAGTGACGAGCTCTGAATCCACCAATTGCGAATTCTGCTTTCGCTGCTCCTGCAACATCATTTCCCAGTTTGGCGTGACGCTACAGGTGAATGAATCCAAACCATTGGCGCGAAGGTTGTAATAGGCCTGACTAGCTGCTGTGAGGATGGCTTTTTTATCGGGGACGGCTTGGGCGACGGAAGGCCGCGGAATACCGAGGCCACCGGCAAGCAGGCAGAATGAGATGGCGAGAATGATCGGTTTCTTTATCAATTTTATCTCCGCAATCACGGCGGCGGCGTTTTACGGCAGCGGCATTGGCGACATCAAGTAGAGCATCTTCCGGGCGCGGAGTGGTGGGAAACCAGGAGTGGGCGTGTTCGATGGTGAAAGATGTTGAATGCCGCAGCCAGGAATGCCGCGCTACTGTGGCTGCGCTGCTGGTGCGATTGACGCGAATGCCAGCGAATGCTATAAAGTTGGGCCTTCTGACCGAGTTCGGAAATTCCAGTCGAGCATCAGCGGCTCGCCCTGCAAGCGAGCAAAAAGACGAAGTAGTGCAAAGAAAGAGGCGGATTAAACTCTGCCCGAACGACAGCAACGCCGAGGTTACGCAGCAACTGAAATATGGAAATACTGAACCAACTTGGCGATCTGTTTGTACAAGCAATTCCCACGATTATTATCGTTTTCCTTTTCTATTTGTTCCTGCGCTGGGCGTTTTTTAATCCGATTACAAAAGTGATGGCGGAGCGGGCTGCGCGGACAGAAGGCGCGCAACGCGAAGCGGAAGAAGCGAAGGTCGCGGCTGGGGAAAAAGTTCGCGTGTATGAGGAAGCGCTGAAAAAAGCGCGCGGGACCGTGTACGCCGAACAAGATGCGCGACGCAAAACGATTTTGGATGAACGCGCAGTGATGATTCGCGATGCGCGGAAGGACGCGACCGAACGCGTAGCGCAGGCGAAAGAACGAATCGCGGCTGAAGCTGCGGTGACGCGCACTCAGCTGGATGCGGAAACTCCAGCGCTGGCGGGGGAAATTGTAGAGGCGGTGTTCGCGCGGCGTCCGGGACCGGGCGGCTCTGTGCAAGGCGGCGCGCGATGAAAACTTTGACGAAGCGATGGCTATCGATCGCAGCGATGGCGATGCTGCTGGCCGTTTGCGCGGCGCCGGTTGTACGCGCGCAAGAAAATGCGACGGAGCCGCAAGACACTCCCGCGGGACAAGTTTTTCGCTGGCTGAATTTTATTTTGATTTTTGGGGCGCTGGGATATTTCATCGCGAAAAAAGGTTCGCCTGCGTTTCGCGCACGCGCGAATGTGATTGCGGGCGCGATTGAGACGGCGACTGCGGCGAAGCAGGAAGCGAATCAGCAACTGCGCGTAGCGGAAGCGGGACTCGCGCGGCTGGATCAAGACGCGGCAACGATGCGCACGCAAGCGGAAAAAGATTTTGTGGCTGAGGCTGACCGGCTGCGGACTTCGTCGAAGCGCGAAGTGGAAAAAATCGCGCACATGGCCGAAGTGGAAATTGATGCGGCGGCGCGGCTGGCGCAGATTGAGCTGCGAACTGTGGCGGCGCGCGTGGCAGTGGCGCGTGCGGCGGAGTTAGTGGCGCAGGGAATGACTCCTGAGCGGCGCGAGATAATTTTTCAAAATTTTCTGGATAACCTTTCAAAATCGCGAGACGGCGAAGCACCGCGAGGTGCGAATTGAAAGCGGTAGCGGATCGTTACGCGGAGGCGCTGCTGGAAGTGGCGCTGGCACGCAACGTGGCTGAACAGGTGAAGGCGGCGGTGGATCAGCTTGGCGCGATCATTGATGAGTCTGCGGATTTGCGGCTGTGCCTGGCGAATCCGGCTGTACCGCGCGATAAAAAATCCGCGGTGATGGAAACGCTGCTGGCGCGGATGGAAGTGGCGCCGGAGCTGCGGCAAATTTTGCGAAATTTTGTACTGGTGGTGGCGGATCACCGCCGCGGCGCGCTGCTGCCGGAGATCGCGGTTTCTTACACCCAGCGGCTCAACACGAAAATGGGGATTGCGGTGGCAGATGTGGCTTCGGCGGTGCAATTGAGCGACACCGAGCAGAGCCAACTGGAAAAAGCGTTCGCGATCGTCACCGATATGAAGATAGCCGCTACCTATGAAGTGAAATCCGATCTTGTGGGCGGCGCGGTAGTGAAGATTGGGTCTGTGATTTATGACGGCTCCGTGAAAGAGCAACTGAGAAGGATGCAGGAAAAACTCGCAGGCTAATTGTGGCGAGCTTCGAGAAATAAACGCAAGAGAACGCGTACACACGGCAGCAGGAGCGGGAATGGCGACGATTAAAGCGGACGAAATTACAAAAATATTGCGCGAGCAGATCGAGAATTACCAGCAGACCGTCTCGGTGGACGAAGTCGGCTCGGTGATCTCGGTGGGCGACGGAATCGCGCGCGTGCACGGGCTCGAGCGCTGCATGTCTGGCGAGATGATCGAGTTTCCGCACAACGTTTTCGGAATCGCACTGAACCTGGAAGAAGATCAGGTGGGCGTGGTGATTCTGGGCGACTACACCGAAATTCGCGAAGGCGATACGGTGAAGCGCACGCGGACTATTATGTCGGTGCCGGTGGGCGAGGCGATGGTGGGGCGCGTGGTGAGTCCGCTGGGCGTGCCGCTCGACGGCAAAGGGCCGATCGCGACTACGCAACGCAATCACTTGGAGAGAATTGCTCCCGGAGTTGTGGAACGCCAACCAGTGCGCGAACCGCTGCAGACTGGAATTAAAGCGATCGACTCGATGATTCCGATCGGGCGCGGACAGCGCGAGCTGATCATCGGCGACCGGCAGACGGGAAAGACCGCGATCATTCTGGACACGATTATCAACCAGAAGGGCCGCGACATGGTTTGCATTTACTGCGCGATCGGGCAGAAGCGCTCGACGATTGCGCAGGTGGTGAAAGTTCTGACGGATGCCGGCGCGATGGAATACACAATCGTGGTGGCGGCGTCGGCGACGGAGCCTGCGACGCTGCAGTACGTGGCTCCCTATGCGGCGTGCGCGATGGGCGAATTTTTCCGCGACACTAAGCGGCACGCGGTTTGTTTTTACGACGACCTTTCGAAACACGCGCAGGCGTATCGCGAAATTTCGCTGCTGTTGCGGCGGCCTCCCGGCCGCGAGGCGTTCCCGGGCGACGTTTTTTATCTGCACTCGCGATTGTTGGAACGCGCGGCGAAACTTTCGGATGATCTGGGCGCTGGTTCGCTGACCGCGCTGCCGGTGATCGAAACGCAGGCGGGTGACGTGTCTGCATATATTCCGACGAACGTGATTTCGATTACGGACGGGCAGATTTATTTGGAAGCGGATTTGTTTAACGGCGGCATACGTCCCGCGATCAACGTGGGAATTTCCGTAAGCCGCGTAGGCGGCAACGCGCAGATCAAGGCGGTGCGGCAGGTGGCGGGTTCGCTGCGGTTGGATATGGCGCAATTCCGCGAGTTGGCTGCGTTTTCGCAATTTGGATCGGAACTGGATAAATCGACGCAAGCGCAGCTTTCGCGAGGACAGCGGCTGACAGAAATTTTGAAGCAGGAGCAATACGCTCCGCTGACCACCGAGAAGCAAGTGCTGATCATTTTCGTGGGTACAAACGGATTTATGGACGACGTGGAACTCGCGGATTGCCGGCGATTTGAGCGCGAGTTGTACCAGTTCATGGATACGAGCTACAGCGGAGTGCTGGCGCGAATTGCGGAGAAGAAGGCGCTGGACGATCAACTGAAGAAGGATATGGTGGATGCGATCAAAGCGTTCAAGGAAAAATTCGTGGCGAGCAAGAATTAGTTTTTCGTACACGACCTGATAAATGGCGACACTTCTCGATTTTCGGCGTCGAATTCGCTCTGTGAAGAGCACGCAGCAGGTTACGCGCGCGATGAAATTCGTGTCGGCAGCTCGTCTGAGGAAGGCGCAGGATAAGGCGATCGAGGCGCGTCCGTATTCGGCGGAGATTACGAAGCTGGTGCGATCCGCGGCGGCGCGAATGGAAGAGCCGCATCATGGATTGCTGAAACGCAGGCCGGAGCAGCGCGTGTTGTTGCTGCTGGCCACCGGAGATCGCGGGCTCGCAGGCGCGTTCAATGCGAACGCTGTGCGGCGCGCCGTGGAATTTATGCGCAGCCGGCCCAGCGGTGAAAAAACAGAAGTGATTCCGATTGGCCGCAAAGGTCGCGATGCTGCTCGGCGATTGCAATGGACCGTAGCTGGCGAATATGTAGGCTTTACGGCGAAGGCGGATTTTGCGCGAGCAAAAGAAATCGCGGCGCGCGTGGTGGAGCTTTACGAAGCCGAAAAAATCGACGCGGTGTATTTGCTGTTCAACGAATTCAAGAGCGTGATCACGCAGAAAATGGTTTTCGAAAAATTGCTGCCGATCGAACCAGAAGAAACCGCGAAAGATGCGGTGGAAGTGGATTACATTTACGCGCAGCCGCCCGATAAATTGCTGGAGGGTCTGCTGCCGAGATATGTTTCCGCGCGAATTTATCGCATGCTCGCGGATTCTTCCGCGGCGGAACACGCGGCGCGAATGACAGCGATGGACGCGGCGACGAATAACGCGGGCGACCTGATTGAATCGCTCACTCTCGAAATGAACAAGATTCGCCAGGCTGCGATCACGAAAGAAATTATTGAAGTGGTGAGCGGAGCGAGTTGGAGCGCGTAGTTTAAGAAGCGCCGAAAATATTTAAGAGGCAAATATTATTGGCGCGTTGGAATCGGCGCCGTTTGCCAAGACCGGGAATCCGGGCTTCAGGAGAAAGTGATGGCCGAGCAGAAAAAAGGTGGAGTTGGACACGTGGTGCAGGTGATCGGGCCGGTGGTGGACATCGCGTTCGATCCGAAAGATCTGCCGCTGATTTACAACGCGCTGCGAATTACCAGCGAAGGATTTGATGTCGAGCAGAAAGTGGACATCATCGCCGAAGTGCAGCAGCACCTTGGCGAAGGGCGCGTGCGTACCGTGGCGCTGCAACCTACCGATGGCTTGACGCGCGGCATGAAAGCGATCGACGAGGGCGGCCCTGTCACCGTGCCGGTAGGCCGCGAAACTTTGGGGCGCGTGCTCAACGTTCTCGGCGAACCGGTGGACAATCTCGGCCCCGTGAAAGCTGCGCAGCGCTATCCGATTCACCGGCCGGCGCCGTCGCTGGAGGATCAATCCACGTCGCTCGAAATGTTTGAGACTGGAATTAAAGTTGTGGACCTGATGGAGCCGTACTTGAAGGGCGGGAAGATCGGGCTCTTCGGCGGCGCGGGCGTGGGAAAAACCGTTTTGATTCAGGAGTTGATTCACAACGTCGCGATGAAGCACGGCGGCGTTTCGGTTTTCGCGGGAGTGGGCGAGCGCACGCGCGAAGGCAACGACCTGCTTCTCGAAATGAAAGAGTCGGGCGTAATTGTGCCGGGAAGCCCGGAAAAATCGCGATGCGCTCTGATCTACGGACAGATGACGGAACCACCCGGCGCGCGGCTGCGCGTGGGATTGACGGGTCTGACCGTCGCGGAATATTTCCGCGATGAGGAGGGCCTCGACGTGCTGCTCTTCATCGATAATATTTTCCGGTTCGTGCAAGCGGGCTCGGAAGTTTCGGCACTGCTGGGTCGCATGCCGAGCGCGGTGGGATATCAGCCAAACCTCAACACAGAAATCGGCGAATTGCAGGAACGCATTACGTCGACGAAAAAAGGTTCGATCACTTCCGTACAGGCGATTTACGTGCCCGCGGATGACTACACCGATCCTGCGCCGGCCGCGACGTTTACGCACTTGGATGCGACGACGAACTTGAGCCGCGCGATTGTGGAACGCGCAATTTATCCGGCCGTCGATCCGCTGGCGAGTTTCTCGCGCATTCTCGATGCGAACATCGTGGGTCACGAACACTACAACGTGGCGCGGCAAGTGAAATCCGTGCTGCAACGCTACAAGGATTTGCAGGACATTATCGCGATTCTTGGAATTGAAGAATTGCCGGAAGAAGACAAGCAAACGGTTGCTCGCGCGCGCAAAGTGGAAAAATTTATGTCGCAGCCGATGTTCGTAGCGGAACAGTTCACCGGCCTTGCGGGAAAATATATCAAGGTGGAAGACACCGTCCGCGGCTTTAAGGAAATTGTTTCCGGCAAGCACGACGAAGTGCCGGAGCAGGCGTTCTACATGGTTGGCACGATTGAAGACGTGCTGGAAAAAACGGAGAAGATGACAGCGACGGCGAAGTAGTTTTCTCAAACGCCGCACAAAGCAAAATTGAAATTAGAAAATGAATCCTGATTCGCTCCATCTCGAAGTGGTGACGCCGGAACGGCGCGTCCTGGAAGCTGCAACGCCGGAGGTGCAATTGCCCGGCAGCGACGGCTTCTTTGGGATTTTGCCAGGGCACGCGCCGCTGCTTACGGAGCTTGGCATCGGCGAGCTGAGCTATCACGATGGCGGCACGGTGCGATATTGCGCGGTGTTTGGCGGGTATGCGGAGGTGCTGCCCGATCGCGTGACCGCGCTCGCGGAAGCAGCAGAGCGTCCAGAAGAAATTAATGTGGATCGCGCGCGCGCTGCGAAACAAGCTGCCGAGAAAAAACTTGCGACGCAGGGAATTTCTCTTGAAGAGGCGGATGAAGCTCGCACGGCACTTTTGTGCGCCGATCTGCGCATTCAAGTCGCGGCACGCGCGGGCCGAGTTGCCGTGGACGGAGCAAAGGCTGCTCACGCATAGAACCCGTACGACCGCACGCCTGAAACTTTCGACTGCCCACAGCATCCAACCACTTTGAGAAGCGGGCTGCGCCTACGCGCTTTCTAAACCGGAAAATGGAACCTCCAAACAAATCAGCGTTGATGTACACAAGCACGTGGTGTTCGGATTGCCGCCGCGCAAAACAATTTCTACGCGACCGCGGAATTCAACTCGAAGAAATTAATATTGATGAATCGCCCGATGCGGAAGATCTGGTGATTAGCGTGAATAACGGACGGCGAAAGGTCCCGACTTTCGAACTCAACGGAGAATTCTTTTCGTGCAGCCCGTTTGATCCGCATCTACTCGCGGAAAAATTCGGCGTGCCGCTGAACTGAACGCGCGCAGGCGCTTCTCTACTCGTCTAGCTAAGCCACGATCCGCCAATCATCACTTTTGAAATTCGCAGCTCGGCATCGAGCAAAATCAAATCAGCATCCGCCCCTGCAACGAGCGCGCCCTTCTTCATCTCGATTCCCAATTCGCGCGCGGGATTTAGCGTTAGCATTCGAACAGCGTCAGGAAGCGGCACTCCGAGAGCGACAATATTCTGCAGCGCCTTATCGAGAGTCAGCGCGCTGCCCGCGAGCTTCCCTTCTTTATTTCGCACCACGCCGCCGCGCACGTCGACATCGATCTCGCCAAGCCGGTAAGCGCCGTCTGGCATTCCGGTTGCAGAAGTTCCGTCGCTTACCAGCGAAATTCCCGCGGCGCCCTTTGCAGCCAGCAAAATCCTTATCGCAGACCCATCTACGTGAATGCCGTCCGCAATCAATTCAGCTGTAACTTCCGGCCATGTGAGCACAGCTCCAATCACGCCGGTGTCGCGATGCGAAAATGGACGCATAGCATTAAACACGTGAGCCGCATGCCGCGCGCCGCGGCCGATCGCGGCGACGGATTGCTCGTAAGTCGCGTCCGTGTGTCCGAGAGAAACAAGCAACCCGGCGGCGCGCGCCGCGTCGATCAATTCCAGCGCACCTGGCAGTTCGGGAGCCAGAGTAATGATTCGCGCGGCACCGCCAGCCGCATTCAACAAGTTCGCAAGCAGCGGGAGCGATGGCGCCGCAATCCATTCCTCGGGATGCACTCCTCTACGAGCCTTGCTGATAAACGGGCCCTCGAAGTGAATGCCAAGTACCTGAGCCATCAAGCCGCCCAACGGCGCTTCGCTTCGCGGCCGATTCATATAAGCCGCGATGCCAGCAGCGCTCCGGCACAACGCCTCCGGCGACGCAGTCACGGTCGTCGCAACAAACGAAGTCGTCCCGTGCCGCGCTAACGCAACCGCAATTGCGTTCAGCGCTTCCACGCTGGCTTCCATCACGTCGTGGCCGCCAGCCCCGTGAATGTGCAGATCCACAAATCCTGGAATAATGGTGGCCGACCCTGCGTCGTAAACAGCGGCTCCCTGGGGCAAGACAGATCCCGCGCGCGACCCTACCGAAGCAATGCGGCCGTCTTCAATTACGATCGCGGAATCTTTAATTTCTTCCGCAGGAGTGATCGCCGTTCGCGCGAAAATCACAGAAGTCGTCATAACGGGAACATCCTACCGTGAGATCGAAACACTTGCGAGGCGGGAAAACGTGCGCCAAAAAACAAAGGGCAGAGCACGTGGCTCCGCCCTCTTGCTGAAAACTTTCGTAAATTGTAATTACTTGCCGGCTGGCATGGTAATCGCCTTCGCCGTAATCGTGTCGCCATCCACGGAACCCGTCACGGAAACGTGATGGCCGGCGTGTTTTGCTGCGTCGTCTTGCGGATTCAGCGTAAATACTTTCTTGCTCGCGTCATCCACCAAAACATACTTCGCGCCCTTTTCCTTCACGCACTTGGTAACGCACGCGGCATCGGTCATGCTTCCGCCGCATGCGCTGTCTGACACCACGCCCGACCACATCCCGTCTTTCCCCGCTGGCGTTGCCATGGCCAGACCTGCGACCAACAGCGCGCCCGCCGCTCCCAACAAAAATCGCTTGTTCATCAGTTTTCTCCATTCGCAAAACTAAGTATCGAAACGGTCGTTTGACCGCCCCCGAGCTGGAAGGCTTCACAACTTTCCCACAGCCCCGGCGTCTCTGTCCACTACCAATAATGCAAAACGGGGCGGAAGGATTCCATCAATCCTCACCGCCCCGTCTCTACTCCGCGCGCATTGCGCGGTCTTGCGATCTTACTTGCCCGAGGGTGCTGGCGCGTTCGAAGCCGTCTGCACTTTCGGTGCGCTCAGGTAGCCCGCGATCTTATCTTTGCCCACCGAGTTCACAACCAGCTCCAACGAAGAGCGGCTGCCCTTGGTGTAGAAGAAGATGGGTTCATTCACTGCGCGATTCCGCTTCTCAAGACGCATATCATCCACGTAGAGAGCCACGGTGTACTGGTTGCGCTTGGTGTTGGTGCCGCGAAGCTCCACGGTAACATCGCCCACTCGTTGTTTTCCGGTCTTGGCATTCAGCGTGAATTCAAAATAATCGCGCTGTCCAAGCCGGCGAAGTTGTTCGATATCGTCGTGAGTGCGCGCGATCTGTGTTCCGAGCTCGCCATTCGCCGCCGCCCACTTTTCGTTCGCGGAGTTCAGGTCGCTCTTCACACCGTCCACGCCAGTCGACACCGCTTTCACATCGTCGGTGCTCGCCTTCGTCGCCAGTTCGCCATTCACTGTTTCTTGCACTTCGGCGAGTTGCTTGGCATCTTCTTGACGAATCTTGTCTGCCGCTTTTCGCGCGGTGGAAAGTTCGCCCTGCGTCAGCTTCATGCGATCCGTCACCACAGACAGGTCGCCCTGCAATTGCGCGTTAGTGGATTCTTCTTGTGCCAGCCGCTGATTCAGCACATCCAAATTCTGTCGCAGCGTCTTATTATCTGCGGACGCTGACTGTCTGCGCTTCTCGAACGTGGTTCGATGCGCTCCATGCCATACCCACACCGAGCAGCGAAACTGCCGCCAGTGCCACAACTGCAATACTCACCCAGCGGGGCGAACTTTGTTCAACTTGAGTAGTCTCTTGGCTTTCCAACATTCTAGTCTCTCCTTAACCCTCAACCCCTTGCGCATTGAACAAGTGCAAGCGCCGCGCCAAACTAGCGGTTCCCAGAGTCATTTCTAAGTACTTGAAAACGCATGGGTTAACACGGAAGCCGGATAAAGAACAAATTTTCCCTTTACGTTTGGCCGTGGCAAACTTTACAAAAATCGTGTCAAAATTTTGTGGTAACCGATTGGTCACCAACTAAACGGCAGGTCAGGAATCGCCTCTATGTCATTACAAATAAACGGAATAGACGTGGCAGACCGCTAGGCAAAGAAACGCGCGCATTCTTGAAACAATCTAAAGTTATCTACTTAGTTACGCGTGGGTGGGGTGTGGCAGCGAACGCGGATCAGCTCCGAAATCGGTTTCAAGCGTCTCTTCGGCAGCAGTCAAAATCGAATGGCACTGTTGGCATCGGCTCAGATGCTGGGAGACTTCGCGGGCTACGTTGGAAGAAAGCCTTCCTTCCAGATAATCGCAGATCAATCGGATTGTTGCGCGACAGTTCATTTTCCAACCCCCGGGTTGGTCAACGATATAGAGCAAAAACCTGACCATTCGGACAGTTCGCTCCGCATACTTTGAACCTATTGAAAACAAGATGTTTAGGGAAATCGACGCCGAAAACTTGACGGTTTCGGTTTACCCGGCGACTAGCCAAAACTACATGTTTAATGGTATTTCGCGCGTTTTTTACACAGTTTTCATCTGCGCGTTTCGGCTGTTAACGAACGATCGTCATGTGCTCCAGCTCGGCAATCCGCTCCGCCAATGGGCGGGTGGGTGCTGAACAGGCTCGACCAAACCGCTCCCACACTAAGTGGCTTTACGATGAATAGCGCGGCTGTTGTAGGCGGCACATTCATCGGCATCTTCTCGTTGTAGGCGCCCAGCTTTTTCAACGCTGAAATCAACCCGTACGGCTGACCGACCAACCGCGCTCCGGCTGCGTCAGCGGCATATTCGCGCTGTCGCGACAATCCCAGTTGCAGCATCGCCGCTGCCACGGGAGCGAGGAATATCGTGAGGATCATTCCCAACGCACTGCCGCGACTATCGCGACCGCGCCCTCCCCCGTATCCACCGAGAATCATTCCCCATCGCGCGGCGTACGCGAGCCAGGTAATCGCGCCGGCTACCGTTGCGGCGATCGACGTGATCAAAATGTCGTAGTTCCTCACGTGCGAGAGTTCGTGCGCAATCACACCTTCCAATTCATCTTCATTCATCAATTCAAGCAAACCCGCGGTTACCGCTACCGATGCATGGTGTGGATTTCTTCCGGTCGCAAACGCATTCGGAGCCGCTTCCGGCATCACGTACAAACTCGGCATCGGCAAATTCCCTTTCGCGCACAGCCGCTCCATCACCGCATAAAGTTTTGGCGCCTGTTCGCGCGTCACCGGCTGCGCGTGGCTCGATTTCAGCGCGATCTTGTCGGAATAAAAATAGGCGATCAAATTCGTGACGCCCGCGATCACCAAGCCAAGCGTCATTCCGCCTCGCCCGCCGACAGCTCCGCCTCCAAGCACCAGCAGCATCGTCAGCGCGATCAGCAGAATCCCCGTCTTCAACGTGCGCATATTTTCTCCAGTCAATCACAGTTGTTCGCGTGCGTTACTTTTACATTGCCGCAGCTGCCGGCTTCGATTGCTTCGGATTCGCTGCAACATTCGCAGGCCGCCGCTCGAATTTCACTTTGCCGCTTGAATCCACATCTACCAGTACGTGATCGCCCGGCAAAATCTTTCCTTCGAGTATCTGCATCGCCAGTGGATCTTGCACCAGCCGTTGCAAAGTGCGTCGCAACGGCCGCGCGCCGTACGCCGGATCGTAGCCTTCCGTCAGTACCAGCTTCCGCGCCGCGCCGGACAATTCCAGCGTTACGCTGCGCTGCGCCAGCATTTTTTCCACTTCTGCAAGTTGCAGCTCCACGATTTTTTCCAGCTGTTCCTTACCCAGCGGATTGAACATCACAATCTCGTCGACACGGTTCAAAAATTCCGGACGAAACGCCGCGCGCAACGCTTCCATCGCTTCTTTATGCGCGAGCGCCGGATCTTTCGACGCAAGCTCAGAAATCGCCGCCGAGCCCACGTTGCTCGTCATCACCAAAACTGTGTTTCTGAAATCCACCGTGCGGCCTTTTCCATCCGTGAGCCGCCCGTCTTCCAGAATTTGCAGAAGCACGTTGAAAACGTCCGGATGCGCTTTTTCGATTTCATCGAACAGCACCACCGAATATGGATGCCGGCGCACTTTTTCCGTGAGCTGACCGCCCTCTTCGTAGCCCACGTAACCCGGAGGCGCGCCGATCAGCCGCGCAACCGAATGCTTCTCCATATATTCCGACATGTCGAGCCGCACCATCGCGCGCTCATCATCAAATAAAAACTCCGCAAGCGCTCGCGCCAGCTCGGTCTTCCCCACTCCAGTTGGACCCAGGAAAATAAACGATCCGATCGGACGCTTCGGATCGCTGAGCCCCGCGCGCGCGCGGCGAATCGCTCCTGACACTCGCGCCAGCGCATCATCCTGACCAACCACACGCTGCCGCAGCCGCTCTTCCATCCCCACGAGTTTCTGCGTCTCACCTTCGAGCAATCGCCCCACGGGAATTCCTGTCCATTTACTCACCAGCGCCGCGATATCTTCCTCGTCTACTTCTTCCTTCAGCATGTGCTGCACTTTTTGGCGCTCAGCGAGCCGCTCTTGCGCGGCCGTCAGTTCACGTTCCGCCGCGGCCAGCTTGCCGTAACGAATCTCTGCGACTTTCGCGAGATCGCCGGTGCGCTCCACGCGTTGCTCTTCCGCTTTCAGCTGATCGATCTGCTCTTTCAGTTTCCGCACGCCAGAGATCGCATCTTTTTCCACCTGCCATTGCTGCTTCATCGCGGAAGATTTCTCCCGCAGTTGCGCGAGCTGCTCTTCAATCTGTTTCAATCGCGCGCGCGAATGCTCGTCGGTTTCCTTCAGCAGCGCTTGACGTTCGATTTCCAGTTGCATGATGCGCCGCTCGATTTCGTCAATTTCGGTAGGCAGCGAATCGATCTGCATTCGCAGGCTCGCCGCGGATTCGTCGATCAAATCGATCGCCTTGTCTGGCAAAAATCGATCGGAAATATAGCGGGCCGAAAGCGTCGCGGCAGCCACAATCGCAGCGTCTTTGATTCTCACGCCGTGATGAACCTCATAGCGCTCTTTCAATCCGCGCAAAATCGCGATCGTGTCTTCCACGGACGGCTCGTTCACCACCACCGGCTGGAATCGCCGCTCGAGCGCTGGATCTTTCTCAATATATTTTCGATATTCATTCAGCGTCGTCGCGCCGATCGCTCTCAGCTCACCGCGCGCCAGTGCCGGCTTCAGCATGTTCGAAGCGTCCATCGAACCTTCTGCCGCGCCCGCGCCAACCACTGTATGCAGTTCGTCGATAAACAAAATTACTTGCCCGTCGGATTCTTCCACTTCTTTCAGCACAGCTTTCAATCGGTCTTCAAATTCTCCGCGATATTTCGCGCCTGCGACCAACGCCGCCAAATCCAGCGCCACAATTCTCTTC
The DNA here is from genome assembly GCA_963721845.1 of uncultured Acidobacteriota bacterium. GTDB lineage: Bacteria > Acidobacteriota > Terriglobia > Acidiferrales > UBA7541 > DASTCZ01. The sequence goes on along the minus strand of CAVRKW010000009.1, from coordinate 101,619 downwards.
GGCTTCAAAACGTCCGGCACGTCGCCAGCAATAATTCGCTGCGCCAATCCTTCCACGATCGCGGTTTTTCCCACGCCCGGCTCACCGATTAGCACCGGATTATTTTTCGTGCGCCGCGCCAGAATTTGCATCACGCGACGAATTTCTGAATCGCGGCCGATTACCGGATCGAGTTTTCGCCGCCGCGCGAGTTCCGTAAGATCGCGCGCATATTGTTCCAACGCGCGATACGTCGATTCCGGATTCGGCGATGTCACTCGCTGGCTTCCGCGCACACTCGCAAGCGCTTGCAAAATCGCTTCGTGGCTCGCGCCTGCGCTCTTCAGAAGTTCAGTCGCAGGATCGCGGCCCATATCCGCCATCGCGAGCAATAAGTGCTCGCTTGAAACATATTCGTCGTGAAATTTTCCAGCTTCCGTGAACGCCTTTTCAAATAACTGATTCAGTGCCGGCGAAAAATGCTGCTGCCCCACGCCGGTAACTTTCGGAAATCGCTCCAAACCCTTTTCAATTTCCGCCGCCAACTTGTCGGGAGGCACTCCCAGCCGCGTCAACAACGGACGCACCACGCCATCATTTTGCGCGAGCAACGCCCCCAGCAGATGCATCGGCTCAATCTGCTGATTGTCGTGCCGCGCGGCAATCTCCTGCGATTCCGCCAGCGCTTCCTGCGCTTTGATTGTAAGTTTGTCCATTCGAAGCATATCTGCTCCAGTTCCCCGACTGCATCCATGATAACTGTAACCTAGGCCTTGATTCTCAAAAGAATTCCCCGCAATACTGGGGAAAGGCAGCCAGCCGCCAGTTTCTCAGCGTTTCTGACCTCAGCCTTGGCGCCGGCTTCCGACCTTTACAATCGACATCATATAATATGAGTGTATTATTGTCAAATTCTTGCCATTCCAACCTATTTCATGTTTAACGCTTTTAATTTCATCGACTTAGATGTACCATATCTTTTCAATCTTTATGATACGAATCCGATGAACCTGTCCGATTTCAACTTCAATCTGCCCGCCGAACTCATCGCCCAGCGCCCACTCGCTGACCGCGATGCCTCAAGGCTACTCCTAGCATCCCGCTCGAACGAGTCTCTCGAAGATCATCAGTTTCGCGAACTCCCCGAAATACTGCGGGGCGACGAGCTCATCGTATTCAACAATTCCCGCGTCCTCCCCGCGCGACTCTTCGGCACGCGCCGCGGACTTCGCAGCCAAACTCCCGGCAAAAATCCGCGCGTCCAGCGCGAATATCTCAGCACCGAAATCGAGGTTTTGCTAACGCGCAATCTGGAAGGTGACACTTGGGAAGCGCTCGTCCGCCCTGGCCGAAAAATCTCGATCGGCGAACGCATCGTGTTCGGCGATGGCGAGCTCGAATGCGAAGTCATCGCGCGCGCGGATTTCGGAATGCGCCGCCTGAAATTTTCTGTCCGAGACAACAGTGACGAATCGAGCGTCGAAACGAACAGCGTCACCAAATTAATCGAGCGCCTCGGTCACGTACCGCTGCCTCCGTATATCCGCCGCGCCGACGATCCCGCTGATCGTGAGCGCTACCAAACCGTTTTCGCGAAACACACTGGCGCCGTCGCGGCTCCCACCGCGGGACTCCATTTCTCTAGCGACACTCTCGCTCGCATTCGCGCTCGCGGAATCGAAACTTGTGAACTCACTCTTCACGTCGGCCTCGGCACTTTTCAGCCAATCCACACCGAGCGTGTGGAAGATCACCCAATTCATTGCGAGTCCTACGAGATTTCCGAAGCCACCGCCGAAAAAATCCGCGGCGCGAAATCCGCGGGCCGTCCGATTCTCGCCGTAGGCACAACCGTCGTCCGCGCATTAGAAGACGCCGCCGCTAAAACCGCCGCGCAAAACAGTCCATCGCAAATCATTCAGTCAGGCCGCGCCGAAGCCACTATCTTCATGTATCCCGGCCACCATTTCCACGCCGTCGATCAACTCCTCACAAATTTTCATCTTCCCCAATCAAGCCTGCTCGTGCTGGTAGCCGCGTTCGCCGGTACAGAACGCATCCTCCACGCCTACGAACACGCGGTGCGCCACGCCTATCGTTTCTACAGCTACGGCGATTGCATGCTCATTCGCTAGCAGCTCCCGCGGAACCATTGATCGTAGTTCAAGAAAAACGGCGGAAACAGATCCATGACGATCCGTCCCCGCCGCCCGTTGCCGCAACATCTTTACCGAAGATCTTACTTCTGGCTGCCGCTTGCCGGCGCGCCACCACCAAACACGATTGCCTGATTGCCGCCGCTCAAATCAATTTCGCGTACGGCTCCGGTCGCATCGTGCACGACGGTCGTCGCGAAAAACTTTCCGTTGCGTTGCTCCACTCGCCCTTCGGTTTTCACGATTACGTCGTGGCCCTTTTGAATGGTGATGTTCGTGCCATCTACTACCACTTTGTAGTCGCCGGCTTTCACTTGCGTTCCGCCCACCGACAACGCTTCCGTGAACGTCACGTTTTTGCTCAACGTCTCTGAAATCGCGGGCAATGCCAGTGCCGTCACCGCAAGCAATGCCAGTGTAGAAATAATCGACTTACGCATGGATCTGGTCTCCTTTGAAGTTTTGTATGAAGACCGGCTCGAGAAAATGGAATATTGACAGCGTCGCGGGCAGGCGAGTAGGCTCGCCCAGACACTGACCTCCCTAGCGCACAGCCGGTGAAGTCGCGTGTCATTGGGCCTCGCGGTCGCCGCCGCGGGGCCCTTCGCTTTCACCGGATGATTCCTCGACAACCTGTCTCGAAGGGCGGCGTTTTCATTGCGCCGTAAGTCATCAGCCAAAAAGCTGTGACGTGCAGAATTTTCCCTTCTCTTCCTTAGACGGACGCACAGCCCATCTTGTTACGAAGGTTTCTGAATTTATTTCTTCAGTCCGTTCCAATCTGAATCGCCGTATCTACCTCTGCTATATCGTACGCACACAGGTTCCGCTATAATCTGCGCGTCCGGATTGGCGCAGCATGCGATTCCTGATTCTGAGCGACATTCACGCGAATGAGACTGCGCTCGACGCTGCCCTGGCAGCCGCCGAAGGCCGATGGGACCGTGCGCTCTGCCTCGGCGACGTCGTCGGCTACGGCCCCGATCCAAATCAAGTGATCAATAAGATTCGCGGCCTCGCTGAAATCACTATTCGCGGCAATCACGATAAAGCGGTATCTGGCGAAACTGATGCCGAGGACTTTAATCCCATCGCTCGAATCGCAGCGGAGTGGTCGCGCGATCAACTCAGTCCCGAGAATTTGAAATATCTGCGCGAACTCCCGCAAGGACCTGTGGAACTCGATGGCATCGCCCTCGTTCACGGCGCGGTTGAAGATGAAGACGAATACATTTTCGCGCCCGCACAAGCGCTGAATAGCCTTCTGGAATCTCCATCAAACGTAACTTTTTTCGGCCACACACATTTTCAGGGTGGGTTTTCCTACCGCACAGACGAACTCGAAGTGATTCAGTTGAAGCCACAAGCGGGAACAAATTTTGCCGCTCTGCGTTTGGAACCAGGCACGCGATATCTCCTCAATCCGGGATCGATCGGACAGCCCCGCGATGCCGATCCTCGCGCCGCATTTGCGATCGCCGATCTCACACACAATGTGGTGGAATTTTGGCGCGTGCCGTACGACATCGCGGTTGTCCAGGAACGCATGCGCCGCGCGGGTTTGCCCGAGCCGCTGGTGATGCGGATCGCCGCGGGACGCTGACAATATCATTTATCCATGAACGAAAATCCTAAATCCCCAGTCGCCCAGAAAAACGACGGCGGCCGCCAATTCGGTCTCGCTCTTATCTCTGGTTTGCTCGTGGTACTTTTTTTGGCCGGCGGTTTTTATTTGTGGTCACGGGGCGGAGCTAATCAGCCCGCTGGCCCCGCTCCATTGCCGATGGGCGCGGAAGAGCAAGCTTACGTGCCGCAAATTCACTACAGCGATTTCCAATTGAGCCGCGCCACGAATATGTTGAAGACCGAAATCACTTACGTCGACGGCATGATTTCCAACACCGGCAATCGCAGCGTCGCCGAAATCGAAATACTCCTCGAGTTCCACGATCTCTCCGGCAAAATTATGTTCCATGACACGCGAAGGCTCTACGGCCGAGGAGCCACGCCTCTGGCCCCCGGCGAAAAACGCGATTTCGAACTGGCGTTTGAAAGTGTTCCCGATGGGTGGGACCAGCGCCCGCCTGCGATCACCGTCACCGGCCTGCAACTGAAATAAGAGGGTGCCGCACCCTTTGGTGTTGAAGGGTGCGGTTTTTGACTTCCGGTTTTATTTCACATTACTTACTAACTTATATTAGGTAGATCATCTATACTCTGCGGCGTGGCAGATTCATCCCAAATCTCGCAGGCGATTGCCAGCCTTGCATCCGCGGGCGCGCTCGAAATCCGCGAAGATGGCCAGCGCCTCGCCTCGCTCGCGGATTTTCAATACGAAGTCCACGATCAAGGCAGCCGCGCGTTGCTCCATCTCTGGAGCGAGCAGCGATCTCTCGCGCGCCGCGTGGTTCGCATCGTCGAACTCAGTTCCGCGCGCCTTCTTCTGGAAGTCGAGCGCTTCGGCCAATCCAAACCCGGCCGCTTGGAATTCGCATCCAGCGCTGTGCGCACCGAAGCAAAAGTAACCCGCGAACAATTCAGCGAAGAATTTCAAATTCTTCTTCACGAACAATTTCCCGACGAAGAAATCGAATCGATCACCACCGCAGAAGATCTCAAGTATTCGCTTTCACCCCGATACACGCGCGCCATCTCAAAATCTCGCGGAGCGCGCTGGGCCGTGATCGCCGCGGCTCCTGGCGAAACCGCTGCCGCCATCGACGCGATGTTCACATTCGCGCTCATCTGGCTTGATCACTCGCGCGGACGCGGCGAAGGCCGAATCGCAGGCCTGCGATTATTTTTTCCGCGCGGTGGCGGCGAACTTCTCGCGCATCGCACTGCCGCGCTCGCTCCTAATCTAAGAATCGAATTGTATGAGCTCGACGAATCGCGCCGCCGCGGCCGCTTGCTCAACGCAGGCGAACTCGGAAATTTTGCCACGCGACTAACTCCGCGCCGCGAAGCCGAAGCGTTGCTCGCAAGCGCGCACGCCGAAATCGACTTGATCCGCGCGCTCGCTCCCAATGAGATTGCTGCATCGCCTGTACCCGGCCTGCGCGAAGTCGCGCTGCGTTTTCGCGGCGCCGAATTCGCGCGCTGGCGCGATGGCGTTATTTATTTCGGGCTCGACGACCAGCGCTGCGTGCTTCGCAGCGAAACACGCGGCGAATTGAAATCACTTGTCCGCGCACTACAAACCTATCGTCATCCCGCCGCCGAAGACATGTCTCATCCGATGTATCGCCGCCAAGCTGAGCGGTGGATGGAAACTTTGGTTGCCGTCGATCCCTCGCGAATTGACGCGCGGCTCGACCCGCGTTTTTTGTACACGCAGGTGCCCGCATTTTCCGCCGGCGACCGCGGCGTGATCGATTTGCTGGGAGTGACGCGCGACCGCCGCCTCGCGATTCTCGAACTGAAAGCCGGCGAAGACATTCATCTCCCGTTGCAAGCCGCCGACTACTGGCTCCGCGTCCGAGCCCATCAGCGCCAGGGAGATTTCCAAAGTTACGGATATTTTCCAGGAATCGAATTGAGCAATGCGCCGCCGCTCGTTTATTTAGTGGCGCCCGCGATTCGCTTTCATCCCACTACTGGAATGCTGATTCGCTACCTGTCGCCAGAAATCGAATTTATTCGCGTGGGATTAGCCGAAAACTGGCGCCGCGGATTGCGTGTGGCCCTGCGGCAATAATGCTGAGAAATAAATCCAATGATAGCTGGGAAAAAAGTGGCCTGAAAAAGAGAGAAGCAGCTTTGGCTAAGCCGCCGCTGCTTCCCGGGGTGTGTCCTAGAAGTGGTGTTAATAATGAGATGCCAGCGAAATCAAAAAGGTTTCCGCAAATACCGGCAAAAAAGTACTACCCCAAATCGTTGGCTATCCTCTTGGCAGGAAAAGTTTTAGGGCAAAAAAGTCTCAATAAAACAGGTACTTCCGCCACTTCTCGTCTTTGTGCCCGATCAATCGCATCAGTTGCCGCGAAGTGTGCAGCGTAAACGGACGCGGCCGCCGGTTCAGATGCAGCCCTGCCTCTTCCGGAGTGCGATCACCCTTCGAGTTGTTGCATTGGTAGCAGCTCGCCACCAAATTTTCCCACGACGAACGCCCGCCGCGAGACCTCGGCATCACGTGATCCAGCGTCAATTCCGACGCCGGAAAAATTCGCCCGCAAAATTGGCAGGTATTGTGATCGCGCAGCAAAATATTTTTTCGCGAAAGCGCGCGAGTCTGCTGCGGAATGTGCCGATACGCCAGTAACCGAATTACAGACGGCACTTTCAGCGTCGCAGAGCTGGAGCGCACTTCAGAAGTGTTCAGCTCTTCCGCCTGAGCCACTCCCTTAAGCAGCAGCACCATTGCCCTGCGCACCGCCGTCACATTGATCGGCTCAAACGTCGCGTTCAGCACCAGCACGGGTTCCTGCATTACGGGAGACTGGCGAGGACGGGGAAACGGCTGACCACTCTTGGACGCACCGGAAGCATCCCTGGCGGCAGGCCAGGCACGCCCTCCGTTATTCCTGCGGATGCTCATCTTCGTTAACCAAAAAACTAAAAACCCAAACCCCACCAGTTCGCTGCAGCCCGCGCTACCGTGAGCGCCATGACGCGTGTCGCTCCAGCGCGCCGCAATTCCCAGCTGCATGCATCCAGCGTCGCGCCAGTGGTAAACACATCATCTAGCAGCAGAACTCGGCGATTGTCAACTTTCGCGGCGCGATCTGGTGTGAACGCACCATGAACAGTTTCCCAGCGTTGCTTACGCGTCAACCGCAACACTCCGGGACGCGGACGCTTCCGCACCAATGCTCGGGGTTCAATCGTTAGATGCAGAAACCTTGCCAAAGGCTTCGCGATGAGTTCCGCCTGGTTGTACCCGCGCTCGCGCCGCCGCGCGGAATGCAGCGGAACGGGAACCACGACATCGGCCTCGAAATCTTTCGGATTGCTCGCGATAATTTCCGCAAGCCGTTTCGCGAACCACACACCCAGCGGCGGAATTCCTTCGTGCTTCAACATCAAAATCGCGCGGACCATGTGCTCGTCGTAAAGCGCAAAGCTGCGCGCCAAATCGAAATCGTAAACTCCGGTGCGGCACAGATGGCATAGCGTCTCGAGCGATTGCGCCGTGATCGCCGAAACCATGGGACGCCCGCATCGCGCGCAAAGCGGCGCCTTCAACTTCTGAAACGATTCCAAACACGATTCGCAAATCGGCAATCGCGAAGCGGTATCAATTACGCGCTCGCAAATCCGGCAAGGCGCCGGAAAAATTACCGACACAAGAGCGTCGCGCGTAGCCCGAAAAAACGGCGCAATGATTCCGCGATGTGGCGCAGTGGCAGACACGGCTGCGCCATCATACCGAATTATGATTTATATTTAAAGAGTAAACTACTGTGACGATGAATTACAGTTGCCCGGTCTCTTTCTTTTCCTGGCACTCGATGCAATACGCGGCCCAAGGCACCGCGTCCAAACGCTTTTGCTGCATTTCTTCTTCGCAATTCGCGCACTCGCCAAACGTTCCATCCTTGATGCGCTTCAGCGCGCCGTCGATCAGCGCGAGCAAATTTCGTTCTGTATTCGTCTGTCCGAACAAAAATTCTTTTGTGTAGGAATTCGCGTGCCTTATCCGCCAGATCTACCGTGGTATCTTCGTCAGCCGTGCGTCCTTCTTCTTCCGTCCGCGCAATATTCTGTACCAGCTCTTCGCGTTTCGCCTGCAGCTTTTTTCTGTAGACATCAAGACGCTTTTTATCCATCAGAGTCCTCACTATGGGCCACAACAGGGTGCGGCGAATCGGAGATTGTAGGCGTCGAACTATGTCGTGTCAAGGAAACGGCCTGCAAAGCCGCAAAGTGAATCGTCGCGAAGAATAAGATGTTCGAACGAGATGAAAGTTTCAGCGTCACTTCGAATATACGTACAACGACGAAATCATCCGCCCTGCTCCGTAGGAGTATGCGCTTCCCGAAGGCGTCACTTGAAAAAATGAAATCAGATTCAGTCCCGAAGGATCGGCAGGCTGGATTTGCTTCCACACTTTGCGCTCTCCGCTGAATGCATCCACGCGAAAAACTGTCGACTCGCCGTCTCCCTCGTGCGCCACAAAAATGTGTTTGTTGTCCTGATCCCAGCTCGCCGGTTGGTCGCCATCCAGCAGCGCCGCAGGACGCGCCTGCCCAGTCGCTAATTCAACCAGTTCCCACTTTGACTGCCAGTTGTTTCCCTTTCCCGGCCCATCAATCAGATACTTTCCATCAAGAGAAACTCTGTTCCAGAAATGTGCTCCCGCCTGGTTAGTCAAAGGACGCGCGGACCCTCCATCGATGCTCACCCGATAGGCATGCGGCGGCCCAACTCCTTCGTGCCCTAGAAACACAAACTCTTTCGCGCCCGGCATCCACGAAACATCATCGACATCCACACTCACGGGTGCGATGTCAAACGTTCGCGCTTCGCCCGCTCCAGTGGGAAGAACGCGCAATTTGGTCGGTTGAGTAGGAAGCAACGCGACGACATATTTTCCGTCAGGCGTCATTCCGATGCAGTCGCCCTCGCCAAGTTCCACGGCCGGCGATCCGTCTAGCCGGCGGAAAAACACTGCGTAATCGTCGCCAACACCCGAGCCTGATTCCGTGAACGCGATCATTTTTCCATCTGCGGAAATCGACCCGCTGTATCCGCTCCCCAGTACAGACACGTCGCGCTCCACGCTGCTTGCCGGCGATGCCACCATTTGCGCGCCGCTCACTTTGTCATTCGTAAAAAGCAACCGTCCATCGGCTGCGATGTCCGCCGCAGTGCAATCTTCCGGAACTTGAAAAACTTTTCGCATCTTGCCGGCGGGAGTCACAGCCCACACAGCTCGCTCGCCCGATGTTGTTCCCGCTTCGCTGGCTCCGAACCAAATCTCTTTGCCATCTCGCGACCACACCACGCCTTGTTCCGTTGAAGCGTCCGTCGTCAGACGCTTTGCGTTGCCATTTGAATCCACCACGGATACATAACCGCGATCGTCTCCGAACAGCGGGTGCTCCATGAACGCCACAGATTTTCCGTCCGGCGAGATTCGCGGATCACTGATATAGCCATCCGTTTTGAAAAGTACCTTCCCGATCGGATATTCCAATTGTTGCGGTCCTGCGGCTGCGCGCACCACCGCAAATTGTTTCCCGTCGCGGCTGATGTCCGCGTCCCACACATCGTCCAAAATCTCGCGCGGCGTTCCGCCGCTATCCTGAGCGCGCGCCAGCGTTCCCTTATACAAAAACGCCGTGTCTCGAACGCGACGCACGTTCATCAGCAAAGCAATTTCGCCGCTGTCTGAAACCCCAAGCGCCATCGCATCTGTCAAGCCCAGCGGACGCGAAGTGTTATCCCCAATTTTCGTGCTGAAAATTTCGAACGGTCTGCCTTCCCACGTCGCGCTATAAATCACGTTCTGCCCGTCTGGAGCAAAGCGCGCCCGCTTGATATACCCTCGCTGAAATGTGAGCCGCGTAAAGCTTGCAGGCTTTTCCGTGTTGCGGCTTCCAATCAAGTACGCCGCCGCGATCGCAGCAATCGCGATGCAAGCCGCCGCTACCGGCAACAAATTACTTCGCCGCGCCGCCGGAATGCGCCTGTTGCTTCGCGGTGGATGCGGCGCTCCCGCTCAATGCCTCCAGCGCAAACGCCAAATCTTTCGCCGATTGAAATCGCTGCTCGGGAGATTTCTCCAGGCAGCGTTTCATAATCCGATCGAGCGCCGGAGTCACCGCGTGCTCGCTCATCGCGAGTTCCGGCGGATCATCTTTCAACACCGCCGTCATCGTTTCCGCCGCAGTGTCGCGCCGAAACGCGCGCTGCCCGCTCAGCATTTCAAACAGTACTGCGCCGAACGCAAAAATATCCGTACGCGGATCGGCTGCTTCGCCGCGCACTTGCTCCGGCGCCATGTAACCCGCGGTGCCCATCACCACGCCCGCTTGCGTTTGCTCGTGCGTGAGCGTCAGTGCGATCGCTTCCGGCGCATCACTTTTTTGCGGCGCAAGTTTCGCCAAACCAAAATCCAGAATTTTTACGCGCCCATCTTTAGTGATGAAAAGATTTTCAGGTTTCAGATCGCGATGAACGATTCCCTTTTCATGCGCTGCCGCCAATCCCTGCGCGGTTTGCACGCCGTAATCAATCGCCTTGCGCTGCGGCAGCGCCCCGCGATCCAGAATCGCGCGCAAGTTTTCGCCCTCCAGCAATTCCGACACAAGAAATGGCGTGTCGTCTTGCTGCCCGATGTCGTGAATCGCCAGAATATTTGGATGATTCAGCGCGGCGACCGCGCGCGCCTCTTGCTCAAATCGCCGTAGACGATCCGCATCTCGCGCAAATCCTGCCGGCAGAATTTTTAGCGCGACCTCGCGTCCAAGCCGCGTATCCTTGGCGCGATACACTTCGCCCATTCCGCCCACACCAACCAGCGAAATAATTTCGTACGACCCAAGTTTTGTTCCAGGATTTAGAGCCATGGGCAAGCGTGATTGTACTTCATAAAAATAAGCACCGCGATCTCGCGATACGCCTTACCGCGTTGGCGGCGGCTGCGAGATTGTTGGCGCCGGCGTCGGCGCGGACACCGGCCGCACCGCGTGCCGAGAAAAAAGCATCGACACCAACCCCAGCACGACTACGAACACGATCGCGCTACCAAGCATCGCAATGCGACCCAACCGCGACCGTCGGCCGAAAATGCCCAGCACCAGCGCGATTGCCAGCAAAAAGAATCGCAGCCCCAGCGCGATTCCGCCTGGATCCGCCGTAGAAAGCGATCGAATCGAATTTACAAGGTAAGCCGCGAGCGCGCCGAAAAAAGGACCCACCAGCCCCATCGCCAGAAAGAAAAACGACCATCCACCAAGCCGCGTCTCCCTCGCCGATACAGCTTTGATTTCATCTGTCATTTCGCAAAACCCATCCGCGCCAAATCCGCCACGCAAGAATTCTCGCCGCGCGCCAGATACTACTCACTTCCTCGCTCCATCTACAACCACAGATTTCCCGGCGAAAGCTTCGGGGAGCCCGCCAGCCGCTCCCGAGCGCCGGAGGCGCGGTACCAAACGTCAGCCCAGCGCGGAGGCGCTGGGTAACCTTCCCCAACCAAAATCCTCTGGAGCCCTGTAAGGGCGCCACCAAACAAGCCTGGTTACCTCACCAGCTTGTCTTCGGGTCCTCCGCGTCTCCGCCGTGGGGTCCTTCTTCATTCGCAAATGATCGCCGGAGCGCCCAAATTTCTGCGTCTTCTGAACCCGCCACAGCCTTCGCAAACGCGAAGGCGACGGCGGGCCGTGTCCCTGCGGTGAGCGCCTTTCCTTTTCGCCTTCCCCTAAACGCACCTGCCCTCTCAAAATATATTTGCAAACTCCTCAATATTTGCTTGACAACAATTTCAGAATATGAGACTATCCGTATCAGGGAAGAACCGCATCCCGCGCCCAACAAGCGCGGGTTTTTCATTTTAGGCCCCGTTTTCTGGCGATTATCGGATATCTGGAAGCCAAACGGATGTCCGATGTCCTATAATATTTCGCATTGCAAACAAAGGACTTACGCCACTCAAAACCAAAAAAAAGGCCTTACAAAAGTTAAGTGTTCATTCTAAAGCACTTAACTCAAAATATCGCATAAGTGTTCATTATAAATGACTTACGACGCAAAAATCGCCTCAAATTCCAGGGAAATGCACTCTCAGATCTTGAATTTCAGAATTATGTCGGGTTGCGTTCCAATATCCTTTCAACCCATTGAATATATGAGACATACAGCGCTTTTCTCGCATTCATTTTCTGCGGCTCGCGTCACAACGGCCACAATTCTCGCGTCGCGCGGTTGCCAGCGAAATCTCACCTGCTCAACGGCGCGCGCAGATCTCTAGGTCGCCCATGTAAAGTTGCTAGGGCCATTCGCCGCTGCTAGAATCGCAATTCTGCGCGGAAATTCGCGTGCATCTGCACCAGCACGCGGCTTCCATTGGAGGAAGTTTGGCTACATACGATTTGGCGATCATTGGCAGCGGACCGGGCGGCTATGTCACCGCAATCCGCGCGGCCGAATGGGGACTCAAGACCATCGTCGTCGAAAAAGACGGCTTTCTCGGTGGCACCTGCCTTCACGTGGGCTGCATCCCGACGAAGGTTTTGCTGCACCACGCCGAAATTCTCGACAACATCAAGAACGCCGCCGAATTCGGGATCGAAGTAAAGGGTTACAAAATCGACTGGGGCAAAACCCTCGCCCGCAAGAACAAAATCGTAAACAAGCACGCCAAGGGCATCGAATTTTTATTTCGCAAACACAAAATCGATACCGCCACCGGATGGGGACGCTACGCCGGCCCCGGAAAAGTTTCGGTAGAAAAAGACGGCAAGACCACCGAGATTGAAGCGAAGTACGTGATGGTCGCTACCGGTTCAGAAGCCCGCTCGCTGCCGGGCGTGAAAATCGACGGCAAAATAATTTTGAGTAATCGCGAAATTCTGGAACTGCCCGCGATTCCAAAAACTCTAGTGATCATCGGAGCTGGCGCAGTGGGAGTGGAGTTCGCGTCAATCTTCAATTCGTTCGGCACAGAAGTAACAATTCTCGAAGCGGCGCCGCGCGTCGTGCCTCTCGAAGACGAAGAAATTTCACCTGTGCTCGAGAAGGCCTTCAAAAAACGTGGCATCCAGGTCCAGACCGGCGCAAAAGTAGAGGGAATCGCCACCAACGCAAAGGGCGCCACAGTTTCATACACGGATTCGAGCGGCAAAAAACAAAGCATCGCCGCCGAAAAAGTTCTCGTCGCGATCGGCCGCATGCCGAAAACGGAAAATCTCGGCTTGGAAAAATCGAAAGCCAAAATCGACCGCGGATACATTCTCACCAATCCGTACATGGAAACCGACGAGCCCGGCCTCTACGCCATCGGAGATATCGTCGCGGGAATGCCGCAACTGGCGCACGCCGCCTCCATGGAAGGAATTTCTGCCGTCGCGAAAATGAGCGGCAATCATTTTCCGCCGATCGAACGCTCAAAAATTCCGGCGTGTACCTATTGCGAGCCGCAGATCGCGTCAATCGGGCTCACCGAAAAAGCCGCGCGCGATGCGGGACACAAAGTGAAAATCGGCAAGTTTCCGTTTCTCGGCAACAGCAAAGCTTCGATTCTCAACGAGCACGAGGGATTCATCAAAGTTGTAGCCGATGAAGCCTTCGGCGAAATTTTGGGCGTGCATGTAATCGGTCCCTACGCCACCGAAATTATCGCCGAAGCAGTCACCGCGATTCAGATGGAGGCCACCGTTGACGACATGATGGCCATGGTCCACGCGCATCCCACGGTCTGGGAAGCAATGGGCGATGCCTTCAACTCCGTAAAAGGCCTGACCATCAACGCGTAGGACATTTTTGTATCAGCGCACTGTGTTACTCGTGCGGAGATTTTGTCTCAGGGCACTGTGTTACGCGGGCGGAGATCTTGTGTCAGGGCACGCCTTCAGGCGTGCCGCAAGCGCTCCCCTCATCCAGGGGTTTTAACCCCTGAATGACGCGGCAACGCAAGCTTGTGAATCGGCAACGTGTTTGTGTCAGGGCACGAGTTTTACTCGTGCCGTAAAGCGCCCCAATCTTTCAGGGGTTTTAACCCCTGAGGCAGCCATTCGTGATCAAAATGCACCAAGCCTGGCAAATCAATCTCGGACAAATCCCATACACCGATGCCTGGGATCTCCAGCGCCGCATAGTCGCCGCGCGCAAATCCGCCGCAGTTCCCGACGTTCTGCTGACGGTCGAGCATCCACACGTAATCACGCTGGGCCGCAACGCCAAACGCGAACACTTGCTCGTAAGCCACGCACTACTGAATGAGATGCACGTAGAACTCTGCGAAACAGATCGCGGCGGCGACATCACCTATCACGGCCCGGGACAAGTAGTCGCATACCCAATCCTGAATCTCGCCGAAATCAAGCGCGATTTAGTCTGGTACGTCCGCCAATTGGAAGAAGCCATGATTCGCGCATCAGCGGAATACGGAATCAAAGCCGAACGCCGCGCAGGCCGCACAGGAATCTGGGTAGATGTGCCGCACACGGGCGAAGAAAAGTTGGGAGCCATCGGTGTCCATGTCAGCCGCTGGGTCACTTCCCACGGCCTCGCGTACAACGTCTCCACCGATCTGAAATATTTCGATCTGATCGTGCCCTGCGGAATTCCCGATAAACGCGCCACATCGCTCGAAAAATTGTGCGGCCGGCAAATTGAAAGCGCAGAACTCGCGCAGCGCGTCGCGCGGCATCTCGGCGATTGTTTTGAACGTGATTTTCACGCCATTTCGCGCGAGCAACTTGATTCAGCGCTCGAATCCGCGGCCGACGCATCTGCGACACACGCCGCTGCGCTCGCGCCATCAATCTGAACGTGTTCTAGGTTAAACTCATCGGCGCCACATCGCAGTCACGGCGCAGGTTGCACAGAATTTGCGGCACGAACAGGAGCGGCATGGAAGCTTCGCCAACTCGCGAACAATTTCTCGAGCTTTATTACTTCATGAAGCTCAACAGGACGCTCGAAGACCGTCTGGTGAATCTCTTCCGCCAGAATAAAGTCGTCGGCGGTCTGTATCTCAGCCTCGGTCAGGAAGCGATTTCTGTCGGCACCGCCTACGCGCTTGGCCCCGGCGATTGGATCGCGCCGATGATTCGCAACGTCGGCGCGCTGCTGGTCCGCGGCTTCAAACCCTATGACATCGCCACGCAATACATGGCGCGCTACACCTCGCCCACGCTAGGTAAAGATGGCACCAGCCATTTCGGCGATCTGAAAAAACGCCACGTGGTCTCGCCAATTTCCATGCTCGGCGATTTGATTCCGGTGATGACAGGCATCGCCATGGCCGGCCGCTATCTCGGCCAAAATATTGTTTCGATGACCTGGATCGGCGACGGCGGCACTTCCACCGGCGCGTTCCACGAAGGAATGAATTTGGCGGCGGTGCAGAAGGCCCCTTTCGTCTGCGTGATCGAAAATAATCAGTGGGCCTACTCCACTCCCGTAAAGCATCAGGTGCCCATAAAAGATTTGGCCGATCGCGCCCGTGCGTACGGAATTCAAAGCTACATCGTCGATGGCAATGACGTCGTCGCCGTTTACAAAACCACGCGCAAAGCCGTGGACCAGTGCCGCGCAGGCAATGGCCCCGTGATCATCGAAGCGAAAACCATGCGCATGCGCGGCCACGCGCAGCACGATCCCGCCGAATATGTGCCCAAAGAAATGTTCGCGTACTGGAAGCAGCGCGATCCGCTCGAGCGCTACGAAAAATATTTGACCGCGAATAAATTGTGGGACGCAAAATCGCGCAAAGCCATCGAAGACCGCATCGAAAGTGAAGTGCAAAAAGATTTGGAAGCCGCCGAAGCCGCTCCATTCCCGCCGCCCGAGCTTGCCGAGCAGGGAGTTTATTGCGACGGCTGCCACACCATCGAAGCAGTTTGGAAGCGGCCCAAGAGCGAAGTGACTCCACCCAAATCAAGTGTGACTGCGCGATGGCAAGTCCCCGAATTTGGCGGCATCGGCGATATGGCCGCCGAGGGTGAAGTTCCTCGTGACGAGGCTGCAACTCCGGCAGCAGCGGCGCCCAGCGGAAATGGAAGTTCTTCGGCGAAAGCTGCAGCTGCGAAAAAATCAAACGGCAAGTCGGCAGCAAAAGTTGCCTCGAAAAGTGAATCCGCTTCGGCGCGAAAAGAAAAACCCGCGCGCGCGGGCGCGAAGGGAAAACGCTAGCCATGGCGCAAACTACTTATCTCGAAGGAATTCGCCAGGCGCTGTTTGAAGAAATGGAGCGCGATCCCGCCGTCGTCATGATCGGCGAAGACGTCGGCGTTTACGGCGGCGCCTTCAAAGTGAGCGCTGGCCTGCTCGAACGATTTGGCTGGGAGCGCGTGATCGATACTCCCATCAGCGAGACCGCCATCATCGGCGCGGCCGTCGGCATGAGCTATCAGGGATTGCGGCCCGTGGCCGAAATGCAGTTCATCGATTTCATCGCCTGCTGCTTCAATCAGATTACGAATTTCGTGGCCAAATCGCATTACCGCTGGGGAGCTCCCGTGCCGATGGTGATTCGCGGGCCATCCGGCGGCGGAGTTCACGGCGGTCCATTCCATTCGCAGAATCCGGAAATGTATTTCGTGCACACGCCGGGATTGAAAGTGGTTTATCCGGCCACGGCGTACGACGCGAAGGGTCTGATGAAGTCCGCCATTCGCGACAATAATCCGGTAATTTTCTTCGAGCACAAATTTTTGTACCGCCGCATCAAGGAAGATTTGCCCGAAGACGATTACACCGTGCCCATCGGCAAAGCCGCCATCCGCCGCGAAGGCCGAGATTTAACCATAATTACATATGCAGCGATGGTTCACACATCGCTCGAAGCCGCCGAAATGCTCGCGAAAGAAGGCATCGAAGTCGAAGTGGTCGATCTTCGGACTCTGCTGCCGCTCGATCGCGATGCGATTCTTGCGTCAGTGAAAAAAACCAACAAGCTTCTCGTCGTTCACGAAGACACCCGTACCGGCGGCGTGGCCGGCGAAGTTGCCGCGCTGGTTTGCGAAAATATTTTCGAGGAACTCGACGGGCCGATCCTGCGAGTCACTTCGCTCGACACGCCAGTTCCATACTCGCCGCCGCTCGAAGAACATTTTTTGCCGAACG
The DNA here is from genome assembly GCA_963721845.1 of uncultured Acidobacteriota bacterium. GTDB lineage: Bacteria > Acidobacteriota > Terriglobia > Acidiferrales > UBA7541 > DASTCZ01. The sequence continues at coordinate 84,747 of CAVRKW010000009.1, read as the reverse complement.
CGGAGAAAATCGCCGCAGCAGCGCGCGAACTCGCGCGATACTGAACGAGAAGCACTATGGGACTCGACAGTAGTTGGCCACTTCGAATTCGAGTTGATCTGGCGATTACACGCCTGATGAAACGGATCGGACCCGGCTACATTCGAGCGCATTCCCATGCTTCTCGAAATCGAGATGAACTACTTCGCAGCGATAGGGCCGGGTGCTTTTATTGTTTCGAGAGGTTTGCCCCGTCGGAGATTTTTGAGTGGTTCGACGACGGGCGAACGGCAGTTTGTCCCAAATGCGGGATAGATTCGGTTCTCGGCTCCGCCTCAGGTTATTCGATCGAACGAGATTTTCTGGCGCGGATGCATCGCCGCTGGTTTGAACACGGGCACAGGATTAAACTTGAGAAGAGGTGATTCATGTCTGTTGACGTGGTAATGCCCCAGATGGGCGAAAGCATTTTCGAAGGCACCATCACCAAGTGGCTGAAAAAGGCCGGCGACAAAGTGGAGCGCGACGAACCGCTCTTCGAAATTTCCACCGACAAAGTGGATGCGGAAATTCCGTCGCCCTCCGCCGGCGTGCTCAAAGAAATTAAATTCGCCGAAGGCCAGACGGTTCCAGTGAAAACGGTTGTAGCCACAATTGATTCCGCCGATGGCGCCGCAGCGTCAGCTCCCGCGAAAGCCGAAGCTCCGGCACCGCCAGCCGCGGCTGCTCCTGCTGCTCCCGCGAAATCTGCAAAGGTCACGCCGCCTCCGCAAAAAGAAGACGCCGTGCATTTGCCAGCGCCCGAGCGCGTCGCGAAACCCGCCGCTGCTCCCGCGCCGCCGTCAGCTTCAGCGCCTGTTCCGGAAGAATCCGAAGAGGAAGACTCCAGCGCCGATGTCTCCGGCAATGGACACACGGTGCGCAGCTCGCCTCTCGTTCGCCGCATGGCTCGCGAAAATAATATTGATCTCTCGCGCGTAAGCGGAACGGGCGCTGGCGGCCGCGTCAGCAAAAAAGATATTCAAGCGGCCATCGAATCGGGCAGCGCAAAAGCTGGCGCTCCGGCCGCCGCGAAATCTGCGGGTGCAACATCCTCCGCTCCGCAGGCTCCGCCTCCAGCCACAGGTGGAGCGCCCGGCCGCGTCGCTCTCGAAAACGCGGTTCCGCGCGAGCGTATGTACTTCGGCAAATACGAAGTACAGCCCATGTCCGTAATGCGGCAGAAAATTGCCGAGCACATGGTTGCGTCAAAGCGCGTTTCCCCGCACGTCTACTCGATCGACGAAGCCGACATGACCAAAATCGCTTCAATTCGCGCGAAAGCAAAAAGCGCCTTCGAAGCTAAATTCGAAACCAAGCTCACTTTCATGCCGTTTTTCCTGGCCGCCGCCGTCGAAGCGCTCCGCGCGTTTCCCACGGTGAATAGCTCCGTGGACGGCACAAATATTGTTCTCCATCGCGAAATAAATATCGGAGTCGCCGTCGCGCTCGATAGCGGCCTGATCGTTCCCGTGGTAAAAAACGCCGAAGAGAAAAATTTCCTCGGCCTGCAGCGCGCCGTAAACGATCTGGCCGAACGCGCGCGCACGAAAAAACTCAAGCCCGAAGAAGTTTCGGAAAGCACTTTCGCGATTACAAATCCCGGAACCTTCGGCGGATTAATGGGATTGCCGGTGATCAACCAGCCCAACGTAGCGATTCTGGGCGTCGGCGCAATTCAAAAACGCGCCGTGGTGATTGACGATGCCATCGCGATTCGTTCGATGGTATATCTCACGCTCTCCTACGATCACCGCGTGGTCGATGGCGCCACGGCGCATCAATTCATGCACAAGATAAAAGAAAGCCTGGAACAGTGGGGCGAAGAGATCGTTTAATCCTTCATCGAGCTTGAAGCATTCCCCGGGAGCGCCAATCTCCGCATTGGCGCTTTTGTTTTTGTCTTTGCTTTTCCGTAGCGCGTAACTTCAAATTACGCGTAACAATCGCGTCACTGAATCAAGGGTCTCATCTGATGCGCCCACGCCGGCAATTTCGATAGCGGCACCAGCGAAATCTGTTTTTCGCCGAGCAATCCCGCGATAAATTTGTGACGCTCGTTATCCTGTGCACGCGGTTCGATTTCCGTGATCGCCACAAACTCGGTTGACGAAATTGTTTCGCGGATTGCATCAGCCGTGTACGCCAAAATTTTTGCCTGCGATGGATCGCGCGCCAGCGCAAGCGTTTGAATAAACCCGCGCGTGCCGTTGCGGCGGTAGGAATAATCAAGACGCAACGGATCGCCCGCGAAAGTGTAGTCAGCAACGCGCACGCTTCGCGTAAGTTTCTCCCACAATCCAGTGGAGCGGAAGACTTCGCTGGCCTTCGTCCGAATCGTACTGCGCGTCTGTACGGATTCTGGAGCAGCAGTGGCTTGAACACGTGGCGGTTCGACGTAGCTTTGGTAAAGGCGGTCTAGTCCCGCATCCAGGTCTGGATCTGGCAACGCTTTTTGAGGGCTGAGTTGCAATCCGTTTGAGAGAGTCTGCTCGAGCTTGCCAATCCAAGCCGACAAATCATCGACGTGATCCTCGAGCATGCTCTCGAAAAGCGAAGCCGTATCGCGGAGCGTGGCTTCATCTACAGTGGCGTGCAATCGCTTCACTCGGTTTATTTCGGGTTGGAGATCGATCATTCTCACTCGATATTGACGCTTCGCTGCGTCGTGAACGATCACTCCAACATTCAGCGACTCGCCCCGAATCAAGTTCGGCACGTAACGAATGATATTGAAAGCGCGTTTATGAACTTCAATCTCAGCCATAGCTCACGTCCAGTGTACAAAAGGTTGGCGCGAAGATTTCCACGCGCCCTCGATCAATTCCGTCACGCGTCCGCGCCGCCGGTCCAGAAACGCCAGCAGCGTGTACAGCGCGTCCATATCGAAGCCGTACCACGCCGGAGGAATTTGCGCGGCGCATTCGTCCAGCACATCTTTCCCAATACGATTTTCAAGTCGATTGATCCACGGCGCGAACGATTCCATTCCGCGCACGGATTCATACACGCGATGCCGCGCGTAGAGCCCCCGCAGCGGCGCATCGGGAAAATTCCATTCGCCGGCGTTGAAACAAAAACCCTGATCGATCATGATCGCCTGATACCGCGAACGCCCCGCTTCCCGAAAAAATATCGCTTGCCGCCCGTTCGTGTTGCACGTCCATTTGTCGAAAACGAGCATCCCGAGAAAGTCGTCGAGATTTTCCACGTCGCCGAGCTGCAAATCGGGAAGGTAATCAAACGCCGCAATCGCTGCGGGGTCGCCGGGAAATCTGGATCCGAATTGCAATCCGGCCGCGCACGGCACGCGCGAAAGACCGATTTGCATATTCATTTCTTCCGTCAGCGCAATCAGTTCCGCGCCGACTTCCACTACGGCACATGGCGCCGTCGGCAATCCCAATCTTCCCGCCAGGAATGTACCCAGCATTTCGTTCACCAACACCCTCGAATGCTGCGGATTGTTTATGAACTTCACCACGTAATAGGCACCATCGCTGCAACGCATCAGATGAGACTGCGCGCCGCCGCGCATTCGCCGGATGTGCTCCAATGCACGTAACATTCCGGGACATGCTAGTGCCATTCCGGTTTTTTTTCACTACCTGAAATAATCGTTCTCTTTTTGAAAATAAATTTCTCAATCCGCGATTCCCGTTTCGCAATGCGCGCCACACCAAAAAGAAAAAGGGCCCGGAAAATTCCCGAGCCCTAAATCATTTTGAAATTTTGCGATCGCCTTGAAACTACCGCCGGCCGCGGCCCTTCTTTTTTCCGCCCGACTTTTTCGCTTTCTTCGCGGGCTTTTTCGCGGCCTTCTTTTTCGGCGCGGCTTTTTTCTTAGCCTTCGATTTTGGTTTTGCTTTTGCCTTCGCCGGAGCCGATTTTTTCGCGGCCGCCGGTCTTGCTGGCGGCGCTGCCGGAGCGGCAGGATAGCTCGGCCGTTCCTCGATGATTAGTTCTTCGGTTTCTTCTTCCACTTCTTCGTCGCCGCCGGCGGCTTCTTCTTCGTCGTCGAAGCGGGGCAGTTCGTTGTCCTCAGTCTCGTCGTCCATTCGAAAATTCATGAGCTCCTCCATGAAGTTACGCCCCGATTCGGGTCCCGCGAAGCGCACATCGGTACGGCGTGCTTATAAACGGAGTGTCGCAGCTTTGTCAAGGGTACACGCCTTGCCACTCCGCGATTCGAAGATTGGATGTTTGCTGAGCAAAACAGTGTCGCACCGGCAGCAATCAACTGGGGCACTGCTGGCTAATCTATTGAAACTAAGCAAGTTAAGCCAGAGTCGCGTCGAGGAAAAACACACGATCAGTTCGCGGTTTTGGGCGGCAAAATCACCAGCTGATCTCCCACGCGAAGAGGCCGCGTGAACAAAAATTTATTTGCGCTGCGCAGAGCATCCGCCGTTGTGCGATACGCCTGCGCGATCGACCATAGCGTTTCGCCCGCCAGTACTTTGTGAGTGACCGGAGCCGCCGGTTTTTTTGCGGCAGCAGGCGGCGTGTTCGCGATCGCGTTGCTTCCAGCGGGTTCCGCAGGCTTCGTTTGCGATGCGACAGCGTCGCCCGGCTTCGCGCCGCGCTTTGAAGTTGGCGCGGGCGGCGGCTGCATTCCGCCCGGATAAACGCGCAACACGGCGCCGCGCGTCACATGTTCGTTCGCGAGATGATTCCACTTTTCGATTTCCGCGGCGCTCACGCTGAATTGATCCGCGATCGTGAAAATTGAATCGCCGCGGCGCACGCGGTACCGCGTCAATTTTCCCAGCGCGACATCGGAACGCGCCGCGGCGGGAATGATCAGCTTCTGTCCAACTTCGAGAGGAGACTTCGGCTCAAGGCCATTGGCTTCGGAAATCGCAGCAGGCGTCACGTGATAATTCCGCGCGATCTCGGCGATCGATTCGCCTTCTTCCACGCGATGCCGCCGCCAACTCACCCACTTTTCGGCGGGAATACTCGAAATCTCGTCGAGAAAACGATCGGCGGTCCCAGTTGGCAATCTCAATTCGTAAGTTGGATCGGCGGGAGTGACCATGCGCAACAATTCGGGATTCAGTCCGCGCAAAGTTTCCACGTCGACGTCTGTGGTCTCGGCCACCAATCTCAAATCGATTGGATGTCCGGGCTTCACGCGATCGGTTTCGATGTAACGATCGGGAGCCACTTGAATTCCGTAGCGCTGCGGATCTTTTCCGATCAGTGCGAGCGCCAAAATAATCGGCACGTAATTTTTTGTTTCTGGCAGCAAAACATTTCGCCGGTACAGTTCCCAGAAATCCGCGTAGCCCGTGCGCTCAATTGCGCGCTGCACATTTCCGGGACCGGTGTCGTACGCGGCCATCGCGAGATACCAATCGTTGAATTGCAAATACAAATCGCGCAAATGCCGCGCCGCCGCGCGCGTGGATTTTTCCGGATCTTGCCGCTCGTCAATCCACCACGTTCGGCGCAATCCATATTCGCGCGCGCGCCCAGCGACAAATTGCCACAGGCCCACGGCCTGCTTGTTCGAAGTGGCCACGGGCTGAAACGCGCTTTCCGCTTGCGACATGTAAATCAAATCTTGGGGGAGGCCTTCCTCTTTTAGAACGCGCTCGATCATCGGGCGATAGCGTCCCGCGCGGCGCAATCCAGTTTCAACAATCGCGCGGCCGTGCGGCGTCTGAAAAAATCGCAGATAGGCGAGCACATATTCGTTCACGGTGAGCGGCAAATCGTGCTGCACTGTGGAGAGTTCTCTTTCGGCAGTCGCAGAGAGACTCGGATCTTCGCTCGCCGTCTCCGGCGCAATTTCAGCGGGGATTTCGTCGAGCGGAGCGGGCTCGGCTTTCTGCTCGGTGAATCCATCGCCCTCGCGAAACGCCGCGAATTCTTCGCCGCTCACGGTATCCAAAATTTTGTGGTACAGCGGCCCCACCTTCGCGTCGTGCTCGATATCCAGTCCACTTCCGAGAATCGCGTCCAGCGCGGAATCAAAATCGTGACGCGCCGCACCCAAATGTCCTGCGCGGTATTCCACTTGTCCATTTTCAAATTGCGTTTGTGCGAATGCCATCACAACGCTCGCGGTGCTCGAAGGCGGCGCCTGCAACTGTGGCAGAGCACCGAGATCGGATCGCCACGGCAAATGCGCGACATCGATCGCCGCGCCGGTGACTGGAGCTTGAGTGACAGCCGCCTTCACTTGCGGCGGCCGCGATTGCACAGCGTTTCGCGGCGCGTCTTCACACGACAGTGCAAGACACGCAAGAAAAATTACGGCGAGAGACAGGGATTTACCGCGAATGTGGTGAGTGACCATTGTGCTGCGGCGCAGAGGTTGCGCGGCTTGTTAAGCCGCACCTACGCCCTGCTCGTAGGACGGCGCTCCCACGAAAGAGGTTAGCCGTTTGTTTATGCTAGGACGGACGAAGAGGCAGGTCAATGAGTTCCGCGAGCGCCGTAGCGCAAGTAAAACCAACCGCAATGCAGATGATCACGCTACCTGCGGCGCGCGATACGCAGGCACGCAAAATTATTTCAGCGCTTGCTTCAGATCGTCGATCAAATCGCGCGGATCTTCCAATCCGATTGACATTCGCACTGTTCCTTGCGCGACTCCGGCTTGCGCTAATTCCGTCGCGCTCATTTTGTAATGCGAAGTGTAAAGCGGCAACACAACCAGCGACTCGACGCCGCCGAGACTTGCCGCCATCAAAAATATTTGCACGCGGTCGCACACTCGCCGCGCCGCCGCGAGTCCGCCTTTCATATCGAACGCGAGCATTCCACCAAATCCATTCGGCATTTGTCTCTTGCAAAGTTTGTGATCCGGATGCGACTTCAAACCGGGATAATGCACGCGCGCAACTTTCGGGTGTTTCTCCAGAAATTTCGCGACCTTCATCGCGCTTTCGCATTGCCGCATCACACGCGGCTCCAGCGATTTCATTCCGCGAATCAGGAGATACGCGCCTTCGGGATCCATCGACCCGCCGAGATAAATAATCATCGTGCGAACTTTGTCGATCCACTTCTTGCTGCCGACAACGGCGCCGCCGATCAAATCCGAATGCCCTGCGAGGTATTTCGTCGCGCTGTGCATCACCAAGTCGTATCCCATGGCGATTGGTTTTTGCAGAGCCGGCGATGCGAACGTGTTGTCTACCATCGCGACGAGCTTGTGCCGCTTCGCAATCGCCGCGGCTTTGTGCAAATCCACCACACGCAAAGTAGGATTCGTGGGCGTCTCCACATAAATTGCTTTTGTTCGCGGAGTGACGAGCGCATCCGCGCCGTCGAGATCCGTTTCCACGTGATTTACTTTTATTCCGAATCGCGGCAGCACATCGCGCATCAATCGGTAGCAGCCGCCATACAATTGTCGCGTCGCGATAATTTCGTCGCCCGCTCCGGCAACCGCCATGATCGCGGACGAAATCGCCGCCATTCCAGAAGCTGCAACCACTCGCCGCTTCGGCGCGTTCCAGTTCAGCGATTTTTGCTTCGGCAACGGTGAGCGTGGGATTTCCGTATCGCGTGTAGATGTACGCTTTACTCTTTCCTTCGGCCCAGCGCTTCATCTCTGCGGTGCTTGCAAATGTAAAGGTGGACGAGCGCACGATTGTCGTCGCCACAGGACCGTTCACTCCGTGCAGCGCTTCGCCCGCATGGATTGCCCGCGTAGCGTCCCGCCACTCGCGAGGCGTATCGTTACTCATCTCTGATTTCTCCTGAACATTTTACTTGCGCAGTATTCTAACGCAGGGACATGAGTGATTCTGTGCCGGCGCGATCAGCGGGGCACAACCAATTTGGTGGCAGAATGTGGTTCTCGAGAGCTGCACAAAATCTGAAATGAACAATCCGAAAATCTGGCGGCCTCGCACCGTTCACTTTTTCTCACGAATCAGCACGATATCCGAGACTCGATGCCCGCGAAGTATCGCGAGTTTTTTTCCGTCAGGAGAATAATTCATGGCGTAGATGCGTTCCGACGAAAAGTGCGTCGCCTGGCGGCCCGCTTTCCCATCTTCGGGTTGTACCCAAATGTTGTCCACTCCCTTTTCGCCGATTGCGTAAGCGATCGAATTTGTTTTGGGAACCCACGCGACGACTCCATTTGCTCGCGGATCCGCGGGCAACAATCGCGGTGCGGAGTTTGGCCTGGTGAGGTCGGCGATGGCGAAGTGCTGATCGATTTGGTTCGCTGCCCTGGTCTCGAGGACGTGCAATACGATTTCACTTCCGTTCGGGCCCACTGCAATGGTAGGTCCCATGATGATCCCCAGCTTGTAGTCAGTACCGGGCGCGCGTTCCGACGGACCGCCATCGATTGAGACGCGTAACTCTCCCGGGGCCGTGGAACCGAAGTCGGCGAAATAGACGTATTTCCCATCGGCAGAACAAGCGGGAAACAATGCGAACACGCTGTTGGAAATTTGCCTTAAGTCTCTGCCATCGCTATTAACGCGCCAGATATTCGTCTCATCTCCGCCATCGTGGCCGTTCCAATCGAAGACGATTTGTTCGCCATTTGGACAGACACTGGCCCAATTAATATCCGCATTCGGATCGGTCACAATCACATTTTGCGCGCTGCCGTCCAACGCCGTGCGGATGAGTTCGTGATTCCCTGCTACGAGCAATTCTTGCGCGTTGAGCCAGCCGACGGATACAAATTGTGATTGATGCAGAAGCCCAGGAATACGAACTGGCGGAGCACTCGAGTCGGCAGGTAGTACGTCAACTCCGCCCGCTCCGGAATATTTCACGGTGACCAAAGTGGAGCCGTCGCCGGAAGTCGTCAGTCCCCGATAACTATTGGTATCGTTGGTAACAGTTTTGAAATCCCCCGCGGGATAAGTGACATAGCCAATTTGGGCCTGTGATTGACGAACCGCCCTGTCCCCAAATTCAATGAGCAGGTTTTTGCCGTCCGGCAACCATCCGACTTTTGAAACGCTCTTTCCCTTCAAATGCAAGAATTCTCGTTCGGTTCCGCCGGCCAAGTCGAGGGTGCGCACAAATCCATCCTGAGCACCTTGCGGGCCAGGCTGAAACGCGATGGTCTTGCCGTCTGGAGAAACGGCCAGGGTAAAAGGAAATTTTGCGGCGTCGCCGACGTGAAGCACGTGCTCGTCCGATCCATCAGCGTTCGATTCGAGAAGGCGGTATTTCCCCGGGTCCGGGTCGTTCGCGCGGGCATAGATAATTTTTTCGCCTGCGGCAAGGAACACGGGGCCGCTATCCACGTCTCGGGCAATCATCTGCGACGCGCCGCCCAATACGGGTATACGATACAAATCAAAAGCGCCGCCTGCCTCGCTGAGCGTTTGCGCCTCACGATAAAAAATGTAGTTGCCGTCCGGTGAGAAAACCAGATCGGTGTACTGAGTTGGGCGGAGGTCAATAATCTGTTTGTCGCTACCGGTTGGAACGTTGCGCAACCACAGACTCTGCTCTTCCGCACCCTGCACCGCACTCGCAATGTATTTTCCGTCAGGAGAAATCGCGGCCAGAGTCACGTTTCCGGAATCTGTGATTTGTTGGATTGAGAAATTTTGGAATGGGAGGGCCGCGCTTTTGTGCAGCAACGTGTATAAGCCGTAGGCCGCGCCCGCGACGAGAGCCACGACAATCACGAAGGTGAGCGCGGAGCCCAAGCGATGTTCGCGAACGACAGCCGCCACCGATGCGCTGCCCGAGCCTTCACGCGCGGCCGACGCAGGTGCGTTCGCGGTTCCGGCGGAGGGAGTGGGTGCTGCAATTCCGGAAGGGTCCGACTGGACGATTGGAATCGCCACCGCTCCCGGAGAAATAACCTTGCGGCTCGATTCGGTGTCTCGCTGGAGACGTTTCAAATCCGCGCGCAAGTCGGACGCATGTTGATAGCGAACGTCGCGATCTTTTTCGAGCGCGGTATTGATGATCCGCTCGAGGCCGGGCGGGACCTGGGGATTGAGCCGGACTGGAGCCGTGGGCGCCTGATGCAAGATCGCGTCGAAGATCGCGCCGGAAGTGTTTCCGGTAAATGCGGGCCGGCCGGTGGCCATTTCGTAGAGCACCACGCCAAACGAAAAAATATCGGTGCGCGCGTCTAATTCCTTGCCGAGGGTTTGTTCGGGCGACATGTAGGCGACGGTGCCCATGGCGACGCCGGGGCTCGTCAAGTGGGCGGGATCTTCGATGACGGTTGCGCCGCGCGATTGGGTAGCGCTTTCGGGCGGCCCGGCAACTTTCGCGAGACCGAAGTCCAAAACTTTTGCCTGGCCGCGATTGGTGGCGAAAATATTTGCGGGCTTGATGTCGCGGTGAACAATTCCTTTTTCATGCGCAGCTTCGAGCGCTTCGGCAATTTGAATTCCCAGAGTAAGGATCGTTTCGATATCGAGAGGATTTCCGCCGATGCGGTGCTTCAGCGTTTGGCCTTCGAGCAGTTCCATCGCGATGAACGTGCGCCCATCCTGCTCGCCGATTTCGTAAATCGTGCAGATATTTGGATGGTTTAACGCGGAAGCTGCGCGCGCTTCACGGCGGAATCGCTCGAGCGCCTGCGGATCGCGCTCCAACTCAACCGGCAGAAATTTCAGAGCGACTTGCCGGCCCAGATTCAAATCTTCGGCGCGGTAGACCACTCCCATCCCGCCGCCGCCCAGTTTTTCAATAACCCGGTAGTGTGAAAAGTTTTCGCCGATCATTCATTCCATTTCATTGGAGCTGCGTTGCCCTTTAGTGGGCCGATGCGCTGTTCTCGCTACACCACTCTACTCTTCTTCCTCCACCACATGCCCGCGTGCCGCCTGTGCCGCCGCAATTATTTTTTCGGCAGTTTCGCTGGGCACGAAATCGTAATGAGAAAATTCCATCGAGTATGCCGCGCGCCCCTGCGTCATGGATGTGAGATCGTTTGCGTAGCTCAGCATTTCCGCCAGCGGCGCCGTGGCTTTTATGATCACGCCGTGTCCGCGTACCTCGCTGCCGCTGATTCTTCCGCGCCGCTTGCTCATGTCTCCCATCAAATCGCCGGAGTATTGTTCCGGCGCGGACACTTCGACTTTCATCACCGGCTCGAGCAGTGCAGGCTTCGCCTGCTTCATTCCTTCCTTGAATGCTAGCGAGCCCGCGATCTGAAACGCCATGTCGGATGAATCCACGTCGTGATATTTCCCGTCGTGCACGGAGGCTCGGAAATCCACCATCGGGAATCCCGCCAGAAATCCCCGCACCGCCGTATTTCGAATTCCCTTTTCCACCGACGGAATAAAATTCCGCGGGATCGCGCCACCAAACACGTCGTCGACAAACTCAATTCCGCTGCCACGCGCGAGCGGCTCAAACCGTACCACGCAAACTCCGTATTGGCCGTGACCTCCGGATTGTTTCTTGTGCTTGCCTTCCACGTCCGCTTTGCCGCGAATCGTTTCACGGTATGCGACTTTCGGCGGGTGCAGCGTCAGCTCCACGTGATATCGCTTCCGCAATTTTGCGACGACCACTTCAATGTGTTGCTGCCCCGAACCGGAAAGTAAAAATTCTTTCGTCTGTGGATCGCGCGAGAATCGCAGCGACAAATCCTCTTCCAGAATTCTGTGAATCGCGGTGCCGATACGGTCTTCGTCCGCGCGCGTTTTCGGCTCGATCGCGAAAGTGATCGAAGGTTCCGAGACGTGCGGCGGCAAGAAATAAATCGGCGTCGACTTGTCGCCTAGAGTGTCGCCCGTCACAGTGTCTTTTAATTTCGCCACCGTTCCGATATCGCCCGAATGCAGCTCCGGCACTTCCGTCGCCGTCTTTCCCTGCATCACTGTGATGTGCTGCAGCCGCTCCGCCGTGCCGCGGTTGTAATTCACTACGTTCGCATCCGCTTTCAGCACACCCGACATCACTTTGAAATACGTGATGCGGCCCGCGAAAGGATCCGCCAAAGTTTTGAACGCGAAGAGCGAGACGTGCTCCGCATCTGAAATTTTTCGCGTGATGTTTTCGCCTTTTCGCGCCGCTTCCGATGTCGCTTCGTTTTCAGCGCGCATCGACGGATCCGGAAAAACATTCACGATAAAATCCAGCAAAGACTGCGTGCCCATATTTCGCAGCGCCGCGGTCGCCAGCACCGGGAAAATTCGCCGCACAGAAAACGCGAGTCGCAAACCCTTCACCAAATCCACCACCGGCAACGTTCCTTCGTCGAAAAATTCCTGCATCAGCGCGTCGTCGCCTTCCGCCACCATTTCCACCAGAGCTTCGTGCGCGATCTTTGCTTCGTCCGCCATATCCGCGGGGATTTCTTCAATCTTCGCCCTGCCATCACCATCCGGCGTGTAGATGTGCGCCTTCATGGTGATCAGGTCCACCACGCCGCGAAAAGATTTTTCCGCTCCGATGGGCATTTGCACGGCCACTGCGCCGCGGCCGAACACATCTTGAATGGATTTCAGCGAAGCTTCGAAATTCGCCAGTTCGCGGTCCATCCAATTCACCACGAACGCGCGCGGCTGCGAATATTCCGCCGCGTAATCCCAAACTTTTTCCGTGACCACCTGCACGCCCGAGTGCGCGTCTACCAAAATCAGCGACGCGTCCGCCGCCACCAACGAACTGCGCGTCTCGTTCACAAAAGTTGTGTAGCCAGGAGTATCCAGAAAATTTATTTTCGTTTTTTCCGCCGCGCCTTCCGCCGCCCACTCCGCGTAGGCAATTCCCGTTTGAATCGTGATCTTCCGCGCGATTTCTTCTTCATCCCAGTCTGTGACCGTGGAACCTTCCGCAACTTTCCCCAGCCGGGGGGTCATCCCAGCCGTGAACAGTGACGACGACACCAGTTGCGTTTTTCCGGTGCCGCCGTGACCGACAATGCCAACGTTTCGGATCCAGGGCGTGGTGTAGGATTTCATTTTTTCCTCCTGAGTTCTTGCGGTCGATGCCATGTTTCACCTCGGGCGGTTTGTGAGAGGTACCGATCTTTTTTTCCGCAATTCCCCTGAAACCTGCGGAAAACGCGAATCCTATCACTCCAGCCAGTGCGCTACAATCGCCCGCATCGCAGAAATAGGGGACCCTCCTCGATGCAACTCGCACAAGACTCCAGCCCTCAAATCACGGGAGCAAAATGATGAAGCCGATCACCGCGCGATTTCTCTTTCTAGCTGCTGTGCTAAGTGCATCCTCATTCGGTGTATGCGCACACGCTGAGCAAGAATCCGCCGTGAAGCCAGCCGCAAATCGCGATCCCCAGACCGCCATAATCTCAACAGCTGACATCGATCTTTTCTGGCACGCGTACGACGAGTGGAAAACAGAAGCCCATTCCGCGCCGGATCAGCTTTCGGGAATTCTTGACCGCGATTACATCAAGAAGGGGTCGCAAGGCGTGCAGGACTTCATCCCCGACCGCATCATCAGCAGCGATGCGTTGGCAAAGATGATCCTCAAAAATCCGAAATATTATGATGACGTGCGGGCCAACGCACAAAAAATGCAAAGTTTTGTTCCCGAAATTCGTAACGGGTTCCGCAAACTGAAAGAGATCTATCCCGACGCGATTTTTCCTCCCGTCTATTTCGTCATCGGCCGCCGCAATTCCGGCGGCACCGATAGCGACAACGGATTGATCATTGGCGCCGAGATGTTCGCCGACACCGGCTCGCGCATCCATCTCACCGAAGTCGTCTGCATCGTGATTCACGAGCTGATTCACTACCAGCAGCAGGCGCACGGCGAAGATTTGACGACGGAAGTAATGAATGAAGGCGCTGCCGATTTCATTGCCGAGCTGATCACCGGCAATCAAATTGATGAAGACACAAAACCGTACGGCGATTCGCACGAGGAAGAATTGTGGAAGAAATTCCAGGCAGACGCGACGAAAAACCAAAACATGAACGCGTGGCTCTACAACGGCGGCGATGCCAAACGCGTGGGCCCTCCCGATCTCGGTTATTACATGGGCTACAAGATTTGCCAGTCTCTGTACGAAATTTCACCCGACAAAGCGGCCGTGCTGAAAACAATCATCGCCATGAAAGATCCCAAGGCCGTCATCGAGCAGAGCGCCTACTCACAGCGATTTCATTAGCGTGCATCGCAATGCGCATCATTTCCGCCAGGAATTTTCTTGAAGCTCCCGCTATAGTATTCTTCGCCATGGAAGGCCCGTCGAATTTCCGAAAGGTTCTGAATGACACGCAAGAGCTCGATTATTGCCGCAGTATTTTTAATTTGCGCCGCGCTCGCCGCAGCGCAGCACACGCCGCAATCGCAAAATAATTCCGCGCCGCACATCACCCCTCTTTCGCAGGAACATCATCACCGCCTCGTCCTCGAAAATAATTTCGTCCGCGCCTACGAAGTGGAACTCAACGCGCACGAATCCAGCCTGATGCACCAACACGATCAGGATTATGTGTACGTTGTCCTCGGCGATTCCGATATCACCAATACCGTCCTCGGAAAAAATCCCGTCCATCTTCATTTCCCCGACGGCGCTGTGAATTTCAGCCGCGGCCCATTCGCCCACATCACCGAAAATAATGGCGACAAACGCTTTTTCGTTATCGCCGTCGTCTTTCTCCATCCGCAGGGCGAGGAGCACACATATTTCCCCACCGTCGATGCCGCTCTGAGTGGAAAGCCCGAGCAGGAAGGTTCGCACCGCGATCCCAATGGCACGAAAGAAGCTGTGATTCTTGAAACCGACGAGTGCCGCGTCTCCGGAGTCAGCATTCAGCAAAATTCGGCGTGGGAGCCCGCCAACACCGGACACGATCGCCTGATCGTTGAACTCGACAAGATTGCGGACAAGAAATCACCCCGCGAGCCCAAAGCCCCCATGTATCCCGCTGGAATGTTGAAGTGGGTAGCCGCGCGCGAATCATTCACTCTTCGCAACAGCGACGCAGCGGAGAAAAAATTGTTGGTCCTGGAATTTAAGGATTCTAAATAAGGTCAGCGCGGCCACTCGTGGGTCCGTGCAGTTTTGTGGCACAGCCTCTCCAGGCTGTGGATGGGTCAAAATATAATCTCGCACTACGCGTTCACAAAAAATTTCCCATCCCCCTGCACACATCCCCAAGCCATTCGAGGAGTATTAAACGCCGCCGCCGGCGTTCCCTCCCGATCCAATAGAATTAATCCGCCCGTGCTGCGCCCCCGCGCGGCCAGCAATTGAACAGCATCATCAGCCGCGCGCTGAGCAGCGCCAGCACTCGGCGATTTCGTGGCGCGCAACATTTCCACCGCGCTCTTCGCCATCACAATTTTCATAATCGCTTCGCCGTGACCCGTGCAGGAAACTCCTCCAGCTTCCTGATCCGCATAACAGCCGCAACCAATCAGCGGCGAATCTCCCACGCGCCCCGCGCGCTTACAACATGTTCCTCCCGTCGATGTCCCCGCAACCAGATGCCCCGACGCATCAATAGCCACCGCGCCCACCGTTCCGCCCTGATGCACATGGTGTACGGCGTCATGTTTTCCCGAGCGGCACTGCTCCCACGCAACGCGTTCGCGCGGCACGATCAATTCGCCGGGATCGCACAGCTTCATCCCCTGCTCCGCCGCAAATTTTTCCGCGCCGTCGCCCACCAGCATCATGTGTCCCGAAGATTCCATCACGCGTCGCGCCAGCAGAATCGGATTCTTCACGCGATGCACGGCCGCAACCGCCCCCGCATCAAGCGTCGCGCCATCCATCACAATTGCGTCGAGTTCCACTTGCCCATCCAGATTTAAATGCGCGCCGGTGCCGGAATCGAAAACGGGATCATCTTCGAGCACCACAATCGCCGCTTCAATCGCATCGATCGCCGGGCCGCCGCGCGAAAGCACAGCCCATCCGGCCGCAAGCGCGCGCCAGCATCCACCACGGCAATCTTCCACAGCATTATCGGGAATCGACCACGCACCGCCGTGAACAATCAATGAAGGTTTCATCGCGCAGAATTATACAAGCGCAAAGGCAATTTTGAATTTCAACTGGAAATTTATTTCGATTCGTTACGTGGAAAACGCTCGTGCTTACTCTTCCTCATGTATCGTCTTCAACTTCACCACTTCAAATTCCTTCATCCCCGCCGGAGTCTGCACCTGCACTTCATCTCCCACCTTCCGATTCAGCAGCGCCTTCCCAATCGGCGAAGTCGTCGAAATCATTCCGTGTTCCGCGTCGGCCTCTTCCGTGGTTACCAGCTTGTATTCCACCTTCACATCTTTTTTCAGGTCGAGCACCCAGATCCGCGAGCCATATCCCGCGCGATCTTTCGGCAAATTATTCAGATTCAGCATCGACACGTCGCCCATGCGCTTTTTCAGCTGCTGAATCTTCGCGTTTACGTACGCCTGCCGCTCCTTCGCGTACTTGTATTCCGAATTTTCAGAAAGGTCGCCATGCGCGCGCGCCTTCGCAATCTCTTTCGGCAAATCAATCGTCAACTCGTGCTCGAGCGTGTGCAGCTCCAGCTCCAGCTTCTCTTTAATTTTCGCAAGAGGATCGCGATACGCTTCGCTCATCTGCTAATTTTCCCCGTAATCGCCAAAAATAATTGCTAAGAAATTGCCGCCGATCAATCACTGCTATTCGATGATTGCCGCGCAATGAACGCGCAAGGTATGCCGCAGTTTTCCTTCAACCGCACATTTACATTACCGCGCCCCAGCCAAAAATCCTAGCGTAGCAAGTCCGTCAGCGATACGCTTCTCTGCGGTGTAAGACAGCTTTGATGTCGATCCCGTCGCCGTCTTTCGAGTCGAAGAAAATGCGATAGTCTCCGCATCTGAGACGAAACCCGTTCGCGGTTGTTTTAGCTTTTTCACTCTCCCGACGCACACGACATTTCATGCGGCAGTGAGGATTGCCAGCGCGTTTCCCGATCAATCGCGGCAGTTGGCGCGTGACTCGGGCGACCTAAGAATCGCTCCGCGCCGGGGCGCAGGCGGCTCCGTCATTTTTTCAGACCGAATTCACGCAGAACTTCATCGTGCGGAATTCCTTCACCACGCGCAATCGACGCGCGAGCGCGATCCAATGCCGCCGATGTCTCCGGCGTAGTCTCTTCCTCTTCTGTAGCCACCATGGCAAGCGAGCGCGACATCGGTTCCACCATCACTTCGAGCAGACTCCGCACCGCGTTCAGCTTCTCGTCGGGTAGCAAGTCGAGCAGTGCATGCGCCCGCTGACGTTCGCGTTTGGGGTTGCTTTCCAATGTCTTTGCCTTTCTACTTACGATACTCTTCTCCGTCCGAAGAATCCTAGCGCGGCAACGGCCGTGTGCCCAGGTTCGTCCCGCACAGCGCGCGGACGTGGGATATGCCCCCGACGAGGACACGATTTCGCAACGCCCCGCCTTCGGCGCTGAACGATCTGCGGTTTTCATTTACTTTACAGTATTATTGATGCTAAGATAGTCTTCTACGGCGCGCGACATGCCATCCGTCACGCCGGATCGAACTCCAAATCGAAGAGCCATTTTCGATGCCAAAACACACCAAAATCGCTCCACGCATCAACTCTAGTAGAATCAGTAGTTTACATAGCATAGTACTACCTAACCTCTGTAGTTTCATCAACATCCATAAACCATGGATATTTCCTGCAAACACAACAATCGAAATCGCTAACACGCTCACTTTCAATAACTTACAAAATCGCTATCTCACATCATGCTGCCCACCACGGTCGCCACTCCTTCCCCATCCATCCCCTTTTTCTTTGACAACTCTCCCGCTTCCATATAAAAAGCGGCATCATGAAAACTAATCGCACCCGCAACTTCGCCATCCTTCTTGCACTGGCAATCATTTCGTCCGCGCCGCTCGCGGCTCAATCGGCCCCCAAGAGTCACCACCCCCAAGGAATTCTTCGGCTTCAATATCGCCGACGACTACCAGATGGTGAATTACGAAAAGGCGGAAGCCTACTGGAAGAAGCTCGCCACCGAATCCGACCGCATGAAGATGGTCGACATGGGCCCCACGGAAGAGGGTCGCCGCCAGTGGATGGTGATCATCTCCTCGCCCGCGAACATCAAGAATCTCGATCACTATAAAGACATCTCCCAGAAACTCGCGCGCGCCGAAAATCTTACCGACGATCAGGCCCACACCCTCGCTCGCGAAGGCAAAGCCGTGGTCTGGATCGATGGCGGCCTGCACGCTTCAGAATCCGTGGGCTTCGAGCAACTCGTGGAAATGATCTACGAGATGGTCTCGATGAGCGACCCCGAAACCATGCGGCTGCTCAACGACGACATCACTCTTCTCGTCCCCGCGAATCCCGATGGCTCCGAACTCGTCGCCGATTGGTACATGCGCGAATCCGATCCCATGAAGCGCTCCGGAAATAATTTGCCGCGCCTCTACAACAAATATATCGGACACGACGATAACCGCGATTCCTACATGTCAAACATGAAAGAGACCGCCAACATGAACCGCCAGCTCTTCATCGAGTGGATGCCGCAGATCATGTACAACCATCACCAGACGGGACCCACCGGCGCGGTAATTTTCATGCCGCCCTTCCGCGATCCCTTTAATTACAATTTCGATCCGCTCGTTCCTCTTGGCATCGAAGAAGTCGGCACCGCGATGCACTATCGCCTTGTCGAGCGCGGCATGGGCGGCTCCGCGATGCGCAGCGGCTCAAACTATTCCACATGGTGGGATGGCGGCCTGCGCACCACAGTTTACTTCCACAACATGATCGGAATCCTCACTGAAATTATTGGAGCGCCCACGCCAATCGATATCGCGCTCGCTCCCGATAAACAATTGCCCACTGGCGATTGGCCGCTGCCCATCGCTCCCACAACTGGCACTACAAAATGGCACTACAGGCAATCCGTCGATTACGAAATGCAGAATAATCGCGCGATTCTCGATTACGCCTCGCGCAATCGCGAGCCCCTGCTCTTCAACATCTATTCGATGGGCAAGCGCTCCATCAAAAACGGAAGCGAAGATCACTGGACGATTACCCCCAAACGGATTGAGGCACTGCGCGACGCAGCCGCGGAAGAACTCCACGGGCAGGGCGCAGGTCGCGGCGGGCGCGGTGGCCGTGGCGGCGCTCAAGGTGGCGATGCGGCAGCAGCGGTGATGCTTCCCGGCGGAATTGGAATGCCAACTGTGCCCTCCGATCTCTACGACAAAGTGCTTCACGATCCAAATCACAAAGATCCGCGAGCATTCATCGTCTCTGCGGACCAGCCAGACTTCCCCACCGCCACAAAATTTATAAACGCGCTTCTGAAAAATGGAATCGAAGTGGAGCGCGCCACCTCCGAATTTTCACACGAAGGAAAAACGTATCCCGCTGGCTCATTCGTCGTGAAGTGCGCGCAAGCCGGCCGCCCGTTCGTTCTCGACATGTTCCAGCCGCAGGATCATCCGAACGATTTCCGCTATCCGGGTGGCCCACCGATTC
The DNA here is from genome assembly GCA_963721845.1 of uncultured Acidobacteriota bacterium. Lineage (GTDB taxonomy): Bacteria > Acidobacteriota > Terriglobia > Acidiferrales > UBA7541 > DASTCZ01. Next base: position 65,324 of record CAVRKW010000009.1, on the reverse strand, counting down.
CTCCCTATGACATCGCTGGCTGGACGCTTGCGTACCAGATGGGAGTTCAATTCGATCGCGTCTACGACAATGTTGACGGACCATTCGCTCGCGTTCCGCTGATGGTGCAGCCGATGCCTATGGCCACCGTCGCTGGCGCCACCACTCCCGCTGGATACCTGATCAGCCATCAGATCAACAATTCTTTCATTGTCGTAAATCGTCTTCTCAAAGCGAATTGCGATGTCTACTGGCTGAAGAATTCCACGCAAGCCGGCGGAAAAGAAATGGGAGCCGGCACGATCTGGGTTCCCGCATCCGCGGCAAGCACGCCGATCGTCCAGCAGGGTGCGAAGGAACTTGGAGTCGCTGCAGCCGGGCGTGGCGTCCGCTCCATCGGGCGACGCGATGAAGCTGAAACCGGTTCGCATTGGTCTCTACGATCAGTACGGCGGCAATATGCCCGCGGGCTGGCTGCGTTGGATTCTGGAACAATACGAATTTCAATTCAGCATCGTGTATCCGCAAACTCTCGACGCTGGAAACATAAAGGATAAGTTTGATGTGATCGTTTTCACTGACGGCGCATACCGCGTTGGCGGAGGCCGCTTCGGTGGGGGCGGTGGTGGACGTGGTCCACAACTCGATCCGCAATCTGTTCCTGAACAATATCGCGGTTGGATCGGGCGCATTACCGCGGATACTACGATTCCTCAGATCAAACAATTCGTCGAAGCGGGCGGCTCCGTAGTAACTGTAGGTAGTTCTACATCCATGGCCGCGCAACTCGGCGTGCCGATCGCGGATTACCTCACCGAAATGGGCTCCGATGGACACGAGCATTCTTTGCCGTCGGAAAAATTCTATATCCCGGGCTCGCTGATGCGCGTCACGCTCGACAACACAAATCCGGTTGCCTACGGAATGCCCGCAACAGCCGACGTAGATTTTGACAGCAGCCCAGTTTTCCGAATCGTGCCGGCAGCAGGCGCGAAAGCAAATCCTGTCGCGTGGTACGCGGGTCCACAAACGCTCGATAGCGGTTGGGCGTGGGGGCAGGCGTATCTCGATGGCGGCACAGCCGTCGCTGAATCACGCATCGGAAAAGGATCCGTGATCGTGCTTGGCCCGGAAGTCACATTCCGCGGCCAGCCGCACGGCACCTTCAAATTAATTTTCAACGGATTGTTCAGCGGCACACGCACAAGAAACGAGCGTGGGCCAGAAATAAATTCAGCGATCCACTCGCACGTCCGCGCGTTTGTGCTTTCGCAGGGGCGGGGCTTGTCCCCGCCCAGCATTACAAAGATTTACGCCGTCGCATTTGCTGTTGCGGTCGCATTTGTGGTTGCCGTCGCATTCGTCGGCACCCGCGCGTCGAAAGACGCGCGAAGTATTTAAAGAATTTTATTTCGCGACGGTAATCGTAATCGTTTGCGTTTTGGATTTTCCGGCGTCGTCGAAAATGGTTAACGTGTAGTCGCTGGTTTTCTCAGGTTTAATATCGATGCAACGCATTTGCGATGGCCATACTGCCACAGCCGGCGGATCCAGTTTCACACTCTTCGCGTTTGAAACGCTGTAGCACATGTCCGTGCTTTGGCCGCGCGCAACGATCGAGGGGTATGCGTAAAACTGAAAGATCTCAAATCGGTTTCCGCCCATCATCTCGGCTGCTTCCGCGTCGGCTCGCTGCTTTCGCGCCGCAGCTTCACTCGCGATCTTGCGGCTCTCCATCCATTGCGAGAAAAATGTCCATGCAACAACAAGCACCGCGGCTCCAACCAAAAACCACGAGTAACGGAGAATCCGCGCCGCCGCAGTCACTTTGCGCTGCTGCTGCGGATCGCCGGCCGCGCCGCCAGATTGCGGAAAAAGTTCCATGCATTGATTCTGCCAGCAGCAGGCGACAACGCACAATCGGTGAATTGCATTACTCGAATGCCTTCCGCAATTTTTCTGACCGTGCAAATTGGCGATTGAGCGCTCAGACAGTTCTTGAATATCGTCGAACGATCGTTTGGAGAGGAGCGCGCAAGTTGTCTGAACAAAATATTTCCGCGAGAGATCCGCGCTTCGCAGAAAAAGTGCAAGAGAGCTTTGCGCGCCAAGGCTTGATGCAGCATCTCGGCGCCGAACTAGTTCACGTCGGCGAGGGCTCCGCGGAAATCCGCGTGAAGTTTCGCTCCGAATTAAGTCAGCAGCACGGATATTTTCACGCCGGAGTCACGGGAGCAATCGCAGACAGCGCGTCCGGTTACGCCGCATACTCGCTCACGCAAGCAGGTACAAATGTGCTGACGGTGGAATACAAATTAAATCTTGTGGCGCCGGCGCACGGCGATCAGTTGATCGCACGAGGAAGTGTGATTCGCGCTGGGCGTACGCTGATCATTTGTCGCGCGGATGTTTTTGTTACGCGCGACGGCGCTGAAACGCTTTGCGCGAGTTCGCTCTCAACAATCATGGCGATGCCCGCGAAAGACGGCCGCGCCGAGGGTTAGCGCGAAGAAATTAGTCGGCGCAATAATTGGATTTGTCCGGCGTGATATACGTCGTGCATTGCGATGCCTTCGATCATAAATCTCGGTGTCTGCCGGCTGCCACGCGACGCGCGATCAAGCTCGCCATCGCGCAACGCCGCAACTGTGGCGCACAGTTCGCGATGCTCTCGCGAAAGCAGCGCGAGATCTTCGCGCCACGCACGTTCAAGCGATGCAGCATTTTTCGGTGAGGCCGTTGATTTTTGCCGCGAGGAATGGGGACGCACAAACCAGTTGCGCCCATCGTACGCATCGCTGTGCGCTTTTTCCCCAAGCAATCTGCGCCGCACTGCATATTTCCAGTACGCAGCGTGCAACGCGATTTCCCAAATGTTGTGGCGCCCCGCGCCCGGTCGCGCGGCCGCAGCGCGATGCGTGATTCCGCGCAACGCGCCGCGCAGTGAAGGGCCGTGCCATGCAGGACCGGCGAAACCTTCGTCAAGCGATTCAAGCAGAAGTGCTACGTGCGATTTTGCCATCAAAAATCCTCGCGAGCCGAACGGCGATCCGGCGTTCCAAATAGATGGTCAGGGGGCGCGCTGCGTTGCTTTCATCAATCTGTAACAATCTGTTTATAGAGTAGCGCTCCTATGTCTACGTCAACTCTGACACTCGCGTCGCATGAGACGCAGCCGAATGGACCGAAGGTGGTCGAGCTTAACGGCAATCTGAATCTTGAGACCGTCGCCGGCTTCAACCGCGAATTGCGAGAAGAATCCGCGCCCGCTCTGCTGTTGGATTTTACAAATGTGCAGTGGCTCGATAGTGCAGGCGTCGGCGCGATGGTGCAACTGCTGGTGCGCCGCGCGAAAACCGGACAGGGCTTGGCGATCGCGGGACTTAGCCCACGCAATCGCGCGGTGCTCGAAGTAGCTCAAGTGCTGAAACTTTTTAACGTATTTCAATCGGCAGACGATGCAACAAAAACATTTGCAGCCACCGGAAAATTTGCCTGACGCAAAAACATTCAGCAACAATCCGCAGGCGCAGTTGGAAGAAATTAATCAGGCAGCGGTTTCCCGCGCGTCTCTTCTCCAAGCGGCAGCAATAACAATCCGGGAATGAATGCAATTGCCGTGAGCGCAACGGGATATCCCAGCGTCCCCCATCTTGCAATTCCTGCGCCAACGAGAAACGTAATCCCCGCTCCAGCAAATCGCGCAAACGAAGTTGCGAACGCGAACGCACTGGCGCGGCATTCAGTGGGATATTGTTCCGGCAACCAGATCGTGTACACCGCGAAATTTGCTCCGCCAAATCCCAGCGCGAACAATCCAAATCCAAACCATTCAATGCTGATTCCCGGCGGCAAATAAAACGCGAGACCAAAACAAAAAACAATCGCGTTGAACATCAGAAGAAAATAAATTGCGAGCGCTCCACGCCGTCCCAGCCACCTGACCAAACTTGGCGCGACGATGCATCCAAAAATGGTTGCGAGAGACAGCAAAACAGTAGCGTACGAAGCAAGGCTCGTCGCCATCGGTCCGGGAAATCCTGCAAGCTCGGCGAGGTGGGTAACAGCCGCCGGAACATACACCGATCCAGCCCACAGCCCCGCGATGGAAACCAGCATGTATACGCTGTTCAGCAAAGTGCGGCGGCGATACTCGGATGAAAAAATCTGCGCGAGCGGCCGCATCATCGGAACCGTCCGCTCTTTTCTTGTTTTCTCCGTGAAGCGCGTGGACTCGACAACTCCATATCGCATCCACGCCACCAGCAACGCCGGCGCGCCGCCAACAATGAACATCGCTCGCCAGCCATACCGCGCGCCAATCCACGCGTTTGCAACACCCGCAAGCAACACTCCGAAGTAGTAGCCGGTGTGCATCCATCCGCCAGCGGCGACGCGACGATCTTCGGGCCATGCTTCAGAAATATATGTTCCACCCATCGCCCACTCGCCGCCGATTCCGACTCCTGCAAGAAAACGAAACAGCGCGAGCTGCCACACGCGAGTAGCTGCAGCGCCCGCAAGCGTGAAAACTGAATACCAAACGATTGTCAACATCAAGATCGGAACGCGTCCGTATTTATCCGCAATCGGTCCCCACATAAACGCGCAACCCCAGCCCACCAAAAAAAGCGCGAAGAGCAATCCACCGTAGTAGCCGATGTTGCTGGTATTTGCCTCGTGACCCGACCGAGGCAACAGATCGCGCAGCGCCGGAACCATCACGAGCGCGTATATAAATGAATCCATGCCGTCTAGCGCCCAGCCGCCCCACGCAGCGATGAATCCGCGGATCTGGCTGCCGGTTAATGGCGAGCGCGGAGAAATAGGAATCGGAGAGCCCGGAGATATTTGCGTTGCGTCCATCGTGATTGAAATCGGCGGCGCCACTGTACCACTTTCGCGCTTGCCGGACGCTGGTACCGGGTACTATGCTGCCCGCGTTCGAAAAGTGATCGGCGCCGTATGTTTTTGTCCCTCCTGCGCAACGCCGGAAGGACTCCGGCGTTTTCCAACGAGGTGGCCATGAAGGACTGGACTCGACGCAGCTTTTTTCTAAGCACGATTGCGGGTGGGATTGCCGCGAGCGCGCAACGATTGTTTGGTGCGGCTGCCGACGGACGTTCAGCAGCCTCGAGCGGCGAGATCACGCCAGGTACTCCGCTACCGCAAGCGGCGAGCGCAACTCGCCCGATCATGATCGCGAGCGCAAATTGCGGACGGGACAAAACTGCGGATGGCGTGATCGCACTTCAAAAAGGAATGGATGTTTTGAAGGCAGGAGGCGACACGCTCGATGCAGCGATCGCCGCGGTAACCGTCGTCGAAGACGATCCAAATGACAACTCTGTTGGCTATGGTGGCTTGCCGAACGAGGAGGGCGAAGTTGAACTCGACGCATGCCTGATGCATGGACCGACGCGCCGAGCTGGTGCAGTTGGCGGCGTGCGAAAAATTAAAAACGTAGCGCGGCTCGCGAAGACGGTGATGGAGCGCACAAATCACGTGTTCATGGTCGGCGAAGGCGCACAACGATTCGCAATCGCGCAAGGCTTTGAACCTATGAATTTGCTCACCGAAAAATCGCGGCTGGCGTGGCTGGCGTGGAAAGCAAAAACGGACTTGAACTGGGCTCCTGGTCTCGATAGTCCGCAATGGCAGGAGCGGCTCGCGGAAATTTTGGACACTCCAGACAAAATGGAGTACGCGCAATGGATTAATGAAGTGGTGGCGCATCCCCCAACAGGAACGTGCCCCTGCATTGCGGTAAATGAAAAGGGTGAGATTTCTGCGGTGGTGACGACTTCCGGGCTTGCGTGGAAAATCCCGGGCCGCGTGGGAGATTCCGCAGTGATTGGTGCTGGAATTTTTTGCGATGGCGACGTGGGCGCGGCGGGTTCAACCGGACGCGGCGAAGAGAATATCAAAATCGCTGGCAGCCATACCGTCGTCGAGATGATGCGAAAAGGAATGCCCCCGCAGGACGCGTGCGTGGAAGCAATGCATCGCGTGATGCGCAACTACAACAACGACAAGACGCGGCTCACGCACATGGGACTACAATTTTACGCGATGAATAAAGATGGCCAGCACGGCGCCGCGACTATGTGGACGGCGAGCGAAACTGATCACGACGATCATTACGCCGTGCACGATGGGACGGAAATAAAAATAGTGCCGTGCATCGCGGTGCTGCAGCGGACTTGACGGGAAACTGGCCTTCGTTGGCTTCAGTGGGGTTCCGGAAGCGTGTAATCGAAATTGTAAAAATGCTTTCCGTCAGTGATCGTGATAGTCAATGTGCCTGCGATTCCTGTTAGTTCGCCCGTGCCGGAATCCGGCACCACGGTAATCGTGAGTTGAGGTTCGCCGCGCGTCATTGTGCCAGTGTGTTGAAGAACGAAGGTGCCGGTGCGCCCCTGTAGCTTTCCAGTGACGATTTCCATCGCGACGTAGCCCGCGGAGCCTTTCACGCTTCCGCCCGCGCTGAGCATTTCGCCCTTGCTGGTCGCGTCCAGGTCACCGCTAAACTTTTTTTCGCTGGTCATGCGGCCAATCACCGCGCCCTCTGCCTTGTTCTCCGATGGAACTGGAGTTAGCTTTACCTCAAAAGATCCGCTCGCGTGATTCTTCATTTTGGGGCCTTCCTGAGCTGGGTTTGACTGCTTTACGTTTTTATCTTGCGGATTGCTTTGCGCCTGCGTTGACGGCATCGCGGTGAAAGCAGCGCCGAAGCAGAGGCAAATGCAGCCGCCAATCAGTAATCCTATTATTTCGCGTGATCGATTTCTCATGGCGCTAATTCCTATTTCTTCCTAACACTTAGATGTCAAATGGCAAGACGAGAAAGTGCGAATAATGGGGCGCGCCTTGCAGTGACGAGCCATCGCATTCTCGCTACTGATACGCACGCGCGTCAACCGAGAGTCGAATCGCTCTGATAGAATTTTAGAATCATGGAATACGCCGACATTGTAATCATCGGTGGCGGGGTGGTTGGCTGCGCACTAGCGATGGAGCTCGCTTCGCAGCCGGCGAGGCAACTCACTTTGCGTCGCGCCCCCGAGATTTTTCTGCTTGAGCGCACGCCTCGCGTCGGAATGGGAGCGAGTTCGCGCAACAGCGGCGTGATTCACTCGGGAATTTACTACACACCGGGATCGTTGAAAGCGCGGCTGTGCGTGGCGGGAAATCCGCTGACCTATGAGTTCTGCAAGCGTCATGGGGTGGCGCACCGCAAAACCGGTAAACTAGTTGTGGCGGCACACAACGGCGAAGAGCATGTGCTCGAAGAACTTGCAGCGAAGGGGCGCGCGAATGGCGTGACGGGAATCGAGATGATCGATCGCGCCGCGATTCATGCACGCGAACCGCACATCGCAGGCGTGGCGGCGCTCTCGATTCCGTCGACTGGAATCGTGTCAAGCGAAGAGCTTGTGAAAACCTACGCGCGAGTCGCTTCGGAGCAAGGTGCGCACGTTGTGACGCGGGCGCGAGTCACCTCGCTCGAACCTGATGATGAATACGGATTGCTGCGCGTAACGTGCGAAATTGGCGATGAACAACCTATCAGCGAAACGATTCGGACGCGATGCGTGTTGAACTGCGCGGGACTTTACGCAGATGAGATTGCTGCGATGCTGGGTTTCACGGAACACCGCATCTACCCTGTGCGCGGCGAGTATTGTGAATCAATTCGAGCGCGCGCCGATCTCGTTCGCGGACTTGTGTACCCGCTGCCGCATCCCGAAGGCATGAGTCTTGGAGTGCATCTCACGCGCACTCTTTGGGATACAGTTCTTTTGGGGCCGACGGCGCGATACGTCAGCGAGAAAGATGATTACGAGAGCGATCGATTGACCGTGGAAGATTTTGTGAAAATGGCACGGCCTCTGTTGCCTGAAATACGCGCAGAAGATTTGCGGCTGGGATATTCGGGATTGCGCGCGAAACTTGTGCCTCCGCGCGATACATCAGGAAAAGAGCCAGCGGCGGGAGCGGCGGATTTTGTGATCACGCGCGATACCAAGTTTAAAGCTGCAATCCATTTGATTGGAATCGAATCGCCGGGTCTTACGTCAGCGTTGGCGATTGCGAAACATGTGACGCCGATGGTTGCTGAGACGCTGTCGTAACTGCGAGCCTGATCTGTTTTAAGTCAGCGAACCACTTTCGAAACGAATACCAGATCAATTCCCTCACGCTGTAGTTGCGGCAGTGTTTGAGTGAGTGCCTCAATTGTTTCGGGGTGCGGGTGTCCAATCGCGATGGCTGCTCCGCGCGCGCGGGCTTCGCGTGCTGCGAGATCGAGCTGCTTTTCGATCGACTTCACATCTTCGGCGTCATCGAGAAAAATATCGCGCGTAGCCGCAGGTACTTTTGCGCGGCGAGCCGCGTCAAACGCCACGCTCTTCGACGACGTACGGCTATCCACAAAGAAGAGATCGCGATCGTGCAGTGCGGGCATGATTTCATCCATCAGCGAATTATCGGATGTACTTAGCGAACCTTGGTGGTTGTTGACGCCCGCGGCGTGGGGGACCGTCTCAAGCATGTTTTCGAGGATCAGCGCGACTTCGTCGGGCTGCATCCCCGGTTGCAACTCAAATGATTCGGCTTTCGAGCCGCTATCCGATTCCATCGGCAAATGAAGCATCACTTGATAGCCGCGGCGAAACGCGTCCTCGGCAATTTCCGAAGAATGCGGCAATAACGGCAGAACGGAAACGGTAATGGGAAACGGAATCTGCATCAGAGCATCGGCGGCGCCGCGATCGTAACCGAGATCATCGAGGATGATCGCGAGCTTCGGCCTCCGATCCGAGGCTGCGACAACCTGAGGTGTCGGGTTCTCCGTGTGAGCATTAGTAATGAGCGGCAAAATAATGTGGACGGAATGCGTGCGCTCAGCGCCGAAGAAATAATCGTAGCGAATTACGCCATTTGTGCCGGGCCGGGGCACACGATGAAGACCGTGAGCGGTGGCGACGCGTTCGATTTCTTGATCAATGGCGTCGAGTTCCTGCTGGCGAGCGGCGGCGTCACGACCCGGCACAGTTACAAAAATCAAATCGGCAGAAGGCGTGGCGTTCGCGGGCCCACGGCGACCCTGCAAAGGGCCAGGTATTCGCTCGGGGTCCATACCCGTTTGTGCGGTCCCATCGGAAGCGTTTCGTGCGGCGAGAACAAATTCACGCGTGACTGCGCGAATCTGCGCGCCGGTAAGCATCTTCTGTTTTTTATTGCATCCCGCGAAAAGAAGAGATGCCCCTACAGCAATGCAAAATAAAATTCGTGCGGAGTGGCGATAGGAACTAACCGATAAACGCGAGCCGTTTGCGGAGAAGTTCAGAGCCGAGCGCAGCACTTCAGCATCATGCCACGGTGGGATCGAACAACACTCTGTGACGCGGTGAGGCTGACGGGTGGCGAGACGACGCGACCTTGTGCCCGTTATTCAGGAGGTCAAGCGCCTTGCTCAGCACAGGATCGTCCGCGGGAGCTGCTGGAGTCATCGGCGGATTTTCCGCGCGGCTGAAAGCTGCCGGATCTTCGGTGGAAAAACTCGCCTCGGTGGTCGGCGCCACGCCTTCTTCCACGATCGATTTATTGTCGGGCGTGTAGTAAAGCGAATCAGTCAAGACAACCGCAGAGCCGTCATCAAATTCAATGAGCTTTTGGTGGCTGGCCGAGCCAAAAGTGCGCTCGCCGACGACATCTCCGCGATGATTGCCGCCAATCGCCGCGGCAACTATTTCCGCGGCGCCGGATGTTGCGCTGGAAGTGAGAACCGCAACTGGATTCTTCCAAGCTTGCTGCTTGGCATCGGCGTTGAAATCCTGATTGCTAACCGTTTGGCCGCGCAGGCTGGCGATTTTGCCGGTATTAAGAAACAATTTTGCGACAGCAATACCTTCCGAATCGTCACCGGACGAGCAGCCGCGAACATCAAGCACGAGCTTCTTTACTCCATCGTGATCGAGATCGGCGAGCTTGGCTCGAATCTCATCAGCCTTGCCCTTTTCGAGCGACTCAACGCGAAGATAGGCGGTGTCGGGAGCGAGTTTGGTTACGGCGACGTGCGGAGGAGCAACTTCTCCGCGAGTAATGGTGATTTCGTCGGTACCAAGATCACCGCGCCCGCGGCGTATGACGGAAACTTTCACCGCGGTTCCCGGCGCGCCTGACAAAAGATTCATGGCCTGGCCCACCGACATTTCACGGGTGGCAAATCCTGAAATCGACTCAAGAAAATCGCCGGCGTGAAGCCCCGCCTTTTCGGCGGGGCTATCGGGAAGCGCGGAAACCACAATTACATAGCCAGAGCGCTTCGAAAGCGTGGCGCCTGTCTGGCCTTGTGCGTGCGCCGAAATCTGCTTCTTGTATTCGGAATATTCTTGTGGGCTCAGGTAGCTCGACATCGGATCGAGGGATTCCAACAAGCCGTGAAGCGCGCCCGCAGTGACCTTGGTCATGTTGGGTTCTTCAACGTACTCTTCCTGGATTCTTTCGAGCACTTCGCTATAGACGGTGAGCGAGCGGTACGACTTTTGGTCGTCCTGCTTGAGCACGTAGCCGAGCGAAGCGTAAGAAAACACGAGGAGAGAGAGTGCGATTACGGCGATTTTGGTGAAACGATTCATAGGTGGAACCCAAGCCCTCAGTGTATTTAGACGTTCAGTATATCATCCCCGTTCCCGCGAAAACACGAAAGGCCAGGTACGCGCAGCGTATCGGGCAGCGGCGACCGGTTAGGCGTCAGAACTGCTCGCTCAGGCTGTGGGATGCTCTAAGTGCTGGCCCGGTTGTGCAAGGGAATCTGCGCTGGGTTCGGGCAGCGGCGTTGATGCGTGAGATATACGTCTGCGAAATGCGGTCATGCCAGGTCAGGCGATCTTCGTCCGCAAGCGCCCAACAGAAGCCGAGCAGCGCGGTGACGCCCGAAATCAGATAGCCGAAGCTGCGCCAGAGCAATCGGGAAGGAGTAGGAGCGTCACCCTCAAAGCTAACCACGCGGAGCCCTGCAAACATCATCCCCGGGGTGGCACCACCCATTACCGTAAAGAGAGTGAAATACTGCGCGTATAGAAGAGTGAGCGCTGCCGCACAAATTAGGAAATCAAACTTGGAGACGAGCAACTTCCCTCCGAAGCCCGCATATAGAGCGAATACCGCGGTGAAGGCGACCAGAAGACACATCGCATCGACGAGCCCGGCGCGCCTGCGTATGCCGAGGTCCGCGACCGGAATCGCAGAATCAGGATGAGCTACCCCATGCGAAGGAGGCGGATTGTTGGTGAGAATAGAATGGAGATCGTTCTCGGGCGGGCGAGAAACGTCTATGACGAGATGTTCGAGCATTTGGATCTTGCGCGAAGCGGCGGCTTCCGGCTCCTGAATGGCTGGAGGATTCTCATCAATCCTTGCAGCAGCGCTAGCTAGCGCCGTTTGGAGAGGGTCGTCCAATTCTTCATCGGAGACCGGTGACGGGAGCGCGACCGCTGGTTCGAATGGGAGAGCGGATTGCGAATCGTCAGGTTCATCACCCGCACCGCGACGACGAGATCGATACGAGCTGAGCTTTTGTGAGACTTCCGCGCGCCAGGAAGATTCCGGCTCGCGATTTAGCGAACGTGAAGACGCCTTAGCGGCGACGGCCGATTCTGCGCTGGCCGGTGAGGACACCGCTAGCGCGTGCTCGTGCGCGAGGCTTTCTTCGCAGAAACAACAGACTTCGGCGCCATCTTGATTGATCGCGCCACACTGTGTACAGGTCTGGATCACCGTTCGTTTTGCGCTGCGGACGGTTTCCCGAGAGTGGGACCGAGAGAATTCTACCAGCGTATCGCCGCAAAAAGGTTGGCAACCTTGAAGAGGATGTCGCCAATCGAACAACAAACACAGATGCATGGAGACGGCGGCGGGGAGCGCAGCCCGAGTTTGGAAGTAGCAGCAACTCGCATTGCGAGTGGTATAGCTGGATGTTAGGCTACGAGCCAATTTTGAATTCACCGATGCAATTTCAGTTGGATGAAGTGAACGGCGCAGGGCGCATGAATCGCACTCGCGGTGAGATTCGTTCCGCGAAAAAAGCCAAACTGCACCGACTACTGCCTTACTCCGGCGGACTCGGGATGCTGCTTCTCGCGCTTGCGCCAGGATTGCGGGCGCAGTGCGATGTCCCTACAAAATCGGAGTTGCACGCGCGAGGCGGCGTTGCGCTGATCACCGCGTGCGAGCAGGAAAAACACGGCGACATATACACTGCAAGGGGCAACGTCGAAATCAATTATCAGAACGAGCGGCTGCGAGCGAAGCAGATTGACTACAACTCAACAACGGGTGACGCGACGCTAACTGGAGATGTGAAATTCGATTACGGCAACCAACATATTTCCGCGCAGAACGGCCATTACAACGTGAATACGAAGCGCGGCGAGTTTTATCACGCGCATGGGGAAGTGGAACTCGCAAGAAAACCAAATCCGACGATACTGATTTCAGCCAATCCGCTTTCGTTTGACGCGGCTGAAGTGGATCGCTTGGACATTTCGACTTACCGAATCGTTCGCGCGCAGATTACGGTGTGCCGTCCGGACAAACCCACGTGGAAATTTTATTCGCAGCACGCAACGTTGCATTTGAACAAGAGCGTCGCGTTGGTGAACGCAAATTTTCGTTTGTTTCATGTGCCGCTGATCTGGTTGCCATACGCAAATTCGCCCGCCGGCTCGAAGGTGCGGCAATCGGGATTCATGATTCCGGATGCCGGCCAGAGTTCCGTGAAAGGGTTTGTGTTCGGTGATTCGTATTATTGGGCGCCGACTCAGTGGTTTGACACAACCATTGGCGCGTCATATATGAGTCTGCGCGGCTCGAGCCAGACGCTGGATCTTCGAGCGACTCCCACCGATAACATTAGCATTTCCGCGAGTTATTTCGGCGTGATCGATCGCGGAATTTTTGAGAGCGGAATATTTACGAAACAGGGCGGGCACCAAATCAACGGCGAATTCAGCGATCTGCTTGCGCATGGATGGCGGGCTGTAGCAGACATCAACGAATTGAGTTCGCTGACTTTCCGGCTGGCGTTTTCGGATACGTTTGGCGAGGCGGTGAACGCGGAAGCAAACTCCGCGGTGTTCGCGACCAATAATTTCAGTGGATTCAGTTTGAATTTGGCGGCGATAGACAATCGCGATTTTTTGAGCGCGCAGCCGCAAACATCGCTCGTGATTCGAAGCGCGCCTGAGGTGCGATTCGGATCTGTGGACCAATCACCGTGGCACCATGCGCCAGTTTATTTCGGGTTCGACGCAGATGTTGGCGGAATGTCGCGCAGCGATCCTTCGATCAACACCGCGGCGATTGTGCAGCGCGACGAATTCGCGCCGCGAGTTACGGTGCCGCTGCACTGGGGTCCGTGGCTGGGACTGACGAGCACGTATGTTGTGCGCACGATTTATTATGGCGCGCAACTTGAAAATGGAATCGCCATGAACAATGGTTTTCACCAAACCACGGGCGATTTGACGATGGACTTGCGGCCGCCATCGCTGGTGCGGGTGTGGTCGCACGGCGACAGCAAATGGAAACACAGTATCGAGCCGGATGTGGTGTATCGCTACGTAAATGGAGTGAACGATTTCGGCGGAATTATTCGCTTCGATCAGGAAGATACGCTTACGGACACGAATGAAATTCAGTACGGCATAACGAATAGACTTTTTCGCAAACGAAAAGATGGATCGGCTGAGGAATTGCTTACGTGGCGTCTTGCGCAGAAATATTATTTCGATCCAACTTTTGGCGGAGCGATCGTGCCGGGTCAACGCAATGTTTTTGAGGCACTGGACGATCTCACTCCGTTCCCTTTTGCGGATGGGATTCGGCGCATGTCGCCCGTGGTAAGCGATCTCACGATCAATCCGGGCGGCACGTACGACGCTGAATTTATTGAGGATTACGACACGCAGCAACACACTCTGACCACGATGGGCACGCTGATCAAGATGCGGCCGTACAAGAAATTCAACCTCACGCTCGCGCACTTCCTGCTGAACACCGACCCGGTGCTGCAGCCGCATTCAGATCAGGTGCGAGCGCTTTTCGGCTATGGCGAGATGAATGGCAAGGGCTGGAATTTTACGGGCGGTGTGAGTTACGACTTCGTGCAAGGAGTATGGGAAAACGAAGTCGCGCAAATTGGATATAACGGATCTTGTTGCGGTCTGGCGTTTGAATACAGGCGTCTGGAATTGCCTCCGATTCGGTTCGAGAATCAGTTCCGGATATCGCTGGTGATCGCAAACATCGGTACGTTTGGAAATATTCATAAGCAGGAAAAGATTTTTTGACGAGGCTGCCGCCGCGTGAAATACAAATCGAAACTGAAATTTGATCCGGCGTTCGCGACAATCGAGGAGCTTGCGCCGATGTTGCTGCGGCGCGAAATCTCGCCGGTAGAGCTGACGAAACTTTTTATTGCCCGCATCGAAAAACACAACGCGAAGTTGCACGCGTATCTCACGGTGACGCCGGAGGAGGCCTTGCGCGCGGCGCGAGAGTCGGAAGCGCGATTGATGCGCCGAAAATCGCGCGGTCCGTTGGATGGAATTCCGATATCGCTCAAAGACAATATTTGGACGCGAGGAATTCGAACCACCGCAGGATCGAGAGTGTTGGAATATTTTGTTCCAACCGTCGACGCGACAATTGTCGAACGACTTCATCGCGCTGGAGCTGTGGTGCTTGGCAAAACGAATATGCATGAGTTCGCTTACGGAATTACCACGGAAAATCCTCACTATGGAGCCGCGCACAATCCGTGGGACATTTCGCGAACCCCTGGCGGATCGAGCGGCGGATCGGCTGCGGCGATCGCAGCGGGATTTTGCGTTGCCTCGATCGGGACTGACACAGGCGGATCCGTGCGAATTCCCGCGTCGTTGTGCGGAATTACTGGATTGAAGCCGACATTCGGGCGCGTCAGTTGTTTTGGAGTCGTGCCACTCGCGCCAAGTTTTGATCATGTTGGACCTCTTGCACGAACGAGCGGCGATGCCGCGCTTTTGCTGTCAGTGATCGCGGGCCGCGATCCCGCTGATATTTCTACGCTGCCGCCGACGCGGCTGAAATCGATTCGAAATATTCGCGAATTGGAATCGCGGCTGCGGCCGCGCGTTTCGAGAAAGCCGATCATTCGATTGGGCTGGCCGAAAGAATATTTCTTCGACCGGCTTACGGATGATGTGCGCCGCGCAGTGGATGCGGCGATGAAAACTCTCGTCGAATCCTGCGCAGTGATCGAAGAAGTCTCGCTGCCGCATGTGGGCGAAGGCGATGAACCCTCGACAACGATCGCGATGGCCGAAGCAACGCACGTACACCGGCGCGCTGGATGGTTCCCCGCGCACGCCGCGGAATATGCGGAAGATATTCGCGCGCGATTACAAACCGGCGGCGAAATTCGCGCCGCGGATTATCTGGCGTCGGTGGAAGTTCGTGAACGCGTGAAGCAAGATTTCGAAAAAGCGTTCGAGAAAGTGGATGCGATCATCGCGCCGACGCTGCCGATCACCGCGCCGCAAATCGGACAGAAAATGGCGAGTACAAGCGGCGGCGAAGAAACCGTTCGAAGCGCGCTGATTCGTTTGAACCGACCCGCGAATTTCACGGGGCTGCCCGCGATTTCGATTTGTTGCGGATGGACGGCGGAAAATCTGCCCATCGGATTACAGATCATCGGCCAAAAATGGCGTGAAGAAAATTTGCTGGCGATCGCACGGCTGTTTGAAAATGCGCGCCCAGAATTGCGGCGGCGTCCATCTCAGTTTTCCTGAACGAGTTTGTGCTCGGCGGGATTCGCGCCGGGAACTGCCATCAATCGTCCGGCTAGAAAAAATCCCATTGCGCCGACAATAATTCCCGCGAATACATCGGCGATGTAATGGTAGCGGCCATAAACCGTGGAAACGCACATCCCCACAAAGAACGGCAGGAAAATCCAGAATAAATAACGGCGATAGCGCCACGCTCCGAGCAAAGCGACGAATGAGCCGGAAACATGTGCGGAAGGAAACGCACCGCCGCGCACGCGTCCCCAGCCTTCAATGAAATTGATCAAGCCGGTGGCGGCTCCGCCGGCGAGTGGAGGCAAATGAAATGAACGCATCGCGAAAAATGGCGCTTCGATCGGAAAGAAAATCGAAATCATGTAGCCAATCGAGTAGGCGATGATCGAAGCGGTCATCACCCTCCAAAAAGCAAGCAAGGCCGCGGGACCCGCTGGATCGCGAGTGAGTGCCGCGGACGATTCAACATGACGGCGGCGATAAATCGAAATTCCTAGGATGCCGAGAAACAGGAAATAACTCATGTAGGCAACTTGCATCGTCTCGTTGAGCCAGACGCTTGTAAATTGATTGAGCCACACCGCCGGATAAACTCCCGTGAGGTGGTAATCGAAGGCGATCAAGACTGAATCCCGCCAAAGCGGATCGATCAGGTGAACTAGAATCCGCAACTCTTCGAAGCAGAAAAGAAAAACGGCTTGTGGGTACCAATCACGAATCCATCTCAAAATTTTGCCGGCCCCAGAACCCGCGAAACGGCTGCGGTTCACGCGATCAGCCGAATTCACGATCAAGAGGATCCCCGCGAATACTGCGAAATGCGCCGCGATGTGTAGTGCCGGATGAACGAGGTTGTAGTGGAAGATCAACATGAGCGCGCCGCTGAGTCCCAAATAAAAAAGCGAGATCCATTCAAAGCCGCCGCACGGCTCCAAGATTGCGCCGGCGATCGACCACGCGCGAATGAATGAGCACGAAATCGCACGACGGACGCGAGCGGATGCGCTTTCTGCCCCTCGTCCTGCGGTGTAGGCCCTCTCTCCACAGCCGAATCGAGTCATGCCCATGGCGATTTCCTTCCTGCGAATCCCCTAAATATGGGATGCGGCGGCGCTTCGGGCTGGCACAAGCGCCGTGACGTACGATCAGAATTCCAGCTCAACACGGGCCACCCATAGATCTCTGCAAGATGCGCGAGACCTCGGTCGGGATTCACTGCGAATGGGCGGCCGACCGCCGCAAGAATCCAGCGATCGGCGCTAGAATTCGCGTACGCGTAGCTGCTGCTCAAATCAATTTCATGCAGAGCTGCAACCCGCGCAGCCGCGCGAGCTTTTTCCGGACCACACATTGCGGTTCCCGATGTATGGCCCGTAAATTTCCCCTCCGATAATTCAAGTTCGGTGGCACAGATTTCAAATTTGGCGAGCGATGGATTGAATTCGGCGGCTGCGCGAATCAGTGGTGCAAGCGATCCGCTTACAAGAAAAACTTTGTGCCGCTGTGCGAGGTGCCATTCCACGCGCGCGAGAGCGGGCGTAAATAATCCAAGCGAGTGCGCTTCCCTTCGCGCCCATTCTGCGCAAAAAGTGATGGGAATTCCCTCCGTCCAACATTTGTTCGTGTCAAAGATGGAGAATCTTGCTGAAAACTGCCGCCGAAATGCTGCTGTGGCAAGCTCGACGGATTCACCGAGCCAATTGAAAGCCCCACGGAAATGAAGGCGCCGTTGCCAGAGTGCGAACCAGAAAAATCGGCGCTCCAAAGACGGCGCCGGGAGTATGGTGCCGTCGAGATCGAAGAATGCTGCGGTTTTCATTCGGTCCTCTCTCAGCGTGCCGCGGTCTGTTGCGCGGAACTGTGAAATGCACGTAACCGCGGGTTGTATTTCAGAAGGTCTGTTGTGTTCCCTGCCGGGCGCGAAAGCCGCAGGATATTGCGGCGTCCTTCCCAAAGAACTGGCAGCGCTCGCAAAGCACAAAATGCAACCGTGGCTGCAACGAGCGCGGTGGTTGTGGCGCCTGCTGGCTGAATCGTCGCACTGGATGCGATTCCAGTGCCGTGACGCAGAGTCCACTCGATTCCAAGCACGCAGAAACATGCGCACTTCACCGCACCATACACGAGTCGACTAGCGCGAGACGCAACGAGAGTTTTGCCCCACCTACTTTCAAGAAACCAATTGCGGCGATGTTCCGATGCGGCTGAGCGCGCAGATGGCTCACGATTGGCCGCGACACCGCGCAAGAAATCTGTAAGCGCTCCGCGGGCAAAGAAAAACAGCGGCACCCAGAGCGAGATTTCTCCAGACACCGCGAAAAAAGTGAAGAACAAATTTTCCAAAACGCGATCTCCAAGAATATCGAGCTGAGCTCCGATGGGAGATTCGAGATGAAAACGGCGAGCCAGAAAACCATCGAGCCCATCAAGAGTGATTGCAAGAAAAGTTAGAGAGACTCCGGCGATTCCAATTTGAAAAACGTATGCGCGCGGCGCAGCCGCATAGAGCGCGACAGCCGCAATGGCAATGAGCACTCGAAACAGCGTGACTCGATTTGGTGTGAATAGTTTATGCATCGTGTACCTCAGGCGATGTTGAACGTTGCCTCGCTCGAGAAGTGAATCGGCACGTCAGCAGCCATCTGCGGCGGCACAAGTGCCAGCCGCAAGTTGTGAACACTCAACGACTTGCATGAAATCGAGTAAACTGAGAACTGAGCCGCGTGGAGCATTCGCGCGGCACGTGACGCAATTTACTTGCGCCGGATGTGACAGAAACTGACTGTGACAAACTAGGTGGCGACCCGGATGATTTGCTCGGCGCCAAGCGTTTTACTTTTCACACGAACAGGGACGGGAGAAACGCTCTCCCTTTGGAGATCGTGAGTTCATGGAAGTAACTTTATTCGCGGCGCTGCTCGCGGGACTGGTTTCGTTTTTGTCGCCGTGCGTGCTGCCGCTCGTGCCGGGCTACATCTCGATGCTTTCGGGCATCGGGGTGGAACAATTGCGTCAGGGGGAACAGCCGCGCAATAGCTTGATGGCTTCAGCGTTTGCGTTCGTCGCAGGATTCAGCGCGGTGTTTATTTCATTCGGCGCGTCTGCCAGCGCGGTGGGACATTTTCTGCACCAGAATCGATCGCTGCTCGCGCCGATCGCGGGCGCGGTTGTGCTGCTTTTTGGATTGCATCTGATTGGCTGGCTGGCAAAGCTGCCGTGGAAAATCGGCCTCGTGCTGGCGCTGTTACTCGTCTCAATCGGAGTTGCAATTTATTTCCGGCCAGGATTGCTTGGAGACTGGTTGAAGCCGATTCATTTTTATGCGCTCGCGGGAATTCCGCTGCTGGGGCCGTGGATGTCGCGGTGGCTGAATCGGGATGTACATTTCCGGAATCTTGGCACGAATGACGCGAAGAAAAAGGGACCCTTCGCCGGCGTTGCCAGCGGATTTCTGCTTGGATTTGCTTTTGCATTTGGATGGACTCCTTGTATCGGCCCGATTCTTGCCGCGGTGCTGGCCATGGCCGCGACCACAGAAAATGTGGCGCGCGGAGTATTTTTGCTGGCAATTTATTCCGCGGGACTTGCCATTCCGTTTTTGCTGACGGCATTTGGAATCAGCCGTTTCTTAAAGTTCTATCAAAAATTCCGAAAGCATCTGCACACCGTGGAAGTGGCCAGCGGATTCCTGCTGCTCTTTGTAGGTGCGCTGATTTTTGCGAATCGTTTGACGTGGCTTTCGGCTAAACTAAGTTTTCTAAACTATTTTTCACGGTAGATATTTCCATGACGTCAGAAGAAAGTTGGCGAAGGCTCCTCGATGAAAAAGACGCTCAGTTTCCTGATCGGAATCGCGCTGCTGGTTGGCGTCGTTTGGTACACCAACCGAAAACTCGGGCCCGTAAAACCGGTACAGCCGAAAACGGAGGCCGCGGTTGCGCCGACGGTCGCGCCGGCGCTGGTGCTGAAAGATCTGCACGGCAATAGCGTGAATCTCGCCGACCTGCGCGGCAAAGTAGTAATGCTGGATTTCTGGGCCACGTGGTGTGAGCCTTGCAAAATCGAAATTCCGTGGCTGATCGAGCTGCAAACGAAATACGCGTCGCGCGGATTCACGATTGTAGGCATCGCCATGGACGATGGCGGCCAGAAAGTTGTGGATCCTTTCGTACAGAAAACGCGTTTCGATGTAAATGGACAACAAGAGCTGATCAACTACCCGGTCGTGATCGGCAGCGACGAGATCATCGAAAAAGTCGTGCCGGATTTTGTCGGCTTCCCTACCGGCGTGCTGATTTCACGCGACGGAAAAATCGTGAAGACAACGCTCGGACTCGTGAGCTTCGACGAAATCGACAAGTCGATCGTGGGCCAACTGCAAATCGGCCGAGCAATCGTCAAGACATTCCTCGCCGCGCACTAAGCGCAAATCGCGTTCTCGCGGCATGCGCTTGCTCACGTGACGGTGCGCGCTGTAGTCTCCAACCATGCCGAATGAACCGATGAGTGACCAGGAATTCGCGAAGCGCTGCGATCACGCGCTGGAAGCGCTGCGCCGCCGGCTGCAAGAACTGGGCGACGAACACGAATTCGACGTGGAAGGCGGCAGCGGCAAACTGGAAATCATGTTTGACGATGCCGACGAAACACGTTTCGTGATCAGCCCGAATTCACCCGTACAACAAATTTGGATTTCCGCGCTGACTACCAGCTTTAAATTGAGCTGGTCAGATCAGGCGCAAGCGTTTGTGCTCGACAAAACCGGCGAAACACTTTCGCAATTGATGGGACGCATCCTCAGCCAGCAACTGGATGCCGGTATAGAAGTTTAGCGATCCCCTCCCCAAATTTAATCTTGAGTTTTCCGCGCGGCGTTAGCAGCTTGGCGTAAGCGCAGGCACGGCTTTTCGCAAACGTTCGACGACACGTTCGCGGCCCAGCACGAGAAAAGTTTCGAAGAGCGGCGGCGCAACGGCCTGCCCGACAATCGCAACGCGCGTGGCGTTGATCAGCAGCCCCGCTTTCACGCCGTACTTTTCCGCCAGCGCGCGCAACGCTTGTTCGCACGAATCGTGATTCCATTCGGGCAGCGCAGCGAGCGGCATCGGCCAAAGCAGCGAGCATCTTTGGGAGCCGTTCGTCTTTCCAGAATTTTTCGCGTGCCTGCTGATTGTATTCGAAGGAGTCGCTGAAAAATCCGCGCGCCCAGTGTGAAAAATCCGGAAGCAATCGCGTGCGCGGCCGCAGCAAATCCACTGTGTGCGAAAACCATTCGCGTTCGCGCGCCGGCCCATTCGGGGCGCCAGATTCCTGCGCGCTTCAGTTCCGCTTCCACTTCCGGAAGAAGTTCTTCGACCGGAAGCAGCTGCAAATATTGAGTATTGAACCATTCTAGTTTCGGACGATCGAAAACTGCGTTGGTGCGGCTTACTCCTTCGAGAGAAAATCGCTGCAGCAATTCGGCGGTGCGAAGAAATTGTGAATCGTCGCCCGGCGACCAGCCGAGCAGGCACAAGAAATTTCGAAATGCCTCGGAAAGAAATCCTTCCTCTTGATAAGACGAAACGCTTGTGGCGCCGTGACGCTTGGACATGCGCGTGCGATCAGGACCGAGGATCAGCGGCACATGCGCGAAAATCGGAGGCGTAGCTCCAAGCGCGCGATATAGCAACACCTGTTTCGGAGTATTCGAAAGATGATCGGCGCCGCGAATCACGTGCGTGATGCGCATCTCCATGTCGTCCACGACCGCGCCGAGTTGATATGTGGGCAAACCGCTTTCGGCATTTGCATCGCGCGGCGAACGCAGCAAAACAAAATCCTCGATTTCATCGTTCGAAATCTCGCGCGGGCCGAAAACGGCATCCTCAAAAAAAGTTTTTTCTCCGACGGCCACACGAAAACGCACCGCAGGCTTCTGATCCGTGGAAGCGGGCTTGCCATCGCGGCAATTACAGCGCGTGACGCGACGTGCGGAATGTTCGACGGGCTCATCTCCCTCGGTGGCGGAGTCGCCGCCTGCGTATCGCTCGGGCGCGCAATAGCAAAGATACGCGGCGCCACTTGCGAGAAGTTTTTCCGCGGCAGCGCGGTAGTGATCCATACGCTGCGATTGAAAGTACGGCCCCTCGTCCCAATCAAGGCCGAGCCATTTCAGCGAACTTAAAATTCCATCGACAAATTCGGGGCGATTGCGATCGACGTCTGTATCCTCGATGCGCAAAATAAATGTGCCCTTTTCACGGCGCGCAAAAAGCCAGTTGAAAAGCGCGGTGCGCGCGCCGCCGACGTGAAAATATCCGGTGGGCGAGGGGGCGAAACGTACCCGCGGTCCGGAGGCGTTATCTGAATTAGCCGTCATTGATCGAATCTCTCTGTGTGCTGCCTAAAATTTGGGATGGCTCAGTGTAGCGGATGCATCAGGTACGCGTCATCTTCCGCGCAGTTTTGGGGACGGTTAGTCGCGTTTTACAAACGAATGCGGGCGCGCCAGTGGCAAACCGGAGCTTCGGGCCACAGCCACTTAATGTTTACGGTAATTACCTTAATTGTAATATAAGACGAACTTTGGACGAAAATCAACCGCTAAGTCCTTTAGAATGCGCACTTAGGTGCGAAAATGGGGTTAAGTTCTTTAGAATGAACACTTAACTCCCAGAAGGCCTTTTTTTCGTGTTTTCCCGTTTTGGAGATACCAATTTGGATGGTATTCGAAATTACGTAGCGACCCAGTTCTTCCCCACAAATATAATACCACATTTGCAAAATCTGTCAAGCGAAAATTTCGAAAATCGCGCAGCGTGTTTAAAGGTTCCGACGATTGGCGGAGGCGGGTATTTCCGCGCAATTCTCGACTGGATGCGACGCAGGATGGGTCAGCGGATTTGTGTCCTCGTAGTCACCCGGTACGGACGTACCGTTGTCACACCAAGTCACCAATTCCAGTATGTACCTGGGCAAGGAGAAGTCTGATCGAACCCTTGTGTTTACCGGGGGTTTTCCAGTGTTTGTGTTCCGTTTGCCGATGCAAAAAACCGCATCGCTTCGGCGCCCGAAACTTTTCCGAGCATGAAAATTGTATCGCTGACTGGCTGCGCCCGCAGCCGGGAGCAACTGAACTTTGCTGATTCACGAAAGTACGCTCTCAATTACGCTGGTGATTACTGCGGCGCTGATGTGTGCGCTGTTCGCATATTCGTATGCGAGCCGGAAGCAATTGTATTTGTTGTTCTGGGCGATGGGCTGGGGCTTGCTGAGTTTGCACTGCGCGTGCCCTATCGCTGGCACTTTACTTCAGAGCGGTCCGTGGGCAGTTGCGGTGGACCATTGGCTGCTCGCAGCCGGCGTGCTGATGTTTTTCGTGAGCGCGCGGATCTACGCCGGACTGCATCCCTGGACGCACGTGGCTGGCGCCGCAGCGCTGATTTTCGCCGCATGGTCCGCTGTGTTCGCGCTCGGCACATTCAACATTTCACCGACTTTTGGCGTGGCGATTGTGCTCTGCGCGACAGCGCGATTATTTTGGCAGGAAAGCAGCAAGCACGAGACGTTGGCAGATCGCGGCATGGCGATTGCGCTGGTCGCGTGGGCCGCACTGGAAATGGCAACAGCTCTCGTGCAACGCTCAGGAAATAATCCCCCGCCGATTCAAATCGCGCTGCTGGTGGCGCCTGTGTACTGCCTTGCGGTGCTGATGGGCATGGCGCTTTATGGCGAAGAGAAGCGTCACATCGAGCGCAACATGCTGGCGCTTTCTAATCTAAATCTTGCGACGTCTGGCCTGGTAGGCAGCGACGTCGAGAAAATGCTCGCTCAGGCACTGGAACGAATTCTGAGTGTTGTGCGCATGCCGGGTGGTGCGCTGTTTCTGCACCACGGCGATCCCGATGGCCCGAGTTCGGTGGTGGCGGAAGGATTGGGTGACACGTTTGTAAGCGCGGCGCAGCAAGAAGGGTTGGACGATCATCTCGTGAAGTTGGTGTCGCGGCTTGGCGGCCTCGCGGTGTTCAGCGACTTGGAACGCGATTCGGAATGGGAGACGCTGGAGCGCGAGGAAGCGTTCAAGAGGTTTCGCCAATTGGCGCTGGCGCAAGGGATGCATACCGTAGCTGCGATCAGCCTGCAGGGAAAAGACAATGCGTTTGGAGTGCTGCTTCTGGGAACACCCGAGACGCGGCAATTCACTTCGTCTGAGCTGCGATTGCTGCTCGCGCTGGGGCATCAGATCGGCATGACCGTGGAAAACAGCTATTTGATTCAGCAGACATCGCGACGAACAGAAGAACTCCACATCCTGAATGAAATCGGCCGCGTGCTGAGCTCGACGCTGGATCCCAACATTCTCTTCGAAAAAATTTACACAGAAATGCAGAAGGTGATCGCGGTCACCGACATGTACATCGCATTTTATGACCCGGACACCAAATCGCTTCGCTTCGATCTGGAGATAGATGAGGGGAAGCGGATGCCGCAAAACGCGAACGGCCAGCTGGAAATCATTTGTCGGAGTACGTGATTCGCACTGGCCAGCCGCTGCTGATTCGCGAAAAATTCAAACAGACGGCGGAAAAACTGGGCGTCACGCCGATCTCGGAACGCGGCTGTTTTTGCGCTGTTCCGCTGGTGCGACACAACCGCACCGTTGGCCTGATGGCGGTACACAGCCAGGAAGAGCGCGTATTCGACGAAGGCCATCTTGAACTGATGCGCGTGCTCGCAAGCGAAGCGACGATCGCACTGGAGAATGCGCGGCTGTTTCAAGGCGAGCAGACAAAATCGCGCCACCTGTCTTTGCTAAATGCAATTTCGCGAAATGCGATTTCGACTTTGAATCCCGATGAAATGCTCGCGCGGATGGCGGAAGATCTCGAAAACGGACTGAACTACGACCACATCGGAATTGGCGTACTGGATTACGCGAACAAAGAAGTGGTGATTCAGGCGGAAGCAGGGAGCCGCCGCGAATCGATTGGGCGCCGGATTCCACTTGGCGATGGAATTGTCGGGCGGGTCGCGCGCTCCGGTGAAAAAGTAGTAGTGGATGATTTCGCAGCCGAGCGCCAATCTCCGCCGGTCCTGACGAATTCTGCATCTGGCGCAGCGATGCCAATCCATTTCACCGATCAGCTTTATGGAGTGCTGTACGTCGAGTGTTCGGAGAAGCACAATTTCGCGGAAGAAGAAATTCAGGTGCTGACCACGATTGCAGACCTAATTTCCGGCGCGTTGCATCACGCGATTACGTTCCAGCGAGCGCAAGAGCAGGCGATGACGGATGGACTGACCGGCTTGAAGACCCATCGATTCTTCATGGAATCACTCTCTGCTGAATGGAAGCGCGCTACTCGCGCTGGGCGGCCTTTCTCGCTGGTGCTAATCGATCTCGATCGCTTCAAATTCGTAAACGATTTCTACGGACATCTTGAAGGCAATCAGGTCTTGCAGCGGGTGTCGAAAATTCTCGAAGAGAATTGCCGCCGCTCAGACGTGGTGGCGCGGTATGGCGGCGACGAATTCGTATTGCTTATGCCGGAAACCAATATTGAACAAGCGCGGCAGCTTTCGAATAAGCTGCGCGCAATGGTCGCTTCGGAGCCATTGCTGAGCGAGCGAAATATCAGCGGCAGCTTCGGAATCGCTTCGTATCCGGTTCACGGATCCACGCCGCAAGAGTTGGTGCAAGTGGCGGATTCCGCGATGTACCTCTCGAAGCATCAGGGCGGAAATGCGGTTTCGTCGGCTGAACATTTCGATCACAACGAAGCAAAGCGCTGGAAGAAAGACGTGCTGGAATCCTATCTGGGCGTCACGGTGAAACAGGCACTGAAGACCGGGCCTGAAGCTCTGGATGAAATCTGCCAGCGGCTGCACCAATTCACGAAAACACTGGCCGCGACGGACAACGCCGATTCAAATGGCAACTCTGACCTCGAAAAAAATCCTGCGCCAATCCAAGATGGCGTGTCCACCGATCTGGAAGGATTGAAGTCGCTGCCGCCTGCCGTGAAGGAAACATTGACGTCGCTTGCGACCGCCGTCGATGCGAAAGATCGCTTCACAAACGAACATTCGCAGCGGGTATCGCGCTACGCCGTAGCTCTAGCCGAAGCGCTGGAGCTAAGCGCAGACGAAATCGAAGAGATTCGTTTCGCGGCAGTTTTGCACGACGTCGGGAAAATCGGAGTTCCAGATACAATCATCAATAAAAACGGTCCGCTCAATCCTGAAGAGTGGGACTTGATGCAGCAGCACGTTCACTTCGGCGTGAGAATTCTCGAACCGTTTCCGAAAATTGTGCGGATTCGCGAAATGGTGGAGCACCACCACGAATTCTTTGACGGCTCGGGATATCCAGACGGAGCCGCTGGCGATGCAATTACCCTGGGCGCCCGCATTGTGGCGCTGGCCGACGCCTACGACACGATCACCACCGACCGCGCTTACAAGCGCGCGCGTACATCAGAAGAAGCGCTGGCGGAGATCGAACGCTGCGGCGGGGCGCAATTTGATCCAAAGTTGGTGGCCACTTTTGTTGACGCGATTCGACGGATGCCCGGACCGCAGCCGCTGGAACCCGCTGTGGCCGTTGCTGCGGCTCCCGCCGCGCCGCCTTCGTCGCGTCCGGAACGATTTACCGCGGAAGCCCTACGCTGAAATTTTTTCTTCCGCAGGTTTGTTAATCTCGTAGCGGAAAGTAATCTCGGCAGTTTTCTTCAGCATCGCCGCAACCGAGCAGTATTTATCCTCACTCAATTGAATTGCATCGCGCACAGCTTTTTCGTCCAGCTGGCCCTTCAACCGGTAAACCAGTTCGATCTTCACCCAAACTGTGGGTGGTTCCTTTGCGCGCTCGCCGATCACTTCAATTTCCAGCGATTCAAGTTTCTGGCGTTTCTTCTTCAGGATGCTGACGACGTCGGTGGCAGTGCAAGAGCCGAGTGCAATCAGCACCAAATCCATGGGGCCCGGGGCGGTATTGGATTCGCGATCGGAATCGAGCGGAACGGCGTGGTTCGAGGGACTGATCCCGAGGAATTTTTCTTCGCCAACCCAGCGAACCTTTGCGATTTTCGCCACGCTAAATCTCCCGATGGTGAGACTAAATTGTTGCAGGGGTGCTTGCAGCGGGAGCTGGCTCCGCAGATTCGGTCCCGCTTACAGGCAGATTCTGCGACTGCCACGCATCGAACCCGCCGAGAATATTCGCTACCGTTGTGAATCCCGCGCGCTCGAGCAAGCTGGTTGCGATTGCGCTGCGATAACCGCCTTTGCAATGAACGGCTACAGGACGTGCAGCATCAAGCCCTGCGAACATCTCCTTCATGGCCGCGGCATTCTTCGCGATCACTGGTTCGAATTTTCCGAGCGTCAAAAGATGAGCGCCCGCGATGTGCCCTGAATTCCATTCCGCGAGGCGCCGGACATCGATCACTTGAATCTCTTCGCCGTTCGCGAGCATTTTGTTCAACTCGACGACGCTAATCTGTGCTGCCTGCACAGCCTCGAGCCCGCTACGCTGCCACGCCGCAATTCCACCATCCAAAAAGCCTTGCACATGCTCGATGCCCACGCGCGCCAAGCGCATGCGCGATTCTTCGACTCGTTCGGGATCCTCGGCGACTAAAACGATGGGACGGTCCAGACCAAGCAGCGTGCCCGCCCACGACGCAAATTGGCCGGAAAGCGCGATGTGTACGGAGCCAGGAATGTGCGCTGCCGCAAAGTCGCTCCACGGACGCGTATCGAGCAGCACCGCCGTTGCATTCGCGCCCGATGTAAGCTCTTCAACTTTTTCTGGAGTCAGTGGCGGCAGCGGCGCCAACTCTTCCATCTGCTCCGCGCCCGCACGATTAATTTCTGCATCGCGAGCGAAATAGGCGGGGCGCTCGGGCAACTCGTCGGTGAGCATGCGAACGAAATCTTCGCGCGACATCGGCTGTAGCGCGTAATTGAACTTGCGCTCATTTCCGATCGTTGAGCTGCGCTCGCTGCTGATGTTGCGTCCGCACAATGAACCGGCTCCATGCGCGGGATAAACTTGTACATCATCCTCAAGCGCAAGCAATTTCGTGTGCAAGCTGCCGTACAGCATTCCCGCGAGTTGCTGCGGCGAGAGGTCTGGCGATAAGTCTGGACGGCCCACATCGCCGATAAAAAGCGTGTCTCCGGTGAGCACGGCCCAGGGCTTTTGCGATTTTTCGAGGTCCGTCAGCACGATGCACATACTTTCGGGAGTGTGCCCAGGGGTGGCGAGAAACTGCAGGCGGCAATTTCCCAGCGCCAGCGTCTCGCCATCATGAATCGCGCGGTGCGCGAATTTCGCGCCCGCCTGATCGCTGATGCAAATCGTGGCGCCAGTGCGCGCCGCCAATTCGTGATGGCCAGAGACAAAATCGGCGTGGAGGTGAGACTCGATCACGTACTTGATGCGGAGATTCTGCTGTTTCGCCTCTTCCAGATAAATTTCCACGTCGCGCTGCGGATCCACTACTGCAGCCTCGCCGCCGCAGGCGATCATGTACGATGCGTGGGATAGGCAGCTTAAGTAGAAAGACTGGAAATACATCGAGCCTCCGCAGGAATCGCGCGCGAAGATTTAGCGTCTAACAAGTTTAGCACAGGCCTCGCGCACGCCTTCTGAACGAGGACAAAATCGTCGCAACGATTGCGGGAAATCTCGCGTTAACTTGTGCGCCGCTCACCGTTCCAATAAAATCGCGATTCGCGCATTGTTCATTCTGGCGAATGATTCGCTCAACCCAGCTTCGGAAAGGCGCATGAATGCCCCGCAGGATCGCAGCGAAAATTACCGGCGTCGCAACGTACTTGCCGCCGCGCGTGATGACCAACCACGATTTCGAAAAAATTATGGACACCAGCGACGAATGGATTCGTTCGCGCACGGGAATTTCGGAGCGGCACTACGCCGATAAAGGCGTGGCGACTTCGCATCTCGCCACGGAAGCCGCCAAAAAATTAATCGCGAAGATGCAGCTTGATCCCGCCGAAATTGATTTAATCGTTCTCGCCAGCGTCACGCCAGACATGTTTTTTCCGGCCACCGCATGCCTGGTGCAGGATCGCATCGGCGCGAAAAACGCCTGGGGATTCGATCTTTCGGCCGCGTGCTCGGGATTCTTGTACGCGCTGACTGTCGGCGCGCAATTTGTGGGCGCGGGTAGTCACAAAAAAGTTCTGGTCATCGGCAGCGACGTGATGACTTCAATTCTCAATTACGAGGATCGCGCTACTTGCATTCTCTTCGGCGACGGCGCTGGCGCCGTACTGATTGAGCCAGCCGCCGATGGCGAAGGCATTCTCGATTTCACTCACGACGTCGATGGTTCCGGCGGAAACGACCTCTTCATGCCTGGAGGTGGATCGCTGAATCCTTCCACACGCGAGACCGTCGATAAACGAATGCACTACGTTCATCAAGCTGGCCAGCAAGTTTTCAAGTATGCCGTGCGCCGGATGGCCGATCTCTCGGCCCACATTCTTGAGAGAAATGGATTTTCCAGCAACGATCTTGCGCTCGTGATTCCGCATCAAGCGAACCTCCGCATCATTCGCGCGATGCAGGAGCGGCTGGGAATTCCCGACGACAAAGTAATGGTGAATATCAATCGCTACGGCAACACCACTGCGGGCACAATTCCGCTGGGAATCGCCGACGCGCTCGAACAGGGCCGCCTGAAAAAAGGCGATCTGGTTCTTCTTGTTACCGTGGGTGCCGGCTTCACTTCAGGCGGCATGCTTATGCGTTGGGCATACTGAGACGCACAAGTCTGGTGAAACGGAATCCGCGAACCGAAAAATTCGTTTCTTCTGAAGAATTATTTGCGTTAGGAATGCTGAGGCGATTAAACCTGTAGCAGGAATTCGCTGAATGAAAACACCAATCGCCGGGGCGGAATCTCCCCGGCGGCGCGCCGCGAACCAGGTCCGCGGCGTTTCAATCTAGTGCAGCTTTCAGTTACGCGATGCGGTTAGTTAGAACGACCGCATTGCAGTGGCGCATGCGAGGTTGCGATCGAGCCTCTCGCCTACGATCACCGCTACGTAACGCGAGCAAAGCGCCATCTCGGATTTGGCCCAATTCTGAATGGCCGGCATCCGGTTGCTTACTGCGCTCTGGACTGCGTTCATTGCCTTGTAATAAGCCTGCAACGCGCTGAGCTTTGCCGGACGGCCTTCTAGTCCGGGGGTCAGGCGATGCAAGCTAAGCAATGCACCGAAGTCTTCGGCGCCAGGAGCGTCGTGCTCCAGGCCCGCCGCCATACATACGCGGCTGGGGACTGGTTGCGCGGCAACTCCGGCGACGAGTGAGCGCCAGTAATAGACGCTGAACTGAATCATCGCTGCCATTGAAACGATAATAAGATCAGGCTGAGCATGTGTTTGATCCACAGCTAGTTTCGCTTTTGTCTCCGTTTGGAACAATAGTGCGTCGGTACTACCGGACTGGGTCTTCCGGTTCCAATCCCCGGCTAGCCACCCTGACCGACAGTTCGGAGGTATAGGAACCCGAACCGGCCGAGGGCCAGAACCGAGCAAATCAGCACGAATATGGGCTGATCTAGGAGCATCTGTTACCATTCTGCGCTAGCCCTCGGAACGGGACAATGGACGCTTGGTACCACAATACCCATTACTTTCGATTAAACTATGTAAAATCAATGAGTTACAGCATACAGTTGATCCCGTAGACCGGCTAAAACTGATCCTGGGTGTGTGGTGTACCGAACCTGAGTTAAGTTATTTCTTATCAGCAAGTTACTGGAATTTGGCGCGAAGGTTCTCGGAAGGAAGGCGCTCTCTATCCTAATCCTGATAAAATCCAGCCCTGGGCCGCTCAACTGGCCATATCAACCTGAAAATAATGGAGATAAGTAGGACAAAGAGTCCCCAAGCGACTGTATTCAAAGTGGCTGCCAGCCAGATATTCTGAGGGTCAAACTTGCCGCTCGTCGCCGCATTCACCAGAAACTGCCCGGGAACCAACGCAATCGGCGCATACCGCTTGAGAGTGAAGATATATGACGCGGTAGCGGCATATCCATCACGAGAAGCGCTGCTGCCGTGATCCCAAATCCCATGATCAGAGAACGTACGATTCTATACATCGAGGCTAAGTCCAGTATGACCGGTCTAGAGTCCTATATTGAATCGCTTCACTCAAGTGTTTTGGTTCAATATTTGCCGTTTCTGCAAGATCCGCTATTGTACGCGCCACCTTCAGGATTCGATCGTGCGCCCGCGCCGATAGTCCCAACCGCGTGATTGCATTTTCGAGATGCTTTTCGCCTTCGGCAGAAATCGCGCAGTGTTTGCGAATCAGCCGTGGAGGCATTTGCGCATTCGAGTACACGCCTTTGTCGGCGGAATAGCGATCCTGTTGCAACGTCGCGAGCCCGCACCACTCGAGCGCGAACAGCTGATGACGTTTCCGTATCGGTTTCATTCCGCAGCTCGCGATATTTCACCGCAGGAACTTCGATGTGAATGTCAATGCGGTCGAGCAGCGGCCCGGAAATTTTCGAAACGTACCGCTGGATCTGCGGCGGCGTGCAGCGGCATTCGCGAGTGGAATCGCCGAAGAATCCGCATGGACACGGGTTCATCGCGCCAGCCAGCATAAATCGCGAAGGAAATGTAACGGACACCGCGGCTCGCGCAATCGTCACGCTGCCCTCTTCCAATGGTTGCCGCATCACTTCCAAAACGTGCCGCTCAAATTCCGGCAACTCATCCAGAAATAGTACACCATTATTTGCGAGCGAAACTTCTCCGGGCCGCGGTATCGCGCCGCCACCGATCAATCCCGCATCGCTAATCGTATGATGCGGTGAACGATATGGACGTGTCCCCACCAGCCCGCGCGAATCCTCGAGCGTCCCCGCTACGCTGTGGATCCGCGTGGTTTCAATCGCTTCTTCCAGCGACATCGGCGGCAGGATCGTCGGTATCCGTTTCGCGAGCATCGTTTTCCCCGCGCCCGGCGGGCCGATCAGCAATATGTTGTGCCCACCCGCGCACGAAATTTCCAGCGCCCGCTTCGCCGCGTGCTGGCCGCGCACTTCCTGCAAATCCACCGGATACACCGCGGCCTGCGAAAGCATTGCGCGCGTATCGATTTTGATTGGCTGAAATGATTCGGGAGAGTTAATCAGGTCCACAGCTTGCGGCAGCGATTTCACAGGAAATACTTCGAGGCCATCCACCACTGCTGCTTCGCGCGCATTCGCTTCCGGCACCACGACACTCTTGATTCCGCGCTCGCGCGCCGCAAGCGCCGCGGAAAGCGCGCCGCGCACGCTCCTCACCGCGCCATCAAGCGACAGCTCGCCGAGAAATACAAACTTATCGAGCGCCTTCCCGAAAAATGTACCCTGGCATCCCAGCAACCCCAGCGCCATCGGCAGATCAAACGCCGAACCTTCCTTGCGAATGTCCGCCGGAGCGAGATTCACTGTCACGCTCTGCGGTGATGGAAAATCGAATCCGCAATTCTTCAGCGCGGACTTAATCCTCTCGCGGCTTTCCTTCACCGCGTTATCAGGCAGGCCTACTACGACGAATTCCCCCATCTTCCCCGACCCAATATCTACTTCCACCTCAACAAGGTAGGCGTCAATTCCATACACGGCGGCGCTGAAGCTTTTGAACAACATTCGAGTGAGCGAGGAATCCCCTCCGCGCACCATATCCCAATTCGGGACAAATTACCAATATTAATTACGGTATTCTCCTATTATCATTGCGCGCCGCCAAAGCGCTCGCCGCCCGCCACCCGTTAGTTTCTTGCAACAACCCCTTGCGCTCCCAATTCCGCCGCCAATCAGCGTGTTATGCTTTTTTAGCAGGCGGAGTACACCTTTTAACTGACTGCACGAAACTCATCCATGACCGGCCCGGCAATCGAAACTCAGAATCTTGAGAAAACTTATCGCACCCTGCGCGGAAAAACGTCACCGCGCTGCGCGGAGTCTCGCTCACCGTTGAACGCGGCACCATCTTCGGCTTGATTGGCCAAAACGGCGCGGGCAAAACCACGCTCGTCAAAATACTCCTCGGACTTTCTTCGCCCACCAAGCGGCACCGCGCAACTTCTCGGCGGCAGCCCCGGAGATCCCGCAATTCGCCGCCGCGTTGGCTATCTCCCAGAAGCGATGCGCATTCCCGACTACATGAAGGCGAAAACTTTTCTGAATTACATGGGCCGGCTCAATCGCATCAGCTCGCGCGATCTGAAAAAGCGCGTACCGATGCTTCTTGAGCAAGTGGGCCTCGCCGGTGTCCGCAAACCGGTGAAGTCATATTCCAAAGGCATGCAGCAGCGGCTCGGCCTCGCGCAAGCCATGCTCAACGAGCCCGAATTCCTCTTCCTCGACGAGCCCACCGACGGGCTCGATCCGCTCGGCCGCAAAGACGTGCGCGACATGCTCGTCCGGCTGCGCGACGCGGGAAAAACAATTTTCCTGAATTCGCATCTGCTTTCCGAGGTCGAACTGGTCTGCGATCGCATCGTCATTCTCAATGGGGGCGTAGTGGCTCGCGATGCCGCGCCCGAAGATTTCACTCGCGGCACTGGGGAATATATTGTCCGCGTTGCGGTTGTGGACGATGCCGTCCGCGCCGCCGCTCTTGCCGTCCTCGGCACAAATGGTTCTTCGCCCGCGTGGCAGGGCAACGCTCTGCGTTTTGCGCCGCGCGACCGCACTCATCTCAACGCCGTACTCGATACGCTTCGTCGCGTTCCAGTGGAAATCGAATCCGTGGAGCCGCAAAAACTTTCGCTCGAACAATATTTTCTGCAGGTCGTCGGCGGAGGAAATTCCTGATGTTCGCCGCCTATCTCAATTCGCTCAACGAATCCATCAATCGCAGAATGGCGCTCGTTGCCTTCGGCCTCGCCATAATTCTTGCCATCGTTTTCAATTGGGGCGTCCATCTGAAACCGATCGGCACCGATTTCATGGTCGTGCTCGGCAATCGCCCGATGGGGCCTGCAAGCCTCGCCGTTCCAGCACTATTTGCGTCCGAAGCAAAATTTACGGGATTCATTTGGCTGGTGGTTGGAATTTTTGCCGCGGTTCCGGTGATCGCGTCCACTCTTGACAAAGGCTGGCTGGAACTCACTTTCTCAAAAGGAACCGCTCGCTGGCGAATTACTCCTCGGCAGCTACTTCGGCGGCATCACAATTTATTTGTGTACGCTCGCCGTTGCGGCGCTGCCGCTGGCGTTCCGGCTGTGGCTCGTGACAGGCATCGGACCCAAACCACTTCTGATTGCGATCCTGATTCAAACTGTGGGATTTGCCGCGCTGGTTGCGCTGGCGATGTTTGCCACGCTGCCGCAACTGAGTTCCGCGCTGGCTATGGTTCTCTCGCTAGTCGTCTGGATCGCCTCGCCCTATCTCGCGCAGCGCCAGGATACGTTCTACACTCTCTTCACCTCGAACTTTTTCGCGCGGAATCATCGAGTGGATGTATCGCATCCTCCCTAAAACTTCCGAGCTCGATAGCCTCTCTGCCAACTACATCACCGACGGCCACCTCACCTCTTGGTGGCCGATCTGGTCCACCATGGTTTTCACTCTGGTTGTGATCTCTCTTACCCTCTATCTTCTCCGCCGCAAATCCTTTTGATCTCCACTGCGGAGGGTGCCGCACCCTTTGGTTTTGAAGGGTGCGGTTCTTGACTTTTCTGTCGTTTGCATTTCCTCCATCCAAGTGACCCTCCCCGCCTTGCCTCCACTCCGCACCCGGTATACATTAAAACCAGTCGGGCACCCTCACTTCGCGTGCCGAAAGAGACTCGTCAATGCTCCTAGCCTTAGTCGCAGTTCTGGTCCTGCTGATCATTATCGTCATCGCCCTATACAACGGACTCGTCCGTCTGCGCGTTCAAGCCGATAACGCTTGGTCCGATATCGACGTCCAACTCAAGCGCCGCTACGATCTCGTTCCCAACGTAGTCGAAACCGTGAAGGGCTATGCCGCGCACGAAAGCGGCACGCTGGAAGCCGTCGTCAAAGCGCGCAATTCCGCCATGGCCGCGCAAGGCCCCGCCGCGAAAGCCGACGCCGAAAATCAATTGACCGGCGCGCTCCGCCAAATTTTTGCGTTGAGCGAATCCTACCCGCAGCTCCGCGCCGTCGAGAGCTTCACCCAGCTCCAGAACACTCTCTCGCAGCTTGAGGACTCGATCCAGAACGCGCGCCGCTACTACAACGCGGTCGTCCGCGATCTCAACACGAAAATCCAAGTGTTCCCTTCGAACATCATCGCGGGCATGTTTAATTTCAAGCCGCGCGAATTTTTCGAAGTCAGCGCGCCCGCCGAACGCGACGCTCCCAAAGTCAGCTTCGGCGCGCCCGCCGCGTCATAGCCAGAACGCTTTCTCTCGCACATGTCCTCACGCCTGCAAAGTGTGAAACGCGCCGCAATCGCGCTGCTTGCGTTGTGCTGCTTGCTCATCGCAGCATCGCCAGCAAGCGCGCGTACTCTCACCATCCAGAATTTCAAGGGCGAAATCACCGTTCTTCCCAACGGCACTGTCGATGTCACCGAAACCATCCTCGCCCATTTCGAAGGCTCTTGGAACGGCCTCTATCGCACCATCCCGATCGAATACGATTTCCACGGCTTCAATTATTCGCTCGACCTGCGAATGGTGAGTGTCACCGACGATCAGGGCGAAAAACTTCGCTACGAAACCAGCCGCGTGACCCACTATCTAAAATTTAAAATTTACGTTCCTGAAGCCGTCGACGCTTCGCGCACAATCGTCCTCCATTACACCGTCGCCGACGCACTGAAATTTTTCGAAGATCACGACGAGTTCTACTGGAACATCACCGGAGACGAATGGGACGTCGCCATCCGCGACGCGCAAGCCGTAATCTCCCTGCCCACCGGCGTCACGGGACTTCGCGCCACCGCCTTCACCGGCGGATACGGCTCAACTTCAGACGACGCCTCCATCGACATCGGCGCCTCCATGGTCACCGTCGCCATGAAGCGGCCGCTCCAATTTCACGAAGGCCTCACCATCGTCATCGGCTGGGATAAGGGTTTCGTCCACGAGCCAACTTCCGGCAGAAATCTCTTACGCTTCCTCTCGAATAATTGGCCGCTCATCATTCCAGTCTTCGCGTTCTTCATCATGCTCTGGCTCTGGTTCACTCGCGGCCGCGATCCCGAACGCCACGCAATCGCCGTGCAATACGAGCCGCCCGATCAACTCACCCCAGGTGAAGTCGGCGCACTGATCGATTCTTCCGCGAATATGCGCGACATTACCGCGACTCTTGTCGATCTCGCCGTCCGCGGCTACATCACTATCGAAGAAAAAAGCGAATCGCGCATGATGGGCCTGAGTTCCCACAAGGACTACTCCTTCCATCTGAAAAAGCCGCAAACGGAATGGACAGGTTTGAAAGACCACGAAATAAAACTTCTCTCGGGAATGTTTTCAGATGGCGGCGCGCAAGAAGTCGATCTGGAAAGTTTGCACAACACTTTCTACACAAAAATTGCCGGCATTCAAAACGACCTTCTCGATTCTCTCGTCGAGCATGGATATTTTCTGCACCGCCCCGATAACACGCGCGGCGCATGGATCGGCATCGGATTCGTCACCGGTATCCTGATGGTCCTGGTGGTGTCTGGGTTGGTAAAGACTATGGAATGCTGCCGGCGCCATTTTTTATCGGCGGGCGTTGCAACTGGCCTGATCATCATCGGCTTCGGATGGTTCATGCCCGCGCACACAATTCAAGGCAGGCGCGCGTACGAAAATGCTCTGGGCTTTGAAGATTTTCTCGTGCGTGTCGAAGGCGATCGCATCCAGCGCATCGAAAAAACTCCCGCTCTCTTCGAAAAATTTCTTCCGTTCGCAATGGCTCTTGGAGTCGAGAAAAAGTGGTGCGGCGCCTTCCAGGGAATCTGCACCCAGCCGCCCTCGTGGTATCAAGGCGGCGTTTACGGACCGAATTTCTATCCAATGATGTTCGTCGGCAACCTGAATTACATGAGCGCTCAAACCGCTTCCATCATGGAATCCGCCCCGCGCAGCACAGGCGGCTCAGGCTTCGGTGGTGGCGGCTTCTCCGGCGGCGGTTTCGGCGGCGGTGGTGGTGGCGGCTTCTAAATTCTAGTGTTGCGGCGTTGTTGGATTCGTCGCTGCTGCCTGCAACTTCCTCCCCGCCAAAAATTTCCAAATCACTTCATCCGCATCGAAATCCGCGCTGGTCTTTCCAACTTGCTTCTCAGACAAATACTGCTCCCCGCCCGGCCACGTATTTCCGCCACCCACTACGCTATATAACTCAACCTCAGCGCCCTGCTGGCAATCCGCGTAATCGTCAACTTTCGTTTCCATTCCGCCGCTGGTTTTCGCCGCGATGCTGCTCTGCTTCGCCTTGTCGCTGCAAGTATCCAGCTTGCTCCACGTTTTCGCGCTGTCTTCCGCAGATAGCGACGCGATCGCCGGCGCCTTCGGATGGCTCGCACCCTTATAATTGCTAATCGGGTCCGCCGTTCCTTCGATCATCAGCACGGCGATCGGATGTGACGGCCCGCAATTCTTCGCCATCGATTCCGGAAATGTCGCGCCCACCGGAGCAATCGCCGCGATTCTTTCCGACATCATGCACGCCAGCCGATAATCCATTGTCGCGCCGCCGCCAAGCCCCGTAGCATAAATCCGCGACGCATCCGTCGAATATTCCGCCTCAACTTTGTCGAGCATCGCGTCGAAGTACGCCAGATCATTTGCGCGCACAGGTTCATCGCGCCGCCCTTGCCCTCCGCCTCCATGCCTTCCGCCACCGCCACCGCCGCCATACGGAGGCCCGCCCATTCCACCGCCGCCTCCGAATCCGCGATGATGCTGAAAACCGGGATTCTGCTGAGCGGGCGCCACTCCCAAATCCCATTTGCGCCCCAACCCGTTCGGATACACCGCCACAATTCCATTCGCATCCGCGAATTGATTGAAGTGCGCAATCCGCTCGATGTCATCTCCATCCTGATCGAATCCGTGCAGCATCATCACCACTGGATATTTTTTCGCCTTGTCATATCCATTCGGCAGATGCACGGTAAACGACCGCGTGACACCATCCACGTCCAGCGTCTCCACGGGATCCTGCGCGTGAACAATTCCGCTACGCCAAGCCGCCACGCCAACCAAACACGCCACCGCGGCAACCCCACAAAAAATATTTCGCATCTTCATTTCAAAGAGAGCTTTCATTTGTTAAGGATTCTCATTTCTCAGAGGGAATTCGCGTCTTTAAGGAGATGCGTGCGCCACTATAGAGGGTTGTTTCCATCGGGCGCAGGTGCCCCATGTTCGTCCATGCGCAGCAGGGCGAACGTGGGCATTCTCGCGCTACCGTTCGCTACAACTACATCTTCTCCCCACGCCCCATCCAAGTCTTTATCCACCCATGTTCCCGGTGCGATTCCTCATTCAAATTTTGATTCCACGCAGACATCACGCTCGTCCGGCTCACATATCCCACCACAATCGCCGGATCTTCGCGGCTCACCACCGGCAATCTTCCAATGTCATTCCGCAACATTTTTTCCAGCGCATCGAAAACCCTCTCATCCGAATGGCACACCACCACGGGACGCGTCCCCGCCTCAATAATTTTCCGCTCGCGCCCTCCTTCGCTCGCCAGCATCTTCAATAAATCGCTCTGCGTAACAATCCCTTCCAGTTTTCCAGCATCATCCACAATCACCAGTCCGTGATGCCGCGCCAGCGCCGGATCGTGTGCCGCGATTCTGTCCGTCGCTTCGCCCACACTCATCGTCGGCGGCACTTGCGCCACATCCGTGTACATCACTTCTGAAACGCGCACTTGCCGCATCGCGTTCGTTTCGAATTCCGAATGCGTCGCCAATCCGCGCCGCGCCAATTTTTCCGTCATGATCGAATTCGGCAAATAGCGCAGCGTTATTAGATCCGCGATCACGCACCCCAGCATCAGCGGCAACACAGAGTTGTAGTCGCGCGTTATCTCAAACGCAAAAACGATGAACGCAAACGTCGCCTTCGATGCCGACCCGAACACCGCCGCCATTGCCACCAGCGCAAACGCTCCCGGAGCAAGATGCGCGCTCGGCATAAAATGATTGATGATCATCGCGTACGATCCGCCCAGCGCCGCGCTCGACATAAACATCGGAGCAAGTAATCCGCCCGAAGTTCCCGACCCAATCGAAATCACCAATGCCAGCGCCTTACACACCGCCACCAAAATCAGAAGGTGAAGCGTCAATTGGTTATTCAAAATATCCGAGATTGTGTCGTATCCCACGCCCAGCACTCGCGGCACAAAAAATCCGATAATCCCCAGCGCCAGCGCGCCTATCGCCGGATGCCACAAATTATTTATCGGCAGCGCCTCGAAGTGATCTTCCACCCAGTACAAAACTTTCGTAAATCCAATCGCCACAAATCCGCAAATGATTCCCAGAATCACGTACCACAAAAGTCCGTGTGGAATTCCAAAATCCACTCCGTTGAAATGAAACATCGCGCCATTGCCCAGCAGCATAAAATGCATGCTCGTCGCCAGCGTTGTCGCAATCACCAATGGAATAAAAGAACGCGACCGAAATTCAAATAGCAGCAGTTCAATCGCGAGAATCACTCCCGCAATCGGAGTGTTAAATGTCGCCGCCATTCCTGCGCCGGCGCCGCACGCCAATAAAACTTTTCGTTCCGCCGCCGTCGTCGAAAGAAATTGTCCCACTAGCGAACCCAGCGCTCCGCCCGTTTGGATGATCGGCCCCTCAGCTCCAAACGGACCGCCCGTCCCAATCGCAATCGCCGCCGAAAGCGGTTTCAATATCGCCACTTTCGCTTCAATCCGGCTCCGCGAAGTCAGCACCGCTTCCATCGCTTCAGGAATTCCGTGCCCCTTAATTTTCGACGAGCCATACTTCGCCATCACGCCAACAATCAATCCGCCCACCACCGGAACTAAAATCACCCATCCGCCCAGATGATTATTTTCAGGACTCCGAAAGGTTGTGGAAACGGTGTGATAAAACGCGATGTTCGTGAAAAATCCAATCAACTTGTACAACACAAACGCCACAAGCCCTGCAAGAATTCCGATCCCCGCCGCGAGCGCCGAAATTAATCCAACCCGAAATCCAGCCGCCGGCGCATCAGACAAAGTTACCGCAGACCTGTTTGAAGATGACGTCAAAATTTATCTCCGGAAAAATGTTCTGCCGAGTGCCCAATGTTCGTCCCGGCAAAGCGGGGCGAACGTGGGACGATTCTCAAACTTTTACCTACCATTCAAATCCCGTCGTCCCTCAACCCAAAATTCTCCGTGTCCTCTGTGTCTCTGTGGTGAAGCCGTTGCCGTTGTAGTCGGCTCAGGTTCACCCTCTCATCTCCGCTTCCCAATCCGCCGCGCCGCCGCAATCACCTTCGAAAGCGCGCCCACCAACTCCGGCCCGCTCTTCCTCATTTCATGCAATCTCTGCGTCGCCAATTTTTCGAAGACGCGCACCCCGCGCGCCGTCAACATCACAATTACCGCGCGATGATCCTCCGCACTCCGCGATCGCTTCAGCAATCCCAGCGCGCACATCCGGTCCACACGTTCCACCACCGTGTTGTGGCGCACCTGTAGCCGCTCTGCCAGCGCTCGGATTGTCGCCGCGCGCCCAGCCGGCATTCCGCAAACTGCGAGCAAAAGTTGATACTGCTCCGGCTCGATGCCCGCCCCGCGCGCCGCCTGTTCGCTAGCCGTCAAAAATAATCGTATGCGGTAACGAAACTCAGCCAGAGCCGCATAATCCGGATTCTTATTCTTGACTCTCACAAAACGATTATATCGTTAAACGATACGAATGGAAAGCCCCTCACGCACAAATGTCCCTCAACCCACAATTCTCCGTGTCCTCTGTGTCTCTGTGGTAAAAGGTTTTCTACTTTTCGCGCCTAGGCAGGAATTAAACGCCACTCACAAGAATCCTCTACTTCGTCGTTCCAATCTTCTTCCGAAAAGTTTTCTGCGTTTTAATGTGCTCGAACCCCACTCCCTCATAAAACGCGTGCGCAACCGCCCGTTTCACATTCGATCGCACGCTCACCCAGCGGCAGCCGCGCTCGCGACCCCACTCTTCCGCGTGCTCCATCAACTGCCGCCCCGCTCCCGTTCGCCGCGATTGCTCGTCCACTACCAGCGCCACCACTTCCACCTGTGTCCCAAGCTCCAGAATATTTTCCAGAATCAATTGTGTCCAAGCCACGATTCCATCCGCGCTTTCCGCCACGAAAACTACGCTCGACGTATCCGCTTCAATCCGCGCCAGCCGCTCGCGAATTTCTTCCACCGTCGACGGGTATCCAAGCTGTCCCGAGAGCCGCGCCAACTCCGCGGCGTCCTCCGCCCGCGCCGCCCTCACGTGTATCGCATTCGCTCCCGCACCCGCGCTCATCTCAACTCTCACTTCCCCTAAAATGTCTTCTCCGAATCTATCAAGATCGTCACTGGACCATCGTTCACCAACTCCACCTGCATATCCGTTTGAAATATTCCCGTCTCTACTCTCACTCCCAACCCGCGCAGCGCCGCCACAAATTCTTCGTATAATTTATTCGCCTCGTCCGGCACCGCCGCTCTCGAAAATCCCGGACGCCTTCCTCCGCGCGTGTCTCCATACAACGTGAATTGCGACACTACCAGCGCCGCTCCTCCCACATCTACCAGCGACCGGTTCATTTTCCCTTCGTCATCCGCAAAAATTCTCAAGTTCGCCGACTTTTCCGCTAGATACGCCGCGTTCTCGGAAGTATCCTCGCGTCCCACGCCAAGCAGCACCACAATCCCCTTCTCAATCTCTCCGCTAACGCGGCCTCCCACCGAAACTCGCGCCCGCCCAACTCTCTGAATCACAGCTCTCATAGGCCCCACATTCTACAGTGACTCTTTCGCTCCCGAATCCGCGTTCCACCTCAATCCAAATGTTTTTTCCACAACTAAGTGTGATACAAGTTTATCCGTCCGCCGCAGCTTCGCGCCCGATCAAGTTAGCTCAACTTCAGCTGCCGCAAGTGGCGCCGGTATCCTACCGGTGAGGAGTAGCTGTTTTCCCCTTCATCGTTTGACAGCATCTTTTTCAATTCCAACCTTTCAGCTTTCGCACCTACCGCGCGCCCTTATCCTTATACAGGGTGCCGCACCCTTTGGTGTAGAAGGGTGCGGTAGCTGAATCTCACCCTACTTCTAGTTTCTCTTCCCCCGCCCCACAAATTCCCGAAATGGAACTCTTCCCCCACCCCCAAAAATAATCAAAAATAATTCAAAAAACACTTGACAAGTAAACCGTATTTGCTAGAATGTAAGTGGAGAAGAACTGTCAGCCCGCCCTACCCGGCGGGCTTTTTGCATTTCTGGGCCCTTTTTTCCAATATCCGGATCGGACATAACTTGGCGCGCGCAATCCGGTGTACTCGAATTTGCACCCCAAAAGCGCCCATAACCCATGCAGAATGAACACTTACGTCAAATTTTGAGCTAACTCCTTTAGAATGAACACTTAACTTTTACAACGCCCTTTTTTACGCTAAAAATTTACTAAGTCCTTTGTTTGCAACAAAAATAATTATAGGACACAGAAAAGGCCGAAATCTACGTTTTCGGCCTTTGTTTCTTTTCAGGGGCCCTATGTTCGCCCCCGCAACGCGAGGCGAGCGCGGGGGTTTTCGCCGTTGAATTTCGCTTTACCAAGTTTCATCCGTTCCATCAACAAATCATCACCAATCTAAATTCACTCAAGGAGCCGAACCATGTCTCAACACGATTCACAAGAATTCGAACCAGAAACTCCGCGACGCGACAGTTGCCAGCACACGTTTCACGATGGCCGCCGCTGCCGCATGACCCGTTCGCCGCATTGCGTCGCGCACTCGCAGCACGATCGCGCCTGCGACGACATCCTCTCCCAAGTCATCGGCCAATCCGGCGAAATGATCACCACCGTCGCGATCAATCGCGTTCTTCGCAATCTTTTCGTCGCGGTTTTGCGCAAACGCATTTCTGCGCGCGACACTTTCGCCCTCACGCGTCTCTGCGCCTTGCTCCTCCGCACGCTCGACGCAGTCCAGGGCGAATTCAAAATCACTCACGGCGACAGCAGTTGGATCCAAATTCTCGAAACCGCCATCAGCGCCGCCGAATCCGATTCTCCCGACGAGCCGCCCAAATCCCAACAAGAAATCGCCGGCCTCCTAACCGACGGCAATCAAAATTAATGCAACGAACGCGAATCGGAGCGCCAGCCAATCGCCAGCGCTCCGATTTCGCATCAAGTTCTTCGAGGTTCAATGCAACCCAGCCAACCTATTTCAGCTAGCGTGCTTCCAGTATTACAGACACAGAGTATCGCAATCGTAATCCTTGACGGGGTGGAGGAAACGATGCGTTACCTTTTCAGCGCTTCTTTCGTCGGAGCAGTTCTTCAAATTCTGGCGCTACAATTTTTTGCGGCCAGCGCGACGCACGCGCGACCCGGAGCCCTCAATTCTCGCGGCGACGCTCATAACGAAGCCATAAGTGTCGATGAATCCGCCACTCGCATTGACCTCAACTCTCGCTCCGCCACCATCACTCTAAAACTCACCAACTCCACTCACGCCGCGATCTCCGCCCACATCAAGATCGAACTCGTCTCTCCTAAAAATGAATTGGCAGCCACCGCGGATCGCGACACGCAACTCCCTGCAGGCGCAACGCGCGTAAAAATCGGAATTCCCGCTTCATCCGAGTCGGCTTTCAACTCCAGCGCTTCCATCGGCGCTCTCCTCTGGTATCGCCTCCGCTACACGGTCACGCCCGCCGACTCATCAGTCGCCACCGTCACTGGAATCCAATCCACTGGCGCCGCAATAC
Source organism: uncultured Acidobacteriota bacterium (assembly GCA_963721845.1). GTDB lineage: Bacteria > Acidobacteriota > Terriglobia > Acidiferrales > UBA7541 > DASTCZ01. Next base: position 21,553 of record CAVRKW010000009.1, on the reverse strand, counting down.
CCACTCTCTTCGAACTTCATGTCGCCGCCCCTCCCTTCGTCAATCCTGGCGGCCGCTACGCCGCGCGCGTCCAAGCTGTTCAACCTGTCACAGGATTACCGGTCCGCGGTGTTTCGCTGCAGGCATCGCTGGAAGTCGATTCCGAAACCGGAGATTCAGATCTATCGCGTGTTGCGACAACGAATCGCCGCGGCTTTGCCAATCTTTTCTTCACGATGCCGCAAGTATCTGTCGATGAAGACGACACCGTCGACCTCTCCGTCACAGGGAAGCTCGGCGATTTTTCCGCATCCGCCTATAGCTCGATCCCAGTCAGTGGCGCTCCTCGAATTTCATTGAGCACAGACAAGGGCCTCTACCAACCGGGACAAACTCTCCACGTCCGCTTGATGGCATTCAACGACAACCACTCCGCGACCCAAAACAAATCGGTGGAAATACGCGTCAACGATCCCGACGACACCCTCGTATTTCGCACGTCGGTCACCACATCGCGTTTCGGAATTGCCTCCACGGATTGGCAAATTCCAGAAAATTTGCGCCTCGGCTCCTACACCGTTCTCGCAATTCCGCCGGATGGAGACGCGAATTCCGCTTACGATCGCACTAACGTCAACATCACGCGATATGATTTGCCCACGTTCTCAGTTTCCGCAGCTCCCGACAAAACTTTTTATCTCCCGGGACAAAACGCCGAGGTCACTGTTCGCGCGAATTATCTCTTCGGTGAAGCCGTCGCAAAGGGCCACGTTCGCGTGACCCGCGAAGAAGAACGCGAATGGAATTTCAAATTACAAAAATGGGCGAGCAAGGAGCGCGAATCGTACGAAGCCGATACGGATTCGCGCGGCCAGCTCGTCGCAAAAATTGATCTCTCGGCGAAACACGCATCTCTACATGATGCGGATTACGAACGCTTCGAAGATCTACACTACGCCGCATATTTCACCGATTCTTCCACCGGAAAAACTGAGCAGCGCCGTTTCGATCTGCGCATCTCTAAAAATCCGATCCACGTTTACGTTTTCCAGTCTCGTCAGTCCACCAGCTCCGGCGAGCCGCTGGATTTTTATGTCTCCACAGATTACGCAGACGGCAAGCCCGCCGAATGCGACGTCGATGTCTCGTGGTTTCCCAACGTTGGCACTCAGGAAAAAAGCCGCGACCTGCTGGCTATTCAGCAGCCGTTGATGCATCTGCGCACGAATCAATATGGGCTTGCGAAAGTCCGCAGCCTTAAATTGCCCTATACCGCCAAGCGAACCGAAATCGATCTAAGCTTGCGCGCTCATGATCACAAGGGCGCCTTTGGCGATCACGTGGAAAGCATGGAACTAAACGAGTATCCGTGGATTCGTGTCGTCACCGACAAATCTCTCTACACCCCCGGCGAATCGGTTCACCTCGAAATCACTGCGAGCGCCCCGGATCAAATAGTTTTTGTCGAGGCAACTCACCGGGGACACGTGCTCGCCTCAAAAGAACTGCATCTTTCGGGAAAATCTGGCGAAATCGAATTTCTCGCAAACGATAATTTTGAGAATTATGTTTCGTTTCAGGCCTATGCATTTCCGCCAGCGGTGGGCGACTCCTACCGCAACGACGATCCCCCCGCCGGCTCGCGCACAGTTTTGTTTCCTAAGAATCGTGATCTGAATCTCGATGTCCGCCTCGAAAAAACCACGTATCGTCCTGGGGAGCAAGCCACCGCAAACATTCGAGTCACCACGCTAGACGGCGCAAATTTGGAAAGCGCTCTCGGCCTTGTAGTCGTCGATAAATCGGTCGAGGAGCGTCAGAGATCCGGTGAAGATTTTGGACGTTCCGGTGGCTTCTACGATTTTATTTCCAGGTTCGGAAATTCGGATGAAATTGGCGGCGTGCGCGCCTCCGATCTCGAAAAGCTCGACATGTCCAAACCAGTTCCGGATGGGCTGGATCTCGCTGCCGAGGCTCTGCTTTTGGAAGTGGGTGCCATTCGGCCAAACGTCTTTACCAGCAGCGAAAATCAAGCGAGTCCAACAATTCTGTTCGAGGTTGCACTCGACGCGATGATGCGTCCCATTTCCGATGCGCTGAAATCGCGCTATTCATCCGCCGGTGAATATCCAAAAACGGAAAAAGAATTGCGACAGGAGCTCGCAGACGCAGGCCTGAATTTCGAAAATTACCGCGACCCCTGGGGTACGGTCTTCGGCGCCAAGCACGAAGTATGGCTCGATCACGAAGAGCTCGATATTATCAGCGCCGGACCTGACAAGAAATTCGGAACCAATGACGATTTCACGGTGCAAGCTTTCACTTGGCCTTATTTTGCGCGCTACTCCGAATTAATTCGCCGCGCCGCCACTGAGTTCCATCAGCGCACCCAACTGTACATTCGTGACTTACTTACGTTGCGGACCGAACTCAAGCGCCTTGCGATCGATTGGGACGCGCTCCGCGATCCCTGGGGAAATCCTTACTCCGCAACGTTCGAGGTCGCACGCAACCAGTACATGATCACCATTCAAAGTGCCGGCCCCGATGGGCGCTTCGCCACGCCGGAGCAGCCGTCATGGGACGATGTCACGCTTGCAAAAATTGGCCTCGATTATTTTTCCGATTCCCAAACTCTTATAGACGGCGCTCTCCAAAAATATTCTCAACGCACAGAATCATTTCCTCAAACTTTCGATGAATTTGAACAAGCGATCGCCGCCGCCGGAATTGACTGGAATTCCTTGCGCGACCCGTGGGGAAATCCTTATTACGCCCGGTTCGGACGCATCTATGAGTACGGGGATTCTGTTACAACGGAAACTTACGAACAGCACGTTCGCCAGCAACTCGCCGCGAAATCAGTTCCTGTCACACAAGGCATTGACACGATCCATCTCTGGAGTCCCGGTGAAGACGGAAAAGAGGACACCGCCGACGATGTATTAGTAGCGTCGTTCACTCGATTGGCAACCACGCAAACTTCGGAACAAAAATCTCCGGCCGCAACTTCCGGACAGGAAGTTTTCGCCGGCGCAAGCGGTGCGATTTCCGGAACAGTTTTCGACTCGTCGAATGCCGTAATCACGGGCGCGACAATCACCGCCATCTCAGATGCCACCAGCGATCAGTACACAGCAACTTCCGATGAGTTCGGAAAATTTGTCGTTCGCAACTTGCCTGCGGGTTTGTATACCGTCCGCGTTCAAAAAGACGGGTTCGCTGGCTCTTCCGTCAGCGGCGTTCCAGTGCGCTCTTCAACCGTCACACCGTTCGATATCGTGCTTCGCTTAGGTGCGACCTCATTGATAGTCGAAGTGGTATCGACAAAGGGCGCACAACTCCAAACCACGAACGCAACCGTCTCGGGCTTCGCCAGCCCGAACAAACTTCCGGTGATCGCGCCCACCCAAATTGCCACGCCCCATCTCCGCGAATATTTTCCAGAAACACTTCTCTGGCGTCCCGAAATCATCACCGATAAAAACGGCCGTGCCGCCATAAAATTCCCGCTCGCCGATACCATCACCACCTGGAAACTTTCCGCCATCGCTTCAACGATCGATGGCGAAATTGGAACGAAAGACAAGGAGATCCGCGTCTTTCAGCCATTTTTTGTCGAGCACGCCCCTCCGCAATTTCTCACCGTCGGCGACGAAATCGCGCTCCCTGTCGTACTCCGCAATTATCTCGATCACCCGCTCAACGTCAGCGTCGAAATGAAATCATCGCCGTGGTTCTCGTTGCTGAGCTCTTCTACAATTCCAACAAGAGTTCCAGCCAGCGATTCCACAAAAGATATTTTTCGATTTTCCGCCTCATCCGCGATTAAAAATGGCGCGCAGGAAGTTGACGCCACAGGACCCGAACTTAGCGACGCCGTGTCCAAGAAAATCACCGTCCGCCCCAATGGCGAAGAAAAATCCGAATCTCGCAGCGAATTGCTCACCGATCACGCCGCCGTCGATTTTGAAATTGCAACGAACGCGATCGCCGGTTCCATCGCCGCGCGCATAAAAATCTATCCCAACCTCGAAGCCCACGTCCTCGAAAGCATCGAAGAAATTATGGAGCGCCCCTACGGCTGCGCCGAGCAAACAATTTCTTCCGCCTATCCCAGCATTTTGTTTTTGAAATACGCAAAAGGAACAAAGCAGGAAAATTCCGCAACCTTCGCGCGCGCAAAACATTTTGCGCAACTCGGCTACGATCGCCTGCTTTCGTATCGCAGCCCAGCCGGAGGAATCACTTACTGGGGCCGCGGCGACGCCGATCCCGCCCTCACCGCCTACGCTCTCAAATTTCTCAGCGATGCTCGGGATTTCGTATCGGTAGACGACGAAGTAATTCAATCTCTGATGCGATGGCTCGTGAAGAACGCCGATGGGCAAGGTCGATGGATCGCAAAAGATTTTCGCGGGGATGTCGACGACTCACGAACCACCATGCTCACGGCATACATCGCCAGAGTGTTCGCGGAAGCAAAACTCCCGAAAGAAATCTCCGCCGCAGATTCCGATTTAGCCAGTCAATCGGCGCAAACCCTGCAACTCGCGCTCGCCAATCTTCGGCCCACAATCAATCTGCAAAGTGAGCCGTACTCGATCGCATCCTACGCAATCGCCGCATCGGCCTCTGGCGATTCATCCGCCTTCGCCGAATCTTTGCGAAAGCTCGCCACGCTCGAACATCGCGAAGGCGAAACAAGTTATTGGTCCGAAGAAATCAATACGCCCTTCTACGGATGGGGACGCGCAGGTCGCATCGAAACCACAGCTCTAGTACTTCGCGCACTTTCGCATTGGTGAAAAAACCGCGGCATCCGAATCTCTGATTTCTCGCGGACTTCTTTTCCTTCTCCGCAATCAAGATCGCTACGGAGAATGGTATTCGACCCAGGCAACAATCCTGGTCCTCGACACCATGGCTGGCATGAATCGTTCCGAAACTCAAGTCGCAACCGCCTCCAAAACAAATTCCGTCGCACAAATTTTTGTCGACGGAAAACAAGCCGCTTCCATTTCGCTGCCGCCTGCCGGCGAGATCAGCGCACCCATTGAAGCGGATCTTTCGAACACGATCGCTCCTGGCGCGCACCGCATCGAAATCCGTAACGCATCCGCCACCGAACGCGCCTCATTCCAACTTGTCACGAATTATTACGTCCCGTGGGACGGCACAAAAATCACATCCGATCTGCACTCGGAAGAAAAAACTTCTGACGCAGTCCGCCTCGCCGTTCACTTCGACAAAAATACTGCGGCAATCGGAGATGTAATTCGCTGCGACGTCGACGCGGAACGCATCGGCTATCGCGGTTACGGAATGATGCTCGCCGAAATCGGTCTCCCGCCGGGAGCGGAAGTGGATCGCGAATCGCTCGAGCGCGCCATGAAAGATTCAGGCTGGGATCTCAGTCAATACGACATACTTCCCGACCGCGTCGTCGTCTATCTGTGGCCGCACGCGGGCGGAACAAAATTCTCGTTCACGTTCAAACCGCGCTTCGGCCTCAACGCGCTCAATACGCCATCCCAAATCTACGATTACTACAATCCAGACGCACGCGCTGTAGTCCAGCCCGCGCGCTTTCTAGTCCACTAGCGCTCCACTTCATCCCGACGCCACGGCTTCACTGCAATCCGAATCCGTGTCCCGGGATGAATCGCAGCAGCACGCCAAGGCAAGCCAGCACCGCCGCGTAATATGCGGTTGTCGCATAACTCGATTTTGCCGGCATGTCTTTCGTAAAAATTCGCCACGCAAATCCGGCGCTCACAAGGAAAAATATGCCTTCGCCCGCGATCAGCCAAATCAGCAGACACGCCATCAACAAAAAAATTCGCTCGTTCTTGCTCACTGCGGCGATTGCCTGTCCGCCGTCCAGAATCCAAACGGGAATCAGATTCAGAACGTTCAGCACTGCGCTCGCTCGCGCCAGCGCCGCCCACAGCTGGTTCCCGGTTTTCCACCAGATCAACGCGCATGCCAGCGCTGCAATCCATCCGGCCAGCGGACCCGCGAGGCTCACCTCCGCGCGCGTCTCGGCTGTAACTCCCAGCGCTTGCCAGCTTACATACGCGCCTAATCCCGGAAGAAACACCGGCATTTCAGCGGGCAATCCCCGCCGCTTGATGTCAATGAAGTGGCCCGTCTCGTGGATCAAAATGAGTAGCGCGAAACCCGTTCCAAATCGAATTCCAAACAGCGCCCAGTCCACATATAAAAACGAAATGAATGTGAGCAGAAATTTTAATTTGAAAATCGCAAGGAATAATCCCTTGCTCTTCGCCAGTAACACCGCGATCGGTCCCAGCGGCGCGAAGCGCTTGGCCCACTTGCTCTGCGTACTCGGAAGCTCTCCGTCAAGCGCGGCGTTCAACAAATCCTGCGCATGTTTGCTCACCCACAGCGCCTGTTGCGATCCATTCGGCAACAGCGTCAGTGCGCGCAGCCATTCGTCACGCGCCGCGCGCCATTGCTTTTTCTTTTCCAGGTTTTTCGCGGCTGCGGAAATTCGATCCAGCTCATCCGCATGCACCAGCGATTTGCAATCGGAACAATCCAGTGCATCACGCGAGAGTTCTCTCGTGCACGTTCTGCATCGCGTCATTTCTTCCGATGTGGATGGACCCAAAGAAACGCTCCGTCTTATCCCAAAGCGGGCGGCGCTGCTGGAGTTGGATTTCGGAACGGGCCCGCGATATCACCAGCGCTCGCGGTTCCCTTCGTCATCTTCCACGCGATTTGAATTCCGACGTACAAAATCACCAGTCCGATCCCACCGTGTACGGGATCTCGCAGCTCGAGAAATGGCGCCGCAATTCCAACGAATAGCAGGCTCACCACCGCGGCTCCAATGTTTATGGTTTTTCCGCTGGTGCCTGCCCCAGAGGTATCGCCCGATTGAGACGCGAGATCATTGTTTTCTGCCGATGCTTGCTGTGATTGGCTCTGCGCGTTTTTTGGATGATGTTGTATGTACTCGGCGATGCTGATTGGAATCACGCTCATCGAAACCGCAAAATACGTCAGCAACGCCGCGGCAATTTGATAGCGCCGCCCGCCAATTCCACGCGATCCCGCCATCATTGCTTTGGCGACGATATATCCCACGGCAAGCGCGGCGAAACCAATCACCACGCCGGTGACGATCGCAAACGTCGCGTAGGCGGCCAGCCCAACAATCGCGCCGCCCACTCCGAAGAGCACGGCGCGGAAGAATGCGGAGTGTTGATCCACGGGAATTGCAAGCCGCGCTTTTTCCGCGCAACTCGCGCAAACCATATTCCCGCCCACGCGGTAATAAGGATCGCCGGCGGATTGACCGCATTTTTTGCAGATGTCTTTACCCTGGAAGCCGGCGTACTCCACCGTTTGAAACTGTGGTGTGTCCATAATCGCGCGCCTCTCTGGGGATGGCGCGGAAAAACTAGCACGGGGTTAGGCCGCGTGCAAGTACCGATTATGGCGACAGAGTTCGTGTCACGATCTACAGAAATTTAGGAGGTGTCTCTTGTTCGATTATTCTAGCGGCGGAGAGTCGGCGCGCGAACTTCCGCCCGTCACGCCATCACAATCCGGCGGAACGCTTTTGCGCGTTCGCATTCGCTGCCGCTTTCGAAGCCGCGGCTTCCGTCACCGTCGCGCGCGCTTCGCTATATTTCTGCCCGCGCTCGAACCCGTGTTTAAACGCAGGCTGATCGGCTTTTCCGGGATAGACCTGCAAAAGTTTTTCGCGGCTGTCTCCATACGATTTTCCGCGCGTCCAGCCGTATTGCGCGGCTTCAAATCCGGCGCGGTAGTCAGGCTCTTCCTTTTCGAAGTCGCCGCCGTCGGCAGTGTAATGCTCTTTTTCAACGTCTCGCGCTCCCAGCCACCACGACTCGCGCGCGCGATCCACGGTCTCCGCTCCAGTGCGCTCAAATGCTCCGCGCGCGGCTTGCTCCACGGAGGCTTCGGTCATCGCGATCACCACAGTTCGTTTCTGTCGCAACGCATCTTCGTAGACGAACAATTCGTCTTCCGGCATTCCCTGGCTCAAGTTCGCATCCAATTTTCCAGCGATCGTTCCGCCGCTCACTGCGCCAATCGTTCCAAGAACCGCTGCGCCCAGCGCGCCGATCGCGACCAGCGGACCAATCCCGGGAATCAACGCGGCGACGATCGCCGTGGTCAATTCGAATCCGCCGGCGACGCCAACCGCGCCGCCGACCATCGCGCCAAGCGCCGTTCCGATTCCTGATTCCTCGGCGTTCGTCACCGGAACTTTTTCTAATTCTTTTTCCGTCGCTTCTGGAGTCAGCAATGTGATTTTGTCTTCGGCAATTCCGAGCGAGCGCAGCTCGCTCACGGCGCGTTCCGCATCCTTGCGTGATTTGAAAACTCCGGCAACGGCTTTCATAAGTGCCTCCGCGAGCAATCGAACTGAACGTAGAAATTGAATTCGTCTCTAGCGCATATTTGATGCAACAACATTCCAATCGGAGCCTTCGCGCGTGACTACGTTCTTCGTCAGCCCGGATCGGGTGCCCCATGTTCGCCCCCGCAAAGTGGGGCGAACGTGGGATGTGGTGCCGTGCTGTCATCCCGAACCCCTTTTAAGGGGTGAGGGATCCGCAGTTTCGTTAGGTGAAGGATTTCCAGGATTCGGAACGACAGTAATTGCCCCTGGGAAAACTTTGCGCCCAAGTTTCAATCTGAAACGAACATCGCATTTGAAACACCGGTGGCAATTCTTCGCTGAATCGAAGCAATGATCGATTATCTCGATCACGGTGAAATCAAAAGGGTTAACGGCAATTCGAGCTGAATTTATTGGCTCTCAAATTGCTCCGCTTTAATTGGCGTTGTGTCCGAATCCAGCGCTCGAGGATTCCGGCAATCGAGCATTCTCAACGCATAGCGCAGAAAATAACTTTCGAAAACCACGCGCATTCATGCGCCGCAATTCTCAATCGGAGTCGCCGCTCGAAACACGACATGCGAAACGCATCCAAACTCGCCGCTCAGAAATGCAAAAGCCCATTCCCTTCCGGCCGCGCGATCGGTCTTGCGTTTCCGGACCGCATCCGCAGCCGCATAAAATGCGCCTCGCGAGCCACATCCGTTTTTCTGCTCTTGTTATCGTCCGCTATTTCAATTTCGGCTCAAGGACCACAGCAGCAAGTTGATCTCACGCAAACCAGCATCGAAGATCTTTTAAACGTCGAGATTTCGACCGTCTCGAAATCCGATCGCAAACTTTCCGAAACTCCAGCCGCTGTCTTCGTTATCAGCCAGAGCGACATCGCTCGTTCTGGAGCCACCAACATTCCCGATTTGCTCCGAATGGTTCCCGGAATGGATGTCGCTCAAATCGGCGCAAACACTTGGGCGATTTCCGCTCGCGGACTGAACGGACGGTTCAGCAACGAACTGCAGGTGATGGTGGATGGGCGAAGCGTTTATACGCCCACGTTCGGAGGAGTGTTTTGGGACACTCTGGACATGCCGCTGGAGGATATTGACCGAATCGAAGTGATTCGCGGGTCGGCGAGTTCGGTGTGGGGAGCAAATGCGGTAAACGGAGTGGTGAACATCATCACAAAAACAGCGGAAGAAACTCGCGGCGGATTGGTCGTGGCGGGCGCAGGCAACGTGGATCAAGCATTCGGGACGGTGCAGTACGGAGGAGATATCGGCGGAGCGACGACTTATCGCGCGTACGCGAAATATTTCAACGATGCTCATCTGAACGACTTGCAGGGCGTGGGTGGAGCGGACGGCTGGCACATGTTTCGGATTGGCGCGCGAGTTGATGCGGCGATTACTTCCAAGGACACGATTTCGATTCGAGGAGATTTCTATCAGGGGACCGAGGGGCAGCCGGTGACGATGCTCCCTTCGATAAGCTCTCCGGCACGCGTGGATGTTGACACCGCAGTGCCAAAGTCGGGCGGCTTCCTTCAGGGCGTGTGGAAACATACTTCATCTGCGAGATCTGATTTTGAACTCGACGTCTCCTACGATCACTACTACGTCGGCGATGTACTGAACGAATCAAGACACTCTCTGACCGTGGATTTTCAGCAACACAACCACTGGGGAGAGCGCCAAAGAATTACCTGGGGACTCAATTTCCGGGACTCACTCTCCCGAACCACGGGCAGCCTTACGTTTTCGCTGAACCCCGCAAATTTAAACACAGAGAATGCGAGCGCGTTTGTAGAGGACGAGATCAGTGTGATCCCGCAGCGGCTAAATCTGACCATCGGCACCAAACTCAACTACGACTACTACACAGGCGTGGCACTGATGCCGACAGTGCGACTGGCATGGATGCCGGACAGCCACAACACGGCTTGGGTAGGCGTTTCGAGATCGCTGCGAACACCCGCCGCGCTCGACACAATCTCGCGGCTAAATCTCGCGGGATTCACAGGACCTGGGGGCGAACCTGCAGTAGCTGCGCTGATAGGTAATCCAAATATTGAGAGTGAAAACGAGATTTCCGTGGACGCCGGCCACCGCGCGTCCCTAACCGATCGGCTCTCGGTGGATATTGCTGTATATTTCAATCACTACGACGACCAGGAAACCGCTGAGCCTGCGGCTCCTTATACAGAGAACACTCCACTGCCGGCCCACACCGTGTTTCCCTTAGTGTTCGAAAATCTAATGCACGGCGATGGAGTGGGATTCGAAGCCTTTGCAACGTGGAACGCGTTCACCCGTTGGACGCTGAGCCCTGGATACGCGTTTGAAAACATTCGTATGAAGCTGGAAGCGGGCAGCCAGGACGTTGACTCGGTACAGGAAGCAGAAGGCGCAAGCCCCGTAAATTCAGCGCAACTGCGTTCGAATGTGTCGCTGCCGCACCACCTGACGTGGAATCTTTCCACATACTTTGTGGGACGCCTTAGGGATCCCGCCATTCCGGCATATACGCGCGTGGATACCGGGATGATCTGGAATTTCGGCGAGCATTTGTCGTTCAGCATGTTTGGGCAAAATTTATTGCAGAGCCAGCACGAAGAATTTGTGGATTCGACGGGAAGCATTCGAACGACGCTAATGAAACGCGGCGGCTACCTGAAAGTTACGTGGACGTTTTGAAATGGCGACACCTCGATTTCACTCTCGCGCCGCAACACCGCATGCCGAAACCGCTGCGCGCTGTCAGAGGAATATTGCGATTGCAATCGCGATCGCCGCATTGTGGATCGCCGCTGCAATTATTTCCTTGAGTGTTCCTCCCGAGGCCTTCGCGCAGTCTACGGTTGATGAATACAAATTAAAGGCTGCTTTCATCTTTCATTTTGCGCAACTCACGGACTGGCCGGAGAACGATCGCATGGAAAATCAACGCGAATTATTTGTATGCACGCTGGGAAGCGATCCGTTCGATGGCGAACTTGAAAGCACCGTGGCGGGAAAAATCATCGGTTCGCGCACCCTGCGAGTGCGGCATGTGAAAGAAGCAACAGAAGCTAAAGATTGCCAGATCGTTTTTGTCGCCGGTAACGAAATGAAAAAGCTCCCCGAACTTCTCTTTCAACTCGCGAACGCTCCAGTCATGACGATCGGCGAAGCCGATGGTTTTATTCAGCGCGGCGGCATGCTCAATTTCTGCGAAGAAGGCGGCAAGATGCGATTTGAAATCAATCTCACCCCCGCGGACCGCGCCGGTCTCAAAATTAGTTCGCGTCTCATCGTTCTCGCCAAAAATGTTTTGGGGAGCCCAGCTCAGGATTAAATCAATGCTTTCCAAACACACGGGATTCAAAAGAATTCCGCTTCGGCCAAAATTAACGATGCTCGTTTTATCCGTCAGCGTCTTTGCTCTCTCTCTCGCTTGCATTGGTTTCGGGCTTTATGAGCGCACAAGTTTCCGCAGCGCAACTTCGAATGAATTATCCGCTTTCGCGAGCACTCTCGGTGCAAATTCCGCGGCTTCTCTTGCGTTCAACGATCAAGCCGCCGCCGGCGAAATACTCGGCTCGCTGCAGGCCGAGCATCAGATTCTCAACGCAATTCTGTACGACAATCGCGGCCGGGTTTTTGCCGAGTACCGCCGAATCGATCGGCCCGAGTCTGATCCACAACCATTTCTGCGTTCGGATGGCTCGTACTTCGACTGCAAATTCTGCGTCGCTGTACAGCCAAGTTCTTCTGCACAACGAAAAAGTTGGAACGATCGCGATCATTTCCGATCTGCGCGAACTGCACGACAAAATTGTGGAGTACGCCAAAATAGCCTTACTTGTTCTCTTGCTTTCAGTGCTTGGCTACTTCTCTGATTTCATCGCGATTGCTGCGCGTCGTCACTGAGCCGATTCTTCGCCTCTCTGCGATCGCGGCGCGCGTTTCCGCTGGCGAAGATTACTCACTTCGCGCACAAGCGGAGTCCGCGGACGAAGTTGGAATGCTGGTCGGTTCATTCAATCAAATGCTCGAGCGCATCCAGCAGCGCGATGCGAAACTGAAAGAAGCCAACGACCAACTCGAAGCGCGCGTCGCAAAAAGAACGGAGGAACTTTCACGCGCCAAGAACGCCGCGGAAGTTGCCAGTCGCGCGAAAAGCGAATTCCTGGCGAATATGAGCCACGAAATCCGCACGCCGCTCAACGGCGTAATCGGCATGACGGATCTTGCGCTCGATACGGAACTCAGCGCAGATCAGCGCGAGTATCTCGACACTGTAAAACTCTCCGCGGATTCGTTGCTGATGGTAATCAACGACGTTCTCGACTTCTCAAAAATCGAAGCAGGGAAAACGGATTTTGAATATGCAGATTTCGAACTGCGCGACTCTCTCGAATCCACTTTGAAAACTCTTGCGCTGCGCGCGGATGAAAAAGGCGTCGAACTACTTTGCGAAATTTCGCCTGAAGTTCCCGATGTTGTTTGTCTAGATTCCAACCGGCTCCGGCAAATCATCGTCAACCTCATTGGCAACGCAATTAAATTCACAGATCACGGCGAAGTGGCGCTCAAAGTGTTCGTGGAGAAATCGCACGGTTCCGAAACTACGCTGCATTTCGCCGTAACGGACACCGGAATCGGCATTGCGGAAAAGAAATTGAAATTAATTTTTGATCCCTTCACGCAGGCGGATACTTCCACTACAAGAAAATATGGCGGCACAGGACTCGGACTGACCATCTCCTCTCGATTGGTAGAAATGATGGGCGGAAAAATATGGGTGCTCAGCGAAATTGGAAAAGGCAGCCAGTTTCATTTCACACTGGCCGCAAAATGCTCCGCAAAATCTGCGGAACCATTTGTCGATTCGAATCCAGAAATTCTTCGCGGAGCAAAAACTTTAATCGTTGACGATAACCGCACCAACAGGCGAATCCTGCAAGCCATGCTCGCTCGCTGGGACATGGAATCCGTATCCGTGCCAGGCGGCGAAGAAGCTCTGGAAAAACTGCGCGCAGCACACACGTCAGGAATGCCATTTCGCCTGATTCTGATGGACATGCACATGCCCACGATGGACGGATTTTCGTTGGTGGAACAAATTCGCAACCACCCGGGATTGTCAACGGCTACGATCATGATGCTCACTTCCTCCGGACACCGTGGAGACACAGATCGCTGCAAACAATTGGGAATCGCGGCTTATTTACTAAAACCAATCCGTCAATCAGAATTGCGCGACGCGATAGTAAAAGCACTTGGCGCGAGATCCGATACTCGCTTCCGCGGCACCGCTGTTCACAAGTTATTAGTTGCGCCGGGTGCGAGAGCCTGCGGAAATTCTAAACATTCTCGTGGCGGAAGATAATGCCGTAAATCAGAGGCTTGCTGCACGTTTACTCGAAAAACGAAGACACCGTGTTGTAGTGGTCGCGAACGGCCGCGAAGCTCTGGACACTTTGGAAAAAATAAATTTCGATCTCGTTCTGATGGACGTGCAAATGCCGGAAATGGATGGCCTGGACGCCACAAGAATTATTCGCAACAGTGAGACCGGAACCGGCCGTCACATTCCGATCGTGGCGTTGACAGCGCACGCTCTCAAGCGCGATGAAGAACGATGCATCGAGGCCGGAATGGACGCATATTTGACAAAACCGATTCGCCCGGAAAAACTCGACGAAATCCTGCAAAAATACGGCGCACTAAAAACAGATCCGCTCGCTACAGTTCTCTAATCCTGCGAACATCCCAAACAAAAGCGAAATTATCTTAAGAACAAGCTCGCGCCAAAATATTTCCCCCAAATTTTGCGAATCAAAACGCATTCTGAAAAAATTCGCGCGAAAAAAGTAAGCAGAAATAAAAAAGGCCCGGCAAATAGCCGGGCCTTTTTAGCCGAATGTCTTTGATTTTTGGATAGGACCTGCCAGAACCCGAAAAACATTTGATGGTCTAACGACCCTGGCCCGTGAGAGCCAGTGGCCAATTTCCTCTGCGCAAAAGAACAGAATGGATTGGCACGTTTATTTAGAAAGGAGGTGATCCAGCCGCAGGTTCTCCTACGGCTACCTTGTTACGACTTCACCCCAATCATGAGTCATACCTTGGGCGCCTGCGTCCTTGCGGTTCGCTCAGCGACTTCTAGTACAACTCACTTTCGTGATGTGACGGGCGGTGTGTACAAGGCCCGGGAACGTATTCACGGCGTCGTTCTGATACGCCATTACTAGCGATTCCGGCTTCATGCAGTCGAGTTGCAGACTGCAATCCGAACTGAGCATGGTTTTTTCCGGTTAGCTCCCCCTCGCGGGATCGCGACAGTCTGTACCATGCATTGTAACACGTGTGTAGCCCTAGACATAAAGGCCATGCTGACTTGACCTCATCCCCGCCTTCCTCTCCGTTATCCGGAGCAGTCCCCTTAGAGTTCTCCCTTGCGGGTAGCAACTAAGGGTAGGGGTTGCGCTCGTTGCGGGACTTAACCCAACACCTCACGGCACGAGCTGACGACAGCCATGCAGCACCTCTACACCAGCCCTTTCGGGAGAGCTATTTCTAGCTTTGTCCGGTGCAGTTCAAGCCTAGGTAAGGTTCTTCGCGTTGCGTCGAATTGAACCACATGTTCCACCGCTTGTGCGGGCCCCCGTCAATTCCTTTGAGTTTCAGTCTTGCGACCGTACTCCCCAGGCGCAGAACTTAACGCGTTAGCTACGGGACGCACCCCCAACGGGATGCACCCCAAGTTCTGATCGTTTAGGGCTAGGACTACCAGGGTATCTAATCCTGTTTGCTCCCCTAGCTTTCGTCCCTCAGCGTCAGTTGCGATCCAGTGAGCCGCCTTCGCCACGGGTGTTCCTGCAGATATCTACGCATTTCACCGCTACACCTGCAATTCCACTCACCTCTCTCGCACTCTAGCACGGCAGTTTTGGAAGCAGCCCCTGGGTTAAGCCCAGAGATTTCACTCCCAACTTGCCACACCGCCTACGGACCCTTTACGCCCAGTTATTCCGAGCAACGCTGGCCCCCTACGTCTTACCGCGGCTGCTGGCACGTAGTTAGCCGGGGCTTCTTATACCGGTACCGTCAATTCCCTTGCGGGCTTTTCGTCCCGGTCGAAAGGGGTTTACACTCCGAAAAGCTTCATCCCCCACGCGGCGTCGCTGCGTCAGGCTTTCGCCCATTGCGCAAGATTCCCCACTGCTGCCTCCCGTAGGAGTCTGGACCGTGTCTCAGTTCCAGTGTGGCCGGCCATCCTCTCAGACCGGCTACCGATCATAGGCTTGGTGAGCCGTTACCTCACCAACTACCTAATCGGGCGCGGGCCCCACCTCGAACGCCTTTCGGCTTTGAATCCGGTAACCACTGTTCCCGGAGTGTTATGCGGTATTAGCCCCGCTTTCGCGGGGTTATTCCCCATTCAAGGGCAGGTTGCCCACGTGTTACGCACCCGTGCGCCGTGCGCCATTTTGTATTGCTACAAAACGCGCACTCGACTTGCATGTGTTAAGCACGCCGCCAGCGTTCGCTCTGAGCCAGGATCAAACTCTCGTTTGAAACTGGTTTGTTTTGAAATGCAAAACCCCGCCACGAGGGCGGGGCCAGACCTCAAAACGAACTTTTTTAGTCGTTAGATTCAAAAATCAAATGAACTTAACGGGTTCTGGCACGTCTATCCAATTGTCAAAGAACTATTCCCCCCTGTCCAGCAGGAAGGTACATCAGCCCGGAGATAATAGCGGGTGGATCTAGAAAAGTCAAGCGAGTATGGAAGAAAGAAAAATATGCTAATCTGTGGTTCCCGCGAATGAGCTGCGCGCGATTTTTATTTTGAGTTCGGGTGCGTGCGCTGCGGAAAAATTCGCGATACATGTCGGGGCGTAGCGCAGCCTGGCTAGCGCGCCTGGTTCGGGACCAGGAGGCCGAAGGTTCAAATCCTTTCGCCCCGACCAATTCTTTCAATCACTTATCTCGGGCTCCTGGTGTTTCGTCTACACTACTGTAGATAATTTTGTAGACGGCGAATCCTCGCAGTTCAATCCTGAGCATCCTCTAAAGGCAAACTCCATTTTCCACGTTGGTGATCCTTCCCATTAGGTGTCAATGTTGGAGAGAGGAAGTGCGTATGAAATTCTTAAAGCGCGGCGGCCACATTCTTGCGCTCCTTAGTCGTCGCGCATCGCTTCCAGTGGATCAACGCGCATCGCACGGCGGGCGGGTAAATAGCAGGCAACCGTGGCAATGGCGGCAAGAAGACCCGGGCCGAGCGCGTACGTACGCGGATCGTTAGCATCCAAACCGAATAGCAAGCCTTGAACGAAGCGCATGGCTCCCCACGTGATAGCAGTTCCAGCGACGGTGCCGAAAAAAATCAATCCTGAAACCTCATGCACCACCAGCTGAAGAATTGATCTGGGTTGCGCTCCCAGCGCGACGCGAATTCCAATTTCTCTCCGGCGCTGTAGGACAATACATGACAGTACGCCATACAGCCCAATTAACGCCAGCAGCAGTGCAAGTCCTCCGAAGTATCCTGATAGCACGGCCAAGAGTCGCTCCTTCGTGAGTGATTCGTCGACTTGTTGCTCAAGGGTCGAGATTCTCAGTGAAGTAGATTTGTTCACGCTAAGGACAGTCTCCTGCACAGCCCGCGCGAGCGACAAAGGTGCTCCGTTAGTACGAATCTCGGCATAGAAGTCCGAACCTGACCGAGGCAATTGCGCTAAAGGGAAGTATGCGATAGGTGGAAAACCATCGCGCAGCGAACTGTATTTAGAGTCGCGCACGATTCCCACAATCTCAGCGGAGGGGGCACGTATCGTAGATGATGCGAAATGTCTGACCGTCTTTCCCAACGCATCTCCGCCACGGTAAAATCGACGCGCGAGCGCCTCGTTTATGATGGCCACCATCGGCGCGCCGACGATATCACGCTGGTTAAAATCGCGACCTCTGACCAATGGTGTACGCAGAGTAGCGAAATAATCTGGAGTGACGTAGTTCATATCCACGTTGACAGTTTCGACATTCGGCGGCTTGCCGGTCTCAAAGACAATGCCGTCGTTCCAGTTCCGGTTGCCTACGGGAATAACCATCGACTCAGCTGCAGAGAGGACGCCCGGCAGTGCGCGAATTTTGCGTAGGACTTGTGCCGAGATTTCGGAGACCTGAGTTCCGGAGAGATTCGCGTAACGAAAGCTGACGTCCACGAGAAGCACATCCTTCCGGTCGAACCCTGAATCAAGCGATGTCAGTTTTACAAAACTGCGCACGAGAAGACCAGATGTCGTCACTAGGACTATGCAGATCGCGACTTGTACGGCGACAATCAACCGGGCGGAACCGAAGCGAGTATTCTTCCTGTCCCCGCTAGGAATCTTGGCCGTCATTGCAGTCGGAAGCGATACTCGAGTTGAACGGAACGCCGGAAGCAAACCAAATAAAACGCCAGTGAGGACTGCAATGGTCGCCGTGAAACTCAATACGCGGCCATCGAGAGCGACCTCCAGAAAAACCCGGTCGCTTTTCGTAGAAATCAGGCGAACGAGCAGGTGGCTGCCCCAATTAGCAAACAGAACCGCCAGTCCTGCGCCCGCTAGAGAAAGAAACACACATTCGGTCAACAATTGACGCACGAGGCGAACTCGGGAAGCCCCAATCGCTAGGCGGACACTAATCTCATGGCGCCGTGCTGAAGCGCGAGCAAGCATTAGGCTGGCAATATTAGAACACGTAATGAGAAGTACTAAAACCGCTGTTGCCATCAGGAACTGAAGTGGCCGCAGGTACTGCGCCCGCAGGAAGGAAAATCCAGTCGCAGCGGATTTCCAAGTTAATTTCTGTTCCAGGAAGTGAGTCCGATCGGCGGAGTTCAAGTTGGTTGGGACAGATGCAGAGAAGATTTGCGGCGAAATCGCATTCAGCCGAGCGGAAAGTTGGTTCGCCGCGAGTCCAGGCTTTCGTCGCCCAAAAACTCGAAACCACCAACTGGTCCGATCTTCCAACGAATAAATACCTCTCGTTACGATCTCCGAGGCACAGATCGGCAACGCGACGTCAAAGGAATGACCTATCTCAGTTCCGAGGAAGCCAGGATTCCGACACTCCAATGATTTGAAACGGATGGCCCTCAATTTCAATGTTTGAGTTTGCTATCGCGTCGCGGTGGTACTGCGCATTCCAGAAACTGTAACTCAAGACTGCCACGCCCGGACACCCATGGCGGTCGTCGGCTTCCGAAAACAACCGACCGGCAAAGGGGCGAATGCCGAGCGTCGCAAAATAGCCTCCGCTCGCATACAGGCCATTTATGTTGTCTGCCACGCCGCCTGTAGCCAGATTGAATCGCGACTCTCCCCATGCGAACACGCCGTTGAAGACGTCCTGCTGATCACGGAACGCCTCCCAAATTGGGTTCGTATAGTACTGGCGAAGCCCACCAGCGACATTCCTAGTCTCCGTCTCCACTTCTACGAGTTCTTGAGGGTTTTGGACCGGCAGCACACGAAACATCAGCGCATTAACTAGGCTGAAGATTGCCGTGTTTGCGCCGATTCCAAGCGCGAGGGTTAGAACGGCTACCACGCTAAAGCCCGGATTCTTGCACAGGATACGGGCGGCGAAGTGCAGGTCTTGCCAGCACGATTCGATGAAGACAAATGTCCAGAGTTCACGGGAAGATTCTTTTGTAAGAGAAAGATTGCCAAGAAGGCGCCGCGCTGTATAGCGAGCTTCGTCGGATCTCACTCCGCCAGCCTTCAACTCCGCTTCGCGCATCTCAAGATGAAACTTGAGTTCATCTGCAAGATCACGGTCTAGTTTTCGTCGGTAGACAAGGGCCTTAATTCGCAACTTGAATCGATTGCAAAGCTCAAATACCATGCCTTCGCTCCCATAATTACATTAGGGGAAGGATACTCCGATCCTTGAGAAATTCCAAGACCCTCACGGAGGAACATGGAGATCCAAAAAACGGATGCCATTTGGCGGTCGAGGTGGATTAGGTACCCCCGCTTCGCGAAAGCCATCCGACGCGGAACTAGCGCGATTGCATACTTGCCCTCCCCACAAGTTTGAGCGATTCTTCTCGCTGAACGCACCACGCGATCAACGATTCGAAACGCCAGTTCGGTGGGGACGGCTCCTTCGCAGGCCGCGAAAACAGACCGGTAGAGTCGGGACCAGGAGGCCGAAGGTTCAAATCCTTTCGCCCCGACCAATTCTTTCAACGAGTTATCTCGGGCTCCTGGTGTTTCGTCTACACCGCTGTAGATGATTTTGTAGACGCTCAAATCTTTGCGACTCACCACGACGGCATTGAACCAAGCCCACGGCTTCGGTGCCCAAGCAACACCTCGACTTACATCTCACTCGAGTTAATTTCAATAGCGCGTGGAATTTGATGTCGAACAGCCCTTCGCGGATTTTGTATTGTGCCGGATTGACGCACGCGACTTGCTACTTCACGCGCGGATGGTTAACTTTCACATCGGATGCTCGGTCAACAACGTTATGAACGCATTCAAGTAAGGAGGCGCTGACTTGCTCCTCAACTGCGCGACGCTCCAGTCCCGATAAAAGCCGGCGCGGGTCAGCCTCACAGCTCGCAATTCCCCCGACGCGATCTGGGGTGTAACTGACCATCGTGCTAATACTGCTACCCCTATGTCCGCCTTCACGAGCTCCACGAGGATCGGCTTCAGTCAGCATTATTTCGCGTATTCTCCTCGGCGCTACACCCGCAGGCTGAAGGATTTTCAACATTACGGTGCTCTCATCTTTCGGCGGATAGATAATCAAGTCTTCATCAGCAAAATCTTCGGGTTGAATAAATGCTCTTGAGGCCCAGCAATGCCCCGGAGGCACAAGCACAACCATCTCATCGCGAAACAAGCGCGTGTACTGAATCTTGCGGTTGCGAACAGGATTCCACGAAATCGCGATGTCCAGCGTTTCTTCGAGCAGAGCTTCGAGCGGGTGAGTCGTCGCTTCCAAGACAAGCTGTACTTCGACGTCGGGATATTTCTGGTGAAACAGCTTCAACTTCGAGGGCAGCCAATGATAAACGGTGTAGCACTCGGTGCTGATGCGCAATACTGTTTCTGGATTCATCGATGAGTGTCGAATCTCCATTTCAATCCGATCTATTTCGTCTAGGACTTGGCGTGCTGAGCGGAGCAATTGGTCGCCAGCGAAGGTGAGAACCATTTTACGACTTCGGCGCTCAAAGAGCGGCCGACCGAGAACGGCCTCCGCGTCGCGCAATTGATGGCTCAACGCCGATTGTGTTAAATGCAGTCGATTCGCGGCGCGCGAAACGCTTTTCGCTTCCGCAATCGACGCTACCATCCTCAGATGTCGTAGCTCCAAACTCATCGCAGTGCACCTCTAACGCGAATTCTGAGCATGAATAATACTCATTCGACGTACGAAATCAATCAATTTGATTCATCGTGGCCTATCTAATAGGCTTGAAATTGAAGTTGAACGGGAACCACCAATGACCAAATGTTCGAAGAAACCGCGGTCTGCAGCTACGCTCAGGACAAATCAGATTCTGTTGGATCTGCGTATTATAGCTATTCCAGTACTTGGACTGATTCTCGCCGCAGTTACAGAGTCACAATCGGTGCAACCCTTATCCGATCTGAGCTGCGGTTGCGCGACGGAATTTGACTCGATTGTGCATAAGATTGAAACCGATTATATCGGGTACCGGATGGCACTTCCGACGATGAATCGTGGCGCATACGAGGTAATGAAGAAGGAAG
This sequence comes from uncultured Acidobacteriota bacterium, assembly GCA_963721845.1. Taxonomy (GTDB): domain Bacteria; phylum Acidobacteriota; class Terriglobia; order Acidiferrales; family UBA7541; genus DASTCZ01. The sequence goes on along the minus strand of CAVRKW010000009.1, from coordinate 395 downwards.
TCCGGGCAGCGGCAGCTCGTGCGAACGATGCAGAGTGCTTTGAGGCACTGCGGCCATACGTGAATTATTTTCACGACGGGCATGTATTCCTCTCGGAGCAGGCACAGCTTTCCGACGAAGAGGCTGTGAAAGCGAGCACAGCGGCAGAGACGCTTCCGTGGAACGAGCAGACGCTTCACGCGTATACTCCGGAAAAACGCCGGCAAACTCGATCCGGTCGAGGGCATTTGGTACTCGGATGCGTATGGGATTCGGAATTGTGCGGGATCGCAAGATAGGGCTACGCGACTTTGCGGCGATCATGCTCTCGGACGGGATAAAGAATTGGAAGGTCGGCCAAGTAAAAGCAGATATCCGCGAAATGCCAAACGGCTCGTACAAAGGTCTTTTTTATT
>CAVRKW010000008.1:0-134880 GCA_963721845.1 uncultured Acidobacteriota bacterium | reverse complement strand
CAAACGCACGAATTTTTTCAATGTCGCCGGCCGCCGCGCCATGCACTCGCGCAAATTCTTCCCGTGTCAAATATTTTCGTGCGGCTGGAAGTTGCGCGCCAATCTTCTCCATCGCCGGAAATTCTTCAGGATTCGATACTCGCCGCAATAAAACCGTCACTTCGATCTGCTGCTTTGGGTCCGCCGATCCTGCGTCTTTCCCTCCCGGAAGCGCCCCTCGCGCGCTCCCCTTCAGCTCTACCCGTTCCGCTTGCTTTGCCACGATACGCCTCCAAGAAGTCTCAAACGCGGATTGTCACGGGCAGGTGCAAAAATTATATTCCCAGCGCTCCTCCGCCCACCACCGAAAACTCTGCACCTCAAATATATTTGCAAATTCTTTAATAATATTCTGCTTGATAGCGTTTTCAGAATATGAGACAATCCTTACTAGGGAAGAACCGCATCCCGCGCCTTAGCAGCGCGGGTTTTTCATTTTCAGGACCATTTTGGAACGCCTGCACCCTGCAAAACGCGCTCCGATGTCCTATAATATTTCGCGCTGAAAACAAAGGACTTACACCAATCCAAAAGCAAAAAAGGGCCTTATAAAAGTTAAGTGCTCATTCTAAAGAACTTAGCTCAAAATTTGACGTAAGTGTTCATTAAAAAGGACTTACATGTCATATTTCCTGCGAATTTCGCCAAAAATAGCTCCCAAAACGAGCGTCCCAGGAATTATGTTGGATTCGCCTATCTGCCATCATATCACTAACTTAACGAATGAAACGGCCGGCAGGAGATAATCGCCTTTCATAGGGGTCGGGCTTGCCCTACCCGGCCCCTTGCCGCCCCGGCGGTAAGTCAATCGCGAGCCGACCCTACTTAGGGTCACAAGACTGTTCACACAAGGAAACTAGAAATATGTCGCCAAACTCTCTCATTCACGATGCCGTGCTCTCGCTCGCAACTTCCACTACGCGTTCCACTACATCCTTCTTCGCCCGCGTCGTCGTAATCACCACCACGCTCACCAAAATAAACAAACTCCCTACCACTGTCCGCGCGCTCAGCCCTTCGCCGCCCCAGAAATATCCGATCATCACCGCCACAATCGGATTCACGTACGCATACGTCCCAACTTTTGTCGGCGATTGATAATGTAGCAGCCACACAAACGCGGTGTACGCGATGATCGATCCCGCGACAATCAAATACAGCAACGAAAGCCACACTTCGCGCGACACAATCGGCGGATGAAATTTTCCGGTACTCGCCGGTGAGCGCCGCCGCGATCGCCAGAAAAATTCCGCCGGAAAGCATCTGTGCTCCAGAACTCATCACTTTGGATTTCGGCAGCGGCACCTTGCGCGTCACCGCGGACGCGATTGACCAGCTGATCGCCGCAAAAATCAGCGCCATCGCGCCCCATTTATCAACCGGCGCGCCGCCAAAATCGAGAGATCGGATCATCAACAGCGCAACTCCGCCGATCCCGATCAAAAGCGCCAGCGCCAATCGCGCTGTCAGCCGCTGCGTGCGCAGAAAAATAATTTCGGAGAGCGTCATGAACACGGGAATCGTCGCCAGAATCACCGCAGCAATTCCGGAAGGCACGCGCTGCTCGGCCCAAAATAAAAGTCCGTAATCGAAAACGAAAATCACAATTCCCAGCAGCGAGGCCGAAATCCATTCGCGCGCGCTCGGCGATTTTTCCCCGCGCGCGACCAACCAGAAATAAATCGCCGCGCCCGCCGCGGCAAAACGCATCGCCGCCAGAATCAATGGCGGAACTTCGCGCACGCCCACGCGTATCGCGAGAAACGTCGAGCCCCACACCAGATAAATAATTGCGAACGCCAGCACCGTCTTCCAAGTAGGCGGACGTGTTTCAATAGTCATCGCACAACATCTCTACGCGAAATTAATTTCGCCGCAAGAGCCAATTTGTTGGCCGCCCCGGGAACGCCAATCTTCGCATTGGCGCCCCAGCCTTGGCCGTCGCTTGTGCCTTTGCCGTTGCTGTTGCTGTCATCCCGAACCGCTTCAGCGGTGAGGGATCTGCAGTTGCCGTTCGCGTCAGGGATTTTAACCCCTGGTGCCATAAGGAACCGAGCATGACTTTCACAATTGGCCCACAACTTCCGCGGAGGGTACAATCCGCCGCTACATCTCATTTCGAGTCAAAACGCCGTTCCGTTTTCTTCCGGGGAAATCTCCTGACCACTCCACGTTCAAAAATCTTCTACGGCTGGTGGGTCACGGCAACAGCCGCACTAGGACTCTGCCTCGGCGCCGCCCCCATCATCGTCTACGCTTTCGGAGTTTTTCTCAAACCGCTCAGCGAAGCGTTCCACGCAAACCGGGCCGCAATTTCATTCGCATTCACATTGCAAAATTTGGCAGCCGCCGTTTTCGCGCCTCTCATCGGTCGCCTCATCGACCGCTTCGGACCGCGAAAAATAATTCTGCCGGGCACACTAATACTCGGGCTGCTCCTAATTTCCAGCAGAATGCTTCCAACGCAAATCGGGTACTTTTACATTTTCTTCACGGCCCTCGGAATCATTCAGGGCGGCACTTCGCCGCTTTCTTACGGAGTAATCGTTTCGCATTGGTTCAATCGCCGCAGAGGACTCGCGCTCGGCGTCATGATGCTCGGCGTCGGTATCGGCGCGATCGCGATTCCGCCCGCCGTGCAACGCATCATCGCGCTCTACGGCTGGCGCATGGCATACACAGCTTCCGGAGTTGCCGCGATTCTTATTTCTTTGCCAATCGCCGCAATATTTCTTAAAAACGATCCGAAAGAAAAAAATCTCCTGCCAGATGGAGTCATTCCGGTCGATTCGATCGCGGAACGCGAAGCCGAAGCGCGAAAAAACGAAGAGGGATTAACGTGGCGCGAAGTCTGGCATTCGCGCGAATTTTGGCTCCTCACCTCAGCGTTTTTTCTAGCCAGCGCCGCCGCCCACGCCTGCGTCCTGCACATGCCCGCGATGCTTTCCGATCGCGGAGTCACCCCGCAAGCCGCTGCGATCGCCAGCTCCGTAATCGGCGTCGCACTTCTGATCTCAAGATCGGCCACCGGCTATCTTCTCGATAAATTACCCGCGCCTCTGCTGGCCACAATATTTTTCGCGGGCGCCTCAATCGGAATTTTTATTTTGATGATGGGCGCCGCAGGAACCGCCGCGCTAGCCGCCGCATTCCTGATTGGCATGGGCTTCGGAGCCGAGGGCGACATCATCGCCTACTCTCTCACGCGCTATTTCGGCCTGAAATCTTTCGGCACGGCGTATGGCTACGTCTTCGGCGCCTTCCTTCTAGCGGGAGCCACCGGCACGCTTCTAATGGGCGCGGGCTTCGACCACACCCACGCCTACAAAATTCCGCTAGCCGGATTTTTCGCCGCGATGCTAGCAGCCGCATATCTAATGACGCGCCTCGGCCCCTATCGCTACACCGCCGAGTCATAGCGATCCCCAGTGGCAGAGGCTCTCAGCCTGTGAGCCTCTGCTCTCTTCGTCGCGCGAACGTGGGAGGTTTCGGATTAGCTTTTTATTTTTCCTTAGTTGAACTTTCTCGAACCCAATCTCGTTTCATTGAAAGGCGTTCCCCTTGGCTAACTAGGAGAGCACGCAATACCCTCCTAGCTAAACTAGGAGACTATAAATTTATGGGCAAAACAGCCGATCTACTTCCAGGCACACTGGACATGCTGATCCTCAAAGCAGTCTCTCTGGAACCGCTGCACGGTTACGGAGTCCTGCTCCGCATCCAGCAAATCTCCGGCGATGCGCTGCAAATTCCGCAAGGCTCGCTGTACCCCGCGCTCTATCGATTGGAGCATCAGGATCTCATTTCCGGAAAGTGGAACCAGAGCGAAAACAATCGCCGCGCAAAGTTTTATACGCTCACCGCCGCCGGTCGTCGCCGTCTGCGTGAGGAAAAAGCAGGGTGGAATCGTCTCGCATCCGCGATCGCCGCGGCTATGAACACCACTTCGGAGGAAGTGTGAAATGTTAAAACGCATTCGTTCAATATTTCGTGCGCTCGCCACGCGCCGCGAATTCAATAGCAACATGTCCGAAGAAATGCGCGATCACATCCAGCGCTGCTCCGACGATCTAGTGCGCCGCGGCATTCCGCGCGAAGAAGCCGCTCGCCGCGCGCGCGTGGAATTCGGCAGCGTAATCAGCGCAAAAGAAGATTGCCGCGAAGCCCGCGAACTTCATTTGTTCGACGAGCTTCAACGCGAAGTCACCTACGCCGCGCGGCTGCTCCGGAAATCTCCCGGCTTCACCGCAACCGCCCTGCTCACGCTGGCAGTCTGCCTCGGCGCGAATCTCACAATTTTCGCGGTGATCGATTCCGTGCTGCTGCGTCCGCTTCCGTTTCCCGAAGCCAGCCGCTTGGTCACGATGTACAACACCTATCCGAAAGCAGGAGTCGATCGCGACGGCTCCTCGATCGCAAATTATTACGAACGCCGCGGCCACATCCCCGCGTTCAGTTCGCTTTCGATCTACCGCTACGCCAATTCAATCGTCGGCGATTCCGGTGCAACACAACGCGCGCCAATCATGCGTGTTTCTCCAGAATTTTTCGCCACAGTCGGAATCGGCCCGGAAATCGGCCGCGTTTTCACTGAAGAAGAAACCGCTCCTAACACTGATACTATCGCAATTGTTTCTGACACTTACTGGCGCCAAAATTTCAACGCTGATCCGCGCGCACTCGGAAAACAAATCCGCATGGACGGCGAATCAAAAACCGTTGTCGGAGTTTTGCCTCCAAATTTCAAATTTCTTTCTTCCGACGCGCAAATCTTTTTGCCTCTCGCATCCCGCGCCGAATCTCGTGCATCCTCGGAGCGCCACTCCGGCGGAAACACAATTCAAATCATCGCGCGCCTCGCTCCCGGCGCCACGATCGAGCAAGCGCAATCTCAAATCGATGCGCAAAATTCTTCGCTGGAAATTTATGATCGCGACGCGAAAATGATCGCCGCTGCGGGATTTCGCACTCCGGTTGTCCCACTCCACGCCGATCACGTCGCCGCGATCCGTCCCACATTATTGTTGCTGCAAGCGGGCGCACTCGCTCTTCTATTAATTGGCGCCGTAAATCTCGTGAATCTTCTTCTCGTTCGCGCCAGCAGCCGCACGAAAGAATTGGCCGTGCGTCAGGCGCTCGGCGCAAGCCGCAGACACGTCGTCACCGAGGTTGTAGTGGAAACCACGCTGCTCACATTATTCGGAGGGTTGCTCGGCCTCGCCGTTGGTGCCTCCGGAATAAAACTTCTCGCCACATTCGGCGCCGCTCATCTTCCGTTGGGCAGCCGCATTGCTTTCGATGCGCGGCTCGCGCTCGTCTCGCTTGTCGCCGCAATCGTACTGGGCTTCGTGCTAGCGCTTCCCATCGCGTGGTTCAATTTGCGTCGCCAACTTGGAAACGCATTGCGCTCCGAAACTCGCGGAGGAACCACCGGCCGCGCCGCACAATTTCTCCGCCACGGTTTTATCGTTTCTCAAATCGCACTTGCATTCATGTTGCTCTCTGGAGCCGGTCTCCTCGCCCTCAGTCTCGAACGCGCCATGGCGATTTCTCCCGGCTTCCAGCCCAGCCACATTCTTACCGGACAAATTTCACTTCCGTGGCAAACTTATCCAAACGGTGCAGCACACCTCGCATTCATTGAAAAAGTTTTGGACCAGGTCGGCCAACTGCCGGGAGTGATCTCTCCGGCGTTGTAGACAACATTCCCTTCAGCGGAAAAAGTGGCAAGAGCGCAGCCACAGTGAAAGGGTTCGTCCCGCGACCCGGTGAATCCGCGCGTGGTCACTACTCCTACGGAGTTGGCGGCGAATATTTTTCCGCGATGGGCTTTACATTGCGCGGCGGAAGATTTCTTGACGGCGAAGATACAGTTCGCCCAACTCGTGTCTGCGTAGTCGATGAAGATTTCGCGCGATATTATTTTCCCAGCGGCAATGCGATCGGTGGAAAATTATGGGAGGGCTCGGGAGAAAAATCCGATGCCGAAGCTTTCACAATCGTCGGCGTAGTTGGCTCCGCGAAACAAGTGGGCCTCACGGAAGACCAAGCACAGGGCGCAATTTACTATCCCTATGTCTTTCGCACAGACAACAGTTTGTATGTAGCAATCCGCGCAAACCTCGCTCCCGAATCGCTCAGTCTGACTCTGCAAAAAATTGTTCGCCAAATCGATCCCAATATTCCGGTCAACGATGTGCGCTCAATGGAGACCAGAATTTCCGATAGCCTGGTCACGCGCCGCTCGCCCGCGCTGCTCGCCGCACTTTTTTCTGCAATCGCATTGCTGCTAACGGCCATCGGCACTTACGGTGTGCTCAGTTATTCCGTCTCGCAACGCCGCCGCGAAATCGGAGTTCGCATGGCGCTCGGCGCGCAGCCATCACAAATTCGCGCTCAATTCTTATCGCTCGCGTTGCGCCTGTTAGCAGTCGGATCGATTCTCGGAATTTTCGGAGCCTGGCTCGCTGGCAGCGCGATGCAAACAGTTCTCTTCCACGTCCCCGCTGTGAATCTCGAAATTCTTGCGGCAGCTGCGGCGGTGATGGCAGTAGTTTCTCTAGCAGCGTGTCTCATCCCATCTCAGCGCGCCGCGCGGATTTCGCCGCTGGAAGTTCAGCCGGGGACTAGCGCTCGCTCAATCGAATCGCGCTAGTCCGCCGTCTATTCATTTTTCGCCGGAATAAAAAACAGCGCCACCGCGCCGCTCGCCAATGACAGCGCGGCGCAAATGAGCATCACAGTTCTGAATCCGAATACGAACGCGCGGGAAATTGCCGCCTGAATTATCGCTGTAACATTTGCATCAGTGCCTGTCGGCACAGTAAGTCCGGCAAGTCTGATTTCATTCGCGTGAACAAAATCAAGAACGCCAGGAGGCAAGCGATGCGCTCGCAAGATTTCGATCCAAATTCGAGCTGAATAATTTCACCATCACAATTCCCAGTATCGCAATGGCGAGCACGCCTGCAACGCGCGCCACCGCATTGTTGATGCCCGAAGCAGCGCCGGCTCGATCTTGTTCCACCGAACCCATCACCACGGTAGTAAGCGGAGCCACGCTTACCGCCATGCCAAAACCGAGTACGACGAAAGCAGGAAAAAACATTTCCAATAATTCGCTTTCGTACCGGGCACGGCGAAAAGAGCAAAACCGATCGCGGCGATCAGCGGCCCGGTAACCAGCGGAATTTTCGCGCCGTAACGCTACACCAGTCCGCCGCTCCATCGCGAAAGAAAAAACATCAGCAGAATCAGCGGCAGCGCCGCAGCGCCAGCCGCGGTCGTCGAATACTGCTGCACTTGAATCAGATTCATCGGAAATAAAAAAAAGAAAATTCCAAGCGCTGAGTACAAAAAATAAAGTGAGCAAGTTCGCGCCGCTGAAACTGGGCGAATGGAACAAACGGAGAGGAACCATCGGTGATTTTGTTTTCGCTTCGACAAACCCAAAACCAATCATGCTCCGCGCTTCCCACAATCAGGCTTCCAAAAACCAAGGGGTCGCTCCAGCCCAAGCTTGTCGATTCAATCAGCCCATACACCAGCCCGCCCAAACCAATTGTCGCAACCAGCGCGCCCAGCCAGTCTATTTTTTCCACGTCTGCGTTGCGGCTTTCCGGGATATGCCACAGCGAAATCACAATCACAGCGGCCGCCACCGGTACGTTGATGAAAAATGCCCAGCGCCATGTCGCGTGCTCGATCAACCAGCCGCCAAGCACGGACCAACCGCCGTTGTCATCGCGGTGAAGCCCGACCAGGTTCCGATTGCGCGGCCGCGATTTTTCTCCTCGAAATTTGCGCTGATAATCGACAAACTCCCGGGCACCAAAAACGCAGCTCCAATTCCCTGTACACTTCGCGAAATCACCAGCTGCTGAATATTCGCGGAGAAACCGCAAAAAATTGAAGCAACCGCAAAAATAATTACTCCGACTAAAAATATGCGGCGGCGTCCAAACATATCGCCGAGAGAGCCGCCAGCGAGAATCAAAGCCCCGAGAAATAAGTCCGTATGCTTCCACAACCCACTGCACTCCGATAACAGTCGCGTGCAGATTCGATTGCAGTGCAGGCAGGGCTACGTTCACCACAGTGCTGTCAATGAACGCCATGCTCGATCCAAGAATCGTCGCAGCCAGCAACCATCGTCCGGAAAATTTGCTACGCGGCGCGGAAGCATTCGCCGATCTGATTACAGCTTCATCGCATGGAGGTTTCATGACGGCTCGCGCCGTATTTTCGCGTTAATTACCGATCAAGGCCAGCAAGGAAGCAATCAGTTTCGGCGCGCGACGCTCCCAGCCGAATACGCGAGTTCACAGGAGGATTTTAGAAGTGACAATCTCAAAAAAGACTTCTTGGAGCAAATTCCGCGCGCGCGAAAATTTATTCGTGCCGCAGCGCCACGATCGGATCCACTCGCGACGCTCGCAACGCCGGAACAAAACTCGCCGCCGTCCCGATGAATGCGAGCATCAACCCGACAGTAATAAATGTCGCCGGATCGCTGCCACCAATTCCGATCAACAATCCGCCGATCAATCGGCCAACTGCGAGCCCAAGTCCGGCTCCGATCACAAGACCAATTCCGATGATCACCAAACCTTTCGAGCAAATCATTTTCAGCACTTCTGCAGGGCGTGCGCCAAGCGCCATTCGAATCCCGATTTCGCGAGTGCGTTGCGTCGCCGAAAACGAGACGACTCCGTAGAGTCCGATTGTCGCCAGCACCAGTCCAAGAATTCCAAGCGACGCCGCGATGCCCGCGCCAAGTTGAAACAGGAACATGCCGTTAATTCCGTTCAGCGATTGCGTCATCGTCTGCACGCCGTACACCGGCATTGTTGGCGCCACCGATTGCGCCGCTTGAATCACCGGAGTCGTCTGCGCCTCCGGCGCTCCCATCGCGCGAATTTGCAGCGTGGTGAGCGAAATGTAGTGCTGTGACAACGGTGCAAAATAAAATGGATCGTTATTATCGAAAAGACTTCCGCCCTTAAAGTTGCGCGAGATGCCGACCACTTCGATCGAATGTTTAGTGTCGTCTGTTGATGTAAATCGCCGGCCGATTGCATCCTGATTTGGCCAGAATTCCTTGGCCATTCGCTCGTCAATCACCGCCACGAATTGCGTGTTCGCTTCGTCGGCGTCGGAAATAGATCGTCCGCGCAACAGCGCGATTCCCATCGTCTCAAGATATTGCGAAGTGACGTAATTGCAGTTCGCCGATGGTTTTGGTTGGCCGCTATCCACCGCGCGTCCCTCAATGTTCAACCCGCTACCGAGCTCAATATCGCCGCCGGGTATTGTTGCCGACAGTGACGCTGATTGAATTCCGGGAAGCGAACGAACGCGCTCGAGAAGTTGTTTGAAAAATAGTTGGCCTTGCGTTTCGTTGTAACCAATTTCGTGCGGATCCATCGTGAGGTTCAAAACATGTTTCGGATCAAATCCCAGATCAGCGAACTGTGCTTTCGCCAGGCTGCGCGTAAAAAGTCCGGCGATCACCAGCAACATCATCGAGCCCGCAACTTGCGCGGCAACCAGCGCGCCGCGCAGCCTCTGTTTTCCGCCGGTCGCCGAACGTCCCGCATCGTGCAGCATTTCGCCCACATTCGCGCGCGATGCTCGCAACGCCGGCACCAGTCCCGCCAGAATTCCTGTGAGCGCCGCCACCCCGAACGCGTACGCAAACACGCGCCAATCGAATTGGAAATCCAGAACCACTGGAAGGCTCGTGCGCAAATTCATCGCACTCACCGCGCGGCTCGCGGCAAATCCAAAAAACAATCCTGCGGCGCAACCGATCAACGCGAGCAGCATGCTTTCCGCGAGCAACTGCCGGATCAATCTTCCACGCGCTGCGCCCAGCGCAGTGCGAATCGCCATCTCGCGTTGCCGCACAGTCGCGCGCACCAGCAGCATATTTGCAACGTTCAGGCATGCCAGCACCAAAACAAGCAGCGCCAATCCGAGGAAAAGCCCCGCGACCGCGTCCAAAGCGCCCGACGACGAGCTGCCCCCGGGACCCATCGGACCCGCTTTCCAAACTTTCAGTTCGAGGCCGCCATCAACGTCCGGAAATTGCTGCGAAAGTCTGTGGCCCACTACAGTTGCGGAGGCACGCGCCTGTTCGAGCGTCGTGCCATTTCGCAATCGCGCCATCAGCACCATGCTGCGCGCGCTGCGATTCGTCATGAAATCCTGGGCCATGCCAAACATCGGCGATTTCATGCCGGTGGGCATGTACCCTTGCGTATCGATCATGTTGAAAATTCCGTGGAACCCTTGCGGCGCGACGCCCACGATCGTTACCGGCAATCCATCAACCGCCACGCGCTTTCCGATCACTCCGGGATCGGAGCCGAATCGCGTAGTCCAATACGAATAGCTCAGCACCAGAACAGGATCGGCTCCGATGCTTGCGCCTTCCGTGGGCATGATGAATCGGCCTAAAAGCGGCTTGATCCCCAGCATCGGGAAAAATCCGCCGGTCACGTAACCAATCTGGATCGGCTGAGTTTTTCCGTCTGCCGTGATTCCGTCTTCGCCGAAATCGTAGCCTGCGACGTCGGAAAAAACTCCGGTCATCCCCGAGCGAATGTCGTTGAAATCCAGATACGAAAATCCGTTGCTGAATCGGCCCTTCTGCTCGAGCGAAAGTGTCGTCATCTGGCTCGGCTGGCTGATCGGGAGCGGCCGCACCAGCAGCCAATCCACTATGCTGAAGAGCGCGGTATTCGCGCCGATGCCAAGCCCCAGAGTGAGAACCGCGATCGCCGTGAATCCGGGATTTTTGCGCAACAGCCGCAGTCCGAACCAGACGTCGCTCCACAGATTTCGCATGTTGAGTGCCGCTCCTGGTCCAATGTACGGAATACGTGGCCGAAAGGTTTCACAACAAGAACAACAGGGTCTGTGTGGATGGAAACTGTGAGGTGGATCGCTACCTGTGAAGAGGGAGAACCGTCAGCGAATGGATCGCCAACAATTTACAAAAACAAGATTGGTGCCCAAGAGAGGACTCGAACCTCCACTCCCTTGCGAGAACTAGCTCCTGAAGCTAGCGCGTCTGCCAATTCCGCCACTTGGGCATTGTAGGTGGCAAAACAAACCCGCGTGAACCGTGAACAATGAACAACGAGGGCAAAGTGAATTCTCCGCGACCCGGCAGCCGTTGTCAACGCGACCCGCCCGTCAGGCTCACTTGCATTGCAGTGGTGATATACTCCCGCGCAGAAAAGCGGTACCGTTTCCTTTGGATTCACCTGCGCTGGACAAGGCAGACCGGCAGTAGGAGGAAGCCATGGATGATTTCTTCAAACCTCCCCTGGAATATCTGGCACTCGCATGGGCCTCGATTACCGTATTGTGGCTCCTGGTGCTGGGTTACCGCGGAGTGATCGCCAATCGCGAAGAAGATCAGCTCTATCTCGCGAAAGGCGAAGAGCACATGCTCGTTGAGCAGCAAGCCGTAGCGGGAACCCTAATAAAACTGAGCAAGCCTTTGTGGGTGCTTGGGATTTTGAGCGGCCTGCTGTTGATTGCGATGATTTGCTTCTGGCTGTGGCAGGGAATGCAGTCGAATCATCTTTAGTTTTTTCGATTCGCTGCTTCACCCCATAGCCTGGCGGTACGAACATCGCCATTTGCGCGGCGGATCGCGTGAAGTTCGTGTCGCGGTCGGCGCGAATTTATTTCGCGCGAGACTGGCTCAGCAAATTAACGAACAGCCGGAACGCTCCGGCATTTCCTTCCGGCAACTGGCGGAAGAATTCGATTCCAGAATAAATGTAAATGCCTTTTCCGAAGTGCGTCCACACCAGGCCGCCGGTTTCTTCGTTCTCGCCGGGATCTTTCATCGCGAGCACGGCCTGATAGTGGGAATCCCACTTCGACCAGAAATAATTTCCGCGTTCCTGCACCCAGCCGTTGAAATCGTCCATCGTGATTTTGTTCGGGAAATTTAGCAGCGGAGAATTCGCGTCGATAAATCGCACCGGAGAATTTTCATCGGTGATCCGAATCGTAGAACCCATCGTCGCATCGTAGGGCGATGGCTTTGGTTTCAAATCGTCCCAAATATTTGAGCGCTCATATTCCACGAGCAGCGTGCCGCCTGCGGTGACGTAGTCGAGCAGGCGATGATTGTTCGCAAGAACATCGCTGCGAAGTTCGTACGCGCGGATGCCCACGATGATCGCATCGAAGCGACGCAAATCGCCGAACGCAAGCGTCGCAGGATCAATCATGTCCACTTGCACGCCGACGCGGCCGAGCGCGGCGGGAACCGGATCGATGTCCGCGGCGATGTAGCCCACGTCGCAGATTTGCGGGCACGTTGATCGCGAATGCGTGTACCGGAAGAGTTGCGGGCTTGGTCCACAAATATGAAGGCAGAGACGGCAGCGGCGCAAGTGATTCGCGAAATTCCTGCGTGCCGCGCTTTGCCCACGCTTTCAATTCGAATGTGCCTGCTGCGAGTCCCGCGGGCGGAGTAACAACAAAACGTTGCAACGCATCGCCGCCAGCTTCGAGCTGTACATTTTGCGGCGCGGAAATTTTCCAGCCGGAAGGAACATCGAGGCCGATAGTTATTTGCGCGGCCGCATCCGAATACGAATGCGCGCGCAACAAAACATCCAGCGGCTTCGCGCTTTCCAGCGCGTTGCGGCCTTCGGGAATGATGAATTGTTCGGGCTCAAGAGTGAGCGAAATCGGCGGGAACCACGCGCAGAGATTCGGTGGTCACCGTCGTCGCGTTCGCGTGCTGCGAGAAAACATCCGCGCTGGAATCGAAACTGTAGCCATCAATCGTAGTGTTCACTTGGGTGATGATGAGTGCGTGCGGAAATGGCAGCATCTCGTCTGGAATTAGGCGATCAGTAGGAGTGCCGCGGGTGGTGCAACTCGAAACCTCGGCAGGAGGAGAAAAAACCTTAAACGATAGCTGACCGTTCCCTGCGCTGCTCGGTGGAGCGACTTGCCAGCAATCCGGGACGATTACCTTGGGAACGGCAAACGCCGAATCCGCGAATCCTTGGCGGTGCTCGACGTCAACTCGTACGTTGAAAGGTTCTCCGATCACTAGGTTGCTGCGATCAGATTGCGCGTTGATGTGAATCGCGGTAGCGATTGTGAGCGCTCTATCGATGTGAGCGCGCACTCGCGCAAGTTCGTATTCGGCGTCCGAATCTTCGCCGCCGCGTGATCCGACTTGCGTTTGCAGGGTTTGGATCGTGCTACCTGCTCTCGCAAGTTCGCTCGCTGCGCGGGCCCAATCAAGAGCCAGCGCCGCCGCATTCGCGCGATCCAGCGATTCCGCGGTCGCGGTCAATGCTGGCCGCAAAATATCCGCATACGCAGGAAAGCGCGCGGCGAGCCATGTGATCGGCTCCGCAATATCTGTGGCTTCGAGCGCCGCACCATCGGAACGCGTAATCGTCGCTGGCCGCCGCAAGAAAGGAGAATTCTGAAACGCCACGACACCTTGCGAACGCTGGTTGACGAATCCATCGCGCGCAATCTCGCTGTAGGTTTCGCCGCGCAATGGAGAAACTTCGTTCACCGGCAAGCTGACTCCGCCGGAATTTGCGCCGCTACGATCGGATTGCACGAGCAGATCAACGTGCCACGGTTTTAGTCCCTCGGAGAATTGTGCAGTGAAAGCTTTGGGGTCACCGGCAGCCTCCACGGCTTTTGGCGTGAGCATTCCAGATGCTTGATGATTTCCATGCCCGCCGCGAACTCCAGCCCAGCCATTAATTACGATTTCGGGTTTGAACGCGCGGATTACCCGAACCATATCGTCTTCGGCGGTGTCGCCCCAAACGTGCAAAGTTTCTTCGAGCGTTTTGGAGTAACCAAAATCGGGCGCGCGCGAAAAATAAAGTTTCGCGCCGTAAGTTTGCGCGGCCGCAAATAATTCGGCGCTGCGAATCACTCCGAGTTGATCGCCTTGCTCGGGACCAATCGCATTCTGTCCGCCTTGCCCACGCGTGATGGTGAGCATTGCAAGTTCGTCACCCGCGCCGCGCGATAGATAAGTGACTACGCTCGACGCTTCATCATCGGGATGCGCGGTGATGAAAAGTACGCGCGTGGCAACTCGCGCGTGATGAATCGCTTCAACCGCATCAGCAAGACTTTCGCCATTGGGATCGATCGCCGGTTTCTGCGCGGCAACGCGGTGCGGCTGGAAAATGAGCGCGGACAAAAGTACAGCGAGGAAAATGACGTGCGATAAAAATCTGGTTGGACGATTCACGGAGCCACTCTCGTTTGCGGTTCGGCGAAAGGCCATTCGTGCCGGACATACGCCTGAACCAAAAATGTTATGACGCCGAGAGCGATCACCAAAACTCCTCCGAGCGCGAAAAACTTTCCGGTCGCCAAAAAAAGCGCGGCCCAGCCAAAAATCGTAACCAGCACCGGCAGCGGGTAAAACCACATTTTAAAGGGCAGGCGGCTGGCTGGCCAGCGGCGATGCAGGATCATTAATCCGATGGCCTGACCGATGAATTGGATGAGCAGGCGCATCGCGAGAATCGCTTTGATTACGAATGCAAGCCTGAAACTCAAGCTGAATACGAATGCGGCCGCGCCGAGGAAAAGGAGAGAAACGTGCGGAAAATTTTTCGTGGGATGCACGCGCGCGAAAACTTTGAAGAAATTTCCGTCGCGTGCAGCGGCGTATGGCACGCGTGTGTATCCGAGTAATCCGGAAAAAAGCGAAGCGAACGCGATCCACAGAATCATGATCGTCACTGCCTGCGCCGCGCGATTTCCGTAAATCCGCTGCATGAAATCGCTCACCAGAAAATGCGATTGCGCTGCTTCGCGCCACGGCACCACTCCCAGAATTCCTGTGTGCATCGCGAGGTAAAGAATGGCGATGCCAACAATCGAAAGAAAAATTCCGCGCGGAATATTTTTTTCCGGCTCGCGAATTTCGCCGCCCAGATTGCTGATGTTGTAGTAGCCCCAATACGTGTAAACGGTGTTGACCATTCCCGCGCCAAGGCCCGCAAAAAATATCCACGACCAGTTCCACGCGCCAGCGGGATAAGTGAATGCCAGCTCGCGATGAAAATGCGTGGCGCCGCCGTAAATCACCCACGCCATCGTTCCCATCACGCCAATCCAAAGCATGACCGAAATTTTGCCGATCGTGGTGATGCGGCGATAAAGAATAATCACCAGGAGAATTACCAGTGCGCCCGAAACTGCCTTTTGCCCAACGTGGCTGAGCGGCGTGAGATAGGTGAGATATTCCGCGAAGCCGATTGCGCCGGAAGCGACCACGAGCGGCGCCTGAATCAGCGTTTGCCATATAAAAAGAAACGAAAAAAGTTTGCCCCAGCGCGCCGCTCCGTACGCTTCGCGCAGAAAAACGTAGCTGCCTCCGGCTTCGGGCATCGCGGCGCCGAGTTCAGCCCACACGCAACCATCGAGCAGCGCGAGAGCAGCGCCCGCGGCCCACGCGAGCAAAGCTTGCGGCCCGCCCATCGCTTGAATCACCAGCGGACCCACGATGAAGGGACCGATGCCCACCATATCAATCATGTTCAGCGCGGTGGCGGGAAGAAGCCCCAGCCCGCGAACGAGATCGCGCTTGGGCTCGGAGTTTGTTTGGGCGGGCTGCATCGCGTGAAGAATACTTGCCGATTGAATCGCGTGCGCTATGCGGGCGGTAGCATAGCAGAAGCGTCGCTGGAGCCGCCCGGAACACCTGTACCACGGGATTTTCTGGGCTTCAGTCCGTTTGCAGTAAAATGTTTCTCGATTGAAAGTGAGCAAGCTATTCGCGCGCGCAGCATTCTTTGTAACTGCGATTTTCTCTATCGCCGCGCGCCCATCCAGCGCAGCGCAACAACCTGCACCGCAGCCCGCAACACAGGGAATCACAGAGCGCTGGCAGCTTCCGCCGCAAGCGACAAATGTGATTCAGCTTTTGTACAGCGGAAACAGCGATGCAGCGTTGACAGCGGCGCGGCAAATCGAAACTGCCGACGCGCAAAATCCGCTGGGCTATTTGCTCGAAGCGGAAATCGATTGGTGGACAATATATTGCCAGAATTTCGAATTCCGATGGAATTTTCTCGATGTTTGGCATCACCCGGTCGAAGACGCCTTGCAGCAATCGTATCTCGATCTCGCATCGCGCAGCATTTCGCTCGCGGAATCGCGCCTCGAAAAACAAGAGACCGCAGAAATGCATTTGTACGCGGGCATGGGCTACATCATGCGCGGGCGGTTGCTGGGCTTACGCGAAGATCGCCGCGGCACCGCGCGCGCAGGGGTAAAAGGCCGCGAACATTTGATGCGCGCGCACGAGCTTGATCCGGGAATGGCAGACGCGGAAACCGGAATCGGCTTGTACAACTATTACGTGGATACGCTTTCCACGATCATCAAAGTGCTTCGATTTTTCATGGGGATTCCCGGCGGAAGCAAGAAAGATGGCGTGAGCGAGCTGGAAAACGCGATGGAAAATGGGCAGCTCACCGCGGTGGAAGCACGATTTTATCTCGCGAAGAGTTTGCGCACCTACGATCGCGATTACGAACGCGCAGCGGAATTGCTGGAGCCGCTCACAAAACAATATCCGCAAAATCCCGTGTTTGCGATGATGCTGGGAAATATGGATGCGCTGCTGAATCGAAAAGAAAAAGCAGCAGAGAATTATCGCGCCGCGGCGGCGATGAAAATTGGCGATGCAGTGTGTGCGCAGAATGTGAAAAAGGCAGCGCAAGAAGGCCTTGCTGCACTGAGTGCAACTGAAAACCAGCCCTGATTTCGCGGCGGATTATCGACCCAGATTCTCCATCCAATACGGTGAACAATTAATCGCGCGCCGCTTCGGATTGCTCAAACGCATGGTACGAAGAGCGCACCAGCGGCCCCGATTCCACGTGGCGAAAACCCATCTGCTCGCCGAGCTGTTTGTACTCCGCGAATTCATCGGGATGCACGTAACGCACGATTGGAAGATGCTCGCGCGTGGGCTGCATGTATTGTCCGAGCGTCAAAATATTTACGTGCTGCTCAGCGAGATCAGCCATCGCGGCGATCACTTCGTCGCGCGTCTCGCCGAGTCCCAGCATCATTCCGGTTTTCGTAGGGACTTCCGCGGAAAATTCTTTCGCGCGCCGCAAAAGTTCCAGCGACCGTTCGTACACCGCGCCTTTGCGAACCTGGCGATAAAGCCGCGGCACGGTTTCCATGTTGTGATTCAGTACGTCGGGCCGCGCGTTGAGAACAGTTTCCAGCGCAGACCACTCGCCGCGGAAATCGGGGATGAGGACTTCGACTCTGCAACCCGGAACGCGCCGGCGAATTTCCTGAATCGTGCGCGCAAAAATTTCCGCGCCACCATCAGGCTGATCGTCACGATTCACAGATGTAACCACGGCATACCGTAGTCCCATTTTCTCGACAGCCTCGGCGACGCGATCCGGTTCGTCTTCTTCCGGCGGCCCGATTGGTTTCCCCGAAGGCACCGCGCAGAACCCACAAGCGCGCGTGCAAATGTTGCCGAGGATCATGAAAGTTGCAGTGCGATGCTCCCAGCATTCGCCCATGTTGGGGCAGCGCGCGCTTTCGCAAACGGTGTGCAGTCCCAGCGTCCGCATCAACCGCTTCAGGTCCTGATAATTCGGGCCGCCGAAAAACCGCACCTTCAGCCAGTCCGGGCGCGGGTGCGTCTCAGGCAGCGACATGGCAGGCGTGAAATTCTCGTTGCCCGGCAGAATGTTGAAAGGTGACGCCATTTGGCTTGGTTCAAAAACATATTACGCCGGGCAAGGCCGGCCTGACAACAACGCAGCGCATAGAGCCGTCATGGCAACTTGCGATTAGCCGAGTGGCAAAGACGCAACAGGAACGCATGCAATTGGGCACATTGTTGTACGGTTACCACACTTCGCGACGATGGCGTCTTTGTCTGCCTGTAAGTGATTGAAAACAAAGCTACAAATTGCAGCTAACGAGGCCCGCAAACTGCTAATCTAAGGATGACAGTGGCTCTACAAACTACAATCGAGCGCTCAGTAGAAACCCAGGGAATCGGCCTTCATACGGCCGTGCACTGCAAAATGCGGCTGGTGCCGGCGCCGGCGGATACGGGAATCGTGTTCCGGCGCACTGACCTCGACAATTTTGAAATCGAAGCGCACGGCCGCAACGTCGCTCGCGTGAGCTACGCCACCAGCCTGATGAAAAAGGGCGTGTGGCTTTCCACTACAGAGCACGTACTGGCCGCGATTTATTCGTGCGGCATCGACAACGTCTACATCGATGTCGACGCGCTCGAGCTGCCGATTTTGGATGGCTCCGCGCGGCCGTTTATCGAAATGATCGAGCAAGCGGGCATGCGCAAGCTGCGCCGCCGCCGGCGATATTTGAAAATTCTCGCGCCGCTGGAAGTGCATGAAGGCGATCGCCGCATCGCAATTTATCCCGCGGAAAATTTTCACGTGCACTGCTTTGTGGATTTTGCGCACCCGATGGTGGGCGAGCAGGAAATCGATCTCGACGTGAATCGCGAAACTTTCACCAATAAACTCGCGGATGCGCGCACGTTTTGTTTTTTTGAGGATGTGGAAATGCTGCGCGCTGCTGGCCTCGCGCGCGGCGGCTCGCTGGAAAATGCGATCGTGCTCACGCGCGATGGGATCATGAATGGTCCGCTGCGTTCGTCCGATGAATTCGTGCGGCACAAGGCGCTCGATTTGATTGGCGATCTCGCGTTGGCTGGCCGTCCGCTGCTGGGCCGCGTGGAAGCGCACAAAGCGGGGCACGCGCTACATACACGGCTCGTCACTAAGTTACTTGCGAATCACGCGCTGTGGACTGAAACCACATCCACTGAAATTTTTGCTGAACCCGAATCCGCAGTAACAGCAGAACGCGAACTAGAACCTTCTTCCGCGCCTGCTGCCGACTAATTTTTCAAATTTATATTGAATTACAGAATCGCCGAAGCGTGCCCGGGTGGCGGATGCGCTAGACGTGGTACTTGCGTCATGCCTCGCGCGGCGCTCATTGCGAAAGTACGCGACCCAAGCGAAAATTCATCTCTATGGCGAATAAGGATTTTGCCGTCGTGATTCTGGCTGCGGGCAAAGGCACGCGGCTGAAATCCAATCTCGCGAAAGTGCTGCACCGCGCCGGCGGCCGCACCTTGATTGAGCACGCAGTCCTCGCGTGCAAGGGTCTCGGCGTCCGGCAAATTAATGTAGTGGTGGGGCATCAAGCGGATGACGTCGCCGCCGTTGTTACTCCGCTCGGCGCGAAAACTGTTTTGCAGCATCCGCAACGCGGCACCGGACACGCAATGCTTGCCGCGCGGCGTGCGCTATCCGGCGCGCGAAATGCGCTGGTGCTCCCCGGTGATGCTCCGCTGGTGCGCACGGAAACGCTGGCATCGCTGATTCGCGCGCAGCGCGAAAATGAAGCTGCCGCCACGTTGCTCACCGCGGTGATCGCCGATCCCACCGGTTACGGCCGCGTGATTCGCGGCGGTGACGACCGTGTTTCCTCTATCGTGGAGCAGAGCGCTCTCGCGGAAAATCAGCGCGAGATCAACGAAATTAATTCGAGCATTTATTGTTTCACGCTGGAAAAACTTTGGCCGGCGCTCGCGCAGCTCAAGCCGAATAACGCGCACCACGAACTTTATCTCACCGACGCCGTGGGACTGCTCACGAGAAATGGCGACAAAGTGATCGCGCAAATTGGCGATGCCGAGGAAATTCTCGGGTGCAACACACGCGGCGAACTCGCGGAAGCGGATCGAATCTTGCGGCGGCGCATCACCGAAAAATTAATGTCCGAGGGCGTGAGCATTCAGTTTCCCGAAACGGTTGTGATCGATCCCGATGTGCGCATCGGCCCGGATACGTTGATCGAAAATAATGTGCAGCTGCTGGGGCACACAAAAATTGGCGCGAATTGCGTGATCCGATCCGGAAGCGTGATCACCGACTGCACGATTGGCGACGGCGTAGTGATCAAAAATTATTCGGTGCTCAATTCCAGCCATCTCGCGGATTCTTCGCAGACGGGCCCATTCACACATTTTCGCGAAGCAGTCGATCTGCACGAAGGCGCGCGCATCGGCAATTTCGTGGAGGTAAAAAAGAGCACGATCGGCGAAAACTCGAAAGCAAATCATCTGAGCTATCTAGGCGACGCGAAAATTGGCGAGCAAACCAACATCGGCGCGGGAACCATCACCTGCAATTACGATGGCGTGAACAAACATCCCACTTCAATCGGCCGCCGGGTATTTATCGGCAGTGATACCGCGCTCGTCGCTCCGGTGCGAATTGGTGATGGCGCGTATGTCGGCGCCGGCTCGGTGATCACGGAAAATGTTCCGGCAGACGCGCTAGCCATCGCGCGCGGCAAGCAAGTAAACAAGCCCGGCTGGGCGAAAAAACGCCGCAAAGAATTGGCTGCTGGCAAAAAAACGTCTTCCCATTCCAAGCGCCGCGCTCCAAAACGCAAATCGCGCTCGCGATCTAAGCGCTCCCGCAGCAAGCGCCGATAGCTCGCCGCGTATGCTAGAATAAGTTTCCGGAGGCGCGATGAAATTCGGCGTAGTAGTGTTTCCCGGCTCGAATTGCGATCACGACGCCTACCACGTGATCGGCAACGTGCTGGGCAAGCCGGTTCAATTCATCTGGCACGAATCGGCTGATTTGCAGGGCGTCGACGCCCTTGTCCTTCCTGGCGGTTTTTCCTACGGCGATTATTTGCGCACTGGCGCGCTCGCGCGTTTTTCTCCTGTAATGAAGGCCGTGGAAAAATTCGCGCACGGCGGCGGACTTGTTCTCGGCGTCTGCAACGGATTCCAAATTCTTCTCGAAGCCGGACTTCTTCCCGGCGCAATGTTGCGAAACGCGGGCCTGCGATTTGTCTGCCGCCCGGTCTACATCCGCGTGGAAACGAACGCAACTCCGTTCACGTGCGCCGCGAAAGTTGGCGACGTAATCGAAGCCCCCATCGCGCACGCAGACGGAAATTATTTCTGCGATGCGGCAACGCTTGCAGAACTCGAACGTAACGACCAAATTGTTTTTCGCTACACCACGCCAGACGGCCGCGAAGAACCTTCCGCGAATCCGAATGGCTCGCTCGCGAACATCGCCGGAATTTCAAATCGCGAACGCAACGTCGTCGGCTTGATGCCGCATCCCGAACGCGCATCCGAAAAAGAACTCGGCTCGGCAAGCGGCCTGGTGGTTTTTCGTTCAATGGCGCAGTGGCTCACGCAACATTCTTCGCCGGCGGCCAAAATTTCCGAGCACTCCGCGGAAACGGCCGGCGCGCGCGTCTAAATCGAACTTCAAATTTTTTGCAGTTGAAACAGTTTCAATAGCGAGCCCGATTTACCAACCGATGCTCGACACTGAAATCAAAGTCACTCCGCAAATCGCCGCGGAACACGGCCTCACCTCCGAAGAATATTCGCGCGTGCAAAAAATTCTGGGACGCGACCCCAGCATCACCGAGCTTGGAATTTTCAGCGTGATGTGGAGCGAGCACTGCTCCTACAAATCCAGCCGCGTGCATCTGCGCCGCCTGCCCACGAAAGCAAAGCAAGTGGTGCAGGGCCCGGGAGAAAACGCCGGCGTCGTCGATATCGGCGAAGGCCTTTGCGCGGCGTTCAAAATCGAATCGCACAATCACCCAAGCTACGTCGAGCCATTTCAAGGCGCGGCCACCGGGGTCGGCGGAATTCTCCGCGATATTTTTACAATGGGCGCGCGGCCCATCGCCGTACTTGACGCTCTTCGCTTCGGCCCCATCACGAAAGATGAATCCTCGCGCGATGTGCCTGCCGAATCCATCGCGCGAAATCGCCGCATTCTCGATGGAGTCGTTCGCGGCATCGGCTACTACGGAAATTGTTTCGGAGTGCCCACGATCGGCGGCGACGTCGATTTCGCTCCGGGCTATTCCGGCAATCCGCTCGTCAACGCTCTCGCTCTCGGCATCGCTCGCCGCGAAGATTTATTTTTCGCGCGTGCCAGCGGCGTAGGCAATCCGGTGATGTACGTCGGCGCGAAAACTGGACGCGACGGAATTCACGGCGCATCGCTTCTTGCCTCCGCGGAATTTTCCGAAGAGTCGCAGCAGAAACGCCCCAACGTGCAAGTGGGCGATCCATTTCTTGAAAAACTTTTGCTCGAAGCGTGTCTCGAAGCTATGCAAACCGGCGCCATCGTCGCGATTCAAGATATGGGCGCCGCTGGACTCACCAGCTCCAGTTGCGAAATGGCCGCGCGCGGCGAAGTGGGCATCGATATCGATCTTGATAAAGTTCCGCAGCGCGAAACCGGCATGACGCCTTACGAAATCATGCTCAGCGAATCGCAGGAGCGCATGCTGCTCGTCGCCGCGCGCGGCCGCGAGCGCGAAGTGATAAAAGTTTTCGCGAAGTGGGGACTTGACGCCGTCGAAATCGGCCGCGTCACCACCGGTGGTTTGCTCCGCATCATCTCCGGCGGCAGCGTAGCCGCGGAAATTCCGGCCGAAGCTCTCGCCAACGAAGCTCCTGTGTATCAGCGGCCAATCGCGCCGCCCGCGCATCCGCGCGGCGAAGGAAAACTTTTTGAATTCGCGCCAGATTCCGCAGCGAATGCAAACCTCACCGAAAACTTTGTGAAATTCCTGGCGCATCCTTCGATCTCCTCTAAGCACTGGATCTGGGAGCAGTACGATCAATCCGTGCGCACCAATACTCTCGAAGGCCCCGGCGCTTCCGATGCCGGGGTGCTCCGCATCAAGGAAACGCCGCGCGGCCTCGCGCTCACCGTCGATGGCAATGGCCGTTGGTGTTGGCTAAATCCGCGCGAAGGCGCGAAAGCTGCCGTCGCAGAAGGCGCGCGAAATGTCGCGTGTTCCGGCGCGCGCCCGTGGGCCGCAACAAATTGCCTGAATTTCGGTAATCCAGAAAAACCGGAAGTGATGTGGGAATTCAGCGAATCCATCGACGGTATCGCAGATGCCTGCAACGAATTGAAAATCCCTATCACTGGCGGCAACGTAAGTTTTTACAACGACACGCTGGGCCAATCGATCTATCCGACTCCCGTTCTCGGCGTGCTCGGATTGTTCGAAGATGTTTCGCAAGCGATCGGCATCGCCTTTCGCAACGAAGGCGACACAATTCTTCTACTCGATGGCCGCGCGAATACAAACGCAAGCGCATCCGCAGCGCCACGGAGACAAATACTTTCGCGCGGGAATTTTCTTCTTCCGAATACGCATTCGCGACGCGCGGCATCGCCGCAGGCGCTCCGCCCACCGTAGATCTCGACGCGGAAAAACGTCTCATCGAAGCGCTTCTCGAATTATCCGCCGCAAAACTTTTGAATTCCGCGCACGATATCAGCAACGGAGGCATCGCCGTAACAGTCGCCGAATCCTGTTTCGCCGCAAGATCGCGCGACAAAAACATCGCGCCGCTTTCTGCGAAAATTAATTTCCAATCCGCCGAGCCGCTTGAATCTGCGCTATTCGGCGAACGCGGAGCACGCGCCGTGGTTTCGGTTTCCGCCGAGTCGCTTGCCCGCGTGCGTGAAATTGCGCGAAAATGGAATGTCACCACGGAGGAACTGGGCCACGTAACCCGCGGCGATTTCCAAATTTCCGTGAATGGCCACGCCGCGATCGCTTCACCGCTCCACCGCCTGCGTGATGCCTGGAGCGGATCGCTCGAGGGAATACTCGAACCAGTGACTCGCGAACAAGAGATAAATTGAACGCAGAATTCAAAACGCGCCACTTCCCGCCGATCGATTCGCCGGCATTTCGTCGACGATCATTTCCACGATCATTGCGGCGTCTTCGGCGTTTTCGGCGAGCCCGACGCCGCGAAAACCGCCTACCTCGGCCTCTACGCCCTGCAACATCGCGGCCAGGAAGCTGCCGGAATGTGCGCTTCCGATGGCACAGAACTCCGCGTCGTAAAAGGTATGGGACTCGTTCCCGATGTTTTTACCAATGAGCGGCTCGCGTCTCTCACCGGCGATTCCGCCATCGGCCACACGCGCTATTCCACTGCCGGCGACACAACTCTCACCAACGCGCAGCCAATCCTCATCGATTGCAACAAGGGCCAGCTCGCGCTTGCGCACAATGGCAATCTCACCAACGCTTCCAAATGGCGCCGCAAACTCGAACACAGCGGCTCAATCTTTCAAACCAACAGCGACACCGAAGTAATCGTTCATCTCATCGCGCGCAGCAACAATCGCAATCTTTCAAACGCCATCGCAGACGCGCTGAATCTCGTGGAAGGCGCATATTCGCTGCTGATTCTCACGCGCGATGAACTTTACGCCGTTCGCGATCCCCGCGGCTTCCGTCCTCTAGCTCTTGGCCGCTTGCGCGATCGCTGGGTCGTTGCATCCGAAACTTGCGCCTTCGATCTCATCGGCGCAACTTACGTTCGCGATATCGAACCCGGCGAAATGCTGCGCATCTCGCGCGCTGGACTCGAATCCATTCGCTTCTCCGCCGCCAGAGATCCGCAGTTTTGCATTTTTGAACACGTATATTTCGCGCGGCCCGACAGCATGGTTTTCGGACGCTCCGTAAATCACAGCCGCGAAATGCTCGGCAAACTTCTCGCGCGCGAACATCCCGTGCCCGCCGATGTGATCGTTCCCGTGCCCGATTCCGGAGTGCCCGCAGCAATCGGCTACTCACTCGAATCCGGCGTTCCGTTTCGCATGGGACTTATCCGCAACCATTACATCGGCCGCACTTTTATTCAGCCCGCGCAATCGATTCGCGATTTCGGCGTGAAGTTGAAATTAAATCCAGTCCGCGAACTGCATGGCGGGCAAACGCGTAGTCCTCGTCGACGATTCCATCGTCCGCGGCACCACCAGCCGAAAAATTGTTCGCATGGTTCGCGAAGCTGGAGCCAGCGAAGTTCACGTGCGCATCAGCTCGCCGCCAACAATTTCTCCGTGTTACTACGGAATCGATACGCCCACTCGCGAAGAACTCATCGCTTCCGCCGATTCGCGCATCCGTCCGCATCTTCCGCAAGCAAGCGCGCAAACAAACGTGCCCGCCTCTGCGCAAGCAGTGGAAGAAATCCGCGCCTTCCTCGAAGCCGATTCGCTTGGCTATCTTTCGCTCGGCGCGCTTCGTGAAGCCGTCGACGA
Source organism: uncultured Acidobacteriota bacterium (assembly GCA_963721845.1). Lineage (GTDB taxonomy): Bacteria > Acidobacteriota > Terriglobia > Acidiferrales > UBA7541 > DASTCZ01. Next base: position 109,645 of record CAVRKW010000008.1, on the reverse strand, counting down.
TTCAACCGGGCAATTTTGTACTTCCTGCTTTACCGGAAATTATCCAACCGATCTTGTGCAGCTCGAAGTGAACCATCGTGAAAATCAGGCGCACCGTGACGACACAGCGCCGGCGACGGCAACGGTGACGCGTGAAATCTGACCAGCTAGAAAAAAATCAACCCGTACAAGAGCAAGCTCCACTCGCCCAGCGCGCCAAAAGCGAAGCCATCGCCTGGCTCTGGATCATTCTCGCGTTTCTTTTTATCAATGGCGTGATCGGCCAGGCTCGCGTGATTCCTTCCGCGTCAATGGAAGACACTCTGCTCATCGGCGATCACCTCATCATGGATCGCCTCGGCTACGACGCCGGCGTTCCTTTCACAAATTGGCACGTTTCGCTGTGGCGCATGCCCAAGCGCCAGCAAATTATTATTTTTCGTCCGCCTATGGCGGTCCCGACCTCATCAAACGGGTGATTGGCATGCCCGGCGACACGCTCGAACTTCACGACGGCGCGATTTGGATCAACGGAAACAAACTCGATGAGCCGTACATCAAAGCGCCCATGGACCCTTTCGAGCGATTTGGTCCGACGCAAATTCCCGCGGGAAATTATTTTGTGATGGGAGATAATCGCGCGGATTCTTACGACAGCCGCTACTGGGGCACCGTTCCTCGCGCGAATCTTATCGGCACTCCGGTGATGATTTATCTTTCGATCGTCGCGCCGGCTCCGCCCACCGGCGGTCCAACGCAGGCATGGGAACCCGGCCATTTGGTTGAACGATTCGAAGCGTATGGCGGCTCGCTGATTCATCCCAGCCGCATTCGCTGGAATCGTTTCTTTAAAATGTTTTAAGTCAGGGGCACGCCCGGCGAAATTGCCGCGCTTCTTTTTCAAATGCGATATTCCGAAGCTGGCGTAAATATTTCTCTTGCGGATCAAGCGAAGCAGCGCATCGCTCGCCTGGCTGCGCGCACTTTCACGCGCGGAGTGCAGGGCGGCATCGGCGCGTTCGGCGCGCTTTTTGCCCTCGATAAGAAACGCTGGCGCGAGCCGCTTCTCGTTTCCAGCGCTGATGGCGTCGGTACTAAACTGAAAGTCGCCGTCGCGATGAATGTGCATTCCACCATCGGCGCCGATCTCGTCAACCATTGCGTCAACGACATTCTTACCCTCGGCGCAGAGCCGCTTTTTTTTCTCGACTACCTCGCCCTCGGAAAAATGGATCCGCAACTCGTCGAGCAAATTGTAGAGGGCATGAGCCGCGCTTGCCGCGCCGCGGGTTGCGCGCTGATCGGCGGCGAAACCGCTGAGATGCCCGGATTTTATCCGCCGGGCGAATACGATCTCGCCGGATTCATCGTCGGAGCGGTGGAAAAAAGCCTCGCGCTTGGCCCGCACCGCGTCCACGCGGGCGATTCGCTGATCGCGCTGCCATCCGCGGGACTTCATACCAACGGTTATTCGCTCGCGCGAAAATTGGTTTTCGATCAGGAAAAATTGAAGCCCGCAACCTACGTCGCGGAAATCGGAAATAAAATCGGCGCCGAACTTCTGCAGCCGCACCGCTGCTATTTGCCCGCCTTGAAAAACGCCATCGCTCGCGGATGGATTTCCGCGATGGCTCACATCACCGGCGGCGGCATCCCCGGCAATCTTCCGCGAGTTCTTCCCCGCGGCGCACGCGCAGAAATCGAACTTGGTTCGTGGCCCGTTCCGAAAATTTTCAGCTATCTTGCGAAAATTGGGAAGCTATCGCGCGAAGAATCTCTCGCCGCTTTCAATCTCGGCGCCGGAATGATCGTAATCGTTCCGCCGAAACACATCCGCGCCATGGAAGCCGACCTAAAGCGCCGCCGCGAAAAATATTTTCGCATCGGCCACATCAAAACCGCCGCCACCGGCCCCCGCGTAATTTTCAACGGCACCCTACCGAAATAAGGTCGAAAACTTTTCGTGTCAGGGCGCGAGTTTCACTCGTGCCGCCCACACTCTAAATAGCACTGTCATCCCGAACCCCGCTTCAACGGGTGAGGGATCTGCAGTTTCTTTTTCCTTAGTCCTTGCTTCTCTGCTTCCTTGCTTCCTCTCCCGTCCTAATGCGCTCTCCCAGCGCAATTCGGATGCCCGCACCGGCAATCGATATCCGGAGTCTTCTCCATCGCCTCGCACTCCACGCTGCAATATTTCCCGCTGCTCACCTGACAGCTGCAGTTCGGATGCGCGCACTTCTTGGTGTGTTCTGCCATGATCATTCTCCTTGGAAGATTCCACTCCTGCCATTCGATGCAAATCCGCAGCCGCCGGTGGCATTACCCGCCGATCGCGGACGGATATTAAATTATTTCTTTCCCACTTCCGTCAACCCCGCCGCCTTCAATTTCAAATTAAGCGCCGCGATATCTGACGTCCGCACCGCATTCCACCGCGCGATCAACGCCGCATATTCGTGCTCTGCCTCCGTAGCCGCATTCATCTGCGTAATCGTTGGCGCGAAATCGCTTCCGCTCGCCGCACTGTAAGATTGCCCCAATTCGCCGGCGACCACTGCGAGTGTTGGCGGCCCGCTCGGCGCCGCGCCCCGCCCGCCTCCGCCACCACCCGCACCGCCGCGACCTCCCCGTCCCCCGCCAGTTTCGCCGCCGATCGCCACAATCTTCGTGTCCAGCTCTCTTATCGCGGCCCCCAAATCCGCATGGCTCGCCGCCGCGCTTTGCGCCGCCTGCAATTCCGTCCGCAGCGCGCGAATCGCTGCTGACGCATCCGTTGCGTTGTGAATTTCATCCGCCAACCGCATCTCCAAAGCATTCGTCGCCGCCAATTCCAGCGCGGTCACATGAATTCGCGGATCCATCTTCACGTTCACGCTCTGCGTATGACTTTTCCCGTTCACAGTAAGTTTCACCGTGTAGTGCCCGGGCAAAACAAAAGCGCCAAATGGACCGCGCGGAGTATCGTGCGGAATCGTTCCTCCGCCGCCGCCGAATCCTCCGCCCGCGGCAACCGCCGTCCATCGCAAATCCCACACGAACCGATGCATTCCCGGCGTCGCCTTCGGCACTTCCGTATCCGGCGAACGGAACCAGTACATCGGCACGTTTTGCATTTCTGGATCAATCGCAGCCGGATGATCGTCGCTGGAATATTTCCTCACCAATTTTCCGGCGCTCGTGGAAATCTCGATCGTCAGCGGACCGATCGCCGCTGACTTCAATGTGTAATCGATCAGCGCTCCATCGGGCGGATTCTGTCCCGCGGGAACTTCCGGCGGCAGCGGCGTGTCTTCATTTTTGTACCGCCGCAACCGCACCGCATCGCCGGGTTTGAAAAGATGCGCATCCGCGGCTGCGATTTCCGCGCTCATCTGCCGCAGCGGCGTTACATCATCCAGAATCCAGATCCCGCGCCCGTGCGTTCCCACCACAACATCGTCGCCGTGAATCACCAGATCGCGCATCGACGTGTGCGGCAAATTCAGTTGCAGCGACTGCCACGAATCGCCGTCGTTAAACGAAACATAAATTCCGCCTTCTGTCCCTGCAAAAAGCAGTCCCGCTTTTTCCGGATCTTCGCGCACCACATCCACCGGCTCGTTGTGGCAGCCCATCCGTGATTTTCTTCCACGTCTTGCCGCCATCGTGCGTGCGATAAATGTACGGATGCATATCGTCGAGCGCGCAACCGGTTGATCGCCGCGTACGCCGTCATCGAATCGTGATGCGCCCGCATCCATGATGCGAAACTTTGCTCCACGGCGTCAGTTCGGGCGGCGTAACGTTCTGACCACGTTTTTCCGCCGTCGCGCGTCACGTCCAATTTGTCCATCGTCCGTGCCGACCCAAGTCAAATTCGCGTCGCGATACGATGGCGCCATCGTATAAATCACTCCGCGATGTTCCGCTTCTCGCTTCGGCAGTTTCGCGCGAAGACTCCCGATGTTCGCGGGCACGCCGGATTCTTCGCGCGTCAGGTCGGGACTGATCGTCTGCCAGCTTCGCCCGCCATCGATCGTTTTGAATAAAAATTGCGACGCGAAATACAGCGCGTGCTTATCCACCGGGACCCACACCAGCGGCGCGGTGCGGTTGTAGCGATATCTCACGCCCTGCGGCGCGCGCGGCGAAACATCCTGCGACGCGCCCGTGATCCTGAAACATCTTCCGCACTTTTCCGCCGTAAATATATTTGGATTCAGTTGGATCGGCGCACCACGTATCCGTATTCTTCGCCTACCGCCGGATGCCAATCGCGAAAAGTAATTTCGCCATAGTCGCTGCGGCTGGCGACGCCGCCGTGCCGATTCCTGCTGCCCGCCATAGACCCAATAGGGAAATTGCGTGTCGGTGCTCACGTGATAAAACTGCGCGGTGGGCTGGTTGTACCAGGAACTCCACGTCTCGCCGCGATTCGGGCTGATCGTCGCGCCCTGATCGCTCGCCGAGCAAAATGATGTTCGGGATTTTCCGGATTGATCCAGATCGTGTGGTAATCGTCGCCGCCGGGCGCGCCTTTGATCGCAGTGAAAGTTTTTCCCGCCATCCGTCGAGCGATAGAGTGAAGTATTGGCGACGTAGATTGTGTCTTTATCGCGCGGATCAACGCGCACGCACGCGAAATCGACGCCGCGTCCCCAGATTCGCCGCTCTCGTTCACCCGCTGCCAGTCGCGCCGCCATCATCGGAGCGGTAAATTCCGCCGTGCGTCGCGTCGGCATCCACCCACGCGTAAACCCGATTCGAATCGGCTGGCGCAACTCCGATGCCAATTCTTCCGCGCCCTTCCGCGATCGTCGGCAAACCCTTCCGTCAATTCCTTCCAGGTATTTCCGCCGTCGGTGGATTTGAAAAGTCCGCTGGTGTACCCTTGATCGAATTCCCAATCGTCCATGGCGGCCGCCGCGCGCTCCACATATCCGCGTAAACAGTTTGCGGATTCGATGGGTCGAGCTCCACAGCGATCGCGCCCGTGTTTTCATCTTTGTACAAAACTTTCTGCCATGTCGCGCCGCCATCGGTCGATCGAAATACGCCGCGCGTTTCGTTCGCTCCGTACGGATGCCCCAGCACCGCGGCGAAAACTCGATTTGGATCGTGCGGATCCACCAGCGAGCTCGCCGATCTGAAATCCGTCTTCCAATCCGATGTGCGTCCACGTTTTTCCGCCGTCCGTGGATTTGTACATTCCGTTGCCCACGCTCAAATCCGGACGCTGCAATCCTTCGCCGCTTCCGACATAAATTATTTTCGGATCGGACAGCGCGACACCGCTAGCGCGCCGATTGACCCTGTCGGCTGGTCGTCAAAAATCGGGTCCACGTCTGGCCAAAATCCGTGGTCCTCCACACGCCGCCATTATTCGCCGCCACGTAAAAAACATTTTGCTGGCTCGGAACTCCAGCTGCGGCCACTGTCCGCCCCGCGCGAAATGGACCGATGTGCCGCCACCTCATTTCCTGAAAAAGCGACGGATCGTACTGGGGCGCCGCGCCGCCGCTCGACTGCACCGGACCCGCACCGCGCGCACTGTTCGCCGCAGCATCCATCCGCTCCGCCGGCCAAACAAACGCCGCGCAAACTCCCAACATCGCCGCCACAACTATCATTGCTCGCCTCAATGAAATTCTCCCTTTCACAAAAACATCCCGGTACGCGCGCCGATTCTATCCAAATCTGCTCGCGTGGGAACGTTTTTATTGAATACTTTTCGTCTCAAATCCGCGCATGTCCCATTCACCGCAGCCTATTGCCGTTCAATGGAAATTTCTCCACTTTGACTGATATCGATTGACTCCTTTTACAAATTTGCTATAATCGCGCCAGGGGAGAAGTGTCGGTACTCAGTTGTTTCACTTAACTGCGGTCAGTTAACCGGCACCGCAGCTCCAAAACGGGAAAAATCGATTTCTCCTCAAAAAAAGGCCTTCTAAAAGTTAAGTGTTCATTCTAAAGCACTTACACCATTTTTCGACCTAAGTGCGCATTCTAAAGGACTTACAGGCGAAAAACCGGTCATTCTTAACCGAATTTGGTTAAGTCAGCGACGAGATTCTGTCGCGACACTAAGCGAGATTCCGTCATCCGGAGAGCAACCCGATCAGGATAGCCGAAGGATCTCGTCTTGTAAGTGTCCAGCGCGCACCAAATACTCAGCGTCAACCAGCTCTGCACCTTGACACTCTGCCGATACTCCCGTATCGTTCCTGTGGAACTCACGCCGCTTTTTCGCCTGAGTTCTCATGCAGAGTGGCCGAGGGCACGGGCCCGATGACGCCACGGCAACCGAGCCGGCGCAATGCCGGTTGACCGGTGCCAATTCCCGCCCCGAGTCGCGGGGGACATGAGAAGTTAGGCTTGCCCCAAAATTTTTCGGCCGCAAGCTTTTTATTCTCGTCCCGGACCTGAGGACTTTCGTCGCTGCGTTTTTTCGCCGCATCATTCGGCAAAACGCAAACGCCGAAAGATTCTTCATCCTGCTTTCAATGGCAAACCGCAATCCAAATTCTCGGTGGTACATGAGGGCGTGATGGCAGAAACATTTCAACTCCGTTGCGGTGAATGCGGAAAAAGTTGGGGCAATGCTCCGCTCACAATTTGCGAAGATTGTTTTTCGCCGCTTGAAATTTCATACGACTACGCCGCGATTCGCGGCTCGATCACGCGAGCTTCAATAACAGCGCGCTCTACAAATCTGTGGCGATACTCCGAGTTGCTTCCGTTGCCGGAAGATTTTCGCTCTGAACTCGCTGCAGGATTCACGCCGCTGGTTCGCGCCGATCGTCTCGGAAAAATAATTGGCAGCGGCGATCTGTACATCAAAAACGACGCGGTTTGCTTTCCGTCGCTCTCGTTCAAAGATCGCGTCGTCGCCGTCGCGCTCTCCGCCGCGCGCCGATTCGGATTTGAAACTGTTAGCTGTTCCTCCACCGGAAATCTCGCGAATGCTCTCGCGGCGCAAGCCGCGCGCGAAGGATTTGACGCGTGCATTTTCGTTCCCGCCGAACTCGAAGCCGCGAAAATTCTCAACACGCAAGTTTTTGGCGCGCGCCTCGTTCGCATTGCCGGCAACTACGATCAGGTGAATCGCCTGTGCTCGCAAATCGCGGATTCCTACCGTTGGGGATTTGTAAACGTAAATCTGCGCCCGTACTACGCTGAAGGGTCGAAAACTGTCGGCTTCGAAATCGCCGAACAACTCGGCTGGCGTTTACCCGATAACGTTGTTGTCCCGATGGCGGGCGGTTCGCTGATTCGAAAAATCGCCAAAGCATTTCGCGAATTTGTCGAGCTCGGAATTGTGGAAGCGAAGCCCGTGAAATTTTTCGGCGCGCAAGCCACCGGCTGCTCGCCAATTTCAGACGCGATCAAAAACAATAAATCCGAATTCGATCCGCAGAAACCGCAAACCATCGCGCGTTCTCTTGCCATCGGAAATCCTGCCGATGGAAACACCGCAGCCGCGATGATTCGCAAAAGCGGCGGCTGGGCCGAAGACATCAGCGATCCCGAAATTGTTGCCGCAATTCAGTTGCTCGCGGAAACCGAAGGAATTTTCGCCGAAACAGCCGGCGGCGTTACCTGCGGAGTGGCGCAGAAATTAATCACGCAAGGCCGCATTTCACCCGCAGAAACCACGGTGATTTGCGTCACCGGCAACGGATTGAAAACCACAGACGCGCTCGCCGGCCGCTTCGAATTGCCGGACGCTATCGCTCCTCGCCTCGCCGATTTCGAGCGAGCAATCACAGGGACGCTGCGCACCGCAGCTGCAGGAGGAAACTAAACATGTCGATCACAGTGCAAATTCCAACAGCACTTCGCAAACTCACCGAAGGCGCGCAGAGCATTGATTTCACCGGCGTGAAATCGCTATCTGATCTTCTCGATCAGCTCGGCGAGAAATTTCCGCAGATCTCGCGCCATCTTCGCGACGATCGCGGCGCTCTTCGCCGCTTCGTAAATGTTTACGTAAACGACGAAGACATCCGCTTCCTCGGCGGCGCTGATTATCGCTTCCAGGAGGGCGACATAATTCTCCTAGTTCCTTCCATCGCCGGCGGAGTTTTCCCAAGAGCAGCGCGAAGACAAAAAGAAAAACGTGAGTAGGAATCTCCTACTCGGAAACGCTCAAGGTGAGCGTTTCGCAAGATAAGACTTCAGCGCGAAATAATTTTCAGGGCTCGATTCCCGCGTATTTCGGAATCGCGCCGCGCGGCACATTTTTATAAACGACGCCGCCTTTCATCACAAACGTAACGCGGCGCACCGCGTTGATGTCGTGCGTCGGATCGCCATCGAGCGCAATGATGTCTGCCTCCAGTCCTTTCTCAATCGCGCCGAGTTTGTCGCTCATGCCGAGCGCTTCGGCGCCGATCGAATTCGCGGAGACCATCGCGCCCATTGGGTCCTGGCCACCATCACGCACGCGGTCAATAAATTCCTCGGCGTTTCTGCCGTGCGCTCCGGCTACGGCATCAGTGCCGAAAACGATTTTCAGTCCAGGAGTCGCCACCGAATGCCGGATCAAATCGTGATCGATCGGCAAAACTTTTTCCATCGCGGCAAATCCTTCTTCCGTGTAGCCGCCGATGCCGATGTACTGAGCCTTATGCGCCAAATAATTTTCAATCACCAGTCCGGCCTGCGGATCGAAAAACGTGCCATGCTGCGCCATCAATTTCAAGTCGTCGTCAGTACAGAGTGTACCGTGCTCGATCTGCGTGCAACCGGCCATCGTCGCCGCGCGAACAGCATCCTTGTAAGCGTGTACCAGAGTGCGCAGTCCCAACTTTTTCGCTTCGTCGCACGCCGCATTCAATTGCTCCTGCGACAAAGTCATGCCGCCGCCCTGGCGAATACTTTGCGACGCGAATATTTTAATCACGTCGGCGCCCGCGTCTTTTTGCTGGCGAATAAATTCGCGAATCTCGTCAGGAGTTCCAGTTTCCGGTCCGCGTCCCGACAGCGGATTTATCGCCGTCAAAATTCGCGGCCCGGGCAATTCGCCGCGATTGATCGCATCGCGCAGCGGCACATCGGCGGGCGAGCCTACACTCTGCACCGTGGTGAATCCAGCCATCAGAGTTACCCACGCGTTCGACGCAGCGTCCAGCGCTTCCGCCTGCGTCTTGCCGCCCTCGCCCGCGAATCTGCCATCTGGGCCGAAGTGCCACGTGATATGCACGTGCGCGTCGATCCAGCCCGGCAGCACGGTGAGCCCGCGCAAATCGTAATCCACGGGCGACGCTTTCGGATCGATCGCCACAATTTTCGAGCCTTCTACGACAATACGCGTGTCGTGAATTATTTTTCCGCGTCCATCGAACACAGTGCTCGCCGCGATCACAATTCTTTCCCCGGAGGATTGCGCCGGCGCTTTTGTGGCGCACAACAAAAGGAACGCCGCCGCGATCAAACAAAATCCGCTCGGCTAATTTTCGCCGCTGATTCATAAAAATCCTCCGCGCGCATTCTATCCCTGCGAGCGCCCGCGGCAAGCACTAAACAGGCGGCCGTAGTCCTGCGAGCGGACGGATCAGGTCCGCCGAAGGATCTCGCTCTTTCGATATCGGCAAATTGAAATAATTATTCGCGATCAAAAGAATTATCTCGGAAGGTCACAATATTCTTGCGCTTCCGCAAAATGCAGCTATAACGGTAATCACGAATGAAAAATATTTCGCGAATCGCTTCGCCCGCAAAACTCACGCTGCTTCCACTCGTCGCCGCAACGTATTTCATGGTTGCCGGCGGCCCTTACGGACTCGAAGACATCGTGCAAATGTCGGGAATCGGCGGCGCGATTTTAATCTTATTTCTCGTGCCATTTTTCTGGAGCATTCCCACTGCGCTCATGGTCAGCGAACTAGCCAGCGCGTTGCCGGAAGAGGGCGGCTTCTACGTTTGGGTGCGCCGCGGCATGGGACCGTTCTGGGGATACCAGGAAGTTTGGCTCACCTTTGCAGGAAGCGTTTTTGAAATGGCGCTCTACCCGACATTGTTCGTGGATTATCTCGGCCATTTCGCGCCGTCGCTCACCACCGGCAATCGCGGAATTTTCCTCGGCCTCGCCATGATCGCGGTCTGCATCGTCTGGAATATTCTCGGCGCGCGCGCAGTGGGCGATGGTTCCACGCTCATGACAATTCTCTTGCTCGCGCCATTCGTCGTGCTCACGTTTTACGGACTCGCGCATCACGCATCGCATGGCGCCGCGAATGTTTCTCCAGTTGATCGCAGCCACTTCGATATTCTCGGCGCGATTCTCGTAGCGATGTGGAATTACATGGGCTGGGACAACACTTCCACGATCGCCGGCGAAGTGGATCGTCCGCAGCGAACATTTCCGCGCCTCATGTTTTTCGCCGTCCTTTTGGTCATGCTGACTTACATTATTCCTGTCGCAGGTGTGGCTCGCGCCGGAATAAATCCGAACGCCTGGTCCACAGGCGGATGGGTAGACGTTGGCAAACAGCTCGGCGGAAATTGGCTAGCGCTCGCAATTGCAGCAGGCGGAGTGATCGGCGCGATCGGCACATTCAACGCGCTGATGCTTTCGTTTTCTCGCTTACCTGTGGTGATGGCGCGCGATGGATATCTGCCGAAAGTTTTCGCGCGAATCAGTCCGCGCACCGGAACGCCGTCGGTTGCGATTTTGGCGTGCGGAATTTGCTGGGCGGGCTGCATGTTTCTTGGATTCGAGCGGCTCGTGATTCTCGACGTGCTCCTCACCGGCTCCAGCATCATGCTGGAATTCTGGGCGCTCGCAGCGCTGCGAGTTCGCGAACCAAATTTGCCGCGCCCCTATCGCGTTCCCGGTGGCCTCGCTGGCGCGATCTTTCTGGGTCTGCCTCCGCTCGGATTGATGATCGCTGCGGCCATCCGAAATCACGGCGAAAAAATTGGTTCTGTCAGCGGGCTGAGCGTCGGCATCGTTCTCATTGCGATCGGCCCGATTCTCTATTTCGCGACGCGCGGCCGCGCCGCTCGCAACGCCGCACAGTAGCGTCACTTTCTTTCGCGCGCGTCGAGCGAGCGAAACTGATACTCTAATTCTCGTTCTTGCAATCTTTCGCAAGCGATATTCCTGAAACGTGTCACGGTGAAGCCGCAATGAAAGATGTCGTTCGAGTTGTCTTGTTTGCTCCCGGTAGCGAAGAACCGCGCCTGCGAAAGCCATTTGAAGAACTTGCGGAAATGATTCGCAACGAATTGGGTAAAGACCGCGCCCGCCTCGCCTACGTGAATTCCGCGTCGCCGACACTCGCGGATGTCGCGCACGAAGCAGCGAACGACGGCGTCACGCGTTTGCGAATTCTTCCTCTGTTTTTATCGCCGGGCGGCCCAATCGAACGCGACATCCCCGAACAAATTTCGGTGGTGCGCGCGCAAGTGCCCGGAATCACAGTCGAATTGCTGCCGTCCGTCGGCGAACATCCGCGGATGCGCACGCTGATTCACGCCATCGCCCGCGAAGCCGCGCATTTTTGAGTTCCGATTTTTCGGGCACGTGTGAAACACATTCACTTGGCGCACCGTCGAACTCTCGCGGATGGCGTTTAGCTTAAGTGGCATCCGTTTCATCCAATTTCACGGCGTTCGAATCTTGGTGTACATTAGTTATTGGGACCACGCAGCATCGGCACTGGACCGCGAACCACATGAATCCCACTCAGACTAAATCCCAGCCGGCAGGAGCGCCCACGCAAGGCCGCGGCGATTCCATCACCATCACCGACAATCGCACGGGCAAATCCTACGACCTGCCGGTAGTCAACGGCACGATTCGCGCGCTCGATCTTCGCCAGATCAAAACGAATGCCGACGACTTCGGCCTGATGGCCTACGATCCCGCGCTCAATAACACAGCGTCTTGCATCAGTCGCATCACTTTCATCGACGGTGAAAAGGGGATTCTTCGCTACCGCGGCTACGCAATCGAAGATCTCGCGGAAAAAAGCACCTACCTCGAAACCGCGTATCTGATTCTGCATGGCGAACTTCCCACTCGTCCGCAACTGGCGGACTGGGTGTATCACGTTACGCACCACACTTTTATTCACGAGAGCATCAAGAAATTTCTCGATGGCTTTCACTACGACGCTCACCCGATGGGCATGTTGATTTCCACCATCGCCGCGCTATCCACTTTTTATCCCGACGCGAAAGAAATTTTCGACGAAGAATCGCGCCGCAAACAAACCTGGCGCCTGATCGGAAAAATGCCCACACTCGCGGCCTTCGCGTATCGCCACAGCCTGGGTATGCCGTACGTGTATCCTGATAATGAGCTGAGCTATCCCGGAAATTTTCTGAACATGCTGTTCCGCACCACCGAACTGAAGTACCGTCCAAATCCCACGCTCGAACACGCGCTCGATATTCTTTTTATTCTCCACGCCGATCACGAACAAAATTGCTCGGCCAGCGCGATGCGCAACGTAGGCAGCTCTCATGCCGACCCGTTCTGCGCCGCCGCCGCCGCCACCGCAGCGCTCTACGGCCCTCTTCACGGGGGCGCAAACGAAGAAGTTTTGCGGATGTTGATGCAGATTGGTTCTGTTGGGAACGTGCCCGCTTACATTAAGCGCGTGAAAGCTGGCGAAGTTCGCCTGATGGGTTTCGGCCATCGCATTTACAAAAATTACGATCCGCGCGCGCGCATCATTAAGCGCGTAGCCTACGAAGTTTTCGAAATTATGGGAAAGAATCCGCTGCTGGAAATCGCGCTCGAATGCGAACGCATCGCGCTCGAAGACGATTATTTCGTTTCGCGGCGTCTGTATCCCAACGTGGATTTTTACACGGGCTTGATTTATCAGTCGATGGGCTTCCCCATGACGATGTTTCCCGTTCTCTTCGCCATCCCGCGCACTTCGGGATGGATCGCGCAATGGCAGGAAATGCTGCTGGATCCGGAGCAGAAAATCGCACGGCCTCGCCAGGTCTATTTGGGCTCTGACGAGCGTCCTTACGTCCCGCTGGAGAGCCGGGGCTAACCCTTACACTCCACGCCAAATACTTGTTCGGCCACCTGGCGCAGATAGGTGCAAACTTTTTCTGCTCTGTGGCGTCCATATAGATGGTCAATCGGGTGGGTCGGGGTGTCCGAATTCTCAAGATAGATGCGAAAGCACACTGAATTCAGCGTGTCCGATTTGGCAGCGGGCTGGCGAGCATCTCATAAGAAACAAAATAAATGAGCGACGCACTATATTCTAAATCTCCGGTGCATGGCTGGACGGTTAACCGTTCCGTTGCGGGAGTGGAAGCTCCGTCCGCGGAACCCGTTACTCCGGTCGCGCCGCCTCCAACTCGAAAGCAACCGCACTTCAGCAAGCCTTCGCGCTGGAGCAGCCCGCTGCTCTGGATTGCTCTCGCAATCGTTCTAATCGCGCTGGCCGCCTTTGCCGCCACGCGAAGCCGCCGCGCCAATGCCGCTGCACAAAATTCAGGCGAACCCGTGCGTACCGCCAAAGTTGAGCGCCGCGATTTCGTCCGCAGCGTTCGCGTAAGCGGCACCGTGGAAGCGGTGCAATCGCATCCGGTCTCCGCGCCACGCCTCACGGGACAAACCGCCAGCTCGCTTGTCATCACCAAACTGATCAAGGGCGGTACGAAAGTTCATGTCGGCGATTTCCTGGTGGAATTCGATCGCCAGCAGCAAGTGCGCAACGCCCAGGATAAAGAAGCCGAGTACAACGATTTCGTCCAGCAAATCAAAAAACTCCAAGCCGATCAAGCCACCGCCCGTGCAGGCGACGACAACGACCTCAAGCAGGCTGAAGACGCCGTCTCCACCGCGCAGCTCGAAGTGAAGCGCAGCGAAGTGCAGTCGCGCATCCAGGTGGAAAAAAATAAGGAAACTCTCGACGAGGCGCAGGCCAAGCTCGCGCAATTAAAACAAACCTATCAGCTGAAACGCACCGCCGAAATTTCCGCGCTCAAGGTCCTCGAAATTCAGCGCGATCGCTCCCGCGGCGCAATGGTCTACGCGAATGGCAATTCAGAAAAGATGATCATCACTTCGCCGCTAGATGGCCTTGCTGTTCTCAATTCGGTGATCTGGCGCGGCAATGTGCCGACGGAACCGCAGGAAGGCGACGAAGTGCGTCCGGGTTCTGCTTTCATGCAGGTCGTGGATCCCACTGCAATGCGCGTGCGCGCCAAAGTGAATCAGCAAGACATGGCGGGATTTGTAGAGGGAACTCCAGCGCAAGTTCGGCTGGATGCTTATCCCGAGCTCACGTTTACCGGGCGCCTTGCGCAGATGCCTGCGATCGCCACCACCAGCGGCATGTCGCCCAAGGTTCACACGTTCACGATTTTATTTTCCATTGACGGAATGAATCCCAAGCTGCTCCCCGATCTTTCCGCGGCAGTCGATGTCGAACTCGAACGCGTGCCCAACGCTCTTGTCGTGCCGCGCGATGCTCTCGTCAGCCAGGACGGAAAAATGTACGTCCGCGTCCAGACTTCCAGCGGCGATGATCTCCGCCAGGTTCGCGTGGGAGCGATGAATGAAGTTGATGCCGTAATCGAATCGGGTGTTCAAGCCGGCGAAGTTGTCGTCCGCGGCGTGGCTCCCAACAGCAATCCAACGCCAGCGCCGGCAGCGACCACCGCGTCTGTTGATAAAAAGAATTAGTCGCCGAAAGCCGGAAAATTATGACGAACGCATTTCAAAAATCGTGGCGAGACCGCAAAGGAATAACGATCATCGCGTTGGCGCTATTCGTCGCTGCGATCCTCTACGGCGGCTTCAAACTTTTCGATTCTCGCGCGAGCGCCGCCTCGATCTCCGCGCCGATGGGAATTCCGACGGGAGTCGTCACGAAGGGCGATCTCGTAGATACCGTGGAACTGCGCGGGCAAATTCGCGCTGCGCGTTCCGCTTCTCTCACCGCGCCTTCCAACGCTGGCGACATCCAAATCATGCGCCTCGCCAAAAATGGTTCGGCGGTTCACAAGGGCGACGTAGTGATTTCCTTTGATACTGCCACGCTTGAAAACACTCTCGCGCAGCGCCGTTCCGATCTGAAGCAGGCTCAGGCGCAAGCCGAAGATGCCCGCGCCAAAGCACGCCTTTCGGCCCAGCAGGACGTGACCGATCTGATGACGGCAACGTACGACGTGGAGCGCGCGAAACTCGACGCGAGCAAAGCCGAAATACTTTCCGCGATCGATGGCGAAGAGAAAAAACTTTTGCTCGCCGATGCTGAACAAAAATTGAAACAGGTGCAGACGAAATCCGATTCCGATAAACACAGTTCCGAAGCGGACATCAACGGCTTGCTGCAAAAGCAAGAGAAGGCGCAGCGCGACGTAAAGCAGTATGAAGATCGCATCGCCCAGATGATTGTTCGCGCGCCCGTCGACGGCACTATGATCATGCTGCCCAACTATCGCGCGGGCGGCGCATTCGGTATGTCTGCCCCCGAATTCAAGGAGGGAGATCGCGCCTGGGCCGGCGCCGATATCGCGGAATTGCCTGACCTCGGCACGATGTATTTGAGCGGCCACGTGGATGAATCCGATCGTGGACGGTTGCAAGTTGGCGAAACTGTTTCGTCGCGCGTGGATGCTGTGCCGGATCGTGAGTTCGCGGGAACCGTTGGCGATATCAGCCCGCTTGCGAAGCCTGATTATTCGGGCTGGCCGCCGACCAAAAATTTCGATCTCTCAGTTGCTCTTGATCATCCGGATCCGCGATTGCGGCCGGGGATGAGTACCACGATGCGAATCGCTGTCGAGCGCATTCCAAATGTCATCGTCGCTCCCAGTGCGGCCGTGTTTACGCGCAATGGGCACAGCGTGGTTTACGTCAGCCAGGGCGGATCCTCCAGCTCGAAGTATGAGGAACGCCAAGTGGTGATCGGACATCGCGGCAGCGGCCAGGCGGAAATAAAAAGTGGACTGAAACCGGGCGAGCGCGTGGCGCTGCGCGATCCGCTCGCGGTGGTGAATCCATGAAAAGCAAAACCCGCTCGCGAATTATCATCTCCGCTTTGGTGATTGTTGCCATCGGCGCCGGCGTCGCGGTTTCCGTAGCGAAATTGCGCAACGTCGAAGAGGTTTCCACCCCCACGGCGAAAGTCAGGCGCGGCGACGTCAGTCTAAGAGTTTTCACAACCGGCGACCTGCGCCCGCCCCGTTCCGCCGTGATGGTTGCGCCATCCGTTGGCACCACCCTGCAGGTGGTTCATCTCACGAAAACCGGCACGGTCGTGAAGACCGGCGACATCATCGTGGAATTTGATCCCAGCGAGCAGGAATACAATCTCGAACAGGCGCGCTCGCAGCTCCAGCAAGCAGACGAACAGATCGCAAAAGCAAAAGCGGATAGCGTGGTGCAAACCGCGGTGGATCAAGTCGCGCTGCTGCACGCGAAGTATGCCGTCCGACAGGCGGAACTCGATTGCAGCTTGAACGAACTCGATAGCGCGATCGATGCGAAGAAAAACAATCTTGCTCTCGAAGAAGCCAAACGCAAACTTGCCCAGCTCGACCAGGACGTGACTTCGCGAGCCGCCTCGAATAAAGCGTTGCTCGACGTCGCACAAGAGCAGCGCAACAAAGCTCTGCTTGATATCAAACAAGCGCAGCAACGCATCGACAGCATGACTCTTAAATCGCCGATGGATGGCATCGTCACCATCAAAGAAAATTCCGATGCCGCCGGCGGTTTCTTTTTCGGAGGCATGTCTCTTCCCGAGTACCAGGAAGGCGATCTCGTTTCCAGCGGCCGCTCCGTTGCGCAGGTTCTTGACACTTCGCAAATGGAAATTGTGGCTCACGTTCCCGAAACCGCGCGCGCAGATTTAAATGCAGGTCAGAGCGCTCAAGTCAACGTGGATGCGCTTCCGGGAGCGTCTTTCACTGGGAAAATTAAGACCGTCGCCGGACAAGCCACCACCGACATGTTCTCGGATGATCCGACGCAGCGGTTCGACGTAACGTTCGCTCTCGATCGCACCGATTCGCGCCTTCGCCCGGGGCTCACATCGCAGATCGTTGTTCTCGGCGATGAACTCAAAAACGTTCTCTATCTTCCGCGCCAATCGATGTTTATCCGCGACGGAAAACCTGTTGTTTACGTTCGTGTGGGCCGCAGTTTCGAACCGCGTCCCGTCAACGTTATCCGAATGACCGAAAGCCAGATTGTTGTGGATGGCTTGCCCGAGGGCACCGAAGTTTCGCTCATCAACCCGGAACGAGAGACAAATTCTCACGGCGCATCCGCAGCGGGCGCCACTTCCAAGGGTGGTGCGTGATGGCCGCCATTGGTAAAACCGCTCCTGCTTTCGCTCGTGAGCGCAATCTCTCGCAGTACTTGCCGGATCTTCAGCTTGGCTTGCAAAACTTGATGCAGCACAAGCTGCGCTCTTTGCTCACCATGCTCGGAATGATTTTCGGCGTCGCCGCCGTAGTCTCGATGCTGTCAATCGGCGCCGGCGCGCAGCAACAGGTGATGGCGTTCATCGAGCAGATGGGGCTTCGCAACATCGTCGTGGAAGCGAAGGAAGTAAATAATTGGCAGGACCTTCAGAAGATTCGTAAGATTTCCCCCGGCCTTACGTTTCAGGATTACCGCGTGATTCGCGCTGATGTCGGCGGCATCACTCAGTCTTCACCGCGCAAACGATTCACGCCGACGAAGCTGCTCCCAAAACCCGAACGCGAAACGCCTGTGATCTATGGTATCGAGCCGCAATACCAGCAGATCGCCAGCCTCCGCGTGGTTGCCGGAAGATTCTTCGATAAAGACGAAAGCCTGCGCGGCGCGCCTCTTTGCGTTCTTGGTCAGGCGGCCAAGGCGAATCTATTTGGATCGGCGGAAGCCGTCGGTCAGTTCGTCAAAGTGAATACACAATGGTTTCGCGTGATCGGAATTGTAGGTCCGCAACTCACGACGCAGACGCCTGTCTCTGGTTTGCCGACTCAGGATTTCAATAACCTGATTTACGTTCCTCTGAACGCTGCGATTTTTCGCCTGGAAGATAATTCCAGCGGATACAAAGATGAAATCGATGGCGTTTATCTACAAGTCGCTTCCACCGATCAGAGCGTGGAAACGGCGGAAGTCGTTCGCGGATTGTTGAGCGCCTCGCATCGCAGCGCGGATGATTTTTCGGTGATCGTTCCCGCCGAATTGCTCGCCGAGCAGAAACGCACGCAGCGAATTTTTGACATCGTTATGGTCGCCATCGCTTCCATTTCTTTACTCGTCGGCGGCATCGGAATCATGAACATCATGCTGGCCAGCATTCTCGAACGCACTCGCGAAATAGGAGTGCGTCGCGCCGTGGGCGCGCGGCAGAGCGACATCATTCGCCAATTTCTGATCGAAGCAACTCTAATTTCTTTTTGCGGCGGCCTGATGGGAATTCTGGTCGGGCTCGGCATGTCTCAATTAATTGCGTGGCTTGCCGGCTGGACGACGATCGTCACCTCGATTTCCATTGCGCTGGCATTCATCGTTTCGGTTTCCGTCGGCCTGATCTTTGGTATTTATCCCGCGCGAAAAGCGGCGCGGCTTGATCCGGTCGAAGCTATTCGTTACGAATAAATTTTTCGGAGGTGTTTTGTGCGGAAGCGCTTTCTCGCCGTTGTGTGTTCACTTATCGCTTTCGGATTTTTGTCTGGCACTCTTTTCGCGCAGACCGTCACGTTTCCGCAGCCGCAATGGTTCCGCGAAATGATGCAGCGGCCCGACGCATCCACTCAGCTTCCCGGCCCTGAGCATTTGCGCGATTACGTGGTAGATGGAAAAGTGCGCCTCACGCTTGAGCAAGCCGTTCAACTGGCCATCGCCAACGATCCTGATTTTCATGTGGACGAGCTGAGCTATCAAAACGCGCGCTTCGGAATTCTTCGCGCCTACTCGACGTTCGATCCTTTCGTCACCACAAGTCTCAGCCTTTCGAAAAGCACGTCGCCCACCACTACTCAATTACAAGGCGCCCAAACTCTCACGTCCAACGCCACCTCGCTCGATTTTCAGTACTCGCAACTATTTCAGACCGGCACACAGCTCAACGTGGAAGTAAACGGTGCGCGCAGCTCCAACAACGATAGCTTCAACACTTTCAATCCATTCATTTCGTCGTTCCTTACAGCCAGCGTTTCGCAACCTCTATTGCGTGGCTGCTGTCTTTCAATCAACCGCGCTCCCATCCTCATCGCCAAGCGCAGCCTCAAACAATCGCGCACGGCGTTTCAATCTCAAATTATCGGCATCATTTCGCAGGTAGTGAATCAATATTGGGACGTCGTCCAAGCGGTGCAAACCCTCGCGGTCAACCGCAAATCTTTGGAAGAAGCGCAGACTACTTACGATCACGATAAAAAGGAACTCGAACTCGGAGGTCTTGCGCCCGGAGATATTTTCCGTTCAGAAGCCGGGGTCGCGACCCGCCGCGTTCAGTTGATTCAATCCGAATATCAGTTGAAGCAGGCCCAAGATGCGATCCGCCGCACGCTCGGCGTCGATCTTGACTCTTCTGTCGCAGCGATGGATCTCGATTTCATCGAGCCTGCTCAGCCCACCGGCGAACTCGTCTCCATGGACGCCGCGACTGCAATCGATCAGGCGATGGCGAATCGCCCAGAGCTGGAAGGTCTTCGCCAGCAGCTCGCGATCGACGACATCAACCTTCGTGTCGCCCACAATGAACTTTTGCCGCAGCTGAATCTTTCCGGTTTCTATACGTCCAACGGCCTCGGCGGCAACGCAATTGATACCAGCGTCACTCCACCCGTTGTGATTTCCACGGGCGGCTTGATTCAATCGCTGGATCAGCTCGGCTCATTCAAATACCCCACGTACGGAATGACTCTGCGGCTTGGCTTGCCCATCCGCAATCGCGCAGCGGAAGCCGATTACGGCTCGAGTGAAGTAGGCAGGCGCCACGATCTTTTCGCAGTACGCCAGACACAAGATCAGGTGCGCCTCGACGCACTCAATGCAGTCCACACACTTGAACAATCCAAACTCACCATGGAAGCGGCAAGAATCGAACGAGACCTTCAGCAAAAAACTCTCGATTCCGAGCAGCGTAAATACGATCTCGGTGCGGGAACACTTTTTATTCTTCTGCAATCGCAGACCGATCTCGCAAACGCTGAAACCGATCTGATCTTTGCTCAGATCAATTACCAGCGAGCTCTCACCGCTCTCGATTCGGCGACGGGCACTGCGCTCGATAAGCACCACATCGTGATCCACGATCCGCAACAGTGATCAGCAGCAAGGCACCGCGAAGTCTTCGATTTTGAAATCGCAATTTTATTCTTGAGATTCGCCGTCATTAACCATCGGGACATTTTCGGCCAACTCTCATTGACATCGCTCCACGCGGGGAACATCATAGGTTTCCCTTCTTAGAGCCCGTTCGTCCACGGCTATGCTTTCCGAAAGCTGTCTCGTTCTAAAAGCGACCGTCGTCCTTCATCAGCTCTCATCCATGCAGCGCATATCGTTCCGCGCGGCGAAAAATCGCGTCTTGGGCGTCGCACGATTCAATTGATTCCCGGGAGGTCGTCAACATGCCCGCGCAACATACGCTTTCAAGGCTGCTAAGTATTCTCGTGGTCCAACACGACAAAGCCGACGCCGATCTTTGCATCCGCGCTCTGGAAAAACTTGGCTATCCCGTTCGTGCAGACATCGCCAGTTCACGCGAAGAATTTGAACGTCACGTTCGGCTCCACAATCACGATATCGTTCTTTCTGACTACCGCATGCCTGAATGGACTGGCCTCGACGCGCTTTCGTTTCTTCGCAGCATCGGCAGCGACGCGCCCTTCCTTCTTGTCACCGGCGCGCTCGGCGATGAAATCGCCGTCGAGTGCATCAAGCAGGGCGTCACAGATTATGTTTCGAAGGATCGCCTCGCGCGCCTTCCGATCGCCGTAGAGCGCGCGCTCGGCGAACGCCTCCTGCGCAAGCAGTGCGATCGCGCGGAGGAGATGCAGCGCCGCAGCGAGACTGGCCTGCAATTGCTCTTCTCCAATAATCCGCTTCCGATGTATGTGTACGACCTACAGACTTTTCGGTTTCTGCAGGTCAACGACGCCGCTGTGGCGTTCTACGGCTTTTCGCATGAAGAGTTTTCACGCATGAGTTTTTTTGACATCCGCTGCGCAGACGAGAATTCCACGCATCCGCCTGCGCCGATTGATACCGCGCAGACGGTGTGGTTTGCAGGTGAGTGGCGGCACCAAAAAAAGAATGGTGACGTTGCGGACGTGTCCGTTATCCGCCACTTGATTCAACACTACGGCCGCGATGCGGGTCTCGGAGTAGTGCAGGACATTACCGCGCGAAAAAACAATGAACAGGAAATCACGTCGCGAGCCTGCCAGCAAGCAGCGCTGGCCGAAATGGCGCGCCGTGCGCTGGAAGGTCTCGACCTTGATGCTACATTTCACGAAACCGCACAGATGGTCGCGGAAACTCTCGGTGTTGATCTGTGCGGAGTTTTCGATTGGAACCCCGCCGACTCTCATTTAGCAGCTTGTTGAAGAATCGCGCTTTACGATGAATTTCATCTCTCTGTTTCATCCGAAACGGATTGAAGCGAAGGCAGAGGAGTGCTGTGGAGTGGCCTGAGGCCGTTCGAAGATTATTTTTTGTGTTCCTCGATGCCCTTTCTTATCTCTCCTCAGCTTGCTTGCGCCTTCAACCGTTGCAGGCGGTAAAGGTTATAGACCGCCGCCACAAAGGTGAACAGCCAACTCACTTTCTCCAGGCCTCGTAACTTGACCTTCTTCAGCATCCCGATGGTCTTCATCCAACCGAAGCTCTCTTCGATCCGCTTCCGTTTCTTCTGGCTGATCGCATAGCCCGGATGCTGCGTCGTTCGTCCATCGATCGCACTCCGCCGGTTCGTGTTGTTCTGTGCCACGTGCGGCGTGACCTTCATTTCTCGTAGGTCTCGCACCAACTCGTGCGTGTCATAGTTCTTGTCTCCGCCCAGCGTCACCGGTTTCATACCTGAAATCTGCGACACCATTAGCAAAGCCGCGTCGCGTTCCGCCGTCCCATCCGCTAAGGTCACCATCGTATCCACCAACAATCCGTGGCGATTCTCCATCAGCGCATGTCCCAGATAGCCCATCTTGGCCTCGCTGCCCTTCGACTTCTTATACAGCCGGGCATCCGGATCCGTGGTCGATTGATGCGTTTCGTTGCTGCGCTTCTCCCCATGGAAATCCACTTCCCGCCCCTTCGCAGACGGTGGTTCCCCTCCGTCCTTCGGGCGGAAGCTCTTGTGACTGGCCCAAGCTTCGATCAGCGTGCCATCCACCGTGAAGTGCTCATCCGACAGATACGGCTTGGCTCGTTCCAGCACGCGCTGGAAAAAAACTTCGGCCACTTCTTCGTTCAACAGCCGTTCCCGATTCTTGCTGAACACCGCGTGGTTCCACACCACTTCATCCATGTCCATCCCCACAAACCAGCGGAACAACAAGTTGTAGTTCAATTGCTCCATCAGCAGCCGCTCGCTGCGCACCGTATAGAGGACCTGCAGCAGCAGCGCCCGCAACAACCGTTCCGGTGGAATCGACGGTCGACCCGTGTCCGCATAGAGCTTGGCCAACCGCGGCGACATCTCTTTCAGGATCTCATCCATCATCGCCCGCAACGGTCGCAGCGGATGCTCGGCGGGGACTCGATGCTCGGGGGACACATAACTGAACATCGCATCCTGTTTCGGATCGCTTCCCCGCATTTTCCCTCCAAGGTTGAAGTTCCCAACGCTCTATAGACGCTTCAACTTCTTTGGAGATTCAACAAAAATGAGTTTTTCAACAAGCTGTTAGTGCTTCGCGCGGGGATTGGATGGAAGCCAGATATTTTGAGTTCTGCCGCTGTCAACAATATCAAGAACTCAGAGCTGGGCTGTGCACTTCTCCAGACCGAGCCAATCGTAATTGAAGATGCGCAACACGAAACACGTTACGAAAGCTCGCCATTGCTGGCCACCAACGGCGTCCTCAGCAGCATGGCTGTCGTAATCCCTGGTGTCGGACGGCCGTTCGGTGTTCTAGGCGCGCACTCGAAAACTCCCCGCGTTTTCCGGCGTCACGAAATTGAGTTTCTTCAATCTGTCGCCCAATTTTTTGCGGCCGTGATCGAGCGCCGCCGGTCCGAGCAGGCGTTACAAGCATCCGAAACGCGTCATCGCGAATTTGTGGAGCACACTCCCTATGGTGTCTATCGCGCCACTATGTTTGGCAGATTTGTGGATGTGAATCCGGCGCTCGTTCGGATGCTGGGTTATTCGTCCGCGGAAGAGCTCGTCGCAAAACCGCTCAGCGCAGTCTACGGAAAAGTAGAAGACACCGATCTCTTGATCAGCCAATACGCAGAAGCCGGCGTTGTGTCGGGTGTCGAAATACCGTGGAAGCGCAAAGACGCGAGCACCATTATCGTGCGACTTGCCGGCCGTGCTGTGCCAGATTCAACAGGCAATCCGCTCAACCTGGAAATCATTGTGCAGGATGTCACGGAACGGCGCGAGCTCGAAAAACAACTTGGCCAGGCGCAAAAATTCGAAGCGATCGGCCAGCTCGCCGGAGGCATCGCTCACGATTTCAATAATGTCCTCGGCGCGGTGATTGGATGGGCAGAACTTGGATTGGAGCAAGCCTCGGATCGTCCCCGGCTTCGCGAATATTTTAAGAAAATCGGCGACCAAGCCAGCCGCGCCGCTGGGCTCACGCGTCAGTTACTCGCGTTCGCCCGCCGTCAAGTCTTGGCGCCTCAGAATATTCAAATCAACGGCGTCGTCACCGGAATTTTTGGCTTGCTCGAATCAATTCTCGGAAAGAATATCCAACTCGAAACTAAGCTCTGCGATCAGCCCGCGAACGTACGTGCCGATCCCACGCAGCTTGAGCAGGTGCTCATGAACCTCTGCCTGAACGCGCGAGACGCCATGCCGCAGGGAGGACTTCTCAGTATCGAGACGAAAATTTCTCAGGCACCTGACGAGTTGCAAATTCCGGGACTCGCCTCACGGAACTTACGTGCAACTCATCGTTACCGACACAGGCACGGGCATGGATGCCGGCACGCGCGAACATATTTTCGAACCCTTTTTCACCACCAAGGAACCAGGAAAAGGTACCGGGCTCGGACTCGCAACGGTGTTTGGAATCGTCAACCAACACGACGGATTTATCAAAGTAATTTCGGAACCCGGGCATGGCTCGACTTTCGATATCGCGCTGCCCTCTGCGACGCCGGAACCTCGCCGAGCGAAAGTTCCCGAACGTCCACACGAAACCATACGAGGAGGGAACGAGATCCTGCTTCTCGCTGAAACTCACGAGGGTGTTCGTGAAATTGCGAGGGTAGCTCTTGAGCGCGCCGGGTATCGCGTGTTGATCGCAAGCGATGGTCTCAATGCAATTGAGCAGTTCCGCGCAAACTCCGGAATCGCTCTCGTGGTAATGGATCTTGTGATGCCGCGTATGGGTGGCCACGCGGCCATCGCCCAGATGCGGGCGTCGCGTCCGGATTTTCCCGTGATCTTTACCACCGGTTACAGCGCGGACTCGGCAGCCATCGTCAACGCTCAAGAGGGGCGTGACGTCGTCCTACAAAAACCATACGAGACTTGCGTACTTCTCCGGCATGTGCGCGAGTTACTCGATAAACGCTCGCTTCACGCGATGCTTGACACTATGTCGAGCGACGTGTTATTCAGGCATTCAGAGGGCGCGTAATCGACAGGATTTTGTTCGCAATTCCAAATTTTGAAAAGGAAAGTGTTCGAATTCGGTCGCGCGCGTCCGCTAATATTTCTTGAGAGTTTATTCCAGCAACACCCCACCCCACACCGGGAGGTGATGGCCGCTTGGCCCTCACCTCCTTTTTTTATTTTCTGCCGGTGTCTTTGAAATTAAGAGCTGCTGGAGATGCGTTTCAAGGAGTGGGTATCAAACAGCTGGCGCCACCAATTCCATAGATTCGCTTGTTTTCTTTCGCGAACGCTTTTCCGCGTAGAGCAATTTGTCTGCGCGTTCCAGGAATTGTTCGGTCGTTTCGCCCTGCTCGTACCCAACCCAGCCGGCCGAGAAAGTCACAGGTATTTCGCGGCCACCATTTATGGCCGTGATGGACTGAAGTCGATCGATCATCAGTTGGATTCGGTCCGTCGGGCATTCAGGAAGAATCGCCAGGAATTCATCTCCACCCATGCGCACCGCGATATCTGAAACGCGGATCGCGGCGTTTAGGCGCCTCGCGAATTCCCGCAGCGCTTCATCGCCTGCGCTGTGGCCGAAGGAGTCGTTGATGTCCTTAAACTTATTCAAGTCGAAAGAAATCACAGCCAGCGGATGTCCATGCCGCTGCGACCGGTTGGCTTCGGCCGCCAGCCGCTCTTCCCCGAATCTGCGGTTGTAAAGTCCAGTAAGCGGATCGATCGTCGCCTGTTTCTGGAATTCTTCCGCGCGGATGAACAACCGGCTCATCGAATCTAGCTGTTCCGAAAGCTGCCGCCGGAGTTTCTTGATCTGCACCTGCTGGTAAATCGTGTAGGAATTGAAAAGTAGGACAAGTCCCGCGATTCCACGAACAGCTTCATTCAAGCTGAATTGAAAAACAGGATCGGAAAACTGCATCAGTCCCGGAAAGCTCAGAGAAAAGATTGCCACCGTGAGCAGCAACATCACGAAAATGGCGATGGCCCACAGCCACCAGTCGCGGCGCTCGAGCTTCCTCAGGCTCGCATGAATTTCCTGCATGCGGCTGATGTTCGGAATTTCGGCTTGAACCAACTCTGTTTTTTTCATTACTCCAACCGGCTTGCGCACCACTTCGCTGCAGTCTGCTCGTACCTCAATTATAAGGGCGGCGCAGGCGCACGAATGGAATACCGCATATCCGCTATTTGCATATTGGGCGCATGGGGTACCAGCCCGAACGTCCAGTCCTAGTGGACGCTTCCCCAACGGGTTTCAAGCAACACACCGGACGCTGAACGCATCTTGGTGCTAGCTGACGTATTCCGTTCGTCGGGGAAAACACTCGGAAAGTGGCTTTTAAAAGGAGGCCGTCCATGAAATCGCTCGTGCTGGCGTTGGCTTTGTCGTTTGCCCTTCCTGCCGTCGCACAAAACCAAAAACCCGTAACATTGCGTAGTATTTTGCTCGAGCAATTGCGCACCACGCACAAGACGCAGGATTGGTTTGTGCCGCCCAGCCTGGCGATAGCGGGCGTCACTGCGGAACAAGCGACCTGGACGGATAAGGCTGGAAATCATTCGATCGGGCAGCTCGCGAATCATCTTCTGTTCTGGGATTCGCGCGAACTTGTGAAATTCGGCGGGCACGCACCCGCGAAATACGATGGCAACAACGACGAGACCTTCAACAGCTTTGATGCAAAAAGCTGGGCAAGTACCGTGGAGCAGCTCGACAAAGTCTTGACCGACATCGAGAAGTTTGTGGAAACGTGCGACGACGCCACCCTGCAGAAGTACGCCTCGGAGATTGCGCATATCGGGACGCATAACGCGTATCACACCGGCCAGATTCTTTATATCCGGAAGCTGCAAGGAATCTGGGATCCTGCGAAAGGCGTAAAGTAGGGCGAGCTTTCTATCTCCCAAAAGATAAAATCAGAATCCACGTACTGGAAAAAATAGAGGAGTGTTGTCCACGATAGTCAACACTCAAAGTTGCGAACGCGAATAAACTGCTGGCGAGGCGTCAAATTTGAAGCGCGCGAAGGGGAGTTAGATAATTATTTCTGGCGAATGATCTAATCAAAAGGATCAATGAAATGGCGCAAGGCTTTGAGCTTTGCGGGCTAATTCATCGAGCCAGCCATTTAGAATGTATCGCTGCTCTACGTTGAGGTCCGAGAAAACTACGCCCATTCCCCAGCCTTCGTGTTTGTAAATCGTCCGGCCCGCAACGTCGCATTTGCTGCCGCCGTAGCGGATACGAAGGCGCAACTCGGTGCCCACGGGAAATCCTTCGGGCGTTTCCAGATAACAGCCTTTCGCACTGAGTTCCGAAATCTGCGCGAGAAGTCGCGTGCCGTCGTGGTATGCGATAGCTTCCGCCTCGGCCACAAAAGAAAAACGAGGAACGGTGCGTTTCGCGGAAAACGGATCGTCAGTCATCGAGATACCTCTTTGCCACCGCTCGGGATGGTTGGTTTTGAGGATGGATATACATCCATTTTACGAGAGCACGTCGCGGGCATTTCGGAGAATTTCAAATGGTGGTGAAAGATGTAGCTGGCCGAAGGTACAGGTGGTGCTTTGAGAGACCATTGCGATTCTGCCCGCTGATTGGCCAATATTTTCCGCTACTCTGATTATGTGGAAGGCGAACAAATTCCGGAACTTTTCACGCCTGGGCCGGCGCCACGCGTTGCGGCGAGCAAGCGCGCCAGCGTGCCGCTTTTCGAACGCAAAGACTACACGTACCTATTCCTTTTCTTTGATCGGCTGCTTGCCGTATTTGAATACGTTGGGGAATGGGCTTGTTTACGACGACCTCGACCAAGTGGCAGGCAACGCTTTTATTCTGAATTTCCATCACCTTTGGCAGATTTTTACGACCTCAGTTTGGGCTTTCAAGACCGCCTCACCGGGCGTTGTTTATTTCCGGCCGATGATGAATGTCACGTTCCTGGGGCTGCATGAGATCTACGGGAACGTCGCAGCTGGCTATCACATTTTCAATCTGATACTGGCGGGGTGGATCGTCTGCGTCGTGTTTGCTGTGACCATGCGGCTGACCAAGAATCGGCCGCTGTCGATAATTACCGCCGTGATTTTTGCGCTGCACCCGGTTCACTCGGAAACTGTTGCCTGGATTTCAGACGTAACCGATCTCGAGGTTTCACTTTTCGTGCTGCTCGCATTCTGGAGCTATCTCGCGCTGAGCGGATCGCGGTCATTTTCGTGGCGCCGGCAACTGGGAATTGCGGGGTTCTTTGTACTGGCTCTGCTCTCAAAAGAAATTGCAATTGTACTTCCGTCAGTGGCGCTGGTGTTTGAACATTTCTATCGCGAAGACCGAAAGAGCACCGATTTCTTGGCGAAAGTAAGCCGTTACGCCGGCTTATGGATCGTCCTGGGATTCTATTTCGTCTATCGGCGAGTCGTTCTTGGCGCAGCGGGCGCAGCCGTACACAGGCAAGGCATGACTCTCGCTGAATCTGTTTACAGCGGCTTTCAACTTTTTTCGCACTACTTGTACAAATTATTCTGGCCAGCTCACTTGCAGGCATTTTATGTTTTTACGAAATCGACCCATTTCTGGGAGCCCGCCGTCTTGGTGGGAATGGCCGCATTTCTATTCTTGGTTATCGTGGCGCTGCGTTTGATGCGCTCGAAGCCTTTGATCTCTTTCGGTATTGTTTGGTTTTTCGCGTTTCTCGGGCTGGGACTGAATGTGCGTTGGCTGGCCATAGCGGCGTTTGCGGAAAGATACTTATTCCTGCCATCGCTTGGATTTGCCTGGATTGCAGCAACCGGAGTTCTGGCGCTTTGGCGCGTTGCCAGTCTACGGCGCAGCGCGATTCTTCGGCCCGTTCTGGCATCGGCCGCGGCAGTCTTGGTGATTCTTTCTTTTGCGCGAATCTACACGCGAAATCGCGTGTGGTACGACAACACATCGCTCTTTGAGTTCACGCTTCAGCAAGAACCCGACGCTTACATTATTCGCACCAATCTGGCGATTCACGATTGGGATGCCGGGGAACACGATCTTGCGATCAAAGAGTGGCAGCGCGTTTACGCGCAGGTTCCGAAGTTTTTTCCTCCGGTGGTGAATCTCGGAATGGCCGCGGTTTTCCAGGAGGATTGGCCGGCCGCGGAAAGTTATCTCAATCACGCGGTGGAATTAGCACCGTCGGTAAGCGACCCGCACGACTGGCTGGGAGTGTTGCGTCAGAGGCAGGGACGTCTGCCGGAGGCCGAGAAGGAATTCCTGCGCGCGGAAGCCCTTTCTCCGTATGACATGTCGGCCTACACCGATCTCGGGCACCTGTACATTGAGGAAGGGCGTCTAGAGGACGCGGTGAAACAGTTGAATGTGAGCACCTCCCTTTCGGACGATCCATTATCGCGAGACGATTTGGGCGACATATATCTGCGTCTCGGTCAGATCGAAAACGCGGAACGCGCATACCGTTCAGCTCTCGATACGAACCGATACGATTCCGGATCGCACATCGGACTCGGCCAAGTTTATGAAAAGCGCGGGGATACAGCGCGAGCCATCGAAGAATACAAATTGGGTTTGCAGCAACAGGTAAACAACCCCATCGCGCTTGCGGGACTCGCAAGACTTCAAAAATCGAAACCGAGTTAGCGGGCTGATTCGTCTACGGCAAGTCGAGTATTCTATCCGTTCCCAAACTCTGCGAACTCTCCGCGTTTGACAGCTCCGACGAACTGATCCGCAACTCGCGTGGGACGCGGGATGCGGAAACCGTCGCAGACGGCCAGAGTGAGCTTGATGGCGCGAGCAAGCGAAATGCGATGGCCCTGCGAGACAAAGATCGGCTTCACCGCGTCTCGCGTGCGCAGTGCGGCGCCGATACGTTCGAGTTTTGGGCCACCTCTCGTCTTCGCGCTGGGAGATTTCGCGACAGCTCTCTCGCCAGCAAGCGCAGGAGCAAGCAGTGGTGTCCAGGAACCCGCGGTTCGCGCGGGTTCTTCATATCTTCCGATCAGGACAGATTTAGCGCAGCCGATTGTAGGCGTATCGAGAACGATTCCAAGATGCGACGCGATTCCCAACCGGCGCGGGTGCGCGTATCCGTGTCCATCCACAAAAATCAAATCGGGTGTAGTGCGTAATCGCGCGAACGCCGCGATCAGCGCGGGAATTTCGCGGAAGCTGAGCAAACCCGGAACATAAGGAAATATGAGCGGCTGTTCAATCCATACGCGTTCGACTTCTTCGAGCGAAGGGTAACGAAAAACGACGACTCCAGCGATGGCGGACCCAGCGCCAGTTTCCCAAGAACGCGCATGCGGGAGGCGAAAAGCTAAGTCGGCGCCGGCGATGTAACGGATGCGTCCCACACGATCACGCAGCTCGACTCGATCGCGAATCCGCAACTGGATATCGCGGGCTTCGCGAGGCGTCACATCCCATCGATGAATTCGCAATGCTTTCATCACGATTAGATTCAAGATAGAAAGCGCGGCGCAATCGCGCAACTTCTACAGGGTTTGGGAATGAATTCACTCTCTGCGCACACTGCTTCCGCGGCGACTACCGAAATGTGCTTTGTGAGCGTCACACACAATGAGACATTGCACGCGCCTTCGGCTGGTCAGCGTATAATGCAGGCCGATTGGCAAGCCTGCCTGCTGCCAGGCCGGGCAATCTGCACCGCAGCTTGCGAGTTCAACGATGGAGCACGAAAAACTAACGGTTAGCAGCGATAGGCGCGGAGATATAACCGTGGTGGAAGTCCATGGCCGCGCAACTTTGGGAGAGAATAGCGAAGTTCTCGATCAAGAACTTCAGCGAATCGCCCGCGAAGGAAATCTGAAGATGCTGGTGAACCTCACCGGCGTGGTGCAGATGGATAGCTCAGGAATCAGCGCGCTGGTGCGGCAATGCACGGGACTTTCGCGAAAGGGCGGCAGCCTGCGGATCGTGTCCAAGGTTGGCAGCCGCGTTTACGATGCGCTGAATGTTACGCGGCTGATCGACGTAATCCCCACTTTTGAAACTGAGCCGGAAGCGATGGCGAGCTTTCAGCAAGCTGCCACACCCAAGAAATAATCAGGCCACGCCACTGCAGCATTCTTTTTCTTCGCTGCCGAAGAACAGGGAATAAAATTTAGAATTTTAGCTACGAGCTTTTGCGGAGTTCGGTAAGCACAAGCTTGGCGAGATCGCGGAGCGTTTCAAATACACCGAGGCCGTTGACTGCAACCGCCTCGAGAATCGGCTCACCCTTCTGCTGCAATTTTTTGGTCAGCTCATCCACCGGAAGAATGCCAGGCATGTCGCGTTTGTTGAGTTGCAGCACGTAAGGAATCGAAGCGAAATCGAGGTTGTGCTCCTTCAGATGCTCTTGAAGGTTTTCAAGTGTTTCGAGATTCGCGTCGAGGCGCTCTTCCTGCGAATCTGCGACGAACACCACACCGTCCGCGCCTTTCAGAATTAATTTGCGGCTGGCTTCGTAAAAAACCTGTCCAGGAACGGTGTAAAGATGCAATCGCGTTTTGAATCCACGCACGGTACCTAGATCAATCGGCAGAAAATCGAAAAACAGAGTGCGATCTGTCTCCGTGGCCAGCGAAATCATCTTGCCTTTTTGATTTGAGCCGGTATGTTCGTAGATCCACTGCAGGTTGGCAGTTTTCCCGCCGAGACCGGGACCGTAGTAGACGAGTTTGCAGTTAATTTCGCGAGCAGGAAAATTTATAAATGGCACGGATTCCCCGGACAATCGCTGCAATGTACTTATAGCATACGGTTTGGGCCGCACCAAAGAGCAAGCGCGACCCAGTTTCTCGTAAGAAAACAGTCTTGAGACGTCCCACTTCCCGTTGCACCGCAGTAATACGTGAAAAAGTGCTTAATTTGACCGAGTTGACCCGCGAATCCGCCTCTGCTAGCATTCAGGTATGGCACGGCCACGCAAGACCCCAAAAAGGCGCAGCGCACGCACTCCGGCGGCATCCGCTGGACGTGCTAAGTTGATGAAAACAAAGATGGTTAAGAAGACGGAGCCGGTGCGGGCTCCGGCCATCGACCTGGTCGATCCCAGGGTACAGCTTCAGTTGAAAAACTACGAAGAAGCTCTCCGTAACTTTCAGCAGCAGAAATTTGCACGTGCCAAGGAACTCCTCGAAAAGACGACGGAGGGCCCCAGCAAAGAGCTCTGCGACCGCGCCACGAT
Organism: uncultured Acidobacteriota bacterium; assembly: GCA_963721845.1. Classification (GTDB taxonomy): domain Bacteria; phylum Acidobacteriota; class Terriglobia; order Acidiferrales; family UBA7541; genus DASTCZ01. The sequence goes on along the minus strand of CAVRKW010000008.1, from coordinate 77,757 downwards.
GCATATCCGCGTGTGCGAGCAGCGCATTAGCAGGCAGCCGGCCTCCGCTCCGAAATCGCCCGAGGAACATTACCAGCAAGGCGTGGCGATGATGAACCTCGGCCGCTGGGATGACGCGCGCGAGCATTTGCAGCGCGCACGGAAACTGGCTCCAAAAGCGGATCACGTGCTTTATGCGATGGCTGCACTAGATTGCCTCACAGGCGAAGCGGAATCGGCGATGCAAAACCTCGAACTGGCGATCGAGTTGCGTCCCGAAAATCGCTACCACGCGCGTAACGACGAGGATTTTGCATTTCTGCAAGAAGACCCACGATTTACAGAGCTTCTCTATCCCGAACGGGAACACGCCAGCTAGTTCAGGCCGGCGAGCAAACACTTGAAACGCAAGGCGTCAACGCGACCGAAGCGCGGACGGGTAGTGGTAATCGGTGGAGGCACGGGCCTCTCGATGCTGCTGCGCGGACTAAAAGAATTTACGCCACGGCCGGGAAAAATCCGCAGCGGTATCGTGACGGACCTGACGGCCATCGTCACGGTGACAGACGACGGCGGCAGCTCGGGTCGCTTGCGCCGAGAGTACAGCGTGCTTCCCCCTGGCGACATCCGCAACTGCATGGTGGCGCTGGCGGATGACGAAGCCCTGCTGAGCCAGCTGTTTCAATATCGATTTCGTGGCGGAGAAAGTCTAAGCGGGCATAGCTTTGGAAATTTATTTCTTACCGCACTAACTCACATCACAGGCGATTTTGCGGACGCCGTTCGCTTGAGCGGACAACTCCTCGCGATTCGCGGCAGGATTTTCCCGTCGACAAATCAGAACGTCACGCTTGAAGCGGTCACAAAATCGGGCCGCACAATCAAATCTGAAACGCGAATCACCAAGACTCGTGAACCGATTCGTCAACTGCGTCTAACTCCCGAAAATCCAAAACCGCTGCCAGAAACATTGGAAGCAATCGCGAGAGCCAGCCTGATCGTGCTTGGGCCCGGTTCACTCTACACGAGCGTGATCCCAAATCTTCTCGTCGCCGGCGTTTCGGATGCGATCTCAAAATCGCCGGCCACATGCGTGTACATTATGAATCTGATGACGCAGCCGGGCGAAACCCGCGGAATGACGGCAGCGCAGCATGTGGCTGCGATTCATCGACACACGCGGAAGAAAATAATCGATTACGTAATCGTGAATCGTCGAGAACCCCGGCCAGAAGTCGCGAAGCGCTATCGCGCCCAAGGTGCCGAACCCGTCTCCATCAATCCCATAGCGATGAAGCGTATGGGGCTCCGCTGCATCTTTGACGATCTACTCGAAGATGAAGGTGTAATCCGGCACGATTCGCGCAGGCTGGCGCATGTGCTCGCGGAGAATTTCCTCGGCTTCCGCGCGACTCGCTGAAAAAGGCGTTTCGGATACAAGATTTATGAGCGTATTGCAGAGGGCTGGCTGCGCCCGTATACTGGAACGCCGCTGGTGAACAGCGAAGCGAATATCCCGCCGAATGGAACGGCGCGGCGCATCATGTTTATACGATCCGGTGCAGGGTGCTCGCGGGAGAGGTGTCGTGGTCAAGTTAGATAACGAATTCAACGTCTACGAATCCGCGGAAGTCCGCTTCGAAGAAGCGGCCACGCGCCTCGGTCTTGCGCAAGATCTTTACCGCTACATGAAGTATCCCAACAAGGAGATCACCGTCTACATTCCCGTCAGAATGGATAGCGGTAGCCTTGAGGTTTTTGTCGGCTATCGCGTCCATCATTCGATCGTCCGCGGCCCATGCAAGGGTGGAATCAGGTTTTCGCCAGACGTTACTCTCGACGAAGTGCGCGCGCTCTCCGCGTGGATGACCTGGAAATGCGCCGTAGTAAACATTCCTTTTGGCGGAGCCAAAGGCGGCGTGATCTGCGATCCTGCAAAACTTTCCATGGGCGAAATCGAGCGTATCACTCGCCGTTATACCGCTGAACTCGGCGAATGGATCGGGCCCGAGCGCGATGTACCCGCTCCAGACCTGGGGACCAACGAACAAACTATGGCCTGGGTGATGGACACCTACTCGATGCACGCGCGCCACACCACCACCGCAGTCGTCACAGGAAAGCCTCTCGACCTCGGTGGCTCGCTCGGCAGAAAAGAAGCTACAGGCCGCGGCGTCCTCCTCGCCTGCGATCGCGCTGCCACCAAGCTCGGCATGAAGCCTTCCGAAACTCGCGTCATCATTCAGGGATTCGGCAACGTCGGTTCGATGTCTGCAATGCTGATGGCCGCGGCCGGATACAAAATCGTCGGCGTTGCCGATATTCATGGCGCGCTCTACAACGAAAAAGGTTTCGACATTCCAAAAATGATGGAGTGGTGCTTCGGTCAAAAAAAGAAGCTGCCCGATTTTCCCGGTGGCGGCACCAAATTCACTTCACACGAAGTCTTGTTCCAGCCGTGCGACATCCTGGTTCCCGCCGCTGTCGAGAACCAAATCACCACCGAAAATGCGCATCGCGTGCAAGCAAAAATCTTGTGCGAAGGCGCCAATGGCCCCACCACTTTCAAAGCGGATAGCATCATAGACAGCAAAGGAATTTTCGTTATTCCGGATATTCTCGCGAATGCCGGCGGAGTCACCGTTTCCTATTTCGAGTGGGTGCAAGATCGGATGGGTCTGTTCTGGCGCGAAAGCGAAGTAAACGAGCGCCTTCGCGACGTGCTTGAACATGCCTTCGATCAAGTAGTGCGCTACTCGGAAACGCATGGCGTCAACAACCGCATCGCCGCTTACATGCTGGCGATCGATCGTGTGGCTTTCGCATTGAAGCAGCGCGGAATTTATGCGTAGAGTTAGCGCGAGTTCCTCAAATCAAAAATCGTAGTCCAGAATGATTGCTGACACCATCGCGCCGGGTCACCTGAAAACCGAAGATGAGCATCGGCGCGAGTTGTGCTTGGCTGGCCAGTGGCTGTATGAGCGCGGCTTTGTGCCTGCCACAGACGGAAATTTGTCCGTGCGCCTCGATCCCAACCGCATTCTGATTTCGCCCAGTAATCACTGCAAAGGAATGCTCCGCCCGGATGCGCTGGCGATCACAGATCTGAAGGGAAAGATGCTTGTGGGCCGCGCCGGGCCTTCCTCCGAAATCGGAATGCACCTAGCGATTTTTCAGCGCCGTCCAGATGTGAACGCAATTTGCCACGCGCACCCTCCGACAGCGACTGGATTCGCAGCCGCGGGGAAAGCGCTCGACAAACCGCTGCTCACCGAAGTGATTGCCACACTCGGCGCGGTGCCACTCGCGGGTTATGCGATGCCGGGCACGCACGAAGTCGCTGAGTCGCTTTCGCCGCTGATCGATAAGCACGATGCAATTCTTTTGAGCAACCACGGCGTAGTAACGTACGGTCCAGACCTTCTCACCGCCTTCTTCCGCATGGAGACGGTAGAGCAACTCGCGAAAATCACGCTGGTAACGGAGATGCTCGGTAAACAGAGCTTGCTTTCTGGCGGCGATGTGGAAAAATTGCTCGCAGCCCGCACATACGCAAGTTCTGAAGCTCGTGTGAAGCCGCATCGCAGCGGGACGCAAGACGCCGCGGCCGCAGCGCGGGAGGCTCAACAAGGTGAAGCACGCGTTACGCTCACGCGGCAAGAATTGGAAGATTTGATCGAAGAAGCGCTGCGGCGCGATCGCGCGCGGCGCTAGCACACGTATCGGAATCGGCTTCAAGTTGGTGGTCCGAAAAAAGTTTGCGGTGGAGGAACACGAATGGGCGAAGCACTCGGCATGATCGAAACTCGCGGTCTGATTGCAATGATCGAGGCTTCTGACGCGATGGTAAAAGCGGCAAAGGTCACGTTGGTGGGCTGGGAGAAAATCGGCTCAGGCTACGTGACGGCGCTGGTTCGCGGCGATGTGGCTGCCGTAAAAGCTGCCACCGACGCGGGAGCAGCGGCAGCTCGCCGCGTGGGCGAATTGATCGCGGTCCATGTGATTCCTCGGCCACATCAGTCGCTCGAAGATGTGCTCCCGATTGGTAAAGCTGAAGTAGCTGCAAGCGCGCGCTGATTGACTTTCGATGCGCCGCAGTTTTCGCGCCGATGATGCAACACGCGAATTTGTAGACGATATTCTCCTCCGGACTGGGAGCCGGCAACGAATCGTATGATTCTCGCCCGTGTAGTCGGCACAGTGGTTTCCACCCGCAAAGACCCGCGACTTGAAGGCAACAAACTTCTCATTCTGAAACCCATCACGCCTGAAGGCGCGGACGAGTCCGGCTACGTCGTCGCCGTTGATACCGTTGACGCAGGATTTCGCGAAACGGTGCTTGTTGTCTCGGGTAGCTCTGCGCGCATGGCGGAAGGATGCAAAGAGCGTCCGGTGGATGCGGCCATCGTGGGAATCGTAGACACAGTGATGGTGGATAGGCCCGCAAGAACCAGAACTCGCCGCAGGAAAGAAAAAGTAAAAAATGCAACTCGGGCGTGTGATTGGAAACGTAGTCTGCTCGATGAAAGACCCAGGTCTCTTTGGCCGCACGCTGTTGGTCGTGCAGCCGCTCGACGGAAGCGGACACGACGCAGGGCGCGCATTGGTCGCAATCGATTCCATGGGCGCTGGCGTGGGCGAGATTATTTATTGGTGCCGCGGAAAAGAAGCGAGCTTTCCATTTTTGCCGGATGAAGTGCCGACTGAAGCGACGATTGTGGGAATTGTTGACGAAATGCATCGCGGCGCCGAGAGAATTCGCTTTCGTTAGTGGTAAAGCCGCACACAAAATTCAATGCTGATTGCGCAAGTGGTAGGAGACGTTGTTGCTACGCAGAAGAATGCATCGCACGTAGGGCGCAAAATTCTGCTCGTGCAGCCGCTAAATTTGGACGGCAGCGATCGCGGCACTCCCGTCCTCGCGCTCGATTCCGTGGACGCGGGCGTTGGCGATCGCGTGTTGCTTACGACCGAAGGCTTCTCCGCTATGACCTCCGTAGGTCGGCCAAATTCTCCGATCGATATGGCTGTGATCGGCGTGATCGATTCGATTCACCTTCACGAAGACTCGAAGTAATTCTGCAAAATACCCAAGCAGACCAGGGTTTTGTTGGCCGTCGCGCGATGTGCTAACTTGCCTTATTCATGGCCAGGAAGATTGGAATACTGCTGAGCGGCCGCGGCTCGAATTTTGAAGCGCTGGCCGACGCCGTGTCGGCGGGCCGAATTCCGGACGCGGAAATCGCGATCGTGATCAGCAATCGCGAAGGCGCGCCTGGCATCGCCACCGCGAAGTCGCGCGGAATTCCGGCGCGTGTCATTGCGTCGCGCGGTCTGGAGCGCGAAGCATATGATCGCCTGGTTGCAGCGGAACTTCGGTGAACGCGGAGTGGGACTTGTTTGTCTCGCAGGATTCATGCGATTGCTCTCGCCATTTTTTGTCGCGGAATTTCGCGGGCGTATTGTGAATATTCATCCATCTCTTCTTCCTTCATTTCCGGGACTTGAAGCGCAGCGCCAGGCGCTTGAATACGGCGTGCGTTATGCCGGATGTTCGGTACACTTCGTCGACGAGAATCTTAGACGCGGGACCAATTATTCTGCAGGCAGTAGTGCCAGTGATGGATGACGACACGGAAGAAACCCTCGCGGCACGCGTGCTAAAAGAAGAGCATCGCATTTACAGCGAGGCGGTCCGGATCGTACTGGGAGGCCGCTATCGCATCGAGGGCCGCCGCGTGATTCACCTGGATGCCCAGGCCAAACATTGATGAGCGCAATTCACAAATTCGCCCCAGTCGCGGAACAGCTCGAGTATCTGCGTAAAGGTTCCGCAGAGATAATTCGCGAGGAAGAGCTGCGCGAGAAACTCGCTCAGTCCGCAAAAACTGGCACGCCGTTGCGCATTTATCTCGGCGTGGATCCCACGGCTCCGGATCTTCATCTCGGCCACACAGTCGTGCTGCGAAAGCTAAAACATTTTCAGGATATGGGCCACACCGCGATTTTTCTGATTGGCGATTTTTCCGCAATGATCGGCGACCCTACTGGCCAATCCGAAACGCGTCCCCCGCTCACGCGCGAACAAGTCGACGCGAACGCGAAAACCTATCTAGAGCAGGTGTACAAAATTCTCGATCCCCGAAAAACCGAAGTGCGCTACAACAGCGAATGGCTAGGGAAAATGTCGAGCTTCGATGTTGTGCGCCTGTGCGGAAAATATCGCCTCGCGCGTATGTTGGAGCGTGAAGACTTCCGCTCGCGATTGGCGAACAATCAGCCTATTTCCGTTCACGAATTGCTTTACCCGCTGCTCACGGCTCTCGATGCCGTCGAACTCAAATCTGATGTCGAACTTGGCGCGACCGAACAAAAATTCAACATTCTGATTCACCGCGATATCCAGCGCGAATACGGACTGCCGCCGGAAGTTGTCTTCACCATGCCGATCCTCGTCGGGCTCGATGGCGAACGGAAAATGTCCAAGAGTCTCGGCAATTATGTCGGCATCACCGAGCCCCCGGACAAAATGTTTGGCAAGTTAATGAGCATTTCCGACGAGATGATGTGGAGTTACATGGAGCTGCTCACAGATCGTACTCCAGCAACGATCGCAGAAACTACGCGCTCAAGTCACAACGGGTGCGGCGCATCCGATGGACACGAAAATCGGCGCTTGCCCAGGAAATTATCGCCGGATTCCACGGCGCAGACGCCGCCACGCACGCCGCCGAGAATTTCAATCGCATTTTCCGCGAGCGAAAATCACCGGAAGAGGTACCGGAAATTCGCATCGTCGCGGGACCGCCGAAACGTTTATCTGCCGTGATCGCGGAATCTGGAATGGTCGTCTCGCGCGCCGAGGCCGAGCGCCTAATCAAGCAGAATGCGGTGGAAGTAGATGAAAAACCCATTTCGGATGTGAAACACGAACTCTCAATGTCGCCAGGCGCAAAATATCTCGTGCGCGCAGGAAAAAAGAAGTTTGTTCGCTTCGTGGTGGAATAGCAGAAGTCCCGCCGTTCGCAAATTCCACAAACTTCAGAGTTACTTTCGTTCCGCGAGTTTTCTCAGCCGCTCAAGATAACCCTTATTCCGGCGTTCGACTCCGCGTCTCGTGAACACGCGATCGACGAAACGTGCCATCGCACTCGGCATTTCGTATTCGCTAATCATCCGCACACGGGTAAGTAACTCGGAAACGCCCTCAACTTCCCACCGCTCCAATCCCTTCACACCGTATCGATCCTGAAATCGCCACTCGAAGGCGCGGCACCAATCGTAGCGGGTTACGACCGCTGTATGGCCCACTTCCCGCTTCCCAAGTTTTCCCACAACGCGAATTTTCTGCGATACCTGAAACTCCGAAGCTCCTTCTTGAACTTCAAGTTCCGCGCACATTTCCTTGCCATACCAATAAGCCATGCGCTGTGGCACGAAAAACACAAAAACGTCTTGAACTGACGCGGCAATATCGATTGTGGTTTCGATACGAGACATAAATCGGAGGTGAGTTTAACATCGCGCGCACAACATCACGCGTATGGCACGTTACGCCAAATCAGTAAGGGATTTCTGCGACCCCAAGCACACGAAGGCCATGCGAATTCTGCAGAAATACCACCGCCCGCAAATTCTCGGGCTTCCAGTCGTGCTCGAGCTTTACAACGGTTTGCGAATCAAAGCTCGCATCGCTGCCGTGCGGATTGATGCGGCCGATGGCGCTCAATTTGCGCACAACTCCCGTGTGATCGAGAGACTTCCCCGAATTTTCTCCAGCGCGAACATTGGAGTGTAAGTGGTTCTCGGTAATCGCAAGAAAAATCTGCGGTTTTTCAGCGGCGGCTCCAGCCGGAAGAGAATCCACTTTCACGTGCAACCCGCGCTCGGTTCCACTGGCCGCGCCGGTCCACTCAAGATGAATCTGCGCTTTCGCCGCTCGCGCAGCCTGCTCGATCGCTTGCAGCGCGAGCTTGCCGTTTCCACCAACGAATCCTTCGCCACCATCCACCACCATTTGCGGCGTATACATTTGATCGCCCGAGCGGCCGAACGCGTACATGTGCTGGCGATCCGTATATGCAGGCGAAGAAAACCGGTCGCGCCAATCTCCATCCCAGTACGTTACGTGCAGTTCGAGGACGATCACATCAGCTGCCGCGACCGGTTGCCGGGCGTCGAGCGCTGACAGCAACGCATCAGCAGGTGGGCAATCCGAGCAGCCTTCCGAAGTAAAAAGTTCTACGAGGACTGGATTGCGTCCGGTGGCGCTCCGAGGCGCAGAATCTTGCGTACTCGCTGAAAAGCCTTCAGCGCGTGACGCGCTGTATGGTGCGGCTAGCGAGATCACTGCAAGGAACGCGATAGCGAAAATGAAAATAGTCCAGCGACGACTCATGTTCATGTCCTTTTCAGAATAAAGCTAAGCAACCGTTCGCAGGGTCAACTCCCAGCATGCATCAGTGCCGAATGAATTCCGGCGAACGCCCTTGCGACCAGGGATCGTAATGCAATGAGAATTGGATGCGCGTTGCAATCGGCGGGTGGTCGTAAAACCAAAAGACGACTAGCGGCGAAGGGTCGGGTTCTTCGAGATCCACCTCGCCCAGGATTTGATCGGATTGCGCGGCAACCTGCGGCGCGTTCGGCACAACTCCATGAATCACTTCGAGGCCGAATTGATCGGCCTGGTGTTCCATGTAACGGCTCACGGCGCTCGTAAGCGGCGTGCTGAAGAAAATCAGCAGCGAAGCAAGCAGCCAGAGCAACGCGAGCGACGGCCAATCGGCAAGCCCGCGAATTCCAAACGCCGCTCCCCATTTCGCAATCGCCCAACCAAGCGCGCGCGCCAGCAGCCACAAACCGAACGCGAGCGCAATCGCGCCCATCGCGATGCCTTTCCACACGTGTCCCAAAACGTAGTGTCCAAGCTCGTGCCCGAATACGAAGAGCGCTTCATCGTCGTTCATCTTTGCCAGGAGTGTGTCCCACATCACCACGCGTTTCGAAGCGCCGATCCCGGTAACGTATGCGTTCAGCTCATTGAGTTTCCGGCTCGCCAACATTTCGTAGATTCGATCCGGTGGGATTTCCACGCCAGCGCGTACGGATACTTCTTCGATCTTGCGCGTTAACTCCGCGTGCGAAGTGGCTAGCGGCCGAAAATCGTAAAACATCGGCTCAACCGCGAGCGGCTCAAGAAATGCCCCCGCAATCGTCAGCGGCACTGCAATGCACCACACTCCGATCCACCAATTCCGCGGACTGCGCCGCAGAAAAGCAAACGCAACCCAACCGAGCAGCGCGCCAATCGCAATCGTGATGAGTTCGCCCTTTAAATTATCGGCGAGCCACGAGCTCCAGCTCTGCACCGATAGATTGTAGTGGAGCACCAGCATGTGTCCGCGCGCATGAAGAGGCAGCGAAAAAATATGTAGGGTAAAGAGCAGCAGAAATGAAAAGACCGCAGCCTGGCCAATTCGAAACCGGCTCGCCGCTTCAGCCCAGTCGCGAAATTTCGCGATCACTCCCAAGCGAAGCAAAGTAAGTAACGCAACAATGCTCATCGCAAATTCGGCGAGGTACAGTTCGCGTCCAATCCGCGCAAGATCGATGGAAGCTTGAAGTTTTCCAGGAGAAAGCGTGTAGCCCGTAACCGTCGCTTCGGAATGGAGGGCAACAGGCGACTGATTCATTTGCTGCGCGCGTGTCGAAGCGATTGGCCCAAATGTCGCGACGATCGCAAGCACGCAGAAAGCAGCCAGTCCGCAAAATTTGTTCGAGATACGCACCGGATAGGAATGTTAGCACTGGCAAAGGCGTTCTCGGGAGGCGAGACCTCCTGCGTTCACCAATAGGTTGAGATCGGTTTTCTCAAGACGCCCTTCGCTGGACTCTCTTGACTTCGCGTCGCGGACCACTTGAGGCTCGCAACTCCCACTTTCGCAACCACCGAAGCTCGCTCTCAAGTTGGTCTATGTTTAACCCCATCACCCAGTCGATCGCCTGCGACTGCGTTCGGCCTTCCTTGAGTGACAACCGGCGCATGTTTTTTTCTCGCGCAAGCTCTCTCTCGATGAAGTCCGTCCGCCGCCGAACTTGTCGCCGCAGCAATTCTGGCGCTAGGTCGTGTGCGAGCGCGATCCACGCTAGAAATACCGGTCGCGGGCTCTGCGTTGTCCAGTACTTGCGGCTCAGCGATTTTTCGAGAGCCTTGCCACTCTCAAGGGTGGGTGTGAATACGCGGCGCTGCCGCGGCGGTGGCACGTCGCCGTTTTCTACCGCGCAAATCAACCCCATCTTCTCAAGCTTGTTCAGCGACCAATAAACCTGCGGGCGCGAAACTCCGGTCCACGTGTGGAGTTTGCGCCGCGCAAGCTCAAGGCTCGCCTGGTGGCCGTGCATGGGGCGCTCCCCGAGTAGGCGGAGCACCACCATATCCGACATCGTGAGATCGCCTCTTTTAATCGCCGGCATCAGACCACTCTTTCGGGACTTCGGTTTGACCGGTCAATTCTCCGAACTCTAAGCGACTCAAAAACACATAACGAATTGCGACCATCGCTCGCCGAGACCCAGCGCATTTCGCGACAGGGTCCGGCGAGAACAGCATCCCTCTTTCTTTAGAAATGGAACCCCAGTTCGACCGTCTCTGTTCGCGGACTCACATAGTGTGTTCCGCTAAACGTCGAGAGGAAGTTGTAGAGCGCCACTTTGTTAGTCAAATTTATGACCGTGAATCGCAGGCTCCACTTGCGGCGTTCGCCACCGAACAAGTTGTCGTCGCCGATCGTTGCGTCGAAAAGATTGCGCGGCGCGATGCGCGGCGGATTGTGATCGTCGTTTTCCGCTCCAGCTGCGGGAATCTTCACCAGGTTGGAACCGTATGACGACGCAGGACACAAATCTGCACCAAGACTCGAACTGATAGGAGTCGTCGGAGTAGCCTTAACGGATCCGCAGAAAAGTCCCGCCTCAAACTGCTGGTCGGGACTCAGTCCGGAAACATCGACAACAGAATCGCTCCCGTTCGGTCCATTGGCGCAGTTCGTCAAATCCCCTGCGCATGGAACCGGCCCAGCCACGAGTCCGCTGTCGTATCGCCAGTTAAATCCGAACCACGGCCCGCGCTTCCACGGTTGATACTGCACGTGAGTTGTCTCGTCGAAGTTTTCGTCGTGGTCGATACGAAACACCGCCGTGTTTCCCGCTCCTGACGGCGTCGCTCCAATCCCCGTAACTTGCGGCCCGAAGAATCGCGCAGCCACGTGCGCCATCACGACGTATGCGCTCACACCGTGAAAATTCGGCAAGCTTCCACGAATCGTGTACCCGGGAATCTTGGAACTCTGCCACTCAATCGGAAACGTGATCGGAGTATTTCCCAGCACGCTGAAGTCGTACGCGTAATGCGTGTACTTCCAAATGTATTCACCGCTCAAAACAAAATATCTGCCGAACGCCTGCTCGAATCCTGCGTGAAACTCATTGCGCCAACCAGGTGCGAGCGGCACATTCAAGCATGGGTAGCCCTGAACCGTGGCCATCACGAGATTAATAACGGGATCGTTGCAACCCTCGCTCGCAAGCGCCAGATTTTCGTTGAAGGGCGTCTCCATCGTGCGCGCATACGAAATCCGCAACACAGTTCCGGTCTTCTTGACGTTGTATGCGACACCCAACCGCGGCTCCGGCTGCGCCGCAACGGTGAATCCGTTATACAAATCGCCGCGAATGCCGAGATTGAAAGACCAGTTGTCTTTTGAAATTGTGTCTTGCACATACATCGATAGCTCTTTTATGTCCGCCGTGCCCGCGAAAAAAATCCGGAGCGCTTACGCTTTGGCCAGCGGAGCAACCATCCGATACGGGCAGGTGTGCCCCAGCGTTCGATCGCGTCAGATCGAGGCACGCGAGCAACGGTTGAAACGCGGCGTCTGCAGAACCCCCGGGATTCAACGCACCGCCGCACTGCGTCTGACTCACAATCAACGGGTTGATGTTGATACTTCCATCGGCGTTGTCACAAACTGGATTGAACGTAGGGTCCACGATTCCAATGAAATCGTTTTCCGTGATGAACGTCTGCTCGTAAGTAATCCCAGCTTTTAAATTATTCACGCCCTTTACATACGAGTAGTCGCCGCGCAGCCCCGCGTTCGAGAGTCTGCGATCTTGCGCGATGCTCTGCGTCTGCAAGCCTGGCGTCAGATCGGAAAAAGGATCTGCGCTCGGGTAATAGTTGTATTCGTCTTGCCGGTAAAACGCGCCAAACGTCGCCAGCGAAGTGGTGCTGATCAAGTGTGTAAACGTCGGCGCAATATTAAACGTCCTGATTTGCGACCGCTGATCCTGCGCTGGAATCGGAAGTCCGTTCGGACCAACTCCTCCACAGGATTCCGTCTGCCCAGCAGGACATGGCTGGCTCACATCCACTACGAGAGGCGAGCCGAGCCCCGCGGGTGGAATCCATCCAGTCGCATTTTCCGCGTCAAAGGAGTTCGGGATTCTGGATCCACGATCGCGTGAATCCCAAATTGAATTGAAGTGTATCTTTATCCGACAGCTTGAAATCCACGCGGTCAAAAAAATTCTCCTCGTTGCCCTTGTCGTGCATCACAGTCAGTTCAGGCCCATCCAGAAATCGTCCAGAATTCAACCCGCTCAATGACACAAAATTTCCCCACTTCGTGCCGCCATCCAGAAAATCAAAGCCCGCCGTAGGTGTCCCAAAACTTCCATACGAACTCGTGATGCTTCCGTGTGGCTCGGTCACGCCAAGCCCGGATCGTGTAGTCGCCACGATCACGAGGCTGGTCTTGTCCCCATACTCTGCGGGCGGCGCTCCTTCGATTACTTCCAGCGATTGCACCGCATCTGACGGCAGCTGATTCGAAAATATTTTGCTCTGCTGATCGGTGATCGGCTGCCCATCGACGGAGAAAGAATTCGACGCATGATCTCCGAGCCCGTGAAACAAACCGTTCGAATCGGCTGCCACCCCCGCAGTGGTCAGCGTCACCAGCGAACTTAGCGACGACGATTGGCTCTCCAACGGAACCTTGTCGAACAAATCCTTGTCAACGTCGGTGTGATCCGTGGAAGTGTTTTCGATCAGGTCTGCAGCTTCGCCAGTTATGGTCACGGTCGTCGTGGAACCCGCAACTTTCAAACCGATTCCTACCGAAACCGGCACCGAGGATCGTAAGTCCACGTCCTGTGTGTAATCCGCGAACCCGGAAGCCTTCACCGTGAGATGGTAGGAATTAAACGGAACGTTTGAAAAAGCTGAATCCGCCCTGGTTGTCGGTTTTCGCAGTCCGATCGAATCCGCTGACGACGTACTGGATCTCAACAATGGCGTTCGGCACAGCGGCGCCGGACGGATCTTTCACCGTCCCCGAAATCGTTCCGGAATTCGCGCCTTGCGCATGAACCGCCAATGCCACAGCAAAAAACAGACACACCACGAATAATGCAGCAAAATATTTGCGTCCCAACATCATCTCCTCCTGGATGGGCCCATAGCCCGCGCCAACCACGGTTGAGTGAATGCCGAAATCGCCATCAGCGCGATGGCGCCGGCGGTTTCTCTTTCCTGGGTTTTTAGGCTGCGACTACGCGGTTACAGGAGGCGCGCGAGAGGTCTTCGAGGAACATACAGGCGCCGCGCGAAAAATCGGCGCCGTATTAATAACCGAGCCAATCACAACAGGCTCGGGCGAAACTACATCAACAGTGAATCCGGTAATTGCAGGCGCGTGCCCGATGTGGCACGCGGTACAAGCAGCTGCGGCTTCAGGACTGCTGTGAACGTGCCAGATACCGCCGGCAACGATCGTGATCAGCAACGCCAGCGCAGCCGCGCACAACAACATCCGGGTAAATCCGGAAGAGTTCCCGTGACGCGTAAGATCGGAGTTTGAAATGCGCTTCATCTGCGGCCCGCGGATTCGACGGAATACCATCAAACGTATCCTAGAATCGAATTCCGCCAAGCTTCAAGAGAAAAAACACATTCGCCAAAAATTTCATCCAAACAGTGAACTCGCTCAAACGCAGCGTCTAACCTAGACGGAAACGCACCTTGTGCTCGCACTCCGCAACAAAAAGGTGAAGCGGCATCACACTTGCAGCACATCGCCTTCTCGCGCCACCACTTGATACAGCACGGGGTTCACGAAAAATCCCAGAAGCAGTCGCGACACCAATCCCGCCACAACAACAATGGCGAACGGTTTCTGTGTATCGCTTCCCACTCCGGTTGACATCGCCGCAGGCAACAATCCCAAACACGCTACCAGCGCCGTCATCATGATTGGCCGCAGCCGCAACAAAGATGCTTCGCGCGTCGCCAATGGAATCGACATGCCTTCCAAACGAAGCTTATTGATGTAGCTAACCAGGATCACCGCGGTTTCCACCGAAACGCCAAGCAGCGCCAGCAATCCCAATATGCTCGACACGCTAAACGGCGTGTGCGTCAGCCTCAGCGCAATCAGCGCGCCTACCGGCTCCGTCATCACCACTCCGAGCGCGATCGAAACCGGGAATTTGAAATTTCCGTACAGCGCGAAAAGAATCATGAAGATCAACAGCACCGCCAGCGGGCCGATAATCACAAGCTGCGATTTTGCCGCCAGCAATTCGCTGTACTCGCCGCCCCAGTCAAGCCGATAGCCGGGTGGAAGCTGCACGCTTTTCGAGACGCTCGCCTGCCCCGCACGCACGATTCCTTCCAGGTCGCGCCCCTCGATCGAAAATTGAATCCCGATGTACCGTGAATTATTTTCGCGATAAATAAACGATGCGCCGGAACTCTCCGTAATCGTCGCCAGTTGAGACAGTGGCACCTGTTGCCCCGATGGAGTCGGCACCAGCAGTCCGGCAATTTCCGTCGCGCTCGAACGGTATTCCGGCTTCATTCGCACAACCAGATCGAATAATTTTTCGCCTTGAATCACCTGCGTCGCGGCCTGTCCGCCTATCGCCGCTTGCACCACGTTCTCCACGTCGGCCACGTTGATGCCGTACCGGGCGATCTTGTCTCGATCCGCATCCACGATCAAACTCGGCTGCCCCAACTCGCGCACCACCGTCAACTCTGTGAATCCCGGCGTTTGCGCGAGAATATTTTTTATCTCCACCGCCTTTTGTTGCAGTACCTCGAGATCGGGCCCGAAAACTTTCACCGCCAGCGAACTCTTCAGCCCCGTCAGAGCCTCGTCCACGGCATCTTCGGCAGGCTGCGTGTAATTAAAAATAACTCCCGGATACGCGCTCAACTTTCGATCGAGGTCCGCTGTAAGCTCCGCCTTCGTGTGGATCGATCCTTCCTTCCACGATTTATCTCCGTAGGGCTTGAGTCCCATATAGAACTCATCGTTGAAAAATCCCGTGGGATCGGTTCCGTCATCCGGCCGCCCCAATTCCGAAGCGATAATCGTCGCCTGCGGATACGTCATCAGAATGTCGCGAATTTTCGGCGAGAACGCTGCCGCTTGTTCAAATGAAATCGTGTACGGCATCGTTGCCCGTATCCACAGCGCCCCTTCATCAAGGTGCGGTAGGAATTCGCCGCCGATAAATGGCACGATCAGCAGTGTCGCTCCGAAAATCAGCGTCGCTCCGACCATCGTTATCGCCGGATGCCCCAGGCACCAGTCGAGTAGCACCGCGTAACGGTCGCGCACCCAGTCGAAAATTACGTTCCGCGTCTCTTTCACTCCAGACTTGAACCAATACGAAGTCAGCACCGGCACAAAAGTGAGCGTGAACACCAGCGCGCCCAATAACCCGAATGCCATCGTGTTTGCCATCGGATGAAACAGTTTTCCCGCGGGTCCGGTGAGCGCGTAAATCGGCAGAAAACCCGCCACGATTACCGCAATGGAATAAAAAATCGGCCGGTCCACATCGCGAGCAGCCGAAAGAATCACGTCACGCAGTTCGTACGACTGATCCTTTCGCTCGGCGAGTTCGCGATAAATGTTTTCCACCATCACGATGGTGCCGTCGATGATGATTCCGAAATCGATGGCTCCGATCGAAAGCAAGTTCGCCATTTCGCCGGTTGCATGCAGAAAAATAAACGCGAAGAGCAGCGCCAGCGGAATCGTAAGCGCCGTAATCACCGCCGCGCGGATGCTCACCAGAAAAAATATGAGCACGATCAGCACTAGCGCCATTCCGCGCAGCAAATTTCCTTCCACCGTATCTGTCGTCACGCGTACCAAATCGCTTCGGTCGTAATACGGACGCACTTTCACGTCCGGCGGAAGAATCTGCGTATTCAGAATTTCCGTTTCCTGCTCCACCCCTTTCAAAACATTCTGCGTCTGTTCTCCCGTGCGCATCAGGATGACGCCTTCCACGGCATCATCGTTTTTCATGAATCCAAAAATTCCCAGCCGCGGCGCGTGTCCAATCTCCACGTTCGCGATATCTTTCACGCGTATCGGAGTACCGTTCTGGCTTCCCACCACCACGTCGCCGATGTCTTCGGTGTTCCGCAGCAATCCCAATCCGCGCACGTAATAAAATTGCCCGCCCTGCGAATAAAATCCGCCGCCGGTGTTTGAGTTATTCACCGTCAACGCGTTCAATACCTGCACCACCGGAATGTGATACCCATACAGCTTCGCCGGATCGAGCAGTACCTGGTACTGCATCGTCGGCCCGCCAAACCCAGAATCGTCCGCAACTCCCGGGACAGACCGGTACGCGCGCTCGATGATCCAATCCTCAAAGGTGTGCAATTCCTGTGGAGTCCGGTCCGGGCTCTCAATTACGTAGCGATACACGAGTCCGCTAGGGCTAAACAGCGGCGACATGCTGGGAGCTACACCGGTAGGCAGCGACGCATCCGCAATTCGCTGAAACACAACCTCGCGCGCGAAATACGGATCGGTCCCGTCGGCAAAAGTCAGGATCACATCGCTCAAGCCGTACAGCGAAATCGAACGCATCACCGCCAGATTCGGCGTTCCGTTCATCGCCAGTTCCAGCGGCAGCGTGGTCTGTCGTTCCACTTCTTCCGCCGCGTGTCCCGGCCATTGCGTAATCAATTCCACCATCGGCGGCGACAAATCCGGATACGCATCCACCGGCATTCTCTGGAATGAGATCGCCCCTGCGACGATCACCAGAAAAGTCATGATCAGCACTAGAAACCGCTGCCGCAGGGCGAATTGTACGATTCGATGAATCATAGATAGGCTCCGCCCTCTTTAGTGTTGCAGCGAATTTTTGAATTGCAGAAACACGCCGCCCTCGGCGACGACTCGGTCGCCCGGTTTCAGGCCGCTCAGAATCTGCGTCTTTCCTGCGATACTGTCTCCGAGCGTTACTGCTTCCCGCGCGAATTGATTTCCAGAAACCTGCTTGTACACAAACGGTTGATTCTCGGTATCGCGCAGCACCGAATCGTCTGGAACTACTAGTGCGTTTTGGATCGTCCCGGCTCGCACCGTCGCATTCACATACATATTGTTCTTCAACTTTTCGCCCGGATTTTCAGTCACGATTCGCGCTTGCAGTGTGCGGGTGTTTGGATCCACCGTTGCGGCCACATACGAAATCTTTCCGTGAAACTTGTCCGGATACGCATCGGTCGTAATGTCCACCGGATCGCCCACCCGAATCGCTGCCAGGTCGTTCTGATAAACGTTCACCAGGACCCACACCGAATTCATATCCGAAATAGTGAAGCATTGTGTCGCGCCCGCTTGCAGCAGTTGCCCCGGTCCCACGAGACGATCTGTAACTTCCCCTGAGACCGGTGCGAGCAGCGGCACCTGCGCCGAAGGCGGATTTTTCACCAGCGTTTCCGGATCATTAATTCCCAGCACACGCAGCGCATCCGCGCTCGATTCCATATCTGCTTGTGCTTGCGTCCGCGCGGATTCCGCTGCTTGCAAATCCGCTTCTGCAATCGCTTTATGCTCGTACAAATCTTTCGAGCGTTGGTATTGCTTGTCCGCAAGTTGATACGCGTCGCGCGCCTTCAAGTACGCCGAGCGATCCATCGAATAATCAGGACTGTTCACTGTGAGCAGTGTCTGCCCCGCCGTCACGTTTTGCCCCGGCGAGACCAGAATTTCGTGTACCGGGCCGCCCACCGCCGAAAAAACCGGCGTCGTTTTGAACGCGTTGTACGACACCGCGCCTGTCAGATGAAGTTCGCGCGAAATCGCCTGCTTCGCGACGTCCACCACCTGCACGTGCGGCATCTGATCCTGCGGCACCGTAAATAATTCAGCGGTGTCCACCTTCGCCTCGCTCGCCGTGTACGAAGTCATTTGCGACGCGCTTTCTCCGGCCTTCCCGCATCCCGCGAGCAAAACTCCGCTCTCGGGAGCGATGGCGAGCCCCAGCAATATCGCTAAATAATTCTTAAGATGATTGCGTTGTGTCATCATTGTACGTTCCTCGTTCCCACTGCTTCCCGCAGTTGCTCCACGGCCGTCATGTAACTCGCCAACGCTTGTCGATAAGCGAGTTGGTTTGATCGGTAGCTCCGTTCCGAATCCAGAAAGTCCAAAAGGCTCGCCGCACCGCGTTGGTACGCGTACTCGCTGATGTCGCGCGATTCTTTCGCTTGGTCTACATAACCCGAAACATACAGTTGAATGATTTCGTCGTTCTCCCGCAAATTCCCAAACGCCTCCACCACATCGCTCACAACTTGCTCCGAAGCTTCGTGCTCCTGCTCTTGCGCCTGCGTAATCGCATATCGCGTCCGCGCGATCTCGCCCTGGTTTCGGTCGAAGATTGGCAGGTCGATGTTGAAGAAAAATGCGCCGGAGTTCACGTCGTTGGTGTGCGTGAAATCAAACGACACGTTTAAATCGCGCTTGCCGTTCGCCTGCGCCAGCGATTCCTGGCTCTGTGCCGCCACCACTCCGCGTTGCGCCGCAACTAGATCCGGACGCGATCGCAGCGCCAGCGATTCCAGATCTTCCAGGCTCCTCTTCACAGGTTCGTAATTCAAATCGCCGGCGACTTCGTAATTTTCCGGAACCGATTCAAATCCCATCAATTGCCGCAACGCCGCCAGCGCCTGCACTCGTGCCAGCTTCGCCGCCGAAACATCTGTCTGAAACTGCAGCATTTGCAGTTTGATTTTCAGCAGGTCTGCTTCGCTCATATCTCCCGCCTTGCGCCGCTCTTCGCTGATATTCACCGTCTGCTGAAAACTCTTCAGATCCTGTTCCGCAAAACTTAAAGTGGATTCCGCCAGCAGCGCGTTGATGAATTGCGACGCAACATTGAAAATCGTCGTCCGCTGGTCGTCATCCACTTGCGATCGCACCACGCTCGTCTGGTCCTGCGCGGCTTGCAGCCTGTGTTGTCGTTTCTTCCCGCGTTCAAACAGGTAGCCAAGTCCCAGGTCGAATTGCGCGTCATCCTTGAAATATGTCGCCGTGAAATTGCTTGGGCTGAAAAGCGGCAGGAATTGCGTGTCCCAGGAAATCGTAGGGTTCGGCCGCAAATTCGCCGTAATCTCCTGCGCTTTGCTCTGGTCAATCGTGCTGCGCTGAGCCGCCAGCGCGTGATTGTGAGAAATGGCCAGCTCCACCGCCTGGTCCAGCGAAACCTTCATTTCCGCCGGCATGCTCGCTGGCGGAGCAGGTGGTGGCGCCGTGGGATTTGTAGGCGGAATCGGCGGCATCTTCTGCTTCTGCGCATCCGCCTGTCGCGCCCCACCCATCAAGCATGCAAACACGAATGCCACCGCGCAGCTGCGTGACACGATTTTCGTGACCGCTCGCGCCCCTCTGTCGCGGCGGATGCTCCAATTTGGAAATCCTGAATTTCGATCTGGGTGTGCCATAAGCACCTGCTCTTCTCCATAAATTCAAATAGCTTTGGCGGATTCGGGTGGACCCCGCATTCAATCGGCGGATCGCGCGCGAAAAAACATTTCGCGAACGCAAATGTGCCGCAGCGGACCCAACGGGTAAGCAAACGCTCCGTTCGAGCGTTCGTTAAGGAATTAGCTGAGGGGTGGTGCGCGGGAACCAATAACGCGTAGCGCCGGTCCGACTAACGGGAATCGGATCGGCAACCAGTTGCGCCGTCGCCACAATCATCGGCGAAACTACGCGGTTAGACACCAGGGGCTGGTCCACCGGCTGATGGCCAACATGGCAAATCTGGCAGGTAGTCTCAGAAGCCCCGTGGTGATCGTGGCACACGCCCGCCGCAAATGTCGCTGTGACCAACAACATCACGGCCATCGCGACGAACAAGCGCTGTGTTAGGTGTGAGCGGTGCATTTCTATTCGTCCCGAACAGACGAGCCAATAGTCTAACCCAGACTCACAAATAAAAATACCCAATCTAGCGAGCGCATCGAATCGGTCATTTCGAGTCCCTGCCGAACGCCACATCATCCGCCACCCCCGGCGGCGCCATTTCGATGGACAATTCTCCCCAATCCTGCTACCTTAAATGCAGGGAATTATCAGGCCCGAGCCAAAAGCTTGGGCCTTTGCAATTCTGACGCGGCCATTCGTGGCTCCGGCCTTTCCAGTTCTTTTCGCACAAATCCTGAGTTGCCCAATGAAACCTCGAGGAGGACATCCAGCCGTCGGATGCCTGGGCTTGCGTCCGTATTGGGAGCGAAAACCAGAATCGATGCGACAACCAAAAGGAGGCTCAAGTGTGCCAGACACGCTCGAATCCGCAGGGTTCAACGATTCGACCATCGTATAGAAGCGCTGATGAAATCACTCCAAAAACACCCCCAAAAACGGACCTAACTCCTTTAGAATCAACAAGTTTTTAGTAATAGTACTAGGTAACCCCTGTAGTATCATCACTTTACAAAAACAACCCCTGGGGGTGGTGCAATCTATTCCATCGGGCTAAATTTAACAAAATCAACATCTTACGATCGATTTAAGGTAAAACATGCTCCTAACAAACCCAAATGATGGCCATTTCCCTCAAGGATTCCGAGGGGTCCGTCGCACCTGAATTCCGAATTCCTCCCGCACCCAACTTGGGTTCACACGATTGGAAAAGATGGAGTATACTCCCGCCCCTTATCACCAATCAGTGGAATAGGTCGAATAAGAATCAGGCGATTAGGTAAGCAAGCAAAGGAAGTACGGGAGGACGCCGCACGGCAAGTCGGGCATCTCGATTCAATAGAAACCGGGCGCGAACCGCATGCGTCCTAAGAATAGGACAACCCCTATATGAAACTACCGAATTTCATTAACAACCACAGGTTTGCCACGCTCCTCGGCGTGCTGCTGATCATTGTCGTTCCCACAGGCTTCGCTCTAAAAGGCCGTGGCAGCGACATCAAATATGAGACGGCGCCAGTGACGAAGGCCAACATCACTTCGGTCGTGCAAGCGACCGGTATCATCAACCCGCTGACCACGGTCCCCGTCGGCTCCTTCGTTTCGGGCACGGTCCAGTATGTCTTCGCGGACTACAACACTCGCGTCAAGGCCGGTCAGGTTCTCGCGCTTCTGGATCCTTCTTATTACGAAGCGCAGTACATTACCGCACAGGGCAACTTGACGAACGCCCAAGCGAACGTCCGCAACTTGCAGGCAAATATCGAATCTTCGAAGGCCACTATCTCGATGGATCAGGCCAACGTGGATAAGCTCAAAGCCGATGCGAACTATGCCGAGGTCAATGGCAAGCGCGTCACCGATCTTTCCACCGCCGGAATCTACACCAAGGATCAGGCAGATCTTGCGGGTTCCACGACGGCCCAGGCCGAAGCCGCCGTCGTAGGAGGCGCCGCCCAATTGAATCAGGCGAAATCGCAAGACGCAGCAAGCAGTCGCACAATACGATTCCGCAAAAGCACAAGTGGAAGCGAGCGAAGGCGCGCTGAAGCAAGCGGAAACCAATCTTCTATATACCGTGATTATTTCTCCCATCGACGGCACCATCACCGCGCGCAACATCACCGTTGGCCAGTCTGTCGCCGCATCGTCTGCAAGCGCCGCAAGTCTTCACGATCGCGCAAGATCTCAAGCGTATGCAGCTCTACGCAAAGACAGACGAATCAGACACCGGCTCGATTCGCGGCGGTACCGATATCACCTTTCAAGTGGACGCGTTCCCCAACGAAATTTTTCATGGCCGGGTGAACAACATCCACTTGAATGCCTACACCGTGCAAAACGTGGTCACCTACGATACCGTCATCGATTTCGAAAATCCTGACGAGAAACTTCTCCCCGGTGAAACCGCGTACGTCACGATACCCACGGGACATGCGCAAGATGCCATCTCGATCCCGAACGCGGCGCTCTCGTTCACTCCAGATATGCCGTTTAAGGATTTGCAGGACCTTTACAAAAACAATAATGTCCGCCGTGAAGCGTATCGTCACCCACATCGGCGGCTGGCAGGTCGTTTGGACTCTGGAGCAGCCCGACAACAAGCTGAAGCCCCATGCAGTGCGCGTTGGCATCACAAACTACACCGTCACGCAGATGCTGGAAGGCGACCTCACCGAAGGAATGCAGCTCGTCACACTGCAGACTGGCGGCAACAAGAATGCTCAGGCTGGCCGCAATCCTTTGACTCCGCAACAGCAGGGCCGCGGCGGTCCTGGTGGACGAGGCGGAAGGTAGAGCATGAATCCTCGCGAAGTACTTCGCCTCGCGCTCCGATCGCTCGCGCGCAACAAGATGCGCACGGCGCTCACCATGCTTGGCATCATCATCGGCGTGGGAGCCGTCATTTGCACGGTCGCTATTGGCGAAGGGGCCTCCGATCAGGTACAGCAGCAAATTGCCGCGCTCGGCGACAACCTCCTCTACATCACGGCTGGCAACATCACCTCAATGGGTGTACGTCTCGGCAGCGGAGCAACAAAAACGCTCACGGTCGACGACACGAAAGCAATTTTGGAAAATATTTCCTCCGTGAGCCGCGTTTCACCGGGCGTGAACTCCGGAGTTCAAGTTGTGTATCAGAACCAGAATTGGTTTACTCGCGCGAGCGGTGTGGGACCGGACTATCTTCAGATTCGTCACTGGCCCCTCGCGCGACGGAGCCAATTTTGGCCAGCACGATGTGGATACTTCTGCGGATGTTTGCTTGATCGGACAAACCGTCGCCACAAATCTTTTCGGGAATCAAAATCCGGTGGGAAAAACAATTCGCGTTTCCAATCTGCCTTTTGAAATTATTGGGCTTCTTTCTCCCAAGGGCCAGTCCGCCGCGTTCGGCAACGATGAAGACGACACCGTCATTCTGCCGTATACCACAGTCCAGAAAAAACTGAGTGGTATCACCTGGCTCCAAAATATCGCTGTCTCCGCAGTTTCACCGGACGTGATGGACGCCGCGCAAAAACAGATCGAACTGCTGCTCCGCCAGCGCCATCATCTTCGCTCCAACGCAGACGATGACTTCATCATCCGCAGCCCACAGGATTTGGCTGCCACTCGCGAGCAAACTGTTCGGGTAATGGAATTACTTCTTGCCGCTATCGCATCCGTCTCGCTCGTCGTCGGCGGTATCGGAATCATGAACATCATGCTGGTCTCCGTCACCGAGCGAACTCGCGAAATCGGCGTGCGCATCGCAGTCGGCGCTACGGAATTGGATGTGCAGCGTCAATTCTTAAGCGAAGCAGTAGTACTCAGCATGTTTGGGGGAGCCATAGGTGTGGTCTTTGGCTTCCTGGCGTCGAGCCTTGTCTCGAGTGCGTTGAAGTGGCCCACCACAATTCCGCATGATGGCTGTTTTTATTGCCGTAATTTTTTCCGCGGTTGTTGGCATTACCTTTGGTTACTACCCGGCGCGCAAAGCCGCGTCGATGGATCCTATCGAGGCGCTACGTTATGAATAATTTTAGAAAATCGATGCTCTTGAGTTTTGTTTCGTTCGGGATGTTGCTCGGCGTGTCTGCGCCGCGCGCATTGGCGCAGAACAACCGCAAAAGCCGGAGATGAATTCTTTGTCATTTCTTCGATTGACCGGACCAAGCATGTACTCGTACTTCTTCAGGCCACTGAAATCAGCCAGATCATGAACATCGGGGATAAAACCCTGTTCGCTGACGAGCACGGTAAAACGCTCAAACTCACAGATCTGCGATCGGGGGACACCGTTTACATCGTCTCTCACAAACAGCAGGATGGATCTCTCATCGCCGACAAAGTCACCGAAGGCACCATGACCGTTTCCGAACTACGCCGCCGCTACGTGCCATACTTGCCCGCCAATGCCGGCAATTTGCTTCCGGCAATGGGCAGCCCAAATAAGTTCATTTCAGCGCTAGCGCGGGAATTTTTACGAAGAAATTTAAGTTGATTCGTGATTAAAGAGGCGCCCGGGTGGCGCCTCTTTTTTATTCATCCCTGATTTTAATGTCCCAGCGAATTTAACATCGCCTCCAGATAGCTTCCCCAAATCGCGGGATGGCTGTGCGTGCTGTGTCCGGTTGTTTGATCGCTGATGGGAATCATCACGAATCTTCCGTTTTTCACTTTTTGAATTTCGCGTTCGGCGATTCCAAGTTCTGGCGGATTGATTTGATCGTCGGCGGAATTAATGAACAGCACCTGCACCTGAATTAATTCGAGTTTGGGATCTGGATTGTAATTTCGTGAAGAGTTGAATGCGTA
This sequence comes from uncultured Acidobacteriota bacterium, assembly GCA_963721845.1. Lineage (GTDB taxonomy): Bacteria > Acidobacteriota > Terriglobia > Acidiferrales > UBA7541 > DASTCZ01. Next base: position 53,161 of record CAVRKW010000008.1, on the reverse strand, counting down.
TAGCATGTCGTTCGCGTCCGTTGTCGCCATGCGCGTCTTGATTTGGTCATCGAGATACGCATCCGCCTTATCGCGGGTCGGATAATTTTTCTGCCACTGCAATGGAGCGCTTCCCATCAGCAGCAAAATGTCGATAGCGCCTTGCAGCCCGTGCGGCTGCACTTTGTAATTTCCACTTTTATATTCGGGATCGCTGGTGATTTCGTCCATCGCCATCTTGCGCATGATGCGATTCCGTCCCGCAATTTCCACGGGCTCGCACGCGAGGGGTACCAGTCCGTCCATGAAATCGGGATACGTTTCGCCCCACACCCAGGAGTGCATGCAGCCCATGGAAGTGCCCATGACGAGGAGCAAATGATTCAGATTCAATCCTGTAGTTACGAGCATGTGTTGCGCGAGCACCATGTCGTCGTAATCGTAGTGCGGAAATTTCGCGCGCAATCCATCGCTCGGTTTCGACGAACGGCCATGCCCCACATTGTCGGGCATGATGATGAAATACTTTTGCGCGTCCAAAACCTGGTCGGCGCCAAACGCAACTCCTCGCAAAATAGGATGTGAGGAATTGCCGGCCCGATCCGCCGGTACCGTGCAAAAGCAAAATCGCATTATCTACTTTTCCCGCGGCGTCGCGGTGCGGCGAGCCAACCGTGTAGTAATGCAGTTTCAGCGCAGAAAGTTTTTCCCCAGTCTTGAACGAAAAATTCTGTATCGTGTAGTCAGCGGATTTCAAGGTCGCAGTCCAAGCACCGGTTGGTTCCGCTTTCCCGCTCAATACGTCGGCATCTTGTTGCGCTTGTGTGGAATTCTGCGCAAATACAGGAACCGCGAAAGATGCGACCGCGATAATGCACGCGACCGCGAAACTTCCGCCGCAAATTCTCTTCATCTTTCCTCCTCGTTCAAATCCTCACCAGATACGGCAGCGTTCTTCTCCAGAGCGCACCATCGCGTCGCCCGCTTTGCATCCGAATGCCGCCGCGAATTCCGGCATATTCGACATAGCCGCAGGCCCTCGAAATCGCGAGAGCGGATGAACGTCCGCCGTCGCCAGCATGCGCTCGAATTCCGGACGCGAAACTCCGCCCCACACGCGTCCGAACGCAATGAAAAATCGCTGCTCCGGCGTGAATCCTTCCTTCAGTGCGGCGCTCTTCGCTTCCGCAGTTTTTTCGAACGCCGCGTGCGCGATCACCAGCCCGCCGAGATCCGCGATGGATTCACCCAATACCAGCTTTCCGTTTTCGTGCAGGTCGGCCTGCACCGTGTACGCGTCAAATTGTTTCTCGATACACAACGCACGATCGTTGAAATTTTGCGCGTCTTCCGGCGTCCACCAGTCTCTCAAATTTCCCTGCGCATCGAATTGTCTCCCTTGATCGTCGAACCCATGCGTCAACTCGTGCCCGATCACCGCGCCGATCGCCCCGTAATTCAGCGCGTCGTCCGCCTTTGGATCAAACATCGGCGGCTGCAAAATCCCAGCCGGAAAAACGATCTCATTGAATTGAGGGTTGTAATAAGCATTCACGGTCGGCGGCGAGAGTTGCCATTCGGTGCGATCCACTGGCTCGCCAATTTTTACGAGATCGCGGTGAAATGCGAATTCATTTCCGTGAAAAGTGTTTCCAGCATAGGAGTCGCGATTCACCCGGTAGGTGGCGTAATCGATCCACTTATCCGGATATCCAATTTTCAGCATCAGCGTATTCAATTTCGCCAGAGCTTGCGCGCGAGTGGGAGCGCTCATCCAATCGATCGATTGAATGTCTGCTCGCATCGCATCGATCAAGTTGTGAACCATCTCAAGAGCGCGAGCTTTCGCCGCGGGCGGGAAATACACGCTCCACATATTTCTGTCCAAGCGCTTCACCCAATTCGTGATCGGTGGCAGCGACGCAACGCTTCCAGCGCGGCTGTTGTTCCTGCGTGCCTGTGAGCGTCTTTCCGAAGAAATCGAAATTCTCGTCCACGAACGCCTGCGAAAGAGTGGGCGCCGCGGTGTGAATCAATTCCCAGCGCAAATACACTTTCCAATCGTCGAGGGCCACATCGTTGAGCCGCGCGTCAAACGTTTGAAGAATTCCGGCTGGCCTACGTTCACTACCCGAATTCCCGCGAAACCAAGATCCTTGAAATAAGCTTCCCAATCGAAATCCGGAGTGAGCGCCTTCAGCTCGTCCCAACCCATGCGATGGTATTGCGCAGATGGATCGCGCCATTCCACGCGCGTCATGGAAGCAGCCGCGAGTTTTGTCTCAAGCTCCATCACGATTTGAGCGTCGGCATCGGCGCGCTCCGTGTCCCCGGCGAGCGTCATCATCTTCGCGATGTGCTTCTCGTAGGCATTCTGAATTGATTTCGATTTGTCGTCGGTCTTTGTGTAGTAATCGCGATCGGGAAGAGCGATCCCGCCCTGATCTGCGCCGCCAGTTTGCTCCGTGCTGTTTTTGAAATCGATGGTGGAACCGAATTTAAACGCTGCTGCGAACCCCCATGCCTTGCAGGCGAGCGATTTCGGCAACGAGCGATGCGCGATCGGAAATTTTTGCGATGCGAGCCAGTCTCGTCATCCGAGCGGATGAATTCCCTGCGCGTCGACTTTGGTGGTATCCATGCAGGCTGCGTAGAAATCGCCGATTTTTTGTTCCACGGTTCCTTCGGGAGCGTGCGTTTTCGCGGCTTCCTCAAGAATTTCGTGCAGCACGTCGCGATTGTGGTCCGACCAAAATATTCATGCGGCCCCATGCCGGATATGCCGCGGGAAGCGGATTGTGTTCCACCCAGCCGCCGTTTACAAATTTGTCGAAATCGTCGCAGGGCTTGCAGTTGCGATCGAAATCCGCGGGATTCAATCCCGCTTCGGCATCGTCGGCTTTTGGCTTTGGCGGCACTCGCCGGCTGGTCTTCGGCGTCATACTCTTTACCGGCGCCGGCGGATGCTCTGCGCTGTCTTGCCCGCTTTGCGGCGCGGCGCTGATACACGCGAGCACCGCGACCGCGATCACCGGCAATATTCTCGAAAAGAATTTCATCACTCCCCCAATAAGTTTGCAGCTAAAGTTTCGGATGCCGTTTGTGAAATCCAGTGGCTTCCTGATATGCGCGCGCAAACGCGAGCATCTTCGCATCGCCATATAAATTTCCCAAAAATGTGAGGCTCACGGGAGTGCCCGGCCCGCCGCCGGCGAATCCTCGTGCATCGGTTTCGGAGCATCGTCGCCGCGCAATCCATTGGGAAGAATCACGGAAGGATGGCCAGTGAGATTTGTGATGACGAGCTGATTGCTGTTCGTCGGTGCGACGATCACATCCAAATCGGCAAAATACTTTTGCCATCGCTTCGATCGCCAGCATTCGCGCGCGATTTGCCTGGATGTATTCCACGGCCGGGTATAAATCGCGCTTCACGAAATGTGTTTGGCCAATCGTTGCGGCCCTGTTCGGTGAGCAGCTTGTCGCGGCCGCTGCGCGTGAGATCATCGAAAGCGGCGGCGCTTCCGCTTCCAGCAGTGGCTGCATCGCGCCGTAGGGCAAATCCGGCAGCTCGACGGGCTTCATCTTCACGCCCATGGAGCGAAACTTGTCGAGCGCAGCCACATCGAATTTGTGATCGTATTCGCGGAACGCAATTCCGCGAGCGCGATTTTCTTTTCGCTGCTGCCACTGTTTTCTTTTCATCGTCCGTCATTTCCGATTCGGGTTTGGGCGGTTTCATTTCCGGAAGCGGCTGCAGCTCGAAATCTTTTTGCAGCACTCCGATGCGCAACTTCGCGCCAGTCCAAGATTTGCATCCCAATTGAATGCCGCGGGCTTCACGCTGCGATCTTCGCCATCCGGCCCGTAAATCGCGCTCATCACGATCGCGCAATCTTCCACGGCAGCGGCAGATCGGCCCGAGCTTATCCATGGACCAGGAAAGCGCCATCGCTCCAGTGCGCGGCACAAATCCAAATGTGGGACGAAAACCGGTGACGCCGCAGCGCGTGGAAGGCGAAGCAATCGAACCAAAAGTTTCCGAACCAATTCCGAAACCGACGCAGCCCGCAGAAGTGGCCGATGCCGGGCCGGCCGAAGATCCGCTGGAACCCTGTTTCGGATTCCACGGATTGCGCGTGATGCCGCCGTACCAGTGATCGCCCTGTGCGAGCGCGCCGAGAGTTAGTTTCGCAACGAGCACTGCGCCGGCTGCGTCGAGCCGCTTGACGACCGTCGCATCTTCATCAATCGTTTGTTTTTCGAATCCGCCCGCGCCCCAAGTGGTGGGATAGCCCTTTACCGCGAGCAAATCTTTCGCGCCCCACGGAATTCCGTGCAGCGGACCTTTATATTTCCCCGCAGCGATTGCGCGATCCGCTTCGCGAGCCTGAGTTTTTGCGCGATCTTCGGTGAGCGTGATCACGAAAAGCAGCGTTGGGTCATATCGCTTTAGACGTTCGAGATACATCTCCGTTAAGTTCAGCGAGGAAACTTTGCGCGATTTCACGAGCTCTGCGAGCTGGCGGACGCTGACAGAACGCAACATCCTCAATATTTTTCGGCGCGCTGGTGGCAATCGCGGGCGCGGCGGAAATTCGCGGCGACATGCGGATCCTTTGCGGTGGAAATCTTGAAGCCCGGCGGCACCGGATCGAAAACTATTGCGGGCGCAACGCTATTTGGAATGTGCAGCTTGTAGATCGCGTCGAAGCCTTCAGATTGGCGGGTGAGGCTATCGAGCATCGCCTGCTTGTAATCGTCTGCAATGGAGATGCCGGCGATACGCGCGGCCGCGTCAATCATGTCTTTTGTGACCGGCGGCTTTTCATCGGCCAGCGCGAGCAACGCGCCCGGAAAAAGCGTGCTTGAAATTCCCAGCGAAGAACACACGGCGAGAAAGTTGCGGCGATTGACCACGAAATCCCCCAATGAAAGCGGAAGGAAAGTGTAATACATCCGCGGCGAATGCGGCGGCTCTGGTTCTTCGCTGACTGGTGCGTACGTTTACTTTTCGATGAAGGCCCGGTCATCTTTTCGGGCTTCATGATCGCGTCGAATTCTTCGCCCGATAAATAACCCAGCTTGAGCGCGGCTTCGCGCAGGCTTGATCTTCCACATGCGCGGTGTGAGCCACTTTTGCGGCTTTGTCGTAACCGATTTTCGGATTCAGCGCGGTGACCAGCATCAGCGAATTCTTCACGTAGAAATCAATTTTCGCGCGATCGATTTCCATTCCCTTGATCATGTATTCCACAAATCCGTGGCAGGCATCGTGAATCAGCGTCACCGAGTGCAGAAAATTGTGGATGATCACCGGCTTGTACACGTTGAGCTCGAAATTTCCCTGCGAATCGCCGAACGCGATCGCGGCATTGTTTCCGTGGACCTGCACTGCGACCATCGTCATCGCTTCGCACTGCGTGGGATTTACTTTTCCCGGCATGATCGAGGAGCCCGGCTCGTTTTCGGGGATTCGCAATTCGCCCAAGCCGCAGCGCGGGCCGGAGGCGAGCCAGCGAATATCGTTTGCGATTTTCATCAGCGAACACGAAAGCGTCAGTATCGCGCCGTGCGCGAATACGATTTCATCGTGCGCGGCGAGCGCGGCAAATTTATTCTCGTGCGAATTGAATGGCAGCTTGGTGAGCTCGGCAACTTTTTTCGCCGCGCGCTCCGCAAATTCGGGATGCGTGTTGAGTCCGGTGCCGACGGCGGTGCCGCCGATCGCGAGATCGTAAAGTCCGCCGAGCGTTTCGCGGAGCCGCGTGACATCGCGTTCGAGCATTGACGCCCAGCCGCCCATTTCCTGGCCCAGCGTGAGCGGCACCGCATCCTGCAAATGGGTGCGGCCGATTTTCACTACGTCTTTGAATTCCGCAGCCTTCGCGGAAATTGCTTTCGCGACTTCCGTGACCGCGGGAATTAAATCGTTGTGCACGCGCTGCGCGGCCGCGATGTGCATCGCCGCGGGAAAAGTATCGTTGGAGGATTGCGACATGTTCACGTCGTCATTCGGATGGATCGGTTTCTTCGAGCCCATCACGCCGCCGGAAATTTCGATCGCGCGATTCGAGATGACTTCGTTGACGTTCATGTTTGTCTGCGTGCCGCTTCCGGTTTGCCACACGCGCAGAGGAAATTGGTCGTGCAATTTTCCGGAGATCACTTCGTCGGCGGCCTGCTCGATCAGCTTAGCTTTTTCGGCCGGCAATTTGCCGAGATCCTGATTCACCAGCGCGCACGCTTTTTTCAAAATGCCGAACGCGCGAATCAGCTCGGGCGCCATCGTGTCGCGGCCGATATCGAAATGCAGCAGCGAGCGCTGCGTCTGCGCGCCCCAATACACATTCGCGGGCACTTCGATCGCGCCCATGCTGTCGGTTTCCGTTCGCATTTTCACGTGCGGCTCGCTGGCAGACATGTTTCCTCGCTTTCGTTCGCGCATCATTATATAGGCTTTGGCGGACGGCGATGAGAAGCGCGAGCGCCGGACGCGGAGGAAGATTAATCGCCGCGATTTGCGAAACAGATGTAATTGGAACCGCTGCGAACTTTGCTCCAAAGTTCTTTCGGCGATTTCCAATGCAAGGTGGTGGGATCGAGCGTCACCGCCAATCCTGAAGAGCGTGTGCTGGCATCGCTGAACGGAAAAATCATCACCGGCAATCCTTCGCGGCCGCTCGCGTCGGAGTGATGACGATACACATATCCGCCGACCAGATAGCCGATCGCGGAGCCGACCAGCGCATCCGATGGAAAATGTTCCTGCGCGGTGACGCGCGTGAGCGCTGTGCCGGTGGCCAGCAAATATAAACCGATGTGCAGCCAGGTATTTCCGGGCGTCTCATCTGAAATTACGTGCGCAACCGCCCAGACGATCGCAGAATGGCCCGAGGGAAACGATCGCGTTCGGCGTGAAATGTCTGCATCGTCCTGCCAGAATGGCCCGGTGCGCGGCGCCGATATTTGGCCGCAAGCGATTTGTCGCCAGCTTTAATGACTTCGACGGCGACCGTCGCATCGATCACCGCTTCGATGCCCAGCACGCCTGTTTCGCGCGCGGTTTCGTTGTGCGTGATTTTGCCGAGCAAATACAATCCGGCCGCCGCGCCGATTGAGCCATCTTCCATCGCGTTTGAAAAATCCTTACTGAAGCGCACTCGCGATGGATTGAAGCCTACTTTTGCGGAGACGGATGCGTCGGTAGTTAGAGTGGCCGCGAGTTAGCGGCGCCCAGCGGCAGCAACCACAACGCATCTCTCTTTCGGATGCGCAGCGGGCTCGTCCACATTCCAACTTCATCGTCGAGCAAATCCTTGATGCAGCGGCTGAAGCGAATCGATGTCGCACCGCGGTGGTTTGTAACGTCTTGTTTTGAGTGTCTGGAATTACGCGGCTGTTCGCGATGAATGCTGGATCTGGGATTATTCGCGCCGGGCGAATCGAGGTGCTCGCTACGCGCAGCTCGCTCTACCGAGGGAGTTTCTGGAGATGTCGCGGCGGCTATTCCCCGGCATCGCCAATTCTTGATCGAGCGTAGGTAGCAGGAAAACTTGCGGCACGGATTGTGCCATCGCCGCATCGCAAGGAAGCATGAGCGCAAGAAGAAAGCCAGACCACAAACCCAGGATGCGAAGACCGGGCTGAGAAATTCATCCGACCTTCTTCGGCGGTGGATCAATTTAATTGCGCCAGTGGAACTTACAGCGAGTTTATCAGCCCGACCTTAATAGTCCGCTGAAGTTCATTGGCTACTGGATGTCAGACCAAATTTCAACGGTTGGCTGCTCGCATCTCCCGTGTGTGAACGCTTACTTCGCCGCAGGCTTCCCGATCGAGATCGCCTGCACTCCCTGCTCGGCCGCAAATTTATTAAATGCCGCGCCTTCGGTCGCCAGGAATTGATCGAACGCATCCACTTGTTTCTTCACTTCGCCGGTCAGTTCGGTCATCTCGTCGAGCGACATCTGGCTTGGCGCCTCGCTGTAATTTCCGGTGAATTGGCCGCCGAGGCGCGCCACTCGATCGTGCAGCCGTGCCAAATAGTGCAGATACGCTTTGCTGTCTGTGAGCGCGGCGGCGTTGTAGAGCGGCTCTTCCATCGCGGCGACTTTCTGAGCCAATTCGCGCGCGCGATCTGCAAGCTGTGCATTGCCCGATGTTCGTTGCACTGATTTCAATTGGGATTGCGTTGCTTCCATGCGATTGAGCAGCACATCGAGTTGCGAAAGCAGATCGCGCGCTTCGAGGGCAGCTTTTGTTTGTGCGGCAAATATTGCGGCATCGACTTTCACACGCGGATCGGATTCGACGCGGACATCTTGCTTCGCCGTTTGGTCGCCGACGGTTACCGCGACGTGGTACACGCCGGGCGCAACTTGCGGAGCGCCTCCGCGCCCGCCGCCTTCGCCGCCACCGGCACTTTCACCCTCGCGTTGAAATTGAGCGGAGTTGCCCCTTCATAATTCAGCGGCCAGATTGCGCGATTGAATCCGGCGCGCAGCGGGGGCGTTCATTTTGCGCACGGTATTTCCGGAGGCGATCGGTGATGACGATGGACGCGCCGTGCCGCCCATTCGGCATCGCAGGTGTTTGTTCGCGTGAACCGGTCACGGATGTCACTGTCGTTTCGTCAGCCGCGTCTCCCGGAACGTAATAATCAATCACCGCGCCGCTCGGCGGATTCGGCGCAACAAATGCGCCCATCGAAAATCCTCCGCCGCCACCGGCCATCCAGCGGTGCGCATCCGCTATCGGGAAAGACCTGCAGCCCTTTTTAGAGTCTGCGCTCTGCAGTCTGCTCAAGAGGCGTCAACATCATCGAGAATAAATATCCCGCGCCCGTGCGTCGCCACGATCAAATCGTGCGACTTCACCGCAAACTGCAAATCAAATACCGGCGCAGTAGGAAATCCGGCTTTCAACGCAGTCCATTCGCCGCTCTTCGACGGAATAAAAAAGTCCGGTATCAGTGCCCGCGACCAGCAAACCTTTTTGATTTGGATCCTCGCGCACCACATGCACTGGCGTGTCGCCAGGAATATTTCGCGTGATCGAAGTCCAAGTTTTTCCGTAATCCTCCGTCTTGAACACGTACGCCTTCGCATTATCCATCTCGTGGAAATCCACCGACGCATACGCCGTACCCGCCGCAAATGGCGACGCATCAATCTGCGAAATTCTTCCCCACTCCGGCAAATTCGGAATCGCAGACGCGGTGTTCGTCCAATGCGCTCCGCCATCGCGCGTAACTTGCACGCAGCCATCGTCAGTTCCCACCCAAATCACATTTGCATCCACGGGCGAAATTGAGATCGAAAGAATCGTGTCGTAATTTTCCGCGTTGCTCAGGTCGTAAAGAATTGGACCGCCTGTGAGCACCTGTTTCGATTTGTCGTTTTTTGTGAGATCCGGCGAAATCGCATCCCAGTGAGCGCCAGCATCCTTCGAACGAAACAACGCGTTGCCGCCAAGATACACTTCGTTCGAATCTTTCGGCGAAACTGCGATCGGCGATGTCCAGTTGAATCGGTATTTCAGCTTCGCGAGTTCTTCATCGCCCACGCCCAAATTGTAGGGACGCACATTCGCACTCTCTTCCGTTTCGCGATTTGTGCGCACAATCTCGCCGCCCTGCGAATCGCCATACACAAACGGATTTCCTGCGCGCCCCGGCACAACATATTGCCCGTCGCCACCCACATACACTTTCCAATCGCTGGGGCCGATGCCGCCGCCCTTCAAACTATTCGAAGGGCCGCACCAACCGTTGTTATCCTGCAGTCCGCCGCACACGGTGTACGGTTCGCGATCGTCAATCGCCACGCTGTAAAACTGTTCGATCGGCAAATTATCCAGATAGCGCCAGTGATCGCCCGCATCCATCGAGATGTACGCGCCGCCATCGTTTCCTTCGATCATGTGCGCGGGATTCTGCGGATCGATCCACATCGAGTGATGATCCGGATGAACTCCGCGCGCGATGATGTGCGAATTTTTTCCGCCATCGATCGAAAGCAAAATGTCGTATGACAGAAAATAAATTCGATCTTCATTATTCGGCGCGACATATAGATGCGAAAAATAAAATGGACGCGCCTGTATCGAGCGGTCATCCGAAACTTTTATCCAGCGCTCGCCGCCATCGCGCGATTCCCACAGCACTCCGCTGCGCGATTCCACCAGCGCGTACACGTGCTGCGGATTGCTCGCCGCCACTGCCAGTCCAATTCGCCCCACGATTCCCGTGGGCAATCCGTTCGTCATTTTCTGCCACGTGTCGCCGCCATCTGTGGTGCGATAAATTCCGCTCGACTCGCCGCCGCTCTCCATAATCCACGGACGCCGCGTCACCTGCCACATTCCCGCGTACAACACTTTCGGATTCTGCGGATCCATCACCAGGTCGCTCGCGCCGGTCGAATCGTTCACAAACAAAACTTTCTGCCAACTTTTTCCGCCGTCCATTGTGCGAAATACTCCGCGCTCCGAGTTCGCTCCCCACACATGCCCGATCGATGCCGCATAAACCGTGTTTGCATCCGCAGGCGAGACAATCACCACAGGAATTTGTCCCGTGTTGGCGAGGCCCATCGCTTTCCAGTTCGCTCCGCCATCGGACGAAAAGAAAATTCCGCGCCCGTCCAGCACGTCATTTCGCGGATTGCCTTCTCCCGTGCCCACCCACACCCAATTTGGATTTTGCGGAGCCACCGCGATCGCGCCGATCGAAGCCGTCGGCATATTTTCCCATTTTCGCGCCACGAAATTCCGCCGTCGGTGGATTTCCAGACTCCGCCGCCCGCCGCGCCCACATAAATCACATTGGGATTTCCCGGCACGCCCGCAACCGCGGCCACTCGGCCGCCGGCCACAGCCGGTCCCAAATTTCGAAATTTCAAATCGCCAAGCGGATCGCGCGCCACGACAGAAGACGTTGCAGAAGCCGCCGGCGCTTGCGCCTGCGCACGCACATGATCGCCGCGGCAAATCCCATCGCGACACTGAAACGCCACAAAAATAAAATTGCGAATCCAATTTTTTCGAATCATTATCGTTTCGCTCCCACTCGCGCGAACTCTATCTCAAACTCCGCCCCAAATATCTCCCACACGTAAATCCTTCCGGAAACGGATCCTCCGGATCCAACACGTATTCCGCGAATCCCGTAATCCACGCGCGGCCGCTGATCGTCGGCACCACCGCCGGATATTTTCCAACGCGCGCTTCACGAATCAATCTTCCTGTAAATGTCGTCCCCAAAATTCCCTCGTGCACAAAATCCTGGCCGATCCCCAGCGTGCCCTTGGTGTAAAGCGTCGCCATTTTTGCACACGTGCCGGTGCCGCATGGAGAACGATCGATCGCGCCGGTCCACGTTGCAGGCCGCGACCAATCCAATTGCTCCCGTGCTCACCACCACCGCATTTTTCGCGTGCGCTCCCGGTTTTGTTGCAGCGCCGCTGATCACCGCGATCGTCACTCCTGAAATCGCGGATTTTCCGGATGCGTCACCGGCAATTGTTCGCGCGTCGCCGCTTTCACCATTTCGCCCGACGCGCACAATGTCGCGCCCCTCATCGGGAGTGAGCCGCAATCCCACCGCGAGCCGCATCCACAATCACATAAAACATTCCGCCCCACGCCACATCCACTTTCACCGTGCCCATCTGCGGCACTTCCACCGATTTTTCGATATGCACCGCAAACGCCGGAACATTTTCAAATGTCACGCGCGCCACTTTCCCGTTGCGCACTTCCGCTTCCACGCTCACCAATCCCGCGGGAGTTTCCAGCACCAGATTCGTCAACGGTTCCGTCGACTTCACCATTCCTGTTTCGATCAGCGTGGTCACCACGCAAATCGTGTTCGTACCCGACATCGGCGGATATTCCACCTGCTCCATGATCATCGAATCCCGCGTCAGCTTCCGGCCGAGTGGGCGGCAAAATCAAATTGCAATTCGCGGCCGGATATCCGCGCGGCTCGCGCAACATCAACTTTCCGCAATCCGTCAGATTTCGTCGCGAGATATCGTCATCTTTTCGAACATCGTCGCGCCCGGCACATCCGTCACGCCGCCAGTAATTACGCGACCCGGCTCGCCGCATGCGTGCAAATCCACCGCCGTAATTTTTTCCGCAATCCGCATCCGCTCTCCCTCGCAGATTTCGTACGCGCACATCATACCGCTTTCGCGTACGCGCCTCGCTTCAAAATTATTTGCGATGCAGGTACTCTGCAGGAGCCTTTGTATGATGGAAGCGCATGATCAAGTTTTGGAAATCTAAATATCGAACGCTGGCGCGCCTCGCCCTGCTCGCATCTCTCATACTCGCGCCAGCAATGTTGGCGAGCTTCGCGTCCCTCCACGCCATCCCATCACAATCGCAATCTGACGGCGTCGCGCGCGCCGCAGCAACCGCCGAAGCTCAGCGCTTTTTCAACGATCGGCACCTTACAGGAGCTGCCGTCGCGCAAGACGTAAAATCCGGTGCGCAGCTAGTCTCTTTTTCCTCGGACTCCGCTTCCGCCAAGCCAGATTTCCTTCCGCTTTCCATCGTAAAATTATTTCTCTTCGCCTCATACTGGGAGCACCACGCCGAGTTACCCGCAACCATCACCGCCGATCCGCGCCAACTCATCGCCGAGGGCTCCGATTCCACCGGTCGCCACTTGGCGCTTGCTCTGCGCCACTCGTTGGGATCTCGTGCGCTTCTCCGCGATCTCAATCGATTCGGATTTCCTCGTTGCACCGCAATCCGCGCGGTGGATTGCACGTCGCTCGCGCCAGATACCACCGACAAAGATTGGGCCGACGCGATGTCCATCGGCGAATCCAATTTTCGCGTAACTCTGCACCGCCTCTCGCAATTTATCGCAACTTTCCGCCGCCATATTCATCAAATATTTTGCGAGCAGTTCGTTTTTCGCAGCGCATAATCTATTCGCAATATTTTCTCAGGAGCCTCACATGGAAAAACGCCAGCTCGGCACCAGCGATCTTCACATCACTCCCATCGGCATCGGAGCCTGGGCCATGGGCGGTGGCGGCTGGAAATTCGGTTGGGGCCCGCAGGACGACAACGATTCAGTCGCCGCCATCCACGAAGCTCTCGATCACGGCATCAATTGGATTGATACCGCCGCCGTCTACGGACTCGGCCACAGCGAAGAAGTTGTCGCCCGCGCGCTCGCCTCGCGCACCCGCGATCATCACCGCCCTTATATCTTCACGAAATGCGAACGCACCTGGGACGAAGCCGGCAATATCGGCGGCACACTGAAAGCCGATTCCATTCGCCGCGAATGCGAAGCCAGCCTGCGCCGCTTGAAAATTGACACCATCGATCTCTACCAAATTCACTGGCCGCAACCCGATGACGATATCGAAGAGGGCTGGCGCGAAATCGCGCGCCTGAAAGAATAAGGCAAAGTCCGCAACATCGGCGTCTCAAATTTCAACGCAGCGCAAATGAACCGCGCACAAAAAATCGCGCCCATCACTTCTCTGCAACCGCCCTATTCGATGCTCCATCGCGACGTGGAGTCAGAAATTCTTCCGTATGCGAAAGCAAATAATATTGGCGTGATTGTTTATTCGCCGATGGCTTCGGGACTTCTCACCGGCACGATGACGCGCGAACGCGTCGCCGCTTTCGCCGATGACGATTGGCGCAAACGCGAATCCATTTTCACTGAGCCGCAACTCTCCAGCAATCTAGCCCTCGCCGATCTCGCTGAAAAATATCGGCCACCGCCATGGACGCACCGCCGGCGAAGTCGCCATCGCCTGGACGCTTCGCAATCCCGCCGTCACCGCCGCAATCGTCGGCGTAAGAACTCGTCATCAAGTTTCAGGAGTAATCGGCGCGATGGATTTCCGCCTGACCGACGCCGAATCCGAAGAAATCAATCGCGCGCTATCCCCGCGCCAAACTTCCCACTCCGCGTAATCCTGAGAGCCATCCGACCAGGATGGCCGAAGCGCGATTTCTGCGTCCCGACGCATTCGGTCGGGAGCATCGCCGTCGATCGGCTCGAAACTCGCCCCTCACTGTATCTCCGCGCTCTTCGTCACCGCAGCGATCTTCCCCTCCACCGTCTCCTGCACCACCGCCCGCAACTGATACCCCCCAGCCGGCGCCGCTAGCGACATCTGAAAACTCATCCCCTCGCGCGAGTACTTCTCCAGACTCGAAGCCTTGAACGCAAAATTCATCTCCGCTTCTTTCCCCACAACGAAATTTCCGTTCGAATCGAATAGCGCCGCCACAAAATTCAGCTGCTCCACGCTGCGATCTTTCTGATGCTGATACGGCAAATGGCTCGGATCCACATGCACCGTCACGTGCAATTCCGTCGAGCCGGCGCTCGACTTACTCGATTGCATCGTTACTCGCATCGGGATCGCATCCAGATCGTCGCTCCCCATCACCGCATCCTTCAGTTTTCGCTCGGGAGTTGGAGCGTCAAGCTGCGCCTTCGTCGGCGCGAAGTATCCTCGCCGCGCTTCAATAGCGTAGTGACCCTTCGCCGTAACTTTCACTTTCAGCGTGTGAAACTTTCCATCCGCAGGCACATCCACCGGAGAAAATCCCAGCAAGTACGAAACCGCTGGCGCCGCTGCCAAATCTCGAAACCCGTGTGTCAAATCATTATTGTTCGTGAAAAACCGTCCGCCAGTTCCGCTCGCCAGGAGTGCCATAGACGCCGTCTCCGTCATCAGTCGCGTCCCCAGTTGCTCAGTCTCGTGCGTCTGTAAATACATGTCACGTGTGAGTGGATCGTCATGGTTCGATGGCGGCCCGCCCGGCGATTCTGCGTAAAGCCCTTTCGCATCCAGCGAATTAATCACCACTCCGCTGTGTACGGCGTCGGCCGTCAGTGTGTCGCCCTCCTGCTGCAAGTCGCCGGTGACCAGTCCCGAGGAAGCCATCAGCAAGACTCGGCGCCCGCGCATGGATGAGAGATGCCGCACGACTCTTTCGAGGCCCTGAATCGTAAGCTGCGATTGAATTCGCGCCGCGGCCCAGCTCGCCTCCGCAATCCGCTGTAATGCCGTTGCCTCGGCGACAGAGCAACTATCGATCGCGCCGCCGTTGAAGTCGTCCTCGCTACAATGGCATTTTATCGCGCGAGCCAGCATGAGTTGATATTCGTCCGGATCCAGGTTATTCGCGATCACATAAGCGAAATATGGCGTCATTCTTAAACACGCGTCATCGCCACCGGGCGAGTACCTCAAATGTGGCGCGATCTTTCCCAGCGCCTCATTAATCTTGTCCTTATCCTCGGTGAAATCCAGCGTATCGATGTTCGACGCAGTGAATACTCCGATGTGGTCGCCCGGCTCGAATCCTCGCTTCACAAATCCTAGCGCTGCGTTTCGCGCATGTTCCATGTCGCCGTGATCGGTATGCAAATCGTCAAAAAACATCGCTACATACCGTAGCGGATTTGTAGTCGCCGCGGACGGAGGCGCTGGGGCATCCGCGGACGTCGCTTGCGTAGCATTTGGCTGCGCCCCCGCCGCCGAATCGGCATGCACCAGCGTCTGCACCGTAAACCCCGAAACTTTCTGCGGTTTTCCGTTATCCGTAATTGCAAAGTCGTCCGCCGTCAGCCCTGCCACAGATCGGCCGTCATCATCGCGGACAACCGTATCAACCTCCACCAATGTCGTCTTCACCGCAATCGCGCCCGCAAGAAATGGATGGCTGCTCATTCGCACTTCATCCGGCGCAGGATTCTGCGCGTTCAGCACAATCACTCCCGAAGCGAACACAATCCCCGCCGCCGCAAACGCCGCCCGTAAATTCATTTTCATTTTCGATCGTCCTGCAGCCGTAAATCCTGCCGCTGATCTCGATTGTCCAGCCGGATCGGCGATGCGATCCACGCCGGCGTTCCTTGCGGATCTTCATTGCAAATTCCCACCAGCCAATAATTTCCGGTGTACAAAACTTCCATGTTGTAGGTGCCGCGATTCACATTCCCCATCGAAGTTTCGGCACCCCTCGCGCAATCCATCACGTCGCCGCGAGGATCGCTCGCGCAGTGCGTGAACCGTTCGTACCCCAGCCGGTTCATCAGAAACACGCGCCCCTTCTTCACATCGCTTCCATCCGCATGAGTAAAATTCCCAGAAATATTCGCCGGCTGCATCTGGCCCAGCGCGGCCGCCACAAAGCAAAACAAAAATAGGACAGACGAAAGAATCGAATTTTTCATCCACTCCCCCACAAGACAATTCTGCCCGCCAGTATACTCCTTAGTCCCTTGAAGTGGGTTCAACCGGCCGCCTCATCCGCCGCCTCATCGTTGTTTCGGCTAACTCATTCCCACGTCGCCGCATCGAAACATTTGCTATCGTTCAAAAACGGATGTCATCTGCGCATTTTGCATCCCGATGCTTTCGATCGGGACCGAATCCCCTTCACGGGGTGAGGGATCTGCTGTTGGTTTTTTGCAACGATACTGCTGCACACTAGGATGCAAATGAAACCCGCCATCCAGCTCCATCGCTCTCTCTGTCTCGCTCTCGCGCTACTCGCAATCCTCTCCGCAATCCCCATATCATCTTCCGCGCAACACAAAAACCTTCTCGAAACCTCCCCAAAAATCGCCGCCGCCAAAACAATCTATTTCACCGACCAAACCGGCAACGTAGCCGTAGCAAACAAAGCTCTCGCCGAACTTCAAAAATGGGGGCGCTTCCGCATCGTCAACGACCCCAAATCCGCTGACCTCTACGTCGTCCTCTCCGCAGTCCGCTATTCATCGGACATGACCCTCTTCGGCCATCCCATGACTTCCGAAGACAAAGCCCCGCCGCCCGAATACGCCTTTCTCGCCGTCGTCGATCCCGCCACCCAGGAAAGCCTCTGGTCTGATTCCACCCGCTGGGGCGGCGTCCTAACCGGCATCAATAGCGCCGGCGCCCGCTTGGTAAAAAAACTAAAAGACCAGCTCTCAAAGTAACCCCGGGAGCGCCAATCTCCGCATTGGCGCAGTTGACCTTGCCTTTTTCATAGGGTGCCGCACCCTTTGCAGTCCAAGGGTGCGGTCTTTGACCTTTTGTCTTTGAATTCCCGGCCGCCTCGCTCCTCAGCGCTATTCTTATGTCGCTCGCGTCCACTCGACGTAGGGGCCAGGCTCGACTGCGAAGCAGGCAGGCCTCGCCCAGCCCCGCCCCGGCCATGCTTGGGATACCGGCCGCGGGTTTCAATTCGCTATATACTCGCCTCTCGAAACTCGGTATATAGTTCTTCGCGTACTTACTTCTCGCGTTACGAGGATCGCGACATGCGTTTAGATTTGCGTGTTCTGATTTTCTCTCTGGTTCTTACTTTCGTGCCGCGAATCTCTATCGCGCAACAGGTGCCTCTCGCCGAAGTCGTCGATCACGCCGTCTCCCAATCGAAACTTACCTCGCCGGGCGCCGCGCCATTTCATTTGAAAGCTACGATCGCCGAAAGAGACAGTCCCGGCTCGCCATTCCGTGGAGACATCGAACTCTTTTGGATCTCGCCAGAAAAATGGCGCCGTATCATCCACTCCCCCGATTTTTCACAAACATTGATCGTCAACGGCGACCAGGTCCAGGAAGAAGACACCGGGGACTACTTTCCCTACTGGCTAAACGAATTCGTTCGCGCAATCACTGACCCACTCCCGATGTCTGAAACCTTGAAGAAAACAGCCACGCAAATCTCCCAGCCCGGCAGTTCCCGCCAATCGAATTCCTGTGCGCGATTTCAGTCGAAGATTGGAGCTCCTCCTGCACAGAACGATGCGTTCTCACTTTTTTGCTTTGAAGGCAGACACGGATTACTGGATTCCGTCCTAACCCCCGGATATAGCGTGCAATTCAAGAACTACAAGAATTTTGGAGAGAAGCACGTCGCCCACCTGCTGGTGACCGATCCAGAACCCGGCACAACGATTGAAGCTACGATTACGGGTTTGACCGATCTAAAGGATCCGGACGAATCCCTTTTCGCAATCGCTCAGCCCACATCAAAAGACCAGCAACTGCAGATGGCGAGAGTTCCAGACGCCGACCTTCCGAAACTCTACCTGCAAACTCCTGAAATCGTTTGGCCAGCAATTCGCACCGGACATACATCCGGCGTTCTCAGCATGCTTATCTCGGCAGATAGGTCTGGTCATGTCCGAGAGGCCTACCCGCTGAATTCGGACAACTCCGATCTAAACGACACAGCGCGCGACCAGGTAAGAAAATGGCAGTTCAAGCCGGCGGTTTCGGAGGGTGTGCCAGTTCAAGTCGAATCTGTACTCACACTCGCGTTCACCACAAAAACAGAAAATCCGTTCAGCATCCTTACGAATGACGAAGTTCGCAAATTGGCTACATCAACTCCCGAACCCAATTTCTCTCCCGGAGTCGCTCCATCCGGAACCAAAGTCACAATTCGGATCCTCGTCGATCCTGGTGGAAAAGTGCTCACCGTACAAAACCTGAATAAATTGCCCTCTCAACTTCTTTTGCCCGCATACAACGCGGCAACACATTGGCGTTTTCAACCTTACTTGCGCGATGGCAAGCCGGACTCTTTTTATGCTGACATAACCTTCTCGGTTCCATAAATCCGGCCTCGCATTAACACGTCCCCCAAAATCACTCCGGAAAAATGACGGGGTTATTGCGGTTTGATTTTTATATAATTATATGATAATATATTCATAATGGTTTTAGAACGTCGCTCAGACAACCCATGTCGACTAGTCAAACAGTTCCGCTCCCTGCAATCCCCGAATTTGCACACCCAAGCCGTCTCGCCTGCCCCACCATCCAAACCACGGCTCCGTGCCCCATCAATCCTTCGCCTCATGCTAACTCTCACAAACTCAATACGTTACAATGCATAGTACCCCTTAACCCCTGTAGAATCATCAATATCCACAAAACATGGGGAGTTTCACAGCATCATTCGAACGGACTAATTCCATGAAAACAAACACCTTACGAATTACACACCTCACTTCTCGCGGGCATAGTACTACCCCAATTTGTTACCATCTGGTTTACAGGCACCACCTTTCCCGCCTTCCCGTCACCACCACGTTCCCGCGCTGGCTCTCCGGCCCCTCATCTGTCAGAATCGCTCGCCACGCCCCCGCGCCAAGCCGCACACCGCGCCTCCGCGTGAGAGGAGACCAGCATTGAATCGCAGAACTCCATTCCTGATTTTCGCCGCCATTGTCATCGCGGCAATTGCCGCCGCGCCGCTTGTCCAGCGCGCACGCGCTCAACAGTTTCCCGCCGTTGACGAAGCCGAGCAGAAGCGCCTCGCCATGGTTGCCGGTGCAGGCATGGTCGGCTCGCACGCCTTCGATTACCTCGCAGCGCTCAGCGACGACGTCGGCGCGCGTGTCTCCGGTTCGCCCGAAGCGGCGCAAGCCGTTGCCTGGGGCGTCGCCACCATGAAAAAAATCGGCCTCGTAAATGTCCACGCTGAAAGCTGGCACCTCTGGCGCGGCTGGACGCGCGGCACCGCTGAAGCCACGCTCATCGCACCCATCCACCGCAAACTCATGGTCGATTCGATGGGCTGGGTCGGTTCCACTGCGCAAACAGGAGCTGATGCCGACGTCATCCGCGTAAACTCCGCCGATCTCGCGAACGAAGTCGCTCACAACACCGCGAATTGGAGCGGCAAAATTCTCCTCGTCAGTGCTCCGCCTCCGCCGCGATATTCCACGGATGGTCGCGGCGGCCCCGCCGGCGGCAGACGCGGTGGCGGCGACAGCTTTTCGCAATTCGGAAAATTTCTGGAAGCCGCGCACGCCGCCCATGCCATCGCCGTAATCGGCGGCCAGGGCGGACGCAAAGCCACCGGAATTCATCTCACTCACACTGGAATTCTGGGATTCGAAACGTATTACGAAATCCCCGTCGTGAGCATGGGCGCTGAAGACCAAGACCAGCTTGAGCGATATCTCGACGCGGGCAAAACTCCGCGCCTTCACATCAACGTGCAAAATCACGTCACAGAAGGCCCCGTGGATTCAGCAAACGTGGTTGGCGATATTCGCGGCACCGATAATCCTGACCAAATAATCGTGGTCGGCGGTCACCTGGATTCTTGGGACCTCGCCTCTGGAGCCACGGACAACGGTTGCGGCAGCGCCGTCACTCTCGGCGCCGCCGAAGCCATCATGCGCTCGGGCATCAAGCCCCGCCGCACAATTCGCTTCATCCTCTTCACCGGTGAAGAAGAAGGACTTCTCGGCTCGGTCGCGTATGTGAAATCGCACGACGCCGAAATGGCGAATCACATCGCCGCCGTGATTCTCGATGGCGGCCAGGGAGCCGTCACCGGCCTGGGTATTGGCGGCCGCGATGAATTGATGGACGCTGTGAAACCATTCGCGGCGCTGCTCGATTCATTCGGCGCCGATCGTATTTCCAGCGATCCGGAATTCGGCACAGACACTGGCCCCTTCACCCTCAAGGGTGTTCTCGCAATCGGCATGGATCAGGAAGCCAGCGGCTATGGCCTCACACATCACAGCAACGTGGATACTCTCGACAAAGTTGATCCCGCGATCCTCACGCGCAACGCAGACGTGATGGCGATGACTGCATTCTGGATCGCGGATCGCGCTGATCGTCTCGCTCCGCAGTGGGACGCGGATCGCACGCGCAAAATGCTGATCGACAAAGGTCACGAAGCGGAACTGCGGGCTTACGGCTTGTGGGATTTAATCGGGCCCCAGAAATAGCGGCGGCGGGCCGATCGTCTGGCCCGCCGGATCCCCCGCTACCGTAAGTGAAAAGTTTTTTTAGTGGATGCCGAGATTGTGGACGCCACTCGCAAACGACGCTGCGGTCGAGACAGCTTGTGGTGCCCACCAGAATTTTCGGATCACGGGATGCTCGCTGTGCATCATGTGGCGGCTCAGAAAATCGAACGCCACAGGAATCGCTTGCGTCGCGGCGTAGATTGCGTTTGATCCGGCAAACGGTTTGAACATCGGATTCAGTTCTTGGCCGGTGCCGTTGCTCATGAATCGGCGCGTGCTCCACGCATCAAAAGTGGCCGCTCCGTGCATCGCGGCGCTCAGTGCCCACCACTTTTTTGTGGACATGTGGCCGAAGCCGGCGGGTTTGGTTTTCGTGACGGCGATAAATGGTTCCGGCGCGGGCGTTGGTTCAGGCTCGGCTGATTCCACCGGCGGCGCCGGCGTTTTATCAGTAAAGCCGGGAAGAAACGAATGGCTCGCTCCTGCGGCCACAGTCATAGGCTGGGCCGAAGGCGATGTTGCAGGCGCGGAATCTTCCGCGGAAACGGCGGTTTTGGCTGCATTTCGCGCTGAATCTGGCGTGATCGCATGGGTGAAGCAGAAGTAGGGCTGCGGCAAGAATCATCGGTTTCCCTCAGTGTCGCGCTGTCCCAGTTGCTCTTTCGGGCTGCGGTATCGGCGACGTAAGGTGAGATTACCGGTGCGGTGTGTAGGGACGGAACGTGACGTCGGTAACGTTCGCTTGCTCTCGTAGTTCTATGCCGGGAGTACTACTCCCGGAGGGTCTTTTCCGCGGTCTTGCTTTTTGCAATTTCTGTGAGTAGTGTCGCCAAAACTGAGGTGCCAGCATCGCCACCAGCACAATCGAAGCGCCCCCTCCGTCCGCGGCAATAACAGCGGCGGCGACATCGCCCGTGAGCCCGGCGCGCTTGGTCTCGCTCGATATTTTTCGTGGCGCCACCATCGCCGGAATGATCCTCGTCAATGACCCCGGCACTTGGTCCGCGGTTTATTGGCCGCTCGATCACGCCGCGTGGAACGGCTGGACTCCCACCGACCTGATTTTTCCGTTTTTCCTTTTTATCGCTGGCGTTTCGATGACCATGTCTTTCGCCTCTCGCGCGAAACGCGGCGCCACTCGCGGAGAATTGGCGCGCCACGTCGCGATTCGCAGCTTGGCGATTTTCGCAATCGGATTTTTTCTCAATGGCTTCCCGCATTTCCACATGTCGACCATCCGCTACACAGGCGTCCTGCAAAGAATCGCTGCGTGTTATTTGATCGCGGGCCTTCTCGTGATCGCCACCGCGCGCCGCGCCGATCGCGAAGGATTTGAAGCACGCCTCAGCGCAATCGCGATTGTCATCGCCGTTCTTCTCGTCGGTTATTGGGCGCTGATGAGATTTGTTCCCGTCCCTGGCTACGGCGTGGGAAATCTCACACCGGAAGGAAATCTCGGCGCATACATCGATCGCTCGCTGATGCTTCATCATTTATGGAAGCCGATGTGGGACCCCGAAGGATTTCTCAGCACAATTCCCGCAATCGCCACCGCGCTCTCGGGAGTGCTTGTCGGCGAGTGGCTGCGCAGCGCGCGCGCTCCACAACGAAAATTTGTAGGCATGCTCGCCATCGGCGCGGTGACGATGATCATCGGCCGCTCGCTCCACGGATTTTTCCCTATCAACAAAAATCTCTGGACCAGCACCTACGTAATTTTCACCAGCGGATTCGCGATGGTCGTCCTCGCATTTTGCTACTGGATCGCCGACATCAAAGGTTTTCGGAAGTGGGCCATGCCGCTTCTCGTCTTCGGCACCAACGCAATCGCCGCTTTCACGTTCGCAACTTTTGTCGCCAAATGCAGCATCGTCTTTCACGTGATGGACGACGGCCAGCGCACCAGCTGGCACGGCTATGTGTACGACCGGTTTTTCGAACCGCTCGCGCGTCCCATAAACGCATCCTTAATCTTCGCCATTTTTTTCGTAGTGCTATGCTGGATACCGATGTGGCTGCTGTATCGGCGCAAGATATTCATCAAGGTTTGAGGATTTATCCGGCAATCGGGCCGCGCCGCAATGCTGCATGAAGCTGCGCGATGAAAGACGCTGTTAACCGTGCTTTCATCTAGGAGTAACAATTACGCGCTCAAATAAGGGGCTCCAATCCATAATGAGCCCAACTCGAATCCTGATCATCGAAGACGATAAAGATATCGTCGAACTCGTCCGCTACAACCTCGCCCACGAAGGCTTCCAGGTGTCGTCGGTCGCCGATGGCGCCACAGGTCTCGCGCAAGTGCGTAAGCTTCCGCCAGACGTGTTGCTCCTCGACCTCATGCTCCCGAAACTTTCGGGACTCGAAGTGTGCAAAGAAATTCGCCGCGATCCTTCGCTGAATCGTCTGCCGATTCTCATGGTCACCGCACGCGGCGAAGAAGCCGATCGCGTAGTCGGCCTCGAAATGGGCGCCGACGATTACGTCACAAAACCTTTCAGCCCGCGTGAACTTGTAGCCAGAGTGAAAGCGCTTTTGCGCCGCACTGCTCCAGGCTCCGAGCCCGATCGCACCATCGAAGCGGGATTGTTGACCATCGATCCGTCGGCCTATCGCGTGTCGCGCAGCGGAAAAAATGTAACCCTCAGCACTCTCGAATTTCGCTTGCTCCACCACCTCGCGTCGCGTCCCAATCGCGTCTTCACCCGCGACCAGTTGCTCGACGCCGTTTGGGGCACAGACAGATTCGTTACTCCGCGCAGCGTCGACGTCTACATTCGCCGGCTGCGCGAAAAAATTGAAGGCGATCCGGAAAAACCGGCGTACTTAAAAACCGTGCGCGGCGCGGGCTACATGTTCGAAATGGAGACACAAGCCGCGCGTGCAGAACGCGGCAGCCGTGCGAATTAATCTTTTCTGGCAACTCGGCCTGGCCTTCCTTGGATTTTTGGTCATTGGCCTCCTCACCGCTCAGGCTTTTTCCGCCGGCGGCATTGAGCGAAAGCCTGTTTGGATCGCCGCGCTCTCTATTCTTTTTCTCACCATCATTCTTTCTCTTTTATTTTCCAGAAGATTTTCTCAGCGAGTACAGCGTCTCGAAGAATTTTCGCGCCGCCTGGCCGCTGGTGATTTCGCGCCCGTCGAATTGGAAGATCGCAACGATGAATTAACCGCGCTGGCCCGCGCGATGAACGAAACTGCCGCGCGCCTCGCGCAAAGCTTTGCTTCCCTCACCGATGAACGCAACCGTACCGCCGCGATTCTGGAAAGCATGATCGAAGGAGTCGCCGTAATCAGCAGCGAAGAGCGCGCAATTTTTTACAATCGCGCCTTCGCGCAGATTCTCGATCTCGAACCGCGCGGCGCAACCGTACAAGCCCCGATGGGCACAATGGGAAATGGCCGCCCGCTCGTGGAAACAGTTCGGCAAAGCGAATTGCTCACCGCAGTCCATCAGGTTCTCGCGTCCGGCCAGCGCGAAGAAATCGAAGTGACCGTCGGAACTCTGCGCCCCCGGACTTTCGCGGCCACAGTAACGCCAGTGCGCCCCGGACTCGACGACCATGCATCCTCAGGCGCGGTGATGGTGCTGCATGACATCAGTGAATTGCGGCGCCTTGAGCGAGTGCGCCGCGATTTCGTCGCAAACGTCTCGCACGAATTCAAAACTCCGCTCACCGCGATTCAAGGTTTCGCGGAAACTCTTCTCGAAGGTGCGCTTGATGATACGGAACACCGCGCACGCTTCGTGGAGATTATTCGCGATCACGCCGTGCGCCTCGCGCGGTTGACCGACGATCTGCTGAAACTCTCGCAGATTGAAGCAGGCCGCATGGATGTGGAATTGCGAACGGTAAACATCTGCGAGCTCACTTACGCCTGCGTCGAAACAGTTCGCTTCGCTGCAAAAAAGAAAAACCACGAAATCGAAATACATTGTCCCGCCGATCTTCCGAACGTCATGGCGGATGCCAATCGGCTGCGGGAAGTGCTGATCAATTTGCTCGAAAACGCAGTGCAATACACGCCACTCGGAGGACACATCGAAGTCCGCGTAGAACGGGCCGACGAAATGGTCATACTGACCGTCGCTGACAACGGAATTGGAATTCCGCAAGGCGAGCAGGAGCGAATCTTCGAAAGATTTTATCGCGTCGATTCTGCGAGATCGCGCGAGGCAGGCGGGACAGGATTGGGATTGAGTATCGCGCGCCATATCGTCGAAGCCCACGGTGGAAAAATCTGGGTGGATAGCGCAGTAGGACAAGGCTCACGATTTCATTTTTCCGTGCCAGTCGCAACCGCAGGGAGCACAAATTAGAAGTAATTAATATTCATCTCGTTTCATCTTCCATTCAACTCCCGTTAACTTTCTTCTGAAAACATGGCAAGCGGTGTAGTGGACGCACGAACTGCGCGGACATTAGCCAGCACGCTGGAAAGTACGGGAGAACCCATGGCAGCAGCTGCACAGAATCCACAAATCGTGTATCAGGAAACGCTGGTGAATCATCTCGTGGCAATGGCGCGCACAGTGGAACGCAGCGTGCAAAAATCGCTCGACGCACTCTTGCGTGGAGCAGACTCCACAGCCACCACGCTCGCCAGCGAAATTTTCCTGCTCGAACCAAGAATCAACGAAGCCGAAATGATGATCGACGAGCACGCCGTGCGCATTCTGCGTTCCGGCAATCTCACCGACGAAGAAATCCGCCTCACCGTCGCCGCCGTCCGCATCAACAACGATCTCGAACGCATGGGCGATCTCGCCGTAAATATCGCCGAGCGTGTGATCTCGCTTGAGCAAATGGGCCACACAGAACTGCCCGAAGATTTGCCGCCAATGATTGAGGCGGTCCGCGCAATGGTGAGCAAGGGCATGGGCTCGCTGATTTTCCGCAACCTGACGCTAGCCACCGAGGTTCTTGAATCCGATGATGTCGTAGATCGCTACCGCGACCAGATTTTCGAACGCTTGTTGTCAAAAACCATGGCGAATCCCGAACAGATCAGCCCAAATTTTCAATTCATTCTTGCCAGCCGGTACCTCGAGCGGCTGGCGGACCACGCCACCAACATCGCCGAAGACGCAATCTTCTGGCTGCGCGGGCTCGACGTCCGCCACGGACGCGCCCTCACGTTGCCGCATATGCGCCAGCAACTCACGCAAGATTCATAAATCGTTGACGCTGGCGTGACATCTTTCCATCAATATGGAAGTCGCAGAGAAGCTTAGGCGTGAGCTTCTCGACTCGCGGTTCACCCGAGCCGCTGGGTACACCCTACCGCGGGGCCAGTGCTCCCCTGGCGCTGGCTCCGCTCTCCTCTTTCGAATTTCAACGCGAAATCCAAAAACCGCCGGCGGGAGATTCGATTTAGAACCAGGTCTTCGCTTTGTACTGCTGGTATTCCTCGCCGAATTTTTCAGCGAGAACTTTTTCTTCTCTGCGCGCTCGAACGATCTGCATCGGAATCAGCACGATGAACAAAACCAGAAAAACGGGCCGGAAGTAGAGCGCCACTCCAGCGAGGATCAGCCCGCCAAAAACATAAATCGGATTTCGAATGCGCGAATAAACTCCCGAGGTGACAAGGTTTTGCGCCTTTGCCTCGATCGAGAAATTGCTTCCGAGCTGAACCCGCGCCACCAAAAACAAAACGAAAGACGGCACAACAATCGCGGCTCCAACAATCTTTAGCGGCGTCCACGGCTGATGAGTGGTAACGATCCAGTACGCGCCGTAGCTCAGAGCAGCGACACCAAGCAGTAGCGTGACAATGTTGAGTCTCATGAACCGACCCCCAGCGCAGTTATTCCGAATATGTCTATCAACATAAATGGTTTCGCGCCACCTCGAACTGTTCGCGATACCGCCGACAAATCCAACTAAGCCATCGCGAAAAATAAAACGGGGCCGGCAGCGCATCGCGCTTCGGCCCCGCGTACCGCATTTTGGGAGGAACTTAGTTCGGCATCAACACGGTGTCGATCACGTGGATCACGCCATTCGATTGAAACACGTTTCCGATCGTGACCCGCGCCGTGCCGCCCTTTTCATCCGTAAGGACGAGACTGCCCATGTCCATACTGGCCCACAGCGATCCACCTTCCACGGTCTTCAATTGCGCCTTGCCGTGCCCCGCTTTGATGGCCTTTTCGATCGCCGCTTTGTCCCACTTTCCAGAAACCACATGGTAGGTGAGGATCTTCGTCAGCGTGTCTTTGTTCTCAGGCTTCACCAGCGTATCCACGGTGCCTGCCGGAAGTTTTGCGAACGCTTCGTTCGTCGGTGCGAAAACCGTGAACGGGCCCGCGCCTTCAAGCGTGTCCACCAACCCGGCCGCTTTCACGGCCGCGACCAGCGTGGTGTGATCGTTGGAATTCATCGCGTTTTCCACGATGTTTTTGCTGGAATACATTGCAGCTCCGCCGACCATGGGATCCTTCTGTGCGGAAACCGAGAAAGCCGCCAATAGGGCGATTGCTGCGAACTGTGCGAGCTTCTTCATTTTCTGCCTCTCCTCGTAGTTTGTTACTTCGTGAGTCGTTGCTTCCTGCTCACCGTGTACTACGGAGGCTCCGCGGAATTGGATGAGCCAAATTTTCGAATAATCGACCCTAAGGCAGAAGCCAGAAATGCCTGCGGCGCACATCAATCCACACACCAGTTGTTGCCCTCTACGTAAAGGTCTATGATTAAGGTCTGCTAAGGCGAGCGTCCCAACGCGCCATAGGAAACAGGCATCAAACTGAGTTAGAAAGCCCCGGCAGCGTGAATCGCACATCCAATCCGGCGGGAACGCAAACGCGGAAAAACGCACGGATATTCGCCGTATCCGTACTGGCTCTCGTCCTGGGTATGGTCGCCCTCGCAGTCGCCGCGAAAACATTCCACTATTCCGCGCACACCGCTGAGACTAGATATTTTTCTTCGTCGGTGAAGATGGCCAACTACGGCCACCGCCAGGCACCTACGATTCGTCACGTCGCCGTGCCCGCGCCTCTCGTGCGAATCGAAGAACCTGAACAAATTTTCGTTCGAATTTCGTGCACCAAGTCGCTGCAAGCACGCTCGTCGGAATCCGGCCCGCAACAGCTTCGGTCCCCTCCAGTAATTTCGTAATTTTTCTCCCCATCAAAATTAAGACGGTCACTGCGCGCGAATTTTGCGCGCACGAAAATTTTTCCATTTACATGGAGATAAACAATGTCTCAACACATGCAGGAAGTAATCCACGCGCTCGCAAAACTAGACACGTGCACGGTGGCAAATGTGATCGACGAAATGGATGTGCGCCTACGCAACCAGGGTTTTTGCGACGGATCATTCGCTGCCTGGTGCCCGGAGCTGCCGCCGGTCTGCGGCTATGCGGTCACCTGCGCGATTCGTTCGTCGGAAACACCCATGGAAGGCCACAGTTTTCGCGACCGCACCGATTGGTGGGAGCTTCGTCCAGCAACAGCCCGCGCCGCGAATCGTCAGTGATCGAAGACATCGACGAAAAACCTGGAACGGGCGCATTCATCGGCGAAATTCACGGAACGATTTTGCGCGCGCTCGGCTGCGTCGCCTGTGTGACGAACGGCGCAGTGCGAAGCCTGCCTGCTGCGAGCGACGAACGGCTGCAACTTTTTGCCACGACCGTGTGGTTCGTCGCACGCGTTCGCGCACCTCATTTCTTTCGGAAAGCCCGCCACGATCGGCGGACTCGAAATTAAAAACCGGCGATCTGTTGCACGGCGATATGCATGGCGTGCTTTCGATTCCCAACGAAATCGCCGCGAAAATTCCACGCTCATGCAGCGAACATGACTGGCCGAGCGCCAGAAAATCATCGACTACTGCCGGTCAGACAATTTTCCGTGGACAAGCTGCGGGAAATTGTAGATGGGCAAAACTGGAGATAACGTGATGAGCGATCGAAGAAAAATCAGCCAACGCCCTCGCTGCGCATCTTGTGCGCAGCGATGCCGTTAGCGGCAGCGTTCGCTGCGTCCACCGCACTCGCGTTCGCATTTTTCGCTGGCCGGCTGCG
This sequence comes from uncultured Acidobacteriota bacterium, assembly GCA_963721845.1. Taxonomy (GTDB): domain Bacteria; phylum Acidobacteriota; class Terriglobia; order Acidiferrales; family UBA7541; genus DASTCZ01. The sequence goes on along the minus strand of CAVRKW010000008.1, from coordinate 24,369 downwards.
GAACCAGCGGGACCACTCCGCCGCTGCCGCCGATGCCGCGCTGCCTGCGGCAGTCGTAAACGTTTCGCGCGCCGATATCGCGGAGGAATTTTCAACCGCGGCCGTCTTCCGTCCATATCAAGAGATCAGCATCTACGCGAAAGTTCCCGGCTACGTGCGCGCAAGATCAACGTGGATATCGGCGATCGCGTGCGGAACGGCCAATTGCTCGCCACGCTTGAAGTTCCGGAACTCGTCGCCAACGTGGAGCACGCGCGCGCATCCGTCGCGCGCAGCCAGGAAGAATTGCTAGCGCGCGAAATCCGATCTGGATCGCGCGAAATCCGCCTATAGCGTTGCGCACCTTCGCTACACCCGCCTCGCGGAAGTTTCCAAGGACGCGCCCCGGGCTTGTGGCGCAGCAGGAAGTAGACGACTCGCAGGGAAAAGATCAGCAGTCCCAGGCCGGAGTCAGCTCCGGCAACTTCCGCGGTCGCAGCCGCCGAACAACAGCTCTCGCGGACAAGGCCGAGCTTGCGAAAAAGAGCAGTCGATGGAAGCCTACTCACGCATCATCGCTCCATTCGATGGTGTAATCACGCAACGATTTGCGGATAAGGGCGCGATGGTCGCAGCGGGCACTGCGTCGGAAAAACAAGCGTTGCCCGTTGTGCAACTCGCCGAAAACAGTTTGCTTCGATCTGGATATTCCAGTACCGGAATCCGTTGTTCCTGGAATTCGCGAAGGAACGCCCGTAAATGTGAAAGTCGCATCGCTCAATAAAACTTTCAAGGGAAAAGTGGTTCGCTTCACGCGGCAACTCGATTTATCCACGCGCACGATGATGACGGAAATTGATGTACCAAATCCGAAATTGGAATTAGTCCCAGGAATGTATGGCACCGCGATGCTCGGATTGCAGAGCGCGAAAAATGTTCTGGTACTTCCAGCGGAAGCAGTAGTGCAAGGCGACGCCATCGCCCTACGTGCTCGCGGTAGACGCCAATGGCCAGGTGGAAAAGAAAAAAGTTACGCTGGGAATCGAAGGCGCGAACCAGATAGAAATCACCGGCGGCCTCAACGAAGGCGACACCGTGATCGCCGCCGGTCAATCCGAATATCACGCGGGCGAAAAAGTTTCGCCGCGAGCCGGCAGTCTTGCCGCCCGCGCCTGCAGCGCAGGGAGGCAAACAATAAATGTCTTCCTTCGCGATCAAATATCCGTTTTTCATTTTGATGTTGTGTCTGATCGTCGCCATGGTGGGAATGCGTCACCGTGGCGCGCATGCCGGTAGATCTTTTTCCGGAAGTAAATATTCCGGTGGTAGTGGTGGCAACATTTTACTGCGGGCATGCCGCCGCAACAAATTGAATCCGACATCACAGATACCTACGAGCGATTTTTTACCTACGCAAGCGATGCCGAACGCATTGAATCGCGTTCACTCCCCGGCGTCAGCCTGATCAAAATTTATTTTCATCCCGGCACAGATCCAAACGCGGCGGTCAGTGGGGTCTCCGATCTCGCGATGGCAAATCTGCGCAGGCTGCCGCCGGGAACTCTTCCGCCTGTGGTGCTGAAATTTGACGCGTCAAATCTTCCCGTCTGCCTGATCACCCTCAAGGGCGAAGGCCTCAACGAAACGCGCCTGAAAGATATCGCGCAATTTAGCGTGCGCAATCAGGTGTTCAATCACGTGCCCAGCGCAACCGTACCGCAACCGTATGGCGGCCGCTATCGCCAAATCATGGTTTACGTGGACCCGATGAAGCTGCAAGCACACCAATTGAGCTTGATGGACGTGGTCACCGGCATCAATGATTCGAATTTGATTTTGCCCGCGGGCGACGTTCGAATCGGCACCAAGGATTACAACATTTATGCGAATAGCCAGGTAAACGCCGCCGCCGATCTAAACGACGTGCCGCTGAAAACTGTAGGCAACGCCTCGGTAATGGTGGGCGATATCGGCCACGCGGAAGACGCCGGCCAACTTGCAAACAAACATCGTGCGCGTGGATGGCCAGCACTCCGTTTACATTCCAGTGCTGAAGCAGGGCGGCAATAGCAACACGATTCAAATCGTGAATGGAGTGAAGAAAGCGCGTGTTTCCGATTTGCTGGACGTGCCTCGCCAATTGAAGACCGACGTCGTCTTCGACCAATCGAAATTCGTGCGCATCGCGGTAAAGAATCTGATCTCCGAAGGCTCAATCGGACTTTTCCTCACCGCGGTGATGATCTTGCTCTTTCTTGGCAACGCGCGCGCAACGATCGCGGTGCTTCTTTCCATTCCGCTTTCCTCTCTCGCGGCGTTTCTCGCACTCAATGCCGGGGGCAGCACGATCAACACGATGGTCCTCGGCGGGCTGGCTCTCGCATTTTCCAGATTGATTGATAACTCGGTGGTCGTGCTCGAAAATATTTTTCGCCACATGGAGCTGGGCGAAAAGCCGATGGTGGCAAGCGAGCGCGGCGGAAAGGAAGTGCAACTCGCAGTGCTCGCCGCGACAGTCAGCACCTCAATCGTATTTTTTCCGGTTGTCTTTCTCTACGGCGTCAGCAAATACCTGTTCACCGCGCTTGCGTTGGCCGTCGTATTCGCGATGTTCGCGTCCTACGCAGTCGCGATGACGGTGGTGCCGCTCTTTTGCTCGCGATTTATTCGCGCCACGGGAGCGCACGTCAGTGAACCCGAACAACATCTTCACGATAAATACGGCGGCGAAATATCCACCTACCGAAACAGTCGCTGTTTCAGCGCGTGGTTGCGCGGTTCGACAGCTATTTCCGCATCCTGCAAAACAAATACGATATCGCGATCGGCCATTGCCTGAATAATCCGTGGTGGGTGGTCGCAGGATTCACCGCATTCGTCGTGTTAGTTTCGCGCTGTATCCCTCTGCTGGGCCACGCATTTTTTCCGCGCACAGATCCCAGCCAATTCGTGGTGAATATCAAAGCCCCATCCGGAACGCGCATTGAAGTCACGGACGAATACGTCGCGCGGATCGAGCAAGACATCCGCGAAATAGTTCCCGCCGCCGATCTGCAAATGATCGTCTCAAATATCGGAATCACTCCAGACCTGAGCGCGATCTACACCAGCAATTCCGGAATGCACACCGGATTCGTGCAAGTGAGCCTCAAAGAAGGCCACAAAATCGGCAGCTACGAATACATGAATCGCGTGCGGCAAAAACTCGCGCAGGATCTGCCGCAAGTGAGCACATATTTCCAGGCTGGCGGATTAGTGGATTCGATCGTGAATCAGGGTCTGCCCGCGCCGTTTGATATTCAAGTGAGCACCAGCGATCTCGCCAGCGGTTTCGATCTGGCAAAGACGCTCGCGCAGAAAGTGAAAGCTTTGCCAGGAGTGAGCGACGTTCTTGATCCCGCAGGATATGGATTATCCCGGCCTGCAACTCGATATCAATCGCGAACGCGCCAGCATGCTGGGCCTCAGCCCAAAAGAAGTGGTGGATAACGTAATCACCGCGCTCAGTTCCAACGCTATGATCGCACCAAGTTACTGGATCGATCCGAAAACCGGCAACAACTACATGCTCACCGTGCAGTATCCCGAATCGCAAATTCAAACGCTCAACGACTTCAAACAAATTCCGCTGCGCGGCACTGGCGTGAAACAAACCACTCCGCTCGATTCTGTTGCCGACGTCAGCGCGATCAATACTCCCACTGAAGTGGATCACTACCAGTTGCGGCCCGTGATTGATATTTACGTGATGCCTTCCACGCGAGAGTCTTTCGCGAGTGAGCGCCGAAATCGATCGCTTGCTCGCAAATTTCGCCGCGCCCATCTGGAGTCCGCATCACCGTGCGCGGCTCCATCGAAGACATGCATTCTTCCTTCACCAGCTTCGGCCTTGGATTATTTCTTTCGGTGCTGCTGGTCTATCTGATCCTCATGGCGCAATTCGCATCATTCAAAGATCCATTTCTCATTTTGCTCGCGCTACCGCCCGGACTCTCCGGCGTGCTCCTCTTCCTGCTTGCCACGGGCTCCACTCTCAACGTGATGTCTCTGATGGGCGTGATCATGATGACCGGCATCGTCATGTCAGACAGCATCTTGATCGTCGAATTCGTAGGCACTCTGCGAAACAACGGTCTGCCGCTGAAAGAAGCGCTGGCCGAAGCATGCAAAGTGCGGTTGCGCCCAATCATGATGACGACTCTCGCCACCCTGCTCGGCCTGATTCCGCTCGCGCTCGCTCTCGAAGCAGGCAGCGAGCAATATGCGCCGCTCGCTCGCGCAATTATCGGCGGGCTCACGGTTTCGGGAGTTGTGACGGTTTTCCTGGTCCCCTCCGCCTATTACCTGGCCTATCGCGGCACCGAGCCGCAGCCCGATCTCATCGCGCGCGCGGAATGCGCAAAGAGGCGAAGCATAATGCGATTCACTAAATTGAATTTCTGCAGATCGCCGCTCACTATTCGCTGGCATTCGTTTTGATAGCGTTGATGGCTACGTTCGCGCCTGTGCGCAATCGCAATCATTTAGCGAAACCGCGATCCATCAACAACCAGCGCAACTTCCGCTCGCAGCAATCAGCTCCGCGCAACCACTCCGCTGACGCTCGAGCAAGCGCGGCAAATCGCGATCGCAAATCATCCACAGCTTCGCGCGTCGCAATTCGCCGCGAATGAAGCGCACGATGCAACCACCGAAGCGCGCTCCGCCTATTATCCGACGGTCTCCGCCGATCTCACCGGCGTCGGCTCCAACGATGCCCGCATCGCGGCAGGCGGCTTGAACAATCCAATCGTGTACGACCGGTTTGCCGCCGGAGTTTCCGTGGATCAACTCGTCACCGATTTCGGCCGCACCCGTAATCTGGTTGGCGAGCGCGAAACTGCACGGCCAGGCGGCGGATCAAAATGTGAATCTCACGCGCGAGCAAGTGCTCCTCAATTTCGATCGCGCATTCTTCGGCGCTCTCAGCGCGCAAGCCGTCCTCAACGTAGCGCAGGAAACCGTGAAGGATCGCCAGGTAGTCGACGATCAAATCAACGCGCTTGCGCAGAGCAACTTGCGCTCCACCCTCGACGTAAGTTTCGCCGATGTGAATCTTGCCCAGGCAAAAATGATTCTCGTGCAGGCGCGAGAATGACGTGGAATCCTACGCAGGCCGAGCTAAGCGCCGCACTCGGCATGTCGCAATTGCGCCTTACGCGCTTACGGATCCTGGCACTCCATCGGAGCCGCTGCCGATCTCGACGATTCCATTGCGGCAGCTCTGCGCGACCGCCCCGATGTCGCCGCGCAGCGCCTCGAGCATCAATCGCAACAGCGTTTCGCGGTGCCGAGCGCGATCTGTGGATGCCGGATGTTGCACTCGCAGGCGTAGCCGGCGAAGCGCCCTTCGCGCAATCGCAAATCCCGCAGAATTACGGAGCGATTGGCGTTCGATGTTCACATTCCAATTTTCAACGGAAAATTATTCAACGCGCGCCATGCCGCTGCGCAAGATCGCGCACAGCGAATCTGCGCGAACAACTGCGCGACCTGGAAAATAACGTCACGCGCGATGTCCGCGTCGCATGGCTCGCCGCGAATACCGCGTTCCAGAATCTCGCCCTCACCGCGCAACTTCTTCGACGCCGCGCAGAAAGCGCTCGACCTCGCCACCGAAAGATACAAACTTGGCCTCAGTTCAATCGTTGAGCTCAGCCAGGCCCAACTCAATCAGGAGCAAGCCAGCATCGCGCAAGCATCCGCAAAATACGGATATAGCGTGAAAATTTCCGAGCTGATGTATCAGGAAGGCGCGCTGAAAAATTAAAGCGGCCTCCAGGACGCGTATGCGTCCCGGAGACCGCTTCAACAGTTCGACACTCTGTTTCGCTTCTACAAATTACTGTGCTGCGTTTCGCACTACGGCAAGACGTACCGGATATCCAGGTACACCATGCTCAAGTGCGCGTTCTTCGGGTTCGTTGCTCCGATCGCCGGAGTGGGGTTCACCCACCACGGTGCGCGGGTCAGATACGAATACTGCGTGATCAGCTGCAGCTTGCCGAAGTTCGGGCTCTGCCAGAATGTGGGCACCCAGCCAATCGTGTATTCCTGAATAGCGCGGTTGTCAGAAGAAGACGAATGGCTGAAGCCGTATCCAATCGTCGCGTCCGTAGCAGGATCAACGCTCACAAAGCGGTCGTAATAAGCGCCGCCGTAGTATGCGTAGATCATCTGGCTCTTCGCCGCTTGATATTCGAATCCGCCGATGCCAGATGCGCTGTGCAGCGGTACCGGGTTAAACGGTGAAGTCGTCGTGTCCTGTGTCACCACAAAATCCGGGCCCAGTCCATCAACGTATCGTCCGCCGCCCTCGCTATAGAACGAATTGGCGATCAGCCGGAAATTCTTGAACAGTTCCAGGTTCATGTTCGCCGATACGCCGCCGCCGGTGCGCGTCATCGTTTCTGCAGTCGTCGTCCCCAGGATGGATGGCGGTGTTACCAGCTTGAATTCGCTGATCAGTCCCGCCACTTCCCAGTGGAAGAGTTTGTCGCCAAGGTGCGCGTCATTCGCCGCCTTCAAAATAATGTCGGGAGCGACGTTTGGCGTTGGCGGCGTAGAAAGCGTGCCGCCGCTGGTTGCGTCTACTTGTCCCGCTACGCTGCTGAATGATGCGGGAGCAGAAATCGCGGTAGTCGCAAGTTGATCCGCGTTTTCGAACGAAACTCCCAGCGTCCAGTTGTCATTCGGATGGTACAGCAGGCGTACTTGCGGCTGACGCGTCCAAGTGAGTCCCACTTGGTAGTTCGTGTCCATATCCTGCGAGTAGAAGATGTCGCTTGGGTACGGTGAAATCCCCTTGCGGTTCGGAGTCAACATGCTCCAGTCCTGCCCCGCAAGAAATTCCCATTTGCCGCGGCGATAGTCGCCGAAATAAACACGCATGCGAAGCGAATTGGAGTTGCTCGTGACGTTCGCGTTCGCGGCCGTTAGTCCCAAAAAGTCAGCTTCCACATAACCGGTGATATTTCCACCGGCTGCTGGCGCTTCCACTTTCAACGAAATGCGGCTGTTCTGCGCGCTCAACCGTGTTTCCGTCAATCCGGCTGTCGGAAAATTGTTGTTGTATGGAACGCCGCCGAAGCTCGTGCCGATTCCGTTGCCGGTTCCGCTCGAGCGAATCACTGCCGTCAAGTCCAGGAATCCGCCGGGAGTGAAGCGTGCCGAGCCGATCTTGAAAAACAGCGGCGACGGCTTATCTTCCATTGACGTGTCCTGCGCAAGTCCGCGCGGGTCGGGCGTTGGAATTACTGCTGTCGCTGTGCCGTTCGAGTTCGCGTTCGGAGCTGTTGTTGCAGACGCTGGCGTTGCCGCCGGAGCGTTCGAATCCGTCGGTGCGCTCGTCGTCGATCCGCTCGCGCCTTCCGTCGCCATCTTTGCCTTCATGGCTTCCAGCTCGCGGTGTTGCTCTTCAAGCTGCTCGGCTTGCGCCCGGATCATCGCCCGTAGTTCGTCAACCTCGACTTCCACATTTGTCTTTTTTGTGTCGTCCGATTTCGCCGAACTCGCTGGCTGCGCGGTCGTCCCGGGCTGATTTGGATTCGCTGCATTCGTGCTGGGAGCGGTTGTACCGGTCGTAGTACTGGACGTTGTCCCGGTTGTCGTTCCCGTTGTTGCCGCGGGCTTGGTACTGTCCGTGGCCTTGTCTGTCCCTCCGCTTGCCATGGCCGGTATTGCGGCCAGGCTCGCAGTGCGAGAACCCACATTGCTATCCTTCGCATTCTTCTCCTCCTAGGGAGTTTTCTAAAGATCTTTTCCTGCTCACCCCTGCCCACACTTACGAAACTGCGCCTGAATTCTGGCAGCGCACGCTCGACCAATCTCGCGGACTTCCAGCTATTGACGCTGCTCGCCCCAAGCTGGAAGTGCGAGACTATGGGGAGGGCATAACGCACGTATGAGAGGTTTGTTAATCCTGTGTTACAGAACGGGAGGCATTTCGGGAGTGCCAATCTCCCGATCAGCAGCCGCGCAGGCGCCGCATCTTTCAGTGTTGACGGATGCACCCTTTGAGTTCGAGGGCTCACGCATCCACTAACGAGCAGCCTTCGCGCTTTGAGTTTTCGTAACTTTGTGCTATATTACGAATGGAGAATATTCAGGCCCGAGCTAACTGCTTGGGCCTTTTGCTTTTTGGGGGCCAGAGCTTCGTCGCTCTCAGCCATAGGTGGAGGCGCCGCCCACAGCGGCAATAATTTCAGGGGGACGCGTTTCTGGTACCGCGCTGAAATTGCACTCGGCGAAACCGCCATGATCGAATGGGCATTTTGCGAAAAAAGGGCCAAAAATACCCGAATTTCGCACCTAACTCCTTTAGAATCAACACTTTTTTAGTAATAGTACTAGGTAAAGCCAATGCCATCAGTAACTTACAAAAACAACCCCCTAGGGGAGGGTCGGCACAATCCAGCCATTAACAGTCTTATAATCAGTAGTTTACGTAAATTTTGCCCCAGATTTGGCTCTGTTCGGCCAGTAGCGCCACTGCCGCGCGTTCACCCCGAATTCGCCACCTTGTAACACGCGCGTAACACTGGTCGCAGACAATCCGCGCGAGGAGAAACCACACATCATGAAAAGGACTGTGTTGACCGTGTGTCTCTGTGCGATGTTGTGTCTCGGTTTGGCTGCTGTCGGGGCAGCTCAGACCGTCCAGATCAATGCCGCGGGCGCAACTTTCCCCGCACCGATCTATACCAAGTGGTTTGACGAATATCACAAGGCTCATCCAAATATCGAAATCAATTATCAGGCAATCGGCTCTGGCGGCGGCATTCGGCAGGTAACCGCCAAAACCGTAGACTTCGGCGCTTCTGATGGACCTATGAGCGACGAGCAACTTCAGCAAGCCGGGTTTAAAATTCTGCATTTCCCTACCGTATTGGGAGCAGACGTGCCGAGCTATAACGTCCCAGGTGTGAACGTCGCGCTTAAGTTCACTCAGAAAGCCCTTGCTGGAATTTATCTGGGCACAATTACGAAGTGGAACGATCCGGAAATCACAAAAGCAAATCCTGGAGTGAATCTCCCCAATGACGACATCGTCGTCATTCACCGCTCCGAAAGTAGCGGCACCACCTACATCTGGACAGATTTTCTTTCCAAAGCAAGCGCCGATTGGAAGAGCAAAGTTGGGACGAACGCTTCGGTCAATTGGCCGGTCGGATTGGGTGGAAAGGGAAATGACGGCGTCACTGGGCTGATTAAGCAGACCAAGGATTCAATCGGCTACGTCGAACTGATTTACGCCGTGCAGAACCACATTGAATATGGCGAGGTCCAAAACCCCAGCGGGGAATTTGTGAAAGCAACCCTCGCGAGCGTTTCGGCTGCAGCTGCTGGTGCGGCCAGCAATATGCCAGAAGATTTTCGCGTCTCCATCACCAACGCGCCGGGCAAGGGAGCTTACCCTGTTTCGAGCTTTACTTGGCTCCTGATTCCCGCTCAGATTCAGGATTCCACGAAAAGGGGTGTGATTGTGGATTTCCTCAAGTGGATGATCGCCGCGGGGCAAAACGATTGCGAAGCACTTTCCTACGCCAAATTGCCGGCGCAGGTGGTGCAGAAAGAAATAAAAGCAATCTCACAAGTACAATAGTCGGGGATAAGGTCGGGCTTTTATATGGGAGCTGCATCCACAACTATTGGGCCTGTAGGCGCGGGTTCGCGCATACAGGCCCTCGTTCGTCGATTGCGTACCGGCGATGAGATCGCACACGTCATCACGATGATTTTCGGTGCGACGATCATTCTCATCACGACAATGCTGGTGTATCAGCTGTGGATTCACTCGGCGGAATCGCGCGCGAAATTCGGCTTCCATTTTCTTTACACCACCACATGGGATCCGGTCTTTGAGAAATTCGGAGCGCTGCCATTTATTTATGGCACCGTCGTCACCACAGCGTTGGCGTTGCTGATCGCAGTGCCGCTGGGTTTGGGAGCGGCGGTTTTCCTTTCGGAATTGGCGCCGCCAAAGCTTTCCGCGGGACTTTCGTACATCATTGACTTGCTCGCCGCTGTGCCAAGCGTGATTTACGGACTCCTCGCGATGTTCACATTGATTCCTCTACTCAGAACAACGGTAGAGCCGGCGCTGAAGAAATCGCTCGGTTTCCTCCCATTTTTTCAAGGTCCTGCGTATGGAGTGGGCTTCCTAGCTGCGGGCTTGGTGCTAGCGGTCATGACCGTTCCCTATATCGTCTCCGTGTCTCGCGAAGTGTTGATGGCGGTGCCGCAGGACCAGCGCGAGGCCGCGTTGGGCCTGGGAGCTACTCGGTGGGAAGCAACATGGAAAATTGTTGTTCCCTACGCGAGTTCTGGCATCTTCGGCTCGATCTTGCTTTCGATGGCGCGCGCCCTCGGTGAGACGATGGCCGTCACCATGGTGATTGGGAACACGCCTAAGATTTCTGCTTCGCTGTTTTCACCGGGATATTCCATCGCGGCAGTAATCGCGAATGAGTTCAGCGAGGCGACCGGTAATGTGTATCTGGCCTCGCTGATTGAGCTAGGTTTTGTGTTGTTCCTCCTCACGTTTGTACTGAACGGCATCGCGCGCGTCCTGATCCTCATGACTGCGCAGCGCGGCGGGGCGGGGGCGCACTGATGAGTCTCCGTCTGGCTTGGCGCAAGGTTTTGAACGCCGTGATGCTGAGCCTTACCGGTGTTTGCGCCATCCTTGTAGTCGGTGCATTGTTTGTGATTCTTGGCTACCTTGGGTGGAACGGAGCGAGGTCATTGCACTGGAGCTTTTTCACGAAGTCTTCCTGCGCCAGAGGGTGAAACCGGCGGCGGGATTGCCAATGCGATTGTGGGTTCGGGAAAGCTGCTGCTCCTTTCTGCAATTATAGGCGTGCCCATTGGTTTGCTCGGTGCAATCTATCTTGCGGAGTACGCCGGCGGCGTCACGAGTTTTGTGGTTCGATACGCAGCCGATTTGCTAAACGGAGTCCCCTCAATTGTGATGGGTATCTTCGCCTACACCGTCGTAGTAGTCCCAATGCGCCGTTTTTCTGCGCTCGCAGGGGGCTTCGCTCTCGGCGTAATGATGGTGCCGATCATACTCCGTGGCTGTGAAGAATTTTTGCGCGGCGTTCCAAGGTCGCTTCGCGAGGGCGCGATGGCCGTCGGCGCAAGCAAGTGGAAGACGATCGCTACGGTAGTTGTTCCTGCCGCGGCCGGCGGTATCATGACGGCAATTCTGCTGGCTCTAGCGCGCGTCGCCGGCGAAGCCGCGCCGCTGCTCTTCACGGCCTTTGGAAACCAGTTTTGGAGCCGCGGGTGGAACCAACCCACCGCCTCGCTTCCGCTAATTATCTACACCTACGCCCTTTCGCCGTATGAGGATTGGCATCAGCAGGCATGGGCCGCCGGGCTCGTGCTACTTTCGTTGGTTCTCGTTACAAATCTGCTTACCCGGCTGCTCTTGAGCCGCGGAACGCAGCAAGCAAGGTAAAATGTGATGGAATTCTCAGCTGCTGCCACTAAGCCCGCGTTTGCCAAGGAGGTTTATGTGCCCGCACTAAGCTCGACACCTGCGGCCTTCACAGGCGACGCATCGAAGACGGGCTGGAACTCCGCGATGCGGATGACGGTTTCCGATCTGAATTTTTTCTACGGAAAATCACAATCGCTTCACCACGTGAGCGTACAGATCGCATCGAACCGCGTCACCGCGCTGATTGGTCCTTCGGGATGCGGCAAATCCACTCTGCTGCGCACGCTTAACCGCATGCACGAAACACTGAGCCACACGCGGCTCGAGGGACAAATACTTCTCGACGGCGAGGATATTCTTACTCAGGATGTCACGCGCCTCCGCCGCCGCATCGGCATGGTTTTCCAGCGGCCGAATCCATTTCCGAAATCAATTTTTGACAACGTTGCGTACGGACTTCGCATCAACGGATACAAGGGATCGTTGGGCGATCACGTGGAAAAAAGTCTGCGGCGCTCGGCGTTGTGGGATGAAGTAAAAGACCGCCTGCATCGCTCGGCCTACGGACTTTCCGGCGGGCAGCAGCAGCGGCTCTGCATCGCCCGTGCCCTGGCGGTGGATCCCGAAGTGCTTCTGCTCGACGAGCCGTGTTCTGCGCTTGATCCTGTAAGCACGGCGAAGATCGAAGAGCTTCTGGTTCAGTTGAAGGAAAATTGCACCATCGTGATCGTGACGCACAACATGCAGCAGGCCGCGCGCGTCAGCGATTCCACCGCGTTTATGCTGCTCGGCGAACTCATCGAATTCAGCCCGACGCCGCAATTGTTTACGACACCCACAGATCCGCGCACTGAGGCGTACATCACCGGCCGCTTCGGATGATGCAGTCGCGCTGCTTGCGCGGCGCAGGAATTGAATCAGCAAAGTTTGGAAAAGCATTAAGGGAGATTCGATGGAACGGCATTTTGAGCGTGACCTGGACGAATTGAAAGAGCGATTGCTCTGGATGGGCAGCCTCGCGGAGCGCGCCGTGCATCAGGCGATCCACAGCGTGTTGGAAGCGGATGAAAAACTCGCGCGCGCCGTACTCGACGAAGAGCCCGTGATCAACGAACTGCAAATTGAAATTGACGACCGCGTGGTGCAGCTTCTCGCGCTTTATCAGTTGATGGCCGCCGACCTTGCGCTTCGTTCTCACCGTCTCGCGCATCAATAGCGATCTCGAGCGCATCGGCGATCAGGCCGTGAATATTGCGCAATCCGCCTTGCGCGTAATTCGCCACCCGCGCGTAAAGCCGTATGTCGATTTGCCGCGCATGAGCGAACTCGCCGAAGGCATGATGCGCGACGCGCTCAACGCGCTCGTACACAAAGATACGGAGCTCGCTCGAAAAATTCTTCTGCGTGACGACGAAGTCGACAGCCTCCGCGATCAAATTTTCCGCGAATTGCTTTCGTACATGATGGGAGATTCCGCTGTTGTATTTCCCGCGTTTGAATTAATTCTCGTCGCGAAAAATCTCGAACGCATCGGCGACCACGCCACCAACATCGCCGAAGACGTCATCTACATGGTCGCAGGCAGCGACGTCCGCCACGCCGCCCCCGACCGCCGCTAAATTTTCGCAATAGTCGCACGCGCAAAATTTTATTCTGCGCGCAGCACGCTCGCCGGATCAACGCGCATCGCGCGCCATGCCGGGAACACGCATGCCGCAAAAGCCGCGATCGCCATCACCGCGAACGCCCCAACAAATGTCAGTGGATCGCGCGGGCTAACTTTGTAGAGCAAATCGCCGATCGCACGCGTCAGGCCCAGCGATGCGATCCCACCAAGAATTATGCCGCCCGCCGTTAATGTGAGTCCTTGCGACATGACGATTCGCAAAATATTTGCTACCGCTTGCGCCCAGCGCCATCGCAATCCAAGTTCGCGCTTGCTCTGCGACACCGTGTACGACATCACTCCGTACAATCCGATCGCAGCAAGCAGCAGCGCCATGCCACCGAAAGATGCTGAGCAAAATTACCGCGGCGCGTTGCGACCATGTTGATCGATCCACTGCTTCTCGCATTGTGATCACTTCCGAAAGCGGCATGCCGGGATTCAACGCGCGCACATTTTCAGCCACAACCGTCGAGACGGTTTGAATATTCAGGCGCGTGCGAATCAGCCAAACTTACTTGCGGCGAAAAATTCTGGCGCATCGGCACGTAGAAAAATGCCGTCGGCAGTCTCCAGGAAAGCTTCGATATCTTCGAAAGTTTCGCGACGCCCACTACTTTCATCCATTTTCCGCTCACCTGAAGCTGCTCGCCGATTGGATCTCTTTTCGGGCCAATATTGCGCGGCCATCGTTTCGTTGACGATCGCCACCGGCGGAGCGCTTTCATTATCGAGTCGCGTGAACTCCCGGCCCGATCATCAGCGGAATTCCCATCGTTGCGAAATAGCCGGGACCCACTTCGTCGTACTCCGCCGTGGGTTGCTCGTCCGAGGAGGCACGTATCCGATCACACCAATCGGCGCGGAAGAATAACTGCGAAGTCCAAACGGCAGCACTCGGGCGAACGCAGCCGACTGCACTCCCGATACAGCCTCGATGCGATCGACAAGTTCATCCTGAAAAATCTTCGATCTCAGCGGATCGGCTCCTGTGAAATTCAGGCCGCCATCTGCGAACAAATTGAAATCCGGTGGTAAACACTCCCTGCGTCGAAAATCCCGGATCAGTGTTCCGCATTTTCACGAGACTTTGCAGCAGAAGGCCGGCTCCCACCAGCGACACAAAGCTCAACGATACTTGCACCAGCACCAGAGCCGATCGTACGTTCGCTTTTCCGCGGCCGCCGACCACTCCACCAGAATCGGATTTCATTGCCGCAGCGAGATCGATCTTGCTCGCGTGCATCGCCGGCGCGAGCGCAAACAGCAATGTCGCAACCACACAAACCCCGCCGCTCAACGCGATCACTCGCCAATCGAATTCAGCAGGCAAGTAGGCCGATACGCCGCGCGCCGGAAAAAACAGCACCAGCCCGTTGCGGCACCAGTTCGCAATCACCAGGCCGCCAATCGCTGCGATCAATGAAAGGACTAAACCTTCGGTGAGCAGCTGACGAATCAGACGGCCGCGTCCTGCGCCGATCGAAAGCCGCACCGTCATTTCGTGCCGCCGCGCAAACGATCTGACGAGCAAAAGATTTCCAACGTTCGCGCACGCAATCAGCAACACGAGACTCACAACCGCCAGCGCGATCCGCAACGTGGGCAGCAGAGTGCCCGCGTTATTGAACGGAGTTTTCCAGAGCGGCATCAACCTTACGCTGCGTCCGCGATTGGTCGCTGGAAAATCATTTTCTAATCGCTGCGCCACCGCTGAAATTTCCGCCTGTGCTTGTTCCTGCGTAACGCCGGGCTTCAGCCGCGCGAATCCCTCGATCCAACGTGCGTCGCGATCTTCCAATTTGTAGATGCCCTGCTCGAATTGTTCCTGCATCGAAGCAGGCACCCAATACTCAAACGCGTATCCCACAAACGTACCGAAGAATCTCTCGGGAGCAACGCCAACGATCGTGAATTGCATTCCGTTCATCCGCTGAATTTTCCCGATGATGTTTGGGTCGCTGCCGTAGCGATCCTTCCACGCCTGATAACTGATCACGGTCACCGGATGCGCGTTGCGTCCGATATCTTCAGCGGGTTCGAAACCGCGGCCAAGAACCGGGCGCAAACCAAGCGCGTCAAAATAATTTGACGACACCACGCTTCCGATCACTCGCTCTGAGCGTTCGCCGACGCTCAGTGTGATACCTACGATTTTCTCCGCGATAAACGAATCCACCAGCGTGCAGCTTCTGCGGTAGTCAAGAAAATCCGGCCACGAAACATCGGTGAAGCCTGTGGTGCCGCGAGCCGTTCCCGGCATAGCGAATAATCTTTCCTGATGAACCACTGCGGGAAATGGCCGAAACAAAATTCCTTCGATCCAACTGTAAACAGCGGCGTTCGCGCCGATCGCAAGGGCAAGGCAAAGAATCGCGATGCTGGAAAATCGCCGGGCTTCGCCTGAGCATTCGCAATCCGAAGCGCAGATCTTGCAAAAGATCTGCGAGCCAGCGCCATCCCCACATATCTCGAGTCACTTCTTCTGCGATTGCGACGTTACCGAATTCGCGGCGTGCGGAAATTTTGCGTCTGCACGCGGATAGCCTGAATCGAGAGCTTCGCGCTCGGCGAGAGTAAGGTGGGCTTGAACTTCTTCATCTAGCTCACGGTTGCGCCGCGCGCGCCGCCAGAATGCAAACTCTCATCTCTCACTCTCAATTCTTGGCATATCCAAACTTTCGAACACGGCGGCTACTCGTGGCGCAGCGCGATCATGGGATCAGTGCCCATGGCGCGGCGCGCCGGAATGTAGCACGCAGCGAGGGCAACGATTGTGAGAAGAATCGCGACGCCCGCGAATGTTCGGGGATCTGTCGCCGTCACGCCGAAGAGTTCGCTCGATAAAGCGCGAGTCAACGCGAGCGATACCACTAATCCAATCGCCACTCCCGCGACAACGAGTTTCGCGCCTTGGCGCAGCACGAGTCCGAATGCATCGCGCGGTTTCGCCCCGAGCGCCATGCGCACTCCGATTTCGTGAGTGCGCTGCCGCGTTGTGTAGGCAAGAACTCCATAGGTCCCCACCGACGCGAGAATCAGCGCGAGAATTCCAAACCCTCCGACAAATGTTCCGGCCAATCGCTTGTTGGTGGTATTCAAACTTATTCGAGTATCGAGAGTTGCGACATCGGAGATCAGGCAGATCGGGATCGAGTTCATGCACGGCGTTTTCCGCTGTCGACACAAAAGCCATTGGATCGCCGGCGACTCGCACGTGCATCCAGACCGCGGGAACGTATTCCTGAAGAAGTGGAAAATATGCGAATGGTTTGGGATCTTCACCGAGATCATCATAATTGGAAACGCGCGCGACACCGATGATCGTCCGCCAGGTATCTTCCAGTTTGATCCGCTTGCCGACAGCATCTTGATGAGGCCAATAAGTGTCAGCGAATTTTTGGTTCACGATCGCCACCCGCTGCGATTTTTCTCCGTCCTGAAGCTGAAACTCGCGTCCGCTCATCAGCGGAATTTCCATCGTCTTGAAGTAGTCGGGCCCTACGAACGCATTTTCGATGGCCATCGATTCGTGCGGCCTGGGCACATAGCCTTCCGGAAGCACTTCAAGGGAGTCCATGGAAAAACCAAGCGGCACCCAGCTTGAGAGTGAAGCGGCTTGCACACCCGGCAGCGCGGTGACCTTTGCAAGAAGCTGCCGTTCGAACTCCTCGCCCTGCGCGGCGCTGCGGTTGGAGCCCGCGAGATCGAACGCTGCGAACATCACGTGATGTGGATTGAATCCTGGATTAAATTGCTGCGCGTTTTGAAAACTGCGAATGAACAATCCGGCCGACACCAGCAAGATCAGCGAGAGCGCGATTTGCGCGATCACCAGCGCGCTCGCCAACCGCGCTTTGTGGCGCCCTCCCGCAATTCCACCGGCGTCTTCTTTCAACACTGCCACGGGCTGCAGTTTCGATGAACGCAAAGCCGGAAGAATTCCAAACAGCACTCCGGTGACGAGCGAAATCAGCAGCGTCACGAGCAGCACGCTGCGATCGACGGTGATATTCATCGATACGGGCACCGAACTTGGCGGAATGAATTTCGAGAGCGATCCAGCGGTCCACAACGTGAAGAACATCGCGATGGCGCCGCCGCACAACGAGAAAATCAGACTCTCTACCAGAAGTTGGCGCACTAGCCGCCAGCGCGTCGCGCCCATGGAAAGCCGAATCGCAATTTCGCGGCGCCTGCCAATGGAACGAACCAGCAAAAGATTCGCAACATTCGCGCACGCCAGCAGGAGCACGACGCTCGCGATCGACATCAGCAAAAATAAAACTGTGTGCAGGTAATAATTCGCGCTGAAGGGAGCGCGCCACAGCGGGTGCAGCGTCATCGCAATTTCGCCCTTATGCGACAGCGGAAATTGTTCGACGATTCGCTTGTACAACAAAGTCAGTTCCGCTTGTGCTTGCGCGGGCGTCACACCGAGTTTCCGGCGTCCAAGTCCAAATAACCAGCTGGTAGATCTATCGTCGAGCACGTTTGCAAATGACGTGACCTGAGGCTGCATCGCTATCGGAACCCACAGTTCGGCGCGAAGTCCGGATTGCGTTCCTTGAAAATCAGGAGGAGCAATTCCGATCACAGTAAACGGATGCCGGTTAATCGCAATCGTCTTTCCGACGAGAGAAGCGTCGCTGCCGTAACGCGTCTGCCACAGCTGATAGCTGATCACCACAACGGGTGCCCCGCCCGATTTCGTATCTTCCGACGGCAAAAATCCGCGGCCCATAATTGGATGCACGCCGAGCACATCAAAATAATTTGCGGAGGCCATCATGCCCCACGCGCGAACAGGTTTTCCTTCGCCGGTGAGATTCATCGATCCAAGCGCATAGGCGAGAAAACCGGAAAAACTTTGATTGCGGTCTCGGATATCTACGTAGTCCAGTAGGAAAATGCAGTTGGATTCGACGCGGGTCCCCCGAAAACCGCGCTGAAGTCATTCGCGTTTTTCAGCGCGGGAATCGGATTCAGCAAAGTGGAATTGATCCAGCTGAAGATTGTGGAGTTCGCACCGATCCCCAGCGCGAGCGTGACTACAGCCACGGCCGTGAATCCCGGATTTTTGCGCAGCATCCGCACGCCGTAACGAATGTCTTCCGAAAGATCGGCAAGCCAGCGCCAGCCCCAGGTGTCGCGCGTAACTTCGGCGGCGATAGCTACGTTTCCGAATTCGTGCCGCGCGGAGATTTGCGCGTCTTTGCGCGTCTGTCCATCTTCCAACGCGTCGCGCTCCGCGAGGGTCAAGTGTGCTCGAATTTCTTCATCGAGTTCTTCGTTGCGCCGCTCGCGCCGCCAGAATGCGAATCTCATATTTCGCTCTCTTTCTTCGCGGGGTTCATGATTCCCGCGATCGCAGAGGTCATTCGTTCCCAGCGCGAGCGCTCCGTGAGCAGTTGTTTCCGTCCAGTGTTTGTGAGCCGGTACATGCGCAGCCGCGGACCTACTTCCGAAAGTTTCCATTCCGCGGCGATCCAGCCTTTGCGTTCAAGCCTGTGTAGCGCGGGATACAGCGAACCGGTATCCACCTTCAAAATTTCGCCCGAATTTGTGCGGATGGCTTTGCTGAGCGCGTAGCCGTGGCGCGGAGCCCATTGCAGCGTTTGCAGGATCAGCATGTCGAGCGTGCCCTGCAAAATTTCGGTGCGATTCTGGTAGCGATCTTTTGGCGCGGACATGGCGAGGTATGTAGACTCCCTTCCTAGCACTAAGTAAGACGCCTACATACCTGAAAATGTTCCCGAAGGATAGCCGGAATTCAGCGCCTAGAGGTGGCGAGAATACTTGGGAGAGTGAAAGCTACTTGCGCATCTTGTACAGCGCGAGGCGATCGAAGCGATACACCGCGTCACCAACCGTGTTGAGGCCCGGCTCGAATTTATCCACGTCCCACGCCCACACGTAATCGTAGTCGTCGCGAACCTGATTCCAATCGGGAGCGTTGTCGTAGCTTAAATCCCAGAAGCCATCGGGATCGTAAAGCTCTTTCGTCATTTGCAACGGGAGCAGTCCCGGAAGGCGGAACATATATGGCGAGTACCAACCGCGATCGATAACGCCGTAGGCCCAGAAGTGTCCGTAGAACCGATAGATGGCATCTTCGCCGCTGGATTCGGAAACTGGCAGCACCTTGGCATTTTCCGGAGTCATTGTGAACGATTGCGCGATGCCCGCGAGTTCAGGCTGAATCTTGTGGAAGTAATGATTGACGTCGCCGATGCGAACTACGAAAAGCAGCACGGCGATGGGAGCGAGCCGCCAACCGCGCTGGCCCACGCGCGCCATTGCGAGCAACATCACAAACAAAACCGGCAGCGCGCGGATATCGATATCCCACGCGTCGCCATAGCCCACGGGCATGAAGATGTAAGCGATGAGCATCGCGGCCGCGATGAAAATCCAGCGGCGGTTCCAGCCGAATGCGCGATTGCCCCACCAGGCGAGAACGAAAAGCAGCGCGATGGCGGCGATGGTTACCCAATCGAGCCAGGCGGTGTAGCCCTGAATGATCGTCCAAAATGTTTGGAATTTTTCGAGCTTGGGGCGGAATTCAAATCCGTTTTGATGCGATATGGCGCGCGAAGAAATGAAATAGCAAACTCCGGTGGGCACGAAGAGCATCGCGGAGCGAAACCATTCGTGCGATCGCGGACGAGTGAGCGAATACAATCCGATGATGTAGCCGGCGAACACCCAGCCGAAAATGTGTGTGAAATATGTGGCCGTGAGCGCAAGACACGTGAGCAGCCATCGCGCGGCACTGGGGCGGTCAAGCCATCGCAGCCACAATCCAAGCGTGAAAAATAAAAGTCCCATGCTGCAGAAATAGCCGACGAATCCGTAAAAGAAAAAAATGTTGTACGCGCCAAGCAGCGCCCACACCGCCAGAGAATCCTGGCCGGGATTTGCCTGCCGCAGAAAAAACCACGCGCCTGCGGGAAACAGCAGCAGCCCAAGACTCAACACGAGTTTGCCCCCGATGTACGGGGACATGATTCGGCTGAGCGTGGCAAAGGTGAAATCCACCGCGACGTAGGGATTCAATCCCCAACCAGCGGAGAACTCATCGCCAAAATTTCGCGCGGGATCGTGAAGGTGCCCGAGGATGTAGCCGCTGGCGAGATGATTCGGATAATCGAGCAGCGGCGGAAATCGCACTGACCAAACCGGAAAAAGCAGCAGGACTGCAAAAACGATCAACGTGATCCACGCCAATCGGCGTTGCGAGCGCCGCTGCGGCTGCGTGTTTACGCGCGGCTCGGCAACTGCGGCGCCGGAAACGGACTGTGAGATTTCCCCCGGACTCATTGTGGTGTGGTGTCCAGCGGTTCATTCCAGATGTAGTGGCCAAACCAGCGCAAATTTTCTTCCATCACAGAGCGTTGCTGCTTCGGCTTGTTGATGCCGTGGCCGAAACCGGGATAGACCACCATGCGCACCGGCACGTTGCGATCGCGCAGCGCCTGATAAAGTTCGAACGCATCGGGAATCGGCACGCGCTTGTCGTTGCCGCCATGCTGAATCAGCGTGGGAGTTTTCGCGGAATTTACATAGGTGATCGGCGAAGTCTTGCGATAAATCTCGGGATCTTCCCACGGCGTGGCGTGAAGATACTGCCGCGTAAAGGGATGAATGTCTGTGCTCACGTAATACGTCATCCAGTCTGAGATGCCCGCGCCCACGGATACCGCGCGGAAACGATCGCTGGAAGTTGTGATGAACGCTGAGATGTAGCCGCCCTCGCTCCAGCCCATTGCGCCAACGCGATCACGATCGACAAATCCTTTTGCGATCAGGAAATCCACGCCGGAAATTACATCGGCATAATCGCCGATGCCGAGGTTGCGCACATTGAGCGAACGGAATTTTTCACCGTAGCCCGCGGAGCCGCGATAGTTCGGCTTCAAAACCAGCGCGCCCTTCGCGATGAAATCTTCCATCGGATAAGTGCGATCGGCGCTGAGAGATGTGCGATCCACGCCCGTGGGCCCGCCGTGAATGATTACCAGCAGCGGATATTTTTTCGATGGATCAAAATCTGCGGGCTTCAGCAGAATCCCTTCGATTTGCGCGCCGTCTGTGGAGTTCCACTGAATGCGCTCGCGATGCGCGGGCTTGAAACTTTTTAATTGCGCGCCCATTTCAGTGAGCGCGTGCGGCGCGAAAGATTTCAGCGGTGAAACATAAATTTCATTGAACGCATTGTCGCTTGAGGCCGCATACGCCGCCTGGTGGAAATCGCGGGTGAAGGAAAATTGCGATGCGATCAGTCCATCGGGCGAGGTTACGCGATCGATCGCGCTAGTTTTCGGATTCACGCGAAACAAATGTGAATAGGTGCGTTGCAGCGCGCCGAAATAAATTCCATCCGGACCCCATGCGAGCGGCGAAGCGTCCTCATCGAATTTATCTGTTATGACGCGTGGTTCTCCGCCATTGCTGGGCACCACAGCGATCAGATGATTCGTGTAGAAATCAAACTTGCTGCCGTTCGCGGTTTGATACGCGATTTCATTTCCATCTGGCGACCACACTGGCGAACCATCTGGTCCCGGCGTGCTGACGATTTTTTTCACCGCGCGATCGGCGAGCGTGACGACATAAATATCCGCAGTATCTGCTGAACCGAGATCGGGATCGCGCTGCGCCGAAAACGCAATGCGCGTGCTGTCTGGCGCCCAAGAAAATCCGCCGACAGTAAACTTGTTCGCCCTCGGTGAGGCGGCGAGGATCGCCCGGCTCGGCCGCATCGGGACCGGGAACATCCAGCAGCCAGAGATGCGCCATCGAGTAGCCGCTCTCGATGACTTGCACCTCGCCGTATTTTTCTTCGTGATCTTTGCGCGCCTTCGAATCCGGATCGGTAGACGTGAACGCAATCGTGCGTCCATTGGGCGCCCACGCGAATTCGGTGACTCCAGTTTCTACGCGCGTGAGTTCGCGAGCTTCGCCGCCCGACGCGGAGATTAAATAAATTTGCGCTTTGTCATCTTTCTTCACTCCGGAAAGAATTGGCGGGCGATCGGAAATGAATGCGATCCATTTTCCGTCGGGCGACCACTGCGCGTCGTAACTCGAACGCTTTGAACTCGAAAGGCGCGTGCGCTGATTGGAAGTAGTATCGGCAAGCCAAAGTTCGCGCTCGAACGCGTTGTCTTCCCAATTTGTGCGGCTCACTTCGTAGGCGACCCAGCGGCCATCGGGAGAAATGCGAGGCGCGCTTGCGCTGCGCATTTCGAGCGATTGATCGATCGTGGGCGCGCCGAGCGGGCGACGACTATCGCCACCTGAGTCGTTGGGCGCGGATTGACGGGCGTGGTACCAAAACGCGGGAATCAAACGGCAGGCAACTCGCAAAAACAACAGCGATTAGCGCAATTCGATGCATTTTTCGGGTGGATCGACCCATTTTATTGACTCCCGCAGGCCAAAATGTTTCACGTGAAACATTTTGCGGCATGACAGCTGAGCGCCCGCGTACGATAGTGCAACGAATGGCAAAGTCAAGGCGCGGCTGATCATCCGCCGCGATGAGCATGCGTGAGAAAACCGCGCATGCGCATGATATTCTTCGCGCGAATCGAGGGATAACGTGCGAAAAATCATCTGGATATTCGCAGCAGTCTGCATCTCTTGCTGCGCCACAGTCGCGCTTTGGGCGGGGAATGCGTCGACGCCATTGCGCGCAAGCCAACCCGCAAATCGCAAAGGCGAAGCGCGCGAGGAGCAGCTGCGCTCGCACCTCAGCTTCGCCAATTTGTGAAAGTGGATGCGCCGATTGTTGCGCTGCAACACGTTACTGTGATTGATGGCACAGGCGCGGCGCCGCAAAGCGATCAAACAATTATTCTGCGCGATGGAAAAATCGCATGCGATCGGCGCGAGCGCTTCCGTCTCGATTCCAGCGGGCGCGCAAGTGATGGACTTAACCGGCTACACCGTGATTCCCGGACTTGTGGGAATGCACGAGCACATGTTTTATCCGGCGTATGGACCGGTGCCGATGTACAACGAACTGGGCACGAGCGCGCCTCGGCTCTATCTCGCATGCGGAGTGACGACGGCTCGCACCACCGGAAGCGTGGAGCCGTACACCGATTTGAATCTGAAGCGAATGATTGAAGATGGACGGATGGTGGGTCCGAAGATGAATGTTACCGGACCGTATCTGGAGGGAGCGGGCGCATATACCCCGCAGATGCACGAACTTTCCAGCGCGGACGAAGCGCGGAAGATGGTGGATTACTGGAGTGGTCTCGGCGCGGGATCTTTCAAAGCTTACATGCATATCACGCACGATGAATTGGCCGCGGCGATCGATGAAGCGCACAAGCACGGTGTGAAATTGACGGGACATCTTTGCTCGATCGGATTCAAGGAAGCGGCCGCGCTCGGCATTGATAATCTTGAGCATGGGTTGGTTGTGGATACGGAATTTGATCCCAGCAAGAGACCGGATACGTGCCCCTCGCAAACAGAAACTTTCGCGACGCTCGCGAAGATGGATGTAGAGGGCGCACAAATTCAAGAAACGATTCACGAGTTGGTGGCGCATCACGTGGCGGTGACCTCCACGCTCGCAATCTTCGAAACTTTTGTGCCAAATCGCCCGCCGCTGCGAGAGCCTGTGATGGAAACTCTGCTTCCCGAAGAGCGCATTCAATATCTCGAAGCGTCGCGCGAGCATCGCGGGAGACACGAAGACTCCGTGGAATACACTGCTGAAAACCGAAATGCAGTTCGAGCGCGACTTTGTGAAAGCTGGCGGACGTCTGCTTGCGGGAGTGGACCCTACTGGATACGGCGGCGCGCTCGCGGGATTCGGCGATCAGCGCGAGACTGGAATTATTGGTGGAAGCGGGATTCAGCGTGCCCGAAGCGATTCACATTTACACCGCGAACGGCGCGCAATTTCTTGGCATTGCGGATCGCGTGGGAACGATCGCGCCAGGAAAAGCCGCGGACTTGATTGTGATTCATGGCGACATGGGCGCGAAGGTGGCGGACATCGAGAAAACTGAAATCGTTTTCAAAGATGGAGTCGGATACGATTCCGCGAAGCTGATTGATTCGGTGAAGGGAACTACCGGGCTGCACTGAAGCGCAGGGATTTATTTTCTCGCTGAGCTACCAGCGGATATCGGTTTCAACCGGCGCTTCGTAATCCACGCCGGGGACTTCGAAACCAAAAAGCTGCCGAAAATCGCGCTGGAAATCGCCGAAT
>CAVRKW010000007.1:0-139346 GCA_963721845.1 uncultured Acidobacteriota bacterium | reverse complement strand
GATCGAATCCAGTTGATCGAGTTCCGGAGCGTTAGTCAGCATCCAGTTCGGCGGAAAAGTATCGGGCTCTGGAAAATTTGTCTGCACCAGCCGCGCTTCATGATTCGCCGTGGGAATCGGAATCCAGCGCCCGCCAAATGCAGCGAGCGCACGCAAGCAGCGCAGCCACAACGCACGCGATATCAAACGCAGCGCTGCGATGCGCGCGCAATCGAACGATGCCGTAAAAAAGTAGCGAGTTAAATCCAACAACGAGAATGCCAAGGAGCCAAACGCCGCCAATCGTTGCAATCTGCGAAAGCACCAGACTATTCGCCGCGGTGTAGCCAATCAAATTCCACGGGAAGCCAACGCCGGGCAGCCTGCCCTTCGCGAATTCCTGCACAATGTAAAGAAACGGCGCGGCAAAACAGGCGAGCGCGAGATTGCGATTCGCGATCCACGCGAATGCCAGCGTAAACGCCGCGGTGAAAAGAGATGCCACACACACGATCAGCGCGAATACGCCGGCGGCTGCGTACGGAGCAACGCCACCGTGCGCCTGAAAAACCGTATCGAGCCAAGTCAGAGTGGGGCCGAAAAAAAATACGCCGTGAAGAAATCCGCAGAGCGCCGCGATCTTCGGTGTGGCGCCAGCGGCTGCGGCCATCAACGCAGCGATGGCTATCCAAGCCGCGATGTATTCATGAAACAAAGGAAATGAAATTGTGAGCAGCAGACCAGAAATTACGGCCAGCGCAAATCGCTGCGTGTTCGAAAAATTAAATCCGCCGTGAAATGGAATCGCGGGCTGCGCGGATGTCTTTGGCTGGTTGTTTCGTTCCTTCGAGCGCGTCACCTCTTAATAATGCTCTTGAATCCGGCATTTTCAAGCGCGTTTCGCGCGGAGATCGCGGCTTCGAGGTTGCGATACGGTCCAACCTGCACGTGATAAAACTTGTCGGCGCCGGGCGGAACGATGACAGTGGGAAATTTTTTCTGCTCGAGCACTTCCGCCATCGCCAGCGCGTCCGATTGTTTCACCAGCGCTGCGACCTGCAGAAGAATCGTGCCGCGCGGAAGCAGCGGCGCATCCATAGATTGCGGCTTCGAGGGCGCGGCGGATTTAGTAGCCGCAACATTTGTCGCCGCCGGTTTTGTGGGCGCGTTAGAAACTGAAGGCGCCGGTTTATTCGCAACAGGTTGCACGGCTGCGGATGATTTGCTCGATGCCGATGGTTTCACCGGCGAATTCGCGGTGAGTGGTTGCGCCGGCCCAGAAATTTTCACAGAAGGAGACGACGATGAATTTGACGCGGCTGCATTTTTGGCAGGCTTCTCTAGATGCTCAGGCGCCGTCTTGCTGTCAGCGGATTTGTAGAAATCCCAATCCTTCGCAGGCGCAGAATCCGCATCAGCTTTCTGATCGCTGGATGGCTGCTTCCCTGCCGAAGTGCTCGTCGCTCGATGGAGCGGAGCTTCACAAGTTCGGAAGTGGAGCTGGGCTCATCTGTCGCCGGCGTGGACGCATGCACCTGCTGCGTATACTGATTGCGCCCAAGTTCGTAGCCGAGCACGAAGACGACGCCGAAGATCACCACCATCACCATGAAAATACCGATGAGGTGGCGGCTTTCGAGGACGACGTCTCCGCTCGAAGACTTTCTGGTATTCAGTGGCGTCATTTACTTCCCTTGCTGCGCGTTTAGTGATTTCATCCACGCGCCGAGAATATCGATGGGTAACGGAAACACGATTGTAGTGTTTTTTTCCACGCCAATCTCCGTCAAAGTCTGCAAATAACGGAGCTGGATCGCGGAGGGTTGCGTTGCGAGAACTCCGGCCGCTTCCGCCAATTTTGCCGACGCTTCGAATTCGCCCGACGCGTGAATAATTTTCGCGCGGCGTTCGCGTTCCGCTTCGGCCTGCTTGGCGATTGCGCGTTGCATGTTTTCCGGGATATCGACCTGTTTCACCTCAACTTTAGACACCTTAATACCCCATGCCTCGGTATCCTGGTCAAGGATGACCTGCAACTTGCTGTTAACCTTTTCGCGCTCGCTGAGAACTTGGTCGAGTTCGAACTGGCCCACGACGCTGCGCAGCGTGGTTTGCGCGAGCTGAGATGTGGCATACAAATAGTTTTGGACTTGCGAAAGCGCGAGGTTGGCGTCGACAACGCGGAAATAACAGACGGCGTTTACTTTTACCGAGACGTTGTCGCGGGTGATCACGTCTTGCGCGGGAACGTCGAGCGTTTCGATTCGCAGCGAAATGCGATAGAGAGTTTCGATGGGCCAAAAAACAAGACGCAATCCCGCGCCTTTTGCGGTGGGGGTAAGGCGGCCGAGACGCAGGACGACGCCGCGTTCCCATTCTTTAATTACGTAAAGCGAATTCCAAAACCAGATGAGGCCGACAAATGCGATCACCAACCAAACGATTGCGATACTTTCCATTGAAATCCCCCTTTTTGCATCTCTTACGTTCGCCGATCCCCTGCACTCAGTTTGATCGGCCTACATCGCGGCAAATTTCTTTCGCGACGGTGAGAATGGCATTGAGTCTCGCTGCAAACAGTCAATTGCATTTCTCAACTCAATCCCAACAATGCCGTGATCTTTTCATGAACTAGAGCCAGCAAAGGCAATGAGATACTTCCAGCTTTCTCGGCATTGCGTTGTTTCCAATCGAGGCTCTTCAAATGGTCGACGAGAATCGCGCCGCTTATACGTCCGTCGGGAGGCAGAGCTACCTCAAACGGATACCCCTTTACGCGGCTTGTGATCGGGCAAACGATAGCCAAGGAAGTTGTCTGATTATAACCACGCGGAGACAGGACGAGCCCGGCCTGCGCCCCGATTGTTCTCGTCCGGCCTGAGGGTCGAAATCGAGCCAGACGAGATCGCCTTTGTCCGGAGTGTAGACCTGGTTCACCACTGCTCGCGCCCTCTGGGTTTGCCCCAGTCCGTTTCTCCGTGAAGGTTCTCGGGCGTGATAGCGCGAAGCAGTTCGCGAAGTGTCTTCTTCCGTTTTGCTTTACGGATTGCGATCGCGCCCGGGCCCTTCACGGCAATTTCTAGATGATCGCCGCGCCGAAGAGTAGCTGCATCGGCAACTGCCTTTGGAATCCGGACGGCCAAACTGTTTCCCCATTTGGCGAGTTGAGTCTTCACAGTATCTCCGATAATTTGTGTAGATACAGAGTATATACAAATCGGGCGGTACCAGCAAGTCCCGCTCCGTCCGCGATGCAACGCAGTTCTCAAATCGTTCGCGCATTTTCCGGAGCGGGCTCGACAAAAAGTGTGAGGCCTTCGGCTTTCACTACGCGCACTTTGGAACCGGCTACGATCGGCTCAGACGCGCGCGCTTGCCAGAGTTCGCCGTGAACGCGAATCATTCCGGCCGCGGCGGCGCCGATCATATCGAGCGATTGCGTAACCTGTCCTTCTTCGCCGATGAGTTGGTCCATGCCGGTGGATTGTTTCCAACCGCGCGAGCGGAGCACGAGGCGCATCAGAAAAATTGTGATTAGCGCAAACGGAAGCGTCGCGCCGAATGCGACGCCGAGACTTACGCCGCCAGCGGTAAGGGGCGAACGAATCAGCATCAGCGCGCCAAGCAGCATCGAAACGATGCCGCCGACCGCAAGCACGCCGTGACTTGTAAGTTTTGCTTCGAGAATAAATAAACCGAGCGCGAGAAGTATCAGCAGAACTCCCGCGATATTCACGGGAAGGATTTGCATGGCGTAAAGCGCCAGCAAGATACAGATGCCGCCGATAACTCCGGGGGCGACCACGCCGGGATGCGTGAATTCGGTGTACAGGCCCAACACTCCGGCGATCAACAGGACGAAAAAAATATCGGGCTGCACGATTCGCGCGAGAAATTTTTGGCGAGCCGTCATTCCAATTTCTACAAGTTGCGCGCCTGTCAGATGAAGCGTCGCGCTCGTGCCATCGAACCTCTTAATCGTGCGGCCATCGAGTTGGCGAATCAGATCGTCTTCGCTGGGAGAAAGGAGATCGACGAGATTTCCATCGAGAGCTTCTTTTTCAGTGAACGCTTTTGCGTCGGTCACTGCAGTTTCGGCGAGAGAAACGTTGCGACCGCGCGCGCTGGCGTAGCTGCGGAGAAATGCGAGCGCGTCATTCAATATTTTTTTCTTCAGCGTTTCGTCGATGGTGACGGAGTATCCGCCGATCTCAATAATGGGAGAAGCAGCGCCGGTGTGCGTGCCGGGCGCCATCGCGGCAACGTCTGCCGAGAGCAAAATAAAAAATCCGGCGGACGCGGCGCGCGAACCCGTGGGCTCCACATAAATGCAGACGGGCACGGGCGAAACCAGAATGTGCTGAATGATGCTCTGCATCGAATCGCTAAGGCCGCCGGGCGTATCCATCGAAATCAACACGAGGCTGGCGTGCGAATCCGCGGCTTGTTGCAATCCGCCATTGATGTATTCGGCGAGGAGCGGTTCCATTTCGTCGTGGATCTGCAGTTTCACGACGACCGGAGCGGGCGCAGTTTGTCTGTGGCGCGGCTGGCGCGGCGTGCGCTGTAAAAGCGGACGCCGCGGCGAGCAAAATGCAAATCGCCGCCATAAATGCAGGCGCAATGTGAGTAGCGGATGATTCGCCGTCGCGGATGGCGTCGGTTTCTTGCGCGAACATTTTTCTGAAATTGCGCAACACGGGGTCGCTCACCTTTCTGTCTTTACGCGAGCCAATTTCGAAAGCGAGGTCGGAGTCAATTTTTGTACGTCGCGCTGCTCGGGCGCGCCCACAATCGTAACGGTCGCGGGCCCTTCGTCCGCGCAGCGTATTCGCTTCTTCGCCAGCGCCGCTGCGATCGAGCGCGGCGATCAGCATCGCTTTCGCCTGCGAATCATCGGGAGCAAGCCGCGCAGCTTCACGGAACGCATGCGCGGCCGCTGCGGTATCTCCCAGAAGATAATTTGCGAGGCCGAGATTGAAATTGTAATCGGGCTCGGCGGGATCGAGAGCCTGCGCGCGAGAGAAATCACCAAGCGCATCGCGATAACGCGCTTCACGAAGCCTCGCGACGCCAAGATCGTTGACGATTTCGGGATCCACATTCGGCACGCCCGAATTTTCGGGCTGTGCGGCGAGCGAAGAAAACGCAGCCTCGGCGCGCATCGGATCATTTCGCAATAAATTGCAAACTCCCGATTCGAAGCGCGCTTCGATCGAATGCGGGCCCTGCGCGGGAACTTTCGCAAGCCATTGCAGGGACGTTTCGCAATCGCGTTTCGAATAATACGTGCGGCCCAGCGCGAATGCAGGCTCGTCCCAATCAGGATCCAGGCGCGCAGCTTCGCGCAAATCGCGGAGGCGGATGTCGTCGTCGGGATTTAGCAATCCCTTGATGAAAAATTCGAACGCATCGGGACGCACAGCGCGCGCGGCATTTACAAAATCGCGCGCAGGCTGCGACTGCACATCGCACGAAGCGGACGAGGAAAATGAATTTTGAATCGCGCAAAGAATTCGCCACGCCGCTCGCGCCTGCACTTGTGCGAGCGAATCAATCGTGCCCGATTCTGAAAACGGCGGCGCGAGACGCGGCGGATTCGCGCTGAGAATGTGCGTCGTCACCTGCACTGAATTTGTCTGCGGAGCGAATTCACCGAACACAATGTAATCGGCGTCCATTTCCGCGCCGATTTTGAGCATCGTCGCTCGGCTGAGATGCGCGTACGCAGGGATGCCCATTTTCTCGAGCGCCGCGAGACGCTCTTCGCGCGAAAAAACGGCAGGCGCGTGGCCTCGCATTTGATCCGCGGTCAGTTCGGCAAGCCCTTCGCCGATCCAATCCCACTGCGCGGACTTGCTGGAATTTTCAAACGGAAACACAACGACGGAAGGAGCGCGGGACACACTTGCGGAAGACGATGCAGTTTGCGCGGAAGAAGACGGCGCAAAAACCGCGAGACACGCGAACGAAGCGGCGCACACAAACAAACGCCGCACAGCACTCGCTTTCATATTACTGGATTCTAACAGAATGCGGGCGAAGTGGCGGGCCGTGGATTTGTTCCGCAGCCCGCCCTAGAAAAACGTGGGCCTACACAAGCCCTTGCGATTTCGGCTGCACGGCAGGCAGCGCAGGCAATCCAACCAAATCGCGGAAGTGCGGATCGTTCGAGACGCGTGCAAACGCGGGATCGTCCTTCACTTTCGGAATATCGGTGTAGCCTTCGTCGCGCGACTTGCGAAGATAATAAACGCAGCGCTCAGCATTGCCATCGGTTGCAAAAGATTTCGCAAGCAAGAAGTAAAAAAGCCCGTGATCGCTAACAGTAGGATCGCGAAGCACCATCCCGCTGTGTCCTGAACGCGTGAACACATCGGGATCGATTGCGAGCGCTTCGTGAAATGCAGCTTGCGCCTCTTCCAGGTGCTTGGTGCTCAGGTAAGCCATGCCCAAATTGCTGTAATAAGTGGCATTTGTTTTTTCGAGATCGATCGCTTTGTGGTAGGTGCGCACGGCTTTCGAGAACTTTCTCTGGCCGTAGTAGACGGTGCCCATGTTATTCCAGGACGCGGAATTGGTTTTGTCGGACTTGCTCGCCTTCTCGTAGCATTTCAGCGCCTGATTCATGTAGTCGTTGTCTGGCTGCGCCAGTTGTTGGTACGCGATTCCCAAATGATTCCAAAGCGAGGCGTCTTTGGGATTCTCTTTCGCTAATTGCCGATAGAGATCAGCGGCCTCTGCGTATTGCTTATTCACCATGTAAAGCGAAGCTTGCGTCAGCCGCGCGTCTTCCATTTTTGCGGGCGCTGCGCCAGTGTTGGATTGCGGCCGCGGCACGTCTGTCTTATCGGAAACATTGCGAACTTGCTGGGCAGGCACAGCCGCGGCAAACATCAAGATCGAGCTGGCTATCAGGAAAGATTTCATCGCGATCCTCCGGCAGGCTGGAGTGCCTGCGGCAGACAGCCCTGACACCACTAATGCTTAACGACAGGTGAGATGGGCATTCCTTGTAAGATAAAGATACCAGAATCGTTCAAAATGTTGCCAGCAATCTCAATATTCCGAGGACCAAATTGGCTGAAGTGAGAGGATGTGTCCGCCGGTCACGGCGCATATGAAGGAATCTACCCGCCGGGTGGCTTGCCAGGATCAGTTTTCTTCTTGGAATCGGCATCCCCGTCGTGGCCGCCGAACAAACTTTTGAATTTGTGCCAAAAGCCATCTGGTTTAGTGGCAGCAGATTTCTGCTCAGTCGGCTTCTGCGCGGGAGTCGCCGGATCGCCGAATTTATGCCAGCCCGGTGCGCCTGGAGCGGGATGACTCGTAGCTGAATTCGGAATTGCTGAGGT
Source organism: uncultured Acidobacteriota bacterium (assembly GCA_963721845.1). Taxonomy (GTDB): domain Bacteria; phylum Acidobacteriota; class Terriglobia; order Acidiferrales; family UBA7541; genus DASTCZ01. Next base: position 132,012 of record CAVRKW010000007.1, on the reverse strand, counting down.
GACATTCGGATTTGGTGTCGCCGATTCCGAAGTTTTGTCGCCGCCAAATAGATGCGACAACCAAGTGCCGCCAGCGGAGCCGCCGTGTTTCTGGCAGTACACAGTAGGCTGTGTTCCCTCCACGAAATATTCTTCGCGCGTCGCTGGACAATTCGGAGTCGCGAGTTGCAGCGTCTCCGGATCGATCGAGACGCTGACGATGCCCTCTGGCGGCGCAAAATTTTTGGTGTCTTTGTAAGCGGGCAGCGTGACTGCGCGCTTCATAAACTCGGCCCACACGGGAGCAGCCGAAACTCCGCCAGCAAGAGTCAGATCATGATTGTCGTCAAAGCCGACCCACACGACACACAACAAATTTGAAGTGAAGCCGGCGAACCAAGCGTCTCGCGAGGTTCCCGTCTTGCCAGCGGCGGGATTATTAAAGCCTCGGGCGCGGACGGGATATGCGGTACCGCGATTGATCACGTCTTCCATCACATTTGTGACCAGAAACGCCGTACGCGGATCGAGCACTTGATGAGTGCGCGGCTTGTTTTGATCCTGCACGGTGCCATCGAGGCTGACGACTTCCTTCAAGTAGTAAGGCTCGGCGCGCACGCCGCCTTCGGCAAATGCGGTGTAACCGGCGGCAACCTCGAGCGGCGTCATTTCATACGCGCCCAACGCAACCGCAGGCGTGGCTTGAATAGACGATGCCAAACCCATGCGGCGCGCGACTTCTACCACGTGGGCGTAGCCGACAAGCTCCGCGACCTTCACGGTTGCGACGTTGAGCGAGTGAGTCAACGCATCGCGCAGCGTGACGGTGCCGCGGAAATCTTCGCCGTAATTGTCGGGAGTGTATTGCTGTCCATCGAATTCGAACGAAGTCGGCTCGTCTTCCACGGTAGTAACCGTGGTGACGATCGGACCGTTGCCGGTGACAGCATCATCGAACGCCGCGGCATATACGAATGGTTTGAACGCCGAACCTGGCTGACGCCGCGACAATGCGCGGTTCAACTGGCTCTGGCCGTAATCGCGGCCGCCGACAAGCGCTTTTATTTCGCCCGTTTTCGGATCGAGCACAACCATCGCAACTTGCGCCGCGGGAAATTGTTCATTGGAATGTTTTTTCGCTGCTTCTTTTTTCCAGCGCGCGATTTTCGGAGCGAGGAGTTCATCGACATTTTTCATGCCGATCTCCACCGCCGTTGTGGCGGCACGCTGCAGAGCCGGATCGAGCGTGGTGTATGCGCGCAGCCGCTGGGAAAGAAGCTCCTGCTCGGTGAAATGATCGAGCAGATCGTCTTTCACCATGTCGACAAAATAGGGCGCGCTGCTGCCATCTTCCGCGGTGTGAATCACGTGGAGCGGACGTTTCTTGGCGTCAGCTTCGTCGTCTGCGCTGATGAATTTGTCTTCCACCATCTGCCCCAGCACGCGGTCGCGGGCTTCGATGGCGCGATCGGGATGCAGATCGGCGGAAGAATAATGATTTGGGCGGCGGATGATGGCGGCGAGAAACGCGGCTTCTTCCAGCTTGAGGTCGCGAACATCCTTGCCGAAATACGCTTCCGCGGCTTCGCCGAATCCGTGGATCGCGAAGCTGCCGCGATTGCCGATGTAAATTTCGTTGGCGTACAGCTCAAAGATTTGATTTTTCGTGAACCGATGATTCAGTTCGAGAGCCATCATCGTTTCGGCGACTTTGCGTCTCCACGTGCGTTCATTGGTGAAGAAAAAGCTGCGAGCCACCTGCATATCGAGAGTGCTCGCGCCCTGCGAAACGCCGCCATGACGCAAGTCTGCCCATGCAGCACCGAAGATGCGGAAAATGTCGAAGCCGCCGTGCTCGAAGAAACGCTTGTCTTCGGCGGCGAGAACGGCATTGACCATCACCTTTGGCAGATCTTCGAAATGGACGGGACGGCGCTTTTCGCGGGAATCGCTGAAGAGATTTGTCAGCAGCTCGGGCTCGATTTCGGCGCTCTGCACGTCATCGCCTTCGGTCATGCGATGAATGCCGATAATTTGGCGGCCCCTGAATTCCACCTTCAGCAAATTGGTGGCGTGAAAGTACGATCCCTGTTCAGGATAAATTTCCACCGTGGAGCCGCGAGCGATGTAGCGCCCGATGCCCTCTTCGCCATTTTTGGTATAGCCGCTGCGATCGAGGTACGCCGATTAAATCAGCGGGGCGCGATCGCCTGGCCCACAAACAGCAAGCCCCGCATCGGTGTAAATTCCTGAAGTGTTTTGGAAGACGCTGCCGGAAAGCCGCTGCATCGATCATCCGGCCGTAAGAAATATAGTAGTACGTGAAAATTCCGAGGCCTGTGAGAACGAAGCAAAGCATCGTCCCCAACAAAACAAGCCCAAGTTTTGAAGACCAAAACCCCCTGCCCAGACGAATACGCAAGCCGCCTCCAGCGGTGACCCTTGCAGTTAGATTGTAGCCGATGGAGAACGGTTGGGCCGAATCGGTGAGCGGGGCGATGCGAAGGTCTAACTCGTAGACCTGTAGGGAATTCACGTTCGAAAGGCTGACACGGGCGCGGTAGACGCGCAGTTTGGATAAATCTACTGCACCAGCGACTGGCTATCCGCGCTCGGCGAGAAAGTGAAGCTGCGTCTGGTACAAGCCGAGATCGACGGGAACGGTGTAATCCACTTCGAATTGAAGCGAGCGCGAGTTATTCGCCACGATCTTCACGTTGTCTTTTTCGGCGGGAATATTCCGCGTCAGCAATTCCTTGGTGATTGTCGCCCGCAGCGTCTCGTCTGGCATGTGGTTCACCAGGAAATACGGCGTTTGCGTGCGCATCCAGTCTTCCAGTTCGTATTCAGCAATGTAGGGCGGAATCATTTTCCAGCCCACGTAGATGCTGATCGTAAACACGATTAGAAATAGAATGAACGTGGCTTTAACTTTGCCGCTCTGGCCGTTGCGGACGCGCACATTCGCTTTTTGCTGACAAGCATGCAGGGACATTGGTTTAACCAGCATACTGTCCCAAACCCGCACCGTCTATGAATCGCGCGAACAGGCATTCCTGGGGGTTACCTGTACCGAAGTACAGTTTGCGACCTTCTAAGAGCCGCGCGGCGGTCAATATGCTCGCGCGAAAATTCCGCGCTCTTTAGCCGGTTTGCCGCAGTAAACGCAGGCGCATCGGCGGGTTCCTGATCGAGCGGGATGCAGCGCATCGTCGCCTTTGTGTCTTCTTTGATTTTCGCTTCGCATTCGGCGCTGCCGCACCAGAACGCGCGCGCGAATCCTTTTTCCACGGCTTGCTTCAGTTCATCGTACGAGTTTCGTGTCGCGCGTGTTGGCATCGCGAAACTCCAGAGCCTTCTGATGCAGCGCGGCTTGAATTTCGTCGAGCATTTTGCCGACGGATGCGACGACGCCACTCATCGCCGCAGGCGACTTCCCTTCCCGCCCGGGCTTGTCGCGGCGCGCGAGCATCACGCTTTGATTCGCAAGATCTTTTGGGCCGAGCTCGATTCGCAAAGGCACGCCGCGCATTTCCCAATCATTAAATTTGAAACCGGGGCTGGCGCCTTCGCGCTCATCGGTGATGACGCGAAATCCCGCCGCAACCAAATCGGCTTTCAATTTGCGCGCAGCTTCGATCACCAGGCCGCGCTCTTCGTCGGTCTTTGAAATCGGAACGATCACCACTTGATACGGCGCGAGTCTGGGAGGCAGCACGAGGCCCTTGATCGTCGCCGTGAACCATGATGATCGCGCCAACCATGCGCGTGGAAAGGCCCCACGAAGTTGTCCAGCAATATTGAAGCGTGCCGCCTTTATCGAGATAGCGAATCTCAAACGCCTTCGCGAAATTTTGGCCCAGATTGTGCGAAGTCCCCGACTGCAACGCCTTTCCATCGCCCATCATCGCTTCGATGGAATAAGTTTGATCCGCGCCGGCGAATCTTTCGGATGCGGATTTGCGGCCCGGAATCACCGGAATCGCCGCGTCTGTAATCGCGAAATCCGCGTAAATATCCAGCATCTGCCGCGTTTCGAATTCGGCTTCGTCGAATGTGGCGTGCGCGGTGTGGCCTTCCTGCCAGAAAAATTCCAGCGTGCGCAGAAAAAGTTTTGTGCGCAATTCCCAGCGCACCACGCTGTTCCACTGATTGATCAGCACCGGCAAATCGCGATACGACTGAATCCATTTCGCATACGCGTAGCCGATAATCGTTTCTGAAGTGGGACGAATCACCAGCGGCTCTTCCAGTTTTTCGCCGCCGCCGATCGTCACTACCGCAAGTTCGGGAGAAAATCCTTCGACGTGCGATTTTTCTTTCTCGATAAAACTTTTTGGAATCAGCAGCGGAAACGCGGCGTTCATGTGCCCGGTAGCTTTGAATCGGCGGTCGAGAGCAGCGGTGATATTTTCCCACAGCGCCCAGCCGTAGGGACGCACGATCATGCAGCCGCGCACCGGCGCGTAGTCGGCCAGCTCCGCGCGCAGCACCAACTGGTTGTACCATTCGTTGTAATCTTCGGCGCGTGTGGGCAGCTTCTGTTCAGCCATTTAAGAAAAATGTCTCCAATGTTTTCGGTGTAGCGAGCGTAGCGAACAGGTTTCGAGGTGTCAACCAACCCCGGGCTGCGCCAGCGCAGCATCTTCCAACGCGACCCGGCTCACGAATATTCTTTATATCTTATATTGCATTTTAATTATATACGTGCTATCTTTTCTGGCGCCCTTCCCGGCTCGCACGATTTGCCTTCCACATACTTCGTGCGGTCCGCGCGAGAAAATTATGTCACCGTCTTTCTGCAGAGTCGCTCCACCAATCCCGTTCGAGGGTAGAGCTCGCCGCACCTTTAGAATCTTGCTAACTCCTTTAGAAAGAATCGCTTACACACTCTTGGGTACCGGGCGATTCAGCAACATCTTTGTTTTCAGTATTTTAGCCAAAACCGCGATGCGAAGAATTTCGAGCAATTCAGACACGCCAAAACCACAAGTCTTTCTTAATCAGACATTTGCGGCAAGAACTAAGTCTGCGCGAGTTACGGAGCGCAGCCTCGCGCCGGTCGCGTCGTGGCTATCTTGGAGGTAGCAGCAGCGCGCGAATGCGCTCCGTCAATTCGGCGCCGGTGTGCGTAGCCTCGGCAAGGGAGAAATCGGGATCGAGGAGAAGCAAGTGAATCGATGGATCAGTGCTGCGAAGTTTTTCTACCGCAAATTCGTTTGCGCGCAAACCGGGTCCGCAGATCACCAGATCTGGTTTTCTTACTTTCAGCATCAGCACCGCGTCGTTCAGTTGCTTCGCGGTGAAACTTTCGTAGCCGAGGCGTCCGATCAACGCATTGAGATATGCCAATAAATCGGCGGAGGTATCGACGCAGAGAATTTTCAGTTTTGGCGCCGAAGATTTCTCGTCGGCAGAATGGGCATGCACCGAAAATGCGCGGATCGCATCCGTCTCCGACGCGAACACGGGAAAAAGTTGAAGCAAATGCGTCGCTTCCAAAACTTTATGCACGAATGAAGATGTGTTGCACAATTTCAAGTCGCCATGATTCGCGCGCAACACGCCGCGCAAGCGAACCAGCGCGCCGAGGCCGCCGCTATCGATGAACTCCACTCCCGCGAGATCGAGAATCACATTTATGGAGCCGAGCGTGAGTCGATCGACTTCCAGATGCAGCGCGCGCGTCTCCTCGCCAGTGATGATGCGTCCCTGGCACGCGATAATCGCGACGTTTCCGGATTTGTGGCTCGCGAGAGTCAGTTGCATTTCTCGCGGAGCGTATCACAATTGCTCGCGCGACGTTGTTGACGGGCCAGTCCCCTCATGGTATTTCGTGCGTACTCGCGGAGGATCACATGCCATTTTGCGGAAAGTGCGGAACGGAAGCGCGGTCTGGCTCAAATTTCTGTTCGTCTTGCGGAGCGTCGATCGGTGCGCCACCGCCGATAGCGGCTCAATCGGTGCCAGTCGCACCTCCAGTAGCAGCGCCACCTGCGCCTCCGCCAGCGCCTATTGTTCCGCCAGCTGCTCCCGTGCCGATAGCGGGAGGGTTTTGCTCGTCCTGCGGCAAAGCCGTTGGAGCGACGGACGGATTTTGCAAGTCGTGTGGATCGACGCTTGGCTCGATTGGCTCTACCGCGGCACAGCCGATCGCGGCGCAAGCTGTCCCGCCCGTCGCTGCCCCGCCCGTTCCCGCGCAGCCTGCGCCGCCACAGGCGCGAAAGAGTCATGCGGGAGCATGGATCGTATTGATTCTCGCCCTCGTGATTGGAATCGTCGCGTTCGCGGCTGTGATGGAGAACTCAGGCCCGAAACCAGAAGAGGCTGTAGATGGCGCGCGCACTGCCTACTTACAACACGATCAAATCACGTTCGACAAATATGTGAACGTGAACGCGGTGTTAAGCGATGGCACTGACCAAATGGTGAATAACTGGCTGGCGCAAAACAAGGCTGGCGGCTTGGTCACTGCGGGAGCCGGGCTGCTCACAGAGTATGTGAAGACGAATTACTTACCGGCGTTTGCGCAATCTGTGGACCAGTGGGTGATAAGTGGAACTTGGCCGGACCAATCGCAATCAAACAACAATTCGGCGAATGCGATGGCGGCGAATTTTGTTTCGTCAATGTTGAGGACGGTGGCCGCATCACAATTGACGTATCAAGGAGTCGTATCGAAGTCGGTGAACGACTCGACGGCGGATTTGAGCATAAATATGGGAACTTCGATGAGCAGCCAACCGGTGGTTGTAAAACTAAGGCTGCAGAAGGATGGAGATCACTGGCAGATCGTGGCGATTGAGGATCTAGCGGGATTGATGGACCAACTGAACGCGGCGTCGAAACCGTAGCGGCAGCGACACCAGATAACTATTCGGCGCGGAGAGCGTCGACCGGATTGATGTTTGTAGCGCGAAAGGCTGGCGCGTAACTCGCCAGAGCGGCCGCGGCTACAAGCACCAACGAGACGCCGATGTATGTGACGGGATCGAACGGCTTCACGCCGAAAAGGAGCGAGGACATCAGGCGCATGAGCATTGCCGCGGCGACGACGCCGAACGCTATTCCTACCGCGGCAAGCATCGCGCCCTGGCGCACGAACATTCCGGTGACTTCATTATTTTGCGCGCCAAGAGCTCTACGAATTCCGATTTCGCGGGTGCGTTGAGAAACGGAGTAGGAAATCACGCCGTAAATTCCGGCGACACCGAGGAGCAGCGCCATCGCGCCGGCGATGCCGAGCATCACCAGCGCGAAGGATGTGCGGCCCAGAGATTTATCGTAAATTTCGCTCATGGTGCGAACGGCTGGCGAGAGGAAGATTGGGTTGATGGACCAAACGGCTTTGCCGATGTCGGCCACGAAACCGCTGGAGCCGGTGCGGTTGCTGCGAATCACGTACCCGAGAGTGCGGCGATAGGTAATGTCGTCGCCCTCGAATTTTTCGATGAGAAGCGGGAAATATGCGGATGAAGGCGGCTTGATGTTGATGCCATCGTCGCGCTGGTCGCCGACGACGCCGATCATTTCGCGCCAGGTGGCCGTTGGTGTTTTCTCGGATGCGTTTTCCGATTGCGGATTGCGGATCGTGCCAGTATTCTCGCGCAAAATTTTCGGAGACCATTGTCACGGGCCGCTTTTCGTAGACATCCGTCCACGTGAAATCCCTGCCGACGATCAGGGTATTCCCGATGGTTTCAAAAGCCCTGGCGAAACAATTTGAAACGGCGAAGGGGAGGAATTTGGCCTTCGGTGTAAACATGGTCTTGCGCGAAAAGCGGATCGTTCCAGGAATTTCACCCGTCATGGGAATCGCAGACGTAAGGCCGACAGAAGAGACGCCGGGAATCGCGGCCATCTTGTCCATCAAGTTCTGCTCCATGCGGACACAGCGACGGGATCTTTCACGGCCGCAGTGGGAATGGTAGATGCGAAGGTCTGCAATTCATCGGGATGAGTGAATCCGGGATTAACGTGTTTGAGCGACTGAAATGTGCGAATCATCAGCCCGGAACTGATGAGCAATACAAGTGCGAGCGCGATCTGAACGACGACGAGAATATTTCTCGCGCGGTGGCGCTCCCTGCTCTGGCTCATGCTGCGGCCGCCAGCGCGAAGCGCGATACCGATGCGAGGGCCAGCATACTTGATTGCCGGAATCAGTCCGAAGAAAACACCGGCGACGATCGAAATGGCGAAAGTGAAAAGCAAACCGTATGCGTCGAGCGAAACTTCATCGAGGCGAGGAAGATTCGAAGGGCCGAGGGCCATCAACAGACGAAGCGCGCCAAGAGCGATTCCGCAACCCGATGACTCCGCCGAGGATTCCAAGCGTGAGCTTTCGAGCAGAAGTTCGCGCGCGATCTGCCGCCAGCCTGCGCCGAGCGCGGCGCGAATCGCGAGTTCGTGTTCGCGGCCTTGAGCGCGGACGAGCATGAGGTTGGCCACATTGGCGCAGGCGATCAGCAAGACCATGCCCACGGTGCCCATGAGAACCCAGAGGACGTTTCCGATGTCGCCGAGAACGTTTGCTTGAGCGGCTGGAAAGCGCGGAGCGAGATGCGCGTCTTCAAACATTTTTTCGCTGTAGCCGGGGAACGGCGGAAACCTTTGGATCGCGACGGCAACATTCGCGCAACTTCGGCGCTGGCTTCCGCAAGAGTAACTCCCGGGCTTCAAGCGGGCGATGCCGTGGAAACTGAAATTTCCGAGAAAAGTTTTGCCGCGTTCGAGTCGGATCGGCAAAAACATCGAGTTTGCGATCGAGAAATCGGAATCTCTCGGGCAAACACGCCGATTATCTCGCGGGCTCGGCCGTTGAACAGGATTCGCCGGCCATACCGCCATGGTCGCCGCCGAATTTCGTGCGCCAAATGGCGTAAGTGATGACTGTGTCTCGGGATGGTTCGGAAGGTCGTCATCCTGCGAAAAAAGGCGGCCGAGCACAGGTTGAACGCCGAGGATCGGCAAGACAGCCTTGAGTGACGTCCATCGTCCGAATCTCTTCGGGTTCAGCGAGTCCGGTGAGGGTGTCCGAATCGGGCTGCCACATTCCAACACCTTGAAAAGTGTTCGACTGCTCGCGATAAGTGAAATCTAGGAAAGGCGCGGTGCCTGCGCTTGGGAGATTCACTCCCGGAGCAGAATGATCGACATCGACGAGTTGCTCGGAGTGAGAGTATGGCAGCGGCTTGAGCAAGACGCCTTCGACGACGGCGAAGATCGCGCTGTTGGCTCCGATGCCGATGGCAAGCGTGAGGACAGTAATCGCAGTGAAAGTTGGGGTTTTGAGAAGGCGTCGAAGGATGTGTTTGAGTTTCATCGCTTGAAGATACGCGAAGGATTGTAGGCAAAGTTCCATTAGCGAAGATGATCGCGACCGCGCACCGAATTCGTAAGCTGGGGCGCCAGGGATCGGGCGTTGCGCGAGGGCGACCGTGCGGAATAGAATCGCGAATGATTTGCGCGAACATTTTGATGCGCGTAGATGAATTGCGGAGGCCGAGACGATGACCGATCCGAAATGCCCACGGCACCGACGATCGTGCTGGGCGCCGACCACGCGGGATATATACTGAAGGAAGCGATCAAGAATTATTTGATCGAGACAGAAATTTCCCGTGGAAGATGTGGGGACGTGGACGGATGAGTCCGTGGACTATCCGGACTACGCGCGCAAAGTAGGCGAGCGCGTGGCGGGAAGCGATAAAGTGGGAGTGCTGGTTTGCGGCACAGCGATTGGAATGACGATCGCCGCAAATAAAGTGGATGGAATTCGCGCGGCGCAAGTCACACGATTTGTTCACGGCGAGGATGGCGCGGGAGCATAACGATGCAAATGTGCTGACATTGGGAGCGCGAGTGATGGAGCAAGATGCGGGAATCGCGGCCGTGCGCGAATTTCTGGATGCGAAATTTCTTGGCGGGCGGCATCAGCGTCGGATGGATAAAATCAACGCGATGGACAAAGTGCATGCGTGCGGATAGCGCGGCGACGGCGCGTCAAAGAAAGCTGCGCTCGGACAATAATTAAGTGACAGGCGAGAAGTTTTCCAATGGGAGACGATGTGGCCGCGAATAAAACGAGTTTGCAAGGCAGCCTAACCGCAAAGAATGAATCGCAAGCTGCGGGAAGTGGATCCCGAGATTGCAGAAATTATCCGGCTGGAATCCGAGCGGCAGGCGAAAAGCATTGAGCTGATCCCTTCAGAAAATTTTGTATCGGAGGCAGTGCTCGAGGCGATGGGCTCAGCGCTGACGAATAAATACGCTGAGGGCTATCCGGGAAAGCGGTACTACGGCGGTTGCGAATATGTGGATCGCGCCGAGCAATTGGCGATCGATCGCGCGAAACAACTTTTTGGAGCGGAACACGCGAACGTACAGGCGCATTCGGGCTCGCAGGCGAATACATCTGTATATATGTCTGTGCTGCAGCCGGGCGACGTAGTGCTGGGAATGAATCTGGCGCACGGCGGCCACCTGACGCACGGGCATCCGCTGAATTTTTCTGGACGCATGTACAAATTTGTGGCGTACGGCGTGACGCGCGAAACAGAAACAATTGATTATGACGAAGTCGCGCGGCTGGCGGAAGAACACAAACCGAAAATGATTGTGGCGGGCGCGAGCGCGTATTCGCGAGTGATTGATTTCGCGCGATTCGGCGAAGTGGCGTAAATCGGTTGGCGCAATCCTATTTGTGGATATGGCGCACATCGCGGGACTCGTGGCGGCGGGAGTGCATCCGAGTCCGGTGCCGCATGCGGATTTTGTTTCGACGACGACGCACAAAACTTTGCGCGGACCGCGCGGCGGGTTGGTGCTGTGCAAAGAAAAATATGCGAAAGAATTGGACAAGCTGACGTTCCCGGGAATTCAGGGCGGCCCGCTGATGCACACGATCGCAGCGAAAGCAGTGTGCTTGCAGGAAGCGATGGAGCCGGGGTTCCGCGAATATCAAGCAGCAAGTGGTGACGAATGCGCGTGCGCTCGCGGTGGGATGGCGAATCGCGGTTTTCGAATCGTGAGCGGCGGAACGGACAATCATTTGTTCATGGTGGATATTTTTTCGCGCGGAATTACAGGAAAAGAAGCGCAACCGGCGCTGGATCGCGCCGGCAATTACAGTGAATAAAAATGCAATTCCATTTGATCCCACTCCGCCGATGACAGCCGGCGGAATTCGTATGGGAACTCCAGCGATTACCACTCGCGGAATGAACGAAGCGGAGATGGATCGCATCGCGGGCTGGGTGGTGGATGTGCTTACGCACATGGGCGATCGCGAATGAAGCGTCGAGTGAAAAAAGAAGTGGAAGAATTCACCGCAGCAATTTCCGCTGTACGCGGAGAGATGGAAACGGGCCGCAGTAATTTTTTGCGGAGCGCGATGGCGCTCAAAGGCGGTCCCCTTCAGGGCATACGATGCGAATCGCGCTGGACATTCGACGCGCGGGCGATTTTGGCATCGGCACGTATCTGCGAAATATTCTTCAGCAACTTGCGCGGCGGATTCGGAAAATCAATATCTGCTGATCGGCGCACCGAAACATTTCGAAGAAATCGGCCGCTTCCCGAAAATTTTAGTTCCCTTCCCTTTGAAGCAGAGCCGGGAACTTTTCGCACGCACTTCGGCTGCCGCTGCTTCTCGAAAATCATCGCGTGGATTTGCTGCACATGCCGTGGTTCTATGCTCCGGCATTTGTGCCGTGCCGGCTGGTGATTACCGTGCATGACCTCACGGAAATTGCGGCGCCGGAGGTGGGCTCATCTCGCGCGTGGTACAAACGGCGCGGCTGTGGTTTGCGCGACGCGCGCTGGAACGCGCCGACCGGATTCTGGCAGTATCAGAAAACGCGAAGCGCGAACTTGAACGTGGATTTGAAGTTCCGGCGGGAAAAGTAGAAGTGGTGTACAACGCCGTGGAGGAGCGATTTCATTAGCGAGCCGATCGCGGCGGACGCGGATCAAATTCTGGCGCGTTATGCGGTGGATGGACCTTTTGTTCTGTATGTTGGAAACATTCGGCCGCAGAAAAATCTGGCGCGATTGATCGAAGCGTTCGCGGTGGTGAAAAATGAGTTGCGCGACGATCCGAAATTCGCTCATTTGAAATTAATTGTGATTGGCGATTCGCTAGCACCCCATCCGGATCTGCGGCGAGCGGTGGTGAGGACGCGCTTGCGAGAGGATGTGCGATTTCTGGGATTTGTGCCACTGGCTACTCTTCGAGTTTTTTATGCGAGCGCGCGAGCATTTCTGTTTCCTTCTTTGTACGAAGGATTCGGATTGCCGCCGCTCGAGGCGATGGCGCATGGCGCGCCGGTACTGGCGTCCGACACTTCAGCGCTGCCGGAAGTATTGGGTGACGCAGCGCTGCTGGTGAATTCAGAAAATGTATTCGAACTGGCGAGAGGAATTCGGCAGATCGTGACTGACGACGATTTGCGCGAACGATTGATCGCGGCCGGACGCGCGCAGGTGCGCAAATATTCGTGGGAACGTGCCGCCAAACAAGTGCTCCAAGTATACGAACATGCATTTGCGAGTGGCCGCGACGCGAAAAAATCCGCCGCGCCACACAGCAGTGTTACAAATTCTGCGGCGGAACGGAGCGAGACGAAAGGGGCTAGTGTTGTGGCGTCTGCGGCCACAAAAACTGAATCGGCACGCGCTGCGCGAGTCGGCGCCGACGAGTAACCGCACCATTCATGGCCGCGCACCTGGCGGTGGCGAACACTTTCAGAACTTCAAACTACGACGATCTCAAGTTCATTTACTAGACCTTCTGCAATTTGGAATGCGCGGATGGCGCGCGGCGCATCGTGACGCGGAGAGATAATTATGTACGGGATGTCCGGGTAGTAGGCGAGACCGATGTCCGCCTTCGAGGGCGAATTATCTCCGGTTGGATGAGAGTGGTAAATTCCGGCGAGATCTAGACCACGCTCTCGCATCATTCGGAAAAGAGAGAAGAGTTCCTGCGGAGCGATCTCGTAGGCCGTGGCGCTATTCAGCGAATTTTGCGCAGGGAAAATTTCTTCCGGCGCGCCAAGACGCCCAGCAACCAGGCCGCAGCATTCGACGTTGGGCTGCGAACGAGCATGGGCTAGAAGCTGCGCGGCGAGCGGGTGGCCGATACGGAATTCTTTATTCACGAGAAAATTCTAGTGCGGGGTGCGGCGCGTTTTGCCGGGTTTCCAAACTGACTGGATTCTAGACTCCGCGGCGAACCTGTTCGGTTCGCCGAAGGATGCATTAGTTTCAGACTAGTTCCGCCAGTCAGGCTTTCTGAGCCTGGCGCCGCAGAAATGTTGGCACTTCGAGATCGTCCGCCTGCACTTCCTGCACGATTTCGGGAGCCGGCTGCACGGGCCGCGTGACTGGCGGCGGCTCAGCCAGACGATCCTGTTCCGGTTGCTGCTCGCGCGCTCCCTTCCACGTTTTCGGAAGATAAGACTGGCGCTGCGGCTGCTGCTTGCGCGCAATTTCGCGGAAGCCCGCGGCGATCACGGTGATCTTCACGGACTCTTTCATATTTTCATCGAGCACTGCGCCGAAAATGATGTTGGCATTTTCGTGCGCGGCATGCTGAATGATAGAAGACGCTTCGTGAATCTCGTGGAGATTTAGGCTGGAGGAACCGCAAACGTTGATGAGAATTCCCTGCGCGCCCTGAATCGAATTATCTTCGAGAAGCGGGCTATTGATCGCGCGATTTGCGGCTTCGACGGCGCGGTTAGCGCCACTGGCGACGGCCGTGCCCATTACTGCGTAACCCTGGCCCTGCATGATTGCGCGGACGTCGGCGAAGTCACGATTGATGATGCCGGGCACGGTGATGATGTCGCTGATCCCCTGCACCGCTTGGCGAAGAATGTCGTCGGCGATGCGGAACGCCTCAAAGAAACTCGTGCCGCGCTCAACGGTTTCGAGCAGCCTCTCGTTCGGAATCACGATGACGGTGTCAACGCAACTGACCAACTCGGAGAGCGCATGCTCGGCTTGCATCATGCGGCGCTTGCCTTCGAAAGAAAATGGCTTGGTTACGACGGCGACGGTGAGAGCGCCAAGTTCGGTGGCGAGCGAAGCTACGACGGGCGCCGCGCCGCTGCCGGTTCCTCCGCCGAGACCGGAAGTGATGAAAATCATGTCGGAGCCTTCGAGGGCTTCGATGATGTGGTCGGAATCTTCGAGCGCGGCTTTGCGGCCAACCTCAGGATTGGCGCCAGCGCCCAGCCCCTTGGTGAGCTTGTTGCCGAGCTGAAGTTTTGTGGGCGCCTGCGACATCTTGAGCGCCTGCAGATCGGTGTTGGCGGCGATGAATTCGACGCCTTCAACTTTGGCGCGAATCATGCGATTGACCGCGTTGCAACCGCCGCCGCCAACGCCGACTACTTTGATCTTGGCGCCTTGCAGCAAGTCTTCGCTGAAGGTCAGCCGGATACCAGAATCTTTCGGACTCATGTTTTCCCCCTCGATCTAAATACGGGCGCGGCTTCGGGGACGCCCAACAAATTTCGTGCTTCACCTGCGGGCGCAGCAAGCCGCGCCCGTACAAATTCAAAAAACTTCTACTGGCCCGCGAACATGGCCTTCAATTTGGCCACCAATGTCGAGGGCTTCTGCGCCGCCTGACGGCGCGCCTTCGCACCATAAATCAACAAGCCGACGCTGGCGGCATATTCCGGCTGAGAAAATTTTTCGGGCAAGCCGGGCAAGCCGTGCGGCGTCGCGAGACGCGACCGGCAGCGAAAACATTTTGTCTGCCAGTTCGGACAAACCGCGCAGGCGAGATGCGCCACCTGCGAGAATTATTCCCGCCGGGAATTAATTTGTCGAGGCCCGCGCGCTTGACTTCATCGCGAACCATGGAGAGCAATTCGTGCGCGCGCGGCTCGATGATGTCATTGAGCATTCGTGTGAAAACGGTGCGCGGCGGACGATCGCCGACGCTGGCGATTTCGATGCTGCGATCTTCGCCGACATGCATCGCGCAAAGCACAGGCGTATTCGCGCTTGATGCGCTCGGCTTCAGGAATCGGCGTGCGCAGACCGACCGCGAGATCGTTGGTGAAATGATCGCCGCCGATGGGAACAGAACCCGCGTGGCGAACCATGCCGCCGACGAAAAGGATCAAGTCCGTGCTGCCGCCGCCGATATCGAGCAGGCAGCAGCCGAGTTCGCGCTCATCTTGAGTGAGCGAGGATTCCGCGGCAGCGAGCGGCTCCAGAACTGTATCGCTGACGACGACGCCGGCGCGATTCGCGGCAGTGACCAGATTTTGCGTGGCGGAAATCGCGGACGTAACGATGTGAACGTTGACTTCGAGACGCTGCCCAACCATGCCGATGGGATCGCGGAGTGTTCTGCGAATCGAGCAGAAAATCCTGCGGAAGGACGTGGAGGATTTCGCGGTCTTCGGGAAGAGTAATGGCGCGAGCGGCTTCAACGGCGCGGCGAACATCATCGCGCTGAACGTCGCGTTGGCGCTGCCCGAGGGTGATTCCGCCGCGGCTGTTGACGCCCTTGATGTGGCTGCCGGCAACGCCGAGAATCGCGGATTCGACGGGAACGCCGGCGGCACTTTCGGCTTCCTCGACGGCGCGGCGAATGCGAACTTACCGTAGCGTCAAGATTGACGATGACGCCTTTGCGCAGGCCTTTTGATTCGGCCGCGCCCAGTCCAAGAAATTTTGGAGCGTCTTCTGTCAGTTCGGCGATGATGCGCACAGGTTTTCGTGCTGCCGATGTCGAGCCCTACGAGATATTTTTCGTGCTTCGCCAAACGGATAACTCCCCTCAAAACGAAATTCAAAAACCACGAATCGCCCCGGACTATCAAAATCACTGCCGACGTGAAGGTTGCGCTATCTGATCGCTGTGAGTTTCAAGCGCACTTATGAAATTCCATGCAGCGAACCAACGATTGCGCCACGTCCCGTTAGTGGCGGCGCGCGACTGGCCGCGGACAGATGCGATTCCGGATTCACGACCACCTGCTTTGAGAATCGCAGATCCACCGATTCCACGCGACCGGCCGCGGCCCTCCACTGACCGATATTTTCCACGAACACGCGAAACTTCGATTCGAAATCCTGATTGCCGAAATGAACGACGATAGGGCCCTGATCATCGACGCCGGAGATGTCCATTTGGCTGAGTCCTGCCATCGTGGCGCGAACATCATCGGCATCGGACAAATCCACTTCACTGAGGTGATCGGAAGCGCCGGGACGAACTTGATCCATTTCGTGAACGAGACCTGAGTAAAGTGCCATGCGCTGTTCGCGTTCAGCTCGCGGAACTGATTCCGAGATTCCGCTGACGACCGGAAATTGAAAATTTGATTCGAGCGGGCGATCGAGAATCACGCCGTGAGAATCGATCAGAGACAAGATCGGCGCCGGTGCGGAGATAGGCGACTGGAACGCGTTCGACAATCTCGACACGAATGCGGTTCGGCCAGATGCGCGAAACAATTGCGTGATCGACCCACGACAATTCCTCGAGTTGTGTTTGGCGCGTGTCGAGAGGAATCCGAAAGACGCTGCGATCAGATCATGCGCAAACGGAGCGAGCGCGGCTTCGCGAGCGATGTATTTGTTTCCGGAAAGTTCGATTTGCGCCGAGTCGTGACAAGCGAACGTGCGGTGACGAGAGGAAAAATGACGCGATCGTGTAAATCAGAAAGCCGCCAGCGACCACAACCGCACCAAACGCGACCACGCGGCGATATGCTGGCCAGGAGCGCTTGCCAAATTTCCGGCGCCGGATTTCGACGGGCTTCTGCCGGCGAAGATACCGGGGTTCTTCTTCCGCTGGCACTTCGTGCGGAAGCGTTTCGACTTCAGTCGTCATGCCGTCTTCCCTCCCCGAAAAAGACGATCCATAAATACAACAATGAAAGTATTCGCCACTATTCGGCGTCTACTTCCAAACGATGACTTCTTCCTCGAGCGTGACACCGTAATTCTCGCGGACTCTTTCGCGCACGGTGCTAATCAACGCGAGCATGTCCGCGGCTGTGGCGCTGCCTGCGTTTACAAAAAAATTGGCATGTCGGTCGCTCACGCGAGCATCGCCCACCTGCAGACCCTTTAGACCAAGCTCGTCAATCATGCGGCCCGCCGAAGCTCCAGGCGGATTTTTGAAAATACATCCCGCACTTTTCTGATTGATGGGCTGGCTGGAACGGCGCTTTTCGTTACAGATACGAATCCCGGCAGAGAATTTCGCGGAAAGGTTTGGAGGGCAGCTCCAGTTTCACCGCGAGCATAATATCATCAGGCGCAAACGAAGTGTGACGATATTCGAAGTTAATTTCAGCGCCGTGAAGAGTGGCGAGTTCTCCCGTTGCGCCGCGGTAGATTTTGATTTCGCGAACGTGCGAACCGATTTGCGTGCCATAGGCGCCGGCGTTCATTCGCAGCGCGCCGCCAACGCGAGCCGGGCACGCCGATCAGTCCTTCCATGCCGCCGAGATCATGCTTGGCGCAGGTGGTGACGGTGCGGCCGAGGTCGGCCGACGCATCCACCCAAACTATATTGCCATCGATGCGGATGTCGTTCTCCCGGCGCGGAAGATGGAGAACGATCCAGGGAAGTTCGCCATCGCGGACGAGCAGGTTGGTGCCGCCACCAAGAAAACGAAATGGAATTTTCGAATCCCGCAGCAGGCGAACGAGTTCCGGCAACGAATCGTATCGGCGAATTGTGAGCAAATCGGTGCTGCCACCGATGCCGAGCGAGGTGCGTTCGGCGAGTGAGGCGTTTTCGATTCGCTCGACTTCCAGTTTCGGAAGAGCGGCGAGAATTTTGGGATCTGTGATTCTCAAATTTCCTTTACCTAATGTGTCACACGCGGATGCGCGCACAAAATTAAATGCAGGTTCACTTTTTCTCCGCCGGAGATTCCACATTCGATGCCGGCCGCGGCTTTCGCTCCCAACAAAATCGCAAGTTGTCCAGCCGCGCGCGTCACGCTGCCGGCACCGATCGTCATGATGGCGTCACCAGGGCGAGCTTCTTCGGCGAGATACTCCACCGCTTGCTCGACCGAGCTGCGATAGACGACATTCTTGTGGCCCGCGTCATGAATTGCGGCAGCGAGATTTTCAGACGTGATGCCGTCGATTGGCGGCTCATGAGCGGCATAAATATCGGATAGCACGAGAACGTCGGCCTGATTGAAAGCGCGGCAAAAATCGTCCCACAAATGTTTGGTGCGCGTGAATCGGTGCGGCTGAAACAGCACGAGCACTCGACTGAATCTGCATACGCGCGCCGCATCCAGCGTGGCACGAATTTCGGCGGGATGATGGCCATAGTCATCAATCAGCGTGACGCCATTGATGACTCCCTTCACATCGAACCGGCGGCCGACTCCCGTGAAACTGCGCAACCCATCGCGAATAAGATCGGCCGGGACGTCAAGATAGAGTCCAACCGCCGCGGCGGCCGCGGCATTGCGGACATTGTGAATTCCCGGAGGCGACGGCAACGTGAAAATTCCGAGATCTTCGCCGCGATAACGTGAGACGAAAGCGGCTTTCGAGTCCGAGCAGCTCTATGTCGGTGATGACTAGATCGGCCTGGCTGGACGTGCCGTAGGAGATCACCGGCCGCGTGACTCGCGGAATGATTGCCTGCACGTTTGGCTCGTCGAGGCAGAGAATCGCAGCGCCGTAAAACGGAACGCGATTGACGAAGCTGGCGAAAACATCCTGAATCTCTTCGAGCGAAGAGTAATGATCGAGGTGCTCCCGATCGATTGTCGTGACGACAGCGACGACCGGCGCGAGAAATAAGAAAGAACGATCACTCTCATCGGCCTCGACCACCATGTACGCGCCCTTGCCGAGCCGCGCCGTCGTCCCCGCCTGATTGACGCGGCCGCCGACAACGAACGTGGGATCAAGCCCAGCGGCAGCCAAGCACCGATGCGACCATGGAAGTTGTTGTGGTTTTGCCGTGGGCGCCTGCGACAGCGATTCCATATTTCAGGCGCATCAG
Source organism: uncultured Acidobacteriota bacterium (assembly GCA_963721845.1). GTDB lineage: Bacteria > Acidobacteriota > Terriglobia > Acidiferrales > UBA7541 > DASTCZ01. The sequence continues at coordinate 113,012 of CAVRKW010000007.1, read as the reverse complement.
TTCGGCGAGCATTTCCGCGCGAGGAATTACGGGAATTTTCTGGTGATGCGCTTCGACGATTTCCGGATTTTCCGGGCGAATCGCGGAACTGGTGACCACGACGTGCGCGCCAGCAACGTTATCGCCAAAATGCCCTTCATAAATTTTCGCGCCGAGCGTGACCAGCCGATCGGTGATCGAAGAAAGTTTCGAATCCGATCCCGACACGGAATAGCCCAGCGTGAGCAGAACTTCCGCGATGCCACTCATGCCAATGCCGCCGATGCCGACGAGATGAATGCGCTTGAAATTATGAAATGAAATCATCATGGAGTTGTACCTGTTCGATCAAATCAACAATCTCCTTCGTTGCGTTCGGATGCGCGAAGCGGCGAACAACTCAGCCTGCTGGCGCAATGTTTCGGGAGCCGCAGAGCGCGCGAAGTAATTTCGTCCGCCAATCGCTTCCGCTCGCTTCTCCTTCTTGCACGATTCGCGCCGCTCCTACGCGCTCAAGTGCCTGCGCGTTGTGCAATTGATGATCGTCCGCAGCGGCGGCAAACGGAATGAAAATCGCAGGGCGTCCGATCGAGGCCAGTTCGGCGATGGTGATTTGCCCGGCGCGGCATATCACTAGATCAGACCACGCGAACCGTTCGGGCATATTGTTAAAAATGGCGCGACCTCCGCAGTGACATCCTTGCTGCGTGTATGCCGCGCGCACTTCATCGAAATCTCGCTGGCCAGTCTGATGAACGATCGCCAAATCTGCTACGCGCGCAGCCAGCAAAGGAAGCGCCTGAATCACTGCGCGATTCAACGCGCGCGCTCCCTGACTACCGCCCGTAATAAGAATGTGGTACGGCGGCTTCGAGCCATCGCAATGGGACAGGATGAAATTCGCTGCGCACGGGAGTGCCTGTTGTGACAGCCTTCGCACCGAATCGCCGCGCGAGTTCATCGTAGCCGGTAGCGACGCGCGTCGAAACGCGCGCGAGAACGCGATTGGTAAAACCAGGTTCGGCATTCGGCTCGAAAATCACCACCGGAATTTTTTTCAACGCGGCGGTCATGATCACGGGACCTGCAGCATAGCCGCCCAACTCCAAACGCCGCCGAAAATTCATGCCGCCGCAAGATCGCGAGCGAATCGAAAAACGCTCCCGGCAACATCGCGAGATTTTTCACCAGCTTCATGCCACCCATACCCTTTAATCCAGCCGAACGAATATGTTCGAGCGCGATGCCTGCCTCTGGTACGAGACGATTCTCAAGTCCGCGAGCCGTGCCCACAAAAATCGCTTCGCGATTTGCGCCGCGCGAAAGCCATTCCTTCGCCACGGCGAGCGCCGGAAACACGTGCCCACCGGTGCCGCCGCCAGCCACCAGAAGCTTCAAGGGCGTGGCGTCCGGATTCGCGACGCGGCGCATGCCGTGCCCGCGCAAGCATGTGCGCCGTGCGCGTGCCGCCCGGTGGTGCGGCGTTTCGCGTGCGCGATGCGCGATGTGTTTGTTCGTCGCTGCATATTGCGATCCTGCCTTGCACGTGAATTGCGTTTTCGATTCGCATTTTTACTCCGCCTGCTGACTGATATTTAGAAGCACGCCAGTGGCCAACAACATCACCAGCAAACTCGATCCGCCGTAACTGATAAACGGCAGCGGAATTCCTTTCGTCGGCATCATTCCCAGCACGACGCCAAGATTAATGAGCGCCTGGCTCGTAACCATCGCCGTAATTCCCGAGCGCCAGCAATCGGCTAAATGGATCGATTGAACTCGAGAGCCGCGCGGAATCCGCGCCACGCGTAAACGGCGAAAAGCGCAAGCACAATCAATCCGCCGATGAAACCAAGCTCTTCGCACAGCACCGCAAAAATAAAATCCGTCTGCGCTTCAGGAAGATAGAAAAGTTTCTGCCGGCTTTCCATCAAGCCGACGCCGCTCAATCCACCCGAGCCGACCGCGATCAGCGATTGCAGCAGCTGGAATCCCGCGTCCCTCGGATCCGCTTTCGGGATGTCGGAACGACATGAGCCGATGAAATCGCCACGGGACGAAGATCAACCAGGCAAATGATCATCGGGCAGCACCGCCGCGGCAGGGACCAGAACCCACTTCAGCGAAACCCCAGAGACGAATAACATCACCAGCGCGATCAAGAAAATCTCGACGGCTGTGCCAAGATCGGGTTGCATCAAGCACCAGGCCTGCGATCAGTACAGACCGGCGCAAGCGCAGGCAGCAGACGTGCGCCGCCAATCGTTCATCACTTCCGGACCTTGCGACATTCGCTCCGATAAAAACCATGCCGAGATAGAGAATCACCGCCAGCTTCGCAATTTCAGAAGGCTGAAATCCCCACAGCACCGATGCGAATCCAGCGATGCGTGGCGTGCGATTTGTCGAGGAAAAACACGGCGACCAGCATCAGAAGCACCACGGCAGCGACGAGAAAATCACCGCCGGCCTGCGCATTTTTCGATAGTCGACATTCATTAGAATCGAGCATCGCCGCGATTCCAAATGCGAGCCACAAACGCCTGCCGGATCAGAAAAATAGTACGCGCTGTGATATTGCTCACGCGCGGTGACAGCAGAAGCGCTAAAACCATCACCGCTCCAACGAGGCACAGCGCGATGGTGGAAAGAAACAACCAGCGATCGGTGGCAAACCTGTGGCGCATAATCAGCTCGCGCGGGCACGTTCGCCCGCTGCGAATTCCTCCTCAAGATGGCGGACCTGCTGTTTGAAAAATCGACCGCGATGTTCGTAATTGTGAAACTGATCGAAACTTGCGCACGCCGGAGCAAGCAGTACCACTTCTCCCGGCTTCGCATTCTGAAACGCGCGGCGCACGGCCTGCTCCAGCGTCCCCGCCTGAACCAGCGGAAGTGTGCCAATTATTTGAGAAGTGATTTTCTCCGCCGCGGCGCCGATGAGGAGTACCTCTCTCGCGCGTTTCTTTAGCGGTTCGCGAAGCAACGAGAAGTCGCCGCCTTTGTCCTTGCCACCAAGAATTACGTGAAGCCCTCCTGGGAAAGCGTCGAGCGCCTTGAGAGTTGCATCCACATTCGTCGCTTTCGAATCGTTGTAAAAACTTACGCCGCCGATTTCGGCGACGAATTCGATACGATGCTCGACGCCAGCGAAACCCCGCACGCCGGCAACTATCGCCTGTGGAGAAATCCCCACGAGAAAAGCCGCGCACGCTGCAGCCATCACATTTTCCACGTTGTGTTCACCACGCAAGCCCGATGTCTCCTCGCCGCAGCAAAACCGTTTCCGCGCCGCTCCGCCGAAGAACGATTTGGTCGTCGCGCAAATAAATGCCGCTGGCCACCCGTTTCGTGCGGCTGAACCAAAAAATTTCCGGACGTGCGGGAGCGTATCCAGCGGCAACGGAGTCATCCGCATTGATGATCGCGGCGTCTTGCTCCACTTGATTTTCAAAGATGCGAGCCTTCGCGCGTGCGTAAGCCTCCACGGATTCGTGGCGATCCAGATGATCCGGCGTCAAATTCAGCAATAGCGCTACATCCGGCCGGAACTTGTCGATAAGCTCAAGCTGGAAGCTGCTGACTTCGAGTACGGTAACGGTAGATTCGCTTGAATCCGTCACTCGCGAAATCAACGGGGTGCCAATGTTTCCCGCGATGATCGTCGGCACGCCGGCGCTTTCAAGAATGTGACCAATCAGCGCCGTCGTCGTGGTCTTGCCGTTCGATCCCGTCATCGCGATCAATTTGCCGCGCAGGAATCTCCACGCGAATTCAATTTCGCTCCACACTTGAACGCCCGCCGCGCGCGCGGCCTGCAATTAGGGCGAATCCGCCGGGCACACCGGGACTGGGCACAATTAAATCCTGCGCGAGAAATGTCTCCTCGCGATGGCCGCCAAGTTCGAGCGTGCATCCGGCTGCGCGCAATTTCGCGGCAGCTTCCGCGACTTCGCTCTCTGCGCGGCCTTCGGAAGCAGTCACCTGCGCGCCGCGTTCCGCGCAAAACAGAGCGGTGGCGACACCGGTACGCGCAAGGCCCACTACCAGCACCCGCTTGCCCTCGAGTTGAATCTCCGTGATTCACCATTACCTCAGCTTCAGCGTCGTCAACGAAAACAGCGCGAAGAGCAGCGCCAGAATCCAAAACCGCACGATCACTTTCGATTCGCTCCACCCTGCCAATTCAAAATGGTGATGCAGCGGCGCCATGCGGAAAATTCGCTTGCCGGTAAGCCGGAAAGAGGCAACTTGTAAAATTACAGACACCGCCTCTAAGACGAATACTCCTCCAACGAAAAACAGCAACACTTCCTGCTTCAAAATCACCGCGAGTACGCCGATCGTGCCGCCCGAGCGAAAGCGACCCGACATCACCCATGAAAACATCCGCGGGATGCGCGTTGTACCAAAGAAATCCCATCGACGCGCCGACAAGCGCACCGCAAAAAACTGTCAACTCTGCCGCATGAGGAATGTATGGAATTTCGAGGTACGTAGAAAATCGCGCGTTGCTGATTAAATACGTCAGCACAGTAAATGCTCCCGCGGCAATTACCGTGCAACCAATCGCTAAGCCATCCAGCCCGTCTGTAAGATTCACCGCGTTCGATGAACCCACAATCACAAGAGCGACAAACGCAAGTAGCGGAATAAACGCCAGCGGCCAAATGTAGGCGTGGCCCAGCAAAGTGTGTGCACCACGAGGTCCGGGTGAAATCTCTTGAAAAATGGAACTACCAGTTGCGTGGAATATGCGCCCTTGCCCGTCAGCGCGATCAGCGCGACTCCGGCAGCCAGACTCACCAGGATTGCAGCCCACAGCTTTCCGCGCGCCGAGAACCCTTTGTTGTGCCGCCCGAAACCTTTAAATAATCGTCTGTGAATCCGATCGCGCCGAACGCCATCATCGCGCCCATCGTTAGCAACACGTATGAGCTCGTGAGGTCAGCCCAAACATGTCGGCACGATCGTCGCAATCACAATCAGCACTCCACCCATCGTCGGCGTGCCCGCTTTTTTCTGGTGGCTCTTCGGCCCCTCTTCGCGAATGAACTGGCCGATTTGCATTTCTTGTAGTTTGCGAATCACCCATGGACCTAGCACCAGCGTGAGTATGAGCGCCGTCAAAGCTCGCGTATGCGGTACGAACAGTGATGTAGCGAAAAACATTCAGCGCGTGGAAGTATGGCCGCAATACTTCGACGAAGAGGTAGTAGAGCATCAGTTCTCTCCGTCCGTGCCGCGCCCGCGACCACGGCGTGTGCCGCTCGCGAATCGCTTCCACGATTCGCTCCATGCGCACTCCGCGTGAACCCTTCACTAGAACAAGATCGCCAGCTGCAGCGAGCGACGCCACAAATTCCGCCGCCGCGATAGAATTCGCGAAAATCGTGTTTGCGCCTCGGAGTAGCCCGCGCGTACCGCGGCGCTCACCATCTCTGCGGCTTCACCCTGCACTCCCACAATCCATATCCAGCTTGCCGCCGCGCGGCATCGCGTCCCACTTCGCGATGCAATTCCGCGGAATCAGGGCCCCAACTCGAGCATTTCGCCAGCAGCAAGAATTCGCTGCCCAGTTGCGGGCGTCGCGTCGAGCAAGTCGAGCATGCTCGACATCGCCGAAGGGCTCGAGTTGTAGCAATCGTTGATCACGGTCAAGCCATCTTCGAAATCGCAATATTTCGCCCCGCATCGAGGCAGGCTTCATTCGCGGCAACACTTGGCCGCATCGGCCGCCGTAATTCCAAATTCACTCGCAGCAGCCAGCGCGGCAAGCGCATTCGACACGTTGTGACGCCCCGCAAGCGAAAGCTCCAGCCGCGCTGTCCCCTGTGGCGAGATAAAAGTAAACGCGCTGCCGTCCGCGCCGCGATCTTCAATTTCTTCCGCGCGAAAATTCGCAGATTTCGCGACCGCCGAATGTAATCACGCGCCCCGGCGCAAAATCCGCAAACCGCGCAACACGTTCATCATCCGCGTTCAATACAGAAACCGCCTTGCGTCCTGGCAAAGCTTCAATCAGCTCCCGCTCCGCCGCTGCAATCTCATCGATCGACGCGAAAAACTCCAGATGCTCCACAGCCACTCGCGTGATCACACCAATCTGTGGCTCAACGATTCGCGTCAGCGTGCGCAATTCGCCGGAGTGCGACATCCCCAGCTCAACCACTGCGGCCTGATGCTTCGTCTTCAAGCCGCGCGAACGTCAGCGGTAATCCGTATTCGTTGTTCAGATTTCCTTCGGTCTTCAGTACGCGGAACCTCGAGCTAACGAGCGCCGCCAAAATCTCTTTTGTTGTGGTCTTGCCCACCGAGCCTGCCACGGCGGCAACGCGTCCGCCCCATGCGCGCCGAATTTCCCGCGCCAATTGCTGCAGTCCCGCAAGCGTGTCGTGGACGCCGAAAAGTTTTCCCCTAATCTCGGCTGCGAAATTCTCCGATACGCGCCGGCATCAACCACCGCGGCCCCCGCTCCGCCCGCCAGCGCACCGCCCACAAAAGCGTGTCCATCGTGACGCGGCCCGTGTATCGCGAAGAACAGCTCTCCGCGACCCACGGAACGAGAATCAATCGAGACGCCGGCCAGCCAGCGCCACGGGGTCGAGCCCTGTGGCGCCGTAACCCCAAGAGCGCGCGCAACTTGTTGAACCGTCCACTGCATAACGCCTCGAGAGGGCCAGGCTTGACCACTCGATTCAGCTCCGGTTCCATCTGCCTCAGGCCCGCCAAATAGCGCAGGCCTTATGTCCGTCTTGTCATACCCGCGATCGTGGAGCAAACGCCGGGCCACGTCGCGGTCGTCAAAATCCAATGTCTTGTCCTTCATCACCTGGTAGGTTTCGTGTCCTTTGCCCGCGAGCAATACGATGTCTCCCGCTCGTGCTTCATCAAGCGCAATTCCAATCGCGCGCTCACGATCGGCTTCCACTTTGTAAGGAGTTCGCGTTCGCTGCAGTCCCACCAGCGCATCGTTTATGATCAGCAGCGGATCTTCGCTGCGCGGATTGTCGCTGGTAAGCACGACGAAATCCGCAGCGCGACCCGCCGCTTCGCCCATCATTGGACGCTTTGCGCGATCGCGATCACCGCCGCATCCAAATAACGCGATGATGCGACCTGCGGGACTGAGATCTCGCGCAGTCGCGAGCAAATTCCGCAACGCGTCATCCGTATGCGCGTAATCCACAATCACCAGAAACGGTTGTCCGCAATCCACTCGCTCAAATCGACCCGGCACGCTGCGAAGCGCCGCAATTCCTTCCGCAATTTTTTCTCGCGGAATATTCAGCGCGACGCCCGCGCCGATCGCGGCCAGAATGTTGTACACGTTAATCTTGCCAACGAGGGGCGATTCGATTTCGATTCGGCCCGCAGGAGTATGCGCTGTAAAACGCAATCCGCCGAACGATAAATTCATAATTCCGAGTTGTAATTTCCGCGCCGTTTGTCAGGCCATAGCTCAGGGTGCGCGACGCAACTCCCACCAGTTTCTTGCCGTACGGATCATCAGTGTTCACAACGCCGACGTCAGCCGCGCCTGCACCAAGCCCCTGAAATAATCGCTGTTTTGCGGCGAAATATTCGTCAAATGTTTTGTGATAATCCAGATGATCCCGCGTAAGATTCGTGAAAATCGCCGCGTGAAAATGCAAGCCCCACAATCGATCCATCGCGAGCGCGTGCGAGCTGGCTTCCATCGTCGCCGCGGAACCGCCCGCGTCACGAACCTCCGCGAGAAACCGCTGCAATTCCAGAGATTCTGGCGTCGTGGTGCTCGCCGCAATGCTTCGCGCGCGGCGTTCGGTACTCGATGGTTCCAAACAATCCCGTGGTACGCCCGGCCGCGCGCAGAATCGAATCCACCAGAAAACTTGTCGTCGTCTTGCCGTTCGTTCCTGTAATTCCCACCAGTTCCATCGCGGCCGCAGGATGGTGATAAAAATTCGCTGAAGCTACCGCCAGAGTCTTGCGGATATCGCTCGTCTGTATCCACGTAACTTGATCGGGAAGAGTTTGCGCACTTGGCGCGCGTCCCGCACGCTCGAAAATTTCGTTCCACGACGCGTTCCACGGCCGCGCCATTTCGCTGATAATTACAGACGCACCGCGTTCGGTTGCGTCAAACACAAACAAATTCCCGTCTGTCTTTTCCCCGTGAATAGCGAAAAACACAGCGCCTTCGGACACTTGGCGGCTGCCATACGCCAAATTTGAAACTTCAACGTGGGCATTCCCGGCGGGAAGGGTGGCGGGAGTACCAGCCAGCAATTCCTTCAGATTCATGGCTGCGCTTATTCAGTATAGGCGCTCCGCCTGGACCATTAATTTTGATTCTGCATGAGTGTCTACTTGCATAGTCACTCGCGCAGTTCTCCGGTTGCCCCTTCAGAACTGTTCCGCCGCGAGGGGCTAGCCCTGTGGCTTTCGCCGGATTTCTTCGAGTCCGCCGGAATCGCGCGCCCAAACCGCACAGTGACACGCGCTCCCCGCCGGACAATCGAGCCAGCCTCCGGAGACTCATCCAGTGCAACTCCGCTGCCAACCAATGTGGGACTTAATCCCAGCTTCGCAAGTTCGACAATCGCCTCGCGGACCGTTTTGCCCTCAAGCTGAGGAACAGTGATTCCGTCGCCTTCATTTAGCGCGACCGTCGGCGCGGACACTTGCGGCTCGACGCGCTGGAACGCGGAATCGCCGGCTCGGCATCAGATGTCGCGCAGTTTTGTACGGGATCGAAATCGCTTGTCTCGGGATCTTCCGCTCCGCTGCTCGCTCCGTAGGAAGCAAGCTGCGTGTGCGGCGACGGCGCTTCATCCTGCGGCACGTTCAAATAAGCGAGTATCTGTTCTGCAACAATCTTGAATACTGGTGCCGATACCGCGCCGCCTTCGTGCGGTCCAACCGGCGAATCGAGCGTGACGAGAATCGTAACCGCAGGATTGTTTATCGGAGCGAACCCGACGAATGACGCGATGTACTGCGATGTCGAATACCGTTTAGTATCCGGATCTGCTTTTTGCGCGGTGCCAGTTTTCCCAGCCGCGGTATATCCATCTAGCCGGGCCTTTTTCCCAGTGCCGCCTGGCAGTATCACTCCCTCCAACATTGCTCGCATCGTCGCCGCGGTCGTCGCGCTGATTACCCGCCGCGACTCCTGAAATTTCACCGGTATTGCAGGAGTCGATTCCCTACGCTGCGAATAATGCGCGGTCTTACCCACAAGCCGCCATTTGCAATCGTGTTCATCGCTGAAATCAGCTGGACCGCGGTAACCGCAACTTCTTGCCCCATCGAAATCGAAGCGATCGAACTTGACGACAAATCACCCGATGCCAAAATTCCTCGCTGCTCTCCCGGCAATTCAACGCCCGTCTGCGAACCTATGCCGAACGCGCGAATGTAATCGTAAAATTTCGGGCCTCCCAACCGCAGCCCCAGCTTGATCGCGCCCACGTCGCTCGATTTCGCAAGAATGTCATGGACGCTCAACATCCCAAACGGTTTGTGGTCATGGATCAGCCGGCCATCGACATAGATTGAGCCCATCTGGCAATCGATCACTTCATCCGGCTTTGTGATTCCCTGATCGATCGCCGCCGAAAGCGTGATTAATTTGAATACCGAACCAGGTTCGTACATCGATCCAACTGCCAAATTTTTCCGATCGTCTGCGGTGCTGTCATTCCACGAATTCGGATTAAATGTCGGCCAGCTCGCAACGCCCAGCAGTTCGCCCGTCGCGGTGTCCTCGACAATCACAGTTCCTTTTTGCGCGTGCGTCGTCTCGATCGCTTGCTCCAGCGCCTTCTCAATAATGAATTGAATATTCTGGTCCAGCGTCAGCACGACCTTCGCGCCCGCCTGCGCCGATTGTTCCGATCCCTCAAACCACTGCCGGTGCGCGTCCGTCATCACCATCATCCGGCCGGCACGCCCGCGTATCTGCGAATCGAATTCGGACTCAATTCCGCCTTCACCCTTCTCATCGACGTCTGTCCATCCCAGGTTCCCCGCAGCCAACTCTCCCTTCGGGAAAAAGCTCTTCGGCTCCTTTACAAAATAAATTCCCTTCAGATTCATCCGGCGGATGCGATCCGCCTGTTCGGGAGTAATTTTCCGCGCTACCCACGCAAAATTTGGCTCGCTCGCAATCCGATTCGCGATTTCTTCTGGTGAGACATTCACCACTCGCGAGATCAACCGCGCCGCCATGTCCGGATCTTTTACTTCACTTGGCACCGCGAAGCACGAATCCACCATCACGCTCATCGCCAGCTCGTGCAGATTGCGATCGTAGATGGACCCGCGCCGCGGGCTGATATTCACGATGCGTTGTTGTTGTTTTTCCGCGCGGCCCAGGTAATCGCTGTAGTCGATCAGCTGCAGATAACCCAGCCGCGCAACAGTCGCGGCCATCCACAGCATTCCCATTCCGGCGATCAGCAACAATCGAACTCGTGGACGGCCCCAATCCATTTTCGCCGGATACTCCCGCTCTTAAATTGAAAGAACTCGCGCTGGAATATGCGCGTCTACAAAATGGAAATGTCGCCTATTGGGCGGGAGGCGGTTGCACTCGGCGCACTTGAGCTACGACTGCACCATCACTCTGGCTCTGCGCCGTTACAGTTTGGCCGGGCACTGTCGCCGTCAATCCGAGTTGATTGCGCGCGATGCCATCGATTCGCGTGGGTGAACGCAAATCCGATACATCCAGCTTCAGCTCCTGATTCAACTCAAACGCATGCGCGTGATCAGACCGCAGCTTTTCCACCTGATAACTCAGCTGGATGTATTGGAAGTGTTGCCACGAATAAAATAACGCCACCAGCGCAAGCGCCGCTCCCATCGCCACCAGCTTCGCGCATTCTTTCAGCCGCCGGGGAGCTGCCGCTCGCACCACACGTGTGTTATCAATCCGTTTTACGGTGTAAAACTCAGTCATCTGGCCACTCCGCGCCCGCTCGCCACAAGCAGGCCGTTGACGCCGCGCCGCGCTTCCTTCGGAAAACTTCTTAGAATCTTCCGAAGGAGGCGCTGACTGCGGGGTCCATTGAAAAACTGGTTGAAATTTTCTCGGCCGCGCGCAATTTCACGCTGCGAGCCCGAGGGTTGCTTTGCACTTCTTCGGCGGAAGCCTGCACCGCCTTGCGGGTAAGTATTTTCAGGACTCCTGCGCGTGCCTGCTCCAAAAACGTGTGCTTCACTTCGCGATCTTCCAGCGAGTGATAACTCAGCACCACGCAACGTCCCCCGGAAATTAATGTGGCAGGGAACCGTCGAAGAAACTGCCCGAGTGCCTCCAACTCTCGATTCACCGCTATCCGCAGCGCCAGAAACGTTTTTGTCGCGGGATGCAGTCTCTGCCTTCCCCCATGCTTCCGGGACCCTGCCACAACCGTTGCCAGATGTTCCGTGTCGCGGATCGGCCGCGCTCGAACAATTGACCTGGCGATTCTGCGTGAGTCGTGCTCTTCAGCGAGGTGATACAGCACGTCGGCCAGTTGACGCTCTTCCAGGCCGTTCACAATTTCGTCCGCCGTATCTTCGGCGGTGTTGTCCATCCGCATGTCCAGGGGACCTGCCGCGCGAAACGAAAATCCGCGCTCTGGCCGATCCAACTGCATGCTTGAAACTCCCAAATCTGCGATCACGCCATTCACCGGTGGCAACTCCAGCTCTTTCGCCACCTCATCTAGCCTTCCGAAATTGGCGTGTACCAAAGTCACTCGCTCTTCCCACTCTTTCAGTCTCTCGCGCGCCATCTCAAGTGCCGATTCGTCGCGATCGATCCCTATCAATCTTCCCGTCGTCAGTTGCTTCGCAATCTCCGCGGCATGTCCAGCTGCTCCAACCGTCGCGTCGATGTAAATCCCGTCCGGGCGCACCTCCAGCCATCGGAGAATTTCTCCGGTGAGTACTGGCGTATGTCCCGCTTGCAAACTAAATCCCTAGATCGTCCAAAATCTTTTCGTCGTCCGGCGTAATCGGGCTCTTGTTCAAACTCTCCAGGAATCGCGCGTGGTTCCAGACGTCCAGATAGGTCAGGTTCCCCAGCACGTCCACATCGCCCTTCATCTGCGCCGCTTCGCGCAACACCGGCGGAATCAGCAATCTTCCCTGCCCGTCCAACTCCACCATTTGCCCGTAATAATTTGAACGCATCAAAAACTTTTGCTTCGTCTGATGATGCGAGGAAAGTTTTGCGAGCTTGTCCTCGATCTCTGTCCAGACTTTCATCGGATACACGCGAACAAATTCCCCGTTTGTACTCGTCACGAAAAATCGGTCGCCCGATTCCTTCAACGAGTCGAGGAAATTCGCAGGGACTTTGACTCGTCCCTTTTCGTCCACCTTCGCTGGTGAATTTCCTCGTAGCACAGTTTTTCACGCTGAGAAGCCCGTTTTGGAACTCCAACTCGCCACTTCACTACATTCTTTGCCACTTTTTACCACTTTGTGCCACTGAATATACGCGGCCTGAAAATCATGTCAAGAAAATTCCTACACTCTTTTTAGGATTTTCCTGTGGATATCCGGCTACTACTCCCACCGGAACCACAAGGCTTAGTGGAGCGGATTCTACAACTGTCAATCAGTCGCGATACACATTCTCCAAAAACGATTTTTGCGTTGTTTCGTAAGAGTTAGGAGAAAGTAAAGTGAAGGGTCGGAGAAACTCCAACTTCTTAACCCTACATCCCATTCGGCGCTGGCGGAGCGTCGGGAGTATCTCCCACACGCAATCGGCTCAATTCCTTCAGCATGCTCTGCTCCTCTGGCGTCATATTCTTCAGAAACGAGCGCCGGTTCAGCATCTCTTGCCGCTGGTTTTCGTTTAATCCTGAAAGCCGCGCCAAATGCCGACGGATGATCAGCTTGCTTGCTGGCGGCATCGCTTGCCACTTCGGCAGCAGCGTGTCGTGTACGTACTGCCGCTGCTCAGGAGTCATCCGCTCCCACACTCGCTCGCGCTCTCGCAATTCCTGGCGTTGATCTGGCGATAAATTGTTCCAATATTGCAGCCTCGCGCGAATTTGTGCCTGCTGCTGCGGCGTCATGCTTTTGAATCGCTCATTGTTCGCTAAAAATTTTTCCTGCTCCGCGGGAGTCATGTCCTGCAAACGCTCCACCCAGGTGGAGGGCAGCCCCATCAAATTTCGCCCGTTGCCGCCCTTCCCATCTGCACCAGAAGAATCTGCGGACTTCTCGCATCGGAATTAGAATTGGAATTCCCGTCATCGCTTTTCGTTGATTTGTTATCGTCCGATGCAGACGGTGCTTTCGCTTGCGGCGCAGGCGCCGGGCGCGGAGGGAACTCGCGCTCCTCCACGCTGTGCAAGCGCTCCAGGTGCATGCAGATCATCGCGAGCGCGATCATCCCGCACAGCACCATCCCGAATTGCATTCCGTCGTTTCATCTCAACGATTTAATCCCTGCACAGGAATCAATTGTTGCTTCCAGATCCCTGTTGGCTCTGCCGGAAGCTGCGACAGTGCATCGAAATTCGCCAGCACGTCGTAATTTTCCAGCACTTTCAAATCCTTAATCATTCCGAAATCGTTTTCAGTGTTCACTGCGGTTTGTGAAGGAACCGTCGCCACCGGCGCTGGCGCAGGCGTCCGCGAAGAAATCCAAACTGAGAACACCGCCAGCATCATCACTGCCAGCGCAAACCTCGGAGCGGGCATCAACCATCCCCAATGCTCTGCCGCACAGGCTCCGCCGCCAGTCGCGCTCGCAATCGCACGTCAAACGCCGATGAAGGCTCATGCACAGGAAGTTCTTCCAGCACATTCCAGATGCCGGAGAATCCCTTGACACGCGCCTTACAAACCGCGCATTCTCGAATGTGTTCTTCCACCGCGCGGCGATCGGATTCGCTCGCGTGCCCATCTACATATGCAATAAGCTTTCCTTCCAAACGTTCACAACTCATATTGCCCTCTCTCGACTCTGACCTGCGGGCCATTGCCCGCCCCTCGACGGTGAAACGAATAATCTCTTTTTCCGCGCGCTTACTACTGCGCAACCAGCGGCGCGAGTTGTACTCGCAACGTCTCATACGCCCGGAAGAGCAGCGACTTCAGCGCGCTCTCCGAGCAATCCAAAATTCTCGCGATATCCGAATAATCCATTTCCATATATTTGTGGAGCACCACCGCCGCCCTTTGCTTCTCAGGCAACGCGTCCACCGCGCCTCGAATCATTCTTGCCCGGTCCCGCTCGATTAATTCCCGCTCAATGCCCGGCGCTCGATCCTTTACTTCCAGCGTCGGCATTGCTTCTTCACCGCTGTCCATCGGCCGGTCAATCGATATTTCCATCTGCCGATGACGCCCATCGCGCAGCGAATTCAGCGCCAGATTCGTCGCGATCCGGAATAGCCACGTCGTGAATTTCGCGTTCGGCGCATATTCTTTCCGCGCTCTATACACGCGCAGAAAAACCTCCTGCGCCAGATCTTCCGCAGTCGCAGTGTCCCGCACCATCCGGTACAAAAAATTCACCATCGGACGCCGATACTTCTGCAGCAGAAGTTCGAAGGACACCTCGTCCCCCGCCTTCACGCCCAGCATCAGCTGCACGTCCGACCTGGCCATCGCCTCCACACCAGGTAAAACCCCATTGCTGTCTAAAAGTTGCGCCGGATTGGAGTTCCGCTCGCTCATATTTCGATCAAATCTTATGCTCTGCAACCACCGCCCGCAATCACCCGTTTCCCGACAATTAACCCCAATTCCCTCAGAGGTTTACCCCAACCGTAGCGAAGGGTTCGCGCTTGCACGGACGCGATCTGGATCGGTAGGAGCGGGGCTTGTAGTCGTAGGGGTGGGGCTTGTCCCCACCCAGCACTACAAAGATTTCGCCGTTGCCGTCCTCCCGAATCCTCCGCTAAATATTAAACGCCCGGTGCAACAAAAACACCAGTGCCAATCCAAAGAACACCAGCACCGCCACCATCGCCCCAGGTTCTCGATTCACTTCCGGAATTAAATCCGACGCCGCCACATACATCGTCACTCCGCCCGCCAGCGGCAGCGCTCTTCCCAGTTGTGCCCGCATCGCAATCATCAAAATGATTCCCGCCACCGTCGCTGCTCCCAGCGCCGCCGCAGCCAATAGCGATTGTTTCTTGCTGCGCCCAGTCGCTAGCATCAGCGACGCCACCGCAAACCCTTCCGGCAACTTGTGCAAAAACACCGCCCCCGAAATCATCCACCCAAGCCATCGCGACACCAAAAATCCCGACGCGATCGCCACTCCATCAAAAAAAGTGTGTATCAACAATCCCACCAGCGCCGATGGCGCCGCGTGCTTTTTCAATTCGTGTGTATGCGTCTCTTCGCCGAAATGAAAATGTTGCGCGATGGTGTGCTCGAAAAGATGAACCAGAAAATATCCGGCGAGCAGCCAGATCATCGCCGATTCCATGCCCAACAACTTCGCCGACTCGGGAACCATATCCAGAAACACGATCCCCAGCATGAACCCCGCGCCCAGCGCCACGAAATATCTCAAATACCTCGGCGACCAATCCCGCCGCACAATAAAAAATCCGCCCAGCACATTGCCCGAGGCGGCCGCAATTCCCATAATCACCGCAAGCCAAATATTCGGCGTCGTCATTCCCGAATCTCAACAAAACTCAAACGCAGGGTGCCCCATATATCGCCGGGCCAGTCCCGGCGATATGTGGGACCGAAATCATCACTAAGCGGAGACCCTAAAATGTCAGAACGCACAATTCCGAACCGGTTTAACAATTCCCGCTCACCGCATCCCATGCCCACCCAAGCAAAATTCTCCGTGTCCTCTGTGTCTCTGTGGTGATCGCCGTTGCCGTTGGTCTTCTGTCCTAAACCCCGATCAAAAACTTCTCCGTTCCCACTCTTCACCCACTGTGCCGGAACAAAATCACATCGCCTTCCTGCACGATGTACTCTTTCCCTTCCAATCTCAATTGCGCCCGCTCGCGCGCTTGCGCCCACCCGCCCGCTTCCAGCAATTGATCCCACCGCACCACTTCCGCCTTGATAAATCCGCGTTCGATATCGCTGTGAATCGCGCCCGCCGCCTGTTGCGCAGTCATTCCCTGCCGGATCGTCCACGCGCGCACCTCGGGTTCGCCCGCCGTAAAAAACGAAGTCAATCCCAATAATTTGTAAGTAGCGTGAATCACGCGGTCCAATCCCGGAGACTTCAATCCGTACGCGCTCAACAATTCATTCGCTTCCGCTTGATCAAGTTCCGCAAGTTCCGCCTCGATCCTTCCGCAGATCGGCACCACGGTAGTATTCGGACGCCCCATCAATTTTCCGAGCCCATGCTTTTCCACCGCGCGATCTAAATCCGCCGCATCATCGTCACCCAAATTCAGCACATACAGCATCGGCCGCTGCGACAAAAACATAAATCCCGTCAGCGTTTTCCGCTCCGCCGCGGTGAACTCCATCTCTCGCAGCGCAGTTCCCGCTTCCAGCGCCGCCTTCACTCGCAGCAACAGCGCCTGCTCAAATTCGTGCGCCGGATCTTTCTTCTTTTTCAATTCCTTCTCAAGCCGTTCCAACCTCTTCAGCACCTGATCCAAATCCGCCAGCATCAACTCAAGATCCATCACTTCCGCGTCGCGCATCGGATCGATCGTTCCCGATGGATGCGGCACCATCGGATTCTCAAACACGCGCACCACGTGCGCCAACGCATCCACTTCGCGCAACTGCGCCAGCGAAGCCGACTCCTTCGCCTTCTCTCGCGCGACTCCGCCCATGTCCACATACTCCACGGTCGCGTAAGTAACCTTCTTCGGCTTGTACAACTCCGCGAGCTGATCGATCCTCGGCTCAGGCACGCGCGCAATTCCCACGTGCGTAGCCTGTCCAGCCTTCGTATCGACGTTCGACTTCGTCAATATTTTAAAAAGAGTGGTCTTCCCAACCTGTGGCAGTCCAATAATCCCTGTTTGCATCGCGCGCAGAGTTTATCGCATTTGCAAAAAACCCGCTGAGTTCCACTCGTGTCGAATTCTCCGCGGTCTCCGTCTCTCTGTGGTGAGCGCCGTTGCCTTTGCCTTAGTTCTTGCTGTCATCTGCGCCGTTTGCATCCCGATGGTGTGAATCGGGACCGAATCCCGCTTACGGGGTGAGGGATCTGCTGTTTCTTCATTCCCACCGTTGCGCCAAATCCATCTGTAATTCTCCGTGTCCTGAATCCGCCATAGCCTTCGCAAATGCGAAGGCGACGGCGGGCTGTGTCTCTGTGGTGACCGCCTTTGCCTTACGCCCTGCTTGGGTGTCGGCCACCATTCCCCCAACATCTAGCATCCACTACCCCGTAGCGATAGAATCCGCCAATGCAGTTCCATAAACATCTTCCATCCGCGCACATCATTACTGCATTCGCAATCTGCGCGCTCTCCTCACTAGCAGTCCGCACAACGCACTCCCAACAACAACCCGCTCCAGTCCCCGGACAAATCTCCGGCCACGTTTATCGCGCCGACACAGGCGAGCCTCTCTCCAAAGCCGTAATCAGTCTCATCCCCCGTTTCGCCGCAAATGCCTCAGGTCCCGCTGGTCGTCGCGGCCCGCAAGATCAATTCGGACAGCCCGACGCTCGCTCAGTCCTCACCGCCGGCGATGGCAGCTTCACAATTTCCGACGTCCTGCCCGGCAATTACACGGTCCGCGCTTCCCACATCGGTTTCGTTCCACGAACCTACGGTCAGGACGCTACCCACGGCAGCAGCGCGGTGCAACTTGCATCTGCGCAGAGCGTCGATCAGATCGACGTCCGCTTAATTCCTGCTGGCGTCATCTCCGGCACCGTCGTCGATCAAGATGGAGATCCGCTAGAAAATATGCAGGTCGCTGCGGAACAAATCCGCTATCAACCCGGCGGCACAATTCGCGAAAACACCGTCAACGGTGAATCCACCGACGATCAAGGCAATTTCCGCCTCTCAGGACTCGAACCCGGCACCTATCTCCTCCGTGTCAACAACCCAGCCGGCGCTGGAGGCATTCCTCCCGCCGTCACCTATCCTCAAACCTATTATCCTGGCGGCGCGCTATCGATCGACACCGCCGAGCACCTCACCATCGCGGCGGGCACAGATCTCGCCGGAATTCGCATCGCTCTCACCGCCCTTCCCACACACAACATCACCGGTAACGTCGTCGACGAAAGTGGAGATGCAGGCAGCCGTCGCAGATATCTGCTCGGCGTGAGCAATTTAAACTCGATGGGCCGCGGAGGTGGACTCGTTCATCCGGACGGCACTTTCGTCGTGCGTGGCCTGCCTCCGGGAGAGTATGTCGTCTCCGCAACGGCGACGAATGATGGAAATGATCGCGAATCAAGCGGTGCAATGAGCACCGGCTATGCGATTGTTCAACTCGGCGATTCCGACGCAAACGTGACAATCGAAATTGGCCGCGCAGGCGAAGTCCGCGGCAACATTATCGAAGCCACCGGACAAACCGCCGCATACGTCGGCAAGCGCGTGATGCTCCAACCCTCACAAGACGCTTCATCACCCCGCCTGATTCCCGGCGCGGGTGGCGGCACGTTCGCAACTCCGCCCCTCGATAGCTCCGGCGCTTTCGATTTCAAGCAGGTAGCGCCGGGCCATTATCATTTTTCGCTCGGCGGTCAAAACGGAGCCACTGGTAACGTCTACATCAAGCAAGCCACCTGCTCCGGCAGAGACTATTCCGATCAAGCACTAGAAGTTCAATCCTCATCTCTACTCGATCATTGCCAGATTGTCCTTGCCAGCGACACGGGCTCAATCAGCGGCCAGGTAGTCGACAGTTCAATCGCCAGCGCAGGGATGGTAGTTGTCTTAGTTCCAGCTTCGCGACAACAACGCCAAATTGCCCGTTATACTCTCACCACAAATTCCGACAACGCCGGCAACTTTAACCTCACAGGCATAGTCCCCGGCGACTACCTTCTCTTCGCCACCGCTCCTCGCGACGATCAACCCTATTTCGCCCTAGACTACGCCGACCAACATTCCCGCGACGCCGTAAGCATCTCCATCACCTCCAACCAAAACCAAACCGCCACCCTCCACCCAATCCAGTAAGTGTCCAGCCACGCAGCCACCAGTAGCGCAGCCATCCCCGGCTGCAC
Source organism: uncultured Acidobacteriota bacterium (assembly GCA_963721845.1). Classification (GTDB taxonomy): domain Bacteria; phylum Acidobacteriota; class Terriglobia; order Acidiferrales; family UBA7541; genus DASTCZ01. The sequence continues at coordinate 93,889 of CAVRKW010000007.1, read as the reverse complement.
TCGCAAACGAAGGGATTTATATAGATACCTCCGTCTGGAAAATTCGCCGTCGCCGCCGAACTAGATCGAACTTGCTATTTCCGATGTTGTTTCTGTTTCTGTTTCTGTTTCTGTTTCTGTTGCGGTTGCGGTTGCGGTTGCGATTTCTGTTGCGGTTGCGGTTGCTTCCGACTTCGCCGTCCTGCGGCCTGTAGGGCCGCACGCTAAACGCCAGCCCAGGCCCCGCAGGGCCTGGGTAACCTGAATAAAAATTCAGGTTTTTCCGGAGCGCTGTAAGCGCGGCACCAAACAAGACAGGGTAATCAGTTCGACTAACCGCGCAAACTCGCCATCAGCTAACCACAATATCCCCTTGCTTCTTTAACCAATCGTGCTACAATGTCCCTGGAAAAAAATAATCTCGAAAAAGGGCACAGTCCGCTGTGCCCTTTTTTCGTGTGCGATTCATCCCTATGATGATGAGCTCTCGGCTCGACTAAGCCAACGCTACGCGCTGGCCGCCGGCGCATTCCGAGGAACCACGCCTAACCTTGAAAGGCATGGGGTGCCGCCAGATTAGAGCTAGTTTTGGTACCACCCCAAAAATCACGAAAAACACACCCCCAAAACACACCTAACTCCTTTAGAATGAACAACTTTTTAGTAATAGTACTAGGTAACCCCATTAGAATCATCATTTTACAAAAACAATGGGGAGGGGGTACACGAGGCAAACCACTACGCGAAACCATCATAACTCACTAATTTTAAAGGAGATAATGGAAACGGGACCGCGCGACTACCCTTCCCCGCGCGCCGTAAAGTACATCGCTGCAAGCCCCAAAAGCAGCACAGCACTCTCGAGCCAAACCGAGTATTGGTGATATCGCTCGAACTCAACATGCGCAGGATTCGTCGCCGAAGCGTGTTCCACCGATCCCATTTCGTGCCGCAAATCAGCCATGTGCGCGCTAACGTAAAACTGCGACACCGCTGTGAGCAGGATCATCAGCACCACTAGCACCAACGCCGCTCGTATCATCGACGCAACCGAATTTGATCGCATGAAATGCACAACCAGATAAACAACTCCCGCGCTCATCCCGATGAAGTGCAATCGCGAGAGCGTAAATCGCACCATCGTCGCGGCAAGGTCCTGGCTCCCGAGCAAACTGAATGCGCCCGGCGCCACTACAAAACTCAGGAGGCAGATGCCGCCAATCCATACCCCCAAACATAGAAACTCGATTGTTCGTAGCGCAGTTGACATGTCAGGATTTCGCTAAGATAGCTTTGCCGCCACACAGCAACTTGTAAGGCAGGTGGTGGGCGATCAAGGACTTGAACCTTGGACCTCTCCCGTGTGAGGGGAGCGCTCTAACCAACTGAGCTAATCGCCCACGACGAGAAAATACTTTAACAGAACCGCGGGGCAATTCAACCTATGCCAACCAGCACTCTTACCTCGCCGGCCGCAAGCGCCACTTCGGCGTCGCCGGTAGCACGTCTCGCGAGCACCATCGCCCACGTCATAAAGGGCAAAGACGATGTCATTGAACTCGCGCTTATTTCGCTTCTCGCTCGTGGACATCTGTTGATCGAAGATGTGCCCGGTGTTGGAAAAACAACTCTCGCCCACGCACTCGCGCGATCCTTTCACTGCACCTTTCAGCGAATTCAATTTACGTCCGATCTTCTTCCGAGTGACGTCACCGGAATCAGCATTTTCAATCAAGTCCGCCAGGAATTTGATTTCAAGCCCGGCCCGATTTTTGCAAACGTAGTTCTCGCCGACGAAATAAATCGCACCACGCCGAAAACGCAATCGGCGCTGCTCGAAGCGATGAACGAAACGCAAGTCACAGTCGACAATCGCACGCACGCGCTGCCGCAACCCTTCATGGTTCTCGCAACGCAAAATCCGGTGGAGCATCACGGCACGTATCCGCTGCCCGAATCGCAGCTCGATCGTTTTCTTTTGCGCGTGCGCATGGGCTACCCGTCTCGCACCAGTGAAAAAGAAATTCTGCGCGAATCGCGCGGACAACCCGCCGCAGCGGGACGCGCCGCAATCGATTCCATGCAACCTGCAATGGAAGCGGCCGATGTTCTCCGCATGCAGCAGGAAACCGAACAAGTTCGCGTGGACGATTCACTTCTCGACTACGCTCTCGAAATTGCGGAGTCCACGCGCCACAACGAACAGTTCAGTCTCGGCGTAAGCACTCGCGGCGCGCTGATGTTGCATCGCGCGGCCCAGGCGCGCGCCTATTTTCACGGGCGCGATTACACGTTGCCCGACGATTTCAAACAGCTCGCAATTCCCGTTTTCGCGCATCGTCTCGTCGTCAACACGCGTTTCGTCTCAACGCAAAAGAAAACCGACGCCGCCGAATCGATGCTTCGCGAAATCGTGGAATCAATTCGCGTCCCGCTGTAAGTTTTTGTAGCGCAGCCATTCCTGGCTGCGGTCATTTGTAAGTTGCCCGAACGAAACACAAAACGAATTAGCGTAGGGATGAAAAATCTCCAGTGAAATCCAGCCTCACACTTCCGGCTCACGCCCCCGCGATCACCCGCTCTTCAGTCGAACGCGGAGCGTGGCGCAGTTTTCTCGCAGGCATGGGAGCGCTCGCTGTCGCCTTCGGCCTCGCGATTTATTCCGGCGTCGCCGCCGAAGCAGGCGCGCTCTGGACTTCAGGCGCCGCAGGCCTCGGCGCTCTAGCCCTCGCGGGTTGGACCGCCGTCACCACGGTGCCCGCCCTCGCGCGCCGCACCCCGCTTCGCTGGCTCGCGTATCAAGTGGATTATCGCGTCACGAAACAGGGAGTGATTTATCTCGCCGGAATTTTTGCCGTAGCTCTCGCGGCGCTCAACACCGGCAACAATCTGCTGTTCTTGATTGTCGGCTGCATGCTCGCGGTAATTCTTCTCTCCGGAATTCTTTCTCGCATCACTCTCACGGGAGTAGAAGTCAGTCTCGAACTTCCAGAACATGTTTTTGCTCAGCGCCCCGCGCCAGCGCTACTGGAAATCCGCAACCTGAAACAAACCATGCCATCGTTTTCACTCTTGGTTGTCGGAGCCAAAAGTTCGCACAAGAAGAAACCTGCTTCCACTGGCGCGCTGCTTTCCGCGGCACCCGAAAATGTTACCCCCGATATTTCGGATAGCACTGGCTCCGGCGCCGTTCTGCGCCAGGCTGTTTATTTTCCGTATCTCTCGCGGCGCCAGTCATTGCGCCAGCAAGTCGAACTCACGTTTCCGCGGCGCGGCGTCTATCGCCAAAAATCTCTCGCGCTGCGCACGCGTTTTCCATTCGGCTTTCTGGAGAAAACGCGCACGATTCCTTCAACCGCCGAGATGGTTGTGTATCCGCCGATCGAACCCACCGATCAGTTCTACGAAATCCTTCCGCTTATCAGCGGAGAAATTGAAACCTTCGTCAAGGGACGCGGTCACGATCTCTACGCGATTCGCGATCACATGTCCGGTGACAGCGCACGCTTCGTCGATTGGAAAGCCACGGCTCGCTCTGGCGCGCTGAAAATCCGCGAGTTCGCGCGCGAAGACGAGCGCCGCGTCCTACTTGTTCTGGATTCATTCCTCGCGCCCGTCACGCAGCACGGATCGCGCAGCGTATTCGCATCACTCAGCACCGCATCGCAAAAATTTAATCGCGCGGTGGATCTCTGCGCCTGCCTCGCGTGGCATTTTCACGAACTGAATTCCGCGATCGGATTCCGCTCCGGCTCGGCCGAAATCGCAGTCGCGCCGAGCGGCGAAAATGTCTACGACGTTCTCCATGCCCTCGCCCGTATCGAGGCGCGCTCGCCCGATTCCGGCGTCCCCGCCGCAGACGATGCTCTGGCGCTGCTCTATCCGCCGCTGCAAGACGGCCCGCGTGTAACCTCAGGTGACGATTTCCTCCGCCAAGTCACTGCCGATCCCAGCATTTTCAAAATTGTTTTCACCAGCCAGCCCCGCGGCTCCATTCCCACGTCGCTCTGGAGTTCGTCGTATTTAATTTTCATCGACTCCCTATAGCGTCGCGCACCAAACAAAATTATCGCACCTCCACTTGACAATCAGTGGGAGCGGTGTAAGCTCTCCTACTGAACATCAGGAGGAGCACCAATGCCGCAGGAACCCGGCGATGTCGTTCAAGGAACACTCGACATGCTGATATTGAAAACGCTCGCGCTTGAGCCGATGCACGGGTTTGGAATCGCCACGCGCATCGAGCAAATGAGCAAGGGAGTTTTTCGCGTGAACGGCGGCTCGCTTTTCGTCGCATTTAAACGCCTGCACCGAGCCGGATGGATTCGCGGCGAATGGCGCGCCACCGAAAATAATCGTCAGGCGAAATACTATTCGCTTACAACTTCGGGAAAAAACAAGCTGCGTAGTGAAGCAAAAGAATGGGGACGCCAAGCTTCAGCCATCGCCAGAATTCTTGAGGCTTCCTAGGAGAGCGCGATGTTCAACAAAATCACAGACGGCCTGCGCTCACTCTTCGGTCGAGAAGAAGTTGACCGCGAGTATGACGACGAAATCCGCGCCTATCTCGAAAGCGCCGCAGCTGACAAAATGAAATCAGGAATGAGCCGCGAAAAAGCTCTGCGCGCGGCCCGCGTGGAATTCGGCGGCGTCGAAAGCGCGAAGGAAGAAGCCCGCGCATTCGGCTGGGAATCTGTCGTCGGAAATATTTGGCAAGATATCCGCTTCGGCCTGCGAACGATGCGTAAGAACCCCGGCTTCACGGCCGTCGTTGTGCTCACGCTGGCGCTCGGCATCGGGGCAAACACCGCGATCTTCAGCCTAATCGACGCGGTCATGTTTCGTTCGTTGCCGGTAAGCAACGCATCAGAACTTGTGCTTCTGGAATGGACGGCACGCCATCCGCCTGAAACTCATGGTTACTGGGATTCTGGCGACTGCCCGAAAAACTTCGGACCCGAGACACAGAGTTCTGGCTGTGCTTTCTCTGAATTGGTATATCGCAGGATTGAGGCAGCAAAGATTTTTTCAGGAACGGCTGCGTATGCCGATGGCGGAAGGATCAATTTCGTTCGAAACGGCGCCGCAGCGGTTGTTAGCGGGCAGCTTGTATCTGGAGATTTCTTCGACACCATGGGGGGTGACCGCCGCCGTCGGTCGGCTCATCGAGCCGACTGACGACCTGCCTTCTGCAACACCGGTCGTCCTGCTGAGTTATGGTTATTGACAGAGTGCCTTCGGCGGTTCCCGGGATGTGATCGGCAAGGCCATGACCCTGAACCAGTCGGTGTTCATAATTGTCGGCGTCGCTGAACGACGATTTTCTGGAATCAGCCCGGGAAGCTACCTTGACCTCTGGCTGCCCTTGGCGGACGGCCAACGCCTGAGCACAGATTCTTCCGTGAGCTGGAACAATCGTCAGAGCGACGCGGCGTTTTGGTGGTTGACGGTTATTGGCAGGATTAGACCCGGAAGCGAGCGAAAGCAGGCGGAAGCCGAGGTCAGCGCCATATTTGAAAATGAAGTACTCCATGGGCCAGCACCTCTTTTCAGCAACAGTACGACCGGCGTTGCAGGAGGAGGCGGTTGGGGAAGTCCTGAACCGCCTAAACCAACCCCCGGCTCCAACTCGCCGGAATCCAGCGAAAATCCCGAGATACGGTTGATTTCCGCGCAAACCGGGCTGACGGGGCAAAGAATCCGGTATTCCAATCCACTTTACGTTTTCATGCTTGCGGTCGCGATCATCCTGTCGATCGCATGTGCGAACGTTGCCGGACTCATGCTGGCACGAACAGCAGCCCGGAAGCAGGAAGTAGCAGTACGTTTGGCACTGGGCGCGGGGCGATTGCGAATTGTCCGTCAGTTGTTGACTGAGAGCATCGTATTGGCGGCATTCGGCGGGCTCTTGGGAATACTGTTCTCGTATTGGGGCGCGCATTCGATTTTTGCGTTCGTGTCGAGCAATCTTCCGCGTCCGCTTGGATATTCGCCCAGCGTGGACCCACGAGTCTTGGGTTTCACCGCGGGGATCTCACTGCTGACCGGAATCCTATTCGGAATCGCGCCCGCACTAACGAGTTTGCGCGTCGATCTGACTGGAGCATTTAAAGAAAGCGAAGGAGGAACCGCCGGTACAGGGCGCGCTGCTGGGAGATGGTTCAGCGTCGGCAACTTGCTCGTGGTCGCCCAAGTCGCTCTTGCTGTGGTCATACTGGTTGGCGCGGGTCTTTTAGCCCGAACCCTGCGAAATCTGCGCAATGCTGATCTGGGATTTAGCGCGCGGAATCTCGTGATGTTCAATATTGATCCCTCCCTTGCTGGTTACAAGGATGCGAAGGTCAGCGACATATTCCGTCAATTGCAACGGCGAATATCCGAGGCCCTAGGCATTAGTTCGTCCAGTTACTCATTCACGCCTCTGTTGAGCGGTGCGTCGCCTGCCATGGAGTTCCATGCACCCGATACGGCTCAGAACCAACAAGCGGTCGCCGATATGCTTCCGGTAGGGTTCGGCTTCTTCGGGACTCTCCACATTCCAATTCTGGCGGGTCGCGATTTCTCTGAATCAGATTTTGGACTTGCGGCGGCCAACGGATTGGCACCGACGAATTTGCCTACGCCAGTGATTGTGAATGAAGCTTTTGTGCACAAATACGCTGGAAAGGAAGACCCGATAGGGTTGAGGTTCGGCGAAACGCCCGCAGATGCTGGCAGTCCGGCTGACCCTGGGTTCGAAATTGTCGGGCTTGTACGCGACTCAAACACCAGTGGTCCGCGCCGGGAGATTCGCCCGACGATTTATGGGCCGCAAAGTCATGGAGCGGCATGGTTCGAAGTGCGCTCAAGCGCTGGTGCCGAAGCAACTGTTCGCACGATACGGAGCGCAGCGGCTCAGGTGGATCCCAACTTGCCGCTGTTTGATGTGCGCACGGAATCCGATCAGATGAACCGGCTCCTATTTCAGGAACGGCTCACTGAGCGACTTTCGGGATTTTTCGGAATTTTGGCGCTCACTCTCGCGAGCACAGGAGTGTTTGGGTTGCTTTCATACGAAGTCACCCGCCGGACACAGGAAATTGGAATTCGGATGGCGCTTGGCGCGCAGCCAATCGACGTATTGCGGGGTATCGTTGGCCGAGGTTTTGTCCTCGCGGCGGTGGGCGCGGTGACCGGGATCATCATTTCAATCGATGTGATGCGTTTCCTGACGAGTTTTCTTTACGGATTCCGCCGGATGACCCTGCGACGATAGGATTCACGATCTTGGCGCTACTGGTCGTCGCAGGTGCGGCGAGTTACATACCGGCGCGGAGGGTGATGCGGGTGGATCCAATGGTCGCGCTGCGGCACGAGTAGCACGCGGCGTGTGAACTTGCGCGGCGTAGTACGCACCGGCTTGTGCGAAAATGCGGCGTGGCTCGCGCTAAAAAAATACCGGCTGCGCCGTGGAAACTGGATGCCGCGCGAATTGCGCGATTTCGCAAATCGCTGCTGGCGTGGTTTCGTGCGAACAAACGCGATCTTCCATGGCGCAACTCGCGCGACGCGTATCGCATCTGGATCAGCGAAATCATGCTGCAGCAAACGCGCGTTGCTGCAGTGATTCCGTATTACGAGAAATTTCTCGCGCAGTTTCCGGACGTCGAATCGCTGGCGACCGCGCGAATCGAAAACGTACTGCGTCACTGGGCGGGGCTCGGCTATTACTCGCGCGCGCGAAATCTTCACAAAGCAGCGCGCCAAATTTCTGAGCAGCACGAGGGAAATTTTCCGCGCGAACACGCGCAAGCTCTCGCCCTCGCAGGCATTGGAAATTACACGGCTGCAGCTGTGCTCAGCATCGCCTATGACGCGCCGCACGCGGTTCTCGATGGCAACGTCGCTCGCGTTCTCGCGCGGCTCGGCGCAATTCACCGTGATCTTCGAGAGCCGAAACGCTGGACCATGTTGAGCGACGCAGCACAAACGCTCCTCGCGCCGAGCGATGCTGGCGATTGGAATCAAGCGATGATGGAATTGGGAGCCACTGTCTGTACTCCGCGCACGCCAAATTGCAGCGCGTGCCCAATCACGAATTTCTGCCGCGCACGCGTACTCGGAATCCAAAACGAAATTCCCGCGAAGCGCATTAAGCGGCCGACGGAAGACGTTACCTTAGCTGCGGCAGTCTTTTTGGATGCTCGCGGCCGCACACTTCTAATTCATCCTCAGCGCGAAGAGACACAACGCTCACGTGGCGCCAAAAAAGTGGCAGAGCCCGCGCCTGCCCCTGCGAATTCCGCTCACGCGCTTTTCTCAAATCTTTGGCAATTCCCTGCGATTGAATCCAACGGAGGCACAAAGTCTTCCGCCGCGAAGAATCTCGCCGCTCATCTTTCAACGCTCGTCTCGCGAATTGCCGCGAAAGATTTATGTCCACTTTCCACGGCCAGCCACACTGTCACGTTCCGCAACATCACACTCGCTCCATATCTGTTGCGAGTAAAAACTCTTCCCCAACTTCCCAATTCGCGCGCGATTGAGCTTCGCTCACTCGATCGCCTCGCAGTTTCTTCCGCGACGCGCAAAATCGCCGCGGCCGCTCTTCGCTCACTCGATTCCTGCTCGTCGAAATTTGCTCGATAATCGGCTGTTTGTATTCCAATCACGCGCCATCGCCAAACTTCCTCCGCATCGCCGCGCGCTTGTTAAACTTGTTTCGTCCGCCGCACCCAGCGCCCGCCATGGTTAGCGTGCCGAACTCCATCTCCGCATCTGCCTCTGGAGCTGCCCCTTCCGGCAGCGCCACCGCCATGCGCAATCGCAATTCCGCAACACTTTCTACATCAATCGTCTCTCGCTACTTCGAAGTCTCGCTTTACCTGGTGCTCTTCACCGCGGTTGCGACGGTCGTCTCCACGGGACGTCTCGATCTCGCAAGCACAATCGCCGCGCCGCTTCTGCTCATCATCAAAGGAATTCGCCGCTGGCGAGGACACGCGGCAGAACTTTCGCACAAGCTCGCCACGTGGCTCGTCGCCGCATCTTTCGCGCTAATGCCGGTGGACTATTTCACCTTGTCGCACGCGCGCGCCGTCTCCGCGCCGAATCCCGCGCTCTACGCGGCGCTGCTCGCTGCGATTCATTTTCTGCTGCTGGCAATTTTGTTGCGCCTCTACAGCGCAAGCTCGCGCCGCGATCATCTCTTTCTCGCAATGCTCGGCTTCGCCGCGATGCTCGCGTCCGCAGTGCTCACTGTCGACACAGCATTCTTCGCGCTCTTTCTGCTCTTCGTCGTTCTCGGCATTTCCACGACGATCAGTCTCGAACTCGAACGCGCATCCGAAGGCGCCATCACCGCGCCGCTTGATCCGGCAAGCCCCGCCGCGCGCCGCGTCATCCGCGCGCTTTCTGCGACAAGTTTCAGCGTTGCGCTAGGGACGATCATTCTCGGCGCGGTAATTTTCTTTCTGCTGCCGCGCTTCACCGGCGGATATTTCTCCAGCTACTCTGTGCGCCCCACGCTGATGACGGGCTTCAGCGAAAGTGTTGAGCTCGGCCAGATCGGCGAAATCCAGAAGAGCAGCGAAGTGGTGATGCGCGTGAAAATCGAAGGAGATCCCTCGCGCTTCGCGGGCACGCACTGGCGCGGCATCGCGCTCACAAATTTCGATGGGTGGCGCTGGTCCGCCGCGTCGGGCCCTCACGCGCGCATTTATCCGCAGGCCGATGGATGGTTTCCGCTCGGCTCCGACGACCGCCGCGAAACTCGCCAGTTGAAATACGCGGTGCTGCTCGAGCCTGTCGCGAGCGAGTCTGTCTTCGTCGCCTCCGATGTCAACGCGATTCGCGGCCATTTCGCGTCGGGTTCGGGACTCGCTGACTCCATGCGCCGCAACTATTTGCTCGCGGATCGCACGCGCTCGCTGTTCTCTCCGTACCCGAATTATTCCGAGTCGCGCTACGAAGCGATTTCCAGCGCGCCGATCATCGATCCAGTTGCGCTGCGCACCGCCGCGACAGATTATCCGCGCGAAATTCGCAAGCAATATCTCGGCCTTCCGATTCTCGATCAACGCATTCCTGCGCTGGCGCGGGAAATCACCGCCGCCTCGTCAACGCCATACGACAAAGCGTCTGCGATCGAAACTTACCTCCGCACACGTTTTGGCTACACGCTTGAACTCACGTCCACTCCGGTGAAAGACCCGTTGGCATATTTTTTGTTTACGCGCCGCGCCGGGCATTGCGAATATTTCGCTAGCGCGATGACGGTGATGCTCCGCACACTGGGAATTCCGGCGCGCTATATCAACGGTTTTCAAACCGGCGAATTCAACGACGTGGGCGGCGATTACATCGTGCGCGCCAGCGACGCGCACAGTTGGGTGGAAGCATATTTCCCCAGCTATGGCTGGATTGAATTTGATCCCACTCCCGCGGGCGGCGCCGAAGCCACGCACTGGTATTCGCGTATTTTCAAAATATTACGATTGGTTCCAATTGCAGTGGGGCGATTGGGTGGTGAATTACGATTTCCTGCACCAGATCGCGCTGGCGCAGGGAGTGCAGCGCACATCGCGCGAGTGGTTCACTTCAATTCGCGATCATTTCAATCGCATGCACGATTCGCTCACCGCGCGAATGCGCGGCTGGCAAGCCAGCGCGTCGGGCGCGCATCTAACGTTCGCCGCTGCTGATAATTTTTCTATCTGCATCGGTAGCGTTTGCAATGTGGCTGGCTGCGGCAAAAGGAAGATTCGCGCGCCTCACCGCTTTGTGGACGCTGCGCGTTTCGCATCCGCGCGAACTCACTCCGCGGCTCGCAAGCCTGCACTATTCCGAAATGTTGCGGATGCTGGAGCGCCGCGGATTCCGCAAGCCCGTCGCCGCCACGGCCAGCGAATTCGCGGCAAGCATCGCGCAATCCGAACTCGCCGCGCCTGTGGGACGCATGACGGCTCTGTACCACATCCGCGCGATTCGGTTCAGCTGACGCTGACACCCGCGCCGCGACAAGCCTGCTTGGCGAAATTCGCGCACTCCTTTCCAGTATTCGCCGCAAAAAATAAGGCTAGTTCCGCGCCACGCCAGTAATCCCTGCTTCCTTGCTTCCTTGACTCCCTGCCTCATTATTTTCATCCTTCCGTAACATTTCCGCCGTTGACACGCCTCGCTTCCCCGTCGCAGAATCTCTCACCGCGTTTCGCACGATCGGAGATCCCCCGAAACGCCTCGCAACCAAATCTTGTTTTGCTCAGGAGCACAACATGTCTGTGAATTATCTGCCTCCGAATTATCATTCGCTCACCCCGAATCTCGTTTGCAAAAACGCCAGCGCAGCGATCGAATTCTACAAGAAAGTTTTCGGAGCAACCGTTCTTGCGAATATGCCCGGGCCGAATAACACCGTGATGCACGCCGAACTGAAAATTGGCGATTCGATTTTTTTTGTCGCCGATAGCATGAATCCTTCGGGAGCGGCAACGGCCGGCCCCGGTCAGAGCCTGCCCTGCTACGTCCACATCTACGTGCCGGATGTTGATTCGGTGGTGAAGCAAGCCACTGAACTCGGGGCGAAGATCGATTTCCCCGTGCAGGATATGTTCTGGGGCGATCGCTACGGAAAGATCAGCGATCCGTTTGGCCAGCAATGGGGCATCGGCACGCACACAGAAGATGTGAGCGGCGAAGAAATGAAGCGCCGCATGGACGCGATGATGCAGAAGGGCGCAGCGAGCTAACCGCAAGTCCTTAGCGCGCGCCGTGACCAACTCCGCCCACGACGCACCCGCTGCCAAAATAAGTTCGCCGGGGCGCTGCTCTTTCTGCGGCGCCTCTTTTTATTCTCGGCGACTATTCTCGACCACATTCGATGGCGACCGGCTGCCTTTATTGACTCATTGTGAGCTCTGCTCAATAATGCCCGGGCGGCTACTTCCCGCCATCGAAACGCGGGTCGGCTAATTCTGATGCAATTTCCCGTCTATCTGCACCTCGGGCCACTTCAAATTCATCCCCACTTTTTATTTGAGTCAGCCGCTTACATTGTTGCGTTTCGTGTTTATTTGGCGCAGCGCCGCAAGTTCGGCGACTTCATCACGGACGATTCTCGCTGGTGGCTGATTGCAGCCGCGGCGGTGGGCGGGGCCATCGGGAGCAAATTTCTGTTTTGGCTCGAAGACCCCAGGCTCACATTCACGCATTGGCACGACGCTGTCTATTTGATGGGTGGCAAGACCATTGTCGGCGGATTAGTCGGTGGCCTTCTCGCTGTGGAGTGGGCTAAGCGTCGGCTTCACATCGCGCGCTGCACCGGAGATTTATTCGCGCTGCCTCTTGTGGTGGGGCTGGCGATCGGCCGCATCGGTTGCTTCCTCACCGGCCTTGACGACCACACCTTCGGCATCCACACGACGCTCCCATGGGGCGTTAATTTCGGCGATGGACCACGCCACCCCACGCAGCTTTACGAAATCGCTTTCTTACTTGTACTTGGAATTTTTCTGTGGCGATTCTCAAAACATTCGCACCAGGAAGGCGACCTCTTCAAATGTTTCATGGTCGCTTATTTCGGCTGGCGGTTCGGAATCGACTTCTTGAAGCCAGATGTGCGCGTGGTTCTGGGGCTCAGCTCGATTCAATGGGCGTGCATCGCGATGTTTATCTATTATCGGAAAGAGATTCGAAGGTGGATGAAGGACTTCCATCGAGTGAAGCACGGCAACGATTTAGTCGCCGCCAGTATTCGGGGCAATCAATAATGGAAAGCAGATCCGGGACTCCGTGGAGGCAAATTCTAATTGTGATTGCTGCCGCGTTTGTCCTGGCGGCGTCGGCATGTTTTGGCATGACGTTGTCGAATAGCGACACGCTGGCGAAAATACTTGCGGTTCCAGCCATCGCGGGCGCGGTCACATTTGTGCTAGGTCTTGTTGTGCTCGTCATCGCGCTGCTCGCTGAGTTGATTGGGAGTATCTGGAGAAAAATATCGTGAGCTCGCGCGTGCGGCCTTACCTCTTCTACGACGTTGCGCTCACGATTTGTGCCACGTGTTATCGCAAACTCGAAGGCAAAATTGTTTTTGAGCACGACAAGGTTTTTCTCCTGAAGCATTGTCCCGAGCATGGGCACGAAAAAGTCCTTGTCGCTGACGATGTAAATTATTACCGCCGCTGCCGCGAAGTTTTCATCAAGCCGCCCGAAATGCCCGCCCGCTACAACACTCCCGTTCATTGGGGATGTCCCTACGACTGCGGATTATGCACCGACCACGAGCAGCACTCGTGCCTTTCACTCGTCGAAATCTGCGACGCCTGCAATTTGCGCTGTCCCGTTTGCTACGCGGAGAGTGGTCCGGAACGGCAGCAGTACAAATCCCTCGCGCAAATCGAGCGAATGCTCGACGCGATCGTGCGCAACGAAACCGAACCTGATGTGGTGCAAATCTCGGGAGGAGAGCCGACGCTGCATCCCGATTTTTTCGAGGTGCTGAATCGCGCGAAGTCTCGCCCGATCCGGCATTTGATGATTAACACGAACGGAATTCGCATCGCGCAGGAGGAAGACTTCGCGAAGCGCCTCGCTGAATATCTTCCGGGTTTTGAAGTTTACTTGCAGTTCGATTCGCTCGAACTGCCGCCGCTGCTCTCTCTGCGAGGAGCGGACCTGCGCTCGGTGCGGGCGCGAGCGCTGGAAAGGCTCAACCGGCATGGCATTTCCACGACGTTGGTCGTCACGCTTCAGCGCGGCCTCAACGATTCAGAAATCGGGCGCATCATCGATTTCGCTCTGAAGCAGCCCTGCGTTCGCGGCGTCACGTTTCAGCCGATCCAGGCCGCTGGACGAATTGAGAATTACGATCTCGCGACCGGACGGCTCACACTCACCGAAGTGCGCCGAAAAATTCTGGAACAAAGCCCTATTTTTCGTCCGGAAGATGTTCTGCCGGTTCCCTGCCATCCAGATTCGCTCGCGATGGCGTACGCGCTCAAGCTCAATGGCAAAGTTTTGCCGCTTACCGGAATGATTGATCCGAAAGTTCTGATCGACGGAGGCCGCAACACAATCGTTTTCGAGGAAGATGATGCAGTGCGCCGGGGAGTCTTCGAGGCGTTCGCCACCAACCACTCGCCGGATTCCAGCGCTCGCAGCCTTCGCGATCTGCTGTGCTGTTTGCCGCGAATCGATGCGCCGCCGGATCTTTCTTATGAAAATATTTTTCGCGTACTAATTATTCAGTTCATGGACGCGCATGCTTTTGACGTTCGCAGCGTAAAGAAAACTTGCATTCACATCGCGCATCCCGATGGGCGGTTGATTCCATTTGATACCTACAACCTCTTTTATCGCGATGGGCTCGAACAAACGCGGCTCGCCCCTTTGCGCCGCGCCGCTGAAAGGTTTGTGCCGCTTCGCGTGTGAACGCGGTAAGGAACAAATGTCCACGGATACGCCTAAGCCGGTAGGTTCCACTGATAAGCCAGGACAAATTCGCGGGATCTTAGTTGGATTAGGTTTGGCAGGTGTCGTGTGGTTTGGCGTGATTTTTCTCATGCTGCGCAACCTTTATGATGAATCGCTCGGAAATCTATTCTTCGCGCTGATCTACGCCGCGCCGCTCGCCGCTCCAGGAATGGTCGGATTCTTCGCCTATCAGCGGGGCAAGAGACGCTTTGCAGTCGGCCTCTTCATCGCAACCGGAGTGGTCGCCCTCGTAGAATCTGCCTGCGCAATCAACATGCTCTCTAACAGGTTTCGATAATCGCGGTTTGTGGGCATTCTAGGAGCCTTATTTCTCTATTCCCACGGCTTCACGACCGCAGGCGCCCAATCGGCGATAATCGATCGCATTGATTGTTCGCATAGTCTAATTTCGCGCGAGCAATCGCGCATAACGAATGCCGCAGAAAACGCACGCCGCTCGCACTCCACGTCCCGCGCTCAGCGAATCGAGTAAGAGCCTCGTCCCGTGGCTGATCGCTGTCGCGTTTTTCATGGAGTCGCTCGACACCACGATTCTGAATACCGCGGTGCCCACCATCGCGGCGGCGTTGCACGTTGCTCCACTCAGCATGAAATCGGTGCTCGCAAGCTACACGCTGAGCCTCGCCGTCTTCATTCCGATCAGCGGATGGATGGCCGATCATTTCGGAACGCGGCGGGTATTCGCCTCGGCGATCGGAATTTTCACGCTGGGATCGTTTCTCTGCGGGATCTCGAGCAATATTCATTTGTTGGTTGCGTGCCGAATTTTGCAGGGCTGCGGCGGATCGATGATGGTGCCCGTCGGGCGGCTCACTGTCGTGCGCACGTTCGCAAAATCGGAACTGATGCGCGCGATGAGCTTTGTCGCGATTCCGGCGTTGATCGGTCCGATGCTTGGGCCGATCGCCGGCGGACTGATCGTGGGATATTTCCACTGGCGCGTCATTTTCTTTCGTCAATATTCCGATCGGCCTCGTCGGCTTGATATTTGGTCTATCTGCACTTGCCGGACTATCGCGAGCAGCACACGATCCGCTCGATGTCGCCGGGCTGATTCTCTTCGGCTCGGGCGTCGCGCTGCTTTCGTATGTGCTGGAAGTTTTTGGCGAACACACGCTGAGCACCGGCGAAATTCTCGGCCTGCTGGCGCTTTCGCTTGTTTTGCTGGCAGGCTACGGATTTCACGCCACGCGCACGGCGTATCCCATGCTGGATCTCGTTCTGTTTCGCATTCGCACTTTTCGCGCGGCGGTGCAGGGCAGCTTCATCACGCGCCTCGGCATCGGCGGCATTCCGTTTCTTTTTCCGCTGCTGTATCAGGTGGGGCTCGGCTTCACGCCGATTCAATCCGGCCTGATGATGATGCCGCAGGCGATCGCCGCCATGAGCTTGAAAATGACGATGCCGAAAATTCTGGCGCGCTTCGGCTATCGCGCCGTGTTGATTTCCAACACGATCGTCATCGGCCTGCTGATTTTGCTTTTCGCGACCATCGGAGTCACCACGCCAGTGTGGCTGGTGGTGATGGAAGTTTTCTGCTACGGATTTTTTACTTCGCTGCAATACACCAGCATGAACACGCTGGTCTATCGCGGACGTGAGCGAGCGAACAGGAAAGCGCCGCGAGCTCCATCGCGAGCACCGCGCAGCAGATGGCGATCAGCTTTGGAGTCGCGTCGGCTTCGCTGGTGACCGTGTTTTTTCTGCCCGATCGCTACCGTTCCAATCCCACGCAATTCATTCACGGAATTCACCATGCATTTTTTGTGCTTGGCGGGATGACGCTTATTTCCACGCTGGTTTTCTCGCGAATTGAAACGCGGCGATGGCGATGTGGTGAGCCAGAGGAAGCCGCTGGGGGCGGAGTAACACGTTCTGCCGTAAACTGAATGGATGTTGTTTGTCTTCGCATATATTAGGATGCGACTAGGGATTCTTTCCGCAAATATCAGAGTTCATTAGCCCCGAGGAATTTATGAAAACATTAGCAGCCTTGTTCTTGCTCGCCGCCGCCCCACTCCTCGCGCAGCAACGTAATCTCAACAAAGCTGAAATTTCAATTCCCGGCGTGCAGGGCGTGCTGAAGATGGACGTCGGCCCCACCACTTGGGAAGCGCGTGTGCGGCCCGATGGCAAGGAAGTCCAGCTTAGGGCTATGAATCGGCAAGATAAACTCGTCATCACCGCATTTTTGCAGCGTGTCTCGTTTCGGGCGAGCGCCGAAGAATGCCGCTCACAATGGTGGTCTGCGGCTGAAAAAAACCTGCCTGTGAAAATCGAAGACGTCCACCAGTACGAAAAAGATGGAATTGCAGCCGTCGAATACACAGTGGAGGAATTTCGCGGACAACCGGTACACGAGAAAGCCGTCCACGCGTATGTGGGAAGTCGTGACCTCTGTGCCGAAGTTCATCTGTCGAAAATTCAATTCGTCCCAGCAGACCAGCGCCTCTTTGACGACGTTCTCGCGACCGTGTCGTTGGAGCCTGACGTGGCCGTCGAGGAACAGCCGCGGCCGAATGAGCAAGAACAATATTTCGCGGAGGGAAGCCGCCTGTATATGCAGCAGAATTACAGAGCGGCAACAACGCCGTACCAGAAGGCGCTCGATCTTGAAAAACAGAACCACACGTTGGGAAAGAGTTTTTTTCGTGTGCTAGTGGACAATCTTGGCATGGCGTACGGAATGACTGGACGGCTTCCGCAAGCGAAGGAAACATTCGAGTACGGCCTCACGCAAGACCCTGAATATCCGATGTTTTATTACAATTTGGCCTGCACGTATGGTGAAATGGGAAAAATGGACGAAAGCCTCGATCAGCTTCGCTTGGCATACAAGTACAGAGCGAACGTCATTCCAGGAGAGGGCGGTATTCCCGATCCCATTGCAGACGATTCATTTCGAAAATTCGTAAAGGACAAGAAATTTGTCGATGCAGTGCGTGAAATGCAGCGGCAGTAGTTTTGGCGGTCGGCAGCCGTCCTCTGGCAGCCCACTGTGCTAAAATCACATTTCGCGCCGCATGACCGATCCCACAAAAAATCCCAAAGTTGGCTTCATCAGCCTCGGCTGCCCCAAGAATCTTGTGGATACCGAAGTGATGATGGGCATTCTCGCGCGCAATGGCTACGACCTCACCCCGCAAGCAAGCGATGCCGACGTACTCGTCGTCAACACCTGCAGCTTTATTGAGCCCGCGCAAAAAGAATCCGTGGACACGATTCTCGAAATGGCCGAGCACAAGAAATTCGGCTCGCGCGCGGCGGCTGATTGTGGCGGGCTGTCTGGTAGAGCGTTTTCGCAACGACATTCTGCGCGATATCCCTGAAGTGGACGCGGTAATCGGCACCGGCGAAGTGGAAAATATTCTGAGCGCCGTGCGCGGCGATGTGGCCGGCGAAAACGCGCACGCCGCCAGCGCTTCGAATTTTCTGTATCACGATTTAACTCCACGATTGCAAACCACTCCGCGCCACGCGGCTTATATAAAAATCGCGGAAGGTTGCGATCACCCTTGCAGCTTTTGCATCATTCCGCAGCTTCGCGGAAAATTTCGCAGCCGACGATTCGAATCCGTGGTGCGCGAAGCGGAAAATCTCGCTGCCGCGGGCGTGCGCGAAGTCACGCTCATCGGGCAAGACACCACGAGCTACGGCGAAGATCTCGGCCTGCGCGATGGCCTGGCGCAACTGCTCGCGCGGCTTGCGGACGTGGAAGAACTCGCGTGGGTGCGCTTTCTTTACGCATATCCAAATCGGCTGACGCAGCGCGCTGCTCGATACGCTCGCCGCGCATCCGCGGCTCGTGAAATATCTCGACATGCCGCTGCAACACGCATCGCGGAAGATGCTCGCTTCGATGAAGCGCGGCTCCAGCGGCGATGCATTTCTGAAATTGCTCGCGCGCGCGCGCAAAACTGTGCCCGGAATTTCGCTGCGCACCTCTTTCATCGTGGGATTTCCCGGCGAAACCGAAACCGATTTTCGCGAGCTGTGCGATTTCGTGCGCGCCGCCGAATTCGATTGGATGGGAGTATTCACCTATTCCGATGTGGATACCGCTGCGAGCCACGCGCTTGGCCGCAAAGTTGCCGAACCACGAAAATTTCGCGGCGCGATCGCTTGATGGCCATCCAGCGCAAAATTTCAGCGCGCAAACTTGCCGCGCGAGTTGGCCGCAGCGAAATCGCGCTGCTCGAAGGCCCGTCGACCGAAACCGAACTTCTGTGGGAAGCGCGCCTCGAAGGCATGGCTCCCGAAATCGATGGCAAGCTCTATATCAATGACATTGTTGAAGCTGAAAGCGGCGCGGCCGCGCAGCCCGGCGATATGGTGCGAGTGGAAATCACCGAGGCGCACGACTACGATTTGATTGGCCGCGTCACGCAGATCGTGAGCCGCTCAAACGCCGCTGCTCGTGAGGAAAATTCTGCGAGCGTGGGCGACAACGATGCGCAGATCACGCAGCAAATTGCTCCGTTAGGCGCAGCGCAACGCATCGCAACCGGCGCGCCGCTTAGAATCATCGCAATAAATATCGGACCGATGAAACTGAAATGTCCAATCTGCGGCAACGCCCACCGATTCAGAGACCGGCGCTGACTTCCCTTTCTGCTCCGAGCGTTGCCGCGTCCTCGATCTCGGCAACTGGGCCTCGGGAAAATATGTGATCTCCTCTCCTGCCTTCGACGAAGATTTCGATGAGGTTCCCGAAACCGAACCAGAAGATATTTCCGCCGCCGATCACGATGGCGAATCGAAGCAGACACGGCAAGCTCTTAACGATGCGGAGGATGGTCCGGATGACGGCTGAGCACCCCGACAACGTTTTCGAAATGCCGGAAATCCGTAAGCCCGCCGGAAAATTGCCGCGAATTTCTTATTTGCTCGCCACCGTTTTCGGATTCGGATTTATTCCGCTTGGTCCCGGGAACCTGGGGATCTATGTTCGGCGTCGGCGTTTCGATCTTATCGCGCGAATCGAATATCGCGGGCTGATGGCCACTCTTCACCCGGGTGAAAGTTTTTGGACCATCGGCTTCGCGCCCAACTTTTCTGGATCGCGTGATCATGATCGCGATTGCCGCGCTCGGCGTTTCGTCGCGAGGCGTGTGGCGCATCATTCGCAAAATGAAGATCCGCAATTTGTGGTGATTGACGAAGTTTCCGGCGTATTGCTTGCGCTTTCTTTCCCGGCATAGTGCTAAACTGGAAAAGCTGGCTGCTGGGATTTATACTTTTTCGCATTTTCGATATTTGGAAGCCGTTTCCAGCGCGCCAAGCCGAATCGTTTGGCGCCGGCTGGGGAATTATGGCCGACGATTGGGTCGCGGGAATTTATGCGGGCCTGCTGCTCGCGGTGGCACACAGATTTGTTCACGGCATGTAGCGGCTCGTTGCTGTGCGGGAAGTCATCCAATAGAGCTTCGCTGCAAAAAGCGTTTCTTTTTTCACTAAGGGGAAAATGACTCAAGTCCTCGCGAACGTTGCGAATCCTCGCATCGAGCGCGTCACTCCTTCCGCTGCGATTCCTGGCGGCGAAATCGTGATTCACGGCAGCGGGTTCGGCTCCGCGAATCATTCGCGGCCGCGCGTGCGATTCGGCGAAGTGAATGCCGATGTGCTGTTTCACGCCGATAGTTATTTGATCGCGCGAGTGCCGGATGGCGCGTCTGGCGGATTGCGCGTCGCGACTGTGATCGGCGAGAGCCTGCCGTTTAATTTATCGCTCGGCGTGCAAATCGCTGACAACCTGCATCCCGTCACAAGTCCCGCGGTGGATCGCGAAGGAAATATTTATGTGACGTTCAGCGGGCGCGCGCGGGCGCCGCGTGCCCGTTTCGCTGTACAAAGTGACTTCGAATTTCACGGTGAAGCCGTACGTCACGCAGTTGATCAATCCCAGCGGGCTCGCTCTCGATCACACCGGCGTGCTCTACGTTTCGTGCAGAAACGACGGCACGATTTATCGCGTGACGCCCGATGGCCGCGCGGAACTTTTTATCGAAGGCATGGGAATCGCCACCGGAATCGCTTTCGATCACGAAGGATAATCTTTTCGTCGGCGATCGCAGCGGCACGATTTTCAAGATCAGTCCTGACAAACAGGTATTTGTTTTCGCCACGCTTGAGCCTTCCATCGCTTTTTATCATCTCGCGTTCAGTCCGTCGGGAGAGCTGTACGTTTGCGGCCCCACGCACTTCTAGTTTCGATCGCGTGTACCGCATCTCGCCGGGCGGGCGAGGGCGAAACTTTTTATCGCGGGCTCGGCCGACCTCAGGGTTTGGCGTTTGATCGCGCGGGAAATTTGTATGTAGTGGCATCCATCTCTGGGCGCCGCGGCGTGGTGCGCATCACGCCGGAAAAAGCAAGCGGAACTGGTGTTGAGCGGAAACGACCTCGTTGGCCTCGCGATGCTTTCAACGCACCGCGCATATTTGACGACCACTGGCGCGCTTTTCAGTTTGGATTGGGATGTAGAAGGATTGGCGCTTCCTGTTTAGCGCGAAGTCGCATTTGCGCGAACTTGCGGCGCGCGTGCCGCGTGCGGCACAATCCAACGCGGAAACTTCCCACGCGGGAATCCAACTGATGAAGGCTGAAATCATCGCCGTCGGCTCCGAACTTCTCACCCCAGATCGCATTGACACCAATTCCCTTTTTCTTACAGCCGAGCTGAATAAAATCGGTGTTGAAGTAATTCGTAAAACGATCGTCAGCGATCGGCGCGAAGAAATTTGCGATGCGTTTGCGCACGCGATGGAGCGCGCGGAGCTTGTGATTTCGAGCGGCGGGCTTGGTCCCACGGAAGACGATCAAACGCGTGACGCGATCGCACAACTGCTCGGCCGCAAGATGTCTATGAGCAGCGATGTGCTCCACGCGATCGAAGATCGTTTTCGAAGTTTCAAACGAAAATGGCGGAAGTGAATAAGCGCCAAGCGCTGGTGCCAGAAGGCGCGACGGTGCTGGATAATCCGCGCGGCACCGCGCCGGGTTTGTGGATTGAAGAAGGCGAGCGAATTGTAGTGCTTGCTGCCGGGACCTCCGAACGAATTGAAAGCTGTGTTTTCGGAAAATGTGTCGAGCGATTCGCGCGCCGCGCCGGCGGCGTGCAGCAAGTGGTGCAGGAAATGCGCGTTGTTGGAATGGGCGAATCCGATCTGGAGCAGCGCATTCGCGAAATTTATATTGCGTATCCGGAAGTGAACACGACGATTCTTGCCTCGCCGGGAGAAATTCAGATTCATCTGCGGGTGTGGACTAGCGATCGCGGGCGACAGCCGCAAACTTGTTGAATGAAATTGCGTGAGCGAATTTCCGTGGCGCTGGGCGATCATATTTTCACGCATACGAGCCAATCGCTGGAAGAAGTTGTGGCCGAAATCTTTCTGAAAAACGCCGCGACAATTTCCACGGCGGAAAGTTGCACCGGCGGATTGCTGGCCGAGCGGCTGACGCGAATTTCTGGCAGCTCAAATTATTTTCTCGGCGGCGTGGTGAGTTACAGCAACGAATTGAAAACCGCGTGGGCCGGAGTGCCCGCCGAAATGATCGCGGCGCGCGGCGCGGTGAGCGGCGAAGTTGCTGTCGCGCTCGCGGAAGGAATTCGCCGCGAAACCGGCAGCACGCTCGGAGTGGGCATAACTGGAGTTGCGGGGCCGACTGGGCGGCACTCCTGAAAAACCGGTGGGCTCGTACACATCGCGATTGCCTTCAACGGCGCTTCGCGCGAGCGCGCTGCACATTTTCCCGGCGACCGCGATCGCGTGCGATGGCAAGCGTCGCAAATCGCGCTGGACATGGTGCGGCGGCATTTTCTGGAAGCTGCGCGAACACCGGCAAGCGTGATGCGGCTCTTCGTCGCGCTGGATCTTGACGGCTGAAGTGCGCGAGCGAATCGCGGAATTTATTGAGAAGTTGCGCGACGGCGTACCCGAGCGCGCGGTGGGTGCGGCGCAGAAAATCTGCACGTCACATTGAAATTTATCGGCGAAGTGCCGAGACTCGCGTGCGCGGAATTTCGCGGCGCGCTCTCCGAAATACGTTCGTCCACGTTTGCGCAGATGGATTTTCGCGGCACAGGATTTTTCCCGGATGAAAAAAGGCCGCGCGTGTTTTGGATCGGCGTTCATGCACGAGTGCGAATGTCGCCGAGCTCGTAAATGAAATTGATGAACGATTTGCGACGTTCGGAATTGCGCGAGCGACGCGCGCGAATTTCGTCCACATCTGACGCTCGCGCGATTCGACGAAACGCGCGGCCTTGCACGCGTTGCGCGCAGCAGTTGCAAAAATGCGCGATGCGGAATTTGGAAGTGTCAGCACAAATCAGCTGCATCTGTATCAAAGCCAGACGGCGCCGGGTGGAGCGCGATACACTCGGCTGGCGAGTTTTGATTTTGCGCGCGGGAGAAATTGCGTGACGCCGGAATCGCTCAACCAGTGGTGGTGGCTGGCGCTGGCCGCATATTTGCTGGGATCGATTCCATTTGGATATCTGGTTGCGCGGCGCGCGGGGATGCAGGACATCCGAAGTGCTGGCAGCGGAAATATTGGCGCGACAAATGTTGCGCGCACGCTTGGCGCAGGAGCGGGCGCGCTCACTTTTTTTCTGGATGCTGCAAAAGGATTTTTCGCCGTCTGGCTCGCGAGCAGAACTCACACATCGCAGTGCGAGTCTGGATGGTCGTGGCCGCGGTGGGCGCGGTGCTGGGACATGTGTATCCGTTGTGGCTTGGAGGAAAAGGCGGGCGCGGAGTGGCGACCGCTGCGGGAGCGTTCGCGCTGATTTGCTGGCCAGCAGTAGTCGCGGCTGTGGCGATATGGATCGCGGTGCTGTTGGCGTGGAGATATGTTTCGCTGGCGTCTATTGCGGCGACGGCAGCGCTGCCGCTGCTGACGTATTTGTTGTATGCGCGAGAATTTGCGCCGCCGCGAGCGGTCTCGATCGGGGTGACGCTCGCGTCGATGCTGGTGCTGTGGCGGCACCGGGAAAATCTTGGGGCGGCTGGCGACGGGAACGGAAGCGAAATTTCGGATTGGCAAGAGCGCGAATAATTGGTGCGGCGTGGCATGATGCGATGAAAAAAATTGCAATCATCGGCGGAGGAAGCTGGGGCACGGCGCTGGCGCTGGCGTTGACGCGCGCGCGGCGCGAGCACGCAGATTGCGTTGTGGGTCCATGATGCGCAGCTGGCGGAATCGCTCGCGATTACGCGCGAGAATTCGGTGTATCTGCCGGAGTACAAGTTGCCGGAAAACGTGGACGTGACGGCGGATTGGCGAACGGCGCTGGACGATGCGGACATTGTGGTGGGAGTGATGCCGTCGGCGCACGCTCGCGAAGTGTATGGGGCGATGGCGCCGCATCTCTTGCGCGGCGCGGCGATTGTGAGCGCGACGAAGGGATTGGAGCTGCACACTTCGCTGCGGATGAGCGAAGTGATTCGCGATGTGTGCGGCGCGGAGTTTGGGGCGCGCGATCGCGGTGCTATCGGGTCCGTCGTTCGCGCGAGAAGTTGCGCGCGGCGATCCGACGGCGGTTGTGATCGCATCGCATGATGGCGCGCTCGCTGCGGAATTACAGGATGAATTTTCGGGAGCGACGCTGCGTTTGTATACGGAATGATGATGTTGTCGGAGTGGAGCTTTGCGGCGCGCTGAAAAATGTGATCGCGATTGCGGCGGGAGTTTGCGCGGGAATTGGATTGGGAGCGAACACGACGGCGAGTTTGGTGACGCGAGGGCTCGCAGAAATTACGCGGCTCGCGTGCGCGTTGGGGGCGAAGCGCGACACGCTCGCAGGGCTTGCCGGCATGGGCGATTTGGTACTGACCTGCACGGGAGTGTTGAGCAGAAATCGGTATGTGGGATATGAATTGGGACGCGGGCAAACTCTGCCGGAAATTTTGAGCTCGATGAGAATGGTGGCTGAGGGAGTGGCGACGGCGGCGACGGCGCTGGATTTGGCGAAGCGGGCGGGCGGAATTGAGATGCCGATCACGGAGCAGATGTACGCGGTGTTGTATGCGGGACGCGCACCTAAGGATGCGATTCGGGAGTTGATGGAGCGGCGATTGAAGAGCGAGTAGTCTGCGAGCATCTAGAAATTCTCCAGATTGAAATCGTCGTGAAGATTTACAGGGGCTGAAGCCCTTCTAAAACAATTGCGTTTTTTCGGCATGACTGAAGTCATGCCCTGACACAAAGGTTCGTGTCGCCTCAATGCGAGACAAACAAAATCAAATGCGATCCTTCGGCCATCTTGATCGGATGGCTCTCAGGATGACGGCGACTGCGAGGGCCGCGTGAAAATTAGGCGTGGGCGGGGACTAGTTCTACTTCGGTGCGCAACAATTTCAATTCGCCGCGGGCGATTACGTTCTTCCAGGGCTTTGGAGACTGCGGGATCGAAGCGCGTGCCGGTGAGTTGCTGAACGCGCGCGAGCGCGGCTTCGAGTTCGCCGCCGGACTGATAGGGGCGGTTCGTAGTCATGGCATCGAGCGTGTCGGCGACGGCGATAATTTTTGCCATCATCGGAATCTGATCGCTCTTGAGGCCGTATGGGTAGCCGCGGCCGTCCACGTGTTCGTGGTGGAGTTCGATACCGGGCAGCATTTCTTTTAGCTGCGCGACGGGACGCATGATGTTTGCGCCTTTGATGGGATGCTGGCGCATGAGAGCGAATTCTTCGTCGTCGAGAGCGCCGGGCTTTTTCAGAACGCGATCATCCACGCCGATTTTTCCGACGTCATGAAGCAGAGCGGCGATGCGAAGTCGATCGAGTTCCTGATCGTTGAGTTTCAATTCCTTGCCCAAGCATCAAAGAATATTTTGCGACGCGATCGGAATGGCCGCGGGTGTAGGGATCTTTTTCGTCGATGGCCGCTGCAAGCATGCGGATGGAGCCAAGAAAAAGTTCGCGATTTTCAGCGGCGGCTTGTTTGAGCTGCTCGACGAATTTTTCGATGTCGCCGGCCATGGTGTTAAAAGTTTCGGCGAGTTCGCTGAGTTCGGCGGAGCCTTGGACGGGCGCGCGTTCGTGGAATTCTCCGCGGCTGATGGCGTGGGTGGTGCGCGCGAGTCCGCGAATCGGCTTGCTGATTCCGACCGCGAAAAAATATCCGAGAAGAAGCGCGGCGAAGGTGACGACAAAAACGAGAACGAGCGCTTTTTTATTGAGCTCGGTAACTCCCGCATCTTCGCGCGCGAGATCGAGGCTGCGCTGCGCGATGACGGCCCAGTTGAGTTCGGGCATGGTGCTATAGGCGCCGATCATCGGAATTTTGCGATTGTCTTGCATCTGCGTGAAGCGCACGGTTTCCGTATCGCGGAAATCGCGCGGCAGTGCGCGAATCTGCGAGACCACAGCGGAAGTGGACGAGACGTCTGTGCCGGGCACGTTGAGTTTCACATCCGGATGCGCGACGAGATGCCCCGCGCGATCGACGACGAAGACAACGCGATCGTGCGTGCTGGCTTCCTGCAAGCGTTGCAAAATCCGATCGAGCGAAACGACGGCGGCCAACATTCCGGTGATGTGGCCGTGATCCTGTAGCGGAACGGCGACGATAAAAGTTGGGCGATTTCCGGGATCGAGTGCGATCGGATCGCTGCGAAATTCTAGACCCTGTACGGTGGATGCAAATGCGCGATGCAGGGCCTTGGTGACGAATGGATCCTGATCGGTGTGGAGATCGCCGGCGCCAGTTCCCTTTGCGTCTGTGCCAACTGCGGTGACGTAAAGGACGTTGGGATTGCCCATCACAAAATTTTCAAGCAGGCGCGTGACTTTGGGCTGATTTACCGGGCTATCGACGTTTTCGATTAGTCCCGTGAGCGCGAGAATTTGCGATTCGCTGACGAGTTGCTGGTGAAGCGTGGCGTCAAAAAATTGAATCTGTTCTGCCATCGAGCGAGTGAGCTCGATTTCCTGGACGCTTTCATTGGACTCGAGCTTTTCCTGGCTGAGACGCAGCACCTGATGATGGTAAAAGGCGACCGGCAAGAACGCTGACGAGCAGCAGCGCGCCCAAGACGATCCAGAGAAGCGGAGGTCGGTAGCGAGCCGGGTTTGCGAAAGGATTGTCGGACATGGCTAGGCTGCTAAACCTATTGTATCGGCGCTAGGTGCGATGCCGGTGTTCAGCGTAGGACGAGGCGTCGTTAAATAGATACGAACCGAAAGTACTAGTGAAAATACGAAGCCATTTTTGCGCGATTCGTGAATCCCGACGCCGATTTAGGTTGATTTGGCGGTTTGAGGGGCTGAAATTATTAAGTTCTTTGTTTTCAGTAGCTTGACTCTGCAGCCGATTTCGCATTCCCCACCCCCTGCTAAATTCTCTCGTTTTTACGTATGTGATTGATTCGATTGCGGTTACGAGAAAATCTTGGTACTGAACCGGGCCTTGAGACGACATAGTTGTTGCAAAACGTACCTCTGGGATGGAAGCGCCTAAATCATGTGAACTTGGGTAGTGTCGATCATCGGACTTGGGCGTTCTTCGACAGGCGAGATCTTATCGCCGTCCGCAGCTCGATCGCGTACCGCTGAAAAAGGCAAAGCCCGCGCTGGATGGCGCGGGCTCGCGTTATTTCCCAGAGACAAGGTAGCACAGGAAGCAACTTAAGTCCAGTGAAGTTTCAATTTACTCATGATCTTGAGTTGGCGATCAGTGCTTCGAGAAGTTGGTGTATTCCAGCAAGGCGATAACTTCGCCAGGTTGTTTTGAGTTTTCTTGGACGGCCAAGATAGTGCCCTTGGCATCCGTCCAAAGAGTCATCAAGTAGGGCGTGACCGTTTCAGGTTTGATTTCGAGAGTGAATTTCTGGGCGTGAAATGTCTTGCCGCTCAAAATAATTGTGTCTGACCCGAGGTTGGCAAGTGACAAATCTGCGTTCTCAAGAACTGGTATTTCCCCCCATTCTTGTCTGGTGCCAGCGGGAAGATCTGTCTTGTTACCTGCCGAGGAGGAAGACCGGAATGACAGGATAACAACCTTCTGAACTGCGGGAACCGAAGAGGGGTTTTGGACCGAAGTCATCCATGTACGTAGAAGACCAGGAAAACTGTACCACCAGAATAAGGGACGAGGCTCAGTGAGGCGGAACTTGGCGTTCTTTTCGACTCCATCGCAATTGATACCCTTAGCATTGGCTTCGCATTTCAGACCAACCCGTTTCTGGCCGTTCATTATGGTACCGCTGACGGTGAGAGACACAAGTTGTGAATTTGAATCGAGAATTGCGATCAGGTCGGTGGGCAGAATATCGTTCTGGGCTTGATCACGAAATTCAGGGCTCGCTTTGGCATCTCCTCCCAGGAGGCCTCCTATGATTTGGCGTGCGAGCCTTGAGGCAGAATCTCCTTGGAAGTGATCCTCAATCTCAAAGCGACCGTCTGGCGATCGCCATAGTGTCCAACTATGCTCGCTTCCCGCGACGAGCTTTCCGTTCGTCAAAAGTCCGTATCTTCCGGATTCGAGTTTTTCTTTATCGGCGGGCGAGGAGAGCGGCGCCGCAAGTAGAATTAGAAGAAGGATGAGCGAGCAAGTCCGGCCAGATTGTTTCATAGCGGCGACGTTGTGCTCCTGAGAAGTATTTCATAGATTACTTCAGAACATCGGTCTTGTATCAGATCTTCGATGGATTCGAGAAGCGAAAACCGAGGGTGAACAGACCACATGCGGATATGCGCGGCGGCATCACCACTTACTGGGAGATTGGGAGGGAGATCGAGGAAGGCTGCACGGGACTAATTTTATTGGTTGCGCGGTGGAGAAGTGCGTTTGGCGTTTCGATTCTGCGCGAGATGGTGGGTTTGGAGCCGCGCTTACGGCGCTCCGGAAAAACCTGAATTTGTTTGTTGAGGTGACCCAGGCCGTGCGCGGCCCGGGCTATTTTTGGCGGACGGCCTGACGGGCCCCTGACTGATCGGGCGGCGTCATTTCAATATTTATATCAGCGCTTGGCGACGATTTGTTGGCCGATTGATTTCTCCATAACGATGAGTTGATCGGCGGAAAGATCCTTAGCGCGGACCTCGACGGAGAACGCGAGATCTCCAGTTTTGAAATGAATCGTGGTGGCGAATCGCGAAGACATGGAGTAGGCCTCGTCGCCTACGCCGGTGAGCGGGTGCTTGACGACTCCGTTTGCGGGAGTTTTTCCTACTTCGTAGCCCTGCATGGAGATGACGACGACAATTAATTTCCGCAGCTCGCCGCCCGAACTGCCCGTTTCCGTCCAGCTAAAAATTTTGCCCGGAAGTGTAGCTTCGCAATTACCAACTGATGTTCCGATGACGGCGGAAATCTGCGCGTTTGTGAGAAGCGTGCAGACGTCGGGTGGAGGAGCAGCGCTGGCCGCTGGAGCTATGGCTGCGCCGAATGAGAAAAGCAGAACCGCGGAGAAAAAGGAAAGCTTGTGGCGCATGGCGGATACCTCCGATGAAAGGCCGCGCTGGGTGCGGTGTGACGCGATTCTAGCAAAATGGGTTCGGCATACGAGAGATTTTTGCGGACCAGTGCCGGTCGCTCCGAGTCGCATGGGTGCGCGTTGTGTGGCAGAAGCCAGGGCGCGGCGCTCATCTGCTAAGATTGGCGATTCAGTGTGCGATTCGTGAGCTGAATCGCTGCTTGCGCGAGTGCGTCGACGATCGGGTGCCATGTTTTCGATCTTCGGGAAAAAAGACAAAAAAGTTGAAGAGAGCAAGCCAGCCGGATTTTTTGAGCGGCTGAAGCAATCCGTGACGAAAACGCGGACGCAGCTTGCTGCTCGCGTGGAGGAGTTGTTCAGCGGCGCGAAGGAAATCGATCCGCAGACGCTGGCGAAACTGGAGACGGCGCTGCTGGAAGCGGATATCGGCGTGCGAACGACTCGCGAAGTGTTGGAAGCGGTGCGAGAAAAATTGGAACGGCACGCGCTGGGGAACGCCGAGGAATTGAAAGCGGAATTGAAGCGGCAGCTTTTGGCGCGGATGACGGTTCCAGTGCCGGCCGTTGCGGGAACGGCGGGCGCGGCAACGGGCGAAGCGGCAAATGGAAATGCGGCGGTGCGCCCGCGAGTAATTTTTATGGTGGGAGTAAATGGAGTTGGAAAAACGACGACGATGGGCAAGCTGGCGAATCGTCTGATGAAAGAGGGTCACAGCGTGATGCTGTGCGCGGCAGATACTTTTCGCGCGGCGGCCATCGAGCAACTGGAAGTTTGGGGTCAACGCGCGGGAGTGGAGATCGTGAAGCAGAAGCCGGGAGCCGATCCGGCAGCGGTGGTGTATGACGCGCTTACGGCGGCGAAATCGCGCGGGACAGAAGCGGTGATCGTGGATACGGCGGGGCGGCTGCACACGAAATCGAATTTGATGGCGGAACTGGAAAAGATGAAACGCACGGCGGCGAAGGTAGTGCCGGGTGCTCCGCACGAAATGCTGCTGGTGATGGATGCGACGACGGGACAAAACGGATTGGTGCAAGCGCGGCAATTTACTTCGACGGTGGGAATTACTGGGATTGTGCTGACGAAACTTGATGGCACGGCGAAGGGCGGAATTGTGGTGGCGATTACGCAGGAGCTGGGATTGCCGGTGCGATATGTGGGCGTGGGAGAAAAGATGGAGGATTTATTCCGTTTGATGCGCAGGAATTTGTGAATTCGTTGTTTGATTAGGCGCGCAGATTTGGCGCGTGGGAACTCACTGATTCACCCTGCACGAGATGAAATCCAAAATAAATGACGACGAGAAATTTATGTGGCGAGCGATGGAATTGGCGCGGGCGCGGCTGGGCTTGCAGTCCGAATCCGCTGACGGGCGCTGTGATTGTGCGTGGCGGGCGTGTGGTGGGAGAAGGATTTCATACTTACGCAGGGCGCGAACACGCGGAGTTCTGGCGCTGAAGCGTGCGGGCAATCAGCTCGCGGGGCGACGCTTTATGTGAATCTGGAGCCGTGTTCGCATTCGGGGCGAACGGCGCCTTGTGCGGATGCGATTATTGCGGCGGGAATTCGGCGAGTAGTGGCGGCGATGCGCGATCCGAATCCGAGAGTGGCGGGGCAAGGATTTCGGAAATTGCGCGGGGCGGGAATTTCTATAGAGAGCGGCGTGTGCGAGGAAGAGGCGCGGCGAGTGCACGAGGGATTCGCGCAATGGATCACGAGCGGATTGCCCTTCGTGACGATGAAATCGGGCATGACGCTGGATGGGCAACTGGCGATGCGGGCGAGCGGGGCGCGGAGCGGGCGAGCGCGACGTGGATTACTTCGACGGAATCGCGCGCGGAAGTACATCGGATGAGGCATGCGAGCGACGCGCTGCTGACGGGAATCGGAACTGTGCTGGCAGACGATCCAATGATGACGGATCGGAGCGGGTTGCCGAGGCGGCGTCCGCTGCTACGTGTGATTCTGGATTCACGGCTGCGCCTGCCAGTGAAATCAATAATTGTGAAGAGCGCAGCGCAAGATGTGCTGGTGATGACGCTGTTGGATGCGGATAGCGCGCGAGCGCGGCGACTGCGTGACGCGGGCGTGGTAGTTGTGCGCGTACCGGAGCGCGGCGGGCGAATTGATTTGCGCGCTGTGGTGCGCGAGTTGGGAAAGCGAGAAATACTGAACGTGATCATCGAGCTGGGAGTGAAGTGAATGGCGCGGCGCTGACTTCTGGAGTTGTGGACAAGATCGTGCTGTTTATCGCGCCGGTGATCGCGGGATCGCAGGACGTGCCTGTTGCGCGCGGAGTGCGTGCGCCGCTGGCGACTCTGAGCGATCTAAGCGTACGGCGATTTGGGCCGGACATTTGCGTGGAAGGATATTTGAGAAAGGTCGCAGCGAAATAGCGACACGGAATTTATTCGAGTAGAATCTTCGCGTGTTCACCGGAATCATCGAACATCAAGGCGTGGTGGAATCGCTGGAGCGCGGCTCGGGCGGCGGGCGGATTGTTGTGCGCGCGGGCGAATTGTCTGGCGAGCTGCGCGTTGCGGCGAGTATCGCGGTAAATGGATGCTGCTTGACGGTGGTGGAGTGCACGCCGAGTGGATTCGCCGCGGATCTCTCGCCCGAAACTTTGCGGCGAACTACGTTTGGCGAGATGAAGCGCGGGGCGCGCGTTAATTTGGAGCGTCCGCTGGGCGCTGGCGCCGAGCTGGGCGGACATTTCGTGCAGGGGCATGTGGATGGAGTGGGGCGCGTGGCGCGGCTGTCCCGCGAAATTGATCGCGACTGAAGATAGCAGCCGTGCGCGCAAATGCGAAATCTGAAGAAGCGAATTGGTGGCTCGAGATTTCAATGCCGAATGAAATAGCGAGTTACGTTGCAGAAAAAGGTTCGATCGCGATTGATGGAATTAGCCTGACAGTCGCATTGGCGATAAGACAATAAAGCCGCAGCTTTCGCGATTATTCCCTACACCTACGCGCACACGAATATTTCCGCGCTCGCGGAGGGCGATCGCGGTGAATCTGGAAGTGGATGTCCTTGCGAAATACGTGGAGCGGCTGCTGGATGCGCGCGAAGCGAGAAAAACTTAATTCTCGCGACTGAGCGAAATACTTCAACGCACGTAGCGCGGCTCTTGCGATTTTTGTCGAGCGCCGCGAATGTAAAGCACCAAGCCGAACAACACGGCGAGCGCAGTACCGCCAACCAGCTTCGATTCAAACCACAATTTGTTCGCGGTATCGCCCGGCGGAACGAACGAAAGCGCGATTCCGATGACGACGACGGCGAGACCCAATCCCGCCGCGATACAAACTCCGATTTTTCCGCCCGGCACGAGCACTGCGTGAGGATTTGAATTTCGATCGGGACGCCACGCGAGTTTGATCGCCGCTCCGTACATATAAATAAATGGAATGAAATAGAGGATCGTCGCAGCGTCCACGAGATTCTGGTACGCGCTATCGGGCGAAGAGCTGATTTGCATCAGGAGAAGTACAACTCCGGAGACGATCGCCTGCACGAGAATCGAAATGTAGGGCGTTTTCCACTTCGGATGAATTTTCCCGAATGCCGCCGGCAGATATCGATCGATGCCGACTACGAATGGGACGCGCGCGATTCCGGCGACGGTTGAGCCAACGCCTCCGGCGTTGCCGATCGTGACGAGAACTGCGGCGAGCACTCCAACCGCCGCGATGCGCAGAGCTGTGGAGCCGAGCGCGAGCGCCTGAAAAACTCCGCTCGTTGTTGAAACTTGCTCAGCAGGAACGAGCGACAGCACCGCGATCGTGCCGACGATGTAGACCGCGGCGATGAGAATTCCTGAGCCAAGCACGGCGCGCGGAAGCGTGCGTCGCGGATCGCGAATTTCTTCGCTCATCGCGGAAACGAGTTCGAGCCCCGTGAATGCAAACGCGAGCTGCGGCCAAAAATTCACCGTGCCCCAATTCCAATGCGGAACCATCGCGGCCCAAGTGAATTGCGTGATCGAGCCGCGCACGTGCCACAAGACCGCAGCGACGGCAACCAAGACGCATCAACGGCAGATATGTCGCGACACCTCCGGCGTTCTGCAGCCACTTGCCGATGTTCAAACCGATGATGTTGAGAAACACTGCGACGAACAACAAACGCGAACGATCCCCACAAAAGAAAACTGCGGTTTTGCGCGAGCGCCGCCGTGCTGGTGCCGCCGATGTAGGCGCTCATGGAGACGCTGGCCATCAGCAATCCGGGAAAATAAAATACGGTGTAGATCCAGTACGTCCAGCCGGCGACGAATCCGTGGAAATCGCCGAACGCTTCCTTCGACCAAACGTACAAGCCGCCCTCTTCCGGAAAACGCGTAGAAAGTTCGCAAATCACAAACGCGGTGGGAACAAAAAAGAAAACCGCGGCGATGATCCACAGGCTGATTGAAGATTGCGCCGTTGTGCGCGGCGGCAGCAATCCAGCGCGGGCCGAGGACGGTGGCGATGTTGAAAAGGAGAACGTCCCAGAAGCCCATGACGCGCTTGAGCTGGTCTTTGGGGCTTCCAGATGACGAGCCGGGCGCACCGCCTGCGGTCTGGCTCACAGAGTCACGTCCAGCGCGGGGACGAGCGCATCCTGCTGAAGGAAATTGTGGATGAAGGGATCAGTGGAATTTTCGAAATCGCGCCACGGACCGAAAAATGTTACGCGGCCTTCTTGCAGAAACACGACGGTATCGGCAAGTTTGCGCGCGAGATGCGTATCGTGCGTCACGACGATGGAAGTCTTGTGGTACATCTCTTTCAACTTGAGAATCAGATCGCCCATGTGGCCCGCCCATCAGCGGATCGACCATCGTTGTCGGCTCGTCGTAAAGAATTGCTTCGGGATCTTGCGCGAGTGCGCGCGCGATGGCGACAGCGCGCTTCGCACCGGTGCTGAGTTCAGATGGAACGCGATCGAGATCATCGCCGACTTCCAACATTTCCGCAAGTTCGCGACGCGCGCATCGATTTTCTCTTCGGTCGAGGCCGCGCTCGTGCGAGCGGGAAGGCGATATTTTCGCCGACAGTGAGCGAATCGAATAGCGCCCCGGATTGAAAAACCATGGTGACGCGGCGGCGAATCGCGACCATTTGATCTTCGTGCCAGCCGGTGATGTCTCTGCCCGGCGACGATGATGCGGCCGGCGTCCGGTTCCAGAAATCCCATGATGTGTTTTAGCGTGACGGACTTCCCTACGCCGCTGCGGCCCATGATCACTACGGTATGGCCGCGCTCGACGAAAAAGCTGACGTCATCGAGTACGCGATTCTCGCCGAAAGATTTCGAAACGTTGAAAAATTCGATGAAGTGCTCGGGCGCACCTTTCCGCGCGGCGCGAGTTCCCGTTGCGGCTTCGTCGTGTGCGGAGCCGCCGGAACTCTCGGCTAGCCGCGATACGAGCGAATCGTTGTCAGCACCCATGGGCCCCTATTCTTGATGAGGCCGCGCGAGGAAGCAAATCGTTTGTGGAATGGAGGACATGCGACGCGAGTGCAAGTGTGCGCTTGAGCTTCAATACAAATTGAAAGTCGTCGCGAGGCTCACTTGGAACGCGACGGGATCGTCTTCGACTCTGGCCGGCTGCAAACGCCAAAGCGGAAGCAGCGAAGCACTCGCTGATCGATCGCTGGATCAAGGGCATTTAAAATGGTGCCGGAGTATAGATGGCCGTCGCGGCCGACCGTGGCTTGCACCGTCACGACTTCCATTTAGGCGCGCTCGGCGCGCGGCGTCTGTATAAGTCGCGTTCAACGGAAAGAATGGCTTTGGCGGCATCGAGTCCCGCGGTGCCCGGTTGCGCGAGCCGGATGTCTCCATATCGCCGGAACTGGGCGCGACGGCGCTAATCGTCGATGTTGTAGCTTGCGAGATATGCGTCAGGCTGAAGTAAGTATTTTGCCGATCGCGGCCGCAGAGATTCCTGTTGGTCTCCCGTGGTGTGAATCCTGCGATGAAATATTTTTGTGGCCGCGGGAAAATTTGGACAGACGTATTCGTGTTGTGGCCCGCGAGCTTGCACGGTGCCAACAATCACGGCATCGAATTGCATTCGGACTTCGCGAAATTCTGCGTCGCGTGATTTCAATGCGCGACGTCGCACTGTCCGCGATAGATTGCCCAGCTCCTGACGCGAGAGATGCGAATCTCCGGCATGGTCCCCTTCTCCCGCGCAGCAAATAAATTTTGCCCAACATAACGTTTTCAGCGGACTCGCGATCATCTTGTGGCGCTGGCGAAGTGTTGCGCCTGCAAACGCCAGCGACAGTGCGAATAATCGCCGCAGTACCGTACGCCAACGATTTGTTTCTATGCATAGCTCGCATAAGTTCTCATCACGCAATCATTCTACTGCGGCGGCGCGGCCCGGGCGCGTGATGCCGAGCTCGCGCAATTTTTCCTGGAGGCTTTGGCGGTGCAGCCCGATCGCAGCAGCGGTGCGCGAAACGTTCCAGTTGTGACGCTCGAGTTGGCGGGTGATGTAGAGAATTTCGAATTTTCGCTTTGCGTCACGAAAATCCGATTCGGTGAGAGCCGACGCGTCATTGCTTATTCGCTTCGTGGACCGAAGTAGACGCTGCTCCCGTGATTTCAGGCGGAAATCCAAGGGCAGGACTTCAGCGCCGTTCGCGAAAATAAGTGCGCGCTCCAGAGAATTCTTCAGCTCACGAACATTGCCGGGCCAATCGTAACGCAGCAGCGCATCGTTCGTTTCGCGCGCGAGTTTCATCAGTTTTCGAGAATCGGAAACGGTAGCAGCAGCGCTACTTTGCGCAAGTTTCGCGGAATGCAACCGGAGGAACGCATCCGCAAGCAACGGAATATCTTCTTTGCGTGCGCGCAGAGGTGGCACGTCAAGAGTTACTACGCGAAGCCGGTAGTAAAGATCTTCGCGAAAGCGCCCAGCAGCAATTTCCGCAGGTAAATCGCGGTGCGTCGCGCTGATCACTCGCACATCCACCGGGATAGATTGCGTGCCGCCGAGCCGTTCGATCACACGATTTTCAAGCGCGCGCAAAACTTTCGCCTGCGTCACGGGATTCATGTCGCCAATCTCATCGAGAAAAAGCGTGCCGCCGCTTGCAATTTCGAATTTCCCTTTTTTCTGCTGCGCCGCCCCGGTAAATGCGCCCTTCTCGTACCCGAAAAGTTCAGACTCAATCAAATTTTCCGGAAGCGCGGCGCAATTTACGGCGACGTATGGTTTTGCGCGAGCGCGAGGATCGCGCGTGAATCTCCTGTGCGAGCAAATCCTTGCCAGTGCCACTCTCGCCGAAAATCAGAACCGTTGCATCTGTTTCGGCCACGCGCGCCGACATCTCAAAGAGCTTCCGCATTTCCGGCGTTGAACCAAGCATCGCACCGAACTGCCCTTCGGTGACAAGGCGTTCACGAAGACGTGAATTCTCTCGCTCAAGACTGCTGAGACGCAGCAGATTCTTCATGCGCGTTCGCAGCTCCTCCACGTCAAAACCCTTTGCCAAATAATCGGCCGCGCCAAGTTGCAGCGCGTCAACCGCATTCTTCGCGGTATCGAGCGCGGAAACCACGATCACGGGCTGCGCGTGCGCGTGTTCCTTCATCCAGCGCAGAAAATCGAGCCCGCCTTCTTCGCCCATTACGAGGTCGAGAAGAATCAGGTCGGGCCGTTCGCGAACGAGCGCTTCTCTGGCATCAGCCGACGCTCGCCGCTTCCACAACGCGATATGCGTGCTCGAGCGCACGGCGATGCGCATACCGCGCCGCTGCTTCGTCGTCAACGATCAAAATTGTTTGGCGATGCATCTCTCGGCGCTCCTATCCAACCGTGCTTCGGCGTTTCGAGCCAATGGCAATCGAACTGTGAATTGCGTGCCATGTCCATTCGCGATCGGGCTTTCGCAAATAACCGATCCACCAAGTTCCTCAGCGCGGCGCGCGACGGTGGCAAGCCCGAGACCGGTCCCGCTGGGCTTTGTGGTAAAAAATGGCTCGAACAGATGCGCGCGGTACGCTTTCAGGAATTCCGGGGCCGTCATCGCTCACTTCATCCGAACTTCGCCAGTTTCGCGCGTGCAGCTCGAACCGTGACGTTCCCACCCTGCAGCACAACTTCGATCGCATTGACGATCAAATTCGAAAAGATGTCGGAGAGCGCCTCTTCTGACGCCAGCACGGCCGCGCCTTGCGATTCGTCGCGTAGACGCAACCTGCAACAGCGCCGCTCAGATTCACGCGACAATAGTTCCACGACTCGCGCAGCCGTCTTGCCCTAATCGGACTGGACTGCGACTTGCCACCACCATGCACCGGCGGTCGCGCATAGCTCAGAAGTTCTGCCAACTTTTGCATTCAGCCGGTCGAGTTCGGCGAGAACCATCGTGAGATCATCGCGAACTCCCGGAGCGAGCGATGGATTTTCAAGCTGAACCTGCAATACAGTCTTCATCGAGCCAATTGGATTTTTCAGCGTGTGAGAAATGCTGGCAGTCATCTGGCCAACTAGCGCCAGACGTTCGCGCAGCGCCAGTTCGCGCTCCAGTGCGACTTTCTGTTCGATCGTGCGGCACAAGCTCGATGCTTGCCGGCAATTGCTCCGCCAGAAACTCCAGCGCCGCGCGAGTTTCACCGGAAATCAGCGAGCCGGCAGGAATCGCCTCGAGATACCCAATCTCGGAGCCAGATTTGCCGAGTCGCAATCGCACGGGCTGACCCGCCCACGCAGGCCGTTTCTAGCGGAGGCTCAGCTCAAACTTCACCGCTTCAGCTGCACGGCCTCCGCGTCCGAATCGCCCAGGACAATCGCGCTTGCTCCAGTCCAAACTCATCCCGAATCCGCGCGTCTGCAAACGCTCACAAATTTTTCGGTATTTCCAGTTCGCGCCTCTCGCTGCAACTCCGCACTAACCGTCTGCACCTTGCGCATCTGCTCCTGCGTGCGACGCAAGAGAAGTCTGTTCGCGATCCGCTGCAAGGGCTCAAAAAATGCAAGCGAAGTAAAAAGCAAAATTGCAGCGGTCGCTTCCTGTGGGAAAACCGGCTCGAGCCAAACGCTCACACGACGCACGACGTAAGATAAATCAATGCAAGAAATGCTGCCGATACCGCATAGACCAGATTTCGCTGCGCGCTGATTTCAAAAATGTCGTAGCGGATGATTGCGTAGACTAGGGCGGCACCGGGCACTAACCCGACAAATAACAGAGCAAGTAAAGGAATACTCAGGAACGGCGATCGCGGGTCACGTACGATGAAAAGGCAAGTTGTCAGAAGAAAGAAAATGGCAAGTTCAGATGCAGCGAGAAATAGGTGAAAGCTGGACTCGGGAAAATTGGACTTTTGCGGTGACTTCGCTCGGGCCACAGCTTGCGCAAATCGAAATTCGAAGCCCACCCCGCTTAGCAAACTTACGTAGACTAGGACGCCCATTAGTCCGGTCCACGCGACGACTGTATCGCTGTTCGGATGGCCGAGCCTTGCTCCTCCAAATCCGGCCAGAAGCACTAGAGGCAGAAGAGGGACGGGGATATACGCGAGCGCCAGCCACCACCATTTTTTCTTCCACGGAAAATCAGAAGGGCGCGTCGCAGCAAACGCCCAATGTATGTGTCTGGTGAGTCCGGGCAAGAATGTGGTTCCCACGACAATCAAGATGAGTGCAAAAGACTCTGCATATCCGTGTGCTTCCACGTTATTAGGTCGAGAGTCCGCAAGAAGCAAAAAGCCGGCGTAGCACGCGAGCAATGCGAGCGATAGAAAAAACAGCACTCGCTCAAATTCCCTCCTGCGACGATGCCCAACAATGATCACCATCAAGAACAAATAAGTCAGCGCTCCGGCAGAACCGATGACGATCGCTGCGATGTTGGGCCAAGAAGTTGACATTGTTGGATTGGCGAATTCTACTCGCGTGATGAAAAGCAAATCAATGGCCAAGTGCAATATTTTCCTTACATATCTTGTATGTCATTGAAAATAAATGGCTAATAGCCGTATCAGATCTATAGAAATTCCGCCGCGACAGCCGCCTTATCCCTTGACATGTCACCCAATTCTCTCTATATTAGCACTCGTACCTGAGGAGTGCTAAACAACTTCTCAGGTTCCCTACTAGGTTGAGACTCACAATTCCTAACTACGTGACGGAGGCGAATTAACGATGGCTGTTAACGTTACACCCCTACACGACCGCGTGCTGGTAAAGCGGATCGAGGAGAAAGAATCAGTTCGCGGCGGCATCATCATTCCCGACACCGCGAAAGAAAAGCCGCAGGAAGGCGAAGTGATCGCCGTCGGTGCAGGCAAAATCGAAAAGGGAGCACGCGTTCCCCTCGACGTGAAAGCCGGCGACCGCATCCTGTTTGGCAAATACAGCGGCACCGAAATCAAAGTTGATAACGAAGATTACCTTATCCTTCGCGAGGACGAAATTCTGGCGAAGCTGAGCGGCGCGGCGAAATCAGCCGGCGGCGGCAAGAAGTAACTTCGCAATCCAAGTTGCACGGGGTGGCCTCGCACTGTCGAGTGTTCGGCCAAATTCAAGTTTGAATTACCAATTCTGAGGAGGAAGAAGTCTTATGGCGAAGCAGATTGTGACAGGTGAAAATTCGCGGCAAGCTATCCTGCGCGGCGTGAATGCGCTGGCGGATGCCGTGAAGATCACGCTCGGCCCCAAGGGCCGCAATGCGGTGATCGAAAAGAAATTCGGCGCGCCGATTATTACCAAAGACGGCGTGACCGTAGCGAAGGAAATCGAACTGCGTGATCCGCTCGAGAACATGGGCGCGCAGATGGTCCGCGAAGTCGCGTCGAAAACATCAGACGTGGCCGGCGACGGCACCACCACAGCAACCGTGCTGGCGCAAGCCATCTTCCGCGAAGGCGTGAAGACGGTAGCAGCCGGCGCAAGCCCCACAGCACTGAAGCGCGGCATTGAAAAGGCCGTGGAAGTTGCGGTGGAAGAAGTGAAGAAGTTCCATCGCGATGTAAAGGGCGACATGATCGCGCAGGTTGGCACGATCTCCGCGAACAACGATCGCCAAATCGGCAGCATCATCGCCGAAGCGATGAAGAAGGTCGGCAAAGACGGCGTGATCACAGTGGAAGAATCGCGGACGATGGAAACCACGCTGGAAGTCGTGGAAGGCATGCAGTTTGACCGCGGCTATCTTTCGCCATACTTCGTTACCGATCCAGAGCGCATGGTTTGCAACCTCGAAGATCCCTACATCCTCAACCATGAAAAGAAAATCAGCTCGATGAAGGATCTGCTTCCGTTGCTCGAGCAAGTTGCTCGCGCAGGCAAGCCGCTTCTGATCATCGCGGAAGACGTGGAAGGCGAAGCACTCGCCACTCTGGTGGTGAACAAGCTCCGCGGCACGTTGCAGTGCGCTGCTGTGAAGGCTCCGGGCTTCGGCGATCGCCGCAAGGCTATGCTCGAAGACATCGCGATCCTCACTGGCGGAAAAGCACTCACCGAGGATCTCGGCATCAAGCTCGAGAACGTGAAGATGGAAGACCTCGGGCGCGCAAAGAAAGTAACCATCGATAAGGACAACACCACGATCGTGGAAGGCGCAGGCAAGGCTTCCCACATCGAAGGCCGCGTCAAGCAACTTCGTACGCAGGTCGAGGAAACCACCTCGGACTACGATCGCGAAAAGATTCAAGAGCGGCTTGCCAAGCTGGTCGGCGGCGTTGCGGTGATCAAGGTTGGTGCGGCGACTGAAACCGAGCTCAAGGAAAAGAAGGCTCGCGTGGAAGACGCAATGCATGCAACCCGCGCTGCGGTGGAAGAAGGAATCGTTCCCGGCGGCGGCGTGGCGCTGTTGCGCTGCATCGGCGCTCTCGACAAGCTCAAGATGGAAGGCGATGAAGCGATCGGCGTCAATATCGTCAAGCGTGCTCTCGAAGAGCCTCTCCGGCAAATCGCGCTCAACGCAGGACACGAAGGCGCAGTCGTCGTCGGCCGCATTCGCGATTCGAAGGACGATAACTTCGGATTCAACGCGGATACCGGTGAATTCGGCGACCTGGTAAAGATGGGCGTGATTGATCCGGCGAAAGTGACGCGTCTCGCGTTGCAAAACGCAGCTTCAGTCGCGGCGCTGATGCTCACCACCGAAGCACTGGTGGCAGACATCCGCGAAGATGATAAGAAGGCCGCGGGCGCGCCAGCTGGCGGCGGACCAGGCGGCATGGGCGGCATGTACTAAAACAGTGGCACAGGCACTCTTGCCTGTGGCCTTGTGTTTTAGATTTAAAAGGGGCGCCCGCGAGGTCGCCCTTTTGTTTTGCGGTATCATATTTATTCCGGCTAGGTGACACGGAACCCATTTATGCAATCGAACTCACACGCAGCGCCGCAATTTGCCACAGTGGAAGAAGCAGCCGAAGAATTTCGCCAGGGCCGTCCAATCGTCCTCGTCGACGACGAAGATCGCGAGAACGAAGGCGACCTCGCAATGGCCGCCGAAAAAATTTCGCCGGAAACCGTAAATTTCATGGCCACTCACGGACGCGGCCTGATCTGCCTTTCGCTCACCGAAGATCGCTGCGATGAACTTTCGCTTCCGCTGATGTCGCCGGTCAACACTTCCGCGCACGGCACCGCATTCACCGAAGCCATCGACGCGCGCCGCGGCACCACCACCGGCATCAGCACCGCCGATCGCGCCACAACAATTCTCGCGGCGATCGATCCCAATACTCGCGCGTCCGATCTGGCGCGCCCCGGCCACGTGTTTCCGCTGCGCGCTCGCCGCGGCGGCGTACTCGTCCGCGCGGGACAAACCGAAGCCTCCGTGGATCTCGCGCGCATCGCCGGCATGACTCCCGCAGCAGTAATCTGCGAAATCATGAATGACGACGGCACCATGGCGCGCGTGCCGCAGCTACTGGAATTCTGCCGCGAGGCACGGCCTGAAAATTGTCACCGTCGCAGAAGTCATCCGGTATCGCATGCAGCACGAACGCTACGTTCGCCGCATCGCGGAAGCTCCGCTCGATACGGAATTCGGCAAATTCAAGATGATCGTTTTTTCGAGTGATGTAGATCACGAACAGCACATCGCGCTCGTTCGCGGTGAACCCGGCGCAACCGAAGCGGGCCAACTCGCGCCGCTCGTGCGCGTGCATTCGCACTGCCTCACCGGAGACGTCTTCGGTTCCACGAGTTGCGATTGCCGCGAAATTGTTTCGCGCTCGCTGCAATCCATCGCATCGGAAAATCGCGGCGTGTTTGTCTATCTGCATCACACGGGACGCGGCTTCGGAATCGAAACCGCCGCCGCGCCGGGCGCTTCCCTTCCGCGAATTCTGTATCACACGCGTGAGCAGCTCGATCGCGACATCGCGCGCCAGCGCATGATTCAACATGAAAGCGGAATTGGCGCGCAAATCCTGCGCGATCTCGGACTCACGGATATTCGCGTGCTCACCAATCACCCGCGCAAAGTCGTAGCGCTCGAAGGCTACGGCATCACCATCGCCGATCAAGTGCCGCTCAAGACCGCGGCGAAAAAGACGCATCAAGTTTTATAGAGAGTCTTGCTTCTTCGGAGGGGCCGCACCCGGCGTCGGCTGCGGCGACTTCACAAACACATACGGCTTAATTTT
This sequence comes from uncultured Acidobacteriota bacterium, assembly GCA_963721845.1. Lineage (GTDB taxonomy): Bacteria > Acidobacteriota > Terriglobia > Acidiferrales > UBA7541 > DASTCZ01. The sequence continues at coordinate 51,386 of CAVRKW010000007.1, read as the reverse complement.
CGCCAGCCGCTTATCGCTGATCCCCCGCACGGCCATCAATTCATCCACGTTTCGAAATGGCCCGCTCTTCTTCCGGTAATCAATAATTCGCTGCGCGATGACGGGGCCGATTCCAGGAAGCTGCTGGAGCTGTTCCGAAGTCGCCAGATTAATATCGATTGGCTTGGACGGCGGAATTTTCTTTTTGCTATCAGCGCCAGCCGAAAGCGCAAGCGACACACAAAGCGCGAACGATAAAACCACGATCGACGCGCCGCGAATCAAGTGATCGCCGCCGCGCCCAGCGCTCTACATCATCAAATCCGATTCCCCTGCGCATCAAACGTCTCCACCTCACCATACAATGCAGCCTGCGCGCCCACCGCTTCGCGATCGCCAACGATCACTATCTGCATGTTCGCGGAATCGAAATATTTGCGCGCTGCCGCGAGCACATCATCCGCAGTTAGGGCGCGCACTCGTTCGCGGAACGTCTCGAGATAATTTTCAGGCAGCTCATCGAGGTACGCATTCGCAAGTTGCCCGGCGATTCCATCCTGCGTGCCGAGCCCCAGCGAAAATACTCCGCTCATATACGAGCGAGCATCTTCCAGTTCCTTCGCTTCCACCGGCAACGCGCGCATGCGATCCAACTCGTAAAACATTTCCGCAAGCGTCGCCGCGGTCACTTCGTTTCGCACCGCCGCATGAATGCTAAAGAATCCGTATTCGCGCAGCGAACTCACTCCGCTCCGCGGGCTATACGTGTATCCCTTTTGCTCGCGAATATTCATCACCAGCCGCGAATGAAATGCGCCGCCGTAAATATTGTTCGCCAGCGCCAGCCGCAGCCAGTCCGGATGCCTTCTCGTAATCGCCAGATTCCCAAGCAGCACTTGCGTCTGCACCGAGCCCGGCACATGCACCAGCATCACTCGCCGCCCACGATACTTCGGCAATTCTGGCCGCGGAGTTTTGCTCAACGCGTCGCCAGCCCAATTCGCGAACGCGCGCTCAATCTGCGCCATCATCTTCGCCGGTTCGAAATCGCCCACCGCGACGAATAGCGCTCCGTTAGGCCGGTATCGCTCGCGGTAGTAATTCACCAGAGAGTCGCGCATGTACGCCTTCACCTGCTCCACGCTCGGCTCGAAATTGGCATACGGATGCGTTCCGAACAAAGTTTTTCGCAGCCTCTCACCAGCCAGAAATCCCGGAGTCGTCCGCGCAATCGCCAGCTCTTCCACTTTTTGCGCGCGCTCGCGTTCAAATTCCTCGTTTGGCAGCGAGGCTTCGCGCGTAAGTTCCGACACAAATCCCAAAATCGGCTCCGCATATTCCACCAGCCCAGAAAATGAAATCGCGCTCGTATCCGCTCCCGCCGCAGTGGAAAGATCGGCTCCCCATCGCCGCAAATCATCTTCGATTTGCCGGCTCGTGCGCTTCACCGTACCTGTGCGCAACACTGTCGCCGTCATATCGGCGAGTCCTGGAGTCGTATCCGCGTTTCCGCTGCGAATAAAAAGCTGTCCGTTAAATTTTGGAATCGTGTGCGATTCCACCAGCACAACATCAAGTCCGTTCGCCAGCCGCTGCCGCACACGCTTCGGCCAAACTACCGGACGCTCCGGCCCCAGATCCGGCACTACACTTGGAAATGCTGTCTGCGGAGTTTGCGACGCCATCACGCAACCTCCACAGCGGCGCCCACCGCGTCGCTCTTTTTCACCGGCAGACGAAACACAATCGCGCGCTGTTCCTTCACCAAATATCGCCGCGCAACGTCCTGCACTTGCTCCGGCGTGATCGCTACGAAGCTATCGAGAATCGTATTCACCAGGCTCGGATCGTTATCAAACAGCATGAAGCACGCGAGATAGTGCATTAATCCAAATCGTGGGAACGAAGATCCGTGTCCGCCCTCGAGAGCCGAATAATAATCTGACCGCATCTTCACCTTGATCTCTTCCAATTCCGCTGCAGCCACCGGCTTGCTTCGAATCTCCCCGATGATCGCGTCGTACGCCGCCATGATCTGCTCGTCCGAGACATTTGGCTTGTAAATAATTCGTGTCGCCAACTGCATCGGCCCGTTCATTTCCAAAAAGTCGCCGCTCGATCCATCCGCTTCAATCGCAAGCTGTTGCTCCAACACCAGCCGCCGATACATCCGCCCTGCGCGTCCACCGTGCAGCACTTGATCCAGCAGGGTCATAGTGAACCAGTCCGGCGTGCGCCGAGCGGGCGCTCGATATCCAATCGACACCGCAGGCAGCGTCCCAAATTTTTCCTCTACAACTCCGCGCCGCTCTTCCGTTTGCGTCGGCTCGCTCGTATCCGCCTGAGGCGCAGCAACCGTAGACGGAATGCCTTCAAAATATTTCTGCGCGAGCCGCAAACGCTTCCGCCGTAACCACATCGCCCAGAATCACCAACACCGCGTTCGACGGCGTGTAATACGTCCGGAAAAAAGTCTGCACATCTGCGAGCGTAGCCGCATCCAAGTCCGCGAAATCGCCGTAAAAATTATGCGCGTTCGCCCAATTTCGAAACGCTACCGGAGGCATATCCAGCCACGGAAATCCGCCATATGGCTGGTTCAGCACATTCACGCGAACTTCTTCCTTCACCACGTCGCGCTGATTCCGCAAATTCTCATCGTCCACTTTCAGCGCGCGCATGCGATCCGCTTCCAGCCACAGCATCCGCTCCATCGCATTCGACGGCACCGATTCGAAATAATTTGTCAGATCGTAGTGCGTCGACCCATTCAGCATTCCGCCGGACGCATTGATCAGCTGGATATGCACCATCTTCCCGGCATTTTCCGAGCCTTGAAACATCATGTGCTCGAATAAATGCGCGAATCCGCTGCGCCCCTGCGGCTCCAGCCTGAATCCGATGTTGTAATACACGCCCACCGTCACCAGCGGCGCGCTATGTTCTTCCGAAACCACCACGCGAAGTCCGTTTGAAAATTTTCGAGTCTCAATGGGTATCCGCAAGCTCACGAAAAACTTCCTCCTCTGAGATTCTCTCCGCGCAATCGCGCCGTTCATTTTCGCGAAAAACTACTCCGGCCGTTCGCGCGCCGCGGAAATAAACTCTCTCCAAGCCGTTCAGCCGAAGAATAAGCGGCGGCAAACTCGCCCGGAAATTCCGCCAGCGAACGCAACTGCTTCGCGACCGCGTTCGCGTCGCCGGAACTTGTCGCAGCGTTCCAGGCGTCCGCGCCACCGTACTGTTCGAAATTGTGGAGCGCCGCTCGCGAAAGATGCAGTCCCGCTCGTGCAGCCTGCCGCCGGGAAAATCCCGCGTCCATCAAGAGTCGCACGCCAGCATCCACCAGCGCCAGTGCCTGCGCCGTCACCATTTCTTTGGCCGTGCCGCAGTTCGCCTTCTTCTGACTTCGTACCAGAATCGGAAGTCCGCCAACCGCCCGGGCAATTTTCCGCGCCATCCGAATCGCAGTGGGACTTCCTTCCACCGCAAACATAATTCCATCAAAACTGGTTTTGGCTCGCCTGCCGAAAAATTGCATCGGTGTGATCGAACCCGTCGCCGCTCCGCATTTTTCCAGCGGCGCGAGCACTTCGCGATTCAGCGTGCCGCCAGTATGCAGCACAATCTTGCCCCGCCATTCTTCGCCGCCCAGCCGCGCAAGTTCCTTCGACACTGGCGCTAACGCGTTTTCGCGAGTGGTAAGAAGTAATACGTCGGCCGCAATCACCAGCCGCGTTAGCGAATGAAACGCACGCCCCGCCCCGATCGCACGCACCCCTTCCGCAGCTCTCGCCTGCGTACGCGCCACCACCGCCGCGATATTCCAGCCGGCATCGCTCAGCCCTCGGCCAAACGCGCGCCCCACGCTTCCCGCACCGACGATTGCAATCGTCGTCAATCTTCTGGCCTCTCCGGCGTGAAAACGCTTCCTCTACGCTTCCACTACGCCATTATTTGGGGTGGTAGAATAACTGTTTTAGCGGCAACTCGTATGGAAAAAGTACGTTGCACACTCTAATAACGCTCTCACTCGGATTCGCCGCATTTCTTTGGATTTTCCAATCCCTCAGAGCCGCAATCGGCTCGCGCCGCATTCCGCGGCTCTCCCAATTTCCTCCGTTGCCTGATCCCGTTTGCCCTCGCATCTCCATCGTTTTCGCTGCGCGCAATGAAGCCGCGAATCTTCCGGCTGCAATCGACTCAATGCTCGCGATTGATTATCCCGATTTAGAAGTAATCGCCGTTAACGATCGTTCAGACGACGGCAGCGGCGAAATCCTCGACAAATTCGCGAGCAACAATTCGCGACTCAAAGTAATTCACGTCGCGGAATTGCCGCCGGGCTGGCTCGGCAAACCACACGCGTCTACAAGTCGGCGCACTTGCTTCCACTGGGGCGTGGATTGTTTTCACCGATGCAGACGTCCGCTTCGCTCCCGATGTTTTACGCCGCGCGCTCAATATCGCCGTCACGCAACGGCCGATCATCTTTCGCTCTTCGCGAAACTCGAAATGTTCGGATTTTGGGAGCACGTGATCATCACCTACTTCGCGCTCGGTTTCCTGCTTGGAATCGAGCCCTGGCAGACCAGCAATCCGCGCTCACTCGCTACGTCGGCATCGGCGCGTTTCAAATGATTCGCCGAGATGTTTACGACCAACTCGGCCATCACACCAAGCTGGCTATGGAAGTCGTCGAAGACATGAAACTCGGCAAGCTCGTCAAAATGGCGGGATTTCGCTCGCAAGTCGCATTTCGTGAAAGATGAACTCATCGTTCGCTGGCACGCCGGACTCGGAAATATTATTCGTGGCACCACCAAAAATTTTTTCGCCGCTTCACCGATTTAGTCTCGCGCTAGTCGTCTTCCACATTTCCGGAATTCTGCTGATGAGCGTTCTCCCCTGGGTTGCGTTGTTCACAGGCCACGGGGTTGGGCGCGCATTTTCGCTGCCGTCTGCGTTTCTGCACCGCTCTGGCGATCCATTTCGCGCGTGACCCGCGAAACTCACGCATTCGCCCCTTTATTCGCCCTCACTCACCCAATCGGCGCGCTGATCTATGTCTGGATGCTTCTTCGCTCCACAATACTACACTCTGGCGAGGCGGCGTAATCTGGCGCGACACTTTCTATCCGCTGAGCGAACTGAAAAAAGGAGTGGTGTAATGCCCTGGGAACGCCGATCTCCGTATCGGCGCCTTCTTGTCTTTCGTTTTTCGCCCGATCTTGCCTCCCTTCGAACTCTAAGGGTGCAGCTTCTCGACTTGCCTTTGCCTCGTCTCCCTACCCGCTGCAGCTTTAGCATACGCTCTCCGCCGGCGCGAACAATTCCCCCATATCCCTCTGCTTCAACGCCCTCACCCGATCCCGAATCGCCGCCGCCGTCTCAAACTCAAATTTCTTCGCCGCTTCCTTCATCTGCACTTCCAGTTGCGCGATCGCTTTTATCAGATCCCGCTTCGTCCGAAATATCTTCCAGCGCATAATCTTCGATCGGCACAGTCATGTAATCCGCTTCCACGATTCCCGCAAGTTGCATATCCACGGACTTCAACATGCTCAGCGGAGTAATCCCATTTTCAATGTTGTAAGCAGTCTGCTTCGCGCGCCGCCGCGAAGTCTCCCCCATCGCCTTTTCCATCGAGCCCGTCATCCGGTCCGCATAAAGAATCGCGCGTCCGTTAATGTGCCGCGCGCACCGGCCGATCGTTTGAATCAACGACGTCGCGCTGCGCAGATATCCTTCCTTGTCGGCATCCAAAATCGCCACCAGCGACACTTCCGGCAAATCCAGCCCTTCGCGCAACAAGTTAATCCCGATCAGCACGTCAAATTCGCCGCGCCGCAAATCGCGCAGAATCCGTACCCGCTCCAACGTATCGATTTCGCTGTGCAAATAACGGCAGCGCACGCCCACTTCGGAAAAATATTCCGCCAGATCTTCCGCCATCCGTTTCGTAAGCGTCGTCACCAGCACGCGCTCATCTTTCGCCGCGCGTTTCCGAATTTCTTCCAGCAGATCGTCCACCTGCCCCTTCACAGGACGCGTCTCCACCTCCGGATCGACCAATCCCGTCGGACGAATCAATTGCTCCACACACCGTTCCCGCCGAACGCGTCAACTCGTATGGCCCCGGCGTCGCCGACACATAAACCGTCTGCCCCATCCGGTGCTCAAACTCTTCGAATGTCAGCGGACGATTATCCAGCGCCGATGGCAATCGAAATCCGTATTCCACCAGCGTCTGCTTTCGCGAACGGTCTCCGTGAAACATTCCCTGCGTCTGCGGAATCGTCTGGTGCGATTCGTCGATCACCAGCAAATAATCCTGCGGCACGTAATCCAGCAGGGTCGGCGGAGCTTCGCCCGGCAATCGCGCCGACATGTGCCGCGAATAATTCTCAATCCCGTGGCAGTAACCGATGCTGCGAATCATTTCGATATCGAACATCACGCGCTGCCAGATGCGCTGCGCCTCCACATATTTCCCCTGCTTCTCCAGTTCCGGCTTCCACCAATCCAGCTCTTCCAAAATTCCCGTGATCGCGCGCTCTTTCTGTTCCTGCGGCAGCACGTAGTGCGACTTCGGATAAATCGGCAAACGAATGATCGGCTCCGCCGGATCGCGAATCTCTCCGGTAAGTTGATCGATCCGATGAATCGTGTCGATCTGGTCGCCCCACATCTCGATGCGATACGCAAAATCTTCGTATGGCGGATAAATCTCAATCTTGTCGCCGCGCACGCGAAATGTTCCGCGCCGCAACTCTTCGCTCCGCTCGTACTGAATATCCACCAGTTTGCGCAGCAGAGCCTCGCGCACCGTGCTCTGCCCGCGCTCGATCATCACCAGCGCGCCGTAATACGCCTCCGGCGACCCCAATCCATAAATGCAAGAGACCGACGCCACGATGATCACGTCGCGCCGCTCAAACAATGATCTCGTCGCGCTCATCCGCAACTTGTCCAGCTCATCGTTGATCGTGGATTCTTTTTCGATGTACGTGTCCGACGACGGCAGATACGCTTCCGGCTGGTAGTAATCGTAGTAGCTGACGAAATATTCCACCGCATTCGTCGGAAAGAAATTCCGGAACTCATGGAAAAGTTGCGCCGCCAAAGTCTTGTTGTGCGCCATTACCAGCGCCGGACGCCCCAGCGCCTCAATCACTTTCGCCATCGTAAAGGTTTTGCCCGAACCGGTAACGCCGAGCAGAACCTGATGCTTATCGCCCGCATTCACGCCGCGCAAAAGCTGGTCAATTGCCGCAGGCTGATCCCCCCGCGGCTCGTATGTGCTGGAAAGTTTAAATGTCATGATCGAAGCGCTCAGCAACCCTAAAGGTCAGCCAACAAACTTTCATTATACCGCGAACTCCCAAGCACATCCGCGCCGCGCAACCAACTCAAATCGGCGCCCAATCAATCCAGTGTGACGTCGCACCCTCTCTCAATAAAGTATTCACTTGACATCAGTTAGCATCCATGCAACACTCTGAATCGGAGAATCCCCGCGCCCGAACCCAAAAGTTCGGGCGTTTCCTTTTCCGGGTGCCCGACGTTCCGTCCGGCCAGTCCGGACGAAACGTGGGACCGTTCACGCAACTAAGCGGGGTATTCCAATGTCAAAACGCAAGAATCTCCACCGGTCCAACAACTCTACCAATTGCGTAAACGTGACCAAAATCCACCAAAAAACCACCCAAAAACGACCCTAACTCCTTTAGAATGAACATCTTTTTAGTAATAGTACTAGGTAACCCCTGTAGTATCATCACTTTACAAAAACAACCCCTAGGGGGGAGGGTGTAGCATCCCCTCGAACTAATAGAAACATAAACTCAACACAATCAATAATTTACGAGGAAAATATCGATCTAAAAATGCCCCGGAGAGTCCGGTGCCAGCGACAATTGCGTCCGAGTTTTCACCACGCCATCATAATGAACATTGCTCCCAACCTGGAGGGAGGTCACCGTGAAATTCATCTTCTCCGAAGACGACTGCGCCACGCTAACCAGCCGTCCAGTCAACAGCGACACATAGCTAAGGCTCTCCCCCTCACCAGTCCAGTCCCCCGAAGTCCGGAGGTTGTTCTTGCGATAGCCAGGGGGTGTAGCATCGCGCCTCGCCCCGCGCGATCCGATCAGTTCCACCTTGGTCATGATCACGGCGCACATCTCGGCGGCAGCGGGATCTACTACCGGCGCAGAAGAGGTCGGCGTAACCGAGGCGGTAGGCGCGTCAGCCACATCGGCGGATTTCACCGCGCTACACGGCTCATTGCGGAGATAAGTCGAGCGGCTGCGCCAAATCAACCCGGCCAGCGGACTCGATGGCACAGGCTGCTCGCTCTGCCACGATTGGCCGATCGAGATTCCTTCGCGTGGAGCGCCGCTGGTCGCGGCGATCTGTCCCATCCACGCGCGAAGAGCGGATTCGCTTGCGCCCTGTCCGGAGGCCTCATCGAATCCGGCGACGGAAGTCATGCGGCCGGAAGGATCGATCAGAAACTCAAACGATTTTCCTTCGAGGTTGTGATATTGATTTTCGATTCCCTCGGCCTCGGGGTCGTAAGCGTTGGTGGAATGCGATGCGACCGATTTTTCGTAGGTGGTGCGCATGCGCAAAGATCCATCCGGATTTTCGGCGGAGCCGTTCCCTGCCGAGAGAACTTCCATGCGCACGGTGGCATTCCATGTAACCGTCAGCGCAGACGCGCCCTGCGGATCGCTGATCGTTCCGCTCGCGCGTGTATTTGTAATCGTCGTTGTTGAAAGCTGATACCGAATTACTTGTCCCGCGGAATAATGCGGCGTCAATTGCACTTTGCCGGCGGAAGAATTTTTCGCCGACGCGGGAGACGCGTGATCCTGCGCGCGAGTTGAGAATGACAAAACAGCAAGCGCGCACACAGCAGTGATCGTTATGTGCACGCGCTTCATGACTTTCTTGGATGCAGTTGGGCGTTCAAGCGCAACTCACAAATTATTCGTGTCGCGCAGGCGCTCTAGTTTTCAGTGGCGCTATTTATTGCCGGCAGCGCCAGTTGCGGCTGCCGCGCTCGATCCAGCTTTCAATTTGCGATCGAAATATTCCGCGGTGGCGTGGTAGCCGCGAAGCCACGATTTCCACATCAAGAAATCGTGTACTTCGTCCGGAATCACGATTTGCTCGAAATCCACGCCCTGTTTGCGGAGCATCGGCACCAACTGAATCATTTGTTCGAAGTCCACGTTGCGGTCGTCGTCGCCTTGAATCAAAAGCACGGGAGATTTCCATGTTGAAATCGCAGCCACCGGTGAAGCTTCGCGCGCGATTTTCGCCGCGTCGCTCTGCCCCATTCCATTCGGCACGGTCACCGCGCCGATGCGTTGCGACCAGTCATGCACGCCATGGAAATCCACGCCCACTGCAAAAATATCGGAGTTGCGCGCGAGGCCCATCGCTGTGAGGTAGCCGCCATAGCTGCCGCCCCACAAACCGATGCGCTTGATGTCCACGTCATCGCGGTTCTGCAAATATTTTCCCGCCGCGACGATGTCTTGATACTCCGAAGCGCCGCGCGCTCCGCGATCCTTCGCATTTCGGAAATCGCGGCCGTAGCCGATGCCGCTGCGGTAGTTCACCGAAAGCACGATGTAGCCGTGATTCGCCAAATACTGATTCATGCCGTAGGAATTCGAGTAGTAGTACATGTAGTGCCAGCCCAGCAGCATTTCGCGCGGCGGCCCTCCATGCATAAATACAAGCGCTGGCCGCTTTTCGCCGGACTTCAAATCAGCGGGCAAAAATAATTGTCCGTGAATCGGCAAGCCATCCGCGGCGTGCATGATCACTTGTTGCGGTACCACAAGTTTGTCGAGCGGAAAATCTTTCGGCAATTCCGCCAACGCTTTTTGTTTTCCTGCGGAAGGTTGCGTTGCGTCCAGCGGGCGAACGTAAGGAGTTCCAGGATGTTTTGCGTCCGAACCAAAATACGCTACGAATTTTCCGCTCGCCGTCGGCACGGGCGACCACTCGATCGATTCGCCGCTGGTAATCGCCTGCGCTGGTGCGCTGCCATCTACGGCAACACTCCACAAATGCCGGCGATCGATGTCCCCGCAATTCGAATTGAACACGATCGATTTTCCGTCCGCGGTAACGGACATGAATTCGTATTCGCAATCGCCTTGCATCAAGTCTTTCGGAGTTCCGCCCGCCATCGGCATCGAGTAAATGTGCTGCCATCCGGTCTGTTCGGAGCTGAAAATAATTTGATCGTTCGCGCCCCACGCGAGAATTGTGTTTCCAGGAACGCCCGGCACCGAGTCGTCCGGATTTTCTCCGCTGTGCCAGACTTCGTTTGCTTTGCCGTTCGAAGTGTCATCCACCCAGATGCTCCACGGCTGTGGCCGGTCCGGAGCTGTGAGGCCCGGCTGCCGGTCTTCGCTGCGCGCCAGCACTCGCACAAAAGAAATGTAGCGCCCATCAAGCGACCAGCGCGGCACTCCGTCGCGATCCACCGTCGGCGCAACGTAACTGATTTCTTTTTTCGCGGTGTCGTAAATTGTGATCAGCGAGTGGCCCGAGCGAGAAGAAACAAACGCAAACTTTTTTCCATCCGGAGACCATTGCACTCCGCCGTTTCCGCTCTCTTCACGTTCGCCGCCGCCGTTATCTCCACGCACATAAACTTCCGTCGGCTTGCCGCCGCTCACCGGAGCGATCCAAACTTTGTCCTGCTTCGTTTCGAAATCTTCCTTCGTGTACGCAATCCATCCCGAAGTTGCAGTGCTGCTCGGCGAAGCTTTCGGCGAATCTCCCGCATCAATTCTGTGCGGCGCGCCGCCGGAAAACGTCACCGCCCACACCGCTTTGGCAACGCCGGCCGGATCGCTCGCTGGATCGGGAAGTTCGCCTTCCCGATTCTTTTCGCCGCCGCGCACAAAAACAATCAATCCGCCATCGCCCGAAAAACTCAGCTGCCCGATTTCCTGGCCATCATCCTTGTCGTAGTGCGTGATCTGATGCGGAGTCCAACTCGGCGCTTCAGCGCCATAAATATTTCTCAGCCCGCGCAGGTCTTCAGCCCATGCGATGCGATCGCCCTTTGGTGACGCGATGAGAGACGACTCGACAGGAAACGCAAAATCGAGAACTTGCTCCACGGTGAAGTGCGCAGGATCGTTTGCCGCAGCGGAGCCGCTATCCGCCATGCGCGCGTGCGTGGCGCGCATCGGCGCTGATTTTGCTGCACTCATCGCAGGTGCAGTCTTCGGCGCTGTCTGCCCGCTGGCGTTATTCGTCGCACAGAATGTTACAGCACAAAACAAATGCGGCAGTCACAGCTGCCGCTTTCGAATAACACGCGTCATCTTTCCCCCTATTTTGGATTGCGGGTGGATGTTATTCCCGCCGCGCTCTCGATGCAAGATTCTCGATGCGCAGTTCGTGTGGGAAATTTCCTTGATCGAGTTATTGCCGCGAAGGTTGCGATGCCGGTGAAGCAGTTTGCAATGCCGCTCGAGGCGGCTCTGTGAATCGACATGTGCGGCGCTTCGAGCAAACCAGTAACTTGAATCCGTCGCACGAGTGACGCAGCGACGACGCCGGTCATAGAAACTTTTGGAGTCGCAGCACCTGACGACGCAAGCGAAGGAATGGCAGGATGCAAATCCAAATTGAGATGCCGCGAAAAATCGATGCGCCCGGAACCTTGATAACTTTCTGTCGCACCGGCGAAAAGCAAATTCTGCAAATCGATTTCGCCGCGCCCCAAGGTAACGCCACTCTGAATCAAACTGAAAATCGGCCGCCATCGCTCGTCGCAGTTGGCGATTCCTCTTTCAGATTCAAGCCTTCAATACTCGGCGCGAGCCAGTACAAATTTTCCACGCGCCTCAAGCGATTCCAACAATTGCGCTCGGCCGATTCCGTGCGTGGAAAATTCCATGTTGCCCGAAAGCAATCCAGCAATCCGCCGTGCGAGAGTTTCACTCTGACGCAGCTCATCGCCGCCACGTTCGCAGCTTCCACGCGTCCCGTAAATCTGTATGCGGGCGCGCCGGTCAGTTTTGCTTCGAGCGAGCCCGAAACATTTCCGCCGTAAATCTGCGCTTGAATTTGCTGGGCATTGAGCGTGCGCCCATCGATTTCAATCTGCGCCTGCACGTTCTGCGCTGCGAGCGGCGCAAGCGAAAAACTTGCGACGCGCAATCGTCCCCGCGCATGAATCGTATCCGGAGCGGGTGGAACAACTCGCGGAGTCGGCGCCGGCGAGATCAATCGCGAAAGCCAATTCGGCCGCGCACGCGGTCCGAGCCATCGATCGAGTTCGGTGGCATCAATCTGGTCGGCAGCCAGATCGAATTGCCACAGCGGCGCAGTAGCTTGCTGCCACAACATCGTGCCCTGCCAATGAGTGCCGAGGCCTGCCGGCGCGAGTACCGTCACGCGGCGCTCGCCCGCGGAAAGATCGAGGCGTGCTTCGGCTAATTCAATTGGTTGATTCACCAGCGGCAGCCGCACATCCAGCCCGTGCGCGATCAGCGCTCCGCTCGGACGCGGAAATGACTGGCCCGCAATCCATTGCCAGCCGAGATGCAATTCGAGTCCCCCGGTGGCGTCCCAACCGGAGTTGAGTGGCTTGCCGATTGTGCGCGCAGCGTCGAGCCATGCTTCGGTGCGCTCGAGCTTTCCGTCGACGCGCAGCGTGTATTGCAATGGCCGCGCGACCGCATTCGCCGATAGCAGCGACGATGTTGTAAGCCGCGAGCCCACGCGCACCGGCGCAACTTGCGATTGCGGCGCAGCGCTCGCCATCACGGAAATTTCCGGCGCACGTTCTGCCGAGGGAAGCGCGGACGCCGATTCGATGCTAGCAGGCGCGCTCGATCGCAACATAAATGAAAGCGCGCTGGCACCAGTAGCAGGCGTGGAGCTGAAAATAAAATGATCAGCCTCGAAGAGCGGCGCAGTTCCAAGCCGCACAACAGATTGCTCCGATTCCGCCGAAAGCGAAATTTCGCGCCGCGTGAATCCATTCACTTCCCCTTTCACGCGAAGCGTTCCATCCGCCGAAAGATCATTCGCAACAATTGGAGTAAACGCGCGGTACGAATTCAGAACGTCGTTCCAGGAAATTTCAGATGGCGCGATCGTGAGGTGCGGCGTGATTCGCGAGGAAAATTCCACGCTTCCAGTCGCAGTAACTTTCGAACGCGATCCCTCCAACAAACATTTCTTCACCTGCAAAATTTCAGTACCCGCTTGCCATCCGCTCGAAACGCTCAACGACACTCGCGGATCCGATGGCTGGCTCGGCAGATCCCATCGATGCAAATCGGAAATCTGCACTCCGAGATCGATATTCCATTGTGACGGCGCAGGCATCAGCGCAGCCGCGAGGCTCGTTCGCGCGGTCAATTGCAAATCAACAATTCCGCGAATTCCGGGATCGCCGCCCACGAGCAAACGCAACGCATCCACTGCTGAAGCGTTGCTCCAGGTAAGCGACAATTCCGCAGGCTGCAATCTCGCGGAGGTTCCCGCAATCGCGCCCGTCAATTGCAACGTGCCGGATTGCTGCAAGTGAACTGTCGCCCGTTCGGGAAGCGCGACCAGCGAAATTTGCCAGCGCCCCGCGCTCGTCTGACCTATCGAGCCGCTAACATCCGTGAGCGCGAACGGCTTCACGTCATTTCCCTGCCGGAAATTTATCCGGCCGCCATCGATTTCAATCCGGCTCAGATGCGCCACTGGTTTTGCGGGATTCGCGGCAACTCCACGCGACTTCATTTCCGCAGCCACCGCTGGAGGCGGCAGCCAGCTCTCCAGATTCCACGAGCCATCGCGCATTCGCACCACGTTCAAACTGGGCCGCACGAATCGCAGCGTGCCCAATTCGAAGTGGCCGGTAAGCAGCGACATCCAGCGCACGCTCGCAACAACACTTTCCGCGCGCAGCAAATATTCGTAACCGAACCGCGGGTCTTCGCCAATCGTCACTTCATTGGCTTCGATTCCCGGCAATGGCAGCCATGCAATCTCGTAGCTACCCACTTCCACGGGCCGGCCAAACGCCTGCTGCAATTGCGCGCTAAGCCGTGCGTGATTCGCGGATGAACTCACCCATCGAGAAAGCGCGTAGCCGCAAGTGATAACGGCCACCAGAAAAATGGCGGCGTTGCGAAAGATCCGGCGAATGCGCGGGCGAGTCATGATGTATCGGACATATTGTTACACACACAGAGGATTGCGGGGGAGCGTGCTGAAATACAAAAAGGGGGAGGCGGAATTTCTATCGCACTTCGTGAAACATGCGCTGCCATCGCGTGCGGCTGCGGAGATGCGTCAGTGCGCTGGAGACATCGCGAACACGTTGGCCGATGGTTTCTTCATCGACGGCATCGTCGGGAGAATCGATCGACCAATAAATTATCATCGGCGCGCCCATCACAGCGTTGCGGTCGACGAATCCCCAGTAACGGCTGTCCCAGCTGCGATCGCGATTGTCTCCCATCACGAAATATTTATTGGGAGGGACGACGATGTCGTCACCCTGCACGTAATTCAAAATCTGGTCGGCCCATTCCGGGCGAACGAGGCGGCGCAAGAAATGTTCGTTCGTCGGAGGAAAGGTATCGCCGAACGGATCATACGGAGCCGCGGGATCGTGAACGACGTACGGTTCCTTCAGCTCCTGCCCATTTACGAAAACTTGCTGATCGGAAATTTTCACGCGGTCGCCGGGAATTCCAATCACACGTTTCACATAGTGCGGATGATCGTCGAAGGGAAATTTGAAAACGATCACGTCCCCGCGCCTTATCGCCCGATACGGCAGAATTTTTTCGTACCATGCGCCGGTGCCGCCGAAAATAAATTTGTTTACCAGCAGGTGATCGCCGATTAAAAGAGTCGGCTCCATGGATTGCGAGGGAATCTTGAACGCTTGCACTACGAAGCTCGTGCCGAACAGCGCGAGTATGATCGTCACCAGAAGCGATTCGATGTATTCGCGCAGCGACGTGTGATGAACATCTTCCGTGTCGCGGTCATGCGGCAGCGTGCGCGCGGGAATTTCCGCGGCGGGCGCTTGTGGTTCAGCGAGCTGTGCCAGGTCCGACATCTTGTTTGTCGTCGAGAGCGGCGGAGCTAAGCAGCGCGATCACCTCTCGCGCGGCAATCTGCTCGGCTTCTTTCTTTGTATTTCCCTGTCCGCGAGCAGACGCGCGCCCTTGCACGCGCGCCTCTACTTCGAAAACTTTGCGGTGATCTGGACCTGTCTCCGCAACCACGCGGTAACTCGCCGTTGGCCAGCCGCGCTCCTGCAAAATTTCCTGCAAATAAGATTTGTGGTCGGGCCTGCCGAGCTGCTCTGTTTCTTCGGTAAGTCCGTACGAGAGCAGCGATCTCTCAATAAATCCGCGCGCCGCTGGAAGTCCGGCATCCAAAAAAATCGCGGCGATTACAGCTTCATACGCGTCCGCCAGCAGAGCTGCTTTTTCGCGTCCACCCGTTTTTTCCTCGCCGCGGCCAAGGCGAAGGTGCCCGCCCAGTTCCAATCTCCGCGACGCTTGCGCAAGCGCGCCCGCATTCACCAGAGTCGCGCGTCCCTTTGAAAGCCGGCCTTCGTGCCAATCCGGAAACGCCGAAAGCAACGCCTCGCTCACGACCAGGGTGAGAACTGCATCACCAAGGAATTCCAGTTTCTCATTGTCATTCGGTTCGCTGGCGCCCTCTTTCGCGGGGTGTTCCGCCACCCACGAGCTATGAGTGAGGGCGCGCTCCAGCAATTCCTGCGAATGAAAATGGTGGCCGAGCAGGGATTCCAGCGTGTTCTGCTCGATGGTGGCCATACGTTTTACCAGTTACTGCTTTGGCTGTGCGGCAGCTTTCTTTTTGGTTTCGTCAAGAGCGCGCTTGCAGATTGCCTGCATGCTTCCATCCTGCTTGGAGCAAGCTTCGAGGCTGGTGCTGGCGTTTGCGTAATCTTTGGTCGCCGAAAAGGAAACGCCGAGCAAATATTGATCCACTGGATCGGGATCGCGTTCCAGTTTGATTGCTTCGCTGAATTCCTGAATCGCTTCGGTGAATTTTCCCTGATCGTAATCCACCAGACCCAGCCCGCTGTGGCACATGGAAAGTTTGACGTCGCGCGCGCGGTCCCACTGATCCGACGCAGCGTCCGTAGGCCGCTGAAGTTCATTGATCAATTGAATTCCAGTCAAAGCGTATGTCTTCGCGGTCCGCTCTTTTTGATCCGCGTCCAGCGCGCCCGGATCGATCCGCCGAGAAGTCGCCATCGCCATCACAGGTAGCACATCTACATTATTCGGCATCACCGCGAGCGCTTTGTTTCCCGCAGCGAACATGTGATCCGTATCGCCAAGCTGCATGTACGCGCTGGTGAGCCGCGAATACACGGCGCCAGAGTATCGGCTGCTTGGATACTTCTTCATAAAATCTTCGCCCGACGTCACGATCACTTTCGCGTCGGTAGTATTCAGGTCGCGAAACTGTTTGAAAGCAGATTCCTCCGCGGGATCAACGGGGGCCGGTTGAGCGGGCGTTGCGGGAGCAGCTTGTCCCGGTTGCTGCACTGGTGGAGTCTGTTGGCTCTGGCCCTGCTGCGTTTGTTGGGATTGCTGCTGCGCCATGCCCTGCGCACAAACTGCAATCGGCAATGCCAGCAAAAGCGCGGCGCCAAATCCTGCGATGTTTTTGATTGCGATCTTCATCTTTCTGTATCCCGCCTCCGTGAATTTTCCTCTAGTTTATATGACGCGCGGCCATGCTCGCTGGTTTAGCCCTGCTCGTCTATAAGTGATCTCCAGGTTGTTTCGCGGCCGCGCGGCCCTTCTCTACTCCATTTTGTGCCGCGGCCTTCGCGGCATCCGGTGCACCATCCACCAGCAACGCGGCGCGGTACTCGCCAATCGCGAGTTCACGCTCAGCTGATGCAGCAGTCGAATCGCCGTTGACGCGATCGCGTTCGCTATCGGTGTCGTCAATCCGGCCGAGATAAATGTGCGACCACGCCACGATGAATGGATCAGGCGCCGTCATTCCGTCTGGGGCAGGCTTGGTGAGCGCCGTGAAAAGTGACTTCGCGCCGTCTTCATCTTTCTGTAACACGGCGGCGATGGCGAGCCCAAATTTTGCGCGTGGTGTATCGGGATATCGTTTCAAAATATTCTGGAATGCAGCTTGCGCGCCGGGCGCATCCTGTTTCGCGATAAGCTGTTCGGCTCGCTCGAGCATTACTTCCCTCTCGCTGCGAGTTTCAGTAGTGGCCGCCGCCGTTGTGGGTTGCGCGAATTTTACGGTCTGCACTCGCGCGGTTTCGGTCTTCATGTTGATATTCAGCGCCAATCGCGGGAAGTAATACTTCATCGCGGGTTCAGCGGCCTGAAATTGATCGAGCGAAGTCATCAGAGGACGCACCAAAACAAATCCATCCGCGTCGTCTTGATCGATCGCCTGCGCGCGCTGCTGATTCGACAATTTGTCGAGCCGCAGCTCCACTGCTCGAATCACGCATTCCGCGAAATACGCCGCATAGTCGTCGCGATATTCCGCGGGAAGCATCGGAGCGCTCAGCGCAATCTTGTAAAGAGGACGAGTGGTTTCGATCGCGGAGCCAAATTTCACGGGCAACTGGTCGAACAAGTAATGCAGAAACGCGTGCCGCATTTCGTTGAGCGGCGGCTCAGCATCGCCATTCACGATGAAAAAATAGCGGTCGCCATAATTCCGGAAATTGGTGGAGACTCCGACGAGCGGCTCGATGTACACCGTAAAACTGCGCGGAGTATCGGTCGCAAGCATTTCGCGAAGATAGGCCGTAGTTTGCTGCACGATTTTTGCCATCGGCGGCTGCAGCATCGCAACCGGAGTGGTATACGCCGGCTGGATTTGCCGCCAAATTCGGCCGAGTTGCGCTTCCTGGTAAAAATTGGCCATTACCGCGTTGAAATCTTCGATTTGCAAAACGTCGGGAGGCAGCTCTTCGTGACGGTAGAGATACCTGAAATCCGGCGCGCCGCCGGTGACCAGCGCGAATGAAATAAATCGGCTGAGCGTTTCGGATGAATCCCGGTGTTCGTGCAGACTGTAATATTTCCGAAGAGCTTCGGTCGCCGGTCCCGTCTGCGAAAACATCCGCTCCGCGATGGTGCGCCACGCCGGCGGCAACCCTTCCATATTCGCCTGCGCGTTGTAGCCCGCGGCCCACAGCGCGCACATCACCGCAAAAACAGTGGGATTTGAATCGACGCTTACCTTTTGTACTGCGATCTCGCCGAGCGGCGTGCGTCCCTGTGGAATATCCTGAGTGCGCTGCTGCGAAGGGGGACCTACGCGCTGCGCAAACGCAGGTGACGCGATGGCTAGCGCGCACACAGCTGCGCCGACCAATACGCTCGCGCACTTCGTGCCGATGCCCTTCCGGAATGTAGATCGGATTTTCAAAAAACTGGCGGCAAGTGCTTCCCCGTCGTGCGGGTAAGTTTCGGCCTGCGCACAAACCGCTAAATACACTTGATGCGCATCTGCACCTTGCAGGCTGCCTCGAATCATCAATTTACAAGGCGTGCGGGGTTGCGTCAAGAATGGCGGCATCACGGAAGCAATGGCTATTCGCGGCGAATTTGAATGGCAGCCGAATCGTGCGTCCTCGATGCTATGCCCGCAGCCGGATGCGTCAATCTTGTCGCACGCCGCGAAAAATCTGTGTCTATTGCGAAGTTGTTTCTGTCAAGAAAAGCGTCTAAATGTTTGATTCGACTTGGGCGCAACCCGGCCTACACTCTGTAACGCAATGGACACCGCTTCTCGTCCCTATTTCTTGCGCAGCGCGCGCCTCGGCTTCAGCCACTGGACGACCGCCGATCTGCCGCTAGCGTTTTCTCTCTGGGGCGATCCGCAAATCACGCGATTCGTCGGCGGACCTTTCTCGCGCGAACAAGTTTCCCGGCGGCTCGACAAAGAAATCGCGACTCTACAATCGCATCGCGCGCAGTACTGGCCCATCTTCCTGCTCAGCAACGGGAATTTTGTGGGCGCTGCTGGATTACGTCCTTACAAACTCGAAAATCGAGTTTTCGCGCTCGGATTTTATTTGCTACGGGAATATTGGCGGCAGGGATTCGCGGAAGAAGCTGCGAGAGCCGTCATCGAATATGCGTTCGCTACACTGAAAGCGGCTCGCCTTTTCGCGGGACATCATCCTGAAAACTCCGCGTCTCGCGCGCTACTCACAAAACTTGGATTTGTGTTTTCACACGAAGAGCTTTATCCGCCGACAGGAATCAATCATCCCGGATATTTTCTTCAGCGGCCGTAGCTACCGTACCCGCACCTATCCCTGAATATTCACCGCGCTGAAGCTCATGATCACCGTCCCGCCGGCCATCGGCCGTCCAAAACTCATTGACGGACGAAACCGCGAGAACATCAGCAGCTGATCGAGCTGACGCCGGACCTTAACATTGTCAGGGCCCGACAAAATTTGGTAATCCACCACCGAGCCGTCCACTCCCACCGTCGCTTGCACTAGAAGTATGTCGGCCTTTTTTTCATCCAGCGCCGAAACGCTAAATCCCGCCAGAGTTTCCAGCCGCGCCGGTTGAAACAGCGCCGCGGGCAATGCATCCGATCCCGGCCCCAGCGGACCCACGTGCGCGTAAGTTGGCATCACCACCGCGAACACAAACAACGCCACCAAAAATCCGCCGGTCGCAGGCAACGCCAGCGGACGCAAAATATTTTCCAGCACCAGATGCCCACGATCGCGCATATTCTGCCAGCGATCGGCAAAAGTAATTTTCGCGCGCACTTTCGCTGCGGCAATTCGAATTCGTACGGCCAGATCCGCGGGCGGCGCGGCAGGCTCCACGCGATTCAACATCTGCTGCAATTTTCGATACGCTTCCAATTCATCGCGGCAATCGCTGCACGTCGCAACATGTTCCGCGGCCGCAGCGCGCGACACCGCCCCAGCTTCTGGCAGCGTCCCATCCAGATACCCAGCCAATCGCGGCCGGATTATTTCGCACGTCATTGCCCGCCTCCCCTCGCAAGCCCCGCCAATCTGGCGTGACCTGAGGACCAGCTCAGCCCGACATCTGCTGCGCCATCCCGCGCATCTTTTGCTGCGTTGGCCGGCGTCAGCAACGGCTCAAGAATTTCTCGCAAGCTCTGGCGGCCGCGCATAATTCGCGACTTCACCGTGCCCACAGAAATCTCAAGCACTTCGGCGATTTCGTCATAACCCAGCCCTTCCAGATCGCGCAGAAAAACGGCCGTCCGGTACACACCCGGCACCTTCTGCAACGCGCGATGCACTACTTCTTGCAGCTCGCGCGCTGCCAACCATTCGAATGGCGACTCGGTGGAATCTGCTGGTTCGGCGAAATTGCCTTCGGCTTCGCGTTCCGCATCGAGCGAGGTTTGGTTCCGCAGGTGCCGCCACCGCCAGCGCTTCGAATTCAGCGCCTCTCGAACCGCGATGCGGTAGAGCCAGGTTTTTAGGGAGCTTCCGCGGCGAAATGCGCGAATCCCGCGAAATGCCTTCAGAAAAACTTCCTGCGTAGAGTCAGCGGCATCGGCGGAATCGCTCAGCATTCCGTAGAGCAGACTGTACACGTGTCCGTGATAGTGCGTGATTAGCCAGTCGAATGCCTCGTCGCTGCCGCTTTGCAACTCGGCCACGAGTTCGGATTCGTCCCGGCCCCACGGGAGCACGCGCGCCAGATCTGCCACGCCCGCCGCCTTTCTCTCCCTCGCTCAGGAGGGATTTACCAGGCCGATGAATTTCTTTTCCGAACGCCGCTTCGATCTTCGATCAAAACCGCTCGATCAAGATTGCATCGAATCGCACGTTCACAATACTTAGACACCGGCCTCGGGAACACAGTTCCCACTAACATTGTCGCGCCGCTGGTACTATTTGGCAATCCTACCAATGGGCTGGTACCGCCTCCGCGGTTCTCAAAGCACATCGATTCGCCCGCGCGTTTGACCCCCATCGAATGACTACTATAAAATCGCTCCAGTCATTAGTAACGGTGGGGCCGTGGCGCAGTTGGGAGCGCGCCTCGATGGCATCGAGGAGGTCGTGGGTTCGAATCCCATCGGCTCCACCAAATTTCCACTTTCAAAAACTAATTAGATCGCGTCGTCGCGCCGGGTGCCCCATGTTCGTCCCACGCCTTTCGGGCGAACGTGGGCTGCCGCGCTAATTTTCACATCCGAGCGCCGTCGCTTGGGGGTGCCCACCACGCCGTACTTGCGTGTGGGTCTCTTGACTTAAGTTTTTGAATTAGGTTTTCCCGTTCACAACCCAATTATCTCTTCACCGGTGGCACCGCGCGGATCGCCACCACCACACGGTCCATCAGCGCGGTCATCGATTCGTCCAAGTGGTGAAACACTTTCTCCTGCTCCGGCGACGACGAATTTTCCGCCGCGATTTTCGCCAGATGCGATCCGTAATCCATCGCGTCCCACTGGGTGAGCAGCAGATTCGTTTGGAATTTTTCGCCCGTACCCAAAATCAATTCGTGCTCTTTCGTTTTGGCGATCGACTTGCGCGTTTCCACTTCTCCCGGAGGAAGCTGCAGCGCGTGCAGGTTCAGCGACTTGTCATTTCTCGCCAGCGTCTCTAAATCTTTGTCGCCATCATCGGCCGTCTTCGAAATCGACTTGATCAACTCCCCCAGCGCCTTCGAGTTGTGCTTGATAAGCAAAAGTTTATCGACATTCTTTTCGTCGCCCAGCAAATCCGCAAGCAAACTGGCCGCGTTGTTGCGCACCTCAATCTTGCTGGCCTCGCCCGGTTTATCTTTTGCCGCGTCGCTCTTCTGCGCGTACGCTCCGCCGTAAACAATTCCAGCAGCAAGCGAAGCCGCCACGGTACAAATGAAAATCGATCTCACTAAAATACGGTTTCCGCCCGACGATTGTCTTCTCATGTTGCTTCATACCCTATCGTTCCCCGGGCGCCGCAGCAATCAAGACAATCCTGTACTCGGGGCAGCAGCTTCACCAAACCTAGCCTTTTCATCGGCGTTAAGCTGTATCATCCCGTGGTGCGGCTCAGGACAATTCGCAACTCACTATTAGTCGCCATCATCCCGTTCTTCATCGACGGTCAGCTGCATCCTTACAAATGGCCCGGCGAAGTTTTCCAACCGGGAAGAGGCAGGCTGATTGAGGTTCTGTTCACTCATTCGCGAGAAGGCACAGATACTTGGCTAATGCTATCTTGCGCTCTGCTCGCACTATTTTTTGATCAGCGCGAAAGACTCACTCGCGACGACGGAAAAGCTCCGTAAATTAGTAAGAGTTTTGCCGCGGGTACCCCATTCGCGTTCCACGCGACGCCGGGCGAACGTGGGGTCTTTGGCGTGGTCTCTATCTTTCGACTTTTCGTTGGCGCTTCAACCCCAACCTCACCCCAACTTCATCTCCGGCACTTGCGCCAACAACCCAACTTTGTCCCAACTCTGCCAGGCCTCCACAAATTTCCCATCCGCCACACGAGCCACGGTGATTCCAGTAACCTGCACGCTCTTCTTCGTCGCATTATGCGTTGAGCGAGCATTCCAATGCATGCAAACCAGATCGCCTTCACCCAACGTAACAATCGGAGTCATTTTGAAGTTCGCAAACTCTGCCTGCAATCCATCATGAAACCGAGCGAACTCTTCGGGCCCGCGAAATTCGCCAGTCCCATCATGAATCACACAATTCGCAGCAAGCAGCTCATGAATCGCGTCCCGCCGCCCGTTGTCCCACACCTCTTCAAACCACCGCGCAATCAATCGCTTATTCCGATCCACTGTCGTCTGCGAATTTTCGCCAGCCATGCCACCTACCTCCCTTCATTAGCAAGATTCACGTCGCGTCTAGCGCCTCACTGAATTTCTGCGCTCTTAGTTACCGCCGCGATCTTTCCTTCCACAGCCTCCTGCATCACTGCCCGCAGCTGATACGCGCCGGCCGGCGCCGCGAGCGACATCTGAAAACTCATCCCCTCGCGCGAATATTTCTCCAGCGTCGGAGCCTTAAACGCGAAATCCATCTCCGCTTCTTTCGCCACTACGAAATTTCCGCTCGAATCAAACAGCGCCGCGACGAAATTCAACTGCTCCACGCTGCGATCTTTCTGATGCTGATACGGCAAATGACTCGGATCCACATGCACGGTGACGTGCAATTCCGCCGCGCCAGCGCTCGATTTCCCGGGCTGCATCGTCACGCGAATCGGAATCGCTTCCAGTTCGTCGCTCCCGAATCACCGCATCTTTCAGTTTTTTCTCAGGCGAGGGCGCATCGAGCTGCGCCTTCGTCGGCGCGAAATATCCGCGTGCGCGCCTCAATCGTGAAGTGTCCTTTGGCAGTGACCTTCACTTTAAGTTGTGAAATTTTCCATCGACCGGCACGTCAACGGGAGCAAATGCCAGCAGGTAGGAAGTTTCTGGTGCGGCGGCCAGGTCTCGAAAACCGTGCACCAGATCATTGTTGTTCGTAAAAAATCGACCGCCAGTTCCACTCGCAAAGATCGCCAGCGCGGCTGTCTCCGTCATTAGCCTTGTTCCGAGTTGCTGAGTTTCATGGCTGCACAGACGGATCACCAACTCCGGCGTCGGGGTTTGCTGCCTGGCCACCCGGTTGCGCTCCGCGATAAGTCCCTTGGCATCGAGCGAATTAATGATCAATCGCCGTTGTGAACTGCCTCCGAGACCACGGCGTCGCCTTCCTGCTCCATGTCGCCTGTGATTAATCCGGAAGAAGCCATGACACCATTCGTCGCCCGGGCATCTTCGCGAGGTGCCGTACGACCCTTTCAAATCTTGAATGTCAGTTGCGATTGTATTTTCGCAATGCCCCATGTTGCTTCCGCAATTCGCTGAACGACTACGCTCTCAGAGGCACTGCAACCCCCGTCACCGACCTTCGTCTTCGCCATTCAGTGGCACCGGATCCCGCGCTGAACAGTAACTTCGAATTCAGCAGGTCTAGGTTGTTTGCGATCACATAGGCGATGTACGGAGTCATTTTCATACATGCGTCGTCGCCGTTTGGCGACATCCTCAAGTGCGGGGCGATCTTCGCGAGCGTCTCATTGATCTTGTCCTTGTCTTCGGTGAAATCGAGTGTGTCTGTCTGAGACGACGTGAACACTCCAATGTGGTCGCCGGGCTCGAGCCCATGCTTCATAAAACCTTTTGCCGCGTCTCGCGCGTGTTCCATGTCGCCGTGATTTGTATGCAGATCGTCAAAGTAGATCGCTACGAATCGCGGCGGATTTGTCGTTGCGGTAGTTGGGACGGCGCCGCACGAGACGATGTTTCTGGCGCCGCGACCTGCTGCGCCCCCGCCGCCGAATCCGCGCTCGCATGCACCAGCGTCTGCACCGTAAAGCCGGAAACTTTCTGCGGCTTCCCGTTATCCGTAATTGCAAAATCCTCCGCTTTCAGCCCTGCCACCGAACGTCCGGCGTCGTCGCGCACCACCGTATCCACTTCCACCAGCGACGTCTTCACTGTGATTCCGCCCGGCACGAACGCGTGGCTGCTCATCCTCACTTCATCGGGCGCCGGATTCTGCGCGTTCAGCACAATCGCTCCGGAAACGCATATGAGCGCCGCGACCACCAGCGCCACCCGCAAAATTCGCGATTTTCGAAATCGAATAGAAGAAGCAGAATCGCCCGCAGGAACAACTATCACTTCCAGATGAACCATCTCGCACCCCAATTGCCGCCCAGTATACTCTTTAATAGATTGAATCCAACTCAAACGGCATTTAAGCCACTAGATGCCAGCCCTTGCAATTCGGCTGTACCGGTCCGGAGCGCCGCCGGCGCGGCCCCAAACGTCAGCCCAGCGTGGAAGCGCTGGGTAACCTTGCCAACGAAACCTTCCGGAGCCCTGTAAGGGCGGCACTGAACAAGCCGGGTTATTTATTTCGACTCGTACGCCAGCCTTTCCAAGCCGCCAATCCATTCTTCGAAATATAGTTCTTGACTATACGTATCTCATGAGCTATAATGACGCTAGCTTAAATCGCCAACCCCTGCAACAAATCCGTACCTCGATCCACGCACCTCGATTCCGTCCCGAATCGGGAAAGGGCCACATCGCGTCGAACCACTCTCAAATGGTACAAACGCGCACAAATCGTGTCCCGGATTCCCGCAACCCCTTTAGAATCCGCACTTACCAAAAAACAGGGGGAGGGTGGGGGTAGTGCGCTAGGTCCTGTCCACCAAATTTTTAGAGATGGCGGGCCCTAGCCAGCCCGCCGAAGCCTTCGCGAAAGCGAAGGCGAAGGAGGGTTTTAGTACTACCCGAAAAATCGCGAAAAAAAGGTCCCCAAAACGGACCTAAAGTCTTTAGAATGAATAACTTTTTAGTAATAGTACTAGATAAAGCTATTAGAATCATCACTTTACAAAAACAATGGGGTGGGGTGGCTCCATCGAGCTAAGGGCGCTAAATAACTGCAAACAATAAACTTAAGCGAGAAAAGTGCCGATAATGACCCCGTGGAGAACAGTGAAATGCTGCATCGAATCCGAGCCAACACCGTTGCATCGAGCCAAGTACCGGACACGGCACAGCGCGTCCTGCGGCTTCGCCGCGCGGGCTTTGTCGGCGATAGAATTTGCGCGTCGGAATCGTTAGCCAGGCCGCGCACAACCGTTTGATTCGAGTGGTGTTCAGTGAAGTGGCCCGCGCAGGCGGGATACAAATTCGGAGCGGCTCCCGCATGAGCCGATATTGCAAGGAGGAATTCGCGATGAAGAAATTGACGACGCTTTTTGGCGCACTGGGTCTCGTGCTTGCCCTGGCACTGATGACGGTGGCTCATGCCACTCCGAAGCCAGCACCGCGCGGCGACCGCAGCAGCGGCAGCCACGCCGGCCGCCGAGCCGGCGCCGGTACCGCAGGATCATCCGGAAATTCGCGCCGCTTTGGATGCGCTGAAAAATGCGCGAGTGCACCTGCATGAAGCCAAACACGATTTCGGCGGACATCGCGCAGAAGCTCTTCGCGCGGTTGACGAAGCGATTCGGCAACTCGATGTTTGCATGCGTTACGACAGATAAAGAATCGCAGCGAATATTTTTCCGCTATTTCGCTGAAGCGATAACCAGCGGCGCGCTCGATCACACACGGCGCGCCGCTAATTATTAGGGGGAGCAAACTTTTTCTCCGCGCTCAACCAGTGCGAACGCAACATCCAACAAAGAGAGAAATGCCAGCGCGCATCCTGAGACTAGTCGCGGTAATTTGTGTAACGCTGATCTGCGCGCGCTCGATCTCCGCCTACTCAGTGCTGTCGCACGAAGCGATCATCGATTCGGCGTGGGACGCGTCCATCAAGCCGCTGCTGCTCGCGCGATTCCCTGCCGCCACTCCCGACGATTTGCGCAAAGCGCACGCGTTCGCTTACGGCGGCGCGATCATTCAAGACATGGGCTACTACCCCGGCGGCAATCATTTTTTCAGCGACCTCACCCACTACGTGCGCACAGCGGATTTTGTGCAGGCGCTGCTGAAAGATTCGCTGGAAACAAATGATCTGGATGATTTCGCTTTTGCGCTGGGCGCTCTCGCCCATTACGTAGGCGACAATTCAGGCCACAGCCTCGCCGTCAATCGCTCGGTACCGATCCTCTATCCGAAAGTAGAAAAGAAATTCGGCGACGTCGCGACCTACGAAGATAATCCCGCCGATCACTTGAAGGCTGAATTCGGATTCGACGTTCTCGAAATCGCGAAACAACGTTACGCGCCTGACGCCTATCACGATTTCATCGGCTTTGAAGTCGCCACTCCGCTGCTTGAGCGCGCGTTCGAAGAAACGTACGGACTGCCTTTGCGTTCGCTGTTTCGCAATCTGGATCACACGATGGGCACGTATCGCTACAGCGTCAGCTCGCTGATTCCGCGCGCGACGAAAATCGCATGGGCCATGAAGAAGGATGAGATCGAGCGCGATGCTCCGTCGATGACGCAGCGGCAATTTCTCTACAACCTTTCGCGCTCAAGCTACGAGAAAAATTGGGGAAAAGATTATCAGCGGCCAGG
Organism: uncultured Acidobacteriota bacterium; assembly: GCA_963721845.1. Taxonomy (GTDB): domain Bacteria; phylum Acidobacteriota; class Terriglobia; order Acidiferrales; family UBA7541; genus DASTCZ01. The sequence goes on along the minus strand of CAVRKW010000007.1, from coordinate 24,309 downwards.
ATTTGGATCGAAGCTGCTGGCGCTGCTGATCAAAATTTTGCCAAAGATCGGACCGCTGCGCACGCTCACGTTTCGCACACCTACTCCGCAAACGGAAGATCTTTTCATGAAGAGTTTCAACGTGACGCTCGATGAGTACAAACGGTCACTCGTTGAAGTGGGCGCGAAAAATCTTGAGATCGAGAATCGCAATTTCGACACCGGCCAGCCGACGCAGCCGGGGACTTATTTCATGGCTGACAATGCGTATGCGAAATTGCTTGATGCGCTGGCGAAAGAACAATTTGCAAATGTATCTCCGGAATTGAAGAAAAACATTTTGGAGTATTACGGCGATCCGAACGCGCCGATCGCGACGAAGAGGAAGCACAAAGAGTGGCAGCGAATCAGCGCGGAGTTGCAGGAGTTGAAGGCGGTTCACGGCGGGAATGGGAATTAGGTTTTCGGCGCCGGCGGAATACCTTGAGTCGATTCACCACAGAGACACAGAGAACACGGAGAAATTTGCGCGGTTGGGAAGATTGTTTGCGGCGTGAAAAAGATTTAACGCAGAGGCGCAGAGTTCGCTGAGAAAGGTTTGAGTATCTGCTGCGCGGTTTGTTATGCCACGCGTGTGGCGCTCCGGACTGCTGGTACAATATCGCGCCTATGGCCAAACTTACTTTTTACGGTGCAGCAGGAACTGTTACGGGATCGAAATACTTGGTGGAAGCAAATGGAAAGCGGCTGCTCATTGATTGCGGACTCTTTCAGGGAAACCACGAACTTAGCCAGCGCAACTGGAGCTCCGCTGCCGATCGATCTGAAGTCGATCGATAATATCGTGCTGACGCACGCGCATCTCGATCACAGCGGCTGGCTTCCGCGCATCGCCAAGCAAGGTTACACGGGACCGATTTATTCCAACGCGGCCACGCGCGAACTCTGCGCGATTCTGCTCGCGGATTCGGGACGCATCCAGGAAGAAGACGCGTATCACGCGGCGAAGCATGGATACTCAAGCCACAAACCGCCCCTGCCTCTTTACACCGAAGCCGACGCGCTGAAGGTGATGAATCAGTTTAAGGAGAATCCGCGCACCGGTCCGTTTCAGCTGAGTCCGGAATTCACGTTGAAGCAGCACGATGCTGGACACATTCTCGGTTCGGCGAGCTTGGAACTTACGATCACGGAAAACGGACACAACACCGTGGTGTTATTTTCCGGAGACATCGGCCGATACGATCAGCCGATCTTGAACGATCCCGAAGTTCCGCCGCGCGCCGATGTGGTGTTGTGCGAGAGCACGTATGGCGATCGAATTCATCCTGCGACTTCGGCGCTTGATGAACTGGCCGACGCTGTAAACCGCGTATCGAAACGCGGCGGCGTGCTGGTGGTCCCCGCCTTCGCCGTTGGCCGCACTCAGCTGATGATGTATTTGCTGCGCGAACTCGAAGACGCCGGCCGAGTGCCGCGCATTCCGGTTTACATCGATAGCCCGATGGCGATCAGCGTGACGAGCCTTTATCTCGCGCATCGCGAAGATCACGACGCCGTATTTCCAGAAGGAAGAGACCGACGGAGATCCTCTCGCCGCGCACTCGGTCCACATGACGCGCACGCCCGATCAATCGAAGCAGATCAATCAGGTGAACACGCCGTGCATCATTGTGTCGGCCAGCGGCATGGCTACCGGCGGCCGCGTGCTGCATCACTTGACGCAGAGATTGCCCGACGCGAAAAATGCGGTGCTGCTGGTGGGCTATCAAGCGGACGGAACTTTGGGCCGCGCACTACAAGACGGAGCAAAAACCGCGCGCATTTATGGACAGAGCGTGCCCGTGATGGCGGAGATCATCAACATGGGCCAGCTATCCGCGCACGCCGGGCAGGATGAATTGTTGCGATGGCTTTCGGGATTTCCGGCGCCGCCGCGGCAAACTTATTTAACGCACGGCGAGCCCGCCGCGGCTTTGGCGCTGCAACAACAAATCCAAACGAAAATGAAATGGAAAGTGGATATCGCGCAGTATTTGCAAACCGTGGATCTGGGATGACGCGCGAGAAGTGGACTCACACGCGATGCCGGTAGTGGTATCTGAATTCAATCGCGCAAAGTGAGAATTTATTTTCGGCGCGCGATCGCGCAGAAATAAATAAAAAGTATTTTCAATTGCGCGAGAAACATTTCGGCGGGTACTTACGTCTATATAAGCAAGACCACTCGCGGGGTAGGAAGCTACCACCACAGGGCAACCGACCGTCAGCTTCCTACCCCTACTTCTTTTAAAGATCGCTGGGAATATACCACCAAAATTTCCGAAGCTGTACAAAATTGAGAAAAACCGAGGCTGGATTCTCAGGAATGAACAGTTGCGGTCTGTGGCGGCGCGGTTCGCTTGGGCATCGCAGGAATTTCGGTGGCAATTGCGCCGATGACGAACATCGGGTCGGGCGCGACGCGGCCCCAGCGATTTAGCTCCCACTTGGGGCGAATGAACTTTATTTCCGGGCGGAAAGTAACGTCAAGGATCAGGCTGGTTTGGCCGCGATAAAACATTTGCGGCAATTTGAGAAGCGGCGTGGTGCCCCACGCTTGGCCATCCGCCGAGCCCCAGATGCTGAGGTCGATGGATTCCTGCTCGATCTGATCGAGCACGTCGAGCGTCACGAGGAATGTGCGGCTAGGCGAAGAAGAAATGTCGAAGACTTCGCCATCGCCGGTTGCTTCCACCCGCGTGCCGCTGGGCACCAATGTGAGGTTCATGGCCATCGTGCAGATCTCCAAACTCTTTCTAACGATGTTCAGCGCGAGATTCTAACACAGAGAAGAAAATTGAAAATGGGCGGCGTGTCTCGGCGCGTGCCAACCGAGTTAAGTTTCAGCGGTTCGACAATTGAATGGGATTGCCGTCGGGATCTTTGCCATCGCAAAGACATAGCATGCGCTTCCCTGCCGGACTTTGCCGAAGCGCGCGCCGCGCGCTACGAGATTTTTTGCGGAGGGCCGCTACGTCTTTCGCGTAGAACACAATTTTCGGACCTTTGCGGCCAGGTGATGACGGGCCGGAATGCAGCGCGATGCGTGCGCGCGCCGGCGGCAAACTCCCGCCAACCTTTTTCATTGCTGATCTGGCTGAGGCCGAGCACTTCGCCGTAGAACTTGCTCATCGCGTCCATTTGAGCGGTAAACAGAATCACGCGCGCCAATTTCATCGAGGGCACCTGTGCATTTGAGTTCGCAGAATTCAATCGCAATACAGTTTAGCTTGCGCGAAGTTTGGCGAGGCGATCGGCGGCGGCGCGGAGCGTGGTTTCCAATTTGCAAAACGTGAAGCGCACGATTTTGTGGCCGTCAGCGGAATTGTTGAAGAAGCTGGAGCCGGGAACGACGGCGACGCCGATTTTTTCGACGAGATATTTTGCGAACGTGACGTCGTCGGGATAGCCGAACGCGGAAATATCTGTCATCACGTAGTAAGCGCCACGCGGAACGAAACAGCGGAAGCCGGCGCTTTCGAGAATTGGGCAAATGAAATCGCGCTTTTCGCGATAGGTTTCCGCGAGCTTCGCGTAATAAGAATCCGGCAGCGCGAGTGCGAGCGCTCCGGCTTCCTGCAATGGAGCAGCTGCGCCTACGGTAAGAAAATCGTGGACCTTGCGTATTGACGCGCTGATTTCCGGCGATGCGATCGCCCAACCTACGCGCCATCCGGTGACGGCATAAGTTTTCGACATGCCATTGATGGTGATGGTGCGATCGCGCATGCCTTCGAGCGACGCAATGGAAATATGTTGAGCGCCATCGAAAAGAATGTGCTCGTAAATTTCATCGGTGATTACGTATGCGTTTGCGCGAACGACTAGATCGCGAATGAATTCCACTTCTTCGCGCGAAAAAACTTTTCCGGTGGGATTGTTTGGAGTGTTGAGAATCAAAGCTTTGGTGCGCGGAGTGAATGCGCGAGAGAGTTCATCGCGATCGAATGTCCAATCGGGCGCGTGCAATTTCACGAAGCGCGGAACTGCGCCGCTTAAAATCGCATCGGGACCGTAATTTTCGTAGAAGGGCTCGAAGACCACCACTTCATCGCCGGGATTAATCACCGCCATCATGGCGGACATCATCGCTTCGGTGGAACCGCAGCACACCGTGATTTCGCGTTCGGGATCGACGCTTACACCTTGGGTGCGCTCAAATTTCGCGGCGATGGCGTTGCGGAGCGATTTCGATCCCCAGGTGATCGCGTATTGATTCACGTCGCGCGCGATCGCTTCTTGCGCGGCCTGCTTGATTTCCGCAGGTGCGGGGAAATCGGGGAAACCCTGCGCGAGATTCACGGCGCCAAATTTTTGGGCGAGGCGCGTCATCTCGCGGATTACGGATTCTGTAAATCGGGAAGCTTTTTCGCTGAGGGCGCTGCGAATTCCTGCTTGCGCGTTTGATGCGGGAGAGGGATTCGATGGCGCTGAGCTCACTCGCGGCCTCGTACGCTTTTTTTCGAAGAATTCGGAACTGGTTTTCGCATCGGCGGCGTGATGCGCGCCTGTGGGCGACGTATTGATCGCGCTTGCTTGCAGAATTCGATACATCTGCGCGTTGCGAAGAACTATCTGCACATACTCGCGCGTCTCGGTGAATGGAATCGATTCCACGAATTCAGGAATGTCGTCGTATTTGCGTTCCGATTGCCACAATTCCACGCGATCTTCACCGGAATTGTACGCGGCGAGCGCGGCTTCGGGGCTGCCGAATTGTTTGAGCAAATCGTTCACGTAAAGAGTTCCGAGCGTGAGATTGTACTCCGGATCGAAAAGACGCGCGCGCGAATAACGCAGCTTCTGGCGGCGAGCGAGACCAGGCGCGGTTTTCGGGAGCACCTGCATTAAGCCCATCGCTCCTGCATGCGAGACAGCTTCGGATGCAAAAGCAGATTCCTGCCGCATGATTCCCGCGACGAGCATGGGATCCACTTTATTTTTTTCGGCCGCGTGTTGAACCTGCGTAAGATATGGAAGCGGATAAAGCGCTTTGGCAACGTCAGAAGGAATATCGGCAGGCTTGCGCGCTTCTGGCTGCGGATAGGCGATGCGCGCGAGAGTAATTCCAGCGGCATATTGTTGCGCCTCAATTGCAGCGAGAGCGGCTTCGAGCATCAAGCGCGGTGCTTTCGTCTGTTCGTAAGCAACTCGCAATTCCAATTCTGCGCTGGCATCAAATGCGATCGAGCGCAGCGCTTGCGCGCGTTCCCAACGATCTTGCGCGGCAGCGGGAATGGGCGCGGTGAGATCGCCAAGTTGCGGCGCGTCGGGAATTGTGGAAGCGAAATCCACGGGGGCGAACGCACCCGAGCCAATGGTTTGCAATCGTTCGGAGGCGCGCATTCCGAAATAAGTTTGCGGATAGCGGCCTACTTCTTTTTGGTAGATGCTGCGGGCTTCATCCGCGGTTCCGGCGCGTTCGGCGGCGCGGCCGAGAAAATAGAGAGCATCCGGCAAGAAACCCGACGCCGGATATTTCTGGATGTAGGCTTCCATCTCAGTAGCGGCTTCCGGTTTTCGCGCTTCGTAATCCATCCAAATCGCGCGCCATGCCGCGATGGGAGCGTTTTTTTCGTCAGGGAAATTTGTGGCGACGCGCGAGTAGTAGCTCACGGCGTTTGAGCGATCGATTGTGGACCAGTAGTAATTCCCCGTCGCGAAAAACGCTTCTTCGGTCCAATGATTTTGCGGATAGCGCGCGGCTAGCTGATTGACTGTATCGAGCATTTCGGGCTCGCGCTTTTCAGAGCGCAACGCTTGCGAGAGCGAATACAACCGCTCGGCATCCGCATCGGGATCGGTGTAAGCGGCCGTCGCATAAACTGTTGGTCCAGAACCTTGGGCGACGCGGCATTCAGCGATACGAAGTTGCGCGTGCTGATTCTGCGCATCCTTTGTCTGCTCGAGCAGGGATTCGAAATCGGCTTGGGCTTCGCGCCATCGGTGAGCGACAAAAAGTGTTTCGGCGCGGTCGGTCTGTTGCGCTAGGGGAGTAATCGGGAAAGTTTTGCCGAGCTGTTGCGAGAGCGCCGCGATACGCGATCCCGCGGTGCGTGCTTCATCGCTGAGCGGATAGCTGTAATAAACCTCGAGATAGTCTTTCGCGGCCGGCAAAAACTTGTTCGACTTTTCGCGCGCCTGCGCGAGCAGCAGCAACAACGAAGCTTTCTGGTGAGTCTTCGGGTAGGCAACGAGCGCGGCTTCGGCGCGTGCCGCGTCTCCCTGCATGATTACGGTCTCAGCGAAGGATTGCAGCGCGAGATCGGCCATCACGCTATCGGGAAATTTCTTGCGGAAGGTATCGAGATCTTCCACCGCGAGATCGTTCCGTCCGCTTTGACGCAGAGCCTGCGCGTGCCAGTACAACGCGTACTCTTCGAGAGTGAATGGTTTCTTGAGAGCTGAATCGAGCCAGACTACGGCCTGTGGCGGATGACTCTTATCGAGTTCGTAGTGGCCAAGCGCGAGTGCAGCGCGCTCGGCATATTCATCGTGAGGGCGAGTGGTTTCAAATTGCGAAAGCCTTTGTTCGTTCGCGGGTGTTGGGTGAGCGTTGAGTTCGTGGGCGAGATCGCTCAACTGTTTTTCAGCTTTGGCGTTGGCCGCATCTTGCGCGGCAGTAGAACTCGCAGCCGCAGCAGCAGCGGGTTTCTTCGCGGTGGTGGTGCCAGGCTTTGCGGGTTTCTTAGCCGGCGCGGTTGGCTTTGTTTTCGCGGCGGGCTGCGTAGGTGGCGGAGTGGATTGCGTATCAGATTGAGCGAGCAGCGGTGCGCTCGCCACGCACAGCGCAAGCGTTGCGCAAATGGCGAAGCAAGCGGCCAAGCGGCAGCGCAACCAATTGGTTGTTTTTGATTTTGTTGGAAGATTCGCAGCGGCCAAATTAATGCCGCAGTACGGGAGCGTGATACGGATATTCGCCAAGAGTTTCCGCATCGCCTGCCCCGAGCACTTCCACCATCCAGAAATAAAAATAATCCGCACCATGGCCAAGAATCGGCCGGAAACGTCTTTCATACTCTCTTCGGGCCTTCTCTATCTCATCCTTCAAACGGATGCAAATATCTTTGGTAACGCGTCCCTGTTGTACCAGATCGGGCCGCAGAAGCTGAATATCTTGCATGGACACTTTCGCCACGCGATTCGCCCTGCGATGCATTTCCTGTTGTTCGGCAGGCAGGGAGGCGATATCAAAAACTTCGCTTTGTTCAAGAGATGCTTCAGGAGCGGGTTGCGTTGCCGCAAATCCCATGGCTTCGGCGATGGAGCCTTCGGCTACGTGGCCGTTGTGGCTGCTGGCATCGGGAGCGGAATCTTCGATGACTACGATTTCGTCGGACGATTCTTCTGAGACTGGAGCGCTGGCGAAGGCTTCCGCTGGCTGCGCGGCAGCGACAGTTTCGGGGGCGTGCGCCACTGGCTCGGCGATGGCTTCTTCGGCGTGCGCTGGCGAGATGGACGGTTCTTCGATTGCGGGCTCGGCGAAATGGGTGCTCGATGCAACTTCCGGCTCTACTGCGGCTTCGGCGGTTTCGACCGCAGCTGGCGCTTCGTCGTGGATTTCGATTTCTTCTTGGCCTTGGACTTCTTCGTGAGCTTCTTCGCCAACTTCTTCGTGAACTTCTTGTACTTCTTCGACCGTAGCTTCTGCTTGATGGTGCGAAGGGGCTTCGATTACTGGCGGCGCAGGAATGGCAGCCGCAACGATTTCGGGATTCGGCGCCGAGGAGGTATGGGCGATTTCAACTGCTGCGAAACTTGGCGATGACGCACGCTCGACAGGCGGTTCAGTAGCACGCTCTCCATTGCGCTCTTCAACTCGATCTTCGGCGCGGCGCGATGGCTGGCTCGATGCCGAGCCAGCGACGAACTTGGCGAGAACTTCCAAAACCGCGGCGAGCGATGCTGCGCTGCCGCCAGCACGCAAGAGGTGCGGAAGCGCGTTCGACGGGCGGTTGGACGAGCAAGCCGCGACGAGATCGGCGATAGCCTGTTGCAGCTCTTCGGACTGGCGCTGCACGCCTTGCAAGTTGGCGCGCAATGCGCGCGTTACGTTTTGGTCGGTTGTGGATGGCTCGGAGCTCATCTGATCGTGCCTACGCGGTCCAATTCGGAACGCAGGGGCGCCTCATAATAATTCTGGGAGTCGCCCCCGGCATTGTCAACGAACTGAGAGTACTGGGTTGTCGTACCTCACAGCAGGCGTTTTCGTGAGCGTTTCGCCGTGTGGGTACGACCGATCAGACTGCTTCGCGTGCCCTTTCGAGTTTGCGGCCGCGAACTACTTTGCTGGTTGCGGTCGCGATTCCGGCGGCACGAGTCCATTGGCGCGATAGTAGGCGACCAGCAGGCCGTAGTGTTCGGCGGAATGTTCGGTGACGCTGGCCCAGGGCTGCACGGACTTGTTCAAAGTATCGTCGGGCAAACCCTTGAGAACAGCTTCTGAATCATCCATCGCTTTCTGAACCATGGCGACGATTTCGTCTTTGGACTTGAATTGCTTGGCGTCAATTTCATCCCAGCTAGCTTTTTCGCCTTTGCCGAGTTTCGTCGCGTAAACATTTCCGCCGACGATGTGGACGAGCACTTCGCCGAAGGAGCGCATTTCCGGCTTGAGCCTGAAATCGTATTTGTCGGCCGGGAAATCTTTAGCCATCTCCAGGATTTTCTTGTCGATGCTGGCAAACATTCTGCGAGTTGTAGCCGCCGGTGAAGGCGGAGCCTGCGGGGCTTGCTGAGCTGCTACGGATAGAAGCGAGATCGCCGAAATCGCACCCGCGGTAGCTAGAGCTTTCCACATTTTCATGAACTTCCTCCTGAGAAGAATAAATTTCGTCGTTTATACGCGCAGCCGTGGGGTGACGTTTCCTGCTCAGATGCTCGACGTATAGGTTTGAGTTGGCAGAGCTGGCGAATGAGGGCTATAAATCGCCTGGATTATCGCTGCAACGTATGCTCAGGCCGGTGGCGATCACCAGCGAGTCGCATCGGGCGAACTCGATTGAAGTAGTACCAAAGCCAGAAGTACGGAACCATCGCAAGAAGTACGAATTTCCCCACGTTATCTTCGTAGCGAATCGATTGGTAGACCATCCAGAAGCCGCCGATTGGCTGGATCGCGAAGAATCCACAGACGAGAGCAAGAACGAAGTTGTTTGTGGGAAACCATTTCCCCAACACCATCCAGAACCCGAGCCCGGTCGCAAACGTGAGCGCAGCGATCCAGAAAACCTGTTTCACTTAAACTTCCTTTCTCCGAACCGTACTAGTGGGCCGAACCTTTGAAGACATCCCGGCTCGCTTTCGGAACGACCTCGTCATTTGTCAAAACTTTGTACTTCTAAGGAGTATCATTAGCCGCGATGCTACTGCAAATCAAACTGAAGTAGAACGCTTAGCTGGTAGGGACACCCCGATGATCAAAATTATCCTGGCAGTTTTTCTGTTTGCGGCTCCTGCTTTCGCGCAAGACACCAGTAACGCGGCGCTGGCCGCTGCTGGATGCGGCGCGAACGACGTGGAATTTAAGGTGAAGACGGATAAGAAACAGCATCCACTCCCCACGCCGGAACCGGGAAAAGCCGCGGTGGTGGTGATCTCTCAATTCGGCGGTGTCTGCGTCGGAGGATGCGTTACTACGCGCGTGGGAATCGACGGAAAATGGATGGGAGCGAACAACGGTAATTCGTATCTGCCGTTAGCGATCGATCCAGGCGATCATCGCGTGTGCGTTGCGTATCAATCCAGACTTAAGGGTCGCTCCGAGACGGCTTCGGCACTTAGCCTAACGGCGGAAGCAGGAAAGGTGTACTTCTTCAAAGCCGGCCTGTTTCACAGCAGCAGCGAATTGAAATTGGAGCCAGTCGACAGCGCTGAAGGACCGCTCCTCGTTAAGTCAGCACCGTTCGCGACTTCGCAATTGAAGAAACCTGCTGCAAACCACTAGCCGGCAGGCCTGTGTGCAGGCAGTGGTATAATGAAGGTACCAACGGGGGCGACACGGTTTCGACGGAAGCTGTCGCGACTCGAAGGCATGCCGGGGCCCGCCCGCCCGAAACAGGACGGAAACATAGAACTGCCAACCAAAACTTGGCTCTGGCAGCTTAATTAATTAAGCTGCTCGTTTCGCCGCTCTTCGCCTATGGGAGCGGGTCGAGACGTCACACAGTAGGCTGGTCGCGGAGTTTCGGTCCGTAACAACGCGACGAGATCCATCGGACTAGCCGGCTGCGTTTCTTGCTCATTCTGAGCGCGGAGGGCGAACGTGCGGCAGGCCTTTCGGGGCTGGGCCGCTCACCGAATTGAGCTAAGCATGTAGTCTTCGTTTCGCAACGCTTTTCGGACGGGGGTTCGACTCCCCCCGCCTCCATCTGCCTTCGCGCGAAAGACGCGCTACGGCAGACTCCGCCCGCCTACCTGTTGACGAACTGATTGCGCCATCAAACAAAGGCAGATGCCCGCCGAAGCACCCACATTACAAGCGTAGTGCGCCAGTTTCCTGAGGCGTGCCAGCATTCACCAATCCCAATAAACCAAGCGAAGGAGGGCCTTCGTGCATTACGTATACATCCTTAAAAGCAAAACTTATCCCGGCGAAACTTACATCGGTTCTACTAACGATCTGCGAACGCGGCTGGCGCAGCACAATTCCGGCAAGTCAATTCACACCAATAAATTTCGACCGTGGGAGTTGCTTGCTTACGTTGCATTACGTGAGAGGAGTGTCGCGGAGAAATTTGAGAGATATCTGAAGGGCGGTTCAGGCCGCGCATTCGCCGCGCGGCATCTTGCGATTCCCGTGAATTATCGAAACTAAGAAAGTAAGCCTCGCCGCATATACGCCTGCGACTCCCACTTTCAGATATTCACATCGCCCCGCACCAGCGATATAATCGAATCACGCGACATTCCTGTCGCCATCGGCGATCCCGCCGAGAAGGAGGTGATCCAGTGAGGTACAGTTTCCGTTGAAGTAGTAGAGGAGGCGCTTGTGATTTTTCCGAGCGCCTCTCTCCTTTTTCCCGCAATCTTCATTGCTGCGAGTCTGAAATGTTGTTGTTTGCACGGATGTTACGAACGAAACCGGCGCGACCCGCCGAATTCCGCATCCGCGATCAATCCCACTGCTTAACCTTCGGCCACAATTCCGCGAGCGGCTCCTTGATCCCCGTGCAGTAGTACAAATCGAAATGTTCATACGGCATCGAATACGGGTGATACACGCTCGCTACTTTCTGCACATTCGCGAACAGCTTCTGCAGCCGCTCCTGCTGGTCGTCCATTACGATCATGCTTTCACCGGTGTAATCACGCGGCCCCCACAGGAAATAGCTCTGATGACCGCTGACCGCCGCAGGCAATCCGTATTGCAGCCCAAATAAATCGATCGCGCCGGCTTGGCCATAGTTCTGCGCGAAGATTGCAGTTCGATCGCGTACGTCCTGCGGCAAACTGTTGTAGACCCGCGCCACCGACGCAGCCATTTCCGGCCAGCCAAATTGATCCGCAAAAAGTTGCGGCAGCGGACCGAGCCGGTGGGTTTCAATCGCCGGCTGCGCAAGATGTAATTTCTGCGTGTATGCGACGTATTTCTCCGGGGAAATTACAGGAATCGCGAGCGGAGTCAGAATCGCCCCAGCTGCCACAAGCAGCGCCGGATATGCCACCCGCAACCATCGCACTCCCGGCGCCGCAAGCCACGCCTCCCACATCACGGCTCCGCCCGCAAATAAAATTGGAAACGCAGGAAACAGGTAATACACGCGCGGGCTCATCGTCACGATTACGCATGCCGTAAACACCCACGCCCAGCCCAGCGCCCGAAATTTCTTGCCAATCCCCGCAAAAAGGAAAAACCAGAGTCCCGCGATCCAAACCGGTAGCGCAAGCGGTTGCATCATCAGAGTCTCTTCGCCAAAAAACGAGAAAAATCCCAAAGGTACGTCGCGCCCACTGTGACGTATGTTCGCTTCCAATTCCAAAAACGGAAAATGGTGCCGGACGTTCCACAAAAGATTCGGCGCGAAAATCGCAAACGCAATCGCTCCGCCGGCCCACAACCATGGGTTTGCAAGCAACCGCCGCTGCGAAGTGAACAGCAGCCCCACCACGATTCCTGCGCCAAAAATCAGCATCGAATATTTGTTTTCGAGTCCGATTCCCGCCAGCACTCCGAACCACAGCCATAATTTGGTGTCGCTCGTCTTGATCATGCGAATTAACAGATACGCGCACCCCAACCAGAAAAGCGGTTCAAAGGCATTCATCGAAAGGAAGTGATCGATCCCCAGAATTCCCGGAGCTACCAAGACGCAAATTGCTGCGGCTGTCTGCGCAAATCGCCTGCCGCCGAGTTCCCGCGCGATCAATGCGGTCAGCACCACTTCCCCCGCGCCCGCTAACGACGGAAGCAGCCGTATCGCCGTCAACGATTGCCCCAGCGTCATGCGTACTATCCACGCAAATGCGGCGATGAGTGGCGGTTGGTCTACATATCCCCAAGCCAAATGCCGGCTGCAATCCAGGTAATACAGTTCGTCCACGAAATAACCGTAGTGCCGCCCGGCGTAGAGGTGCAGCACCAGTTTCACCGCAGCCACGCACCAGATGATCCAAGCAACGCTAATGATCCCGCGCTGGATATCAGGACTCGAACGCTCGCCGTTCGTGTAGGCCTCGTTTTCCATTCGCACCGGATTTCAACCGCCGTTCATTCGTAATCCAATATTCGATTCCCGTCAAACGCGTGCGTGGCGATTTGTAATTCGCGATATAAGAATTCGCAACGTACATTGGGAATTTCGAAGGCGTGTGGATTTGCCGCGAAGATACTACCAACCGGAAGCGCCCATTTCACTCACCAGCGCAAGAGCACGAAACAATCTCGCTCGCGACTTCTCCAGGAGCTTCCGGTCGAGCATGTTTACGAGAAGTTTTTCCTCCGGAATTCGATTGCTTTCACTTCCGCCGCCACCGCGTCCATTACATCCACCACCGGTTCCACTTTGAATTCGAATACCGCGAAAAAGCTGGTGAAATAATGAATCTCCGCAGGCTTGTCCGATTCCACAACCATGTATCCGCCGTAATCGCCAACGCGGATCACGAACTGGTGAATCGTAAAACTTTCCGGCTTCTTCCAATCCTTGAAAATCTGTAGCACCCGATCGTGTGCGGCTTCGTAGTCTTTCGCGGACCCCGCCGGACGCTCACGCCATGAGATGACCCATTTCATCTTCGCTCTCCGTCGATTTCAAACTGTAGGGATTAAACCGTGTGGGCTTGCATCGCAATTGTTGACTGCCCAACAATCGCAAGATTTGGCTCGCCACCGGTTTTCAGTGCGCGGATTCTACTAGAAGCAATCCACGCTAGCAATCACTTGCAGCTATCGCGCGAACGGCATGACCAACTCAGGGAAGGGCGCGCGGCAAGTCACTGCGCCGCTCTTGCGACACCTACACAGTCTCGAGGTAACGATGCACCATACCAACCGCTGCCGATCCTTCACCAACCGCTGTCGCGACGCGCTTGCTTGAACCCGCGCGCACATCACCCGCCGCAAATATTCCCGGCACGTTCGTCTCGAATAGATAAGGATCGCGATCGAGAGACCAGCCGCGCGGGCGGCGCCCGTCACGGTGCAAATCCGGCCCCGTGAGAATGTATCCCTTTTCATCCATCTCAATTAACCCGGAAACGATTTGAGTTCGCGGCTCCGCGCCGATGAAAATAAACATCGCCGCTGCTTCGATCACGGTGTCTTCCGCATTTTCGGCAGAATTGATACAACGCCGAATCGCAATTTGTTCGAGGCGGCCGGTGCCATGAACCGCCGTGACCATCCAGCCTGTACGAACTTCGATATTCGCGGTGGCTTCGATTCGATCCACCAGGTATTGCGACATTGATTTGCGCAGCGAATTGCCTCTGACCAAAAGCGTGACGCGCCGGGCGTAGCGCGAGAAAAACAAAGCTCCCTGCCCCGCAGAATTCGCGCCGCCCACGATGCACACATCCTGCCCACGATATGTAGCGGCTTCGGTGAGCGCGGCTCCGTAGTACACGCCGATGCCGAGAAGCGGCTCGGTGGCAATTTCCAGTCTGCGCACCGATACACCGGTGGCTAGCACAACGGCGTAACATGAGATCTCGCTGCCATCGACGAGCTTCACAATGCGATACGGATCTTCGCGGCGCAGCGACGCTACTTCCTGCGTACACAGAACTTCTGCTCCAAAACGCCGCGCCTGTGTGGTCGCGCGACGCGCGAGATCTGCACCGGCGATTCCCGAGGGAAATCCCAGATAATTTTCGATCTGCGAACTGGTGCCCGCCTGCCCGCCGGTCGCCTCTTGCTCGATCAGTACCGTCCGCAAACCCTCTGAAGCGCCGTAGACGGCCGCGCCCAATCCTGCGGGTCCGCCTCCGATAACCACCATGTCGTAGAACGACCGGACCGCGTGCATCTGCATTCCGATCTTCTCGGCGAGATCTCTGTTTGTCGGAGCGATCAGATGCGTTCCATCAGGGAAAAAAACGGTGGGCAACCGCGCCAATCCGCCGTCAACGGAAGAAAGCAATTCGCGCGTCGCTGCATCTTGATCAATGTCAATCCACTGGTACGGCACCTGATTGCGTGACAAAAATTCTTTTACTGCGTAGCTCTGCGGAGAAGTTCTAGCGCCGGCGACGCGAATTCCGTCGTAGGGCACTCGGACATGCGCCGTCCAATCCGAGAGCAGATCATCCAGAACAGGATAGAGACGCTGATCGGGCGGATCCCACGGCTTCAACAAATAATGATCGAGGCCGACATCGTTGATTCCCGAAATTGCCGCCGCCGTATCGGAATATGCCGTCAGCAAGACTCTTTTCGCGTCCGGAAAAAGTTTGATCACTTCGCGCAAGAGTTGCGTGCCGCTCATTTCCGGCATGCGTTCGTCCACGAGAAAAAGCGCAACGGGAGTTGCGCGTTCCTTGAGTTGGCGGACGGCTTCAAGCGCTTCTTTCCCGGAGTTGGCCCTCATCGTTCGAAATTCGCTGTGATAGTGCTGGCGAAGATCGCGCTCGATGGCCCGGAGCACTTCGGGATCGTCGTCGACAGCGAAAATTATCGGTTTGGCCACGTCAGATTTTTCCCTCGCCGATTGGCAGCGTCACGCTGAACCGCGTGTGTCCCGGCCTTGATTCCACCTCGATCTCTCCGTGATGCCGCACAATTATCCTGCGCGCGATATCCAGACCGAGGCCGGTGCCCTGTCCGACTGGTTTTGTTGTAAAAAACGGATCGAAGATGCGATCGCGAATTTGCGCAGGCAGCCCGGCGCCATCATCCACGACTTCAACGACCACGCTTTCGCCGCGGCGTTTCGCGGAAACTTCCACGTGACTTGACGCTGCATCCAGCGCGTTGTCGATCAAATTTGCCCAAACTTGATTTAGCTCACCGCCCATGCCGGGCACGCGTGGAAGTTCGGGTTCCACCGTGAGGTTCACTCGAATCGATTTCCCGCGCGCCTTTGCATTCAACACGGCCAGTGTGTCCGCCAAGCCCTGGCCAATATCAACGGGCTTTGGGCTCGACGCCTGATCCATATAAGTGAAGCCCTTCACCGCCGACACGAGGTTGTGAATTTTCGAAGCGGCCGCTTCAATTTCAGTGGCCAACTGATGTGTCACGCATCCCGCTACCAGCCAATCGAGCGTCACTCGCAGCGTGTCGCCCTCGAGCGCCGCCGCAAGTCTGTCGAGCGATTCGAGAGTGATCGAAGACTCCGCCAGCGCACCCGCAGCATTCACATCCAGGTTGTGACGCGTAAGCCACGCATCGAACGCATCTTCGCGATCTGCCTGCTCAACCGGAGAGCGCCCGAACGCACCTGCGCCCGCGGCGAGGCAATCGTCACGCGCAGCGTCTACCGCGGCCTGCTGAGCGTCCGACAAGCGCGCCGCGCCGAGCGCCCGCGAAATACTCTCCACCTCGGGCAATTGCGCCGCGAGTCCGTGCGCGCTGCGCGCCACCGCCGATGCGGGATTGTTCAATTCATGCGCAAGCCCCGCCGCCAATTTTCCAAGCGAGACCATTTTTTCGTCATGAAGGTCGCTCGTCGTAAAAACTCGAGCCCGGTCGAGCATCACATGCACAAAAATTAAAGTGAGGTCGTAGCATTCGCGAATCAGCGCCGGAATTTCTTCGCGCGCAATCATCAGAACTTCGGTTGGCGTTTCGGCTTTCACATCACCCGGTGGCGCAACCAGCCGCGAATACGGCAGCAACCCTGTGACGTCGCCTCCGTTCCACTCCATCATTGACCCCTCCGCCGCGCTGACCGCCCCTCTCCTGTGAAAACGCGGGGACGATGAGCATTGAGAAAAGTGCGAGAACTCCGATTGAAGTTTTCATACAATCGTAGTCTAGCACCGGCATATGAAACTCGACATCTTCAATCACTTTCTTCCCAAGCAATTCTTTGACAGGTTTATTAACACGGTGTCGGGGCCAAGGGACATCGGCAAGCGCGTGCGAAATATTCAGACCCTGGTGGATCTGGAAGCCCGGTTTCGCGTGATGGACGAGTTTGGCGACTACCGCCAGATCATTTCGCTTCCGCTGCCTCCGCTCGAAACCCTCGCCGGTCCGGATCAATCCCCCTTGCTGGCAAGAGTCGCGAACGACGGGATGGCGGAACTGGTCCAACGCTATCCCGAGCGCTTCCCGGGCTTCGTCGCCGGTCTGCCCATGAACAATCCGGAGGAAGCCGCGAAGGAAGCGGAGCGCGCGCGGACGCAACTGGGTGCGGTTGGTGTGCAATTCCATTCCAATGCCGCGGGCAAGCCGCTCGACTCGGACGATCTGCTGCCTCTCATCCAGGAGCTGGCGAGACGCGACGTGCCCATCTGGATTCATCCCGCGCGCGGCGCCGATTTCCCCGACTATCTCAGCGAGAGCCGGT
This sequence comes from uncultured Acidobacteriota bacterium, assembly GCA_963721845.1. GTDB lineage: Bacteria > Acidobacteriota > Terriglobia > Acidiferrales > UBA7541 > DASTCZ01. The sequence continues at coordinate 7,333 of CAVRKW010000007.1, read as the reverse complement.
CCAAGTATGAGATCTGGTGGACCTTCGGCTGGCCCTACGAGACCAGTGCCGCGATGGCCCGCCTGGTTTTCTCAGGCGTCTTCGACCGCTGTCCCGGATTGAAAATCATCACGCATCATGGGGGCGGAATGATCCCGTACTTCGAGGGAAGGGCCGGCCACGGCTGGGACCAGTTGGGCACGCGCACTTCGGACCAGGATTACACGTCGCTGCTCCGATCCATGAAAAAGCGCCCGCTCGAATACTTCAAGTTGTTTTATGCGGACACGGCCTTGTTCGGAGCCCTTCCTGCCACTCGATGCGCTCTGGAATTTTTCGGCATCGACCACCTTCTGTTCGCTTCCGACATGCCCTTTGAACCGGTGCCGGCACTCTACACGCGGGAAACGATTCGCGTCATCGAGAGCCTTGGCTTGACGGCCGCCCAAAGGGACCAGATCTATCGCGGCAACGCCGAGCGCCTCTTGAATCTCACGTTCGAACCGTGACGGGTGACTTCAACGTAAAGCTCAGCCTCGTCTCCACCGGGATACGGACGTTTCTTTTCCCTGTGATTACGGCACCGGCCGTCCCGGCGACTGCGCCCGCGCCCGCTCCAATCGCCGCGCCGATGCCGCCTCCGGCAAGTGCCCCGATCCCCGCGCCGCTCGCTGTACCGCCGCCGATCCACGCCCAGTTGTGCCGCTTATGTCCCTTGCTGGTGCGAACCGAGTTCGTGGCATGGACGTGATACACATGTCCATTCAATTCGAACGAATCCAGTGTGAGCGCAAGCACAGCGCGGCCTTTCAATCTTCCCGAAGGCCGGGAATCGACCACGTGGCCCGCGAACACTGTCCCTGCCGGTATGGCCATGTTGTTGCCGGCCGCGATCGGTGTGCTGAGGGTTGCAGTGAACCGGTCGCCCCCACGGTTACGATGCGTATCGATCGTTGCTTCCATTCGCACCTTGATCGCCGTGCCCACCGGAAGAAACGCCTCCTCGGGAAGAGCGGTGGCCTGAACCGAGAGTGCGAACAGACTTATGCAAAGCACTCTAAGAATGTTTCTGGTCATGGAAATTGTTCTCCTATTTGGTCGAACGGATCGCAGGCAAGCTCGGGCCGGCATCCGGCTCTCGCGGCAGCAACAAGTAGCCTACAACCGAGTCCTGGGTCACCCTTGTGACTACTATCTCGCGCTTCTTGCCATCCAAATCGCTGTAGAAAATCACAGGCTCATGCGCGGCTTGCCCCCGCAGCCAAATCGTGCGGCGGTCGGGCATCATCCAGATCCACCCATTGACCCGATCGAAACGCACGTCCGTTCCGGTGATTTTCATTGGAGATTCCGGGCGCCAGTTCCTGGCTGCGGTGCGCGGTCAGCTCGAAGTCGATCCGCTTCACCGCGAGGCTGCCGGCAATCGCGTCCACGTCGTGGCGGTCGCGTTGCTGGCTTTCCTGCAGGCTGGCGATCTGCTGCTGGCTATTCGCAGCGTTCTCGTCCATGCGGCGCCGAACCGCGCTCAGATCGTCACCTTGCTGAGCCACCGCCTGGCGAACCTCAGTCAATTCCTGCTGCAACGCCGCCACGCGGGTCTGTTCATCATCCTTCGAAGACTCGATACGGGCGAGCGTCGCCTTCACCCCCTCGATCTCACTGTCAATCCGCGATTGCGCGCCCCGAAACAGTTCGCCCGTCTGCTGCTGAGCGGTGTCCAACCGCTCTTGCGTGTGCCTCCGGAGCTCGCTGAGCTGGTCACGGAATTCCTGTCGATTCGTCCGCCAATCGCTGATCCTCACCTCCATCTGATGGAGGCGATCGTCAACGCTGGCCGTCAGTTTGTGCAGGTTCTCGGGAAGTTGAGCGCCCGAAAGTTGAGTCATGAACGCATCGTGCCGCTTCAATATCGGGTAGGCGTACCAGGCCAGGCTGACCACGGCAGCCGTCAGCAGCACGCATGCAATGGTGAAGAAGCGATGACGGCGTTGAGATGACTCCCAGCGGTCTTCAGCTTCACGTTTTTCGCGAACGGAATCGGGATCGTTATTGTCCGTCGACATGGGCGCCTCCACTAACAGCAGGCAGATTACGCGCCAAATCTGGTGGAGTACGTTGTATCAGCGACTTACGGCTGGTAGCCGCGAGGATATGAAAAAAACTCAGTGTACTTCTTACAGCCGGCTCAGGCGAGCGCGCCTTCACGCGCTCGGCGTGAACGGCACGGTGCGCAGCCTGACGCCGGTCGCGTCGAAGATCGCGTTGCCAGCGCCGCGGCCACGGGCGCCGTGGCCGCCTCGCCCGCGCCGAGCGGCGGCAGCGTCCGGGCCGGTCGATCAGCGCCACTTCGATCGCGGGCACTTCCGGGAATGTCAGAATCGGATAGCTCGCCCAGTCCACGCTGGTCACGCGCGAGCGGTCGAACTTCACTTCTTCGTGCAGCGTGCGGCTGAGCGTCTGCACGATGCAGCCTTCGATCTGGTTGCGCAGCCGTCGGGATTGACCACCAGGCCGCAATCGTGCGCGCAAGTGACGCGCCGCACGTTGATCTTGCCGGTGGCGCGGTCGACCGCCACTTCCATCGCGATCGCCACGTAGTTCTCGGCCTGCTTGTAGCGCATGTAGGCGATGCCGCGGCCGGCAGCAAGTTGCCCTGCGCGGCGCTGCGGGTTGGGCGAAGGCCGCGGCTGCCAGCCGATCATCTCCGCCGCGCGCTTGAGCACTCGATGGCGCGCGGATCGGTCAGCCCGCGCAGGCGGAACTCGACCGGATCCATTCCCGCCGCCGCCGCCAGTTCGTCGGTGAAGCTTTCCACCGCGAAAACGTTGGCGATCTTGCCGGGCGCGCGCAGATTCGAAAGCCGCAGCGGCGTCTCCTTCAGCCAATGCACGACCACCCGCGAGTTGGAAGCCGCGTAGGGCGGATCGCCATTCTGCGAAATCAGGCCCGCGCCCTGGCCGTGCGCCTGGGATGCCGGCGGCGTCGACGCCGAGCAGCGGCCGATTGCCCGGGACCGTCGTCGGCAGCCACATCTCGGTCTCCCAGGCCACGATGCTGCCCTGCGCGTCGATGCCCGCCGCGCAAGTCGAGAAGCTGCGGCGGCCCTTTGGGATCCCAGCCATGCTCGTCCTGCCGCATCCACTGCACGCGCACCGGCTGCCCACGGCTTTCGGAAAGAGCAACGCGTCGGCCGCCGCGTCGTCGTTGCCGTTGCCGCCGTAGGAGCCGGAGCCGTCGAGATAAATCGACGCGCAGCTTTTCCTCGGGAATGCCGAAGACCTTCGCCAGGTTCGCGCGCAGGCCGTAAGTCCCCTGCGACGCAGGTCCAGATCGTCGCGCCGTCCGCGCGCACATCGGCGACCGCGCAGGAAGGACCGAGCGAAGCGTGGCTCTGGCAGGGCCAGAAGTAGGTCGCGGAAAATTTCTTGGCGGCGCCGGGAAGCGCCGCCGCGGGATCGCCGCGTTCACCAGATCTTCGTCGCGGTCGAGCGCGCCTTCGCGCACGTAGCGTCCAGATCCGTCGCTGCCGGGAGCCCCTGCCAGTCGCTCCACGTCGCCTTCAGCTCGCGGGCCGCGCGCACCGCCGCCCATTCGTCCTTCGCGACCACGGCCAGAAAATTCTCGATCCGCACCACGCGCACGTCGGGAATAGTCGCGGATCGAAGATTCGTCCACCGAGACCAGCTTCGCGCCGATCGCCGGCGGGCGGATCACGCGGCCGTGCAGCATCCCGGGCAGCGTGAAATCCTGCACGTAGGTGTGCTGGCCGGTGCATTTGCCGGGAACATCGGGCCGCAGGAGCGGCTTGCCGACCACCGTGTAGCGCGGCGGATCCTTCAGCGGAGCTTTCGGGTCGACCTTGAGGCGACAGCCGCTTCCCGCCGATCAAGCGCGCCGATGCTGACGCCGTGCCCGCCGCCGACGGGCCGCACCTCGCCGTCGACGATCGTCAGTTCCGCTGCCGGCCGCTTGAGCTGCTCGGCGCCCAAGTCGAGCAGATCGCCTGGCGCGCCGTCGCCGCCGCCTGGCGGACTTCCACGCCGCCGCGCGGAATCCCGTGCTGCCGCCGGTGCCGCCCTGGTCGGGCGTGAGCGCCGTGTCGCCTTCGACCAGCGCGACGCGCTCGACCGGAATGCCGAGTTCCTCCGCCGCCATCTGGCTCATCGGCGATGCGCAGGCCGGTGCCGACATCCACCTTGCTGGTGTAAATCGTGACCGAGCCGTCGGCATGAATCGCGAGGAAGCTGTCGACCTCGTGCGGGTCGAGCGGCTTGCCAGTCGGTCGGCGCACGGCGTCTGCGCCGCGCCGATCGCGGCAGCGCTGCGCCGAGCGCGAAGCTCACGACGACCGCGCCTCCGGTCCGCAGGAGATCGCGCCGGGAAACTGAAGGTAGTGTCGTTCATGATTCGCCTCCTTATGCCTTCGCCGCGCGCATCACCGCGCTGCAGAATGCGCGTGTGCGTGCCGCAGCGGCACAGATTGCCGGCGAGCGCCTGCTTCACCTGTTCGAGCGTGGGATTGCGGCGTCTGATTCAGCAGCGCCTTCGCGCGCCATGATCATGCCGTTGGTGCAGTAGCCGCACTGCGCGGCCTGCTCGGCGATGAAGGCGGCCTGGACGGCGTCGGGCTTCTCCGGCGTGCCGAGCCCTTCGAGAGTCGTGACCGCGCGGCCCGCGGCCTGCTTCACGGGCGTCACGCAGGAGCGCACGGCTTTGCCGTCCAGCAGCACGGTGCAGGCTCCGCACTGCGCCGAGCCCGCAGCCGAACTTGGGGCCGTGCAGCCCGAGCTGATTGCGCAGCACATAGAGAAGCGGCTGGGCCGGGTCCCAGGATTCGACAGCGGCCGCCCGGCCGTTGAGCTGGAAGTTATACGTCGCCATGGAGCGTCTCCTTAGATGAGGTTAACTCTTGGACATTCTAAGAGGTCAACCCCCACTCTAGAAATCGTGCAGCGGGCCTGAAGTGCGTTGCCATTTTGAACCAGACATTTGAAACACGTCGACTCCGCAATTTGAGCGCTTCCGACGTTGTTTCAAAACTTTCCCTTTGTGGGACGCGCCGCTAAGCCAGTTCCAGCCGTTTCAGCTTTATGCGGTCGCGGCGGACTTGTGCAAGGTCGTACTGCGCCTGTTGCACAAGCCAGCCTTCCTCGGTGCCGCCGAAAACCTTGGATAGCCTCACGGCCATTTCAGGAGATATGCCGCGCTTCCCGTTCACGAGTTCCGAAAGCGTGTTGCGGGTCACGCCAAGGGCTGCGGCGGCGTCCGTGATGGTCAAGCCCGAAGGCTCGATGCACTGCCGCAAAACGACAACGCCGGGGTGCGGCGGGTTTTTCATGGTCATGGGTCGTTCTCCCTTTCTAGTGGTAATCGACATAATCAACGTCCTCGGCGTGGCCCGTCAAAGCGGAAAATCACCCGCCAGTTGGCGCGAACGGTCACGGCCCAAAAACCTTTCATCTGGCCTTTGAGCGGATGCAACCGAAACCCCGGTAAGTCCATATGGGCAACGGTCGGGGCGGCGTGAAGCGTTGCCAGAATATTCTCTCCAGAAACCCACTTTGCAAGTGATTGATTCCTTGTGGGCGGGCAGTCATGCCTGGCAGTTATGCCTGCAAGCCCGCTTTTGAGCGGGCTATATTTAATAAAGCCGGCCGTTTGCCGGCTCGCAGCCATGACTGGCCGCCCCACCTCGCTCCAAAAGTTTCTGATCTTTGTGACGGGCCCTCCGGCTCGCCCTCGCTGAAGTTTGCTCGTCATGTTCTGGGTTCACGCCACTCGGGTCGTCCTGTTCGAAAAGCCGTTTCAACCCCTTGTGGCGGATCGTCAGTATCATCCCGCAACGCAACCTGCCACGTTGCGCATGTCAACAACAATTCTAGCGGCTTGGCCGTTCCCCTTCCCGCTCTTGTTAGCTCCTCAGCTACAAACCACCCTTAATGAATGCTGCACTCGTGCTAAAATTCTGCATGAGTTTCTGGTGCCTCGCGATGGGGCGCGAACGGTTTTCGAATGATGGGACAATCGCCGCTGAACTTCGTCAAATAGGTGCTGGCCGCGCTTGGGAACGCATCCTGAATTGACAAAGTCCAAAATAAGGCCCGACCAAAAGTCGGAAGCCTTCCCCATAAGCTGCCATCAGGAACCTGAACTTTTACTACGGAAGGTTCCAGGCATTGCACGGCATCTCGATGCAGGTTTTCGCCCAGCGCGTGACCGCCTTCATCGGGTCATCCGGGTGCGGCAAATCGACTCTTCTACGGACGTTTAACCGCATGAACGAAACCGTCCCGAATAGCCGGATGGAAGGCGAGATTCTCCTCGAGTCGCAAAACATCCTGGGGATGGATGCAAGGATAGTCAGGCGGCGCGTGGGCATGGTGTTCCAGAATTCCAATCCTTTCCCCAAATCGATCTTTGAGAACGTTGCCTACGGGCCGTGGGTCAACGGCCAAAAGAATCGCGAGGCTCTGCGCGGCGCTGTGGAAGGGGCGCTACGGCGCGCCGCGCTTTGGGATGAAGTGAAGAACAAGCTGGGCCGGAGCGCCTACGAACTGTCTGGCGGCCAGCGTCAGCGCCTGTGCATTGCGCGCGCTTTGGCCGTCGAGCCAGAGGTGCTGTTAGACGAACCGTGCGCGGGTCTCGATCCGATCTCCATGGCGAAAATCGAGGAGCTGGTATTGACCCTGAGGGAAAGCTGCACAATCGTCATTGTGACCCACAACCTGCATCAGGCCCGGCGCGTGGCCGACTACACCGGATTCTTTCTGCCCGGACGGTTGATCGAATTCGATGCCACCCCGGTTGTCTTTGAAAACCCGGCCAAAAAGGAGACGAGAGACTACGTCGAGATGCATTTTAGCCTCGCTAGCAAGGCGGGGGTTTAAGCGGATCCCGCGTTCTGCCGCGCTCTCCTGCGGGCTTCCCCTTTTCGGCCGCAAATGTGGTATGTAATAGAGAGAAAGGAGTGTTCCACGTATGAACACGAAAAACAAGCAGGACCAGAAGAATCAAAGACAAAAGACGCGACAGAAGCAGGGGCCCAAGAAGCAGGGAGCAATATTCCAACATGCTTCACGACAACCGCAAGCATGAGGACCACGAGCACCCTGAGACACGGCTAACCCGCTAAGTCTCAACTCATTCTGTCCAGTAAAAGCTCCTTCCCCTGACAACGGGAGGGAGCTTTTCTGTTTCTAAGGGCGATGCGTTTACCAGACGGTTTGCACGCCTCGAAAAGCGCGTTCTTCAAATCGTCGTCCGCCGAAGGCCGCATACGGTTCTTCTCGATAACTGATGGCTGAGACGGCGATTCTGTTTCTAGTGTCCTGTCCCACCTAAGAGTTGACAATGG
>CAVRKW010000006.1:0-132501 GCA_963721845.1 uncultured Acidobacteriota bacterium | reverse complement strand
TCCGTGAAAATCGATAAATCGCGGCATCCGGCGGCTTGCAACCTTCGATCCATGTACGCGTTCACTTCTCTCAGCGAGAATGGTTCGATCCGGATAATCTGCGAAATTCGCTGCCTCAATTGCATCATCGAGGGTTTCGCCAGATGTTCGGCCAACTGGGGCTGTCCGGCCAGGACGATATGCATCAGCTTCATCCACGGCGTCTCGAAATTCGACAAGAGCCGAATGGATTCCAAAACGTCTTCGGACAAATTTTGCGCCTCGTCGATCACCAGCACAAACCGCCGGTTCGCGCGGTGCTCCTCCATCAGAACGCGATTCAGCGCGTCATGCATCGCCGGCAAATCGTTCATCGGTGAATCGATTCCCAGGTCGAGCAGCACGTGCCGGATAAATTCGCGAGCGTTGCAATCGGTTCGAAGTACAAATGCAGTTCGCGCCCGATTCCTTAGCATTTCCAGGTAGTTGTACAGCAGCGAAGTCTTTCCCATCCCTGGCTGAGCAATCATTGCCACAAACCCGCGATTGCTGTCAGTCGTATAGACCAGGCGACGCGAGCGCCTCCCGATGCTGCTCCCCGAGATACAAGAATCGTGGATCGGGCGTGACGCCGAACGGTTGTTCGAAAAGTTTGAAATGTTCTAGCAGCATCCTATGCCACCTGCGACGAGCTCGACGCAATTACAGAGATAGAACATCCGGCAGGATCAAGAAAGATATGGAAGATCGATGAATTCATCACGTTGGTTTTGTACTCGCCAAAAGTTTTGAGGGCCCTGCAAGTATGTCTGCGCCTCAATTGCGCGCCGTATTTCCGAGCTCCACCCAGCGTGATCTCGTTTCATAGACCGCTTCCGTTCCGTATTGCCGCCCGCCACCGGTCCGCTCCACGCGAAACGAATCAACTTCCACTGCAACCGCCTTCCCCAACATCTGCACAGAAAGTACGAGCCGGCAAATATTTTTCTTTCGGACTAGAATCCCCTCGACTCCCGCCAGCGCGCCATCCTTCACACGTACACGCTCGCCGCATTCCAAAAAAGGATGCGGTTCCACACGCGCGCCGCTCTCCAGAGCCTGCCGGATGGCCGCGATCTCGCCGTGCGGAATTCCAAGCGGCTGCCCTGCGCTCGACACGATCGAAAATATTCCCGGTGTGGTCACAATGTCCAAAATCCGATCGAGTCCGTCCTTAACGAACACGTAGCATGGAAAAAGCGGCAGCGTGAGCAGCTTCGTACGGTCCTTCCAGCGCCGTGCTGACGAATAAAGAGGGAGCAGTACCTCGAATCCCTTGCACGCGAGCGTCGACGCGATCATCTTTTCGTGTTGATGCCGCGTATAAATCGCATACCACGCCGACAGAGTATCGCCGAGTTCGCCGGTTGCGTTGTTGGAGTTGCCAAAGATGAAGCTCCGCCCTGTGACTTACAGATGCTATTTCCTGTAAGTCGCTTTCGCCGTAATGTCTTATGACCCGAAGCTCAATACACTCGCTCGTTCGCGTTTAGATTCTTGGCGTCGCGTCCGTCGAGTTTAGTTCAATCACATCTACAGCCCGTTCGATCTCGACCGCTACTGAATGTCTCTGGGACTCAGGATCGTTGGCCCAGCGGCGCCCTCGGTTTGAAAAGACACCGCCGCCGCAAACCCCTTCGGTATCTCCGCCCGACGATCAACTCGCACTACGATTCCTTCCCCATGCAGGTGTACCGAGCTGCCGCTCGATTGCAACGATGGCAAATACACGTCTACGTCGAGTCGCGCGCCCGCTGGGGGAATCACCTCTCCGCTCACAAACACCCCTCGATCGCTGATGTCTCGTACCGTACCGTTACCTTCTTGCATTAGGCCGTCCGGCCGCACCCAGGAGAACGATGCGTTTGCGTCTAGCCTGTAGCGCCTTGACTTTCGAAGCTCCACTGCTACCTCGGGGGACGTGAGCCTGAACAATGTCGAGATGGACCTATCGCAGTAAACATCAAACCTGCTGACTTCTGTAACAGGGCGAGATTAGCCCTGCTGTACATCAGCAGCAAGAGTCCCAATGTTTGGATGATTTTACTCTCCTGCTGTCCGTCAATCAGCGGCAAAATGGCTCCGAAGACATGCGGCCCGTAACATACGTAGGAGCCTGCAGTACTGGTTGAGCGATGAGGCCACGAGTTGCCGAACTCGCTTGAGATACGAAAGTTAGAGAGAAGAACGACCCTCGTCGCTGCAATCAAACACGCCCCCGCCCACTCCAACGTCATGAGAACCCAAAGTTGAAGGATTTTCTGTTGACAATAGTCAACGTACGGCGAGTATTTTGTTTAGCGGCGCAGCCAACGATTCGCAGCGTAAACCAATTATTTTCAGTCGGCTAGGGCTTTTTGACGAACGATACCTATCGGAGTGGACGCACGTTCCACCGGATCCCTGAACATCCATTAACGGCATTCGGTCCTTGGCACAACTCACCGAATATAGGACGAGTTCGGTGCGACTTGAGACGCCCAACTTGTCGAAAATTCGGAATAGATAGTTCTTTACGGTGTGCTCGCTCAAATCCAATTGCACAGAGATCTCACGATTACTCATACTTTCAGCAACCAGCCGCACAACATCCTCTTCTCGTTTGCTAAGTAGATTGAGCCCCGCCGAATTCACAACTCGTAGCCTTGGAGTTTGTCGAAGCGCATTAATTAAATACTCGACGTGTTGTGTCGAAGCCCAAATCTGGCCCGTATGGACGCAGCGCACGCACTTGCACAGCGCCTTAAAGTCGGATTCAGAGCGAGCGAAAACCCCTCGAGCCCCACTATGGAACCCCGCCGCGACCACATCGGGCTCGGAACGATCCATCAACAAGATCAGGCGAAGCTGCGGGTAGGCGCTGTGAACATGCGAAAGTATCGAGAGCCCGCTCAGCGGCCCATCTTCGAGCGTAGCGCTTATCAGAGCTACATCCGGTGGACGCGGGAGGTTTTCCAGTTGTTGGAGTAATTCGTCTGCCCTGCTGGTGTTTCCAATAATTTGGAACTCGGCGCGTCGTTCAAGAGCCTCCAGAATAGGGCCGCGTGTCATGCCGTTTGGATCTGTGATGATATTGTATTGGATCCAGGCCTGCTTGTTTGGATGATCTCATCGAAAGCTCCAGTCTAGATTCGATTCACGAGAGCAGAAATGGTGTCACTCTATTCCCGTTGCGTCCATTTGAAAAAAGTCCTAGGACTATCCGGGTCATCGCCAACTCGCCCCTTGCCCCGAAATCTGAAAATGTCCCCGGTTCAGTTGAAATTGGCGGCTCTAGATTTTCTGCACATTACGCGACCTGCGCCTACTGAGTCAGCCACGAGTTCAACCGGCGACGTAAAAGTTCCAGTTCGCGATAGCCGTTCACTCGTCGGAATTTCTTCTGTGCCTCTAGCAGCCCCATGGCCCTCCAGCGCAAGGCCTGTTCTCCTTCTCGCCAGCGCTTCACGTTGCGCGCCACTTTCTCGACGGTCGGCAGGCACGATTCGATGGGATTGGTCGAGGCAAGCGCGAGACCAGGCTCGGCGTCGGCTAATTATGTGAACACAGGAAGTGGTGCATCTTGTAGAGGGTCGAAGATAACGGAGGCGAGCCGACGCCGAACAATTGAGTGAAAGAGGCTGCCCATTTGCGTTGCTTCCCGGAATTCCTTGCAGGCCGCGATGAAGAAGCATCTAAGCGCGATATCATCGCCACAGAACTACGAGAGCCGATGCTAATCGCTAACCTTTTTCCACAGCTTCGTTCCTTTCCGGAGCGGAAGCAATCCCCTTCCGTCGTCAAAAAACGTGTAGAAGACATCGAAGACAATCTTGGCGGCCTGATGGTCAGGACTGCCGTACAAATGCCAAACGACATGAGACAACGTTCGCCGGGCTCGTCTGCGATCGAACCAAACTCTTATCGGTGACAACATCACGCCTCCACGACATCCCCGGAATCAAGCAAGATTGATAAATCCGTTCAGGATTCCCTTTGGGGACCGGACTGTGAGCAACGGATTCCTCCGCTCCGGAGTCACCCTGTTTCTCACATTGCGGGGACCTTGGTGAGAGTTACTGCGCGGGATTGTACATCAGTAACCGAAAGTTGGAAAGCACGGTGTTTGTTGTGCGAACGGACCGGGGAAAGGGCGCTATACGCCTCTAAGACAGCAGCTAACCAGGGAATTCGGAGACACTTGAGCATAATTCACGAATTGCATCCGACCGAGCTTCAGCTCGAGGAGCGCAAGCCTCATTTCTGATTGCATGTGGGTTTCACCAAAAGAATCAATTGATTCTGGCGCGCCGCCCGCTGGGAAGCGGGGATTAGTTCGAATTGAAATCCAGTCGGGAAGTTTCGAGTGATGCAAGCATTGTCGCCATTGACGTATTCAAGTAGGCTTGCCTGGATACGGTCCGACTCACCGACATAAATCCATCTCTGAGCGAAGATTGCGTACACGCCAGACATACTCGGTGCGTTGGCAACTATCGCCGGATGGCTCCATCGAAACCACTGGAAGTCATGACCAATAGGCATAAAAACTCCCCCATCCAAAGAATATGATGGGATTGAGGGCCGCGCAGGATATCGGAGAACGAGGGAGGTTCATGAGATATAACAGAAAAGAGCGGCTAACTGATATCCGTCAGCTAGCCGCTCTGCCGACACGCCGTACCCTAGTGGAGTCCTTCGCACCTTGGAGATGCGGCAGCGAGAGCACCACGCGTCCAAGCTCTATCCAAAGCAGTTGGATGCGCTGAAGTCTTTCGATTACGTCCTTGTCTTCCATGCCGCCACCCGGATGGGAGTCACTCCCAGTAGTTCAGCAACCGTGCGATGCAGATGCCCCCTTTCGGTGCCCGACAGCGATTTTGATTTCACTAACAGTTAGGACGGGAGACCGCATGCCTTTTTTAAAGAACGAAATCACCGGACCGAAACTGATGCTGGCGCACCGAGTTCAACAATTTCCCCTTTTGTGTTCCTTCTCGGAATTCTGGGCGTGCCGTTCGGCTCAATCAACGAAGCCTCGCCTCGACGGTGCATAGCCCATCCATCGGGAAATACGTAGAACGAGACGCGAATTCCTTCGAAAATGTTGTAGTCCAACGAGTGAAACAGAGCTTTTAGAATTCTTTTTCTCAACAGGTCGATGACTGGTTCTGGTTCCGATTGACCGAGTTCAGGGAAAACCAAACCAATTGCGAAATTCCGTTCTTCGTACCAACCACAAAAATCGGTCTCACGCGATGCGTTACATAGCGCGGTTGCAATCTTCAACAACGTTCGTTCATTTTTAAAACTTTGCAGCGCCGATGGTGCTTCGAGAATCATCAGAAGAAACGGTCTCATCGAACGTTCTGCTCGCTTGCGCTCCACGCACAGCATCCTAGTAAACAATGATTCAGACAAAAGTCCTCGGATGTCACCATTCTTGAACGCGCCGCGCCCGGTATTCGGTACTTGAGCTTCCGGCATCCTTAACTTCAGTAGCATGTTCTCCGTCCTGCTCTTCGGTTTGGACGTTACCACACTTGTGCGTCAAAACTTCCGACGCATGTGAAAAGTGCGTGGAGCACTGAATCTTTCAGTACTTCGCGGCGTTTCGTAATCGTCGATGAGAACGCGTGCAACCATATGATGTCCTTTAGACACCGCCCCACCCTCATGTTCACTAGGCTACAAGCGAGTGAGCGTGGCGTATGTACGGGGAAAACCGTAAGTCCAGTTCTAGAGTCGAGTAGCACAGCACCTACGTAGAACGCCGTACACCTTTATTCGATGAAGGCGGAAGCGTATCGATCTTTGCGAATTGTCGGGCGGCTCGTCTCGATGGCGACACGAACGAGTACAGACCTTTCTCCGGTTTTGGATTCCCAGCATCTAACAAAGCGGTAGGGGTGGAAGGCATTCTCGGGTGTAGAGTCACGCTGGAGTTGACATGCTCGCGCAACTTTGGCCGAACAAAATCGGCTATGACGTTGGTGATGCGGAAGTTTGGATTATGCCGGACACATTCGCAGTACATACGCGCACACGAGTTCTCCGAGTGCCATTTGCGATTACACGCGACCCGGTGTTTGCCGTAGAGCTTTGTAACAGCTGCGGGGTACCGATTTCGGAGCTAGAGGGACTTGAATACCACGAAGCGCAAGCAGCGTATACGGCCAGTGCCGCCAGATTGGAAGCGGTGCATCTACATCATTGAGCTGTGGCTAGGGCCATGTGACCGTCGCGCGCGTTATGTGGAATCGAATTGAAATTCGCGATCATCGATTGATGCGGCGCGTGAATGGCTGGCGGCCTCCGCAGTGGTTTCGAAAATTCATGGTGCTCGCCACGCGGATGGGCGATGGCTGGCTGTGGTACACGCTGGGAATCTCGATCGCAATTTTCGGCTCCACGCAGCGATTTCGGGCGCTGCTTTCGATGGGAATCGCGGCTGGGTTCGGCGTGCTGCTGTTTAAGGGAGTGAAGCGGATTAGCAAGCGGCGGCGTCCTTGCGAGATTGAGCCGCATAGCTGGTCGCTGATTACTCCGCCAGACGAATTCTCGTTTCCTTCGGGGCATTCGATCACTGCGTTTGCTGTGTCCATTGCAGTCGCCTCGTTTTATCCAGTGCTGCTGTGTTTTCTGCTGCCGATTGCTGTGACTATCGCGATTTCGCGAATAATTCTTGGAATGCATTTTCTTAGCGATGTGTTGGTTGGATCCGCGATTGGCGCGGCGATTGGATTTGCTAGCGCGCATTTGATTGGATCGATTTCGTTCTGAAGTTCCACAAGAGTGCTCCCCAAAAGTTTTCGACTGGCAGCCTTCACGGAAGCAGGCTATGCAAGCCAAGAGAATTCTACAAGAGGCTGGAGACCGTGCGAGTGGAATGGGTACATTGAGTCGCTTTCTAGTAGGATAGGTTTACCATGTCACGCCGAACCATCCACTCCGCCGCTATATTCGTGACCGCGCAAACCCTCGCAACGGCGGCTCTGGCGCTGGCCTCGCTTCTTCCTACGCGCGCTTTTGCGCCGGCCTTTGCCGCTCCCCAGGACCGCGCTTCGCAAACGCCCCCCGCGGAAACCGGCGGGTGCGCTCCTTTGGATGTCGACGGCATAGAGAGCCCCTCTCCGCGATCTAATACCAACCCGGGCCGCGTCATCCCGCCGCGGCAGGAGTTGCCCGGCCTGCGCAGCTTCGGCCAGGTCACTCCCACGCTGTATCGCGGCGGACGTCCTACCGCGGAAGGCCTGGCGTGCCTCGCCAAAATGGGCGTCAGCATCGTGATCAGCACGGAAGGGAGTTTCAAGGACCTGCGTAAGCCCGTCGAGAGCCTGGGCATGCATTACGTTTCCATGTTCTGGGAGTGTTCTTTTCCCCGGGATAATACCTTCGCCAAGTTCCTTCAATTGCTCCGCGACAATCCCGGAATAAAAGTTTTTGTTTACTGCCACTACGGCGATGACCGCACCGGCATGATGATTGCCGCTTACCGCATGGCCCAGCAAGGTTGGTCTGCCGGGGAGGCCAAGGAAGAAATGAAGGCTTTCGGCTTTAACTTCTTCCACCGTCGTATCTGCACCGGCCTTTCCAAATACGAGGCGCATTTCCCGCGCCACTGGCGCGAAGGCCATGCCTTCGAAAAACTCCGCTCCACTCCTCAGCCCCAGCCTTAATCCGACGAACCTTCCGAGTGCCGTCACCCTTCGCCGCGCCGACGATGCGGATTCCGACTTTTCTCCCTCGCCCTCAACGAAGAACCGATCTAATGACCCGCTCTATGGTCCATCATCTTCAGGCAGTCGTACGATTCCGTTGACAGAATTTCCTGCCCGCGCTGCGGCGTGATGGTCAGGTGACTGTCCGTTATTGGACAACGTTCCGCAAGCGATTCGACTACGCTTTTTGTAAAGTCCCTTCATTAGCCGCAAGGACGCAGGCAGTTATTGCCAACGCGACTCTGTAGCATTGCCGATCAGGTGCGTCACGGGATCCCTAGCTTCGGGAATACGTACATCAGAACATCCGAATAGAAACCAGAGGCCAAGATTGACTCAATACGCACGGAAGTTCGGTTGTAGGCCAAGCGAAGCGAGGAAGCTATGCCTGACAACCCCATGCCACCTTCCTTACCCAAATCCTCGAGCACAAAACCCAGACGTCAGAGAACACCAACAAGCGCGCTGATGAGGTCGTCGCGAAGAGTGAAACAGTATCTAATTGAGGGAGACTCACAATGATGCAACGAGAAAAATCCAATTGCAATTCGCGGTGGTTCTTATCCTTATATAATCACCGGCGACCGGCTGGTGAGTCACGCCCGGGACTTTCGGCCTGGCGTGATTCGGTGCCCGGAAATCGCATTCCATCAACTCGCCGGCTGCGCCTGCCTTTGTTCCTGTCCTTCATCCTGGGCTGCGCGTTTTCACTTTCTGCTGTTTACGGCAGATCTCAGGATCAGTCTCACGACAAATCCGCAAAACAGAAGGTGGACCAGCGCGAGAAAGCCGCAAAGAAACAATCCGAAGCCCAGAGTGCCGCACAGCTCCTCGCAGCGGTGTGGCGGGATCCCGGAGACATCGCCTCGCTCGATCTCGTGAACGGCGCAGGTGGCGCCGGACACGCACCGCGTCCCGATGCGAAATACGTCTTTGTAAAAGAAGACATGAATGGTACTTCTCCCAAATTTTACGTGAAGGATGATGGCGGTGTGGAGTGGCTCGTAAAAATGGGCGTAGAAGCCAAACCGGAAACCGCAGCCACCCGTTTCGTGTGGGCCATGGGCTATTTCACCGACGAGGACTATTTCGTCCCGAAAATACAGGTTTCCAAGATCCCCACACTCCACCGCGGAACCAAGTTCATCGAGGCAGGCGGAACCGTAGAGAATGTGCGGCTCAAGCGGCAAGGTCCCGGTCTTAAGAAGATTCAGAATTGGGATTGGTTCGACAATCCGTTCCTCGGAACGAAAGAATTCAATGGACTGCGAGTCATGATGGCACTGCTCAACAACTGGGACTTGACCACCGTTAACAACAAGGTCTACGCCACCGACACTGAACGGCACTACCTCGTGGCCGATCTCGGCGCCTCTTTCGGAAAAACCGGCGCGGTCAGCACACGCTCCAAAGGTGTACTCAAGGACTACGACGATTCCAAGTTCGCACGCGAACGGAAGGGCGACACGATCTCGTTCGAGATGCGCACTCGTCCCTCGCCCGTAGTCGCTCCCTTCGAGCGAAAAAACTATAAGATGCGCAGCCGCATGGAACAAATCGAAGACAATATTCCCGTCGCTGATGCCGCGTGGATCGGCAGCCTACTGGCAAAACTCACTCCACAGCAGATCCACGACGCGTTTCGCACCGCTGGATTTTCGGCGGACGAAGTGGAAGGCTACACGCGCGCCGTCCAGAAGCGCATCGCGGAGCTCAATACTCCGTGAACATCGTATCCCAATCCTTTCCGCACAGATCGGGCGCATGCGCATTGCGCAACCAAAGAGGAGCCAAGCCGCTGGAAGATTGAGGAGCGCAACATGAAACTAGTTATCGAGCCTGGGGACAGCGTGGCGCCGATTATATCGGCGATCAAGAACGCCGAGAAAAGCATTGAAATTGCAATTTTCCGCTTCGAGTACAAGAGTATCGAGGCGGCGCTCAAGGCGGCGGCGGTGAAGGGTGTAAAGGTCACCGCGTTGATTGCGAACACAAACCGGGGCGGCGTGAAGAACCTGCGAGACTTGGAGATGCGCTTCCTCGCCGCGGGAATTGTTGTCTCCCGGTCGGACGACGATTTGGTCCGTTATCACGACAAGTTCATCATCATCGATCGGCGGATCCTGTTGATGCTCTCCTTCAATTTCACGCGCCTGGATATCGATCGCAGCCGCGGCTTTGGGATCGTGACGAAGAACACCAAATTGGTGCAAGAAGCCGTGAAACTATTTGAGGCTGATTGCATGCGATCCACTTACACGCCGAAGCTGGACGCATTTGTCGTCAGTCCCGGCAATGCGCGAAAAGTGCTCGGCGCGTTCTTAAGACGGGCGAAAAAACAATTGCTGATCTTCGATCCGAAGGTTTCCGACAAAGAGATGATCGGAATTCTGCGAGACCGGGCAAAAGCGGGCGTTGAGATCCGGGTTGTTGGACGCATCAGTGCGTCATTCGACGTGGAAGTGAAGAAACCGGTATCGATGCGTCTGCACACGCGGACGATCATTCGCGACCGCCACCAGGCATTCATTGGCAGTCAGAGTTTGCGCCCCGCGGAATTGGATTCAAGGCGCGAATTGGGGCTGATTGTCCGCGACTCGAAGATCATAAAAAGACTGATCGCAACCTTTGAGGCTGATTGGAACGCCAACAAAGTGGCAATCGGTCGCGTAATCGAAAAAGAAGCCGCTCCCGAAATCCCGACTAAGAACGCCGAAAAGGTGACAAGGGTTTTAAATCAGGAAATGCGCCCGATCAGCGTGACCCTAAAGAAAGCAGTCAAGAAGGCGGTGGCTGACGCCGGAGAGGGGGCGATTGAGCAAAAGATGGTCAAAAATACTGTAAAGAAAATGGTTAAGAAGACGGTCAAAGAGGCGGTTCGGGAAGTCATCCAGGAAATAAACGCCCCCTAGGGCGGAATACGAGCCTCCAACAGAGGCGATGGATTCAAATTCAAGCGAGCCACGTGGGCCCGGTCGTAGCGATGATGCGGACCGCCGAGCATAGCTTGCGCGATCACCCCGCCACTATAAGCCGAGCGAATTTGGCCGCCTGGCGTTTCCTTGTTCAACCCGAGATGCGTGCGTCCTCGTGGTAGTAACGGACGTATTCGCTGAGAAGGCGTTTCAGGTGGCTTCGCTCTTTCCTCTGCACTTGTCTGCCCGCGCTTTCCGGAGCTCCACTTCAAGATTCCGCGTTTCGACGAAATCAAACCACGCCGCCAGCACTCTAATAATTAGACCTAGGAGAAGCCCCGCTGCTCGTCGAGGAGGATGTCTGCCATGAAGCTATCGAGTATTCTGGCTCTTGCATTTCTTTCTGTCGCCGTGTCGGCGCAGAGCGGCCAGTCCGGCGCCCAATCTTCGGAACCGCCCGCGGCCAAGTCGGCGAACACGATTACGCTTCCGGCCGGCAGCACAATCTCGGTGCGCATCGCGGATGCGGTGAACTCCGGCAAGAACCACTCCGGCGATCTGATCACCGGCATCGTGGATCCCTCGGTACTGGTTGACGGTCGCGTGGTGATTGCTCGCGGCACCGAAGCGCACGTCCGCCTGATGCAGGACAAAAAAGGTGGGCACGTTGACGGTAAGGCCGAAGTCCGCCTGGAGCTGGTCAGCCTCATTTTGAACGGAGGGCAGCTTGGCGTGGAAACCAATGACTACGACAAGAGCAAGGGCGCGATGAAAGGCAAGGTTGAAAATGGAGCCAAATCCGCCGGCGCGAGCAGCATTGATTCCGCCGTGGCCGCCGGCCCGGGCGGCGCCATCGTTGGCGGTGTGATCGGCATGTTCAGCGCGCCCAAAATCGAATTGCCGTCGAACAGCCGCGTCGAGTTCACCCTGGCGCAACCGTTTACGTTTATCCCGCCGACGCCATCTTCGCCGCCCGGCTCCTGATCCGCAGTCGTTCAAAACACTGCGGAAGAAAATGCCCTCGCGCTTCTGTAGATGCCCTCTCAGGGCAAAGAATCGACCGGCGCAACATTCTTGGATGCGGGGGAAGTCGAAATTCGGAGGCCTCCCGTGGAATTTGTAAGTTACCAAAAACACTAAACGCGCAAAACGCAGAACCTCAAGAAACGCACTCGACTAGAACGTATCTGGAACGCGAAAGTCTATTCGCTTTTTCGTCGCCTTCTACTACGATGGCGCTCTAGAGGTGATGCATGAACGAAGCAGAAGTTTGGCAATCGGACCACGCGTGGCTCAAGCAAGAAATGGATGCCGAGATCACAAAACGGAAGATACACAGATTATCCTTCACCCATAACGGAAAACCGCTTCTTGTGGAGGTTGGCCGATCCCCCGCTGCAGATGCAGAGCAATCAGTACAGTTCACATACTCAGACGGAAGCGGCCCGGGCAGCGTAGTGATGCAGACGAACAGCCCAAACTCAAATCCGAATGGGGTTCTGGTGGAAAATTGGACCGAATTACAGCCGATTCATCACTAGCCAAGTTTCAAATGCAGTCTCTCCGAAATAACAAAGCCCACATCCTTGTTCTCTGGAAAGTGGGCTTTGTGATTCTGCACGCTAATTATTGTTTGAGGCGCTTTCAAGGCTTGTCGATCGCCAGAATTCAAAACGGGTGGATAATGTGATGATCGACGACTGTAGATGGAAATGACGATCGCAGCATCCTCATTTCTATCTACAGTCTCCTCAGCACTGTGTCCGAAATGCGAGAAGCCCGTCCCTTACGTAAATATGGAAACAGCCGGAAATCAAAGCACTAGATCAGGCCGCAGTCCTCGGCGGAATTATTTATACCTGTCCGTCTTGCAATCACGTTCTGAGTGTTCAACTAGACCCCGTTGTTGTTCAGAATTCCCCTGTCGCAAGAATTCTGAAAGCGCTGGGTAAAGTCGAGTAAAAATAGTATCGTCGTACATCCTGTTCTCCCACAGCAACTCGTCGGGCGGCTCGAACTTATGTGCCATTTAATATCTCCTTAATTTGCGTTCGCCATATTGAGGAATCGAAATGCCACTGCTATACGGACTCGGCGTAAAGTGTAAGAAATGCGGAAAGCCCTTGCGCTCGGCCAAGTCATAACGGTCGAATCTAAATCCGCACTCAAAGCGAGCATAGATACCATTTTTCAATCTAAAGAAATACAATGCCCGTTTTGCGGTCATACAGCGACTTACGACAAAGAAGATTTGGTATTCAATGCGACCCAATCGCATGACTCCGCATAAGTGAAGGATGTCTTTGGGTCGGGGGGCGATAGGCAACCCCGCCGCTAAACGCTCCTGAACAAGTTCATCAAACGGCTTTTCGGGATTCCGCAGCCATTCCGTAGAAATGCTCTCAGACTGTACCGTTCGCCTTTCCTGCGTTTCGACGCTCATGGTGGAACTCCTATATGCCATTTAATGTTTCATTCTTTAACCCCGCCCTATGGGGCAGGGGTAAGCCTTTTTGTTTCCCAAATTAGGACACTACCCGCGGATGCTGCGTAATTATGTTGAATGCTAATGCGGACAGAATTTTGGCGAGGGACAGGCACCGGAGTGAAGCACGCAGCACTTTCCAGATGCTACACCACACGTAGGACAGGGTACAGAAATCAACTGTTTGGCCGTTAGATCACGAATCGTCATCTGTTCACGATGCGCAAAGTCGCACGGTGTTTGACGTCAGCGGAAATGGGAGTGAGTAGAGAGTTTTCGTAAGCTAGGGATTCTGAGCTTTCCGGTTCACCCGAACCAGCGCTAGGATGCGCAGAAAGCAGGGTGAACCATGAGCGAAGAGCGAATCAGACAGGAAGATTTAGAGGAACCGCAGGAAGAGTTGAGCAGTGGGGAGAGAGGAGCAGCCCTGCCCGAGGGCAGGGCTGGCAACCGGCGCGGCGAGACCGCGCGTCAGTTGATCCGCCGAGCCAAGCAAGCAACCCGCAGGAGATTTCCCGCCGAAGAGAAGATCCGCATTGTGATGGAAGGGATCCGGTCCGAGGTATCGGTGGCCGATCTGTGCCGTCGCGAGGGGATTTATCCAACGATCTATTACAAATGGCTAAAGGATTTCATGGAAGCGGGTAAAGGCCGGCTACGGGGAGATGCGCGGCGGGAAGCGACCAGCAACGAAGTGCAGGATCTGCGGCAGGAGAATGAGCGGCTCAAACTGCTGGTGGCGGATCTGAGTCTGGCGAATCTGACACTGAAAAAAAGCCAGTATTAGGGCTTCTGGACCGCCAGCGGTACGGACGGATGAAGCCCGACAGGAAGCGAGAAGTGATCGAGTTGGTGAGGCGATCGCCGGTAGCCAAGAAAGAGACCCTGTTGGAATTGGGACTTTCGGCCTCGACGTATTATCGCTGGCAACGGCGCTATCGGCGCGAAGGAGAAGCCGGACTGGTGGACCGACGACCGCAACGAGCAACGATCTGGAATCGGCTGCGGCCGGAGGAAGCGGAAAGCATCTTAGTTGCGGCGCGAGCTGAGCCGGAGAAGAGTCCGCGGGAAATCGCGTTCTGGCTCAGTGATCATGCGGGGTTCAGTGTTTCGGAATCCAGTGTGTACCGGGTGCTGAAACTTCACGGGCTGGTGCGGGAAGTGAACGTGGTAGGTTTTCCGGCGGGTCCGGAGTACACGGTGAAGACGAAACGAGTGAACGAGCAGTGGCAGAGCGATGCGAGCTACTTTTTCGTGATGGGTTGGGGTTGGTATTACCTGATCTCGGTGCTGGATGATTTTTCGCGGTACATCCTGGCGTGGGATCTGAAGAGCAATATGAAGACGCAGTCGATCAGCGAAGTGGTGGAGCGGGCCATCGAGTGGACGGGGATGAAACGCGTGCCGGCGAAGTTGCGAGCCCGGCTGGTCAGTGACAATGGACCATCCTACGTCGCGGGAGCCTTCGAGGAATATCTGCGGATGCACCAGATGCGGCACATTCGCTGTTCACCGCATCATCCGCAGACGAACGGGAAACTCGAACGGTTCCACGAAACGCTGAAAGCGAGGACCAATCTTCTGGTGTGGACCAGCCCGGAGGAGCTGCGCGCGGCCATCGCGCGGTTCATCGAGTTCTACAACCAGAGGCGTTACCACGAAGGAATCGGAAATGTCGCTCCAGCTGATGTGTACCACGGGCGGCGAGAGGAAATCCTAAAACGCAGGGAGGAGCAAAAACGGCGGACACTCTACGAACGGATCGAATACCATCGCACGCAGCGCAACCCAGCAACCCGGTTACTTGCTGCGCCCAACAAAGATCTCAATGCCGCGCCCAGCGCGGCCGAAATCACAACAACCGGTGAACCGGATGACTCAAACCGTAGCTAAGTTCGACTCCCAGTTGCTCTCACTAACGCTGAAGACGGACAGCTTAGACAACAATTCCAACACTTCGCCGAACTGCCTTTCCCCCGCGACTTTCGCAGTTTCGAAGTCTCCAATCTCTCGGACAATCTGGAAGCCGTTTCGCTCAGTGTATTCGCGTAATCGTTTCAACTGCGCTGGCGCGGAATTTATCGGCTGGCAATCGCGGACCGCGGAAGTACCCAATGGACGCTCGAAACACCACAGCACTGAGGGTGCAAAGAGGAAGCTCGGAACCCTTCACGCGGGTTGCGCAACAGGCAACCTGAATAATCGTCCCTCATTTCCTATCAATATTGGACCGGCAATCCAGTTAACAACTTCTCCACTAACCACAACTGAATCCACGGGGCGAAAAACCGTAAGGCGGGAGCACCGCCGTAGCCGGAATGGCAACCCGTTCTCCGCTTTATCTCCACGTCCTTTTGCAATAACATTGCCCTCGTACACCATCCCACTCGAAAGTATTCGGGTCCGCCGTTCGATCCCTGAATGCAGCCAAAGAGGCGAACCCCACGAAAGGAACGGAACCCGCGCATGAGCTCTCAACTCGCTTGGAAGGCCACAATAATCTCCATCGCTGCGGCATTCTTCTTCGCCGCTGGCTGCTCCAAGCCCGTTCAGAAGCCCCAACCGGTCCGCCTCACAGCTGCCGACCTAGACAAAATACTTCATGGGCCCAAGGTCGATCTTTCGCAGCTTCCGCAGATTAAGGAAGATGTACCAAACCCCAACGACCCAGCACAAATGAAGGCCATCACCATCAAACTCCTAGCTGACTTTGCCGAGCACCTCAATCATGTGCCCCCCATCCCCCCGCCGCCCAGCGCGGCAACGTATGCCTCGGCCAATCATCCCCCTGACGCGGCCGCTCGCGCCTCAGCTAGCACGACAGCCCCGGTCTATGTAGCCTCCCTTGAAGAACTTACAGAATTGATTCGCAAATCCGGTTTTGATCCACACCCTGCTGATCTGGGCATGATTCCCTATTTCGACGCGCTCCCCGGCCCGTCTGGTTCCTACGACGAGGTCGGAATCCCTGGAAAACTCCGCATGTTTTACTTTTTAATGGAGAACAATAAGGTTATATATTTCATCGTCCCGATCCGCACAACCCGCAGCGCCGAGGAGCCCGATCTCACCGGTGAGCAATTTTTCGATGCGTCGAGGTCAGGTGACGCCGACAACCTCTACGCGCCCGACCTCATTAGCAAGTTGAAAGCCGCCAATCCCCTCGCTCGAACTACTCAATTCGCCGTTCGCAGCCTTCCCATCGGCTTGCGTGACGGAGTGCAAGTCTTCCAGCCGACCATCGTCGTGGGCGGCGGGTTCCACAACCCCAGCAGCGACCCCGACGTGATTACCTCAGCCGTAGCCGAAATGATTATGGTTCTTCACGCTACCAAAGACATCTGGCAGTAAGTCTTTCGGGCACCACGGTTATGACAGGTTCGGGCCGGCTAGCATACCGAGGGTAGCGGGTTAGCGTCTGCTTCACGCTTATCACTAAACGCCTCTGCGGACCTCGCGGATGACGTTGGCGGCTGTCTCGACATCGTGCTTTATGCAGATCGCCAAACACGTAGGCAAACCCACAACCGAAAGTATCCCTGCGGCGATTCTGTTGGCTGCTGCGGACGCCTGCCCAAGTGCGAGTTGAAAAAGCCAGAATATGCCAAGCAGCAGATAAGGCCCAAATACGACTACCAGGGCGAATATCAGCAGGGCCCCTCGGTTTTTTAGTCGAAGCGCCACGACCATGAGCGTTACATAAGCAAACACAAAAAGCACACCCAGCGAGAATTCCAGGGAACCTCGCTCCCACCGCTCTCGCAACATGTGGATGACCGCGTCGGGAAGGTGGGGCAGTATCTCCACCGCCGGATAGATTATCCCGACAAAGGGGATAGAAGCCCAAAACGGGTGACGATTTGGGTCGACCTCCGCTCGACCGTTGTCGGTCCAGATGCAGAAGACTCTCGCAAGACCGCGGACGTTCTCGCAGCTTGTTGGTACGTGCACGTCATGGGACTGCGCTTCACAAACATCTCTCGCGAGGCCAGTGAAGTTCTCGCAGTTTACCGGCACGTCAGCGGGTTTCGCTTCACAAAAAAATAGATCTTTATAATTGCACCAATCGTACCGCTCAGAAATTTCCTTTGGTATCGAAAACATCGACTGGTTGGTGGAGACCGCCGTGACCACCGGCGTTTTCAGAAATTCTCCGACGTTGTAAATGATAACGATAAAGAGCACCGCAAGCGTCAAGAGATGACGAAAGCTAAAATTGAATCCGCCCTTCTGAACAGGGCCGTTAGAAACAGGATTGTTTTCCTCTGGATTTCGGGGCTCTTCGCCCATCGATGCTCCTTATCGACACCGGACTGACGCGGATGGCCGCAACCCTATCATGGTCTGGTCTTCTTTCGTTGGCGCAATAGTTCTGTTTGGATTCTGGTGCAGAACTCAAATCATTACTGGGACGCGCAAATTTCAGCATAACGCTGCTTGGCATATTTCCATGCGGAAAACGGCATGCCTTCGCCGCCTGAAACCCACCGGTCCGAATCCAAGGAAAGGATCCTGCAGGAGCACGACGCAGATTATTGCGCTCCAGCTGAAAGGATGCTCACCTGGCTAATCAGTTGTGTCCAGTGCAGTATGAGCATACGATGCGACTGGTCAGACGTCCCAATCGGAAAATGCTGCTCAGAGCCGGAGTTCCGGCATTGTGTTCGCCTTTCTCTATTAGGCGCGTACTGGTATCCCTTCTTCGACCGTGGGATCGCCTTGAGCCACGACCGCCCAATTTTGGCAGTGGCCTGATGAGTGGAGCGACCTTTGGCACCGGTGATTGAAGAAAAGAATGATCAACTTCGACAGCTTATCGCCATGGGCAAGGAGCGTGGCTACCTGCTCTATGATGAGGTGAACGAAATCCTGCCGGCGGAAATAAATTCACCGGAAGAAATTGACGATTTGCTCTCGACCTTCGAACGTTACGGCATCGATCTCTACGAAGATGTCTCCAGCGCCGAAGCTGCGGGCTGTCGGACGCGGAATCCACCGACTACCGATACCGAAACCAAAGAAGAACGCACCATCCGAGAAAGTCGAGCTCGAATCTCACCTGACTCCCGGAGCGATCGACAAAATCAATGACCCGGTGCGCATGTACCTGCGCGAGATGGGCACAGTGCCACTGCTGACGCGCGAAGGCGAAGTGGCCATCGCCAAGCGCATCGAGCGCGGGCAACTGTTGGTGCTGCAAAACGATCTCGCGTTCCCTGATCGTGCTCAAGGAAATGCTGGAGATCGGCGAGGAGCTCGCGCACCGGACACCCGGTCGATCAAGGAAATCGTCCAGTTCGACGACGAAGAGCTGACGGAAGAAAAGATCGAGAATAAGACTCGGCAGACCCTCCGCATTATCGACAAGATCGAGAAGCTCTACCAGACGGCGCTCAAGCAAGCCGCCAAGCTCGAAAACACCCCGAAATCGAACAGGCGCGCTTACGCTGCGGGCCAAGTATGCGGTCGCGCGGACCCGCATCCAGATGTCGCAGCTGGTCCGCTCAATCGACTTCAACCCGATGGAAAAGAAGCGACTGATCGACAAGATCCGCCACACCGTCGAGCGGCTCCATTCGCTCGAGTGCGAGGTCGGGAGGCTCGAGCGCCGCGCCGATGCCGCCAACGGGCGAGACCGCCGAGCGATGCGCGCAAGGAGTTGCGCTCGCGCCGCGCAGAACTGAAAGAGATCGGAATCTCGAGCGAGGTCGGTTTCACCGAGTTCAAACGCACACTACAGCAGATCGGCGCGGCGAAGCCGAAGCCGAACAGCCGAAGAAGGAACTGACGGAGGCCAACTTGCGCCTGGTCGTGTCCATCGCCAAGAAATACAACAACCGCGGCCTGCAGTTCCTCGACCTGATCCAGGAAGGCAACATCGGCCTGATGAGGGGCGTGGATAAGTTCGAATGGCGCCGCGGCTACAAGTTCTCCACCTACGCCACCTGGTGGATCCGCCAGGGCATCACCCGCGCCATCGCGGACCAGGCTCGCACGATCCGTGTCCCAGTGCACATGATCGAGACGATCAACAAGCTGATCCGCACCAGCCGGCAACTGGTGCAGGAGCTAGGCCGCGAGCCCACTTCAGAAGAGATCGCCAAGCGCATGGATATCCCTGTCGAGAAGGTGCGCTGGACCAAGAAGATCGCGCAGCAGCCCATCTCGCTCGAAACGCCGATAGGAGAGGAGCAAGATTCGCACTTAGGCGACTTCATCGAGGACAAGGCCCTAGTCTCGCCCTCGGACGCGGTCATTGATCTGAATCTGAAGGAGCAGACCGCGTCAATATTGAAGACGCTCACCCAACGCGAGGAAAAAATCATCAGGATGCGCTTTGGTCTGGATGACGGTTGCGAGCACACGCTCGAAGAAGTGGGCCAGACGTTCGCGTTACCCGAGAGCGCATCCGCCAGATCGAAGCGAAGGCGCTGCGCAAGCTTCGCCACCCATCGCGGTCGCACAAGCTTCGAACCTTTCTCGGTCCCCCCTCGCGAAATTAACTCTAGATCTTATTCGAGAAAATTCGGATGGCTATGAAAGTTATTGATGACAAGACAAAAAAGCAGGCGAACAAAGCGGTTATGAGAATCAGCACATTTCCATGAGCGGCTGCCACGACAACTCTCACGCTCGCTTCAAGTGGAGCGCCCACGTGCAACAATGCCCACAATAATCCGAGCGATATCAGAAATACGATTAAGATTAGCAAGGCAGCAAGAAAGACGCCCAGACCCGGCTTTCCCTTTTCATGTTTGAGCATGGCTTCGGGATGCCAGAACAAATTGCCCTCAAGCCGATCCGGCCGATACCAACTCATTAAGCTTGAGAGAATTTCGACCAAGCCCATCGACGCGATGAACTCGGCTCCCGTCAAAATGATCCCAACAATGATGGCGACGACTCTCACAACGGAAACTGCCTCGTGGAGCGGCTCATAGAGATTTCGCGGCTGGGCGGTCAAGAGTGTAAATGAAACTGCTCGCGGACTCACTAAGACATTATTTCGGACCGGTGTTCGCTACTTCTACATCCACCAATCCGGCGTGCTTCACTTCAACATCGGCGCTGCGGCGATATCCGGCTGCGGCCCATTAAGCAACCTAAGAGCTCCCCACGCCGCCACGCAATCGCTGGCCCTCCCGAAATATAGGGCGCATCGTGTTTTTTGCCAACAGCGCTTTGATGAATCGAGTGAATGACATTAAATGCCCACTCGAGTGACGAAAATTGTCAAAAGAACAGTACTGCGCCTGAAGTGCCTGGCACCTGTGATTTGCGAGCTGCGTCGCAGGTACTAAGTACAAGTAAATAGGCGGCTTACGCACTTAATCTTTCGTGGGGCATGATCGGTACACCGCAAGCGATTGGACCTCGCCTTGCTATTGATTCATGCAAGACCTTCAACAGTCAGAGAGGAACCATGCGAACGAGACAGAAGGGATTTTCACTCATCGAGCTGTTAATCGTTGTGGCCATTATCTTGATTATCGCGGCAATCGCAATTCCGAATTTGCTACGTGCGCGTATCGCGGCAAACGAAGCTTCGGCGGCAAGCTCGTTGCGAACGATTGATACCGCGTGCATCACCTACAATTCGACGTACAACTCCTATCCTGCGAATCTATCGTCACTCGGGCCTTCGAACGGTTCAACGCCAACTAGCACCACGGCTGACTTGCTTGACCAGGTGCTCGCGCCTACAGGCGGCGGCAATACCGCAACGAAGAGCGGATACGCCTTTACCTACGCCGGCAGCACCTACACGTATACGGTTACCGCTGCTCCTGCTTCCTTAAACCAGACCGGCGTACGCTATTTCTTCACTGACCAATCGGGTGTGGTTCGCTACAACATCGGCGCCGCGGCAACATCTGGCAGCTCGCCGTTGTAATCAAGTTCCTCTCCAACATCAAACAATCAACAGGCTCGAGATCAGCGCGCGAAGAGGCGAGGCGAAAGCCTGCGCCTCTTTTTTGTGTTCGCCCTCGCATTGATCTATCAGCGCGAACTGAACATTCGCGATAGAGCCTGGAATTGCCAGCCTACAACTCTAACTTGTGTTTCGTATCGGTTCAGCAGGTTTGGGGATCACGAGTTTGTCGAATGCGGGACGTTTGTGCGAGTCGTGTGATTCGGGATTCCGAATCGCTAATTCAATCGCGTCTCCGCCGGACGCATGTTCATAACTTGCTATCGAAATCTGATGCTCGGACCACGAAGTAAATGTCAGTGGGTAAGTATCGCCGGTGAACTTGCTTAACGCGATTTCTGGCGGCCGCCACTTGCTTCGCAGAACAACCAATGAAAGAATCTCAGGCGGGAATAAAAGTTCCGGTGGTTTACGCCGGGTGAGCGAACATCAAACTCTCACCGGCAGCTGCTTTCACATCCCGGCACAACAAGGAGCGCATCATGGGTAACAGAGACCATCGCGGTCGCGAGAAGAAAAAACCGAAAAAAAACGCCAACGAAAAAAACTTGCCCAAGAGTCCGTGGGTCCCAAGCAGACCCTCCGCGCCAGCGGCGCCCTCGGTTCCATCGATTCCGCGGCCGGCTACTCCGACTCCCACGCAGAATCCATAGACACCCGCACCCGGGCATGCCGTTAAAATCGAACGCCAGCCGTCCGCCTCTTACCGCCGGAACTGCAGGTTGCTATATTTCCGTTGTGCCCAGGCGCGCTCATTCATCCACATGCCCGCTGTTTTCGCCTAGCCATGATCCAAAAACCCTCTGTCAATGAAATGCGGCCCACAACGTGACCTTCGAGCATCGAATGTACGCGTAGGATCTTGCTTCACGATTGCCCAACTCGCGCATGGATCTGACCAAAATCAAAGCTTTTTTCCGCGATCTGAAGTTGCGCGCAAAACGCGCGCTGTGGCAATCCAAAGATCGCTGGCGCCGCCTAACCGAAGGGTTGGAAATCGAAGAACTCTGGACGCAATTCAAAACGGAAGCCGAAGAAAGCTCCCGCCTGTTCAAACAGGATCTCGATAGGCGTTCAGGTCAGTCCGACCGCTTTTGGAAGCGGCCGTTTAAAATCTTCGCCGCTCTTTTCGGAAGCGTACTAAAAAAACTTTCACCTGCCCGGCGGCTGTTCTTGCTTCTCACGATACTCCTGGCTTGTCTCGCGGTGATCGATTTTCATTTCTTATTCATTACGCAGGAAATTGAATTCATCGCTGCGTTCGTCGGTCTGCTAATTCTGCTCGTACTGGTAATCGGCGATCACATTTCGATGAAGCGCGACATCGAGATCGCCCGCGAAATTCAGCGCTGGCTCGTTCCTCGCAGGGCGCCAGACGTCCCCGGAGTCGACATCGCTTTCGCAACGCGCCCCGCCAAGACAATCGGCGGCGACTATTACGACGCGTTTCTCCGCGCCGCCGATGGCCCGCTTTTGATCGTCGTCGCAGACGTTTCCGGCAAGAGTGTTCCAGCCGCGATGTTAATGGCTACCTTCCAGGCCAGTCTGCGCGCACTTGCGGGAGTCGCCGGCACTCTTTCTGATCTTGCAGGAGGGCTAAATCGCCAGGCCTGTGCCAACAGCCAAAATGGACGTTTCACCACCGCCTTCATTGCTGAACTCAATCCCGCCACAGGAGATCTGACCTACTTCAGCGCTGGTCACAATCCGCCGATTCTGCGGCGGGCAGACGGTACCTTTGAGCGCCTGAAGTCAGACAATATTCCTCTCGGAATTGAGCTGAAGGAATTCTATAAGACGGGGATAACTCGCCTCGAGCCTCTGGATTTGTTGGTGATCTACACCGATGGTGTCACTGAAGCCAGAAACGAAGACCACCAGGAATTCGGAGAGCCGCGACTCGAGTTATTGCTGCAGTCGGTCCCTGAAGAAAGAGCTGCGCTCACCCTAGCCAAAATCATGCAGGTCCTCGACCAATTTGTGGGCGCCGCACCGCAACACGACGACATCACCTGCCTCGTGGTCCGCAGACGTTAAAAGCCTTCTCCATGCGCGGTACACAGAAATTTACGCATCGAGACAAAAAAAGGGACGGAAGCTTTCGCCCCCGGCCCTCTGCATTTGTGCCTCGAAATTGTAGCTATACCTACTTCGCGGAAAACCCGATTACATCGGCGAGCTGCCCGATGTTGCTGCAACGCCGATCGCATAACGAATCACGCCAGATTGGTCCGTGAAGAAATAACGCACGCCGGTCTGGTTCAGCGAAGCTGGCGCCCCGTTCACTGTGTTGTAAATGTACTGCGTGCCTGCGTATGTAAAATTGTAGCCGCTCTTGGTGGACGTGTTGCCGCCGCCTGTGGGCGCCAGCACTTGGTCCAGCAAATCAGCCGTCGTGCTCGTCGGTGTTGCGCCGTTCGAAGGTCCCAAGACTCGACAATGCCAACGGATAAGAGCCGTAGGTAGAGTTGTAAGTGATGCATGCTGTGTTAATCGTGCGCAGAGAACTGGCGGCCGACGCTTCGTTCGCAGCGATACGTGCACGCAGCAAGTTCGGAATTGCAATCGCAGCAATAATCAAAATGATGGCTACGACGATCAAAAGCTCGATGAGTGAAAACCCCTTCTGTTTCTTTCGCATTGTTCCTCTCTGACCGATGAAGGTCATGCCTTGTTAACAGCACCCGCATGGCCGTTCACTCTCAAGTACAGGTGATTGATAAATAAAAAAGTAGGAGCTAAACCTTGTGCCTGCTTCTACTTAGGGGCGGACACGCAATTCGCTCGTTTACACTGCAGGTTCAAATTCGCCTGAGTACAGGTAACTTGACAATTTCCGTCATTCCCCAGTACATAAACCGTCATTCTACCGCCTCAGTAAAGCTCTCTTCCCAAAACGAACCCCGCGCAATCCTTTCGTCAAACTCTCCGAATCGTGCGCGTGTCAAACCTCAGTGGAGATCTTGAACCCCATATTGAGGCTGCATTGAATATTGGAAGCTCTTAAATCTCGGGCGGCAAACTACCGTTCGGGGGTCACGCAAATGCCGCTCGCTCTTTCCCATTGCGGGCAAGAGCGATTTCTATAAAGAGTTAGGCTGCCTCGCCTATTTCTTTACTGACGCCTTCGCCGTCCCACCGCGGCCGTCCCAGCGAAGCTGCATGGCGGACCTGTTAGCGCGCTAGGGACTATCTGTAGCGGATTCAGATTGTTTTTACTGAGCAGCGCATTGAACGTAGCCAAATCCTGCGACTGCGTTTTTTTCCACGCCGCTACAGTCGTGTTGATATTCCTTGCAGTCGGCTTCCCACGTATCAACCTCGAGCCTGCGTCGGCCCCTCATCCAGTCCCACCTGCGATGTACTGACAATTGAATTGAAGCTGCCGTTCAGCGTATTGAACGGAGTGATCGCTCCCGGGACCGGCGCGCCGCCGCGACCTCGGCCTCCACCGCCTCCGCCGCGGCCACCGCGACCGGCGACGATTCCACCGAACGTGGCGAGCTTCGCGTCAATACTCGTCTTCGCCTGCGCCTACATCGGCGGGAAGTTGGTTGGCGCTCAACGACGCCACCTGCTGCCTCACGGCCAACACTTCCGAGTTTCCCGCATTTGAATTTTTGGCCCCTTCGTACGCCAGCAATATCAGCTTGTTCTTCGCGCGCAGGTCTGCCATCACCTTCGCACTCTCGCCAACGCGCGGATCGTTGCGAACGGTCACCGTCTGCGTGTAAGTCTGTCCATCCACGATCAGCTTCAGCGTGTAAACGCCGGGAATCACCTGCGGTCCGTGAGGACCGGGAGTGACAAATCCGCCGGGCGCCACATTCATCTGATTTTCCAGATCAAGGTTGAACGCCGGAGGATCGTCGTAACGCAGATCCCAATTCGTGCGGTTCGTTCCAACTTTTGTCGGCAACGCAAGATCCGCACCCTTGGCCACCCAGTATTCCGGGTAGGGCCACCGCGCAGGGAGCACCGGCGGAATGCTCGACATCGTGCGGACCAATTTTCCCGCTGCATCGAACACCTGCAATTTTATTTCGCCCGCGGGCGGACGGCTCAAATGGTAGTAAAGGATCGCGCCGTACGGCGGATTAGCGCGCGTGCGGCAACTCCGGATTGATCGGCTGATCCCAGTTATCGCTTACGCGTGCGCGGATCGCATCGCCGGGCTTGAAGAAATACACAGGTGCCGCAGCGATCGCCTGCGACTTCGCGGCAATCTCGCGCAACGGAGTCATATCATCCAGCACGTAGAAACTGCGGCCGTAAGTTCCGATCACCAGATCGCTCATGTGATTGTCACTGTGAAACACCATGTCGCGAATCGAAGTGCTTGGCAAATTCTGCCGCAGCGATTGCCAATTCTCGCCGTCATCAAACGACACGAACACCGTCGTCTCGGTCCCTGCAAACAACAATCCCTTTTGTTTCGGATCCTCGCGAATCACGTTCACCCAGCTTCCCGTAGGCTGGTCGCTGGGCAATCCGTTCACGATCCTGCGTCCAAGTCTTTCCGCCATCGTGCGTGCGCCAAATCAGCGGCACGTTGCGAGCAGCGACCGCCCGTTCCGCCGGGTCCACCTCCTGCCGGCTCGGCCGGAAACGTACGCCGTGTTGATATCGTTGTGCCCTGCTTCGATCGTGTTGAACGTCACGCCCGCGCCGTCGCTGATATTGCTCACGTTGTTCCAGTGCGAGCCGCTATCCATCGTGTTGTAAATCTGTCCGTTGCTGCTCACCGTCCAGAACACGCCCTTGCGAACCGTCGAAATCGCAAAGTCATTGATCGATGGTGCGGGCGGCGCACCGCCGCGTCCGCCAGCAGGTGTCGCGGCAGCCGCTGCCGGCGCGGGGGCACTGGCGTGCCGCACGGAATCGGCGGCTTGCCTTTCTCCACAGTAAGGTCGGGACTAAACGACTTCCACGAATGTGCCATGTCGCGCGACACCAGCAAGCACTGCATGTCCGTATAAATCGCATGCGGATCGAAGGGATCGATTCTCCGCCACGCATCCCGGCTCGAACGATACTTCGTTGCATCCGTCCCAAAATTTGGCGCCGCATTTTCCCATTGACCAGTGGTGAGATTGATCTTCACCAAACCGCTCCCGCCACCCGCAGCGCCATATCCAACGCCATAAATAATATTGGGATCCAGCGGATCAAACGTAAGTGTGCCGAATTCCGAAGAAGGCACCGGCATCCAATCCACTTCCGAAATCGTTCCCATATCGCCGCGCTCGCGCGTCATCACCGCGCCCGTGTCCTGCTGCGAGGCGATGACCCAGTACGGATATCGATTGTCCGTGGAGATGTGGTACAACTGGCCGACCGGCAGCGCGTAGTAGCTGCTCCACGCAACTCCGCCGTCAAACGTAATCGCCGCGCCCTGATCCACGCCGAACAGCATCCGATTGCCGTCCGTGGGATCGATCCAGATGTCGTGCATGTCTTCGCCGCCCGGCGCGCCCTTGAACGCAGTAAAAGTTTCGCCACCGTCGCTCGATTTATACGCCGCCGTGCTCAGCGTGTAGACCACATCCGGATTTTTCGAGTCCACCCAGACGCCGCAGATGTAACCGCCGCCGCTGATGCGTGTATCGTCACCCGCCATGTGCTTCCAAGTTGCGCCCTGATCGTCAGAACGGAAAAGCCCTGACGAATTCTGCTGCAATGCGCCAACTACATAAATCCGCTGCCCATTGCTGTGCATCGCCACCGCCACCGCAATCCGCCCGGTCGTAGATGGGTTGGACGTGACTTCCGTCCACGTCTTGCCCTCGTCGACGGATTTGTACAACTTGGTGCGGTTGGCGAGCGCTTCGCCGCAGCCGCGCCTCCACGGCCAGACTGGCACGGCAGGGGTTTCTGCAATCGTGGTTGCAAAAATCACGTTGGGCATATCAAATGGCGAAGAGAGATCGCGTCCGCCAGTCTCGTTGTCGGGGTGCAGCACGTTTGTCCACGTCTGGCCGCCGTCGTCGGTGCGAAAAATTCCACGTTGTGTGCCGGTGGTCCCGCCCATGGCGACGGCGATCACAATATTCGGATCTTTCGGATCAACAATGATCTTCGGAATCTTGGTAGTGCCCTCAAGGCCGATATGCGTCCACGTCTTGCCTGCATCCGTAGACTTATACATCCCGTTCCCGTTCGTCCCTGTGTTACCCCCGCCACCGCATCGCCGCTCCCGGCATAAACAATATTTGGGTTCGAAGGAGCCACCTGAATCGCGCCGATGCTGTCGACCTCCGTCACCTGGTCAAATACCGGATACCACGTCATCCCGCCGCTCGTTGTTTTCCAGATGCCGCCTTGCGGCAGGCCCACATAAAAAGTCCCGGGCTCGCCGATCGCGCCGGTAACAGCCGCGATGCGTCCGCCGTGATACGGACCAACGTTGCGCCACTGCAATCCGGAAAACAAATCAGTGCTGACCTGCGCTGCCGCGCCGAGCGCGAAGCACAGACCACAACGCACAGCAACATCCAAAATCCAATAGAGCGCCGGATGAATTGAAGCATTGCGTTTCCTCCCAGATATAAGAACCGTTTGCCCGATTAACCCCGCAATTGTTCGGCGAGCGACATCCCGAGCGCACTAAATTCCTAACGAGCGGCTCCGGTCGCAAAGAATCTGGCGGAAGCGTGTGGGAGTCGAACCCACCATCCGCCCCGCGAAGGAGCGGATCACCGGCTTTGAAGGCCGGGAGGATCACCGGACCCTTTTCGCCTCCGTCACACTACCGACCGTCGTTGATGGGGAGTCTATATCGTGCCAGCGGCGTGTGCAATTTCAGAGGATGGGAACGCTACCAGTTCAGTTCGTGGAAGGAACCTAAACATTCGAAGTCTGAGCTAATGTATTACCGCAGGCGGATAACTCCCCGGATCAAGATACAGAATCACGTTGTCGATGTTTGTAAACCCAGACGTCCCCGTATCCCCAATACGTCCGATGTTGAAAGTGTTCGGCAAATAATTCGATCCCGCATTAGCCTTCGTCATCGTCATCACCTGCACGCCAGCAGAGTTGTAAACAGCCATCGAGTGAACGTGCCCCGCTCCGCCGTAATACTGGCTGCAGATCGTATAAGTCGTACCGGTCGCGTACGCGAAACCGTTGCCAGTGCACCCAGTGCAACTTGATGGCGCGCCGTTTGGGTTCACGCTCGCTTCCATATAGAGAATCCCGCTGTGCACCATCACGCTCACGTGGTCCGCCGCATTTTCATCCGTAATCTCAAACAGCGAATAGAATCCGGTGTCGGTTGTGGGGACGGTTGTTAAATATTTGAAGCACGCCGTCAACTGTTGCCCCATCGTGTTCAGAAAATAACTTCCATACCCGGTGAGCGTAGTGCTCGCCCACTGCATCCCGCGTGTCGATCCGGAATCCGTGTACGTGCTTCCATTCAACACGGTAACCGGATTCAACAAATTCATCTGCGCGGATACACTCACTGCGAGTCCCGTAACCGGATTTGTCCCTCTCCATGAGCCCGTCCATGTTGCCGTTTGGTGTGTGCCCGCAGTAAGAATCGCATCGGTCGCCGTCGTTCCATCCGTCGAATTTTCAAAATCCATGTACACGAGCGGATTCCCGTTCCCGCCATTCGAAGTTATCGGGGAGAGCGCCAGCAAATGAATAATTCCCGTGCTCGCGGTTCCCGCGGTAAAAGTGCTGGCGGTTGTGCCCGCGCCGGCGAGCACGCCGTCTTCGGCGCCGATACCAATCGCCGTAGCTCCTTCGCGTTCTGTCAATCCGGCTCCGGCGGAAAAAGTTGAGGCAACTTTTTCATCGTAAACAACGCTATAGATCAGATCTCCATTATTCTGTGTCGCTTGATTCGTCGACGTCACGTTATTCGCAGCCGTCGTCCAAGTTTGAACATTTTGTACCACCGCATCGAGCGGTTGCACTGAATCCAGACCTGAATATTGATCCACGCGACATCGCCAGTCAGAGGGAGTGCTGGTTCCACTCGCATGAAATGTGATCGTCGCGACGCCTGAAACCGTCGGTATCCCCACACACGTCGTCAGCGAAGGATTGTGCGCGGCGTCAGTCGTTGCCCGCACCGTCGTGTACACAGTTGGCGTACTCAAATTGTCCGTGCAAAAAGTGGAGAACGCCGATCCCGAATTTCCAAAACTCGCGATCACCGTGTTTCCCGCAGTAAGCGCCAAGCTAACCGTTTGCGTAGCTGACGCGGTGTTCGCCGCCGAATACGTAACGCCATTTACCCACACAGGCGCGGCACCCGGTTGGCTGTTGCCATTGACGATAGTCATTCCCTGACCATAAACCGGCGCAAGCTGCACAAACGCTGCTGCTAGCATCGCGAAAAATATCAGCCGGAATCTCATCAATTCGCCGTCCATGTGCCGGTGAACGACACCGTCATGTAGTGCGTCGCATCCCTGCCCACGATACATACCTTGTTCCCGATCGCGGCGCTCGACGAAAGTGTCCCCGTGCCCGTCGTTCCGTATCCCGTTCTCGATGTATTTTCGTAACGGGCGCCCCCACCGAGAGCCAAGAGCGTAATCGACGTCGAGATGTTGTCATCATTCATCACGCAGAATTCATATCCCGCCACCGGTACCGGCACTGTCACCGTGCAAGTGCCCGTACAAATCGCATAGCCTCGAGGACCAGTAAGCGTGATGGAAGTTCCCGGTGACGGCATCGGAGCCGCACTTACGCTCGCGTTTGGAACACCCGTAATATTTGTGGCGACCAATGAAGTCGGCGTACCGAGCGCCGGCGACACAAGCGTAGGCGAAATCGCCAGCACGATGCTTCCCGCTCCAGTATGCGGTGCCACAGAAGCTGTCACCGCTCCCACCGATCCGCTGTTCGTGATGATTGTTCCGTCACCAGAAAATGAAGTGATGCTATTCGTGCCTGTCGCCCCGGTAGCTCCTGTGGCACCGGTGCTTCCAGTCGCGCCCGCCGGACCTGTGGTCCCAATCGCCCCGGCTTGAGCCAGCAATTGCCAATTCGTTGTGTCACTAGCAGGAGCGGTCGCACCGCTGTTATCGTGCAGCGCGATATACGACGAACCTTGGTACGCAACCGCATCGTGCGCGTGATACGTCCCGTTCTGGACGAATGTTTGTTGCCACGTCATTCCCGTCACGCCCGTCGCACCCGTCGGGCCTGCCGGACCGGTCGCGCCGCTACTTCCGCTCGCGCCGTTGATCCCCGGCGGACCTTGAATACCCGTCGGGCCCGTTGCACCCGCGATTCCTTGAATCCCTTGCGGCCCTGCAGGACCTATCGATCCCTGCGGCCCTGTTGCTCCAGTCGCTCCGGTAGCACCGGACGCGCTAGCTGCTCCTGCCAGCGCTTGCACCGCCCAGTTCGTCCCAGCCCCCGCGACATCCGTTTGCGGATCTACGCCGGTGTTTTGCGTCTTCGCCACATACGAAGATCCATTTTCCGAAACCACATCGTACGGATTATACTGAGTGGTACCTAATATATTGTAGGAACCTCGGACGGTAAATCCCTGCCCGGTCGCGCCAGTGGCTCCAGTGGCTCCAGTTGCTCCGGTCGTTCCGTTCGTTCCGTTCGCCCCTGGAACGCCCGGCGCTCCGTTCGTTCCATTCGTGCCAGCCGGTCCTGTCGCTCCCGTAGGTCCCGTTGCGCCTCCGCCCCCGCCTCCCGCTGGTCCCGTGGGACCTACTGGACCGGTCGCTCCCGTTGCGCCTACCGCACTTGCTGCACCTGCCAGAGCTTGTACATACCAATTTGTTCCGGCTCCCGCGACATCGGTCTGCGGATCTACTCCGATATTCTGTGTCTTCGCGACGTACGACGATCCGTTTTCGGTGACTACATCGAAGGGGTTGTATTGGGTGCTTCCGGCCGCGTTATACGCACCTTGAAAAGTAAATCCCTGCCCCGTTGCTCCTGTCACACCGGTCGGACCGGTCGCACCATTCGTTCCGTTTGCGCCAGTGGGACCCAGTGGGCCGGGAGCACCGTTCGCTCCCGCGGTTCCCGTTGGTCCAGTCGCTCCGGTAGCGCCCGCACCAGCTGGCCCCGTCGCTCCCGTTGAGCCGGTCGCCCCAGTGGGACCGGTAGCGCCACCCGAGTCCGCAGACCCCGCCAAGGCCTGTACCGCCCAATTTCCACCACTGTTCTGCGCATCGCTAGCGGGATCGACGTTTTGATTCGACCTTAACGCCACATAGCTTGAACCACTTTCCGAGACCACATCAAATGCGTTGTAACTGTTCCCCATGATGAATGGACCGGCGACATTAAATCCCTGACCAGTAGTTCCGGTCGCACCGGTGGCCCCCGTTGCTCCTGTTGCACCCGCTGGACCCTGGCTGCCCGGCAATCCCTGAATCCCCTGAGCGCCTTGCGAACCAGCAGGACCCGCGACACCTTGCGCGCCGGTAGCGCCGGTCGCGCCCGTGCCTCCGTTCGATCCATTCGTGCCCGCAGTTCCTGTCGCACCAGTCGGACCAGCCGCACCAGTCGCACCTTTTGCGCCGGCTGCTCCCGCAGTGCCGGTCGCTCCGGTGGCACCAGTCCCTCCGGTCGCACCTTTGGCTCCTACCGCGCCAGTAGGTCCCGCAGCGCCAGCGGCTCCGGTGGCTCCACTCGGGCCAGTAGCACCAGTCGAGCCAGGAACGCCCGTGGGTCCGGTTGAGCCGGTAGGTCCCGCCGCACCGCCAGTGACGATAATGTTCAGCTCTGGATCGTGGCTCGTGTTCGTCGCTTCTTTTGAGTCGAACGCGATGTTCACCGTGCCATCGGTCGGCATCAGTCCCAAGCCGTTATTGCTGCCAGAATTGCTCAGCCAATATTTCACGATTGGCGTCACATCCACCACGACGTACGAATCGACGTCGGTGGAAATCGCAACTGCGATTTCTGGGCTCGCCACAGTTGTACACGCGGGTATATTTGCGGCGTTGGAACCGTTCAGCCCCGATTCAGTCCACGCAGGAGTGGATGCAAGTTGGCACACGTCGATCGAACCGGCCGTGGTCACCGTATCGACGAATAATTTCAGCGTTGCTTTTTGTACGCTGGCCGCGGCGAAGCCCGTGGGTAGCGCGCTCAGATCGAATCGGATGAATGCGCTCTCCGCCGCGTTCGACCCCGTACCTGTCGAACTTTTTACGATGAGAGTAGTCGCTGTTCCATGGTTGGTCGCGCTGCCGCTCAAGATGTATGTGTCATCCGTGACCGACGACTGGCATCGAGCCACGCTCGTAACAAGCAGAGAGGCAAATAAAATGGTAAGCAGACTAATCCGCTTGCTGGTAAGCATGTTGTTCCTCTCAACGCGAATCTTGCGACCTTCAGATCACAATTCGGGATACTCAGCGTTGATCCGAGTCGGGGCGCTGCAAACTCACAGATCAATTTCGGCGGATTCTATCACGCTCAATTTCCATTACAAGTCGGTACCTTTATCCCCAAAGTACCCGCAAAAAAAGCAGCCAAGCTGAGACGATTTGTTCAGCGTCGCTGCGCTCATTAGCTTTCAGTCAATTCCACCCCTCTCATATTTATCTGCTTGCAATAATCGCGAGTCCGGAGAATCATAGCTTGCCGTGCGCCATCCCAACCTCCTCCGTATCGTCCCGCTCCTGCTCTTTCCATTGTTGATTGCGCCATTCATCCACTCTCAGATCCCGCAGCAAGCTCCTCCGCTTCGCGTAACTACACGATTGGTGCAAGTAAGCGTCCTTGTCCACGATGAGCATGGCGAGCCGCTCACCGGACTAACCAAAGACGATTTCGAATTGCTCGATCAAGGTAGGCCGCAAGCCATCACTCAATTCTCGGTCGATTCGATTCAACCGGCGCCTTCTGCGCCTCCCACTCCGCCGTCCCCAAACGTCTTCTCGAACCGAACAGATCAACCATCCGGCATCGCAGGCACCACTACCGTGATCCTGATCGATTCAAGCAACACTCATGTGCAGGATCTGACTTTCGCGACCCATAAGTTGGAAGCCTTCCTCGCACAAATGCAGCCGCAGGATCGCGTCGCGCTTTATAGCCTCTCCGATGGCTTATTGCTTGTGCGCGATTTCACGAACGACGGTCAGTCGCTCCTCAAGGCCCTCGCGGGATTGCAACACGCTGAATCGCTCAATATGTCGGGGTCGGCGGATGTAAATATAGAGACCCGCATTTACTTCCAAACGCGCCGCGCCGAAGACACTCCCAGAGCTTTTCGTTCGCTCGCGAACCACATGGCAGGAATTCCAGGCCGCAAGAATTTGATTTGGATTTCGGGTGCATTTCCCGAGTCCGCGGGCTACCTGAGAATGGGAAACCGGCGCTCGTTCGAAACCGAGATTGACCGCGCAGCCCGCTACCTCACCGATGCAAACGTCGCGGTTTATCCGATCGACGCCCGTGGACTAATGACGCGCGATAACAGCCAACTCGCGGATTGGCGCAACTTCAGCACGATGGATCTATTCGCAGATCTCACCGGCGGGAAAGCTTCCTACAACAATAACGACATCGGCGGCGCCATCCGTCGCGCCATCGACGATTCGCGCGTCACCTATACGCTTGGCTACTATCCCGACCAAAACAAATGGGATCGCACCTTCCACGAAATCAAAGTGAAGGTACATCGCCACGGCGCTCAAGTGAGATACCGCCAGGGATATTTCGCTGGTGAACAGTCTGTAATGGCCGACCAGAAGCACCGCGCTCAACTCATCCTCGACGCCGCCGCAGATCCCCTGGAAGCCACCGCTGTAGGTCTGAAATTAGAAACGATTTCCGTGGATCCGGCTGCGGCAGCCGATCACCGCCGTGGATATTTGCCGAACCTGAAAATGCGCCTGACCATCGACCCGCGCGACATCCTGCTGAATCCAAACGCCGGCCGCTGGACCGGTTCAGTCGATCTCTACTACGCTGAAA
Organism: uncultured Acidobacteriota bacterium; assembly: GCA_963721845.1. GTDB lineage: Bacteria > Acidobacteriota > Terriglobia > Acidiferrales > UBA7541 > DASTCZ01. The sequence goes on along the minus strand of CAVRKW010000006.1, from coordinate 98,523 downwards.
CTGACAAGAAGCAGATCGTGCTTACGAGCCTTTTCCGCACACTAGCTCTAAGCCTCCCGTCTACAGACTATGAACGAATCGAGAAAGAGGGAGTGAAAGTCATCTGCGATTTCCCAATCAAACCGGGCGCATCCGTAATTCATCTGGTCGCGATGGATAGCAGCACGGGCGCGGTCGGCACAGTGAAGATCCCTCTCGCTAACTTGATCTCCACTTCTTCCGAAAAGTAATCCCGTCCCGTTTTATTAGCACTCAGTCAATCCCGCGCTATCCACGTCAACCCCCTTGTATTTCCTCAAAATTAATAGAATCATACCGATTCCGCAGTTCGGCCAAACTCCTTCTGGGAGGGATTTATGAGAGTTGGATTCCTGAGATTCTCAGTTGCTCCCGTATTTCTTTCTCTCGCCTTTTCCATTTCGCAGGCGGATGCCCAAGTTGGCAAAACCGGCGGCGACCAGATGGTGAAGATGACAGAGGGCATGTCCTCCGCGTCAATCCGCCTCGTGGATTCAACCGGCAAAACCATTGATGTGAAAGCTCAGCTTCGCCTGACGGCAACCAAGATTACTGTGACTACCAGCTCGAGTACCGTACCCACAAATTTCGAAGGATCGGCGCGTCACGGCTCCGGGCGAATCGAGGGTGTCCCGCCCGGCGATTACGTCTTGGAAGTTTCCGCGCCGGGTTACATCAACAGCCGCCAAAACCTCAGGGTCCTTCCCCCTGACGACAAGACCGAAGCCACCATTCAAATGCTCCCCGATAATGGATCGGCTGACTCCGAAGTGAAACTACAGCAGCCCAATGTGCCCACGCTGTCTCCAGCGATGCTCAAGGAACTCGACGCCGTGGTTCCCGCAATGGATGCGAACAAAATGCCGGACGCCAATCGCCACGTGAAGAACCTTCTAAGGAGCGCACCCGATAATCCCGATGTTCACTTCGTCGCCGGATATTATGCCGAGCGATCGCAGAACGACGCCGACGCCCGCGCCGAATACGAACAAGCCATAAAACTCTTCCCCGCGCATTTTTCAGCGCAGCTGTGTTTGGGAAGATTGTTGTGGGAACAGGCGACGCCGCGGCTGCGCTTCCTCATGCGGAAGCCGCCCTAGCTGCCGATCCGAATTCATGGCGTGCGCACTGGCTCCTCGCGGAAGTTCACCTCCGATCTGACGGAGATGCGAAACAGGCAAAGCTCCTCGCACAGCAAGCACTCGATCTCGGCAAAAACAACGCTATCCGCGCCGAGGTTACGCTCGCGATGGCGGAAGCCATGAGTGGCGACCGGAAAAGCGCCCGCACCCTCCTCGAGGAATTCTTGAAAGAGCATCCCGACAACGTAGACGCCGATCGCGCGAAAAAATTCCTAAGCCAGCTCCAATAATGGCACGATAACGTCTGCCGCCAAGGGAGTCAATCGCATGACCCAGTGAGATTTTCATTTGACTCTAGAAGAATTCACGGACTTCAAGTTATAGGACTACGATTTGGCGCCGGCAATCTCAGGCATAAACGACTCGGCGCAGACCTCATAGTAAGCGCGCGAGCTGACTGGGCCGATCTTGCCGTCTGGCATTAACTGCCGAACGTTTCCCTTGCGGATTAGCAGAGGCTCAAGGGTGTCGCCAACAGGCACGAGCCCGGAATAAAACGTCGCGCGCTCGCGACCCCACGGGAAAGTGCTGATCGGCTTCCGACGCGCTCAGCGAAATTTCTTCGTTCAATTTTTGAAAGCCTTCTTCGTTCAGTTCCACACCGTTCAAATTGTAGCGAAGAAGAAATTCGTCCAGCTCTTCTTCGGTGGTTCCTTCGATCGCGGTTTGGAAAAGGAATACATGAAATGGCGACTTGTGATCTCCCAGTCGCCGTCGCGCCGCTTTCGAACAGCTCGACAAGCGATCCGACAAGTTGATCGCCTTCGAAATCATGATGCGATAATCCTTGTCCATCCAGTAGGTGGGCGGCGAATTTTGAAATGCCACGCCCACACCCAGTTCCATGTCGCGGCAAATCGCTGCCTTCATTTTGCGCGCGCTGATTGTATGCGTCCGCGATCGCAAGAATTTGCCGCGCCAGCAGGCACGCTTTCGCAACAGCCCGTCTGCCGCGAGCGATTGGCTTCGGTTTCGTAAATCGCCATCACGATCGCGTCGCCTTCGATAAATACTTTGGCTCGCGCCGTATCGTTCCAGAATTCGCTGCACCGGCTCGTAAAGATTCAGGCTCATGTGCGACGCGGGATTCATCCCGCGAGCCAGCAGCTTCTGAGTCATGCCGGTGGAGCCGCGAATATCTGCCTTGATCACCGCGTGGGTAACCACGTGGTCTTCGCCGGGACGCTCTTCTTCCGGCAACAGGAATTCGTAGAGTGTGCGATTGATCTGAGACATCTCGCGGGTGCGGTCCGCTTTCACCAGCGAGATTCTTTCCATCGCCGCGGTCACGCGCTGATAGTCGCGCATGTCGCGATGCAAGTCGCATCAGGTCTTCGGCGAATCGCGCCGCGATTGTGCGAATTTCTTCGCGCGAATATTTCCGCAGCCGCCGCGAGGATTCTTCGAGTTTCGTTTTACGGAGAATTGTTTCGCGGGAAACTGGTTCAGGATTTCTTCCACGCGCCTGAATTCTTCGCGCGATACCAGCGCGCGCCGCAACTGCTGCAAGTGCAGCGGAGGGCAAAAATCAAGATGCAGATTTCGCACTTCATAGCTTGCCAGCACGTGAATCAGAATTTCGCTGCGCTCCAGTCGCGCCACCCATTCGTCCAGCACGGTGCCGCCCGACTTCGCCGGAATTCTGCATCGCGAAAATGATGCGGGCGTTTTCCGGCTGGTTGAAATAATCCTCTACGTCCGCATGACGCTGTTGGTTCAGGAATCCCATTTGCTGCTGCGCGGTTTCCACTTGCGGCGCCAGAAAATCCAGTTTCTGCTGTGCGAATGCGCGCCGCTTATCGAGTTCACGCAACGCCGCGCGCAAATCCGCGGGATCGTCGCGGCGCAGCATGCGACCAAAAAGTTCTTCGGTGCGGCCCAGCCGCTTCAACAGTTCTTCGCGCTGTTCATCCAGTTGCGCGAGATCGTTCCGCATCCGCACAGCCGATTCCACAACCTCGCCGGAGATTGATTCGTGCCAAGCGCGCCATGTACGGCGTGTGCCGCAGCATCAACAAGATTCGTGCCAAGCCCGTGCTCTCGCAGAAGTTCCAGAAGCATCTGGTCAAATATTTCGCTGCGATCCGGGTCGCGCTGATAGTTCCCCGTCATCACGTAATGATCAAGGAACAGATCGGTCGTCGCGGCCGCCTTCCACAAATACGAGACGATTTTTCAGCATCTCGTATGCTTCAGCGGTTTCGTCGCCGAAAAGCCCCTTGCGCGTTTTCGCCAGTGAAGTCTCTTCGATTTCCAGAAGTATCTGATGGATTTGCTGCCCCACTTGCCGCACAACTTCGCGCCGCCCGGCTTGAATTTCCGCGAGCCGCGATTTCAACACGTGAGCCTGCTCGCTGCGCTCAAAATAATTGCCGCGCGCGCGAATACCCTTCTTTGGCTTCGAGCAGCAGATCCGAAAATCGCGACACGGTCTCCTGCGTAAGCATTTTCAGCAACGCCACGCGCAGCAGCACATCGCGCTCGATATTTTTTTCATATTTCGCGCGGGTCAGCGAAGCACTCATCAATTCGGCGAGCTTTTTGCGGAACGCCGCGGTTTCCGGCGGCCGCATCGGCTTCCGCTCAAATCCGGGGAAATGAGAAAGGTTTACAAGCTGGCGAATCAGATCAAACAGGAATCCCCGAGCGGCTTCCACAAGCTTTGGGCTCAGATAAACGTCGTGGTGGATGTTGTCAACGCCCACCACCAAGCCCAGACATCGGCAGTTCCGGCGAATATCTCGCCAGTTCGAGCCGGGGTGGGCTCGTCACCGAAATAGTGGTTGTGTGGTCCGCCATTGGGTCGCTGAATCTTTGAATTTCAGCCTATCAGGCGCAATAGTCGCGTCACAATGAGCCTAGTCCAACACGTCAATAGCGTTCCAGCACAGCAGACAAATCAGGTATTTTCAGGGGGATTTGACGATGCGTTCGGTGAGGCCGGTAACGCGGATGCCGCGCTTGTCGTTGCCGAGGTGCTCCATTTCGATTCGCACAACCGGCCATTCGCTGCGAATCGTGAGGCGTTCGGACCACTCCACGATCACGATGCCCGGCTCGATTTCGCCGAGCACGTCTTCGAGCGCAAGAGTTGCCAATTCGCTTTCGCTTTCGATGCGATATAAATCCACGTGATAAATTTTCAGCGATTTTTGAGGAGCAGTTTTTGTCTCAGCGGAAATTTCCGCTTTTTTTTCGAAGACGTGAATCAGTGTAAAGGTTGGACTCGTGACTTCTTCCTCTTTCGCAGCGCCCAGCCCGCTGATGATTCCTTTTGTGAGAGTGGTCTTCCCTGCTCCCAGGTCGCCCTTGAGCAGCACGAGCATTGGTGCGTGAAAACGCAGCGCGAGCGCGCGGCCGATCGAAAGAGTTTCCTCGGCGGATTCTGTGACGATGGGCTCAGACGTCATGCGTCGCGCACCGCATCCCAATCCCGCAGCAGTTGTGCGAAAGCATCTGGTATTGAAGCGATGAGATCGGAAGCGGTCATCGGAATTTCGCCAAACTTGCTCGCCGCCAAATCTCCGGCAAGCCCGTGCAGGTAAACGCCGAGGGCAATCACTCGTTCCCAATTTTCGATGCCGAACTGCGCGGTGAGTCCGGCGAGTATTCCGGTGAGCACATCGCCTGTACCAGCAGTAGCCATGCCCGGATTTCCGGTGGAGTTGATAAACGTGCGCCCATCTGGCGTCGCGAGAATCGTATGAAAACCCTTGAGCACAACAAACGCGTTGTACTTCGCCGCTGCTCGATGTGCAGCGCTCACGCGATCTTTCTGCACCTCCGCGATGCTGCATCCAAGCAGCCTCGACATTTCGCCCGGATGTGGAGTCAACGCGAGCGCCGGGCCGCGACGCTCGATCGGCTCCGACGCCACCGCAAGCGCGTTCAATCCATCTGCATCGAGAATGATTGGCAGCTCGGTATTTTTCACAACGCTCCGCACGAACTGTTGCGTTTCGGGATGCATGCCGAGTCCCGGGCCCATCGCCAGCACACTTTTCCCTGCGCACAATTCGGCGAAACGGTTGTAATCAAAATTGAGAAGGCTCACGGTGCCTGCATCGGTTTGCGCCATCGGTGCCGTCATCAATTCCGGCAAGTACGAAGCGACAATCGGCAGCGCATCGCTCGGAGTGCCGACTGTCACGAGGCCCGCGCCAGCTCGCAGCGCGCCCCATCCGGCCAGCCCAGCAGCGCCGGACTTGCCGCGCGCGCCCGCGACGATCAGTGCGTGACCGTAATTGCCCTTATTCGAATCCGCTTTTCTGCGAAGAGAAATCCCGCGAAATTCCGTGGGCTCGATCCAGTTTAATCTCGCCGAATCACTTGCCGTAAGTTCATCAAGAAGCTCGCGCGGCGTGCCGATGGAATGCACTACGAGATTTCCGCAACAATCGAATCAGGCGATAGCAGCTGGCCAATTTTTGGCGCGGTGAAAGTGACCGTCCAATCCGCGCGAATCACGGGTCCTGCCGCGGCGCTCGCGTCAGATGGCAAACCCGAAGGAGTGTCCACAGCGATCACACGCACACGCGGATTTGTGGCGATTCACGTCGTCGATCGCGCGCGCCAACAAACCTTGCACAGCACCGCTGATTCCGGTGCCGAGCAACGCGTCGACGATGATGTCGGCTGCGAATAATTCTTCGCGGGCCGAAGGAAATTGCGATTCATCGGCAGACTTCGAGAACTTCCACGCCGATCGCGGCGCAGCGCTCTAAGATTTGTGGACGCTTCACCGCGCACCGCATCTTCTGGCGCGAACAACATCACCGAAATTTTACGCCGAGCTGGTGCAAGCGCGCGCGACTACAAATCCATCGCCGCCATTATTTCCTTTGCCGCAAACACAACTACGCGCTGCTGGGCGAGGTCTGGCACTACATGGCGCAAATATTCCACTACACCCGCACCGGCATTTTCCATGAGCTGCATGCTGGAAATGCCGAAACTTTCGGTGGTGAGCCGATCGGCTTCGCGCATTTGTGCGGCGGTGAGAATTTTCATTGGCGATCGATTCTCCGCGAGCATTCGTCACGTTATCGCGCGCTTCCGAGGCGCGCGACGATCACCGTCATGTCGTCCGCCTGTTCGGGAGTTCCCGCCCACTCTTCCGCGGCGGTGAGCAGCGCGTTCATCATCGCCTTGGGACTTTCGTGCCGGATGCGAAGCGCGACATTTTCCAGCCGGCGCGTGCCGAATTCCTCGCCGTAAACGTTTTCAGGCTCCACGAGTCCGTCGCTGAATACCACCAGCGAAGCTCCCGGCTCGATCTGAATCTTGCCCTCCTGATAATCGTACTTATCGAAGACGCCTACAACGGTGCCGCCGATTTCGAGATGCTGCACCTTATCTCCGCTGATGCACAGCGGCGCGGGATGGCCGGCATTGGTGTATCGCAGCTCGCGCGTCGCAGAATCGTAGATCGCGAAAAAGAAAGTGGCGAAGCGATCGTCAGCCGTCGAGTAATATAAATGGCGGTTTACGCGGCCCACAATTTCAGCGGTGCTTTCCTGCGTTTTCGGATCAAGAAGCAACTGGCTGCGCAACGCGGCTTGCACGCTGGCCATCAACAGCGCGGCGGAAATTCCCTTTCCGCTGATATCTGCCAGCGCGATGCCCAATCGCGTGGGACCAAGTTCGATGAAATCGTAGTAGTCGCCGCTCACTCCGCGAGCAGGGCGGCAAGTCGCAGCCAATTCAATTCCCGGAAGCGTCGGCAACTTGCGCGGAAAAAGTTGCGACTGCACTTCGCGCGCGATAGAAACTTCATTTTCCAATCGCTGGCGCGCGCGTTGCTCTTCCACCAGCGTGTTCACAGATTCCGCCATGCCGTTGAACGAATCCGCCAGCGCGCCAAGTTGATCGGGACGCTCCACGCGAATGCGATGGCTGAAGTCGCCGGCCTTCACAAATTGCGTCGCGATGTACAAATCGCCCACGGAATCGCGTAATTGTTCGCGTCATCACGATTCCGGTAACGAGCGCCGCCGCTTCCAACACCAGAAATACGAGCACGATCGCGACGAGCAATTCGAAGTAGTAGCTGCTTAAATCGCCAAGCGATGCGAAAAATCTCACTTGCGAGCCGCTATCGCCGCGCGGTGTACGACGCAAAGACCGGCGAGACAGAATCTTTCCGCCCGAATCCAGTTCCGCATCCAGTGTGGAAACGCCGGTGATTTCGTTATCGAACCACGATGTCGCCGGCTGCAACTTGCCGCGAAGTAGTGGCGATTCGTCTGCCCGGCGGCGTATTGCGTTCCGCCGATCGCGGTAAGAATTGAAGTCGGCGTATCGCTATCTGACGCGGGATGCGTCATCACCAGTTGGATCGGCCCAAGATACGGCGCGATGCTCTCGAGCATTTGCGGAGTGACCGGCGCGCGCCCCATCACGACGGCGCGGCCGTGGCGCACTTCGGCGACAAGCCACAGCCGGTTCTCGTTCTGCACTAGTCCTTCGAATCGATTTTCGCGGCTCGGCGGCGAAGACGTTTGCGAGGTCGCCGCTGCCAGCAATCGTCCCGGCAGAATTTGGGTTGATCTCCAATCCCGGAATATCCGCTTCCACTGCCGCGATGTACGCCTGCATGTCGCCGAAAGCGCAGCGTGCCCGGCGAACCCGCACCTGATTTCGGCATGGTGGCGGCGAGAGATGAGGCGATACTTTCGGTAGCGTCGGCAACCACATCCATGTGGCGGTCGATATCCTGCACCAGCAAATATCCCGCAAGCTGCGAGTAAACCATTCGCGCCGTAATCGCGCCGATCGCAAGCAACATCACCACCGGAGCCACGGCGATGAAAATGTAAGCGACGATCAGACGATTGCGCAGTCCCCACAACAACCGGCGGCGGGCCCATACCACCATTCGATAGGCGAGATAGCCAAGCGACAAGAAAAAGCAAAACTCGATGAACCCCGCGAACGGCGGCGAATAGCCCGCGATCCGCGCAATCCAGACCATCAGAAAAAGCAGCGCGATCGCGAGCGCGATTCGGTCGAGCGGGGTGATTCGTTTCAGCAGGTTTCGGTATCCAGGGGACGCCATGAGCGCTAAGTACTTTTATCTCATAATCGCGGTGAGTATCGTAGTGCGAAACTCGAATTGAAGCGGCGCCCAAAAAAAACGGCGCGTCTCGAATATATCGAGGCGCGCCGATTTCAAACAGTTGAGGATTAACGTCCAGGATTGCGAACGTGGCTGTGATGCCTGCTGTACAAGAAATAAATAACCAGCCCAAGGATCAGCCAGATAACGAGCCGCGCCCAGGTTTCCCGGCCAGCCGAACATCATCAACAGCGAAACGCAGAATGCCCATGATCGGAGTAAACGGCACCCAGGGAGTGTTGAATGCGCCGCGGCACTTCGGTCTTTCAGCGCGAAGTATCCAAATCGCCGCCGCACACGATCACGAACGCCAGCAATGTGCCGATGATCACCAGTTCGACCCAAGAACTCCCACTCGGCATCAGCGCAGCGACTGTTGCAACGCATATTCCAACGCAGATGGACGAGATGTAAGGTGTCCGGAACCGCGGATGGATCTTGCTCGCCCACTTCGGAAGCAATCCATCTCTCGACATGGAGAAGAAAGACGCGCGACTGGCCAAGTAACATGACCACCATCGTGCTGACTCAATCCGCAGATCGCGCCGAGCTTCACCAGTTCGAATTCCCCAGCCTATGCCAGCCTGATGTCGATGCCAATCGCGATTGGATCAGGAACGTTGAGGTTTGTGTACTTCACCAGGCCGGTGAGAATGCGCGGCGACGAGAATGTAAAGAATCGTGCAGATAGCAAGCGATCCCAGGATTCCGATGGGCATGTCGCGCTGCGGGATTTTTCGCTTCCTGCGCCGCGGTTGAGACCGCATCGAACCCGATGTAAGCGAAGAAAATTACTCCGGCGCCGCGCGATTCCAGACAGCCAAACTTGCCGTAGCTACCCGGTGTTCGGAGGAATGAAGGGATGCCAGTTGGCCATGGCCTTGCAGGTGATGGCCCATTATGTAGTTCGCGCCCAATCGCGATGAAGACCAATAGGACGGCAACCTTTACGATCACGATCAACGAGTTGAAGTTCGCCGATTCCTTAATGCCGATGATCAAGAATCATGGTGACCATCGTGATTCCCAAGAATGCGATGAGATTGAACTGCGCCATGACGCGTGCGGCAAGGTCGTGACGTCGACATGGGCCACGGCGTGCACTTTCTGCAAACTGCGCAGTCAAGCGTTTCCCAGTGACTGTTGTAATAACAAATTCGTGCCCGGCCATGCATCCCGGCCAATTAATCCGGGTACCGCGAGCGCTGGATTGATGTGATGCCGAAATCCTGAAGGAAGCTGATGACGTACCCGCTCCAACCGCGTGGCGACGGTTGCCGCGCCAAACGCATATTCAAGGATCAAATCCCATCCGATGATCCAGGCCACAAGCTCGCCGAGCGTTGCGTACCCGTAGGTGTATGCGGACCCGCCACCGGAATCATGGACGGCGAATTCGGCGTAGCAAAGTCCCGCGAACAAAGAGGCGAACGCCGCCAAAATAAACGAGAAAATAATCGAGGGCCCCGCGTGATTGGCAGCGGCGGCTCCCGTCAGCACGAAAATTCCGGTGCCGATGATTGCGCCGATGCCCAGAGAAATCAGGTTCATCGCGCCCAACGCACGTTTCAGGGAATGTTCGCCGCTCTCAGCCGCTTCACCCAAAATCATGCTCAGCGGCTTTTTAGCCATCATGGAACCAGGCATGCGAAGTGTTCTCCTCTCGAAGTGTGCGCTACCTTATCACTTCACTGCACGTGATTCTGAGGCAATTTTAAATATTCGCGTGCGCGCGCCGCTGGGTCTGGAGCGCAATTAAATCGCGCGCCACGGCAACGCAATCGGCGCCCGCGCGAAACACTTCTCGCGGCACGTCTCGCGCGTGATTCCGCCGATGGCAACCAATGGTTTGCGCGTTAGTTCGCGCGCTTGCTGGAGCATTTGCGACTCCGACTACCCGATCGTGCTGTGCTTTTGTGGAAGTTTCGAAAATCGGGCCGAACGCGATGTAATCAGCATCAGTGGATCGGCTGCGCGAACTTGCTCCAGCGTGTGCGTGGAAATGCCAACCCAGAATTCAGATGATTTCGAACGATCTCCACTTCGTTCGGCACATTTCGCGCGCTGCGCTGACACTCATATCGTCCTGGCCGACGTGAACTCCACCCGCACCGGCAAGAACCGCGATGTCTGCCCTATCGTTTACGAACGAAGCGCACAGTTCGCCCCTTCAACGCGCTTAGCAATCGAACGGGAAATCTCGAGCACTACCCCTGGCAGCAGCAACCTTGTTCCTATATTGAACCACTCCAGCACCGGCTTCCGCCAGCATCGCGGCGAGCTCAGGTTCGCCGGACGAAACAAGGCGCGAATCCAGAATCGCGTATAGACGCGGAAATGCGGACGTTCATTTTGCCTGCGAGGAAGCTTTGCCGACGCCGAAGTGTTCCAGGAAATGCGTATCGAAATTGCCGGATTGAAATTGAGGATCGGCGAGAATTCTGCGATGCAGAGGGATGGTGGTCTTCACGCCTTCCACGATAAACATGTCGAGGGCGCGGCGCATGCGCGCGATGGCTTCCGCGCGATCGCGTCCGCGGGTGATCAGCTTCGCGATCATCGAATCGTAGTACGGCGGGATTACGCCATCCGAGTACAGGAAAGTATCCACGCGAACTCCGGTGCCGCTGGGAATGTGAAACGTGCTGATGCGTCCCGGCGACGGAGTAAAAGTTTCCGGATCTTCCGCATTGATGCGGCACTCGATGCTGTGGCCGCCGCTTTCAATTCTGCCGACAGCGCTATCGAGATTTTCTCCTGCGGCCAGACGAATCTGCGCTTTGATCAGGTCAACGTTCGTCACCATTTCGGTGATGGCGTGCTCCACCTGAATGCGCGTATTCATTTCGATGAAGTAAAAGCTGCCGTCTTCATCGCGCAAAAATTCCACCGTGCCCGCGTTGGTGTAGCCCACTTTTGTGAGCGCGGCGACCACCTGCGCACCGATTTCGCTGCGAGTTTTCTCGTCCATCACCGGCGAGGGCGATTCTTCGATCAATTTCTGATGGCGCCGCTGAATCGTGCATTCGCGCTCGCCGAGATGGGTGACGTGTCCGTATTTGTCGCCCAATACTTGAAATTCGATGTGGCGCGGATGCTCGATGAATTTCTCAAGATAAACATCGGGATTGCCGAACGCTTGTTGCGCTTCGTTTCGCGCGGTCTCGAATGCGGTGGCGAGTTCGCTTTGCTTGCGAACCACGCGCATGCCGCGCCCGCCGCCGCCCGCGGATGCTTTTACTATGAGCGGATATCCAATTTTTTTCGCCGCGCGCAGTGCCGCGCCTTCGCTTTCCACGATGCCATCGCTGCCGGGAACGATAGTGAGTCCCGCGGCAGCCATTTCCCTGCGCGCGCGATCTTTTTCGCCCATCATGCGAATCAATCCGGCGACTGGGACCGATCAGCGTGATGTGCGACGCTTCGCAAACTTCCGCGAAATTCGCGTTCTCAGAAAGAAATCCGTAGCCGGGATGAATCGCGTCCGCATTCGTGATTTCCGCGGCGCTGATCACGTGCGGAATATTCAGATAACTCTCGCTGCTGCGCGGCGGCCCGATGCACACAGCTTCATCGGCGAAACGCACGTGCAGCGAATCGCGGTCAGCTTCCGAATAGACAGCGACGCACGGAATCGCCAGCTCTTTGCACGCGCAAATTACGCGCAGCGCTATTTCGCCGCGGTTCGCGATCAAAATTTTCCGGAACATTTTCAAGGCAGACAGAGGCGCTGGATTCCTTCCCTGCGAGCTGGGCTGCTGCGTCACGGCCGAATGGCGAACAGTCCCTGCCCGTACTCCACCGGCTGGCCGCCTTCCGCCATTACACGAACAATTTCGCCGGAAACGTCGGCTTCAATTTCGTTCATCAGCTTCATCGCTTCCACGATGCAAACCACCTGGCCCTTTTTCACGCGATCGCCCACTTTCACAAACGGCTCTGAGTCGGGACTCGGCGATGCGTAAAAGGTGCCAACGATCGGCGACTTAACGATGTGATCCTGGTCCGCCACCTTCGCCGCCGCTGCGACGAAGCCGCAGCTGCTTGCAGCCTGAGCCGACGCTGCAGCTGGCCGCATCTGAATGGCCCGTCTGAGTCGCCGCACCCTGCGACTGCGCGCGCAGCCTCTCGGGACGAGCCGCCACCCGCGCCGCCGCGTTTCAACGCAACTCGCAAATCACCGAGCGCGAACTCAAACTCCTGGAGGTTGTGCTTCTCCATAAACGCCACCAGGCGTTCCATTTCTCCAAGCTCGAGCCCAGGAAGTCCTGCGACAGTTTTTGTGGACGATTTTTTCTTGTTCGCCATGAAGGTTCTGTGGTCTAGAGCTCCATCAATTCACGAGAAGCGGTAGTCAGTACTTCTACCCGATTCGAATGGATCGCGACGTCGTCTTCGATCCTGATTCCGCCTGCGCCCTCAATATAGATCCCAGGCTCGACGGTGACTACATTCCCCGCCACCAGCTTGCGGGTCTGGCCAGCAGCCAGCCGCGGCTCTTCGTGGACTTCCAATCCCAAGCCGTGTCCGGTGCTGTGTACGAAATACTGAGCCAACTTGTGCCCAGCCAACACCTGCCGGGCGGCTGCGTCCGCGCCTGATGCTGTTGCCCCAGCCGCAAGCGCCTCAATTCCGGCTTGCTGAGCTTCTCGAACCGCCCGATACCACTCTCGGACCCTCTTGGGAGCCTTCCCGAGATAGACGGTGCGCGTCAGGTCGCTGCAATAGCGGGCGAGTATAGCACCCAGGTCCAGGACGACCAATTCATTTCTCCGCAGCCGCTTGGACGTAGGCTGGGCATGGGGAAGGGCCCCGCGAGCGCCCGAAGCGACGATCGTGTCGAAGGAACGACCCTCAGCCCCCATCTTCCTCATGCGGTATTCGATCTCCGCGGCAACATCGATTTCGGTCATCCCCGGCCGAATCAGCTTGATGACCTGCTCGACAGCCTTCGACGCAAGCTTAGCTGCAGCCCTCATTTTCGTGATCTCTGCGTCAGACTTAATGGACCGCAATTCCTCAATCCACCCGGCTTCAGAGTGCCACGTCACCTTGTTTCCCGAGCGCGCGTTCGAGCGCCCCTAACCCAGACACGGTTGCGTGCGTCGGGTCAAACACCACGGTGAGACGTTTACGCGCGGTGAGGTGCGCGCCAATTGCGACTGGAAGCGCACCTCGCACGATGTTTGCTTTCACCCCGGCGCCGCCTGCCTGCTCGGCGGCCTGAATCGAGTAGCGCGTGTCCGTAAAGAGCGTCGCGGAACTCTGTTCCACCAAAAGCGCGCCGGAAGATCCAGTGAACCCGCTCAAATAAAAAATGTTTGGAAGGTGGGTGACCAGTAGCGCTTGAGCATTCGCCAGCGCAAGCCGCTTTCGGGCCTTGGCGATTCGAGCTTTGAATTCGCTGGGAGATTTGTCTGCCATAAAAACCAACGAGGAGACTTTTAGGTCTCCTCGCCGGCCATTCTACTCGATTTTTGATTGAAACGGTTCCTAGTTGTCGACGATTCTCGGCGTCAGGAAGAACAGCAGCTCAGACGAGCTGATTTTCACCGAGTGTTCCTTGAACAGGTTGCCGATTACCGGAATGCTGCCCAGCAGCGGCACCTGGTTAATTTGGTTGTTCTGCTGCGTGATCATCACGCCGCCCAGCATCACCGTTGCGCCGTCGCGGACCACAACCTGGTTATCCACCGACTGCGTGGACAACGCGGGCTGGCCAAGAATCGCAGGCACGCCAGGATCGATCGCTGTGTTCTCAAGGTGAACCAACATCGAGATTGTGCCGTCCGCGGTGATTTGCGGCGTCACGTCAAGCTCGAGAACTGCGTCGATATATTGCGTCGAGATCGTGTTGTTCACGGTCGTCTGAATTGGAATCTGCTCGCCCTGCTTTACCGTTCCCTTGTAGTTGTTCTGCGTAACTACTTTCGGGCGGGACAACACTTTGCCCGCGCCCTTGGATTCAGCGGCGGACAAGATCACGTCCAACGCGAAGCTGCCGGAGTTGAAACCCAGGCTCAGCCCCGAAGTCGGCGCGACCGCGGGAAGGTTGGAGATGAATGGCATCTGATTTGGAGTCGCTGTCTGACCGAGCGAAACCGGACCCGAGTGAATAATCGGGCTGGTGCCGGTGCTCTGGTTTCCACCGAGAGCATAGCTGCTGTTTCCCACGGCGGCCGCGAGCTGTACGCCAATGTCTTGCGCAAACTGGCGTGATGCAGCCACGATGCGCGCATCGATTTCCACTTGCGGCGACTTCTTATCCAGCTGGCGAAGAATGTTGTCGATCGTCGGGATCACCGAAGGAATATCCCGGATGATCAGCTGGTTGGTGCGCTGATCCGCAACGATGTCTCCGCGCGGCGAAAGAAACGCTTTGAGGAGCAATTCGATTGGCTTGCCGCCTGCCGCTCCGCCCGCGCCGGCTGAGACCATTCCGACTTTGGCGTAGTTGAGCTGGCGTGTGAACGTCACCGGTTCCACTGCTTGAGCCTCAGCCTTTTGCAGGCTGGCTCGCGACTCGGCCTCGTTCTTCAGCGTGTCTTGCGTTGCGATGCGCAGCACGTTGCCATCAAGCTGCTTCGCAAGATTGTTGTTCTTCAAAACGATATCGAGCGCTTGATCCCACGGTACGTTGTCCAACACCAGCGTGAGATTTCCGTGTACCGATGGATCGAGCACTACGTTCAATCCGCTGATTTCGTGAATCAGCCGAAAGAAATCTTTCAGGTCGACATCTTTGAAATTGACGTTGATCGGCTCGCCTGTAAATTTCGGTGCTTGCGTGCCCATTGGCATGCCGGACTGCTGTTGCATCTGCGTCGGCTGCATCGCGTTGTTGTCGGCAGGAACTGCACTCGACGTAGAAACCTGCGAAGCCGCCGGTTGCGCCGCAACCTGCTGCGTGCCGGTTGAATTCTGTTTCGGGCTCGCCAACGCTGCATCGGGTTGCGTCAGCCAAGCGGGCAACGGAACGCTCGCGCTTGCTGCGGACTTCTGCGCGGGTGCTGCCTCGCGTGAAGCGGTTTCTTCTGTCGCGCGAGTCGCTGCGCCGTTATCAAACGTAACGCTCAAGCCGTCTTTCGATTCGAGCACGCGATATCGCGTCCAGTGATCGAGACCGATCACCACACGCGCCACGCCCGGTTGAAATTGTCCGATGTGAACGCTGCGGACGATATCGACGTCGGAAGGCATGGTCGCACCGGCGGTCGCAAGTGTCGCATCCGCGAAATCCAGGACAAGGCGATCGGGGTTCATCAACCGCGTCGCGTGATAGTGCAGATCGCCTTGCGCCGAAATCTTCAGCACCGGCGAACCGTTCTGCTGCAACACGTCAACGTGTGAAATTTTTGCGGGCGTGCCGTGTACCACCGCCACCGCTCGCGTCAGTCTGGTTCCTTCGGCGCCAATCGCATCGAAGATCAGCGTCAATGAATGATCGCTTGAGCGTTCCACGCGGGGCTCAGTTGGCTCGGCAAGCACGATTTCCAGCCGCACTCCGGCCGTCGCGCCGCTGCCATACGAAACCACTCGATATCCGGCCACTGCTCCGGTGGCGAACGCTTGCGCGTTCGGCGCGTCTGTCGAAGACACTCCCGGCAGATCGACCACCAGCATTCGGTCGTTTGGCTGAGATGTCTTGTAGGCAAATGCTCCGGTCGCTTGCGCCTCAATGCGCATCGCACCCGAGGTTGCCTGGGCATTTACATGCACCGTGGGCAAACTCGCTCCGGGTCCTGCCGTTGCGCCGGCTGCAAAAAAGCTGCAACTACCAAACGCGAGGCAGATTAGCCCGAGGGCTGGGCGAATCATCTTCATGGCTGTTCTCCTAAACTCGAATTCAAATGTTTTGTGACGTCGCGTTCCAACGGCTTCCCGAATGCATCTTTGCCGGATTCGTGGAACGTGACGCCTTCAATCGTGATGCGGTCAACCTTGCCATCGAAGAGCGAATCGCCTTCATGGAGGAAATAAACTCGTTGTTGCGGATTCTCAACCACCGCGATCATTCCGTTTGGCCCGCGTACCAGGCCCTGAATAATCAGCGATTCCACTTGCAGTCCGGCTTTACCTGGCGGCAGCGCGATGTCATGTCCTACGCCACCCTTTGTCTCGCGTCCAATCAACGAAGAAAATGGATCGCGGCGATTTGAAACCGTCGCCACTTTCATCATCGGTTCCACATGTGGCTTTGGGACGGATACTGCAGGCGCGGGCGCAGGTGCGGCAGGCGTAGGCCTTGCTGCGACCGGTATCGCCTTCGGAGTGCCTTGATTCTGATTGTTCGTGCCCGCCGTATTCTTATTCTTGTTCGCTCCCGGCAAGTACGTTGAATTCGGCCGCGTAGGAGCTGGCTTCGTCGCAGTCGATTTCGTTGCAGTCGAAGTCGATTGTCCCTTCGATTGCGTCTGCGTGGATTGCGCCGAACTCTTCCCCGCCGGTTGCTGCTTCTTCGTCTGGCTCTGAGTTTGATTTGCGGAATCTTGTCCCGCAGCTTGCGCCGTTTGCGCTCCGGCCTTCGCGGAATTCAGCGCCGTGTTCGGATTGATCTGCGCGCGCAGTGAGCCCGCGGCTGGCACGAGTGCCAGAGCGGCTCCCAGCACGCTTAGCGTGGCGAAACGCATTGATATTTTCCTCGTCTTTTCCATGTTCGCTGCGCTCATTTCTTCACCGCCGCAACGGTTGCGACAGCTTCATCGCCAGGCTTGCTAAAAAACGTCGAGAGCGTCATCTTCACGTTCACCGTCGTATTCGGAGCCTGGGGAATCTTTGTCTTTTCGCCGGTCTTCATCCCGTTGAACGCCAGATCTCCCACATTGATGATTCTCGAGAGCCGGCTCAACCGTGCGAAGAAATCCAGCATGCCGTAGTAAGGTCCGTCCACTTCCACATCAAACGGCATTTCGTAGTGGTAGTCCCGCGACTGCACCGCTCCAGCCGTCATCTTGCGTAGCTCGATGCCCGAAGATGCCGCGGCGCTCTGCACCATGCGGATGAATTCGTCCAAATCTTTTTGTTCCGGCACGATCGCTTGCAGCGTTGCCAGTTGCTTTTGCATCGCTTCGGTCTCGGCCTTGAATTCCGAATACCGCCGGCGATACACCTCAAGCGAATTCACTTGCTGTGTCAGCGTCTGTTGCTGTTGATTCAGGTCCGCGAGCTCTACGCGCGCGGCCTTCACCGGCGAAACCGGCATATATTCGCCGCCGGCCACAATCACCACGGCCAGCAGGACGAAAATCAGCACCTGCAAATACCACGGCATTTCTTTGAACGAAATCGCCATCGTCGTTAACCCTTCTTCGGCGCGGCCGGTTGCACTGGCGCGGGAGTTGAAATCGCCTGGCTTTGCGGCGGAGCGAAGTTCGCGTTGATCGTGAATTCAAACAGTTGCACTGCTGCGTTGTCGTTCTGGTGCGTCTCTCTGATCTCTACGTCCTGGAAATAACCGGAACGCCGGAGCTGCGTGATGTATTCGGCCACCGCGTTCACAGATCCTGCCGTGCCCATCAACGTCAGCGAATTTCCCTTGCGAGCCAGCGAGTTCAGCCACACCGTGTCCGCTCGCGTCACCGTGTTCGCCACCGCGTCCAGCAATTCTTGTCCGCCGGTGCGGCCCTTCTGCAACGCTTCGATTACGTTGATGCGCGTCTGCAAGAGCGCTTTCTCTTTCTCGAACGCATCCACCTGTTGCTTGATCTGGTCGAGTTGTGATTTCTGCTTGCGCAGCAGGTCGATCGATTGTTGCGTCTCGGTGACCTTCTTATTCGTTTGCGACCAATCCAGCACCAGCACCGCGGTCGCCACCAGCAACGCCAGCAGCAGCATTCCGATCTGGAATGTCGCCTCCAGCGGCACCGATGTCCGCGTTGCCTTCGGACGTGATTGACCAAGTAAATTGATTCGGATCATGGCTGGTCGAAGCTCCTTAGCGCCAGACCGACCGCGATCGCCAGTCTCGGCGCCATTTCGCGGATCTCGTCTTCGTTATACCGGGCCGGATTGATTACGACCTTCCGGAACGGGTACAGCTCTTCTACGGGTACCGCAAACTCTTCGCGCAGCAGGTCCACAAGTCCCGGCACGCGTGCGGTGCCGCCTGCTACGTAAATTCGCTGAATGTTTTCTCCGCTCGCTGTCGCGCGGAAAAAGTCGAATGTTTTTTGGATTTCCAGAATCAGAATGTCAGACACGGACCGCAGAATCGTGCCGCGATGTTCTTCGGTCACGCCCGCTACCGCTTCGCCCTTCTTCAGACGCTCGGCATCATCGAAGCTGAGGTCGAGTTCCTTCTGCAGCGCGTCGGTGTATTGATTGCCGCCCACCGAAACGTCGCGCGTGAACAGCGGAATTCCGCCGCGCACGATGTTGATATTCATCACGCTCGCGCCCACGTTCAGCAACGCCACCGTTTGCGACGGGTCGGGATCGTAGTTGTATTCGAAGCAGTTCTGCAGTGCGAACGCATCGATATCCACCACCTGCGGCGTCTTGCCCGCCTGCGCCAGCACGTTGGTGTGGTTCAGAATTTTGTCTTTCTTCACGGCGACGAGCAGCACGTCCATCTGCTGGTCCACGCTGTCGAGGTGCTGATAGCTGAGGTTCACGTCCGCGATATCAAACGGGATGTGCTGTTGCGCTTCCGTTTGGATCCGGTCGTAAAGCTCTTCCTCGGTCATCAGCGGCAGCGGTACGCGCTTCACGATCACCGAATGTCCGGAGACCGCCGTCGCGACGTTTTTCGTCTTCACCGTCTGCTTTTCGAAGATGTTGGAGATGCCGGTCGCGACGAGCGGAGCATCCATGATCGCTCCGTCCACAACCGTGTCTTGCGCCAGGGCTTCCATTCCATAACTCACCAGCTCATAACCCTGTCGCCCGGCTTTCAGCTCTACTGCCTTGATCGAGCTGGAACCGATATCGAGTCCTACGAGTTGCTTTTGTTTACTGCCGCCAAAAAACATTCGCGTCAGCCCCTTTCAGGGATCTTCAATCGTGACTTGCCTGTGTTTGCAGGCTTGCCCGCCGTGGCGGGTTTTTCGGCCGTGTCTGGCTTGCCGGCTTCGGCACAACTGCGGGCCGAGGCGCATTCATCTTGGTTTCCATCCATCGGTCGAGTACTGATTTACGGAGCTTCCAACGGTTGCCGAGCTTAAAGGCGGGGACCACACCCTCGCTGACGTAGCGGTACAGGGTATCGGGCGAGACCCCCAGATATACCGAGGCCTGACGAAGATTCATGACTTCGCGTGCCTCGTTCAAAGGCGATCCACTCCTAAAAGTAGATTCGCCGCTGCCTCGCGCGTCCCCACCCAAGGGACGTCTGAGAAGCCTCCCCGTGCATGCCCACAATTGCATCCGCCCCAGTAGGCGTCAAGCTGTCCTAACGGACAGTAGGCGTATAAACGCAGGTTTTTCTTGGGGAGTTTCCGGTTTTTCTAGGCCCGCGAAGTCTGTATTTGATTGATTCTGCGCCACTTAAAATGCGCACGCACTTTATGGAAACTTTTCCCGAATTTTGCCCCGAGGGGGTTACTGCCAAGCACAATCCAATCACATAGTGTCCCCCAAGACAGTCACCTGACCCTATTCCGATTCACTTTTCAAGCTCCGAAAACAGTAGCGCCGCCATTCCTGGCTGCGGCCTTCAAATATCAATACCCACAAATCGCCAATAACCACGCCTTTCTCTGCGTTTTCTGCGTCTCTGCGGTGATTTCCGCCACCTTCCGCGAGCGATATTCCGTAGGGGCTAGGCTCGCCCGCGCAGCGGGCAGGCCTCGCCGCCCAGCTCTGCACGCACCGCATAACGCAACACAGATTTTGAAGCTCGCGGAGCGCCATCGGCGCGTCACCGAAGAAAGCCCACCGCGGTGAGCGATGGGTAACCTTCCCGATCCTCGCCCCTCCGGAGCCCTGTAAGGGCGGCACTAAATATCCCGCCTTGCTCATAGCCTTGAATCTCCCGAGATATTTGCAAACTCTTCATCATTATTCGCTTGACACGATTTTCGAAATGTGAGACAATCCTTAGTGGAGAAATGCACGCCCGCGCCCTAACAGCGCGGGTTTTTTATTGGTATCCACACTTTTCACTGCTCTAAGGCCCGTTTTTGGCCCGTAGAGAGGCAAATGCACGTTCGCATGTCCTATAATATTTCGCATTGCAAACAAAGGACTTACGTCCGAAAACTCAAAAAAAGGGCCTTATAAAAGTTAAGTGTTCATTCTAAAGCACTTAACTCAAAATTCCACGTAAGTGTTCATTACAAAAGACTTACAACCAGAAAAACACGCCAATTTTGCGGAAATTGGCAATCGAGCGAACCGAGCGCCAGATTATGTCGGTTTCGAAAAATAGAAACATTTAGCGCTACTCCGGGTGCCCCACGTTTCGTCCGCCAAGTGCGGACGAAACGTGGGACCACAATCATAACGAAGCGGGCCCTCTCAAATGTCAAAACGCACAAATCGACCCGGTTCAGCACCTCGACCAGCACATCTTCCGAACCTAGAATCAGCCCGCGGCGCGAATCAAGTCGCTCCGAACTTACAAAACGACCATCGAAATCATTGCAACCGGAAATTACCTGAAAAATTCCGCCGCGCTCGAGCGTCTCTCTTCCCTAGCGCACGAACACGTTCCCCTATTGACATCCCATAGGAGCGGCACTATTCTCGGGCGGATTTCACTAGCGGTAAGGAGGGGGCTTTCATGACCAAGCCCATACTAAACCTAATCGCGCCATGTTTCGTCGTGCGTGACGCTACAGCGGCCGTCGATTTTTATCGCGACAAGCTCGGCTTCGAGGTCACCCACCAGAACGAGGAATGGTCAACGGATCCATTTTTCGCGATCGTTTGCCGGAACTCGGTGATGGTCATGCTAAAGGCCGTCGGAGTGGACCCTATTCCTCACCGGTCGCGGCATCACGAGGCTCCGTGGGACGCGTACATCGGCGTCCCCGATCCTGACGCGCTGGCAGCCGAATTCGCATCGCGTGGCGTGACGTTTTTCGCACCGCTAAAAAATACCAGCGACGGGCTTCGCGGATTCGAACTGAAAGACGTTGACGGCTACGTCCTGTTCTTCGGCCGTCCTCGCGAAAATTCGAAGTGAGCCCCCGCGATTCATCGCGCGGGTGCCCCACGTTTCGTCCGCCAAGTGCGGACGAAACGTGGGACCACAATCACAACTAAGCGGTCCTTCTCAAATGTCAAAACGCAAAAATCAACCCGGTTCAACATCTCGACCAATCGGGCGAATCACATCCGGAATCACGCGGCCCGAGACCGTCCGAAAAATGTCGGCGTCTTGTAACGTCTGTAATCGCAGCCGCGTACTAGCTCTCGTATAGATACCCCATAGGAGCGACATTTATCGCCGGAGAAAGTGCATGACGATCTGGCCGCGGCTGCAAAATGTGTTCCGAAATTTGTTTCACCGTCGCCAATCCGAATTGGATTTGGACGACGAACTCGAATCTCTCGTCGCTCACATCGCGGAAGAAAATATTCGTCGCGGAATGAATCCGCAAGACGCCATCCGAAACGCCCGCCTCCGTATCGGCGGCATCGAGCAATTGAAAGAGGAGGTCAGAACCGTGCGCAGCGGAAATTTCCTGGAAAGCGTCAGCGCAAGATATTCGATATGGATTTCGCCTGCTGCGAAGAAGTCCATTCTTCGCCCTCGCCGCGATCTTCACTCTCGGCATCGGCATCGGCGCGAACACCGCAATCTTTACGGTGGTTCACGCGGTTCTTCTGAATCCGCTCCCCTATCCAAATTCTGACCGCCTCGCCATCATCTGGGCAGGCCTCGGCGACGAGCGCCGCGCGCCCGATTCGGCATACGAGATCGCGCAACTCCGCGAGCAATCGCCGTCTATTCGATCAGATCGGCGGAATTTGGGTCACAAATTCAGCGTTCCAGGCGACGGCCGACCCGAGCAGGTAAAACTCGGCGCAGGTGACCGAGAATTTCCTTTCGTTCTCTGCCCGAGGCCCGCGCTCGGCCGCCTGTTTACCACGACGATGTTCTGCCGACAAGCACCACATCGCATGATTATCTCCTATGCGCTCTGGCAACGCAGATTCGGCGGTGATCTCCGGTATCGTCGGCCGAGCGATTCGCGCCGGAGAAGGCACCGTCACGATCGTCGGAGTTCTGCCGCAGGATTTCCGCCTGATTTTTCCAGACGACTCCAGCGTCCCGCCGAACGTTGATCTCTTTTTCGCCGACTAGGATTCGCGTCCGCCGAACCCCGGACGGCCAAGCTTCCTTCGCACCATTGGACGGCTGCGCCCTGGCGCGAATTTCTCGCAAGCACAATCCGAATTCGATGAAATTGCCGCGCAACTTCGCCGCACCGTGCCCGATTTCGCGGAAGAAAATTTTTCGCTACAAGTAGTGCCGCTCCAGGATGACGACGTGCGAAATGTGCGCCGCACACTCATACTTCTATTCGGCGGAGTGGCCTTTGTCTTGCTGATCGCGTGCGCCAACGTTGCGAATCTTGCTCCTCGCTCGCTCGGGCTATGCGCATACGCGAAACGACTGTTCGTGCCAGCGCTCGGAGCGCCGCGCCGCCGCACCATTCGCCAATTGCTTACCGAAAGCATCGTGCTCGGGCTCACTGGCGGAATGTGCCGCGCTCGGAGTCGGCTGGGCTCGCGCTAAAGGCTCATGCTTGCGATGCGCCCGAATCGCTTTTGCGCGTTGGCGCGATTCAGCTCGATCGCGCCGTGTTTGCCTACACGCTTGGGCTCTCCATTCTCACCGGCATTGTTTTCGGTCTAGCGCCGGCATTCGCCGCATGTCGCGCGGACCTCACTTGATGCGATGAAAAGCGGCGCACGGCGCCACTCCGACACGGGCGGCCATTGCCGCGCGCGGCACTGATCGCCGGCGAAGTCGCGCTGAGCTTTGTTCTGCTCGCCGCCACCGGCCTTCTGGTCCGCACTTTCATCGGCGTGCTCAGTGTGGATCCCGGCTTCCAGCCGGCTAACGTACTCACGTTCACCACGTCGCCAGGCGATTACAATTTCGTGAATCAGCTCCAACAAAATCTGCTCGCGATTCCCGGCGTCGAGTCCGCCTCGTCGTCTCTCATCTGCCGCTCGACGACAGCTATCCGAATTGGTACGACGCCTATTTTCCCGAAGGAACCCCGCCAGCCGAGCAAAATTCCACGCATGGCCGATGACCGTTCGATTCTGCCGGGTTATTTCCAGACCATCGGGGCGACGCTAATCGAAGGCCGCGATTTCACCGACGCGGACGACGCCGCGCACCAGCACGTCGCCATCATTGACGAAGCGCTCGCGCAGCAAACCTGGCCCGGCCAGGATCCGCTCGGGCGCAGACTGAATATCTCCGATTCACCAAAAGGTTTTTACCAATTCGAACGGGATTGGGTGGTCGTCGTCGGCGTAGTGAAGCACGTGCAATATCACTCGCTCACCACGATGGTACGGCCGCAAATCTATGTTCCGTTTCAGCTCGCGCCACGCCCAGTTTCATTTGTGCTGCGTGCCAGCGCGCCGCTCCCCACTTTAGCTGCCCCGATTCGCGCGGCGGTCTCGCAAGTGGATAGGAGCGCACCGGTCGCAAGGCTTATCGCTCTCGATGAGCTCGTGGAGCAAGCGCGCGCGCAAAACCGCTTCGTGGCCTTCCTCGCTGGCGCACTCGCCGGAACCGCGCTGTTGCTCGCGTGCATCGGCATCGCCGGCGTCACGGCGTTTTCGATTGCGCAGCGCACGAATGAAATCGGCATTCGCATGGCGCTGGGCGCCAGTCCAACCCAATTGTCCGCATGATTCTCGGCCAGAATTTTATCGCCGGTAATCGCGGGACTTGCACTCGGGCCTGGCGTTTCGCTCGCCGTCACGCCCCTGCTGCGCTCGATGCTTATTTGGCGTGAAGCCCAGCGATCCATTTGCCTTCGCATCGATCTCAGCGTTTCTCGTTCTGGTGGGAGCTCTGGCGTGCTATTTCCCCGCACGCCGCGCCATCCAAATCGAGCCAACAATCGCCCTGCGCTACGAATGAAACTAATTTAAATTTCTTGCTTTTATCGCCGAAGCCGAGACGAACCAAGAATTGGTTTCGTAGGGGCGGGGCTTGTCCCCGCCCAGCAGTACAAAGATTTGCCGTGGTCTCTGCTTTAGACTTTATCCGTGCGCAAAATTACGGATCGCGTGCGGGAGATCGGAGCTTCAGCTCCGCCATTCAAGGCCGGTACGGCCGACACTGAGCATCAGCGCAGGCCGCGGGGCCTGGGTAACCTTAAAATAAAAAGGGAATTTTTCCGGAGCGCCGCAGGTGCGGCACCAAATCAACCGCGCAACACACAAAACGCAACGCATAAATCAATAATGAATATCAATTACTAATATAGATCTATAATATCCTATTTCTTGCGATGCCATTTCGGCAAACCAACGAATCCCATATCGCGTCCACGCGCGCCTTGGTGCAGCATCCATTTGGATTTCATCCGGCCAGGGCCCGCGTAAACCTTCGCTGGGCCACTTGCGAGTGGCGTCAATGCCCATTTTCGAGCCGAAGTCCTGCATACGCGACGCGTGATCCAGCGTGTCCACCGGACCCAGCACAAATTGAATATCGCGTTCAGGATCGATCGCGCACAACGCCTTCCAAGCCACTTCGCGCTAATTGTGGACGTTCACATCGTGATCAACCACCACGATCACTTTTGTGAACATGGCCTGCCCCAGCGACCAGATCGCGTTCATCACTTTTCGCGCATGTCCGGGATAGCGATTTTCGGATCGCCACGATCATCAGGTTGTGAAAAATTCCCTCCGCCGGCATGGCCACGTCCACGATTTCCGGATATTGCATCTTCATCACCGGCAGAAATATTCGCTCCATCGCGTGGCCCATCCAGTAATCCTCCTGCGGAGGCGGCCCACAATCGTGGTCAAATATATCGGCTCGCGCCGGTGCGTCACGCAGTCACGTGAAACACGGGATACTCGCCTTCCAGCGAATAATATCCGGTGTGATCGCCGAAAGGTCCTTCGGTTCGCATCTCCTCGAGATTCACATAGCCTTCCAGAACTATTTCGGCGTTGGCGGGCACTTCCAGGTCCACTGTTTCGCACTTCACCATTTCCACCGGCTCGCGGCGCAGAAATCCCGCGAACATCATTTCGTCCAGGTCCGGCGGAATCGGCAGAATTCCCGAGAGGCACGTCATCGGATCCGCGCCAATCGCCACCGCCACTTCAATTCGTCCGTCGCGGATTTGCGCGCGCGCGCGCCGGAAATGTTCGGCTCCGTGTTTCTGCGTTTGCCAGTGCATGCCGGTGGTGCGCTCGTCGTACACCTGCATGCGATACACGCCCACGTTGCGTTTTCCGGTCTCGCGGATTTTTCGTGATCACCAGCGGCCAGGTAATGTATCGGCCCGCCATCCTGCGGCCAGCATTTCAAAATCGGAAAATCGAAAAGCGAAAATTTATCTCTCTGGATGATCTCCTTGCACGCGCCGGTCTCGCACGCTCTTCGGGAAAAAAGATCCCAGTTCCGCGAGCTTCGGCAACATTTTCAGCTTGTCGAGAAATCCCTGCGGCGATTTCATGTCCATCAATCCGCGGATGCGCTCCGCCATGTCGTCCAGGCATCCACTTCCAGCGCCAGATTCATGCGCCGCTCGCTGCCCAGCATATTGATCAGCAGCGGAAATTGCGATCCCTTGGTCCTTTCAAACAAGAAGCGCAGGGCCGCCGGCGCGATTGGCGCGATCCGCAATCTCCGTGATCTCCAGATCCGGATCCACTTCCGCGCGCACGCGTTTCAATTCGCCTTCGCGCTCCAATTTCGCAATAAAATCGCGCAAATCCCGATACGCCAATTCTTCCTCCGCGCAAATCCATCTCGCGCCGCACAATTCTGCAGCGAATTTTCCGGCGTAACTTTAACACGGATGTTGCTGCCACTAGCTTTTGCACTTGCCTCAATCCGGCTCGCAATTATTTTGAATCTTTTTACAGGAATGCTTGAAGTTGTTCTGTAGTCAGGCCGGCGTCGCGCAGGATGCTCTTTACGATTTTGGGATGAAGAATTTTCGCGCCGTGAAACGGAACCGTCACACGTTTACCTGCTGAGTTCTTGTAGATCATGTGGCTACGACTCTGCCGGGCGAGTGAGAATCCTGTTTTCTCTAACGCGACGATAATTTCGCGGGCAGTAAGACGGGGTAGGCGCGGCATTACACCGCACACTTAGATGGTCGAAAGTCTCAGAGAAATTCTTGGGAATTGGTCGCCATCAGAGATGCGGTCTTCGACGTGCAGCCGAACAGCATCCTTAATATTTTCGACGGCTTCTTCGTACGTTTTTCCCTGGCTGTAGCAGCCCTGCAACCCAGGGCACGACACGAAGTACCCGTCCGAATCACCTTCGATGACGATGGGAAGAGTGAGTGTTTTCACAACCAAATTATATGCTCGCGGGAAGTGGTTCTGCCAGTCGAAAACTTTTGGAGAGCACTTACCCGGAATCTTGGAATCTAAATCGCCCCAATCAAATGCGCGCAGGCATATCCAATCGCCGCGCCAATCGACGACCCAACCACCACATCGCTAAGAAAGTGCATTCCAAGAATAATTCGCGAAATCGCGATGCTCACAGCAAGAGGCAACAGAAACCACAACAGCACCGGATAAAACGAGGCGGCAGAAATGGAAACAGCAAACGCAGTGATCGAATGCCCTGAAGGAAACGAAAATTCATCAGGCGGAGTAATCAGCGACCAGCAATGCGGCTCAAGTTCACAAGGACGCCGCCGCTTGCTGACTCGCTTCACCCCCAGAAACAGCAGCACTCCAAGCCCCGCCGCGATTCCCGTCGAGAGCAGCGCGCGAAATCTTTGCGGGCCGCCAAAAACTGCGATGGATATTCCCAGTGTGTACCACAGCCATCCATCGCCCAGCCGTGTCGCGAGCACCATGAATTTTCGAAACCACTGCGGAGGACGCCAGCCGTGCACGCGGCGCATCAACCGATGGTCGCGAGTCTCAATTCGATTCCACATTGCGCGTGCGACGGTCACATGGCCTCCTCAACTGCGGGTGTTGAACGTCGCGTTCCGCCGATCCAATTTTGGCCGGTAGAAATTTCAACGGTACCCAGCATCTCCGCCGACCAGCGCCGCACAAACGCGGCCTCGTCGCGATAATTCCAGTACGTAAATAAAGGAGCCAGCACTGCAATGGGCGATGCCAACGCCAGCCACTTTTTTTCGCGAATCAGTTCCGCAATAATCACGTACACGTCGCGCGTAAGTTTTGCGAAGCTTCCGGCTTCCCCGCGCGCCACTCCCATCCCGCGCGCAGCCCCGCAAAAAATTCTTCCTTGTTTCGCGCGCCTGCCACTTCCGTATATGCGCTGCCCACCGAAGGCAGTGCATGCGAATCGCTGCCGCCGATTTGCGTCTTGTTCCATATGTCCGCCAGCCGGGCCGCACTTGCATTCTGTTCCTCCAGCATGTGGCCGTTCTTTGTTTCGACTGCCGGAAAATATTCGCGGAACCACCGGAAATCCTCGCGCTCTCGCGCACCAGTAAGGCCGGAAAAAACGTGGTTGATGCTGAAGAACAATCTCTTCTCGCTCAGATATGCCAGCAGCGCCGGCAGGTCTTCGCGCCTCCTCTGTAATTCGATGTGCTGGCGCTCGGATATGTCGTACACGCCGATGTGCGCCAGGGTTCCACTCGGCATTTTGCAGGTCAGCTCAACGCTCGTGAAAAATCCCGGGTGATTGCGCAAAAGTTCGGCGCCTTCGATGGAGTCATGATCGGTGAGCGTGATCAGTCCCATTCCGCGCCGCTGCAGCCGTTCGTAGACGTCATTCGGCTGGCTGTAGCTCTCGCGGCAAAACAAATTGAGGATCGGACTGGTGCACGCCCCGGAATAATAAGAGTGAACATGAAGGTCGCATCTCACGCGAACATTTTAGGTTTTCCACATGAATTCAACATTACAGTCGCGCTAACGCACTGATAATTCAACCATTTAACTGACACCACACACGACACATGATTTTCACGAAGCTTTCATACAAGTCGGCATTTGCATTGCTAGCCTCGCAGAGTATGGAACGAATCGAGTTTGGATTCTTCGATGCCGGCGGCGGCCACCGCGCCGCTGCCACTGCGCTGGAGCTGGCCATCACGGGCCAGGAGCGCCCGTGGGACGTGCGTCTCTCTAACCTGCAAGAAATTCTCGATCCCGCTGACATTCTTCGCAAATACGCGCGAGTTCGCATCCAGGATTTTTACAACTGGATGCTGCGCTCCGGCTGCACTTTGGGCAGCGCGTACTTGATGCGCATGTTGCAGCTCACTATCCGCACGCGACGCAGCAAAATTATTCGGCTGCTGTGCGATCACTGGAGCGCGACTCGGCCCGAAATGCTCGTTTCCCTGGTTCCGCATTTCAATCGCGAACTCGCGGAAAGTTTTCAGCGCGTTTTTCCGGGTCGTCCATTCGTAACTGTGATGACAGACATCGCGGATTATCCGCCGCACTTTTGGCTCGAGCGGCAGAGAGCCGCGCAGATTTCGCCGCAGTATGTCGTGTGCGGATCGCAGCTCGCAGTGGAGCAGGCGCACACGCTGGGATATTCCAGCGATCAAATATTTCGAGCGTCGGGAATGATCATTCATCCGCAATTTTACGAGCCGCGCATCGTGAATCGCGCGCGCCGCGCGCGAGCGCATTGGACTCGATCCCGATTTGCCCACGGGATTGGTTTTGTTTGGCGGACACGGAAGCCGCGCGATGCTGGAAATTGCCGAACGGCTCGATGAATCGAAAATCGACATGCAGCTCATCATGATTTGCGGCCGCAATCAGGAACTCGCGCGCACTCTGCGAAATCGCAATTCGCGATGCCAATTTTCGTGGAAGAATTTACAAAAGAAATCCCGCATTACATGGATCTCTCGGATTTTTTTATTGGCAAACCGGGCCCCGGCTGCATCTCTGAAGCACTCGCGAAACATTTGCCATGCATCGTCGCTTCAAATGCGTGGACGCTTCCGCAGGAACGCTACAACGCGCGCTGGATTCGCGAACAAGCAAGTAGGTCTCGCGATTTCAAATTTCAGCGAGATCGCAAACGCAGTCGGCGAATTACTAGTCGCCGCAAATATTCGCCGAATTTCGCGCGAACACAACCCGTATTCGCAACAACGCGGTATTCGAAATTCCAAATTTTCTGAATCGTGTTTTGCATCAGGAATGCGAAGTGCCCACGCGAATGTCCGCATCAGCGCCGCGGCTCGTTCACGCGTGGAGCTAGCCTCGCTCGCATCGAATTCTGAAATTTAAATTTTTTGTGCTGATCCGAGCTGCGGCGAATTATTTCGCGCCGAGATTCAACGCCCATTTCTGAAAAATTTCTGAACCCGGAGCCGGCGTGCGCTTTTCCGTTGAATAATCCACGCGATACAGACCGAATCGCGGCTTGTATCCTTCGGCCCATTCGAAATTATCAATCAGCGACCAGTAAAAATATCCGCGCACCGGAATTCCTTCGCGGATTGCGGCGTCCACAGCTTCCAGGTGGCTTTCGATGTACGCCCCGCGGCGATTGCCTTCGTGATCGGCGATTCCGTTTTCGGTGACGTAGATCGGCAATTTATAGCGCGTCTAAACTTCGCGCAAAATTCGCAGCATTCCATCGGGATAAATTTCCCAGTTCACGTCCGATTCCGGACCGGGACCCGGTTGCGGCTGCAACATCACCGTGGCAGTGGGAGAAAAATGCAAAAGAAATCGCGTGTAATAATTCACGCCGAAAAAATCGGCGGAACCTTTCAATCCATCGATGGCGCACATCAATTTTCGGCAAGCCCGGCACCCAGAGTTGCGCGCGGCCAGATTGAATCGCATCGTAAAACGACCAGTCAAATGCCGCCCGCGCGCGATACGCAGCCATCCAATCGAGCAAATTCCAGCGCGATGCCGGATCGGCGATGATCAAATTCACCGCGACGCCAACTTGCGCGTCCGGGCAGCGCGCGATGCAATTCCGCCGCGGCAGCGGCATGCGCGCGCAACAGCCCGGTCATCGCCTCCACCGCGTGCTGCGGAGATTGTTCGTTCGGCGGCCAGCGTCCATCGAGATAGCCCAGCGCCATCTGCGTGTTGGGCTCGTTGATCGTGCACCAAAGTTTTACTTGTGGACCAATTCGTCGCGCCGCTTCAGCGGCAAATCTCGCAAACAATTTTGGAAATTCTCAGCGCGAACGCCGCCGCGTTCCGCGAGCCATTCGGGAAGAGTGAAATGCAGCAGCGTCACCATCGGCTCGATGCCCGCCGCGCGCAGCTGCGCGATTTCATTTACATAGTGCGTCCACGCGACTTCGTCCCATGTTCCCTGCTGCGGCTCCACGCGGCTCCACTCGATCGAAAACCGATAGGAATTCGCGCCGAGATCGTGCATCAGCGAAACATCTTGCGGCACGCGATTCCATTCGTCGGAAGCGCGCCCGCTGATATCGGTGAGAATGCCGCGCTGCTCCATCGCCGACCAATCGTTGCGCGTGTTACCGCCTTCCACTTGGTGCGCGGCGGTAGCGGTGCCAAGCAAAAACCCGCGCGGCAAGCGTACCAACGCGATTTTGGCGTGCGCGCATCGGGAGACAACACCTGTTCAGCGATTCAAAAAAGACAGCGCGCCGCATACGCCCACGTATGCGAACCCAAGCGCCAGCGAAGCGACGAATCGATTTTTTGCGAACGTTCATGAACGATGCTTAAATTTCATCGAGCAAAAAATTTTACATTGAACGCCGCTGGCGCAGAGGCATTGTTTCTGTGAAGTTTCTTATGCTAACGTGAAGTTTGAGCGGGCGTAGTTCAGTGGCAGAATGAGAGCTTCCCAAGCTTTAGATGTGGGTTCGATTCCCATCGCCCGCTCCAAAAGTCTTGATAAGCGTATTTCCTCGCGGGACCTCGCGGTCCACGCGATTTTTCTGAGATTGCCCGCCGGGATCTGAATCCGGCACGCGCTGCGCGCCGCGATCGCGTCTCACCAGTTCGGCGTTCGTGAAATCCATTTGTTAGAATAGGTGTGCTTGATCACTCTAAATAACATCTCTATGCGCTTCGGCGACAGAATTCTTTTCGAAGACGTCACCTGCACTTTTTTTGACGGCGAACGCTACGCCATCACCGGCCCGAATGGCGCGGGTAAATCCACGCTGATGAAAATCATCACCGGCGAGCTCGATCCCACGCACGGGTCGGTGAGCCCGTCCGAAAAAACTCGGCGTGCTTAGCCAGGATCAGTTTGCGTTCGACAAGTTTCGCGTGATCGATACCGTGATCATGGGCAACAAGAGCGTTGTGGAAAGCGCTGCAGGAGCGCGACGCGCTCTACGCAAAACCACACGACAAGCTGACCGATCGCGATGGCATGCGCCTCGCGGAACTCGAAGCTATCGTTGGCGATGAAGATGGTTATACCGCGGATTCCGACGCCGGCGTTTTGCTCGCCGGCCTCGACGTGGATGATTCGCTGCACGAACGCCACATGGGAGATTTGAAGGGCGGCCAAAAAGTTCGCGTGCTGCTCGCGCAAGCTCTCTTCGGCAATCCGCCGGCTTTGCTTCTCGACGAGCCGACCAACCACTTGGATCTCGATTCCGTTCACTGGCTGCAGGAATATCTCTGCGATTACCAGGGCGCGCTGATTCTGATTTCGCACGACCGCCATTTTGTGAATAACGTTTGCACGCACGCCGCCGACATCGATTATCAAACGGTGATCATGTACAACGGCGGCTACGACGACATGGTCGTCGCGAAAACTTCGATCCGTTCGCGCATTGAATCCGAAAACGCGCAGCGCGAAAAGAAAATCGCGCAGTTGAATGAATTTATCGCGCGCTTTTCGGCCGGTACGCGTTCCGCGCAAGCGACGTCGCGGAAAAAAGAAGTGGAGCGCCTGCAAACGTCGGAGCTCGCGCGATCGAATATCGCGCGGCCGTACATTCGATTTCAGATGGATCAGCACTCAGGCCGGCACTCCGCTCGAATTCAAAAACGTCGTCAAATCCTACGACGGCGTAAAAGTGTTCAACAAATTTTCTGCGAGCGTCGCGCGCGGAGAAAAAATCGCGCTGATCGGCCGCAACGGAACCGGTAAAACCACGCTTCTGAAATCGTTGATTCGCAACGCGCCGGGACACATCGAAAATCCCGATAAGGAATTTCCGATCGATTCCGGCGTCGATTACCTGGGGACACAACGTTGCCGTCGGATATTTCGCGCAAGATCATTCCGAAACGATTCGCAAGGGCGTCACCGCGATCGAATGGCTTCACGAATTCGATCCCGCCGCCACGCAGGAACAACTTCGCGGACTGATGGGGCAGATGCTTTTCAGCGGCGACGATGCGCTGAAGCCCACGAAAGCTCTTTCCGGCGGCGAATCGGCGCGGCTGATTTTTTGCCGCTTGATGCTGCTGAAGCCGAATTTCCTGGTGCTCGACGAGCCGACCAACCACTTGGATCTCGAATCCATCAACGCGCTGAATATCGCGCTGCAGAAATATGAAGGCACCGTTCTGCTGGTAACGCACGATCAGGACGTAATCGAGGAAGTGGCCACTCGCATCTGGCATTTCAAAGATGCGCACATCGAAGATTTCAAGGGCCCCTACGAGGAATTTCTGGCCGACGCAAAAGCAAAAGCCGCGAAGCCGGCGCCAAGCGTAAGCCGCCGCGCTTCCGCACGCGATTAACTCGGCGGAAATATCAGCGCGGCCGTTGATCCGCAGGAATTTCGAAGATGCGAAAAAATTAATGCCACGTGGGCACGGGCTTGCCTTCGATCTTCAAAATCGCTTCTTCGGCCGTGTAAGAAACACGAATCATTTTTGTCGCTTGTGTAAGCGCAGGGATCGCGTCGTGCGCTGCCGCACCGATATCTCCGAGAGCGGCGGCGATGCTTCGCATCACAAAGACGGGCTGATCTTTTGCGAGCAAACCATCCGCCAGCGGATGCACAGCCGCGCTCGCAGCGGGCCCGATCGCACCGAGCGCATCAGCCGCTGGCGCGCGAACGTAGTCGACGGGATCGCCAAGCGCGCGAATTAAATCCGGGATCGCGCTCTCAGAATTTTTTCCGATGGATGCCAGCGCAACCGCAGCCATCGAACGCGTTCGCGGATTTGCGGTGGCGAGAACATGTATCAGCGCGGGGACTGCTGATTTTGCTCCGGCGCCGATTTGCGAAATCGCCCAAGCGGCGGCCTGCTGCACCTCGGAATTGTTGCTGCCCAGCGCGTCGATCAGTTGTGGAGTCGCCGCAGCAGCGTCAGATCCGAATGCGCCGACGGCGCGAAGATCATCCGCGCGAGAAGTTTCTGGCTCAGTCTTCAGCGTCGCAAGAATGGACGCGAGTGATTGGCCGCGATACACGCCATCACCCGGTTTTGATTTGAAAGGAGCGCCTGTCAGCGTGGCGACCGCACGCTTTTCTTCAGCTCCGGCAATTTTTTCGAGCACCACATTATCAATTCCAAGGTTGTACCCAGTGGAACGCGCATCCTTTCCAACGCAGACAAACGCGAGCCAGTGGCGCCCTTTCGTAAGCTGAAACCAGCCGAAACGGCGATCCATCGCGACGTAAACATCGTCGGCGTAATTGTGAATAATTTCCGTGCCCGGAGGAGGCACGTCCGATTGCGCCCAAGTTTGGGTGGCGGAATTCGTGAGCTTGCCATCGAGAGTTACAACGTAATCACCGTAATCGGGGGCGAGAGCAATTTCCGCGAGCACTTCGTAGCGGCCGTCCTCGGCAACATCAAAAGGCACATTAATTTTTGCGCCAGAAGATTTTGCTTCGAAGAAAAGCAAATCCTTCGACCAGAAAACTTCTTTCTGCACGGAAGCTTCGCCCTTTTCGACGGTGACATCGGCGATTGAATTTTCAACTTCGATTTGTTCGGCGTTTCCGAGCGGTAGCCGCGCGTTTCCGTAAGGAGGTTCAGCAACTTCTTGGTTCACACCTTGCTGATACCAGAACGCGACGCTCGAAAAATAATCGGGACGCTCTTCAAATCCAGAGCGCGCCGTGCCATCGGAATTGTACGTCCACCCGGCGTGTTCGATCGCCGCGCGAATTGATTTTGTAAATGGAATCGGATCGGGAATGTGCCAGCGATAGCCAGTGAGACGGCTGCCAACTCCTTCGCCTTCCGCGACAGGAGTTCCAGTCCACTGGCTGCTGGAAACGTGGAGGCCCCACGCATCGTTGAAATAATCTTCGGTGCCCGTGCCATCGATTTGAGGTTTCCCGGCGCCATCAATATAAAAAAGATCGTCGCCTTCGCCAAACCAACCATCGGCGGTTTGCACCACGCTCATCACGGTGCCTGCGTAATATCCGGCGCCCTTGATATTCAGAAATTCGTAGTTGCGGCCGTGCTCGGCGGGACGTTCCTGCCGGTACGCCGCATGAAAATAAAGTGTATCGGTCGGCAGCGAAGAATATTTTCTGTAATCCACATGGTAATAAAAACTTGTGACGAAGCGATTGCCTTCGTTCGTCACCGTGATTCTGCACGATTTGTGATAAGGCATTTGCCAGTAGCTGTTTCGCGCGCGGCCCGAGGAACCATCATGAACCATCGCCGAATCCAATTCGCGTTCGTAGCCGTGCCCGACGCCAAAAAAATCGCCAAGCGGCGCATCCACGCTCGGAGTTTTCTGTCCGTCGTAATAAACACGCAAACGCAGCAGCCGCGGCCATCCATATTCGTTGTCAGCGACGGTCACCCAGATGTGCGTCACCATTCCCGGACCCGTCAACTGCGCCATCTCGAGCGTCTGCCCCGGCATGATGCGTTTGCTGTCGTCATTGCTGTACACGTAGCGGTTGTTGCTCGAAACTCGCGCCGCCGAAAAATTTTTCATCCGCGGCACGTCGTCCTGCGCGCCGGATCCAATTCCCTGCGCGGATGCGATCGCTGCTCCCGCGAAAACAATGCCAGCGAGCAGAATGAATTTCTTATTATTCATCGGCGTCCTCAGAAATTCGTATTTTTCGCAGCGCGATTTCATCCCCCGCCAACGAGCGTCACAATTTCAAATCGATCGCCTTCTGCCACGCGCGTGCCAGCCCCAATCTTTTCGCGGAAGCACTTCAAGGTTTCGTTCGATCGCAACCCGATCCGAGCGAAGTTTCAAATGCTCCAGAAGTCCCGGAATATCGAGAACTTCAGGCACTTCGCGCAGATCGCCATTCACAGTGACGTGCATGAGCGGGATTGTTCCGCAGACGCACGCTAAATGGCAAGCAAATGTAGGAAGGAAAAAATTATTTCGTGTAGGCGCGAGGCATTTCGACTTCCCGCGCCTTTGGCTTCAGCCGGTATCGCAACTCATCTTGGCCGACAGGCCCCACAGCTCGAATCACCAATTGCCCGCCCTCGGGGCCGATCTTGGGCAATGGGAAAACAAGCGAGACGCGGCCGCGGCGATCAGTTCCCGCTTGCAGTCGCACGGATTGATCCGCGCCTTCAAATGTGACTTCCACTGTGGTGCTCGGCGCGGGCAACAAAGTAGCGCGGCCGCGAACTTCGACATCGAGCGAAACGGTTCCGTCGCGCAGCCATGAATTCGAATTCAATAATCGCGCTTCGATTCCCGCGGGAAATTCGATCGTCCCGCGCGAAGTGGGCATCGGCCCGGGCCGATGTTCCGCGGGCAAATCAAATTTCAAAATTCCTGTGCGGAGATCCTGCACAACTCCGCGATGTTGCATTTCAATTCTTTCACGGAGGATTGCACATCCGGAGTCGCGGGACTATCCAGTAAGTCCTGGTAACTTTTCACGCGGCGATACAGCACGCGCCCTTGCGCGTACACAGTTGTGTCGAGCAACGGATGATCGGCGCCGCGCGTTTCCGTTTCCACGGTGAAAATTTTATCGTCAACCTGTACGGTCGATTGGATGCCCAGCGGCACAGTTTCCCCCTGCCGCGTAGTGTGCCAGTTTGGAACGCAGACGCGATGCTCTGACATCGGGAAAGGTGCGAGAGAATCAACATCCAGCACGCCCGAGCCGGACGCCGCGCCGATTCGCAGCGCGCCGTTTTCAACCGATTATTCGCGCGACTTTCGAATGTAGTTTGACCGCGCGGCACCGCATGGATATGATTATTTCCGCTTAGGCTCGTAGTGCGAAAGTAGTCCGAAAAAGATGAACGTAAACGGTCTGGAAGGCTATGCGCCGCTGCTGATTTACCTCGCAGGAGCGGTGATTATTGCGGGGGCGCTGGTCACGCTTTCGTCGCTTGTGGGCTGGCACAGGCCGTCGCTCGTGAAACAGCAGGCCTACGAGTGCGGAATCACACCCACGGGCGATGCTCGCGGAGCGTTTTCCGTAAAGTTTTACTTGGTGGCGATGCTCTTCATTTTGTTCGATATCGAAGCAATTTTTCTGTATCCGTGGGCGTACGTTTTTCGTTCGCTGAATTGGGCCGGGTTTTACGAAATGATGGTGTACGTCGGCATTCTGCTTGCCGGCTACATTTACCTGTGGAAAAAAGGTGCGCTGGATTGGAATAGCTGACGCGCAAGGAGCGGCGGTCGCTCCAACTTAGAGATTGGTTTCTGATCGGCAGTGCCGCTTCAACCTTCGAAAAATATGGCTCAGGTGGAGGAGTTACAACAGGACCCGATTGCCCAGCGCCTGCGAGCGCTGGATCCGCAATCCGTCGCGGAAGTGATCGAATTTCGCGGCGAGCGTACGCTCGTGGTGCCGCGCGCGCACCTGCTTCTCGTCGCGCGCACGTTGCGCGACGATCCAGAGCTCCGTTTTACTTTTCTTTCCGATATTGCCGCCGTCGATCGCTATCCTGTGGAGCCGCGCTTTGAGCTGAATTATCACCTGCTCTCGATTCCGAGAAAAGATGTGCTGCGAATTCGCGTGCGCGTTCACGCCGCGGATCCAACTGTGCATTCCGTGATTCCCGTTTGGCCTACGGCGAATTGGCTGGAGCGCGAAATTTTCGATCTCTTTGGAATTCATTTCGAAGGACATCCCGATCTGCGCAGACTAGTTTTGCCCGATGATTGGGATGGATATCCGCTTCGAAAGGATTATCTGACCACGGGTCCACGCTGATGGCTTCCACTACGATCATCGAAACGCCCACCGGCCAGGCTAAGACCATGGTCCTCAACATGGGGCCGCAGCACCCGTCGACACACGGAGTGCTGCGCGTAATTTTAGAATTGGATGGCGAAACGATCGTCCGCGCCGAACCAGAAATTGGTTATCTGCATACCGGCATCGAGAAATCCTGCGAGGCCCTTACATATTCGCAGGCCATCACGCTTACCGACCGGATGGATTATCTCGCGCCGCTTTCGAACAACCTGGGCTACTGCCTCGCAGTGGAGAAATTGCTCGGGCTCGAAGTTCCCAAGCGCGCGCAATACATCCGCGTGTTGCTCACCGAAATTACGCGCATCGCTTCGCATCTGGTGTGGATCGGCACGCACGCCATCGATCTCGGCGCGATGTCCGTTTTCCTCTATTGCTTCCGCGAGCGCGAAGAGGCGATGAAAATTTTCGAAATGGTCAGCGGCCAGCGGATGATGACCAGCTACTTCCGCATCGGCGGGCTTGCTCTCGAGCCGCCTACAGGCTGGCTGGATCGCGTGAAACGATTTCTCGACATGATGCCTTCGCGCGTTACCGAGTACGAAGATTTGCTCACGCAAAACCGCATCTGGATGGCGCGCACGAAAGGCGTCGGCATCCTCACTGCCGAGGATGCGATTGCCCTCGGAGTCAGCGGTCCGGCGTTGCGCTCGACTGGCGTAGCCTACGATGTCCGCAAGTTTTTTCCCTACTCCAGCTACGATGAATTCGAATTTGATGTGCCCACCAGCACCGATGGCGATTGCTACGCGCGTTATATGCTGCGCGTCGCGGAAATTCGCGAAAGCCTGAAAATTGCGCGTCAGGCAATGGCGAAAATTCCCGCCGAGGGCCCGATTCGCACAGACGCGCCCGGAATTGTGCCGCCACAGCGCGAAAAAATGAAAACCGAAATGGAAGCTCTCATCTACCATTTCAAAATTTTCACCGAAGGATTTTCGCCGCCGCCGGGAGAAGTTTTTCAGCGCATCGAATCGCCCCGCGGCGAGCTGGGATTTTTTATCGCCAGCGATGGCTCGCCGAAGCCGTATCGCGTTCACGTGCGCGCGCCTTCGCTTGTAAATTTGCAGGCGCTACCGAAGACTCGTTGTCGGCAACATGATCGCCGACGTGATCACTTGCATCGGCACGCTCGATATCGTCCTGGGAGAAATTGATCGCTGATGAATCTGCCCGAGGCCCTGCAACAAAAATATCAGCAGCTCGAAACGCGCTATCCCATCAAGCGCTCAGCGCTAATTCCGATGCTGCTCTACGGGCAGGATGAATTCGGCTTCATCAGCGACGAGCTGATTGCCGAAATTGCGGGCCGCCTCGATTTGAAAACAATTCAAGTTGAGGAAACACTCGCGTACTACTCGATGCTGCATCGCAAGCCGCTCGGAAAATTTCACGTCCAAGTTTGCACGAATGTTTCTTGCATGCTTCGCGGCGGCAACAAGATTTTCGAGTACATCGGACAGAAACTCGAACATTGGCCACAAGGAAGTCACCAAAGACGGAATGTTTTCGCTGGAAGAAGTGGAATGCATCGGCGCCTGCACCGGCGCTCCTGCGATGCAGGTGAATTACGATTATTACGAAAATCTTTCGCAGGAAACTGTCGACCAAATTATTGACGGACTCGATCGCGGCACAAAGCCCGCGCCCGCGCCGCGAACTTCTGGCTCGGTCCACGAACGCCTTCCGCAAGAGGCGCCGCTGATCAGCCGCCGCTTCGGAATTAAAGATTCCAACAAAATTGACGTCTATCTGCAACACGAAGGCTATCAAGCTCTCGAAAAAGCCCTGAAGGAAATGACGGCCGACCAGATCGTCGACGAAATGAAAAAGTCGAATCTGCGCGGCCGGGGCGGCGCGGGATTTCCCGCGGGAATGAAGTGGAGCTTCGTCCCGAAAAATATTCCGAAACCAAAATATGTAATCGCCAATGCCGACGAGAGCGAACCCGGCACCTGCAAAGATCGCCCGCTGATGGAAATGGACCCGCATCAGTTGATCGAAGGCATGGTGATCGCGGGCAAGGCCGTCGATTCGCATCAGGGCTACATTTACGTTCGCGGCGAATATCGCTACGTTCTGAATATTTTGGATGCCGCGATTGCGGAAGCGTACGAGCGAAATTATCTTGGCAAAAATATTCGCGGCAGCGGCTACGATTTCGATCTCATCGCGCACACCGGCGCAGGCGCCTACGAATGCGGCGAAGAATCCGCGCTGATGGAATCGCTAGAAGGCAAGCGGGGCTATCCGCGCATTCGGCCTCCCTTCCCCGCGGTAGTGGGACTCTACGGTTGCCCCACCGTGATCAATAACGCGGAAACTCTCAGCTCTGTACCCAGCGTAATTCTGCGCGGCGGCGATGCATATGCGGCAATGGGCACTCCCAAAAATGGCGGCACGCGCCTCTTCTCAATTTCCGGACACGTGAATCGCCCCGGCATTTACGAATTGCCGATGGGCTTCAACATGAAGCGCTTCATCGAAGAAGTGGCCGGCGGAATTCCCGGCGGCAGAAAATTGAAAGCAGTGATACCCGGCGGAAGTTCCTGCCCGCTCCTCTTGGCGAGCGAAATCGATATCGCCATGGATTACGATACTGTCGCGAAAGCGGGCTCCATGCTCGGCTCCGGCGGCACGGTCGTAATCGACGAAGACACCTGCATGGTAGACCTCGCGCGGCGCATCATGCATTTTTACGCGCACGAATCCTGCGGCTGGTGCATTCCTTGCCGCGAAGGCACAGCGTGGCTGCGTAAAATGCTCGATCGTTTTCATTCCGGATTGGGACGCGCCGAAGATATTCCGATGTTCGAGGAACTGTCGAAGAATATGCTCGGCCGCACATTCTGTCCGCTTGGCGACGCGGCTGCGATGCCCACCATCAGCATCGTGAAGAAATGGCGCCAGGAATTCGAAGATCATTTGAAGGGCAAATGCCCGTTTAAGCCGGCGGAAGTTCTCGTGGCGCGTTAGGAATCTGAAAGAGCGAATGGCCGACGAAAAACAAGTTACGCTGAAAATCAACGAGCGCGATGTGCAGGTCGCTCCGGGCACGCTCGTGATCGAAGCCACCCGCCGCATCGGCATCGAAGTGCCGTCGTTCTGTTATTACGGCGGACTTGCGCTACAAGCGGCATGCCGCATGTGTCTCGTCGAAGTTGAAAAAATGCCCAAACTGCAGACGGCCTGTACTCTCGTCGCCACCGAGGGCATGATCGTTCGCACCGACACTCCGCAAATTCACGCCGCGCGCAAAGGCGTTCTGGAATTTCTGCTGACGAATCATCCGCTCGATTGCCCGGTGTGCGACAAAGGAGGCGAATGCGAATTGCAGGACATGGTTTTCCGCTACGGCGCCGACGCCAGCCGCTTCGTCGAAGAAAAAATTCACGTTCCCGAAGAAAAATGGTCTGAGGCCGTCTATTACGACGCGCCCCGCTGCATCCTCTGCTTCCGCTGCGTGCGTGTGTGCGATGAGGGCATGGGAGTAAAAGCGCTCGGCGTGGGAAGTCGCGGCGTAAATTCCGTAATTTTTCCCAATTCCACCGGCGAAAACGGCGATGCCCGCCTCGATTGCGTCGAGTGTGGAATGTGCATCGACATTTGCCCTGTCGGCGCGCTCACCAGCGGCACCTATCGCTACAAAACGCGCCCGTGGGAAATGAAATACGAGCCCACAATTTGCACGCATTGTTCCAACGGTTGCAAAGTGACGCACAGCGTGCGCAACAACGAAATTCTGCGCGCAAATAATCGCGACCTCAGCGGCATCAATGGCGATTTCCTTTGCACCAAAGGCCGCTTCGGTTTCGATTTTGTGCGTCATCCTGATCGAATTCGCGAACCGCTCGTTCGCCGCAACGGAAAATTTGAAAAAGTTGCGTGGGAAGATGCGATCGGCGAAGTCGCGAAACGTCTCGCCGAAATTCACAAGAAGAATGGCAAAGGCGCGATAGGTTTCATCGGCTCGAATCGCACATCCAACGAAGAAAATTATTTGCTGCAGCGGTTGGCGCGCGCTTCGTTCAACACAAACAATATCGATCATCATCGCACCGCCGATTACACAGGACTCGTCACTTCACTCGGCGACAAAACCGCTGCGGCATCCGCGACGATGCAGCAACTCGCCGATGCTCGCGCCATTTTGCTGATCGGAAACGATCCGGCAAATCAAAATCCGCTCGTAGCGTGGCAAATGCGCGCCGCGTTTCGCCATCATGGCGCCAGAATTTACGTAATCAATTCCATTGAAGAAGAATTCCTGCGCAAAGCGGCAGCTGGTGTAAAAGTTGGCGATGCAGGCGAAGCCTCCGCAGTGAAATGGCTCGCCGGCGGTCAAGGCTCGGCAGCGCCCGAACTTTCGGCGCTAAAAGATGCTCTCGCCAAGGAATCTGACGTAATTATTCTTTTCGGCGCGAACCTCACCGGCGCGGCGATTCGCGATCTCGTAGCCTTCGGAGTCACGCTGCAAGGCAATACGCGCTACATGGCACTCGGCGATTACATCAATTCACGCGGAGCCGCGGACATGGGCGTTCTTCCCGATCGTCTCCCCGGCTACGCGCCCGTAAGTGACGCGGCCGCTCTAAAAAAATTCAGCGATCTGTGGGGCGCGAAACTTCCCGACAAGCGCGGCATGAACGCGCAGGAAATGCTCACCGCCGCGCAAACTGGCGCGCTCAAAGCTCTCTACGTTGTCGGCGCAAATCCGGTGCGCACTTTCCACGCGAAAGAAAGCAATCGCGATCGTCTCGGTAAACTCGAATTTCTGTGCGTCCACGAAATGTTCATGACGGAAACTGCGAAACTCGCGGACGTAATCTTCCCGGCCGCATCCGCCTATGAAAAAGACGGCACCGTCACCAACACCGCCGGCGAAATCCAGCGCCTGCACCGCGCTCTCGATCCGATGGGCCCGCGCACGGATTTCGATCTGCTTCGATTTGTCTCGCACCAACTCGCGAAACTCGGACTCGGCAACGCGATCGTTATGCGCTCGCCCGAAGCCGTGTTCGAAGAAATTCGCGCGAATGTTCCCGGCTATGATGTTGCGCTGCCCACACTTCTCACCGGCGGCGCCGCAAGTTCGAAGCCGCGCGCCGCGCTCAATGGACACTCTGTCGCGCCCGGCGCTGTGTTTTCCGCGCACGACGATATGTTCACCAGCGGCTCGATGGGCAGCTATTTCACGCTGATAAATTCCCTGGCCGAGGCGCATCGAAAATCGTGAGCGATTTCATCGCCCAACACGGATTGCTGCTCACCTGGGTGGTGAAAGCCATCCTGATGCTTTTTCTCGCGCTTACCGCGCTCGCGTATCTCACCTGGTTTGAGCGCAAAGTTGTCGCGCACATCCAATCGCGATGGGGCCCGTACCGCGTGGGCCCGCACGGTTTGCTGCAGCCGCTTGCCGACGGCCTGAAATTCATCACCAAAGAAGATCCGCTTCCCGCTCGGCGCGGATAAATTTGTGTATTTGCTCGCGCCGTTTCTAGCGTTGGCGCTCGCGCTCGCTGCGCTGGCAATTATTCCGTTTGGCCCGCAGAGCCTGAAACTTTTTGGTCACGAAACGCCGCTCGGCATCACCGATCTAAATCTCGGTTTGCTATTCCTGTTTGCGATTACCTCGCTCGGCGTTTACGGCGTCGCGCTCGCTGGCTGGGCCTCGAACAGCAAATATCCGCTGCTGGGCGGGCTGCGCAGCTCGGCGCAAATGGTGAGCTACGAACTTTCGCTTACGCTGAGCGTTGTCGGCGTTCTGCTCATCTCCGGCAGTTTCAGTTTGCGCGATATCATCACCTCGCAATCCGGCTGGGCGCTCCACTTTTTTCCGCGCTGGAATATTTTTGCCGGACCGCTTCCGCAAATTCTCGGATTCCTTTGCTACTTCGTTTCCGCCGTCGCGGAAACCAATCGCTCGCCATTCGATCTGGCCGAAGCCGAGCAGGAACTCGTCGGCGGCTTTCACACCGAATATTCCAGCATGAAATTCGCAATGTTTTTCATGGCGGAATACGCGAACATGATCACCGTCTCGTGCCTGGCCACAATTCTTTTTTTCGGCGGCTGGCTCTCTCCGTTTCCGGCCACCGGCTCATGGGCATGGACGCTTTACATTCCCACGGTCGTTTTCGTTCTCGCGGGGGTGTCTCTGATCTGGGACGGCATCCGCTACATCACCGTTTTTGGCAAAGTAGTTTTACCGGTACTCGGCCTCGTGCTCTGCGGAGTTGGCGCCTCGATCGCGATGCCATTTGCAAATCATCTCGCGCAAGGGCCGTTCTGGTTTCTCACGAAAGTTCTCGCGTTCCTGTTCATCTATGTCTGGGTTCGCGGCACGCTCCCGCGCCTTCGCTATGACCAGTTGATGGGCATCGGCTGGAAACTGCTGCTGCCCG
This sequence comes from uncultured Acidobacteriota bacterium, assembly GCA_963721845.1. Lineage (GTDB taxonomy): Bacteria > Acidobacteriota > Terriglobia > Acidiferrales > UBA7541 > DASTCZ01. The sequence continues at coordinate 54,617 of CAVRKW010000006.1, read as the reverse complement.
CATCGCTCGCAAATGTGGTCCTCACCAGCCTCATGATCTTGGTGACGCACCGATGATGCTCGCATCTATTTTTCGCGTTGGCGACAATCGCCGTTGCGGGCGCCGTTAGCTTGATTCTTCAAAAGCATCCGATTCACAGCGCTCTCTCGCTGATCGTCGTCATGGTTTCGCTTGCGGGCTTATATCTTTTGCTCGGCGCTGAATTTATTTCCGCCGTGCAGATCATCGTCTATGCGGGCGCGATTATGGTTCTGTTTATTTTTGTGATCATGCTGCTCAACGCGGGCGAAGAAGAGCGCACCAATTTCAGCCGCATGGCCACCTACGTCGGCGTGCCGCTCGCGGTGCGTATTCGCAGCGGGGCTCGCCTGGTGGGTTTCGCACGGCTCGCAATCGCTCGCCGCGCTTCCGGGTGAAGTTACGTCCACACAAAATCTCTCCATGATGCTGTTTCGCGAGTACGCGTTTCCGTTCGAGCTGACATCCGTTCTGATTTTGATCGCCATCCTCGGCGCAATTGTTCTTGCGCAGCGCCAGGGCGGGGAGCGCTAACCGTGGTCCCTGTCTCTTATTTCATCATCCTGAGCGCGGTGCTCTTTGGCCTCGGCGTCGTGGGATTTATTTTCCGCCGCAACATCATCACGATTTTCATGTCCATCGAGTTGATGCTCAACGCAGTGAATCTCGCGTTCGTCGCGTTCAGCCGCTCGTTTGGACAATTGCAGGGCCAGGTTTTTGTTTTTTTCGTGATCGTGGTTGCGGCCGCGGAAGCTGCTGTTGGTCTCGCGATCATTATCTCGGTAGCGCGCACACGGCAATCGCTCAATGTGGAGCGCGTAAATCTTTTGAAGCTCTAGCGGTCTGAATTTTTAACTTATGTTTTTGCTCGACCATCTCTGGATCATTCCGGCGCTGCCGCTGCTCGGCGCCGTTGCCAACGGACTGATTTATCTTCACGCTGGCGCGCGCTGGCCAAAGGCCGCCGTGAATTCCGTCGCTCTCGGCGCCACTGGGCTTGCATTCGCGGCGGTGCTCGAATTATTCCGCGAATTTTCCACGCTGCCTGCCACGAGCATGCCGTGGGTGCGAAACTACTTCCCCTGGATCTGGGCCGGCGCATTTCCGCGCGGATTACGCGCTCCAAGTCGATCATCTCACGATGGTCATGCTCCTCGTCGTCACCGGCGTGGGCTTCGTCATCCACATTTATTCCGCCGGCTACATGGCGCATGAAGAGGGCTACGGCCGCTTTTTCTCCTACCTCAACCTCTTCATGTTTTTCATGCTCACTCTGGTCCTCGCCGCGAATTACGTTTTGCTTTTCGTCGGATGGGAAGGCGTGGGCCTCTGCAGCTACTTGCTGATCGGATTCTGGTTCCTGAAGAAAACCGCCACCGACGCGGGCAACAAAGCCTTCTGGGTAAATCGCATTGGCGATTTTGGATTTCTGCTCGGAATGTTTTTGATTTTCCGCACATTTGGCTCGCTCGATTTCGGCAGCGTGCTGCCTGCAGCGAGCGCGCAGCCTGTTGATGGCGCCGGGACATTTCGGCACGCTCACCTGGATCGCGCTCGCACTGCTTATGGGCGCGTGCGGGAAATCCGCGCAAATTCCGCTCTATATCTGGCTGCCAGACGCGATGGAAGGCCCCACGCCCGTCAGCGCGCTGATCCACGCGGCGACGATGGTTACCGCGGGCGTTTATGTTGTCGCGCGCTCGCACGTAATTTTTCTGCATTCGCCTATGGCGATGGAAATGGTCGCCGTGATTGGCTGCGCCACCGCGCTTTTCGCCGCAACCATCGCGCTGGTGCAAACCGATATCAAGAAAGTTCTGGCGTATTCCACGATCAGCCAGCTCGGCTACATGTTCCTCGCCTGCGGAGTCGGCGCATTTTCCGCCGGAATTTTCCACCTGATGACGCACGCGTTTTTCAAGGCGCTTGCTCTTCCTCGCGGCCGGCAGCGTGATTCACGCCATGGGCGGCGAGCAGGACATGCGCAACATGGGCGGCCTGCGCAAAACAAATTCCCGTCACCTATTGGACGATGCTGATCGCCACGCTCGCGATCGCGGGCGTCCCCGGCTTCTCCGGATTTTTCAGCAAAGACGCAATTCTCGAGCGCCGCATATCTCGAGCCCCTACGGCGGCGGAATTCTCTGGGCCATCGGCGCGCTCACGCGTGCTGCTCACTTCGTTCTACATGTTCCGCCTGATCTTCCTCACATTTTTTGGCAAGCCGGAATATGACGAGCACAAAGTTCACGTTCACGAATCGCCCAAAGTAATGCTGGTGCCGCTGGTGATTCTCGCTGTGCTCAGCATCATCGGCGGATGGCAAGCCGCGCCCGCGCTGTGGGGCGGCCAGGATCGCTTCGAGAAATTTCTCGCGCCAGTTTTTCGAATCGCAGGATTCCGCCGGTGCAGGCGTATTCGCCGGCGATGAACACTGCACAGCACCGAGCAGCAACTCACGATCGTCGCGTTTCGTCCTCGCGGCGCTCGGGCTTTTTCGTCGCGTGGTGGCTGTGCATCAAAAATCCCGGCGCGCGCAAAAAACTGGCCGAATCTCTCTCCGCGCCGTACAAATTGCTCGCCGGGAAATATTTTGTCGATGAAATTTACGATGGCGCGATCGTCCGCCCGATCGTCTGGGCGTCCGATCAAATTTCTCTGGCACGCGATCGACGAACGATTGATCGATGGCACGGTGAACGGCGTCGCGCGCATCACCTCCGAAACCGGCGACGCGGCGCGCCACGTGGAATCCGGCAACACGCGCAGCTACGCCACCTGGATGGTGATCGGCGCGGTGGCGTTTACTTCCCTGCTGTTCTGGCTGGCGGTGAGATAGATGATGAACTCCGCCCATCTGCTCACGTTGCTCGCGTTTCTGCCCGCGGCGGGCGCGCTCACGTTGTTGCTGCTGCGCGGCGAAGATCACGTTTGGCTGAAGCGCCTCGCGCTCACCATTTCGCTCGCCGAGTTTGCGATTTCGCTCTGGCTGATTCGCGGTTTCGATTCCGGCGCCACCGGCTACCAGTTCGAGGAATTCCACAACTGGATCACGCAGCCGCCGATTCACTATCACCTTGGCATTGATGGCATCAGCCTGTTCCTGGTTCTGCTCACAACTTTTCTCACGCCGATCGCGATTGCGCGCCTCGTGGAACTCCATCCACGGCGGCAGCGTAAAGGGATTTTTCATCTCGCTGCTGGTGCTGGAAACCGGAGTGATCGGCGTTTTCGTTTCGCTCGACCTCTTTCTGTTTTTCGTTTTCTGGGAAGTGATGCTGATCCCCATGTATTTCCTGATCGGCATCTGGGGACACGAGCGCAGAATTTACGCCACTCTGAAATTTGTGCTGTACACCATGCTCGGTTCGATCCTGATGCTGGTCGGAATTCTTGTGGCTCTTCAATTCCACTGGCACATTTGACCTGCCCGCGATTCAATCGCATGCTGCAAACCGGGCGCGTCGCATTTTCTCACAACTGTGGAACTGCTGTTTTCGGCTCATTTTTCTTGGCGTTCGCAATCAAAGTTCCGCTGTTCCCATTTCACACCTGGCTGCCAGACGCGCACACCGAAGCCCCCACCGCGGGCTCCATCATGCTCGCCGGAGTTCTGCTGAAAATGGGCACGTACGGCATGCTGCGATTCTGCCTGCCGCTTTTCCCTGACGCCGCGCGCACGCTCGCGCCTGAAATCGCCGTGCTCGCGATCATCGGAATTATTTATGGCGCGCTGGTCAGCATGGTCCAAACGGATTTGAAGCGCCTGGTCGCGTATTCCTCGGTGAGCCACCTCGGCTTTGTGGTGCTGGGAATTTTCGCCATGAACGCCACCGCCATGCAGGGCTCCGTCTATCAGATGCTGAATCACGGCGTTTCCACTGGCGCGCTTTTTCTGCTCGTCGGAATGTTGTACGACCGCCGCCACACGTTCGCGATCCGCGAATTTGGCGGTCTCGCCACGCCGATGCCCGTGCTCGCGTTTTTCTTTCTGTTCGCAGCCTCTCCTCGCTCGGGCTTGCCGATGCTCAATGGCTTCGTCGGCGAATTTCTCATCTTGATTGGCACGTGGCAGCAGCATGCGCTATGGGCCGGCATCGCCGCGCTCGGCGTAATTTTTTCCGCCGTGTATTTGCTGTGGGCATATCAGCGAGTATTTTTTGGCGGCATCACGAACGAAAAGAATCGCGCTCTTGCCGACGCCAGCGTGCGCGAACGCACTCTGCTCTGGGTCATGGCCGCAATGATTCTGTTCATGGGCGTCGCGTCTCCTCTCTTTACGCGGCGCAGCGAAACCAGCGTGCAGCAAGTGCTCGAACAAATGTCGCGGCCCGATAAATCCGCGCCAGTGATGCGCGCATCCGCGCTGCCGAAAAGCGGCGCCGAATGCTCGGCGGCAACTTCCGCAAGCGAGCGGCCAACCCCGATAATGCTCGGCGCGCTCATCGGCAACGCCACATCAGCAAGACTTCTGCGTATCGCGCCGGAAATCGTTCTGTGCGCCACTGGCATCCTGATCATGCTGCTCGATCCGTTTTTCGCGGGCGCGCGCGGCGATTCCAAGAGCGGCGGTCGGCGCGTTGCAGATGTGCTCGCGGTGATCGGAGCCGCAGCCGCGTGCGCCAGCATTTGGTTTCCGTTCACGCACCGCGGCGCCGCATTTTCCGGATTGCTGAGTGCCGACGCGCTCAGCGTCTTCGTCCATTGCATCGTGTGCGGCGTGGCGCTTCTCGTTGCGCTCGGCGCCCCTTCGTATCTCGATCGCGAACATTTGCCCCACGGTGAATTTCTAGCCCTGGCGCTTTTCGCCACCGCTGGCATGGGAGTGATGGCCAGCGCGCAAGAACTGGTCACCAGCTTTGTCGCTCTCGAAGTGAGTTCGATCGCGAGCTATATCCTCGCGAGCTATCGCCGCGACAACGAACGCAGCGTCGAAGCTGCGATGAAATATTTTCTGCTGGGTTCGTTTGCCGCCGCATTTTTTCTTTACGGAATCGTGCTGGTGTACGGCGCCACCGGCACCACTCTGCTTTTGAAAATCGATTCCGCCGCTTCGCAACCCACGCTGCTCACGCTCGGTCTCGCGCTGATTTTTGTCGGCCTCGGATTTAAAGTTGCCGCCGCTCCATTTCAGTTGTGGACGCCCGATGTTTACGAAGGCGCGCCGGCTCCCGTGACCGCGATGATGTCTTCCGGTCCAAAAGCCGCCGCGTTTGCGCTGCTGCTGCGCATTTTCATTTCGGTGACGCACGCTTCCAATCTGTGGTTCTGGGCGCTCTGGATTTCCGCGGTGCTCACGATGTTCGCCGGAAATTTGATGGCCATTGTGCAGATCGAGCGTGAAGCGCATGCTGGCCTACAGTTCGATCGCGCACGCCGGATACATTCTGGTCGCGCTCGCAGCTCGAAACGAAATTGGCACGGCCGCTGTTCTTTTTTATCTCGCGTCCTACGCGCTGATGAAAGTCGGCGCGTTCACCGCCATCGCGTGGCTTTCCGGCAGCGGCGAACGCTACGTGGAAATGGACGATTTCGCCGGCCTCGCTTCGCAGCGTCCAGTCGGCGGCTGCCTGCCTTTCTCTATTTTTACTTTCGTTGCTCGGGCTTGCCGGTGACCGCTGGCTTCCTCGGAAAATTTTATATTTTCGATGCCGCGCTGCATTCGCACCTGATCTGGCTTGACGTGATTCCTGGCGATCAACAGCAGTTATCGGCGCTTACTATTATTTGCGCGTGATCGTCGCGATGTATATGCGCGCCGCCGCAGCGCGAAATTTCACGTGAAAGAATTCCCGCCGGCGTTGCAGCCGTTCTGGTGATCTCCGCCGTCGGAATTGTTTTCCTCGGATTTTTCCAAATCGTGTGATGGATTTGGCCGCCCAAGCAGCCACGATGTTCCGCTAGACCGAGTTTCTCTCCAGCATTGTCAGCTAATCCGGATCCGCTCCTGATTCCAGCGCTTCAGCCATCTCAAGCATTTTCGTCACGCTGTTCCAATTGCGTCCTGTGGCTGTGGTTTTCAGAATCCGCTCAATCGCGGGCCACGACATTTTCTGTTTCCCCTGGCCGTTTGGAAAGTAGATGTACGCTTCACGACCGACCAAGCGCATCTCTTCGGGAGACGTATCTACCGCCAACGCTTCCTTGCGAGCAGCGTTTCCGGATCGGCCGCGAGAAACTTAACCAATAATCTGCCGGGGTCGGTCTCAGCGCGATTTGGGAAAAGGATTTTTCTTGATCACTTCGCGGAGTTCGTCAATCGATGCGGAGAATAATTGCCGGACGAAATTTGAATTTCTTTTCGATGGCGGATTGAATTTTTTCGCCGAGGGCTTCGAGGTCTCGTTCGCTGGTGGAGAACAACACGTTTCCGCTTTGAATAAAGTACAGGCGTTTCGAAGCTTTAACGCTCCGCATAATGCGCGCAGCTCCTCCATCTTTATTTTGTTGTGGCCGCCGACGTTTACGCCGCGGAGCATGCAAATGACGACTGGCATCGCGGCGGAATTATATCGTGAACAGAGGATTTATTCGTCGCGCCGAAATACAAAGAGCCCGAAAGCGTGTCATCGCTTCCGGGCTCTTTCTGCGCCGCCGATAATGGCGGGCAGATTTCTTACTTCACGCGAATGAACATCGTCGCGAAAGTGAACAGCGCCAGTGACTCCGGGAAAACGAGAGCGAGAATCAACATGTTCTGAATCGCTCCGCTTGCGCCCGGATTCCGGGCCATTCCTTCGAATGCAGCTGCGCTTGCCTTGCCCTGCGCGTAGGCGCATGCAGCCGCCGCGATGGCCATGCTGAATCCTGCGGTGATTACAACCCAGCTGGCGGTGCTCGTAACCGCGCCCGCCGGTTCAGTCTGCGCAAAGCAGCCGGAGTGATCAGGCAGATCGCAACGACTGAAACATTACTGCCGCAAACTTTTTCATCTTCGTTTCTCCTCGTATGAATTTCCGCCAGGAGGTGGCTCCCGACATCCTCGTACAGCCGGGATCACACTGGAGGTATCAAGCCATTATGAAATCCGACTTCCACCGAACTCTTTAGTGGTGCTCCTTCACTACATCTGCGACATAAATTACCGGAAGAATCGTAAAAACAAACGCCTGCAATATCGCCACGAAAATGTGCAGCACAATAAAAAGACATGGGATAATCAGCGGCAGAAAAAATGTGGCGTATCCAATCGAATTCAGTTTGCCGAGGAACAAAAACAACTCGAGCATCAGGCCGAGAAAAATTCCGTAGAGCAATTCGCTGACGAACATGTTGACCCAGAGACGGACGGTGAGCGAAAGCAATCGCGCCGAATTGCTGATCACTTCCACCGGCAACATCAGAGGCGAAATCTAAAGATTCGGTCCCAGGAAATGGCGAGCGTGCCCCAGCGGTCCCTTTTTCACGATGCCGGTCAAGTTGTAATACACGAATACAAGGCATGCGCACGCAAACGGAACAGAAACTTGCGCGGTGGGCGAAGCGAATCCAGGAACCAGGCTGATCAGATTGCAGATCAGCACAAAAATCCCGATGCTGCCAAGCATCGCCACATATTTTTCGGAGCCGTGGCCCGCGTTGGTATCCAGCAAATCCCGCACTCCCAATCCGAGCGGATTTGTGATCAGCATTTCCATGGATTGCTGCAAGCCGCCGGGACGATCCACCGAAAGCCTCGCCTTGAGCGAAAGGAAAAACACGACAGCGACCAGCACCACCACAAATTCCATCGCGATGTGATTTGGAATCGGATACTCGGGATTGCGTGGGAGTGATGTGCAACGCGGCCAGCAGCGCAAAGCCGGCTTCCCAGCAGCCAGTTCACCAATTTCGTTACGCCAAGAATTTTCTCTTCCATCGGATCCTATTCCACGTCCTCAAGCTATCCGGCTTTTCCCACACCGCCGCTCACCAGCAGGAAGACCATCTGCAAGATTACCGCCGCCACGGAGGCAAACAATCCCGCAAGCAGCGGAGTGGAAGGTAGCAGTGAACGCGAGAGAATAACATACAGCGCGACGAGCAGCAAAATGATGCGCCCGAAAAATTTCAGGAATGTCTTAGTGAACGCGGGCTTCGCCTCCGGCTCCGCGGATCCATCCGGCACCGGCGCAAGCCCCGTCACTCCCGATCGCAGCCAACGATAATTCAGCCACGAAATCACCGCGCCCACGGCCAGCGCCAGCGCCGCACGCCAGCCCACCTAATCCATTCATACATGGCCCCAGCAGCGCCGATCGCGAGCGTCGTGGCCTCCACACGCGCAACAGTCCGAGCGAGCGGAGTATCCGTCATTGCGAAGCGCTTCCACCGCGGCCGCCGCTTTGCCGCAGGCTGCGAGTCACCGTATAAACTCCGAACGCGAACCCGACCGCTCCAAGAATCAGCGTGAAAATAAATCCGTCGTGCAGCCACCGATCGATCAGCCATCCCACAAATCCTCCGGCGAGAGTTCCGCCGACGAGGCTGCCCGTCAAATCAAACACCAGCGAAATTCCGCGCGCCTGCGCTGACGCGCGCTGCCCCGCGTTTTGAGGGGCCGGACGATTTGGATTGTCGATGGCCAAAGTAACTTTTAGTGGCCGAAGGAAACGAACGAAGCGATCGAAGTTGTCGCTAGTCGAATAAACGGCTCAGGATAAATTCCCGCCGCCAGCACTACAATTCCCGTAAACGCGATCGCGATTTTCTGCCACGGAGTGACGACGGTCACGACCACGTCTGTACTATCCTTCAGGAACGCATGGACGATCAGCCGGAAATAATAGTAAAGCGCGGGCACCACGTAGAGCGCCGCAAAAACCGCGAGGTAATAGTGCCCGGTCTGAATCAGCGCGAGGAAAATATAATATTTTCCGATGAAGCCGATCGTCGGCGGAATTCCCGCGAGCGACAGCATAAAAATCAGCAGCATCACCGCGGCGCCGGGCGCACGAGTGATCAGTCCATTCAAATCTTCCAGCGTGTCGCCAATTAATCCCTTGCGGCGCAGAATAATTACGATCGCAAACGCACCCATGTTCATAAACGGCGTACGCGAAAAGATAAAACGCCATTCCGCGCAACCCGGTCTCATTTCCATCGCCTGTCGCCGCGGCCACTAAACCCAGCAAAACATATCCCGCGTGCGAAATCGAAGAGTACGCCAGCATGCGCTTAATATTATTTTGCGAAAGCGCCGCGAGATTGCCCACCGTCATCGACGCGACCGCCACCGCGCCAGCAAAAAAGTCCACTGATCGCGCGCCGGCCAGAACACCGTTACGAACAACCGTATCAGCAGTCCAAAACTCGCCGCCGTAGACGCCACGCTCAGAAACGCGGTCACCGGCGTCGGCGCACCCTCATAAATATCCGGCGCCCACTGGTGAAACGGAACAGCCGCAACCTTAAACAACAGCCCCGCGCCGGTTGTAACCAGCGCCAGCATCAACAGCGGCGCGAATCCCGCAGCGTGCGCCTGGTTCAGATCGTCAACCTTCGCCATGATCACGCCAAGATTCGTGCTGCCGGTAAGCCCGTAAATTAGCGAAAGTCCGTACGCAAAAATTCCGGAGCTGAACGCGCCCAACAATAAATATTTCAGCGCAGCTTCATTCGATCGCCGATCGTGCCGCAAAAATCCCGCGAGCACGTAAAAGTAATCGCCATCGTCTCCAGCGCGATGAACTGCACGATGATGTCGATCCCTTCCACCATGAACATCATGCCGATCGTGGCGAAAAGAATCAGCGCGTAGTATTCGCCGTGCTGTTCCTGCTCAATTTCGAAGTAGCGCACCGAAAGCAAGATCGCCAGCGCCGCCGCCGAAAGAAAAATAATGCAGAAGAAAACCGCAAAATCATCCAGCACGATCGACTGCGAAAACGCCATCTTCGGCGCCATTGAGCCGGAGACCTGCGTGTGTACCTGCCACACCGAAAACGCAGCGAAAATCACGCCCAGCATCGCCATCACGGCGTTCCAAACTTTTTCGCCGGGCTCGATCAGAAAATCCGTGAGCAGAATTCCAATACCAAAAAGCGCGAGGAGCAACTGCGGCCTGATCAAAATGAGATCGGGCGAGAGAAAGCTCATTGCGTCTCGCAGATGCTGAAGGATAAACATTCTCGCTTACCGCACTCCTTTAATAACCCGTTTGCAAAATGAATTCTGCCGCCGCAATTCCCCGCTCAATGCCCCGGCCCCGCCGGAGTAGTAGCCGCCGGCTTGTCGTCGTGCATCGGCATCGTCATTTGCATTTGCATCGACGGCATATCGGCCGGCGCGGCTGCCGTTCCCGGTTTCTTGTAATAATCCGGATTCGCTTGCTGCACGATTCGCTGCACCGGCTTCTCGAGGTAATGCATCATCGGCGATGGATACAACCCGATGTAAAACGCCAGCAGCACCAGCGGCATTAGCGTGAAATATTCCCGCGCATTCAGATCCGGCAAATGTTCGTTCGCGGGATTGGTCACCGGACCAAACATCACGCGCTGATACAGCCACAACAAGTACGCCGCGCCAAGAATAATTCCCAGGACAGCCCACGCGCCCCACCCACGGTTGTATTCAAACGCGCCGCGCAAAATCACAAACTCGCCGATGAACCCGTTCAGCAGCGGCAAGCCCAGCGAACTCAGCGTAATAATCATGTAAATCGCTGCGAAATTCGGCATTGGCGTACTCAATCCGCCAAACTCAGAAATCAATCTCGTATGACGCCGCTCGTACAACACTCCCACAATCAAAAACAACGCGCCCGTGGAAATTCCATGGTTGATCTGTTGAATCACGCTGCCCGAAATGCCGCTGGGGTTCAGCGCAAATAATCCCAGCGTCACAAATCCCATGTGGCTCACCGAGCTGTATGCGATGAGCTTTTTCATATCCTTCTGCATCATGCAAACCAGCGCGCCGTAAATAATTCCAATGATCGAAAGCCCGCCAACAATCCACACAGCTCCGCGCGTAGCCGCAGGCAGCATCGGAATCGAAAATCTCATAAATCCATACGCGCCCATTTTCAGCAGCACGCCGGCCAGAATTACCGAGCCAGCTGTCGGAGCCTCTGTGTGCGCATCCGGAAGCCATGTGTGAAACGGAAACATCGGCACCTTGATCGCGAACGCGAAGAAAAGTCCCCAGAAGAGCCACGTCTGCAGCGCATACGGGAACGTCGAAGTCGCCGCCGTCAGCGCCTGCACGTCAAACGTGTAAACGCCCGTCATCTCGTGATATTTGAAATACATTCCCAGAATCGCCAGCAGCATCAGCACCGAGCCAGCCAGCGTATACAGGAAAAATTTAATCGCCGCGTACAATCGCCGGTCGCTGCCCCACACTCCGATCAGGAAATACATCGGCACCAGCGTGATTTCCCAGAAAACATAAAACAGGAAAAAATCCAGCGACATGAAAACGCCCAGCATCCCCGTCTGCAAAATCAAAAACAAAATGTAAAATTCTTTTTTGCGCGGCTTAATCGCGCTCCACGCCGATAGAATCGAAATCGCTCCCAGTAAAACCGTCAGCAAAATCAGCACGAAGCTGATGCCGTCTATCCCCAGCGTATATTTCGCGCCAATGCTCGGAATCCAATCGAAACTTTCCGTGAATTGATATTTCTGCAGCGAATCGGGCTGAAACCACCACAGCAGCGGCAGCGCAACAATGATTCCGAGGATGCCAAATATGTTTCCCCAGATCCGATGGAAATTATCGAACTCGCGCGGCACAAGCAGCGCGAGCAGCGCCCCGGCAAGCGGCGTCAGCAAAATAATGCTGAGCACGTGATTGTGAAAGAACCCCATCTCTTACGCCTCGCCTTCAGTGCACCGGAGTGCGAATCAGGTGCAGGTAGTAGCTCAACAGCGCGATCACACCCATCACGATCATGATTGCGTACGTCGAAAAAAGTCCCGTCTGCAAATAACGCATCGCTCCGCCGGCGGCGCGCACGATCCACGCGCTCAGATTCACAAGGCCGTCTACGACCCACTTGTCCCACGCCGCGGAAATATTCGAAATCAAGCCGCGTAAGCCATCCCGCGCCGTTCACGCCCAGCCCGTCAATCACGTTGCGATCGAACGCGCCCAGCGCGATCCCCAAATCTTTTGTGCGATTGACGAAAAGCGCGTCGTAAATTTCGTCCACGTAATATTTCCGGCACAGCAACGCGATACAGCCCGGGATATTTCGCCGCGATCCGCTCAGGAACTTCGGGCCGCTTCAGGAACCACCGTATCGCGAGCCAGATTCCGAGTAAGCGCGATAAGCACAGACGCGGCCATCAGCAAATATTCAATCGCGTGCCCTTCCGCAGCCTTCGCCCGCGCCGGGAACTTCCACCGCGTGATAAATCACCGGGTCCAGAAAATCGCTGAAGCGATCGCTGCCGCCGAGCGCCTTTGGCCAGCCAATCCATCCGCCAATAATCGAAAGCACCGCGAGCAAAATGAGCGGAATTGTCATCGAGCTCGGCGATTCGTGGATGTGGTGCTCCACGTCGTGATCCACGCGCGACGCGCCCCAGAAAGTTTTCGCCACCAGCCGAAACATATAAAACGCCGTCATTCCCGCGGTGATCCAGCCGATCACCCACAGCGAAGCGCCGCGCTTAAATGTCGCGCCCAAAATCGCGTCTTTGCTGAAAAATCCCGCCAGCGGCGGCAATCCCGCGATCGCGCAAGTTGCCACCAAAAATGTTCGCGAAGTCATCGGAATCTTGTTCCACAGCCCACCCATCTTCCGCATGTCTTGCTCGCCCGAAAGCGCGTGAATCACGCTGCCCGATCCAAGGAAGAGCAGCGCTTTGAAAAACGCATGCGTCATCAAATGGAAGATGCCCGCGGTAAACGCGCCTACGCCCAGCGCGAGAAACATGTATCCGAGCTGACTGATCGTCGAGTACGCCAAAACTTTTTTAATATCGTTCTGCACCAGCGCCATCGTCGCCGCGAAAATTGCGGTGCCCGCACCGATGAAAGCGATCACATCCATCGCATGCGGCGCGAGTTGGAAAATCGCGTTCATCCGCACGATCATGTACACGCCCGCGGTGACCATCGTCGCCGCATGGATCAGCGCGCTAACGGGCGTAGGGCCTTCCATCGCGTCCGGCAACCAGACGTACAGCGGAATCTGCGCAGATTTTCCGGTGGCGCCAAAAAACAGCAGCAGCGCGATCAGCGTCATCACCGGCGAGCCTACGTGGAAATGTCCTGCGGTAATCGCGCCAGGAATCTCGGCGAAATTAATTGTTCCAAGAGTAGCCAGCACCAGAAAAAGTCCCAGCACAAAACCCGCATCGCCCACTCGATTGACGATGAACGCTTTTTTCCCCGCGTCCCCCGCCGACTTCCGCAGGAAATAAAATCCGATCAGCAGGTAGCTACAAAGCCCCACGCCTTCCCATCCCACGAACATCAGCAGCATGTTGTTCGCGAGAATCAGCGTGAGCATCGAAAACATAAAAAGATTCAGGTAGCCGAAGAATCGGTAGTAGCCGCCTTCGTGCGCCATGTATCCGGTGGAATAAATGTGGATCAGCAGTCCCACTCCCGTGACCACAAGAACCATCACGGAATTCAGCGGGTCCAGCATCAATGCCCACGGCACATCCCAGTGAACTAATTGCCCCGCGGACGTGTGAATCCATCCGACCGGAATCCAATCGAACACGAAGTACTTGATATGGAGCCGCGATTCCGGCGGCAGTTGAGTCAATCCCCACACGGCGCTCAGCGCATAAATAAACGAAACTCCCACGCTGCCGACGCACACCACGTTGACCACTGCATTCGGCAATTTCTTGCCGAAGAGCAGCATGATTGCCGCGCCGATCGCCGGAAACAGCGGGATCAGCCAGATGTGATCGAGAAAATAGCCGTGCGTCGTCAAATCGTCTCCACCGGAGTGGCTACACTTCGCGCTACCACTTCAGCAAATCCATTTCGTCCGCGAGCACCGTTTCGCGATTGCGGAAAAACGCGATGATGATTCCCAGCCCCACCGCCGCCTCTGCCGCCGCATCCGTAATAATAAAAATCGCGAACGCCTGCCCCGCCACCGACCCATACACCCGCGAAAACGCCACCAGATTGATGTTCACCGCATTCAAAATCAGCTCGATGCTCATCAAAATGATGATCACGTTGCGGCGCGTCAGCACTCCGATCACGCCGATCGTGAACAGCGCCAGGCTCAGCACCAGATAGTGATTTACCGAGAGCATTTTCCCCGTCTATACCTTTTTCTTGGCCATCACCACCGCGCCAATCATCGACACCAGCAGCAAAATCGACGCGATTTCAAACGGCAGCATGTAATCCGAAAACAGCGCGCGGCCCACAAGTTCCGTATTCGGCTCCAGTTGCGACACGTCCGGCGGCGTCATCGTAAAAAATGAAGCGCCTCCATTTCGCGCGTACTGAAACACCATGTAAACCTGCGCGCCCAAGCGCCAGCGCCAGCAGCAATCCCACCACCCACATCCGGTTGAATCGCATCTGCCGCACAGACACATCCAGATTCACCAGCATGATCACGAAAATAAACAGCACCATGATTCCGCCGACGTACAGAATCACCTGCACGATAAAAAGAAATTCCGCGTGCAGTTGCAGAAAAATTCCAGCCGTCGCCAGCAGCGCGGTCACCAGAAATATCGCGCTATGCACCGCGTTGCGGCGCGTCACCACCAGGATCGCGGAAATCACCGCGAGCCCGGCGAAAAAATAAAAGAGACCCACATCAAGCATTCGCGCGCCTCACGAATTGTCTCCAACCGGTGCCGCTTCGTGAATGTCGTTCTTTTTCGCCAGCCATCCAGCCACCAGAATCGTCACCACAATCGTCAGTAGCAGCGCGGGTGCCAGCGGCCATCCTTTGCCGCCTGCTTCTTCGGGGCGATGCAAATAAATCGCGACACCCACTCCCAGCACATTGATAATCGAAACCGGAATCAGCAAATGCCAGCCCAGTGCCATCAGCTGATCAAACCGGTACCGCGGAAACGTAAACCGCAGCCACAAGAAACACGTACAAATAAATCGCTACCTTGAACAAAAACCAAAACGCTCCGTGCAATCCGGGTTTCATCGACGCGACCACGCTGCCCGCAGGCGCAAATAGCGGCGCAGCCAGCGCCACCGCGAGCAGCACGCACAATCCCGCGATCGCCAACCATCACCATTTTCTGCACGGCCACCGGCTGCTTCGGCGCGCGATACAGCGAATATCCCGCAACCAGCAGCATCAGCAGCATCGGAACGTAATCCAGAAAATCCGCCGCGTGCGTACTTGCAAACGGCCGCAGCCATCCGCCCAGAAATAGCGTCGTCGCGATTGACGCCACCACGATCATGTTCGTGTATTCCGCCAGAAAATAAAGCGCCCAGCGAAATCCGCTGTACTCCGTCATGTAGCCGGCCACCAATTCCGATTCCGCTTCAGGCATATCAAATGGCGCGCGATTCGTTTCCGCGATTGACGCGATCAAGTACAGAAAAAATCCCACCGGCGCGAGAAAAATAAACCACACGTGGCTTTGCGCCTGCGCATCCACCAATGCCGCGCGTGCTCAGCGCGCCGCCAAACATCACTCCGCTCACCATCGCCATTCCCGCCGCGGTTTCGTAGCTCACCAGTTGCGCCGCGCTGCGCAGCGCTCCCAGCAGCGAGTAGTGGCTGTTCGAGGCCCACCCGCCCAGCACAATTCCGTAAATTCCCATGAGCCGACGCCCAGCAAAAACAAAAGCCCAACATTGAGATCCGCGATTTGAAACCACGGCCCGATCGGCACCACCGCAAGCGCGAGCATCGCCGCAGTCACCGAAAGCAACGGCGCAAACCAGAAAAGCCATTTGTCCGCGCTTTCCGGGAATAATGTCTTCCTTGAGCAGCAGCTTCACAGCGTCCGCAATCGGCTGCAGCAATCCGTGCGGACCCACACGCATCGGCCCCAGCCGCGCCTGCATGTCGGCCATCACTTTGCGTTCAAGCAGCACCACATATCCCGCCAGCAACGGCAGGACGGCAACGATCGCCACCGCGCAAATCAGCGGCACGATGTGCGGCTTGAAAAATTCTATGAGCTGCTGAATCATATCAATTTCTTCTTCTTACTCCGAATTTCCCTGCTTCCCTGCCTTCCCTGCTTCCTTGCCTCTTTGCTTCCCTACCTCCCCGCCTCTATCGATCCACTTCCCCCAGCACAATATCCAAAGTCCCAATGATCGCCACCACATCCGCCACCAAATGCCCCTTCACCATCGTGTCAAACGCCTGCAAATTAATAAACGATGGCGGACGAATCCTCACGCGATACGGCTGCGTCGTTCCATCGCTCACGATGTAATAGCCCAGCTCGCCTTTCGGCGCTTCAATCGCGTGATATACCTCGCCCGGTGGCGGCTTCAAAACTTTTCCGATGCGCGCCATGATCGGCCCGGTCGGAATATTCTGAATCGCCTGCAAACAAATCTGCGCGGATTGGCGCATCTCTTCCATGCGCACCATGTAGCGATCAAACGTATCGCCATTTTTCCCGGTGGGAATTTCGAATTCGTATTGATCGTACGCGGCGTACGGCGCCGACTTGCGAATGTCCCACTTGATGCCACTCGCGCGAATCACCGGACCGCTGGCGCCCAGCGCAATCGCTTGTTCGCGCGGTAAGAACTCCAATATTTTTCGTGCGGCCCACCCAGATGCGATTTTCCGTGAGCAGCGTTTCGTACTCGTCCACTTTCTGTCGCGAAATCTTTGCAGAATCGTTCGGTATCGTGCTCGAGAGTATCGTACGCCTCGTACTGCAACCCGCCGATGCGAAATGCGTGCGTGGTCAGCCGCGCGCCGCAATATTTTTCGAAAATTTTCAGAATTTCTTCGCGCTCGCGAAAACAATAAAAAATCGGCGTCAGCGCGCCGATATCCAGCGCATGCGTTCCCAGCCACACCAGATGCGACGCGATCCGCTGCAGCTCCGTAAGAATTGTGCGAATCACGCGCGCCCGCGGCGGCGCTTCCACACCCATCAATTTTTCGACTGCCTCGCAGTAACCCAGTCCATTCGAAACCGCGGCCACGTAATCCATGCGGTCCACGTACGGAGCGAATTGCTGGTAGGTGCGATGCTCCGCGATTTTTTCCACGCCGCGGTGCAAATATCCGATGATGCATTCCGAATCGACAATTTTTTCGCCGTCGAGCTTCAGCTTCACGCGCAGCACGCCGTGTGTCGACGGATGCTGCGGACCCATATTGATGATTAGCTCGTCCGCGCCGAGAACCGTCGTCTCGACGATTTGTAAATTCCGGTGTGGTGTAATCCGCCATTTCGCTATTGGCCGCTTTCGATTCCCAGATTCTCGCGAATCCACGCCGTATCTTGTGTCAAAATGTCGTAATCCTTGCGCAACGGAAATCCCTGCCACTCGTCCGGCAAAAGAATTCGCTTCAAGTTCGGATGTCCGGAAAAAATAATTCCGAACATGTCGAAAACTTCCCGCTCCATCCAATTCGCAGTGACCCACACTCCGCTCACCGACGGAACAAGTTCGTTCTCCGCAGCGTGCGCTTTAATTCGCAGCCGTTCATTTTTCTTGATCGAATAAAGATTCAGCACCACATCGAATCGCTTTTCGCGTTTCGGCCAGTCCACCGCAGTGTGATCCGCCAGAAAATCAAATTGCTCGCTGTCGCGCGCAAATTCCGAAATCTCCGCCAGCCTGCGCGGTTTCCACCACCAGAATCGCTTGCTTGCGATCGATCCACGCTTCCAGAATCCCGTCGCCAAATTTTTTCTTGAATCGCTGCACCAGCGGATTATCCAGCGGCTCCGGTTTTGGCGGAGCTTCCTTCGGCGGCGCAGCAGGCTTCGGTGGCGCGGCCGCTCCCGCCGCTCCCGCAGGCGGTGCAGGTTTCGCAGCAGCCGGAGCCGCAGGCGCGGCAGGTTTTGGCGGCGCAGCGGCTGCAGGTGCGGCAGGCTTCGGCGCCGGGGGCATCGCGGGTACGCCGGATGTCTGTTCCGCAGATTTTTCTGTTTGTTTTGCCTGATCTCCTGCGGCGGCGCGGGCGTTTTCTTCAGCCGGGTGTGGCACCGACCCTACGTCTGTGACTCCCGTTTCAGCAGCGGCGATCTTGCGCGCTTCGGAACTCGCCGCTTCCGCCGAATTGTCTGGCTGCGGCGGCGGCTGTTTCTCCGGCGCCTTATCCGCCGGATTCTCACCGGGTTTCGATGGCTGTTTTTCTTCGGGGTCGTTGGCCATGTTCTCTGGTGAATCTTACCGTCGCCGGGCACACGCGCAGCGAAAGCGCAACCGGACGAACGTTAGGTTCTAACACACGGCGGAAAACCCAGTCAACGCTTTCCGAAATTAATTCACGCTTTTTTCAGAGGAAAAATTCAGCAAGCTCGCGAGAGAATTTGTAGGGGCGGGGCTGGGCGCGGAGCGCAGAGTCCTCGCCCAGGTCCCGCCCCGGCGATGCTTGCGCGCCACGCCCGCAGACCGGTCCGAAACGAACCAATTTCGTAGGGGCTAGGCTCGCCTGCGAAGCAGGCAGGCCTAGCCCACTCCGCCTCGGCGATGCTTGGGATCCCCACCGCCTCCACATATTCTTTGGAAGGTAATTTTTAGACTTCGGAGCAGCGGGGCTTGCCCCGCCCACAAGAAAATTACACCCAATCCAGCGCGCGCTTGCGGTACAGCCACACATACCCAAGCACCAGGATTCCCAGAAACGTGAACATGCTGATCAACAGGCTCAAAGGAGCCAAATAATCGGGACCCGTTGTGAGTCCTGCTGCGCGATGCGAGTGCGCGAAATTAATCGCCCACGGAAAAAGAAAAATTGTTTCCACGTCGAAAATCACAAACAAAATCGCCACAATATAAAATCGCACCGAATACCGCGCCCGCGCGTCGCTCTCCGCCGGAATCCCGCACTCATAAGGTTTCAACTTCGCGCCAATAACTAGTCGACGTCGGACGAATCAACTTGAACAAAAGAATCGTCACCGCGGGAAACGCCGCCGCCAGCGCAGCAAAAATAAATACCGGTATGTATTCTCGTGGCATAGCGTTGATCGGGCTTCGCTCGCCCGTCAGCTCGATGAAATCCTATCATGCGAGTCAAACAAGTCAAATCAGCTGTCGAAAGCCCCTCGCAGCCGCAGATGTCGGCGTAACATTTCTACTGGCCGGGCGTATACTCCTATAGCTGTCTAGGGGTAAGCCCCCGGTCGCGGTTTTAAGGAGTTCGCAAATGTCCTTAATGAATCGGTTGCGAAATCTGTGGCGCAAAAATGCCCTCGCGAGCGAACTCGACGAAGAATTGCGCGCGCACATCGACATGCGCGAGCGCGAAAACCTCGCAGCAGGAATGAACTTGGCGGACGCGCGCCGCGATGCGCGATTGCGATTCGGCAATCCGACCGCGATGAAAGAGAGTGCGCGAGAAGCGGATCTTTTCACCTGGCTCGAAAGTCTTGCGCAGGATATTCGATACGCGTTCCGTGTACTCCGGAAATCGCCGGGCGTTACCGCGATCGCTGTGATGACGATTGCGCTCGGAATCGGCGCGACCACAGCAATCTTCAGCGTCGTAGATGCCACGCTGCTACATCCCCTTCCGTTTCCGAAACCCGAACAGCTTGTGCGCGTGCAAGCCGATTTTCCGGGAATGGGTTCGCAGGATGTTGGATTTTCCCAGCCGGAATGGCTCGATCTGCAACATTTCGGAATTTTCGAAAATGTTTCCCCCACCTGGTTCGACGACAACAACTTAACTGGCGCATCGCAACCCACGCGCGTGAGCCTAATGATTGTCGCTCCGAACTTTTTTGAAATCTTGGGCGTGAAGCCCGAGATCGGCCGAACATTTCCCGTTGCCGATCACTCGCCCGGAATTCTTCCCGAAGCGGTGATCAGCGACGGAATGTGGAAACGTTTGTTCGGACGAGACCCTGCGATTTTAGGAAAAAATCTCCGCCTCGACACCGATTTGTACGAAGTCGTCGGTGTGATGCCGCCGGGTTTTCAAGTGCCGGGACGATCTTCGCAAGAGCGAACCTCGGAAGTTTGGGTCCCGACCAGTTTTTATGGTGCGCCGCTTTTAGATCAGCCGCCGCGCAACGGACGAAATCTACCAACGGCGATCGCACGGCTCAATCCAAAGTTGACGATTGCGCAAGCGCAGAGCCAACTCGACGCGCTTTCCGCATCGCTGAAAAAACAATTTCCTGCGGATTATCCATCGCAGAGCGGATGGACGATCCGATTAATTCCACTACAAGAGAGTGTAGTGGGAAACGTCCGCACATCTTTGATCTTGTTGCTAGGCGCCGTAGCACTGGTTCTGCTGATCGGCTGCGTGAACATCGCCAATTTGCTTTTGGCGCGAGCAACCGCACGCGGACGCGAGATGGCGGTAAGACTTGCGCTCGGCGCGGCACGCGGCAGATTGGTTCGACAACTTCTCACCGAGAGCGTGCTGCTTTCCTTCGCCGGCGGAGTAGTTGGGCTCGCGATTCTCTTTCTGCTGAAGGGCGCTCTGCTGCGCGCTGTCCCCGCCACACTGCCCAGGTTGAACGAAATCTCCATGAATTGGAGCGTGTTGCTTTTCGCGCTCGGTGCGTCCGTCGTCGCAGGCGCAATTTTCGGTCTCGCTCCCGCGTTGCAAGCTGGCCGAGTAGATTTGATTCACTCTCTAAAACAAGAGGGGCGCGGATCAACCGGCTCTGCTGCACAGGCACGGACGCGGCGTGTGCTCGTAGTGACGGAGTTTGCTCTCTCGCTCGTGCTGATGATTTGCGCTGGACTCCTCCTGCGAAGTTTTTGGGATTTGCTGAACGCGCCCCTCGGATTCACTACCGAAAGCGTGATCACCGTGCGGACGCGATTGCCTTATCCGAATAATCCGAACCTCGACGTGTATCACACGAACCAGCAGATGGCGCGATTCTTCCGCGAAGTACTGCAGCGCGTGCGAAATTTGCCCGGCGTGGAAGACGCCGCGTTTGGTGATCTCGCCGCGATTCCATTGGCGCATGATCGCAACAATCAAAACCCTCCGGACCCGATCGTGATCGAAGGACGTGAGAAAGATCTGGGTCAGGCGCCGCTCGTCGACGATTGCTTCGTCACCCCGGATTATTTTCACTTGACCGGCATGACAATTTTGCGCGGCCGGGTGTTCACAGAATTCGACGATGAGAACGCGCCGCCGGTGGCTGTGATAAATGAAGCGATGGCGCGCACGTATTGGCCTAACGAAAATCCCATCGGCAAGCACTTGCGATTGACGCTGAAAAAATCGCAGTCGATGACCGTCGTTGGAATCGTCGCCAACGCCCGAGCGGAATCACTGGAGAACGCGCAGATTCCCGAACTTTACGTGAATCTCTACCAGCGCGGCACGAAACACCTCGCCATTTTCTTGCGTGGCCGCATCGACGTGAGCACGATCGAAAGTCAGGTCCGCCAACAAGTGCAGATCGTTGACCTTACAATTCCCGTGTTTCGCGCGGAGACGCTCGAGCAGACCGTCTCAGCGTCGCTGGCCGAACGCCGATTCTCGATGGAGATGGTCGCGCTGTTTGCGATTACAGCTCTACTGCTCGCCGGAATTGGAATTTACGGCGTGATTTCGTACATGGTCAGCGAGCGCACCCACGAAATCGGAATTCGCGTGGCGCTCGGCGCGCAATCCGGAAATATTGTGAGCATGGTACTGCGACAAGGATTTGGTCTCGCAATTACGGGCTCCGCGGTTGGACTCATCGGAGCGCTGATTGTGTCCCGATTGATGGCCGGCCTCCTTTATGGTGTGCGTGCCACGGATCCCCTGACGTTTGCAAGCGTGGCGATTCTACTTCTCGCAGTCGCTCTCGCCGCTTGCTATATTCCCGCGCGCCGCGCGGTTCGAGCGGATCCGATCATCGCGTTACGCTGCGATTAAGCGCATTCAAGTGGTAGTCAGTCGTGGCGCGCGCCGCGAAGAACTTCTGCTGCGTGCGGCAATAATTCTGCGATGGCGTCAAGCGATTCCACCGCACCTTTTGGACTGCCCGGTAAATTCACAATCAGTGTGTTGCTTCGCACGCCGCA
This sequence comes from uncultured Acidobacteriota bacterium, assembly GCA_963721845.1. Taxonomy (GTDB): domain Bacteria; phylum Acidobacteriota; class Terriglobia; order Acidiferrales; family UBA7541; genus DASTCZ01. Next base: position 32,504 of record CAVRKW010000006.1, on the reverse strand, counting down.
AACAGCGCGAGAAAGTACGGCGCGAATTGTGGATTTCATGCCGCGCTCACGCATTAATTCTGAAAGTCCGGGCACAAGTTTTTCGCAAATATTTGCTGTCGCTTCCGGAGTAGTGTCGCGCGGGCCGAGTCCTGTGCCGCCTGTTGTCAAAATTAAATCTGCGCCGCCGGAATCCGCGAGATGTGCTAATCGCTCCGTCAATTTCATTTGATCATCGGAGAGAATTTCTTCGCTCGCGATTTGCCAGCCGAGTTGCGCGCATCGCTCGCGAACGGCAGGGCCGCTGCGATCCGCGCGTGCGCCGCTCGCGGCCGAATCGCTCACGGTTACAATCGCGACGCGCATCGCGGTAAATTAACTCTTCACTTCGGAATTTGATTCGTCCATCAGGCGCATCGATTCCATCAACAGGCCAGTGGTGGAGCGGCTGATTGTGTTTTGTTCAGACGACGCGCCGAAATCAATTTCGAAATCACCATCGGTCCAGTGAATTACAGGATACACGGCGTCTTCTCCTTCAATTTTTCCGAGTTTCGCGTGGCGGCATTGCCCGCCAGAAAAAAACATTTCGCTCGTTTCATTTCCGTGGTGCACGGTAAGGCGGCAGGATTTCTGCCCCATTTCGAGTGACTGCATTAGATCCGCGATTCCCAATTCTTCCAGGCGTCCTTGAATTACTCCGGGGCGCGCCGCTTTTTGTTGCAATCGTTCGAGGCGCACGCGATCGACAATTACTTTTGCGCGGCGCAAAACGTCGCGCACAAAAAATGGCTTGGGAATAAAATCTTCCACACCTTCAATCATCGGACGTAATTTTTCTTCGATGTCGCCGCGTCCCGCCATAAACATAAACGGAATATTTCTGGTCTGTTCGCGGCCGCGCAATTTTTCGAAAAGTTGGCGACCGTCAAGCCCCGGCATTCGATAATCAGTGATGATCAAATCCGGAGGCGCATCAATCGCTTTCAAAAGAGCGTCGGCGCCATCGCTCGCCGGAATAATTTCACCGAGCGATCCAAGTCCTTCGACAATAATTTGGCGCACCAGCGGATTATCGTCCACTACAAGCACGTGCATGGTCTTTTGCGCCGACACGAATTATTTTCCCGCCTTACGATTTCGTTTGCCGCGGCCGCTGGATTTCGCGGATTTGCTCGCAGCGCTGCCAGCGCGGAAAAAATCGCCGCTCTTGCCGCCGCGCTTCTCCACCAAATAGATGTCCTGAATTTCCATGCCTTTATCGAGAGCTTTGCACATGTCGTATACGGTGAGCGCGGCAGCGGACACTGCTACCAGCGCTTCCATCTCTACGCCCGTCTGGGCCGTCGCGGAGACGCGTGATGTGATCTCAACGCCAGCATTGCACAGCCGCGCGTCCACATCAATGTGACCGAGGTACAGGGGATGACAAAGAGGTATCCACTCGGCCGTACGCTTTGCCGCCGAAATCCCAGCAATTCGCGCGATTTCGAGGGGATTCCCCTTGGGCGAATCGAGTTTGCGGATTTTTGCCAACGCCGCCTTTGTAATTTTTACGAAGCCGTGGGCTACCGCAGTGCGAGTTGTGGTGTCCTTGGCGGACACGTCTACCATTGCGATCTTGCCGCCTTTTCGGTAGTGACTCAGCTCAGCCATCGTGTAATTTCCTAGAGCGAACCGCGGCGCGGAAGCACTCCGATCCATTCGCCTGCACGCCATTCGAGTTTCGCTTGCGGTACCACCACAAAGCAATTTGCTTCCGCCATCGCGACAATATCTCCCGAGCCATGCCAGGGAATTTCGCGCACCGTTGGGTCGCCGGTTTCGCCCTCGAGCCATTCCAATTTTGCCGGCAAGAAATGCGTGAGCGCAGATTTCTGAACCATCGGCGCGGCCAATTTCGCGCGCAGCAACGGCAGTGGTCGCACAGCGCCACCGCTCAAAATATCCAGCGCGGGCAACAGAAAAAGTTCGAAGGTCACCATCGTCGAGACCGGATTCCCAGGCAATCCAAAAACCGGTTTGCCTTTGCAGACTCCGAAAACAGCGGGCCTGCCGGGGCGGATCGCAACAGCATCGAAATGCAATTCCGCGCCGAGATCCGCGAGCACTTTTTCGACCAGATCGTACTTCCCTGCCGAGACGCCTCCGGAAATAACCAACGCATCCGATTTCAAACCCTCAGTGATCGCGCTCTTCAACGCGGCAGAATCATCGGGAGCGTTTCCCAAAATAACTGGCTCGCCGCCAGCCAATTTCACTTGCGCGGCGAGAGAAATACTATTTCCGTTGCGAATCTGCAGCGGCCCCGGTGTAGCGTCCGCGCTTACGACTTCATCGCCGGTGGAAAGAATAGCGATGCGCGGCTTCGCGCTGACAATGGGATTCGTTTGCCCCACCTGTCCACACAGTGCCACTTCTGAATAACCAAGCCTTGCACCCGCCGCGAGTAAAAGTTGTCTAGCCTGCGCTTCTCGTCCGCGCCGAACGATGTTTTGTCCCGCTTCGGCGCCGCGATTAACGATGATCGTCGTTTGACCGTCGCGATTTTCGGTGCGCGTGTATTCGATCATCACTACTGCATCGGCGCTCGGCGGAACTGCCGCGCCGGTCATGATCTGAACGCATTCACCTTTTCCGATTGCGCCGGTAAATTCTTGTCCTGCTCGAATCTCGCCGATCAGTGAAAGCGTTGCCGCCATTTGCTTGTAAATCCGCGGCGCGGAGCGCGTAACCATCGCGAGTTGCGCGGTCGAACGGCGGATAATCGCGATCGGCGTGAATCGGAGCGGCAAGCACTCTTCCTAGTGCATCCGCCAACGGCACAGCGCCGCTACGAATCTGCTGGACGCAGTGCGGAGACAATTTCAATTACCTTTCGCCGGGCTTCTTCGAAGGAAACCATTTGCTGCGGAAAAATCCGCTAACTCGCGAGCCAAGATTCGAGCTTCGTTCCGGAACAGACGATCGTTGCATCGCGTTCCGGCCCGGTGGAAACCATTCCAACTTCAGCGCCAAGAAAATCGCCGAGATATTTCAAATAATCTTTCGCGGCGGTTGGGAAGTTTATTCGCGTCGCGAACGCAATCCGTGGCGCTCTGCCAACCCGATACGCGTGCGATACACCGGCTCGATTGCCGCAAAAACATTTACTTCCGCGGGCATTTCGCGCAGCACCGTGTTCCTTGTATCTGTATCCGGTGCAAATTTGAATTTCGCGCTGCGTATCGAAAACGTCAAGCTTGGTGACGATCAACGAATTAATTCCGTTGATCATCACCGCGTAGCGCAGCATCACCAGATCAAGCCAACCGCATCGGCGCGGGCGTCCTGTGACTGCGCCATATTCGTTTCCGCGGCTGCGAACTTCTTCCGCCTCGAGATCGGGCATTTCGGTTGGAAATGGACCACCGCCTACGCGGGTGGTGTAGGCTTTTGTGACGCCAACCACTCCCGTAAAGCGCATTGGAGAAACGCCGCAACCAGTGGCTGCGCCGCCTGATGTAGCGCTTGATGACGTGACAAACGGATACGTGCCGTGGTCGATATCTAGCATCGTTCCCTGCGCACCTTCGAAGAGCACGCTGCGGCCTTCATCGAGCGCATGATTGAGCAGCTCGGCAGTATCTGTAACGTAGGGGCGCAAACGCTCGGCCTGTCGGAGCGATTCTTCGACGAGGCCGGCGCTTTCGAGTTCCACTCCATAAGAGGCGCGGCAGATTGCATTTTTTTCGGCGATCACGCGCGCGAGCCGCGTGCGAAAGACATCCGCATCCATCAGATCGCAAACGCGCAAACCGCTGCGCGACATCTTGTCTTCGTACGCGGGGCCGATTCCGCGCGCAGTGGTGCCGATTTTTCCGGAGCCTCGCGCCGATTCGGCAGCCTTATCCATTTGCCGGTGATACGGAAAAATCAGATGGGCGCGATTGCTGATGTGCAGTCGTCCCGCGGTCTCGATGCCCGCCGATTTCAACGTGTCAATTTCCGCGAGAAGGGCCGCGGGGTCAATCACGGCGCCGCTTCCGATCACCGCTTGTTTTCCGGGGCGAAGAATTCCGCACGGAATCAATTGCAGCACGAAACGCTGCGTGCCGTGGATTACGGTGTGACCGGCGTTGTGGCCGCCGGCAAAACGCGCGGTGTAGTCGAAAGAGCGAGCGAGGTAATCCACCACCTTGCCCTTGCCTTCGTCTCCCCATTGAGCGCCAACCACAACTATTGCTTTTGCGTTCGCCATGACCTCTCTTAAGCGGCTCGATCCAGCCGCACACTCTTTCCGCGTCGTACAAAGCTGAAGGAATCAAAATGCGCGGGAAGCGCGGCAAAACATCCTACTCGGCGCAATGCGCGAAACGCAAGGAGTGAACCTGCGTGTACGGGAGTGCGGGCGATCCCTTCATGACCTTTGTGTCCCTCGCTTTCCAGCTAGGAGTTCGCAGGGTCGCAAATGCTCGTGGTGTGTTTTATCAGGGATGCGCCCGGTCCCTACCACGGTCTGTACCCCTCACCCCCTCCCGAAAACGCTTCTTTTTCGCTAAATGCATGATTTCGTTATAGTTACGCCAAAAAAGTGACGGCGAAAACGGCCTTTGCCTTCATCAGTCGTTTGGCAAAAGGCAGCAACTGCAGACAAGTGGGGTCGGAGTTCTTCCCGTTTTGGGACTGATTGAGTGTATATCGGCCGTTTAACGTGATTTCCGGGTCAGAACGCAGGGGTTGCACTCCGGGCGTATTGTCTCAAATTTCGAAAATGATGTCAAGAAATAAATATAAGAAAATAGTACTAGTATTACCATGACTCGAGTCGTTTAGGCATGTGCCGCTGCGTTCGCGAGCGGGGGTTAACCGGGGTTTTTAGTGCCGCCCCTACGGGGCTCCGGAGATTTCTCGCGAGGATACCCAGGCCTGCCGGCCTGTGCTGACGTTTGGCGTCGCGCCTCCGGCGCTCCGGAAAAGCCTGGACGTGGAGTGGGGAGCGGAACCACGGCCTACCTCATGGGCTTTTTTCGGTGGCGCAGCCTAGGGTGCGCCGAACGATTGGAGCGGACACGCGGAGACGAACCCAAGCATGGCCGGGGCGGGACCTGGGCGAGGCCTGCCTGCTTCGCAGGCGAGCGTAGACTACGGCGCGTAGACTCCAGCCTTGTCGCTAGGTGGTATTGGGGCTGAATTTTGACGGCGCTAATGGATTCGATTTGGGTTGAAAGCGAAATCTACCGAGCGCATCCCGGTAATCGATTTTGATATCGATCATACGCAGCATTCCAAATCCGAGGATGCCAGAGACTTCAGTGTCCAACCCGTGGCTGATGGCGCTTAGATCGAGAGTGACCGTATCGGTGCGATATTGCTTGAGATGTCCAAATTGAATGGTAATCGATCGGCATTGGCAACCTTATTCACTGTACCGCTCAAACCTTTTACGATGACGCTGCTATCGCTGGCGACGTGAGTGACCTCGCGAGCCGCAGATGGGCTGATGATGTCGTCAAATGATCCCGTGTCGAGCGAAAAAAGTTCTGCGGGGGAAGAATTGATGGTGGTCGGAACAAGCAGATCGGGACCGAAACGATAGACAGGAGTGTAGGTTTTCATCTCAGGGGCAACGTAACGGTTGTGATCCGGAAGCCCACCGTCCCGGTTAGTTTCGCTAGATGGTTTAGCGCCTGACGATTCAGGGATGGGTGGCAGAGGGCTGAGCTTGAATTTAGCGTCGGGAAAATTCAGATCCACCAGGAAATCCTCGAAAACAATTGGACCGATGAGTCCATCGCTTCCGGAAGTGGGCAATTTGCGGTCCGAGACCGTGACGTAACAGTTCTGAAATTCGACGTCACCCACCTTCAATGAATTTACGCGGCCAATGTAAGAATCAATGCCGCCCTTGTCGCCGATGCCGTAAATTTGTTTGTGTTCGATCGGCTTGATACCAGCGCGCTCACCAATTTTTTTACTGACGACAATTCCGGGCGAGCCGGTGTCTATCTCAAGCTTCGCCTGCACTCCGTCGAGTTTTATGGCGAGCAGATATCCCGCCGCGCGGCCGTCTCTTCCGGGGGAGTCGCCGACCACCATCTCCATCCCCACTTGCGCGCTGGAAACTTTTGAAACGAGGCGACACGGTTGTTCATTAGAATCCGAAGGGGTCAGTGTTGCAGAGACTGATCCACCTTCGTCACCGCCTGGGCCGCTAGCGGAAGGCGTTGATACAAACTGGAGGTCGCGAGGCGGACGCCGTGCCTGGTTCCCGCTTCCGTATCGCCACGCCCATCGAACGTCCGGATCGTCGGGCGCGAGTTGCCGCGCGGATTTGATCGCGTCATTTGCCCGAGCGTAATTGGCGGTGACCTCATATATTCGCGCGAGCCCCATCAATGCCTGAGCATCGTGTCCGCACGCGGTGAGAAAGGCGCGTTCGGCGTCGGGCAATTTTCCCTGGCGATAGTACATCTCGCCCAAAATTACTTGAGCAGGAATTGAATTCGGCGCGGCAGCCGTTGCGCTCTTGGCAGCGCTATACGCCTCAGTGGTGTTGCCCTGGCGGAAATAGATGCGCGCGAGCCCGGCGTACGCGTAAGCGGTGTCGGTATTCTTCGCGATCAGTCCCTTATACGTGTCGATCGCAGATTGATCTTGTCTGGCTCGATAAGACTTCATGGCGTCGTCAAGTGCTGCCTTGCCATCCGCGCTGATTGGCAACGCAGTGGCGCAGGTTATGGTGATATTGCCCGCTTTCGGGGGCGGATTATTCTGGGCCTGCGCTGCTTGTGACGAGGCGCCGAGGATGGCGGAGCAAAGGAGAATTGTGCGCAGGACGGATCGAGACATAGTGGCTCCGTGGGACGGGTTTCTATTGGGGAGAGCGGGTAGAATCTACCTGAGTACGTGCCTTAGGGTCAAACAGAATTGGAGGCAGTAATGCGGCTAAGTCCCGGGGGGCACATCGGGCTCCGCAAGAGGTGGCCCGCGAGACGGGCCGGCGTTTTTTGCGTCCCGATACCCTTTAGGCCTTGGGACAGAAAAGGCAGAGGCAACGACAAAGGCAACGGCAGACGGCAACGGCAACGGCAAAGATAGAGGCTGCCAGGCTGAAGCCTGGCGCTACAGAGGCGAAGCAACTTGTGGGTATTTATTTCTTGGTCTTGGCGAGCGGAGCGTGGCGGAAGCAGGTGGTGTTGTGGTCGTTGACCATGCCGGTGGCTTGCATGAAGGCGTAGCAGATGGTGGAACCGATGAAGCGGAAGCCGCGGCGCTTTAGCTCTTTGCTCATGGCGTCTGATTCGGGAGTGGTGGCGGGCGGATAGGAAGCGGAATTCCAGCGATTCTGGCGCGGCTTGCCGCCGACGAATTGCCAGATGAATTTGTTGAAGGTGCCGAATTCTTTTTGCACGGCGAGAAATGCTTGCGCGTTGGTGACGGCGGAATCCATTTTCAGGCGATTGCGGATGAGGCGCGCATCGGTGAGCAGCTTGCCAATTTTTTTGCGGTCGTACTTGGCGACGCGGGCGGGATCGAATCCGTCAAACGCTACGCGATAGGCATCGCGTTTGCGCAGAACTGTTTCCCAGCTGAGGCCTGCCTGATGGCCTTCCAAAATTAGAAATTCGAACAGGGCGCGATCATCGTGAAGAGGCACGCCCCATTCGCGATCGTGATACACGATCATGGACTCGGATTTAGCCCAGTGGCAGCGCGGTTTATCGGATTTCGTCGCCACTCTCGCTGCCAATTTAGGCGGTGATGTGCCGCTGCAAAACTTTTTCGATATTTTCTTTGGGGACGGCGCCGACGATCTGCTCTGCGACCGCGCCATCCTTAAACACCAGCAGCGTGGGAATTCCGCGGATATTAAATTGGCCGGGGAAATTCATATTCTCGTCGACATTCATCTTGACGACTTTGAGCTTGCCCGCGTATTGCGTGGCGAGCTGAGCGACGGTTGGGGCCAATGCGCGGCAGGGGCCGCACCACTCCGCCCAGAAATCGACCATGACCGGCTGGGTCTTGCTTGCTTCGATCACTTCCGCTTGAAAATTGCTGTCACTTACGCTCGCGACATTTTCAGCCATTTGAATCCTTTCGTCGGATAGCTGCCGCGGCAATTACCGGGGCTTTGGGATCGTTCTGTACTTTAGGTTGATTGGATGAAGATTGGAGATGAAAGTTTCGAGATTTTCTGGCTACGTCGTACAGCTTGGCGTACTCGGCCGCCGAGGCACGCCAGGAGAAATCCTTGGCCATCCCGTTGATCTGGAGCTTTTGCCACGCGGGAACCACTTTGAATGTTTCGAGCGCCTTGCGAATGCAGGCGAGGAGCGCGGCCGGTTCGTAGGGAACGAATTTGAAACCGGTGCCGCGGCCGCTGGCCGGATCGTAATTCTCGATGGTGTCGTCCAGACCGCCGGTGGCTCGCACGATAGGAACAGTACCGTATTTCAGGCTGTAAATCTGGTTTAAGCCACAGGGCTCGTAGCGGGAAGGCATCAGGAACATGTCGGCGCCGGCTTCGATTTTGTGGGCGAGAGTATTGTCGTAGGCGATTTTCACGCCGAATTGTTTCGGATATTTTCCAGCCATTTCGCGGAAGAAATTTTCGTACTTCGGTTCGCCGGTTCCGAGGGCGACGATGGATACATTTTCCTTTACGAGTTCGCCGGCGATTTGCGCGATCAAATCGAAACCTTTTTGATCCGCGAATCGGGAGACGATGCCTATCACTGGGCGCTGAAGATTTGCGGAGTCGAGCTTGAATTGATCGAGCAGATCCCGCTTGCAGGCTTTCTTGCCGCGTGAGATCTTTTGCGGAATAGCGCGCGGCGATCAGCGAATCGATTTCCGGATTCCAGATGGAATAGTCGACGCCATTCAGAATTCCGCTCAATCTTGAGCGCGCGATTTCGAACTACTCCATCGAGACCGTAACCGTAATCGGCGGTTTGAATTTCTTCGGCGTACTTTCGGCTCACGGTGGTGAGGTAATCCGAATAAATCAGGCCGCCCTTCAGAAAATTTACCTTGCCGTAGAATTCGAGCGCGTCCATGCGGAAAAGAGTCTCGGGCAAACCGAGTTCCGCAAGTTCGGTGCGCGGAAACAGGCCGTGATAGCCCATATTGTGAATCGTAAAAACCACCGGCACTCCGCGGAGAAGCGGATCGGGTTCGTAAACGGTTTTGAGGAGCACGGGGACCAGAGCTGTTTGCCAATCGTGGCAATGAATTACGTCGGCGGGCCAAACATTTTTTGCGATTTCGATTGCGGCGCGGCTGAATTCGCCGAAGCGCGCGCCGTTATCGGCATAATCGCGGCCCATTTCTCCGTAGAGTTCGATCGCGATCGAAAAATTCGGGATCGTCGACGAAAAAATAACGGACGCCATTGACGATGGTGCCGTCTGCGATCGCAGGAAACCGCAGCGCGCTGCCTGCTGGAATTGTGAGGCTGGGTACAACGATCGTGGCGGCTTTTGTGTTGCGGTAGCGCGGCAGAACGATGGCGACTTCGTGTCCTGCTTCGACGAGCGCTTTCGGCAGCGCTTCCACTACATCCGCGAGCCCGCCAGTTTTTGAAAACGGGAGGCCTTCCGATGCCACGAAAAGAATTCGCATGTATTTCGGGAGGAAACGGTAACGGAGGCTCGGAGCGGCGTCAAGCTCGCGCGGCGGAAGAGTTGCCGGAGCGCTGCCTGTTACACTGGCGCAATGGCAGGCCAGCGACTTGGGCAAAATTTTCTCGCGTCTGCGGCGTGGCGTGCTCGCATCGCGAAATTGTTGGGCGCGCATCCGGCGGAGAAATGGCTGGAGATTGGGCCGGGGCACGGCGAAATGACGGAGCACCTTGCCGAACACGCGGCGCGTGTTGTGGCGATCGAGCTTGATCCGAAACTTGCGCCGCAACTTCGCGCTCGGGCGGCTGCGTGGCCGAATGTGGAAGTGGTGGAAGCCGACATTCTGAAATTTCCACTTGATTCAATTTTCGCGGATGGCGTGCACTGGCGCGTGTATGGAAATCTTCCGTATTACATCACTTCGCCGATCCTGCATTTATTGTATGCGTTTGCCGATCGCATCGCTTCTGCGCATGTGGTGATGCAGCTCGAAGTCGCGGAGCGCGTGGTATCCAAGCCATCGCGGCGTGACTACGGATATCTGAGTGTGGCGTCGCAATTATTTTCGCATCCCAAAATTTTGCTGAAGATTCCGCCTGGCGCGTTTCGGCCGCGGCCAAAAGTTTCGTCGGCTCTGGTGGAAATGAAATTTCCCGGACCGTCTGCGGAAATGAATTTCGCGCGGAATTCACAGGGGCCGATCGCGCAGAAATTTCTGAGTTTCATTCACGGATGCTTCGCGCAAAAAAGAAAAACGCTGGCGAATAATTTGAAGAATTATTTTGCGGCGAGTGACGCTGCCGGCTGGCGATATTCCGGAGCTGCTCGGCGCGGCGCTGATACCCGCGGGCGCGCGCGCGGAAGAATTGACGCTCACGCAATTTGTGGCGCTGTATCGCGCTGCCGCGGCCACTGACGATCAGCCCGTCGCGGGCCTAACGCTTGCGCGGCCGCGCCACCGTTTCAATTTCTGCGATCACGCTTTCCAGGCGCTCAGGGTAATCCGTAATGATTCCGTCGATGCCCGCGCGAATAAGCTCGCGCATGCGCTTGGGATCATTCACGGTCCATGCGATGGCTTTCAATCCGCCTTCGCGAATTTCGCCGATCAATTTCGGAGTTACTCGCTCGGCGCGCACCAGAACCTGCCCCGCCCCGATGGCAAGCGCGTGCAGAATCACTTCACGCAGCACTTCCCTATCGAGCAAGCCAATCGGAATCGACGGATCGAGCTCGCGCACTGTACGCAGGGCGCATCGTGGAACGAAATCACAATCACCCGCCGGGTAGCTTTCGCGGACTGAATCGCGCTTACCACCGCTTCCTCAAGCCCGCGACCCGGCAAGGTCTTCAGCTCCAAATAAAATGTCACGCGCTGCGCGCCGCCGAATCGCAAAATCTCCTGCAAAGTTGGCACACGTTCGCGCCGGAATTTCCGGCCGCGCGGAGCGAACCATTTTCCTGCGCTCAATTTTCGAATTTCGTCGCAGAGTTTTGCTGCTTACGCGCATCGGCAGGCCGGTTGTCCGCAGCAGAGACGCGTCGTGCATCGCCACCACGCGGCCATCTTTGGTGATGCGGAGGTCAGTTTCGATGTGCCGCACGCCAATTTCCGCTGCGCGGCGGAACGCAGCAAGCGTGTTTTCGGGCGCTTGGCCGGATGCTCCGCGATGCGCGATGTTCCACATTAGGTGCTCTTACCTCATAAATGCGGGGAGGCGCTATCGAATTCCGCAACCGTCACCATTTTGCGACGCTGACCGATAATGGGACGCCCTTCTTCAATATCGGTCAGTGCCCAATCCACTACCTCTGGCACTACGGAAATAAGCATAGCATTTTCAGACAGTTACAGCCGCCCAGTGTGGCACTCCCCGTGCCATTCCATATCCAACGATATGGCAACCGCCTACATACAACCGCGTGGAAACGATCCGGTGTTACTCAGCCTGGCAAGGGCTGGTAATCGCGAGGCCTTTGCCGATCTCACTTCCAGCTTTGACGCCACTATTTATCGCGTGGCGCTGCGAATCACGGGCAACTCGGCAGACGCCGAGGATGTACGCCAGCAAACGCTGATGAAGGCGTTCGCGCATTTCGATCAATTTCGCGACGGCTTCCGCTTCGCCGCATGGATCACGCAAATTGCCGCGAACGAATCCGTGAGTTTGTTGCGACGGCGGCGCGATTCGCAAGTATTCGCGTGGGAAGATATGGGTCCTGCGGATGCCGAAGGCGCGCACCCGGAGCCGCGCTCCAAGAAAGAAAATCCCGAGCAGATTTATGCGCGCGTGGAAAAGCGCCGAATTATTGCGCAGGCGATTTCAGAGCTTGATCCATCGCTGCGCAGTGTTTGTTTGCTGCGCGATGTGGAGAATTTGTCGCACGGAAGAAACCGCGGAGCAGCTTGGATTGACTCCGCAGACCGTGCGCACGCGGCTTTTCCGCGGACGGCTGAAACTTCGTGAGCGACTTCGCAGTTTTTTCGCGAAGCCCGATGCGGATTTGGGTGGCGCGCTGCCGGGGCCGGCATTCGGAGATTAGCTTCGATTTCTTTTCACCAGGTAGACCCGTTCCATCACGCACGAGCAGATTGCCCTTTGGCAATTGTGCGCCAGCGAGATTGCCTCAAAAAGTGTGCGCGTCATGACCGTACCGGTTCTGCTACGCGGCTGCGTGTAGCCGCTCCAGCGAAAAAATAGCACTTACCGCGCATTCTCGCTCGAATGCGTATACAATCCCCGCCAACCTCGAAGTCGGCCCAAAATCTAACATCGGAGATCACATGAAAAGAAAGACTCTTGTATTGACGGCTGTCGCGCTGTTCGCCGCCGTGGCAGTTTGCTACGCCGCGGGCGACGCGTTTATCGGCACATGGAAGTTGAATGAAGCGAAGTCGAAGATTGGCGCAGGCCTCTCGAAAAACTCCACGGTCATCTATACCGCGGAGGGCGACAGCATCAAAGTGACGATTGAAGGAACGAACGCCGACGGCTCGCCGCTGCACGTGGAATGGACCGGAAAGTATGACGGCAAGGAATATCCGGTGACAGGCGATTCCGCCGCAGATATGCGCTCGTACAAAATGGTGAATGCTCACACCCTTTCGATCACCAGCAAGAAAGCCGGCAAGGTTACGTCAACAACGCGTGTAGTGGTCTCAGCTGATGGTAAGACCCGCACCGTAACGACGGACGGCACAGACGCTAAGGGAATGAAGACCCACGCGGCGTCCACATACGACAAGCAATAAGCTGGACGTTCGCTGGTTTTCCAGGGGCCGTGCATCCGCGGCCCTTTTTTTGTCTTGGACTGGATGTTCGAGTCTTGAGCCAGTTTTGAGAAGCCGAGCTCATAATTCCGGCTCCTGACCGTGCCACCACTGCATCAAACATGCGATCAAGAAAGCAGGCATCGCATGAGCCCTTCGGAGCACAAGCACCCGAATCACGACGCAGTGGATGGCGAACATATTCGGCACGATTCCGCTCCCTATTGGAAACGCGCCCACACGGACTGGCGATTCTGGTTGGGCTTGGTGCTTATGTTCGCGGCGATTACGATTTATTTCATGAGCGATGACCTATCGCTGTTTCATCGCGGGCGACAGCTTCCTGCGCCGCCACCGAGTTCAGTCACGAGATAAACGAGGTGTAGGAAACTGCGGCAGAAGCGAGGACATCTGCCCGCGCTGAGGGATCGTGGTATTCTCCGCTTCGATGCGCAGATCAATACTCCTCACCTTCCTATTCGCAACCACATTTCTACTCACCAGCCAGCCTGCGCGCGCGCAAGCAAACGCTTCGCAGCCCATATTGTTGTGGCCCGATGGCGCGCCGGGAGCGCTTGGCACAGACGACACAGACAAACCCTCGCTCACGCCTTTTGTTGTTGCGGGCGCCGAGAAAGTTCCTACGGCCGTCATAATCTGTCCGGGCGGAAGCTACACAGGATTGTCGTTCGAAAAAGAAGGCACAGATGTTGCCAAATGGCTGAATCGATATGGCATCTCAGCATTCGTTCTGAAATACAGGCTCGGCCCGAAATATCATCATCCAATCGAACTCGGCGATGCGCAGCGCGCAATTCGTTTTGTGCGATTGCGCGCGAAGGAATATGGTTTCCGCGCAGACCGCATCGGCATCTGGGGATTTTCTGCGGGGGGCCATCTCGCTTCCACCACTGGGACTCATTTCGACGCGGGGAAAGTCGACGCCGCCGATCCAATCGAACGCCAAAGTTCGCGCCCCGATTTCATGATCCTCGCCTACCCGGTGATCACTTTAACTGAGCCCTACGCGCATCTCGGCTCACGCGGGAATCTATTGGGAGAACATCCCGATCCCACGCTGATTGCGCTGCTCTCCAACGAAACGCAAGTCACGAAGGAGACTCCGCCAACTTTTTTGTTTCATACATCGGAAGATAAGGTAGTCTCTGCCGAAAATAGTGTGTTGTTTTATCTCGCGTTACAAAAGGCGGGAGTTTCTTCCGAACTGCACATTTTTCAAAAGGGAGATCACGGCGTGGGTCTCGCGGAAAATGATCCAGTCCTCAAAGTTTGGCCCGAACTCCTCGCAGCGTGGCTCAAGGTTCAAGGCTTGAGGTGAACGAAATCGGGCATCTTGCGTCCGGCCGCGCCTGGAAATCCCACTAGCGCTGGTAGTAACGCCCCGCTCTGCTACCCTCTCGGACTTGCCGCCCGCACCACGTTTCAAATTTAAGTTTTTTTGATGTACCGCGCATCGCGGTTCGCGATTAGATACGCGCGCGAATCCATGACGCTCTTTTACTCGAAAAACCAGAAGAGGTGTGACATGTCGACGATTCACCCAGACCGCCGCAAATTGCTCCAAGGCGGACTCGCTCGTCTTCGGTGCCGCAGCCTTGCCAGCAGTAAATGTTCTCGCCGCCGCGCCAAAAATCGCGGCTCCGGCGAATTCCGCATCATCATGCGCATGCGAACACGCGGCCGACGGTACTCCCTTTGATATCGGCACCAGCGAACTGCGCCCCATGATCGAACGCTACGAAGTGGATTTGAGGATTATCGATCGCGTGTATTCGCAAAACGGCTCCGCGACACGCCTCGCAAAATTCAAAGCGTTCTACGAACAGCAATTGCATCTGCTCGACGCCACAAAATTCGACGCGCTCAGCCAAAGCGGCCGCGTCGATTACGTGCTCTTCCGCAACCACATTCAGCACAGTCAAAAGGAACTCGCCAAAGACGATTCCCAGAATCAGGAAATCGCGCCGCTCGTCCCATATCAAGCCGCCATCTTCGATCTCGAAGAAACTCGCCGCCGAATGGAAACTATTAATCCGCAAAAAACGGCCGCAACCTTGGAAAAACTGTCCGCGCAAATTACAAAATCCACCTCCGACGCGCCGGATCCGAAACCTACACCCACAGTCCTCGCTCGCGCAGCCACGCGAATTCAAGAATTGCGCGGCACACTGCGGTACTGGTTCGATTTCTACGACCTTTACGATCCAGAGTTCGCGTGGTGGTGCAATTCTCTCTTCAAGCAAGCGGATGCGGCGCTTGACGCGCATATGCGTGCGCTTCTGAAAGCCGCGGGCATCACTCCTCCGGAAGAGTCCGCGGAATCGGGCGGACGTTTCGGTGGCCGCCGCTTTCGGGCTTCGGCGGATTTGCTCCGCCAGCCGTGGCCGGAGATCTCACCGGCGTCGGTCCCGCAGGCCGCGACGTTTTGATCGAATCTCTCCGTTACAACATGGTCGCCTACACTCCCGAAGATCTCGTCACCATCGCGAACAAAGAATTCGCATGGTGCGATAACGAAATGCTCCGCGCTTCGAAAGAACTGGGATTCGGCGACGAATGGAAAAAAGCCCTCGAGAAAGTAAAGAACGATTATGTCGCTCCCGGCAAAATGATTAGTCTCGTTCGCGATCAGCAGAAAGAGGCGCTCGAGTTTATTGAAGCGCACGACCTTGTCACCATCCCCCCAATGTGCAAAGAAGATTGGTGGGAAGAGGCCATGACTCCGCAAATGCAATTGGTGAATCCATTTTTCACCGGCGGCGAAACGATTCAGGTTTCATCTCCTGCAAGCTCGATGACCAACGAAGAACGCCTGGAAAGCATGCGCGGCAATAATATTTATTTTTCGCGCGGAACCGTTTTTCACGAGCTCATCCCCGGGCATCACATGCAGTTCTACATGGAGGAGCGCTACCGGACCTACCGCCGCTCCTTCAGCACCGCCTTCTGGACCGAAGGCATGGCCTTCTATTGGGAAATGTTGATGTGGGATCTCGGCTACGATCGTACGCCCGAGCAGCGCATCGGCGTTCTCTTCTGGCGCATGCATCGTTGCGCGCGCATCATCTTCTCGCTGAGTTTTCACCTGGGAAAATGGACGGCTCAGCAGTGCGTCGATTTCCTGGTCGATCGCGTGGGCCACGAACGCGCCAACGCAGAAGGCGAAGTTCGCCGCTCGTTCAACGGCTCTTACGAACCAATCTACCAGTGCGCATACATGCTCGGCGCGCTTCAATTCCATTCGCTGCACGCCGAAATTGTCGGCGGAGGCAAAATGACGAACCGCGTGTTCCACGATTCCATTTTTCTGGAATCGAATATTCCAATCGAAATGGTGCGCGCGGCAATTGCAAAAACGCCGCTCACTCGCGATCATCAACCAAGCTGGAAATTTTATGGCGCTCTCTCATCGTAAAAAAACCGTGAAAGCGCAAATTCACATCAGCGGCCTCATCTAGATCTTACTGGAGGAACCGTGGCACAGAATCGTCGCGACCTGCTTAAAAACGGCGGCATGGCGTTACTCGGCAGCGGCCTTTTGTCTCGGATCGACAAAGTCGCCGCCATGCAATCCGGCGCGCAGCATTCCAACGTGAAATCTCTCACTGAGATTTTGAAGGCTCAGTCGTCAGGTTCGAGCGAAAAACTCTTGCTCGGCCCGAAGCCCGGTGAAGAAGGCCCGCCGCAGCCCACAAGCGACGACCGCCTTCCGCTTGAATGGAACAAACGCACCGTCGCGCGATTCAAAGACACACTTTCTCAGCAAGGTATCGAAGCATTTTTGGTGCGCGACCCGCTCAACACAATTTATTTGACGGGCTACTGGCACACAACCACCGAACGCCCTGAAGCGACTTACATGAACAAAGATGATGCCGATCCCTGGTATCTCTATCCCGCTCTCGATCGCGATCTCGTGCGCAGTTGGTGGTTTGGCGGCGGCTGGATGTATTTCGATTACATGCACGCCGAAGGCGCTTTCCCACAGGAAGGAAAAGTTGTCCAGGGGAAAACCGTCGACCTGTTTCAATTCATGCTCGAAGGAATCAAGAAACATGGAGTGCAGGGAAAGAAAATCGGAATTGATGGCGAACTTTATCCCGAAGAACTTGCGAAGGCTAAAGCCATTCTTCCCGGCGTGGAATGGGTCAACGTCAGCAGCATCTTGATCAAGATGCGCGAAGTAAAAACTCCCGAAGAATTGGCCCTCTGGCGCCGCGCCTACGTTTATTTCGATCGCGCTCACGCGTTCGCGCGCGATTATGTTCTCACTCACGGCACAGACGTCACCGATTATGAAGTCGGCGTCGCGGCCACGCTCTGGATCAACGACATCCTCTATTCCGATCTTCACCTCAACAACGGTGCGCCGCATCACGGAGTCTCCAGCGAAATTTCGCTGCAAGCTCGCGTCGGTCCACTCACCGCGTATCCGCATCCCAATCAGCCGCTTTACAGCCGAATCGCGCGCAACATGGCTCTGCAGATCGAAGGCGTCGGACTCATCGGCGGATATGGCGGCGAAAACTATCGCATGTTCATTCTGGCGGATTCGAACGGTGATTTCGATCCGCACATGCGCAAGTTGTGGGAAGTCAGCGCGCATTGCTGCGACATGCAAGTGGATTTGCAAAAGGAAGGCTCTACTTGTTCCAGCGTCGCCTACGCGATTCATAAATATCAGGTGGAAAATGGCGTGCAGGATTACATTTATCATCGCCCCGCTCACGGCGAAGGCTCTGAAGGACATCAGCCGCCGTATCTCGCACTCGGCGATTACACCGTCTTGCAACGCGGCATGTGTTTCTCCGAAGAGCCGGGCCTCTTCGATCCGAAAAACGGCTGCGGATTTAATTGGAGCGACACCGTCGTCACCGCCCAAAAATCCGGATACAGAATGAGCCGAGTTCCGTACTCCAAAGAATGGTGCTGGATCAGGTTGTAGGAAAAAGCGGCTCACGACGCCGTATTCACGTAGATCTGAAAATCGCGCACGTCTCTGCGATTCCGCGATTGTCGCTCCATCAACTACTCCTCCGCGCCTGATGCGCGACAGGAAACAGTCCAATAATCCTGCACCATCGAACGAAGTTCCGGACGATACTAAAACTATTGGACGCCGCAGACGTCCCTCATATTGAATTATCACCTGTTGCACTAATTTGGTTTTGATGGCGAATTAATACCGGTCGGGAGAAAGCGCGCGCTTCGCACTTACGATCTGCAACGACCGGTTCCGCCGAACGCAGCTACCGCTGTAGGAAAACATGCCGAATAAGCAAATTCTCGCTCGAACTGCAATCAAGCCCCGCCGTGTTCTCAGTCTCCCCGACCTACAGGCCACAGCGCTCGAAGCCACGGCCAACGCTGTCGTAATCACCGACCACACGGGAAACATCATCTGGGTCAACTCAGCTTTCGAGCGCCTCACGGGATTTACGAACGAAGAAGTCCTCGGGCAGACCACTCGCGTCCTCAAATCCGGTCTCAACCCTCCAGCGATATATAAGGAAATGTGGCAAACGATTCTCGCCGGAAATATCTGGCGCGGAGAACTCATCAACCGTCGCAAAGACGGCACACTTTACGACGAAGAGATGACCATCACCCCCGTCCGCGATCTGACAGACGCGGCGACCCACTTCATCGCGATCAAATTGGACATCTCGGATCGCAAGCGGACTGAGACAAAACTTTCATCGCTCGCGGAGCGCCTGTCGCTCGCCACTTCGGTTGTGAAGATGGGCGTTTGGCAGTGGAACGTCGTCAGCAACGAATTTATCTGGGATCACATGATGTTTGAAATCACTGGCGCCCGGCCCGTCGTTCCGCTGCCATATCAAGATTGGACCGCCATGGTTCACCCTCAGGATCTCCCGTCCGTCGAAGCAGCGCTGCGACGAATTGTCGACGAAAAGAACCAGGACTCCGCGGAATTTCGGATCGTGCTTCCGGACGGAACGATCAGAGTGATATCGATAGTTGGCAGGTCGCTGATCGATGAATTCGGAAACGTCAACCGCGTAATTGGTACCGCGCAAGATATCGGCGAACGCAAGCGAGCCGACGAGCGAATTTCTCTGCTCTCCCAAGCCGTTGAAAACTCCTCTGAATTCATCGCGATGGGCGACACCAATGGAAACATCAGCTTCGCCAATGACGCATGGTTGCGCGCGCTCGGGTACACAGAACGGGAAGTAATAGGACAAAACTTTCAATTCATCCTATCCCCGAATAATTCAGCGAAGATTCTTGAAGAGATTGACGCGAAGACACTCGCCGGCGGATGGACAGGGGAATGTCTGCAGCGCTGTAAAGACGGAAGCGATCTGCCCGTTCTCCTGAGCACCGGTGCGTTGAAAGATCGCGATGGAAATTTTTCTGGCGTTTTCGGTATCGCGCGCGATATCTCCGGCCGCAAAAAAATGGAGGACAAACTTCGCCGACTTGCCGCCATCGTTGAATCTTCAGACGACGCCATCATCAGCAAAACGCTCGACGGAATCATCCAGAGTTGGAATCGCGGCGCCGAGCGGATGTACGGGTACTCCGCCGCCGAAGCCATCGGAAAACCAATCGCCATGCTCTGCCCTCCGGGTCAGCGCGACGAAATTCCTACTCTCTTGGAAAAAGTAACGCGGGGCGAGGGCGTGGAACACTATGAATCCGTCCGCGTGAAAAAAGACGGCAAACAAATTCGCATCGCTCTCACCATTTCTCCCGTCCGCGATAGCGCTGGGAGAATCATCGGTGCGTCCGCGATCGGTCGCAATATCACCGACACCAAACAGATGGAAGAGATGTTTCGCCAATCTCAAAAAATGGAAGCTGTAGGCCGTCTGGCTGGCGGCGTCGCCCACGATTTCAACAACATGTTGAGCGTCATCATTGGCTACAGCGAGATTCTTCTTGAACGCACAAATACAGACGTTCAGATGCGCCAGCAGTGCGAAGAAATCAAGAGAGCCGGCGAGCGCGCAGCCTCGTTGACGCGCCAACTTCTTGCGTTCAGCCGCCAGCAAGTGCTCGAGCCAAGAATCCTCAATCTGAATACTTCTGTCGCCGAAATCGAAAAAATGCTTCGCCGCCTGATCGGCGAAGATGTCGAGCTTCGCACTTCTCTGCACTCGGCTTTGGGTTCCGTGAAAGCCGATCCGGGGCAGATCGAACAGATCATCATGAATCTTGCCGTGAATGCCCGCGATGCTATGCCGCAGGGCGGCAAGCTAGTCATCGAAACCGCCAACGAGTTACTCGACGAGGACTATGCGTTTCACCATCCCACGTGCGCGCCGGGCCGATATGTCTCTCTCACCGTCACCGACGATGGTGCGGGCATGAGTCCCGAAACGAAGGCGCGCATTTTCGAGCCGTTCTTTACCACGAAGGAGCTTGGCAAAGGCACTGGCCTTGGGCTCGCCACCGTCTACGGCGTCGTCAAACAGAGTGGCGGCTTCGTCTGGGTTTACAGCGAACTCGGCCAGGGATCTGTCTTCAAAATCTATCTCCCACGCATCGACACCCCCGAGCAGCGCATCCAGCCGCTCGAGCCGGCGCCAGAATTCATCCGGGCCACCGAAACCGTTTTGCTCGTGGAGGATGAACCATCGGTCCGCAAATTGACCCGCAATCTGCTCGAGCAAGGTGGCTACACGGTTCTGGAAGCCGATAATGGCGAGCACGCTGTGGATATCGCCCGAAAACATTCCGGCCCAATCCACTTGCTCCTCACAGATGTGGTGATGCCCGGGATGACGGGCCCGATGCTGGTCGAGAAGATTGCCTCAGTGCATCCAGAAGCGATCCCACTATACGTCTCCGGCTACAGCGGAAGTTTTGGCACACAGACCGGACTCGTCCCCGAGGGTGCTGCCCTTCTTCAGAAACCATTTACGCGAGCAGCGCTTTTGAAAAAGTTGCGAAGTCTGCTTGACGCAGATCAAAAATCGGAAACGAACTAGCAGCTCTTTGGATCGAACACGCGAGCAATCAAATCATGGCTAAGATTCTTATCATTGATGACCACCAAGCCGTTCTCAAGATGATTCGAGAAAAGCTCGCGCCCTTCTATGAAATCGCCGATACCAGCAAGCCCGAAGAAGCTTTGGCGCTGGCCCTACAGATCAAACCTGATTGCATCCTCCTCGACCTGTTGATGCCCAAGTTTTCGGGATTCGAACTTTGCCAGACGCTCGTTTCATTTAGCCATACACAAAACATCCCCATCCTCATCATCAGCGGAGAGCCCGCCTCTCGCTACGAAGCTTTTTGCCGAAGCATGGGCGCATCTGGATATTTCGAGAAACCAATAGACTTTGCGGCCCTCAAATCTCGCCTGTCGGATGTAATCGATAAAAAACCAAATGAATTCCGCGCCGAAGCGCGCGTGCGCTTGAAAGTTTCTCTCAAACTAAAGGGCAAAGATTCTGCGGGAGCACCTTTCGAAGAAGTGACCTACTCCGAAAACGTTAGCGCAAACGGCTTTCGCTGCCTGTGCACAACTAAGTTGAAGGAAGGCTCGGAAGTCGAAGTCTTCACACTCACAGACGGCGAAAAGTTTGCCGAAAAAGCCCGCGTCATGTGGGTTGGGCCAACCAACAAATCTTGGTCATTGGCGGGCTTCCGATTCCTGCAAAAGCCCCGCCTCTGGGTTCTGCAATAACCGAACCTACCGCCATCTTCGCGACGCAAGTAGGAGCCAGGCTCGGCCGCGAAGCGGACAGGCCTCGCCCAGCATTTCAAAAAACTCTTTGGCGCGGCCACGCGCAACTCCTCAGCTGAATCCAAAAATCATATCGTCCAGCTATGGCTGCCCGCCAACCAGCGCCAACCCGCCGCCTGATTTTTGCAGCGCTTTCTGTCTTGCTCACCGCAACGCAAACAATTTCCCCCGCTCCTCAGCAGCCATTTCTCAATCGTCTCGTCGCCGCAGCTCACGAACGCCTTACCCATACCGTTCGCTACGATTCCGATTACGTCCGCATCCCATATCCCGGCGGTGACGTCCCCGTAGGCACCGGCGTCTGCACCGACGAAATTATCCGCATCTACCGCTTTGTCGGAATCGATCTGCAAAAACTAGTTCACGAAGACATGCAGCAAAATCGCGCCGCGTATCCCGACATCGGCAAGCCCGGCGCCACAGATACCAACATCGACCACCGCCGCGTTCCGAATCTAATGGTGTTTTTCGCGCGCCGCGGAAAATCGCTACCCATCACCAATCGCGCGGAAGACTACGCCGCCGGCGATCTAGTTGCCTGGAATCTTGGCGGCAACATAACTCACATCGGAATCGTGGTGGACACCACATCCCCCACCTCGGTGCGTCCCATGATTGTCCACAACATCGGCCGCGGCCCTCAAATGGAAGACGTCCTCTTCAATTGGAAAATCATCGGCCACTACCGCTATCCCGCCCCAAATCCGTAACATATCCCGCTCCGCAAAAACAATTTGGGGCTGATCGCGGCAGCATTCAATTCCGAAGCCCTGTCAGGACAGCACCAAACTGGAAACGTGAACTCTCCCGCGCTTCTCTGCGTCCTCTGCGTCTCTGCGGTGTCCGCCTTCGCCATCCGCGAACAAAAGCCCCGTCCACCCTAAAATTCTCCGTGCCCTGAACCCGCCATAGCCTTCGCAAACGCGAAGGCGACGGCGGGCTGTGTCTCTTTGGTAGAGCCTTTGCCGTTTAGCCCCGCACCGCTGTGTTCCTGAAATATTCGCAAGATCCATAATATTTCCTTGACAACGATTCATAAACATGAGACTATCCGCAATAGGGGAGAACCGCATCCCGCGCCCAACCAGCGCGGATTTTTCATTTTAGGGCGTCTTTTGAACGCGGATTCCGGTCGCCGAGAGCCCAAAAACGATCCGATGTCCGATAATATTTCGCGCTGAAAACAAAGGACTTACGCCGAGCAAGAAGCAAAAAAGGGCGTTACAAAAGTTAAGTGTTCATTCTAAAGGACTTAACTCTAAATTCAACGTAAGTGTTCATTACAAAAGACTTACAGCGTCAAAAACCCCCGAAATTCTGCTAGAATTCTCCCCAGAAGTCAATTTTCAGGAATTATGTTGGGTTGCGCGACTTTGTGACTTGTTTTCAATGATTTAGAGGGCAGGACCGGACGGAAATGAACCAATTCCCTGCCCACGACCTCGCGCGGTGGATTCTCACAAATCGAATGGGCTCAGCCTAGAACTTCGTCACTTCCGAAAAATGGAAGTCGCGCACTTTCATCGCCGGCACTACCATTTCGAAAGATTCTTCCCCGGCGGCACGCACCGACGGCGTCATCATCTCCACGTTCGAAAGCATTTGCAGCACGCTTTGATTGAACCGAAAATTGCGGATGCCGCCGGCGAGTTTGCCGTTCTCGATCAGAAAGGTGCCGTCGCGCGTCATGCCGGTCAGCACTTTTTCGTACGGGTCCACTTCGCGGATGTACCAAAGCCGCGTGACGTAAATTCCGCGCTGCGTAGACGCGATCATTTTGTCGATCGTCGCATCGCCGCCCGCGAAAACCAGGTTCATCGGCGCTTCCCCGTACTCGTTCGGCAGAGGAAATCCGTGGCCGGTGGCGCGCGCTTTCATTTGTTTCGCCGTGGCGCGCGAATAAACCAGATTGCGCGGCACGCCGCCATCCACCAGCAAAACTTTTTGGCGTGGCATGCCTTCGCCATCAAACGGCGCGCCGGTTTGCAGCGGGTGGTACACGTCATCCCACAGCATGACGTTGCTGCCCATCACTTGCTTGCCGATGCGCTCATTCAGGCACGAACGCTTATCCGCGATGGCCGTCGCGGCGAAGTCGTAAAAAAGAAATCCAACGATATCGAGCACGGCGCTCGGCTCCAGAATCTACGGTGTGATGTCCGGGCTCAATTTCGCGCGGCTTGCGCGATGCTTCAGATTTTTCCGCGGCGCGCGCGGCAAGCCCTTCGGCATTGAGAGTGCTCACGTCAGGCGAATTTGCTTTTTGCCAGCCGGAAGAATCGGGTTCCAAAATTGTGATCGAAAATTCGGAGCGCGTCTGTTCGTAACTCGCGAAAAGTCCGCGCGAATTTGCGATCGCGGATTGCATCGCGCCGGTGGAGAAAATTCCAGCCGCGGTTTGTTTTCGCCGCGCGATATCTTTGCAAATGCGCGCCACAACTTTCGCGCGATCTTGCGGAGTCGCGCCGGCCGTGCTTTCGAAGTATCGCGAAACGCGCGTGTATTTCTGCGGCCCCGGCATTGCAAGCAAATGCGGATTTTTCGGCTGGCTTTTTGCAATCGTCGAAGAGGATTGCACCACGCGCCGCAACGATTCGTCGTCGGTGCGATTTGTTGTCGCGCGCGCAGTGCGTCCATCAAAAACGGTGCGCACGGAAATGCTCAGCGCTTGTTCCGCAACATTCTGGTGAATCGTGTTGTTCGCAAAACGAGTCAGCGCATCGGAGGTGACGTCAATCTGCACTTCGGTTTCATCCGCGTCGCTGAATTTGAAAATGCGCTCGCCGATGCGCCGCAATTCGCTAGCGCTCAACAAACCTTCTCGCGAATTGCCGGTGACCGACTTCCGCGAGTCATCGCTTTTGATCTTGCGAATACTCGACGCCGACGCGACGCGCGATTTCGATTTTTTCGCGGTGCGCTTCATTTTGCGAATGCGACTCCCACGCGGATGTTTCGGAATCGCGATGGCGATGCGCCATGGCCCGTGCCCATCACCTGTTGTGGCTGCCCTTTGCCACAGTTGGGCGTGCCCCACAAAGTCCAGTGGTCGCGCGAACAAATTGCGTCGCAGCTGTTCCAGAATTCTGTGGTGATGCCGCTGTAGCTGGGGTTTTTGATCATGCGCGTTTTTTTGCCGCCCTTGATCTCCCAGCCGATTTCTGTGGAGAACTGAAAATGGTAGCGCTTATCGTCGATCGACCACGAACGATTCGTCTCCATCAGAATTCCGTCGTCGGTGTCGGCGATCAAATCGTCGTATTTCCAAGTGCCCGGATGCAGGCTCACGTTCGTCATGCGAATAATCGGCAGGCGATTCCAGTTTTCGGCGCGCATCGTGCCCCCGCTGCGATCGAGCCCAATCGTCGCAGCAGTTTCGCGATTCGAAAGGTAACCGGTGAAAAGTCCGTTGCGAATAATGTCGGTGCATTGCGCGGGCACGCCTTCGTCGTCGTATCCAAATGTTCCGAGCCCCGCGCCATGTTCCAGCCGCGCATCGGCCACCACGTTGACGATTTCCGAGCCGTAGCGCAGCGAATTCAATTTTTCGAGTGTGAGAAAACTCATGCCCGCAAAATTCGCTTCCATACCCAGCACGCGATCCAATTCGATCGGATGCCCGATCGATTCGTGAATCTGCAATCCCAGCTGGCCGCTTTCCAAAATAATCGTCCGCGTGCCCTCCGGACATTGCGCTGCACTGTGCAGCGCCACGGATTCCTCGCCCACGCGGCGCGCGTTGCCAACAAGATCAAACGACTCGATCAATTCGTAACCCGCCAGCATGTGCTGCCCGCCAAAACTATTTGGATAGGAACGCTTTTGAATTTCGCTGCCCTGAAAAGTCGTCGCCACGATTCCCGCGCCGGATTGCACTTTTGTCTGGTGAATGCGCGAACCAATCGTCGACGCGAAAAATTGCTCCAGGCGCCGAAATTGCATGGAAGTTTCGGCCAGCGTGACGCCTTTCACTTTGCGCATCTCAGCGTCAGCCGCCAGCAGCAAATCGATTTGTGCGGTGAGCGAAATGCGAAACGGATCTTTCACGTACGGGTTTTGCCACACATCCACATACGCCCGCTCGGAAACCATGTTGACGTTGTGTATTTTCGCGAGCGAAGAAGCCTTCGCAATCGCAACAGCTTCGGCGGCGCAAGCCGCAATTCCGTCTCGCGTCAGCCGATCCGTCGCCGCAAATCCCCACGATCCATTCGCAAGCGCGCGCACTCCAATGTCCCAGCGAATCGCTCTCGGAGAGATTTCCAACCTGGCCATTTTTTGTGGAAAGATCGCGCTGCCGCAATTCCATTACGCGAACGTCAGCGTACGCGGCGCCCTTCTGCGTTGCGGTATTCAGAGCCCATTCTGCCCAGTCCTGCATCATCTCTCAAAAACCATATCAGAATTATTTGGCAAACTCTTCAAAAAAAGTGACGCGCGCGAAATTTTCTCGCGCGCGTCCAAACTGCTTTTTGTTTCCAGAAAAGTTTTACGTGCCTTCGTTCCACGATGCCAAATAATGCTCCTGCTCCGGCGTGAGCTTGTCGATCTGCACGCCCATCGATTCCAGCTTGAGCTTGGCGATGTTCTTATCAATGTTTTCCGGCACGCTGTAAACCTGCGGACCAAGTTCCTTCGCGTTCTTCAGCATGTACTCCGCGGAAAGCGCCTGGTTCGCAAAGCTCATATCCATCACCGAAGCGGGATGCCCTTCCGCGGCGGCGAGATTGATCAGTCTTCCCTCTCCAAGCAAGTACAACTTGCGGCCATCACGCATCACGAACTCATCCACGAATGCGCGCGCTGGTCGCGAGCTGCTCGCCATTTTTTCCAGCGCGGGAATATCAATTTCCACGTTGAAGTGGCCGGAGTTGCACATCACCGCGCCATCCTTCATTTTGTCGAAGTGATCGGACACCAGCACGCTTTTGTTTCCGGTGACGGTGATAAAAATATCGCCGATCTTCGCTGCATCATGCATCGGCATCACGCGGAAGCCATCCATCACGGCTTCAATCGCGCGCACCGAATTAATTTCGGTCACGATTACGTCCGCGCCCAATCCTTTGGCGCGCATCGCAACGCCGCGGCCGCACCATCCGTAACCCGCGATGACCACTCGCAATCCGGCGAGAAGAAGATTCGTCGCGCGAATGATTCCATCAATCGTGGATTGTCCGGTGCCGTAACGATTATCGAAGAAATGTTTTGTCTGCGCATCGTTCACAGCAATCACAGGAAATTTCAGCGTGCCATCTTTCGCCATCGCGCGAAGGCGTATCACGCCGGTGGTTGTTTCTTCGGTGCCGCCAATCACGTTGGCAACGAGATCCGTGCGCTTGGTGAGCAGCATCGTCACCAGGTCCGCGCCATCATCCATCGTGACTTGCGGTTTGTGATCGAGCGCGGCCGCGATGTGCGAATAGTAAGTCGGATGGTCTTCGCCCTTGATGGCGTAAGTCGGAATGTTGTAATCGCGCACCAGGCTCGCCGCCACTTCATCCTGAGTGGAAAGCGGATTCGACGCGCACAAAACAACATCGGCGCCGCCATCACGCAGCGTGATCGCAAGATTGGCGGTTTCGCTGGTGACGTGCAGGCACGCCGACATGCGAATTCCCTTCAGCGGCTGTTCCTTGATAAATCGTTTGCGGATCAATTGCAGCACGGGCATCTGCTGATTCGCCCATTCGATCCTGCGTTTGCCGGCGTCTGCCAGCGCGAGATCCTTCACATCGCCAACGAGTTTCTGGGTAGTCGACAAGCTGGTGCTCCTTTAAGGGTCTTTCCGATGATTAGAAATTTTTCGCCCGCAATGGCGGTGCTTGCCAGTCTATGCGGGAAACGCAGCCATCCGGCGAAAAGTGTTTGCGAGTGTGCCGAATCAACAAGGCTCACCGCCGCTTTCAGTTTCGTCGCGGTTATCGACGGGCGGTGGCTTCCACTTTCGCGGTCGAGTTCAAGCCCGCGTCGCGGCGCAATGCATCCGCGCGATCCGTGTGCTCCCACGTGAAGCCAGTCTCGTTGCGGCCGAAATGGCCAAACGTGGCTGTGGGGCGATAGATCGGGCGGCGAAGATTCAATGTCTCGATAATTCCTCGAGGGTTCAGTTGAAAATTCGCACGAATCAAATCGGTGATTTTTTCGTCGGGAATCGTGCCGGTGCCGAAAGTATCGGCCATCACGGAAACCGGTTCGGCAACGCCGATCGCGTATGCAAGCTGCACTTCCACGCGATGCGCGATTCCGGATGCGACGATATTTTTCGCGACGTAACGCGCCATGTAGCACGCGGAGCGATCCACTTTGGTTGGATCTTTTCCAGAAAGCGCGCCGCCGCCGTGGCGGCTGTAGCCGCCATAAGTATCAACAATAATTTTGCGGCCGGTGAGTCCCGCATCTCCCATCGGTCCGCCCACCACGAAGCGGCCAGTGGGATTGATGTGAAATTTCGTGTTCTTATCCATCAGCGAAGCGGGAACAACATGATCGATCACTTGATTGCGAACCACATCTCGCAATTCTTCGGTGGAAACTTTGTCGGAATGCTGCGTGGAAACCACCACGCAATCCACGCGCACCGGCCGCGTGCCTTCGTATTCCACGGTGACTTGGGATTTTCCATCAGGACGAAGGAAATCCACCGCATTCGAGCGGCGAACTTCGGAAAGCCGGCGAGCAAGTTTGTGCGCCAGCATGATCGGAAGCGGCATCAGTTCGTCGGTCTCATCGCACGCGAAACCGAACATCAGTCCCTGATCGCCGGCTCCGCCGGTATCAACGCCCATCGCAATATCCGGCGACTGCCGCTTGATCGAGGAAATTACGGCGCAAGTTTCGGCGTCGAATCCATACTTCGCGCGCGTGTAGCCGACATCACGAATTACGTCGCGCGCGATATCAGAATAATCGAGCGTCGCGGAGGTGGTGATTTCGCCGGCGACCATCACCAGTCCGGTGGTGACCAGCGTCTCGCAGGCGACGCGACCCATCGCGTCTTGCGAAAGAACGGCGTCAAGCACCGCATCGGAAACCTGATCGGCGATTTTGTCGGGGTGCCCTTCCGTTACGGATTCCGAGGTGAAGAGGAAACTTCGGTTGTGCTTACTCAAAACGATCTCCTTAAAATTAGCGCCGGCGTCTCCCGGCGGAACTTAATGCTTCGCTGCTCGAATGTGAATTTATGACCGTAGCATGCCGCGAAATCGAGTGTCAACGCATTGAATCGAAATGCGTTACATGCGGGTTAAACAGCGATTCCAGGGCTTAAATGGGGACTATTCTTCGTCCGAATCGGCCGCACCCTCCACTTGTTTGCCTGTCTTTTTGAAGAGCAGATAGGCGCGAATGAAGGGATCCAGATCGCCGTTGAGCACGCGATTCACATCGCCGGTGGAATATTTTGTCCGGTGGTCTTTGATCATTTGGTACGGCTGCAGCACGTATGACCGTATCTGGCTGCCGAAGCTGATTTCCCGTTTCGATTCGTCGAGCTTTTTCGTCTCGGCGCGGCGCTTTTCGATTTCGGCGTCGTAGAGGCGCGAACGCAGTAGCTTCATGCCGAGTTCGCGGTTTTTGTGCTGGCTTCGCTCATTTTGGCACTGCACCACGATGCCAGTGGGAATGTGCGTGATGCGGATCGCAGTCTCAACTTTATTTACGTTCTGGCCGCCTGCGCCGCCAGCGCGAAATGTATCGATGCGAATTTCTTCGGGCTTGATGTCGATTTCGATGGTGTCATCAACTTCCGGAATCACGAATACGGAAGCAAAAGAAGTATGGCGCCGCGCAGCCTGATCGAAAGGAGAGATGCGAACAAGACGATGAACTCCCGTCTCTGCAGAAAGAAGTCCGTAGGCGTTTTCGCCTTCGACACGAACGGTCGCGGATTTTATTCCCGCTTCTTCACCGGGAGTGGAATCGAGCACAGTGGCGCGAAGATGATGATTTTCCGCCCAGCGCAAATACATTCGCAGCAGCATTTCAGCCCAGTCCTGCGATTCGGTGCCGCCCGCGCCGGGCTTGATGCTCATGATCGCGTAGAGGGCGTCGCTTTCGCCGTCGAGCAGCGTGGAAGTTTCCAACTCGCTTACATATTTTTCGGAGGTCTCGAGTTCGCGGCCCGCTTCGTCGACAAGACTCTGGCGCTGCGCGGCGTTGGTTTCTTCGTGCGCCAAATTAAAATACGTCTCGATGTCTTCGCTGGTGCGGGTGAGCTTGGCTTCGGAAGAAAGCCGCGTCTCGATGGCCTTGCGTTCTTTCAGAATGCGCTGCGCGGTTTCCTGATTGTTCCAGAATTCCGGTGCGGAGGCGAGAGCATCAAGTTCAGCGAGACGCGCGCGATGGCTCGCGCCGTCAAAGAAAACTCCGCACGAGGGAGATGCGTTTGCTCAGTTCTTCGTAGCGGTGTTCGAGATCTTCCAAAACCATGCGAGGTTCGTCTCTTTTCTAGCGAACTATTTTGCAACTATTGCGGCGCTGAAATGTCGCGCCGCTTCGATGCAGTAAGAAAAATAGCGATGATTGTCACAATCAAGCTCAACCACGGAACCCACTCGCCGAATTTCACGTACAGCGTTTCGTCCGTTCGATACGCATACGGCGCGGTGAGTGTTGCGCGCATGTCGGTGGGCAATTCCGCGACGATGCGGCCGTATGGATCAACATCCGCCGTGTATCCATTATTCGTCGAGCGCAAAAGCCACCGCCGATTTTCGATCGAACGAACGCGGGCCATTGCAAGATGTTGCGCTGCTGCGGCTGAACGCCCGAACCAACCGTCGTTTGAAATCGTAACGAGGACTTCCGCGCCAGCCCGCGTAAAATTTCGCACTTCGTTTGGAAAAATCGCTTCGTAGCAAATGAAAACGCCGAAGCGATGACCGTCCGGCAGCGTGCCAACTTTGTATTCGGTGCCCGGCTCGAAATCGCCCACTTCGATCGTGATGCGGCGAACGAATGCGAACCAATTGCTCAGCGGAACATGTTCAGCGAAAGGAACCAGATGGATTTTATCATACAGAAAAGTTTCGCGGCCTTGCGGATCGAGAAGCGCGGCGCTGTTGTATGCGCGCCAGCCCACGCCAGGCTTTGTTTTCCAATCGACTTCGCCGACCAGGAATCCGTTGGTGGTTTTCTCCGCGACTTCTTTCGCGCGCGTGGCGAATCTCATTTCCTGCATCGAGAATGGCGCCGGAACTTCGGGCCAAATCACCCAGGTGGCCGGCTGACCATCCTGCGTGGCGCCAGTACTGTATTCATGGTTCAAGCGCTAATCGTCATGATCGCCACATTGGCATTATTGCTTGTCATTGCTCCCGTAGTGCGATTGCAGGCTCAGAATGATAGTGGCGCCAGCGTGCCGGTCCATTCAAATGTGGCACCAGCAAAGGGGCGCTGGAGCGACCTGTTGGCCAAGTGGCGCCAGAACAAGCCGAAACTGAAGGCGTGCCGGGTGGAGGCCCGCAAGAAGGGCCTTGCTGGCGACGACCGCTGGTTCTTCCTCGAGAATTGTATGGGCAGATCGTAAGAGCCTTTCTCCGGAGGGCCGCGTTCTTCGCTGGCGCTGGTCTACCTATAGACGCGCGTCATCCAAAGTAACCCGCCGTGACTCAGCCGTGGCCGCTGGTACGTCGGAGCGGATGGTCGCGCTCAGAGCCTGAGCGATAGTCGGCGCTCTCTCCTTTCGGGCGCGACTATTCCTCTAGACTAAGGCAAGGAAACTCCAGCGCGCGTCGGCGCTGGAGTTTTTGTTTATGGTCCCCCCAAAGCAAAAGACCCTCCGAGTGGTGAAGCACCCGCAGGGTCTTTCGGTTGTCTTTCGAGCGGCGGGGGGATCGGGGGATAGGGATACCGCTCAAACGTACTACCCAACCATATCGGGACGGCCCGAACGTAGAAGTGACCGAGGTCACAAAACGGCCGATCCGAGGGCTATCGCATCAAAGAATTCCGCCCAAACGCCGAAGCCAACGGCACCGTGAATCGACGGTGCCGACATGCCTCGAGAGCGCAATTCAGGCGGCGGCATCGACGAGGCGCCATACTCTCACCGATCGCATACTGATGGCTCGCGCCGACTGGTTCCGACCCGGTGGCGCGAATCGCATATGCGAAAGCCAACAGACGCATCGAAGCGACCGTGCTGGGTTAGCGAGAAACAAACAACACTCAGCGCTGAACCCTGAGATTTCCAGCCGAAGTCTTGCCCCTGTCCGAAACCTCCTCGTACTCGACCACTTGCCCCTCATTGAGACTGCTGAGGCCGGCGCGCTCCACTGCCGAGATGTGGACGAAAACATCCTTGCCGCCGCCCTGCGGCTGAATAAATCCATACCCCTTTTGCGAGTTGAACCACTTCACGGTGCCTTTAGACATATCTGCTCCAATGGAATTAGCTACAGCACCACATATTAGCACGCCAAAAAGAAAAAGCGCGGCCGAAGCCGCCCAAGTATCTGACTGTAAATCACATTTATTTTCCACTTGCGAAAAGCAGCGGGAAAATCTTGGAATTGCTCAGAGCTAATAAAGCCAAGGGTGGGGATCGAACCAAAAAATTGTTTCAATTCTTAAATGAAATTGGAACGATAGCCCTCAGCAGGCATCTTGGAAGGGTGCAAGAAATAGCGGAGGGACTCAACAGATAGGTGGGAATACGAAGCCAGGATCGCGAAGCACTTTGGTTTCGAGCAACAGTTCGAGCTGCCTATTCCGTTGCCCATACAACAAGAGGCCGCCAACTAAGGCGTTCACGAAACTAGAACCCGCTAAAGCCACCGCGATTCCTTTGCATCGGGCGAATACCTTCTTGGTCTACTACCCAAAGCGTGGGACGCGCATCAGGCCGATTGTCAACGTAACGCCCTTTCGGTCTGATCCAGCGCACGAGATAATCACCGTC
>CAVRKW010000005.1:0-245341 GCA_963721845.1 uncultured Acidobacteriota bacterium | reverse complement strand
TCTTGAGCGTCCGCGGCACATCGAGATTCAGATTTTCGGCGATCAGCTTGGGAACGTGGTGTCGCTGGGCGAACGCGAATGTTCCGTGCAGCGGCGTCATCAGAAAGTGATCGAGGAGGCGCCATCGCCCGTGGTGGATGCGGCGCTGCGCCGGAAGATGGGAGCGGCCGCGGTAAACCTGGCGCGCGAAGCCGGATATTTCAACGCGGGCACGGTGGAATTTCTGGTGGACGATGCGCGCAATTTTTATTTTCTGGAAGTGAATACGCGGCTGCAAGTGGAACATCCGGTGACAGAGTGCGTGACCGGGATCGATCTGGTGAAGCTACAGATTCATGTCGCGGCCGGAGAGCCGCTGCCGTTTCACTGGCAGGAAATTCATCCGCGCGGGCACGCGATCGAATGCCGGATTTACGCGGAAGATCCGGACAATAATTTCTTTCCGTCGCCGGGGAAAATTACTTCGCGGCGCGTGCCTTCGGGGCCCGGTGTACGGCTCGATGAAGGAGTTTACGAAGGCTGGGTCGTTCCCAATGATTACGATCCGCTGCTTGGGAAACTGATTGTGTGGGCGGCGAGCCGCGGCGATGCGATTTCGCGGATGCACCGCGCGCTTGGCGAATATTACGTGGGTGGAATTAAAACAAATACGGAATTATTTCGCAGAATTCTGGAGTCTCCGGAATTTGCGCGCGGCGAAATCTATACGCGATGGCTTGATGACTGGCTCAAGCAATCTGCGACAGGAACCAGCAGCATTCACGCGCCAATTGATGCTGCGGCGCAGGATGCGGCGATTGCAGGTGCGCTCGCAGAATATTTGAATGGGAACGATATTGCGGCGAACATCTTGAGCGAATCCGCGGGCTCCGGGCCGTTACTTGTACCCGGCCAGCGGCGCAACCTCAGCGACCGCGCGCCCGAGCGGTGGCGCCGGTGAAATTCGCGCTCACCATTTCCGAGCCACGAAGCGGATCGCCGAGAACGAAAGCGACCAAGCTAGATGTCGATGTCACGCGCGCAGGACAACAACTTCGAATCGTGCACGACGGAATCGCAATCGAGGCCGACACGCG
Source organism: uncultured Acidobacteriota bacterium (assembly GCA_963721845.1). GTDB lineage: Bacteria > Acidobacteriota > Terriglobia > Acidiferrales > UBA7541 > DASTCZ01. The sequence continues at coordinate 244,265 of CAVRKW010000005.1, read as the reverse complement.
CAGAATTTCTCCTGGCATTTACTCGATTTTGATCGGCAGCCGATCGTTCGAAGCGCGAATTGATTCGCAACGCGACGGTCTGCACGTCCACATCGGCGCGCACGAATTTGTGATTGATGTAGCCGATCCGCGCGCGTGGCGGGGCAGGCGCGGCGGTGTACTTGAGGCGGAGGGCCGGCAGGAAATTTTGGCGCCGATGCCGGGAAAAATCGTGCGGCTGCTGGTGGAGCAGGGCGCGAACGTGGAAGCTGGGCAAGGAGTGCTCGTGGTGGAAGCGATGAAAATGCAGAATGAAATTCGATCACCGAAAACGGGGACGATTGAGAAACTGTTTGTGAAGGAAGGCGTTGCGGTTACTGCGGGGGAGACACTCGCCGTGGTTGTCTAAAGTTTGCGGGTGGAATTATTTAGGCGTCGTAGAACCGGCTGAAGGCATCGCAGGCGCCGTGATTGCGGACGGCAATTTGCCGGAAGTTTCGATCACTTGTTTCGCGAGATAATTTGTGACTCTGGCGCTCTCGCGCGCGACGGTGAGGAAAGCGGCCTTCAATAAGCTGTTCTTTCCTGTTGCGCAACGTATCGCGAATCGATTGTTGGACGGAGGCATCCTGCAAGTTGCGCTGTCCTGGCAATTCGCGAGCTTGGAGCCGCAAAATGTAATAGCCGTCGCGGAGCTGGATGACGCCGCTAGTCTCGCCGGGTTTGAGGGCAAGTACGGCCTTCTTCAGCGCTGGGTCGGTCTTGTCGAGCGAGGATTCGGGGATGTAGCCGACGTCGCCGCCAGTCGCAGCGGTAGTGGGGTCTTCAGAATAATCGCCAGCAAGCTGTGCGAAATCCGCGCCGGAATCGAGCTGTTGTTTCAGTGCGGCGATTTTGCGTTTGGCTTCGGGATCGCAGGTAGCGTCGTCGTTTTTGCGATTGCGAATTTGGGGATCTTTGCGGGGAGTGACGACGATCTGCGCAACACGGTATTGAGTTTCCGCGACGTTAAATTGAGCGCGATTTTGATTGTAGAAATCCGCGACGTCTTGATCCGTGATGCTGATTTTCGCAACTACTTCGCGATTGACAAGTTTGTTGATGGAAAGAGTGCGGCGGATATCCTGTTTGAAATCGTCAACGCTAAGGCCGCGCTCTTTCAGTTGGCGCTGAAATTCATCTTCCGTGTAGGGGCTTTTCGCTTCGGTAAACTTGTCTTCGACTTCGCCATCGCTCGCGACGAGATTTTGTTTCTGGGCGAGCTGCAGGAGAATCTCGTTGTTTACCAGCTCATCGAGCACGTTGAGCTTGAGCGAAATTTGCTCTTCGGCTGAAGGAGGCGTAGTCTGCGCTTGCGCGGCACCGCGATAATATTTTTCCACTTCGTCGCGGTGAATCTCGTGGCCATTCACCGCCGCCCACACATCGGGCGAAGGCGCCTGTTCCTTCTTGCACCCTGCCAGCGAGGCAACCAGCAACACCGCGGCTCCCGATGCGAGGAAACGACTTTTCAACATGAGCTCCTTCGCGGATAAAATGGCGGGTACTCAGGCGGCCTTCTGGACTTTACCGTTGCGAATGCAGGCGGTGCAGACGCGCAACCGTTTGCGCACGCCGCCACCAGAGCATGGACGCGCTGGAGATTTGGATTCCAGCGGCGGCGCCGGGTGTTGTTGGCGTGACTGACTACGTTGCCGAAGTGCGGGCCCTTTGCCGCAAAGTTCACATTGTTGTGCCATGTTAACCCCTGCGAATTTCGAATTTACGCGAGCATGAATAATAGCAAGAAGACGGGCAACTGGCCAGTGGGCAGGTCGCCTGCCGTACTATCCAGCGAAGCGCCAAAGTGCGCGCTCCGCATGCCAAGCAGATGTGCTCCGTGCCGGAAATGTAAGCTGTGCCCCTATTTGTTGCGATTCGCGCGGCGCCCGAACTTTCATATACGATGAATATGTTGCTGGTATACCGAGAATATGTTATAGCCGCATAGTTCGAGCGGCGTTTTTACGGCGCGATTCAGCATTACGATCATTTCCGGCGAAGCCCCTCTCTTCGCTCCGCATTGCGGTGAAATGCGCGGACAGTTCACGGCCGCCGACGAAATTTCATAGGATGTAGCAGTTTGCAAGGAGACCGTAATGAAACTATGGCGTGTAGTGGGGCTGGTCATACGTAATTGCAGCCGCATGGATGGGCGTCGAGCAAAATTCACGCGCAAACGACCGCGCCAATCCTTTCCAGGCTTTGCGCTGGCGCTCGATCGGCCCAGACCGGGGCGGCCGCGTCACGACCGTCGCAGGCGTTCTCAATGACCGGATGACCTACTACATGGGAGCAACCGGAGGCGGCGTCTGGAAGACCACTGATGCTGGAATTACTTGGGCTCCGATTTCTGACCGCTTTTTCAAGACTGGATCGGTAGGCTCCATTGCGGTAGCCGATTCTGACCCGAACATAGTCTTACGTTGGGATGGGCGAAGCGTGTCTGCGTTCGAATATTTCCCATGGCGATGGAATTTACAAATCCACCGACGCCGGAAAAACGTGGGCAAACGTGGGTCTGAAAGATAGCAGCCAGGTTGGGAAAGTGCTCATCGATCCGCACGACGCAAATCTCGTCTACGTCGCGGCCATCGGGCATCCCTATGGACCAAACGAAGAGCGCGGTGTATTTCGTTCGAAAGATGGTGGCCAGAACTGGCAGAAAATTCTTTTTGTCGATAACAAAACCGGCGCCGCGGATCTGGCTTTCGATCCGCACGATTCGAAAATTATTTACGCAACTACATGGCAAGTCCTGCGCACTCCGTGGAACATCTACGAAACTGGCCCTGGCAGCGGCATATATAAAAGCACCGACGGCGGCGACAACTGGACGAAACTCACCGAAGGCCTTCCGAAAACAGACATGGGCAAGATTGGCGTAACGGTTTCGCCCGTCGATACCAATCGCGTGTGGGCCACCATCGGCGGCGATGACGGCGGAATTTACCGGTCGGACGACGCGGGCAAGAGCTGGAAGCTGCTCAACGGCAGTTTCGAAATGCACTCGCGCCAATATTATTACGGCCACATTTTCGCTGACCCAAAGGAACTCGATACGGTCTACACGTTCTGCTCGAAAGAATTTTACAAATCCACCGACGGCGGCAAAACTTACGGCCGCATCCAGACTCCGCACGGCGATTATCACGATCTGTGGATCGATCCTCGCGATAACCAGCGCATGGTCAATGCAAATGATGGCGGCGCCACGGTCACATTCAACGGCGGCAAGAGCTGGAGCTCTGAAGACAATCAACCGACCGCGCAGTTCTACACCGTCCGCACCGACAACGATTTTCCGTATCACGTCTACGGCGCGCAGCAAGACAACACCACCGTCTCCACTTCCAGCGAAGGTTTGGGCACAGGCGGCGGCCGCGGCGGCCCGGGATTTACTGAAGTCGGCGGCGGTGAAAGTGGCTACGTGGTGCAAGATTCCCGCGATCCCAACATCATTTACGCTGGCGCTTATTGGGGGCTGATGACTTCGTTCGACCGCCGCACTGGCGTCAGCCGCAGCATTTCCATCTGGCCAGATCAGCCAGGCGGCCGTACGGGAGTCGAAACCAAATACCGTTTCCAATGGACCTATCCGATCGCGGTAACGCCAGCCGAACCCGGCGCGGTGTACGCAGGCGCCAACGTAGTTTTCAAATCCACGAATCAGGGCCAGAGCTGGAAGGCCATCAGCGGCGACCTTACGCGCAACGACAAAGCTAAGGAGGCTGAGGGCCGTCTGGAAGATGTCTACGACGTGGTCTTCACGATCGCTCCTTCTGCCACAGACAAGAACACGATCTGGGCCGGCTCTGATGATGGCCTTATCCATCTCACGCGTGATGCCGGCAAAACCTGGACGGATGTGACGCCGAAAGAAGTGGTGCCCTGGACGCGCATGAACGTAATCGAAGCGTCTCCTCGCGATCCCGCCACCGCCTACGTTGCTGCAAACCGCTACCAGGTTAACGATTTTCGACCTTATATCTACCGCACTCACGATTACGGAAAAACCTGGACGAATGTGGTTGCCGGAATCCCGGAAGACACTTTCGTTCGCACCATTCGCCAGGACCCCGTCAGCCCCAAACTTTTATTCGCGGGCACTGAAACCGGCGTTTACGTTTCGTCTGACGACGGCGATCACTGGCAGAGCCTGCAGTTGAATCTGCCCGTCGTGCCAATTACAGACCTCACGATCAAAGACGGCGACCTTGTCGCCTCTACGCAGGGCCGCGCGTTCTGGATACTCGATAATATTTCGCCGCTTGAGCAGATGAATCAAGCCGATTCACATCTTCGCCGATGCGCTTACTCACTCCGCGAGCCACATATCGCGGTGCAGGAGGACGCGGTGGTGGGCGCGGTGCGGCGCCAGGAGGCGTCGTTGTTGACTACTGGCTCGCGACCGCTCCGTCTCAGCCTGTCGTGCTTGAATTCCAGGATGCAAACGGCAAAGTGATCAAAACTTTCAACAGCACTCCGCGCACGGAAGCGGCTCCCGCAGGCGGCAGACCCGGCCGTGGTGGCGGTGGAGAAGCTGCTCCAACCACGCGCGCGGGAATGAATCGCTTCTCGTGGGACATGCGTTACCCCGATGCGCACGGAATCGAAGGCGGAACATTTTTCCTGGGAGGCAGTTTGCGAGGTCCGCTCGCGGTTCCGGGCCAGTACAAAGTGAAGATCACGGTGGGCGATCAAACAGCCACGCAGAATTTTGAAATCAAAAAAGATCCGCGTGAAACCACCACACGCTGAGGATTACAAGAAACAATTTGAACTTGCGGTTTCCTTGCGTGACAAGCTCTCTGCAGATCACGATGCCGTGAATCAAATTCATCACGTGCAAAAGCAAATTGCGGACGCGATGCAAAAAGCGAGTTCAGACGCATCCGCGAAAGATGCGGCGCAGAAACTGAACGACGATCTGAACGTAATCGTCGGCAAACTTTACGAACCGCGCTTCACCGGTTTCGACGATCAGACACTGGTGTACTCGCTCAAGCTCAACAGCCGAATCGCATCGCTTGAGGGCAACACGCAGAATGATTTCGGTCCTACGGAGCAGCAGGAGCAAGTAGCAGCCGTGCTCACCGCGGAACTCGATCAACTGCTGGCGTCGCTCAAACAAACGCTCGACACGCAACTTCCCGCGCTGAACGCGAAATTGAAGACGCTGGGAGTTTCGGAAATAAAGGCAGCCACGCCGGCGGCATCAACGCTCGACTAAAGTTGCACCGGAAAAACAAGAGCCGCACGCCGATGATGCGCGTGCGGCTTTTTTTCTCCGACTAACTTTGTGTCCCTAGTTTCTGGATCGCTCGTGCTTACTGCCCCTTCAGTTGCGTGATTTCTCCCTGCATCGCTTTCCAGCGCGCTGAGAGGTCCTGATATTTCTTGTCGTAATCACCGTACTCCTCGATGGTTTGCTGCGGTGGCGCTGAATCCGCTGATTCCACAACATTCATCAGGTCGGCGACTTGTGCGTCGAGCATGATCGGAAACACGAGCGCCGCATCGCGATTGGTGTCATGCACCTGTGTCAGTTCAGCTTCGATATCCGCCATCTTTTTCTCTGCTGCATCAATGGCCTGAATCTTCGATGCGCTGGCGCCCGAACGAGCCGCTTCGAGTGCGGTTTGCGCCGCAATAATCTCGATCACGGTGTGGTGAATATCGTTCACGCGATCGCGAAGTTTTACGGCGAACTCGTACTGTTTCTCGAAATCGGCCGGCGTCACTTTCACACGCGGATCCGGTTTGATTTCCAGCGGAGCCGTGTAGCTCGTGCCGCCTACGGTGAGCTTCACTTGATATTTCCCCGGTGGAATTTCCGGCCCCGAATTCGCTTCGTTCACTACGAATCCCGGAACCGAGATCGGCGGATCGAGCCGGTAGTTCCAGACGAAGCGATTGATTCCTACTCGAGTACTCGGCGCTCCGCCTTCTCCACCACCGCCTCGGCCTCCGCGGCCACGTCCGCCCGCGCCTTCGCCACGTTCGCCGCTAGCAGCGTGATGAACAACGTTGCCCTTGCTGTCGGCGATTTCAATCGTCACGGGGCCAGACGGCACAGCGCTTAGGTAATAATCAATCACGGCGCCAGCCGGGGGATTCTGCCCCACGCGCGCGCCGCCACCTGCAGCTGCGCCTCCTCCGCCACCGCCGCGGCCGCCGCCGTGCGTGCGATATGCCACTGCCGGCGTGTAAAGGAACGCAGGCTGCGAAGCAATCTCGGGCTTCGCCTGCCGGATCGGAGTGATGTTGTCGAGCACCCAGAATGCGCGGCCGTGTGTCGCGGCGATTAAATCGTCGCCGTGAATCGCGGTGTCGTATACCGGCACGGGCGGCAAATTTAGCTGCAGCGATTGCCAGTTCGCTCCGTCGTCAAATGAAATGTAAATTCCCATCTCAGTTCCGGCGTAGAGCAGTCCCTTGCGCTTCGGGTCGGTGTGAATCGAATGCACGAAACGCTCGCGGCCCGAATCCATTGATGATCGGCGTCCACGTCTGGCCGAAATCGGTCGTCTTAAATGCAATCGGCCTGTAGTCGTTGGAGTAATGTAAATCGGCGCACAGATACGCCGTGCCTGCATCCCACGGCGATGGCTCGATGTAATTCACGCGGGACCAATCCGGCAAATCTTTCGGCGTAACCTTTGTCCAGTTTTTGCCGCCGTCTTTCGTGATGTGCACCAATCCATCGTCCGATCCCGGCCCAGATCAAATCCTTCTGCACCGGCGATTCAGCCACGGCAAAAATTGTGTCGTAATACTCCGCGCTGGAATTGTCGGGAGTCAGCGGACCCGGCGTGGAAATCTGTTTGCTCTTGTCGTTGTGCGTCAGATCCGGACTGATAATCGTCCAGCTCATTCCGTGTGTGGTGGATTTGAATAGAACTTCGCCGCCCAGATACAGCACGTCGGGATTGAATGGTGAAAGCGCCATCGGCGAAGTCCACTGGAAGCGATGCTTCAAATCAGCCGGCACGTGCGCGCGCGCGCCGAACCACGGAGCGATGTCCTGTCGCCTGGCCGGTGTGACCATCCCAGCGCGTGAAATGTCCGTTGTGGTCGCCCGCATACACAATTTGCGGATCGCGCGGATCGGGCAGAATGTATCCTGATTCGCCGCCGCCCACGGCATGCCATTCACGATCGTCAATCGCGCCGCTATCGGTGCGGCTGCGAATCGCCACGCTGCCGCTATCCTGTTGCGAGCCGTACATGCTGTAGTTGAAATCGGTATCCGTGATAGCGTGATAGAACTGCGCCGTCGGCTGATTGTTTTCCGGCGTCCAGTTTGCTCCGCCATCCACGCTGATCGATCCGCCGCCATCGTCGGATTCGATCATCCGTTTCGTGTTTGTGGGATCGATCCACAGATGGTGATCGTCGCTGTGCGGCACGGGAATTTGCGTGAACACCTTGCCGCCGTCGGTCGAGCGATACGTGCCCAGGTCGAGCACGTACACCGTGTCCGCATTTTTCGGATCGGCGAAAATGTGATTGCCGTACCACGGCCGCACCCAGATCGTTTCGTTGTTCGTCATCGTCCAGGTTTCGCCGCCATCGTCAGAGCGATAGATCGCATTTTCTTTTGCTTCGATCATCGCGTAGATGCGATTCGAATCCGCGCCCGAAATCGTGACGCCGATTTTCCCCAGGATTCCTTCCGGCAAGCCGTGGCCTTCCAGATGCTTCCAGTTTTTTCCGCCGTCGGTGGTCTTGTAGAGCCCGCTGCCCGGCCCGCCGCTGGTCAGGCTGTAACCGTTGCGGCGCACTTCGTACATTGACGCGAACATGATGTTTTTGTCGTGCGCATCCACCGCAAGATCGGTGGCGCCGGTCTTGTCGTCAACGTATAGAATTTTCTGCCAGTTCTTGCCGCCATCGGTGGTGTGAAACACGCCGCGCTCTTCGTTCGGACCGAACGCGTGGCCGATCGCCGCGACAAATACGTCATCAGGATTTTGTTGGTCGATGATGATCGTCGCGATGTGCTCGCTATCTTTCAGCCCCACGTTTCTCCATGTCATTCCCGCGTCGTCGGAGCGATAAATTCCATCGCCCGCCACAATGTCATTTCGAATGCACTGCTCGCCCGTGCCGGCGTACACGATGCTCGGATTCGAGGGCGCAACCGCGATCGCGCCGATCGCTCCTTGCGATTGCCGGTCGAAAACGGGAACCCAGCTGATTCCGCCATTCGTGGTTTTAAATACTCCGCCGGCCGCCGAGCCGAAGTAATACACCATCGGATCGCCGGGAACGCCCGCCGAAGCTTCAGATCGTCCGCCGCGAAACGGACCGACGAGCCGCCATCGCAAACCTTCAAACTGGTTTGGTGGAGATGATTGCGCAAATGCGGTTACAGCAAGAAAAAAGATCGCCACAAATCCGATGCGGCGCGCGGACAAAATACTGGTGATTCGACTATCGGTCATCGTAGTTCCCTCCGAGTCACCACTAAGAAAGTATTGCAAGGATTTCAAATCCAAGTTCCGGTTGCAAATTGCAGAACCAACACGACGTCCAAAAAACTTTCTACGCAGGAGGCCTTCCGCGAATACTCAAACTACTCCGGCGTCTCCATCGGCTGCGCCTGCGTTCCGCGCCGGCATGCTGCGCGCGCGAATGAAATACGCAATCGTGATCAGCGCCAGCCACGGCAATCCGGAATAAATAGTCGGACGCATTCCCGGAACCCACCACGTGGTGATGATGATCGCCGCAACCAGCACCGCGCCCAGAATCGACGTGAACGGATATCCGATCATCCGCACCGGAAGTTTTCGATTTCCGCCCGCATCCCACGCTTTCCGGAAACGCAAGTGCGTCACGAAAATCATCATCCACACAAAAAGTCCGCCGAACAGCGCGATGCCAAAGAGATATACGTACGCGCTCGTTGGGGTAAACGATCGCAACCACTGTGGCGACCACCAGTCCAGTGGTCGAGAGCAGTAACGCGCGCAGCGGCACGCCGCGCTTTGAAACTACGCCCAGAGATTTCGGCGCATACCCTCCGCGCGAAAGCGAAAAAATCATTCGCGTCGCCAGATACAAATCGCAATTCATGCTGGAAAGCGCCGCGGTCAGCACCACGAAATTCATCAAGTGCGTCGCGCCCGGCACGTGCATCAATTGGAAAACTGTTACGAACGGACTCGCCGTTACGTCGCCGCTCGGCTGAATCTGCGTCCACGGCACGACGCCAACCAGCACGATCATCGCGCCGATGTAAAAAAGAATCAGGCGAAACACCATCGTCTTCATCGCCTTCGGCACCGCTTCATCCGGGTTCTGCGCTTCGCCCGCGGTCACCGCCACCACTTCCGTTCCGATATAGCTGAAGATGACGAAACACATCGCCATCCACATTCCTTTGAATCCGTTCGGGAAAAATCCGCCCTCGCCGGTGAAATTGTGCAGACCCGGATGCGGCCCGGGCAGCAATCCGAAAAGTACGATCGCGCCAAATCCGATGAACGCCAGAATCGCCACAACCTTGATCATCGCGAACCAATATTCAAATTCGCCAAAACTTCCCACGCCAGCCGCGTTCACTGCCAGCAGAAACACCGAGAACACTACGATCCACACCCACGCAGGCACGCCGCGGAAACCACCACTTGCAATAAATCGCCACGGCCGTAGCTTCGCCGCCGATCGCGATGCACTGGCACGCCCAATACGTGTAGCGCACCACGAATCCCGCCCAGCGATTCAAATAAAGTTCTGCGTAAACGCCGAACGAGCCCGCAGTCGGATGTGCCACCGCCATTTCCGAAAGCGCGCCCATCAACAGCAGCGCCATCACCGCGCCCAGCAAATAACAAACGAGAACCGCGGGTCCAGCGGTGTGCACCGCGAGCGAACTGCCCAGGAAAAGGCCGGTGCCGATCGCGCCGCCGATGGCGATCATCGCCATGTGGCGCGTGGTCAGTTGGCGCGATAGCCCTTTTTCCTTTTCAATGATCGCAGTGCCGTGCGCGTGGTTTTCCATCGGGCCTTCTGATACCGGCTAGACCGGCTGCCGTTCGCGAACCATCAAGTCGCTGCACTCTTTCAGCGCGCCCAGAACTTGCTTCACGTCGTCCAGAGTGTTGTGCACGTGGAACGAAATTCGCAAGTCCATCGAGACGCCCTGACACAATAATATTTTTCGCCGCGAGCTTTTCGAATCACCGCATCCACGTTTGTAGATTTCAGAACGACCAGCGGTCCCTTGCTGCGCAGCGGAGTCTTTATGTGAATTCCCATCTCTCGCGCGCCATCGATCAACGCCTTCGCGAGCTTGCCCACTTGCTCCGCAACTTCCGCCATTCCGATTTCCTGCAACAGCGAGATCCCTGCGCTGGCTGCGTAAATATTCGGAATCGGCGGCGTGCCCGCTTCAAATCGCCGCGCCGCCGGCGCCAATCCAGATTCTTCACGTCAAACGCAAATGGATTCGTTGCGCGAACCAGCCCGGTAATTGTTGGACTGAGTTTCGCCGCGATATCTTTTTTCACGTAGAGAAACGCGAGTCCCGGAGGCCCCAAGCAGATATTTCAGCGTCCCCGCTACGTAGAAATCCACGTCCAGAGCTTTCACATCAATCGGACGCGTGCCGCAATCCTGATAATCGTCCATGAACGCCAGCGCGCCTTTCGCGTGCGCCGCCTGCGCGATTCGCGCAACGTCAGACCGGAAACCATTTTTGAAACAAATGTGCGTCACCGGAACGATCGCGGTTTCTTCGTCGATTGCTTTCACGTAGGCATCGGGAGAAATGTCGTCGTGCTTCGCGTCGATGAATTCGATTTGCGCGCCGCGGCTTCGCTGCGCCAGCCAGATGTGGCCCATCGTGGGGAATTCGTATTCGCCCATCACCACTTTGTTGCCGCTTCTTGAAATCAATCGCGCTCGCCACGGAATTGATCCCCGCAGACGCGCTGGGCACCACGGCGACTTCGTCCGGTTCGGCGTTGATAAAACGCGCGAACTGGGCGCGGATTTCTTCATAGCGCTGCACCCACACGTCCCACGGAGAGCCCGCTTCGTGCCAGCTTTTCAGGTATTCGCCGAACGCTGCTCTCCACCGCATCCGAAAGCGCGCCCTGCGAACAGGAATTCAAATAGATTTTTTTCTTGAAGATCGGGAAACGTGAACGAATACTTTGAATGCTGGCATCGGAAAGCATGGATTGCCGTCCCTTTGTTACCGGCCTGATTTTAGCCCTGCTGCGGACCGTTCCATAAATTGCGCCGTCGTTCACGCCACGTCTGGAAAAATTGCCCAGATCGCAGCGTCGACACGCCGGTCAAGCATCCGCCCATATACTTTGCACAGCGGGAAGATATCCCCGACCGAGGCCGGCAGCTTATCACAGCCCCAGCGGAACGCGCTACGTATGTTTAATGTATATCAGTCGTATGCCAGACGCACGGTGAAGACGCTGAGTGCGTGTTCTGCTTCCGGTTGAAACACGAACGTAAGCGCGATGACCAACTAGGCTGAGCGGGCAATTCTCTGCAGAATTTCGCGGAACTTCTGAATTTCTGCGGAAGTGTTGTAGTGCACCAGCGACGCTCGCACCGCGCCGCTTTCCTCGCCAGTCCCAGCCGCTTCATCAGCCGCGGCGAGTACATGTGTCCATCGCGCGCGCCGATTCCCGCGCGCCGCCAACTTTTCCACCACGGTTCCCGGAGCAACTTTCGGAAGATTGAAAAGAAACGTCGGCACGCGATGATCGAATTGCGCCGGATCGTTTACGCCATACACCGCTGCCTTGCAATCGCGCAAGCACCTGATAGCAATTCAAGCGATAGCGATTTTTCGTATACGCGAATCGCTTCCAGCGCATGAACGATATTTTCGCGCGCGCGATTTGCCCGCACCGTTTCCCGCGAGGCGTTTGCCCAGCGATTCCAGATAAACCACCGCCGCGTCCATGCCCGCGACATTTTCGTAAACGTAAGTGCCCACTTCAAATTTCGTTGGCGCCGTATCAGGCACAAAATCTTCACGGAATGTTGGCAAGCGATCCAGTAAGTTCGCGATGGCCCCACAAAAATCCCATGTGCGGCGCGAAAATTTTGTATCCGCTGCACACCAGATAATCGCAGCCAAAAGCCTGCACATCGATGATTCCGTGCGGTCCGTAATGCACGCAATCCAGAAACAATTCCGCGCCCGCACGCGTGCGCGAGTTTCGCGGCCGCGGCCACGTCCACAATCGATCCCAAGCGCATTTGAAGTAACTGTGCACGCCACCAGGCGCGTCTTCGAAGAAAGCAGCGGCTTCAAATCCTCAACGCACAGATTCCCATTTTCTCGCATGCGCCACCACACCAGCTTGGCGCCATCGCGCTCGAGCGCCGCCCACGTCGCGACATTCGCTTCGTGGTCCATGTCGCTGACGATGATTTCGCGGCGATCCGTCAAAGTCCCGGCCAATCGCCACGCTGACCGATGCGGATGAAGGATGTCGCATTCATCCCGAACGCAATCTCCTCGGGATCGGCAGCGTTGATCAGCGCCGCCACACTTTTTCGTGCGCGGGCGATCGTCTCGTCCACCGCCTCGCTCTTCGAATAGCGGCCGCCGCGCTGCACGTTGCACTTGTGAGGTGGTGCGTCACAGCGTCCAGCACGCTTTGCGGAATCTGCGCGCCTGCGGCGTTGTCGAAAAATATGAATTGGTCGGAATCAGTGAGCGCCGGAAAAAGTGGCCGAATTTCCGCCACGGGAAATGAATTGCCTGGACTCTGGGTCTCGTTCGGGGTCGCCATTTGCTTTCGTCTCCTGCGCCAAATCGCGCAGCGACTAGGCGGCGCAGGCTACACCGCGTTGCGCAGCGCTGTCAAGGCAAGTGCATTGTGTATACCACGGGCATGTCAGGATAATATTCATTGTTCTGGCCGATGTTCGTCTCGCGGATGCATACCATTTCTGTTAAACTTTCGAGCAACGTCATTTGTTTTCTGCAGCACGAAGGGAGCACCCCTTGGCGATTGCAAGACAATCCAGTCGCAAACCCTCTCGCGCCGGAAAGTCGAAACCGAGATCGAAGGCGTCCTCTCGCCGCTCGGAATCCAGATCGGCATTTCTTGAAAATGGCACTGGTAGCGGCGAGCTCGCGAGTGAGTTTGAGCGAGCGCGTTTATCAGGCGCTGAAGCGCGACATCATTCGTGGAGTGCATCCTGCGGGCGAAGCGCTCGGCGAAAAAGCGCTGGCCCGCCGTTATCGTGGCAGCAGAACTCCCGTGCGTGAGGCCGCTGTGCGATTGCAGCAGGAAAATCTTCTGCGCATCGTGCCCAACCGTGGCTATTTCGTCAGCTCGATGACGATCGGCTGGCTCAACGAAATTTATGAATTTCGCGCCGCCATCGAAGGTGCATGTGCCGAGCTCGCCGCTCGTAAAGGAAACGACGCGAAACTTCTGGATGAACTGAGCAAGCTCGCGCAATCCGAATATGTCACCAACGATTCCACGAGCTACGAACATTTCATCAAAGCAGACACCTCTTTCCACATGGGCATCGCTCGCCTCACCCGCAATCAAATGCTGGTGCGATACGTTGCCGACATGCGCTGCCACATGGAGCGCGTAATGTTTGCCGCCATTGATATCGGCTATTACGGCGAAGCTCCCGTGCAGGAGCACGAAGAAATTATCAAAGCGATTCGGCATCGCGATGGCGAACTCGCGCGCAAACTGATGAGCGAACATATTCTGCAATCGCGCGGCAAAGTTTTGCGCCTTGCGAGCGGTGATCATCATAGTCGCGGCTCGTTTCCAGTAATTTTGTGCGCCCGCGGCATACGCCTACATTTTTACGCGAGCTCAGATTTGTGACCCTTTTCTCCATTGAGATTCTGCCGCTAGCCGGACTGCCTGAAATTCGAGCGTGGCGACGAGCTTGCAGAATTTATTGTTGCCGCAGTGCGCGAAAATAATTTGCGCATCGGCGACGGCGATATTTTTGTGGTTGCACAAAAAATTGTTTCCAAATCTGAAGGCAAAATTGTTGCGCTTGATTCCGTCAAACCCAGCGCGCGCGCGATTGAGTGGGCGCAGCAATATCAACGAGATCCGCGCGTAATCGAACTCGTTTTGCGCGAAGCGCAGCGAATTATCAAAATGGAGCGCGGAGTGATTGTTGCCGAAACGCGCCACGGTTTTGTTTGCGCCAATGCTGGCGTGGATGTTTCAAATGTCGCCGAAGGATTTGCGGTGCTCCTTCCCGACGACCCCGATCGCGCGGCCGCGGATCTGCACGCGAAACTCAGCAGCGCCTTTGCGGCGCACACGCCAGTGATTGTTTCCGATACGTTTGGCCGGCCGTGGCGCGAAGGTCTCGTGAATGTTGCGCTCGGCGTTGCCGGAATGTCTTCGCTAGAAGATTACCGAGGCAAGCGCGACGCTTCAGGGAAATAGCTCCATGCAACCGTTATCGCGCTGGCGGATGAGATTGCCTCGGCCGCGGAACTTGTGATGAGGAAATCGGAGCGAATTCCCGTGGCGATTGTGAAAGGAATTCCCAACTGGCGGACGCGGAGGCAGCGGCGCCGATTTGATTCGCAAAAAACAGAACGATCTTTTTCGCTAATTTTTCGCGAATGGACATTTTCATTTTGTTGCCGCTAAGATAGCCGCTCGTCTCAGGAAATAAAAAAGGAAGAAGCCTACAGAAAACCATGCGACTCGCCACTTTTGATTCCGCTCCGCACCAAACTCGAATCGGAGCATTTCTAGCCGCGACCAACAAATCGTCGATCTGAATTTTGCTTACGCGCTTTATTTGCGCGACGTTGAACACGAGCCCGCTTTTTATCGCGTCGCCGATGCGCGCGTTCCCGCCGACATGCGCGGCCTTTTCGAAGGCGGCGATCATAGCCTCGACGCCGCGAAGAAAGCGCTGGCTCACGCGAAAACGCTGGGCGAAAAAGCCACCGGCCCCTGCGGCGAAAAATTATCTTATCCCGCTGCAACCACTCGACTGCGCGCCCCGATCCAGCCCAAAAAATTCTTTCACACCGCGGGAAATTTTCGCGAGCACCACGAAGAAGCGCAAAAGGCCGGATTCTCGCATCCGGTGATGCCCTGGATCGTTTTCTTCCAAAATGTGGACGCGATCATCGGCCAGAACGATCCGATCATTTATCCCGAGCACCTCACGCAAGAACTCGATTACGAACTCGAGCTCGCCGTCGTCATGAAAAAATCCGGCAAACATTTTGACGCCGAACAAGCCAAGGACTACATCGGCGGCTACGTAATTTTCAACGACGTAACCGCGCGCGACATCCAGCGCAACGAAATGAAATCCGGCGTGTTCAGTTTCTGCAAAGCAATCGACAGTTTCTGCCCGCTTGGCCCGTGGATCGTCACCGCCGATGAAATTCCCGATGCGCATAATCTCGCGATGGAGCTGCGCGTAAACGGCAAATCGCGGCAGCAATCGCATTCCAGCAAAATGTCGGTAAAAATTCCCGAAATCCTTTCGCACTATTCCGCGATGGGATACAGCGCGGGCGATGTTGTTTCCACCGGCACGGTTTCCGGCGTCGCGGCGTTCAGCGACGATCCAAAATCGCTGTATCTGAAGCCGGGCGACGTAGTGGAATGCGAAATCGAAAAAATCGGAGTGCTTCGCAATCCAGTAATTTCCTGGGAAGCACGCGTACGGCAAAAAAGCGCCCGCGGCCGGAGGCGCGCGATGAGCGCCGCGGCGCAAACCAATCACGGCGTTTGGGTCAGCGAGCTGAATCGCGAAACCAGTGTGCGTCCTCAATTGAATGTCTCCGCGCCGATTCGCTTTTACGACACCACGCTTCGCGACGGCGAACAAACCGTAGGCGTCGTTCTTTCGCCCGAACAGAAACTCGATCTCGCGCGCCATATCGATTCGCTGGGAATCAGCCGCATCGAAGCGGGATTTCCGCGCGTTTCGGTTGAAGATGCCGAAGCCATCAAGCTGATTTCCGCCGCGAATTTGAAAGCGGAAATCTGGGGATTCTCGCGCGCCGCCCGCGCTGATCTCGAAGAACTTGTAAAACTGAATCTGAAATATACAGTCATCGAAATTCCCACCAGCGAAATCAAGCTCAAGGCCTACGGAATTGCTCCCGAGGAAGCTCTTCGCCGCATCACAGACGCGGTGAAATTTGCGAAGGAGCACGGAATTTATGTCGCATTTTTCCCGGTCGATTCCACGCGCGCCGATCTCGAATTCCTGAAAACGATCTACAAAACCGCGCTCGATGCAGGCGCCGATGAAGCCGTGATCGTCGACACGATCGGAGCCTGCGGCCCCGAAGCCGTGGAATTTCTGGTCGGCCAAGTGCGCGAATGGCTGGGCCCGAAAATTCCGATTCATTTTCACGGCCACAACGATTTTGGTCTCGCTACTGCCTGCGCCATTTCCGCGATCCGCGCGGGCGCCAGCTGGATTCAAGGCACGATCAACGGAATGGGCGAGCGCGCCGGCAACGCCGATCTCGGCGAAGTTGCGCTGGCGCTGCGCTGCATTTACAACGTCCCAGTCGTGATGGACCTCACCAAGATTCGCGAAGTTTCGCGCGTGGTCCGCGAAACCTCGCGTTACGAACTGGAGCCGTGGAAACCGCTCGTCGGCGAAAATCTTTTCATGCGCGAAAGCGGCGCCGTCGCCAGCCAATTTCATATCCCCGAAGCGATCGAGCCATTTTCGGCGGACCTCGTGGGCGCGCGCCGCGAAATCGTGCTCGGGAAAAAAGAGCGGCCTCGACAGCATCACCTGGAAAGCAAAACAACTCGGCCTCGAAGTTTCCGATGCGCAACGCCCCGCCGTACTCGCCGCCGTAAAAAAGCAAGGCATCGCGGCGGGCCGCCTTCTCACCGACGCCGAATTTCGCCAGATCGTTGCCGGTCTCGAGCTCGAAATAGCACTAACCGCCTGCCACGCCATTTTGTCGTATAAAATAAACACATTCGTTCGCGCCTGCTCGCAAGGAGACATCTCGTGGATCGAAAGCACTTCTATTCCATCATGAATGGCGAGGGTACTCTCGATTACGAGTTGTATCTGAACACCAAGGCGCTGCTTTCCTGCCAGAAAGATTTCGACAAATTCTGCAATGCCGATGAGCTGCAATTCCAGGTGGTGCACCAGGCCGAAGAAATCTGGATGAAGCTGATCAATTACACGATGCTCGATATCGATGATTACCTGCAGCAGGAAAATACGAATCGCGTGCTCACGCTTTATCGCCGGGTACACATCGCGCTGCGGCTTGATGATCGAACAGCTCGCTCTGCTGGAAACGATGTCTCCAAAGGAGTATCAGGAAATTCGTCTGCAACTCGGCAACGGCAGCGGGCAGGAATCACCTGGATTTCGAGTGATTCTGCGGATGCAGCCGAATATCTGGACATCGTTTCAAAGAAAATTATCTCGATAAGCACAATCTCACCGTCGAAAAAATCTATAACTCCGAATACAAGCACGATGATGCTTATGTGGTGGCCGAAGCGCTGGCGGAATTTGACGAACTCTTCGCGCGGTTTCGGCATGATTCACATGCAACTGATTCAGCGGACGATCGGGCTTGGCTCAAAATCGCTCAAGGGCCGCGCGGTGGAGATGCTGAACGAAGGGTTGCAGCACCGATTCTTTCCAGAGCTTTGGGAAATCCGCAGCCAGATGACCGATGCGTGGGGCGCGCAGTATGGCCGGGTACGCGATTCTCTCGGCACGCACTAGCGTTCACCTGCCGGGTCGTAACATCGCGGGAACCCGCTACTGGCTATGTGTGGGTTGTGAGGCCGCGATTTCTCGCCGAATCATCGCTAGAGATTCCGCAGCCCCGCCTACGCGTTTGTACTTGGTCGTTTCCGTTTTTTCGTGAACTTCAAAGAGCAGAAAAAGCTTTCGTCCTGTAAAGTCCGCCTGATAGTAAGTAGGAAGCCAAACTCCGGGTTCGATTTCCGATTGCTCCAGCACGATGTGCCCGCCGCGATAAACCTTGGCCAGAATTCCTCCGATAGCGACATCCGTCACTACGTCGGCTTCAATGCGCACAACCTGCTGCGCGTTTTCATCCACCCAAAGCGTTCCGTTCGCGTGCTTCAGGAATTCCGTAGTGCGTGTGTGAGCTTTGTAATTGGGATCGGGCTCAAGATGAATTTTGGCGGTGTCGCGGCCATTCCTCATCTCGTGCCCGATGCGGGTAAAGATGAAGCCGTCCATAATGGAATCCAATACTTCGGCGCGATCGTTTTTTCGGCGCTGAAATTTTTCTCTCTCCGCGCGCGCGTCAGACGAATTCCCGCTCGCCGCGTCTTGCAGCGCCCGCGCCGCGTCGTCCAACTCATGTCGCAGCGTGGCTGCGTCAACGTCGTGACCGCGATCGGCCAGATCGATGCGATAGTAACCCGCGCCTGTTGGCACCAGACGGCTCGTCCTGTCTCCCGCGGGATTGGTATCTGCTGCGCGCTCGCGTAGCTGCCGGTGCTCGGTGCGCTCAAAAATTGCAGCATTTGATCGTTAGCGTGCTGGTGCGCGAGCACCCCTTGATAGATCGAAGTTTTCTGCAGTGGCACCGGTTGCTGCGCGCTCGCGGTATCTGAAGTAACCGCTAAGCCGATCGAAGGCGAAGCTATTGCGGCAACGAAAATAAGTACGATGGTTTGGCGGCGCACGATTAGAGCTTTACATTCCCCAAGGTATCGTTCCAGTTCGGTTCAATCGTTCTCGGCCGCCACTCCCGATGCTGATCGTTTCCTAACGAGAACGGATGGCCCTGGCTGCGCAACAGAACGCTCACTGGAAATGCTATCCTGAATACTCCGCCTGAGGCCTGAACCGGTTCATCCAGTGCGCCCGACAGATTACCCCGCAATCGCTCATTTGATGCGATCGGAGCCAAGAATAGCTGTCCGATCATAAAGTCCATTTGGCAGGCGGCGCGCGAAACTTTTGAAGGCCTCCAGACGTTTTATAAGTAAGAGCCCCTTAGCAGGAGCATAGGCCGGACTGTGCAAACGTCCCGGTGTGATGAAGGCTTACGAATGAAGGTCTGCGAATGACAGAAAGTCGAGCATCAACACGCGTCGCGCTGGCGGAGACGTTCCGTCTTGCGCTCGATACGTTGCGCTCGCACAAGTTGCGCAGCTTCCTCACTTTGCTCGGGATCATTCTGGCCGTGATGACCCTGGTCGGCGTGATGTCCGTCGTGTCGGGCCTAAACCTCTACGTCTCAGACAAAATCGCGAATCTCGGCGCCAACGTTTTTGTGGTGAATCGGTTTGGAATCATCACCAATATGGACGACTTCACGAAGGCGCAGAAGCGCCCATATTTCATGCCGAAGATTTCGCTCGTCTGCGAAACCAATCTGCAGCTTGCGAGTTCGGTCGCGGCCCTGGATAACACCACGCTCGATGTTCGCGGAAATGGCGAACTCTTTGAAGACATCACCATCGCGGGAGTCACTCCGAATTATCTCGACTTGCGTTCGCTTTCAGCATTGCTCTGGGCAGCTCGTTCAACGATTCTGATGACGATCATCGCTCCAATGTGTGCGTGATCGGCTGGGATGTTTATCAGCGGTTGTTCCCCAACTCGATCCGATCGGCAAGACCGTCCGAATCGCGACGCAGGAATTTCAGGTTATCGGCGTGGCGAATCACATCGGCCACCGTCGTTCGGACAATCCCAAGATCAGATCGTGCTGATTCCATTTCAGACTTACGAAAAAGTCTGGCACACGGCGCAAACTCGATCACGATCTGGGTGCAGGCCGAGGACCGGATATCGATTGGCGGCTCGGAAGATGAAGTGCGGATGCTTCTGCGAGCGCGGCATCACGTGCCATACGAAAACCCGGACAATTTCGGAATCTTCGGGATCCGGATTCCATTACCGGCTGTGGACGCAGCTCACCGGCAATATTTTCGGACTGGCGGTCTGGCTCACAGCTGTATTCATGGTGGTCGGCGGCATCGTGATCATGAACATCATGCTCGCCAGTGTTTCGGAACGAACTCGCGAAATCGGCATCCGAAAAGCTTTGGGCGCGCGGCGCTCCCACATCATCATGCAATTCCTTGTGGAATCCGCGGTGCTCTCCGCAACTGGCGGAATTGTCGGCGTCATCTGCGCTGCGGGAATTACGTGGATCGTTCGCAACGCTGTCGGGTTCCCCATGTCCACGCCGATTTATGCGGTGGTCATTTCGCTTATCCTTTCCACGTGCGTTGGACTTTTCTTTGGAATTTATCCGGCAATGCGCGCCGCGCGCCTCGATCCGATCGAAGCGCTGCGCATGGAAGCTTAGAGGAATCAAATGGCGCAAGATTTTCGCGAGAATCTCAATCTGGCGGTAGACACGTTGCGCGAGCACAAGCTCCGCAGCTTTCTCGCCGTGCTCGGCGTCGTAATCGGCGTTGGCGTGCTAATGTTGGTTGGCGCGCTCATTCAGGGTTTTCGCCAAAACGTAATCGATAACCTTTCTTCCTTCGGCGCAGACACCGCGTTTGTCAGCCGCTTCCCGCAAGGGCCGCAAATCGGCAAGCGGCCAAAAGAAGAACGCGAACGCAAGCCTCTCACTCTGGAAGATGGCCAGGCGATCGCGACCATGTGCCCTTCCGTAAAAAATGTCACCGTATGGATTAGCTATTGGGAAGTGGCCCACCAGGTTCGCTATCAAAACAATACCGTCACTGGAATCGATTACCGCGGCGTTCAGACGAATTATCCGATGGTCTACGCGAACGCGGCTTTGACGGAAGGGCGTTTCTTCACGGACTCGGAAAATGAGCATCGCCAAAATGTTGTCGTGCTTGGCCAGGACGCTGCAAAGGCATTGTTCGGCGAATCTTCCGCCGTGAATCGTGAAGTAAACATCGATGGCTCCGTTCTCACCGTCGTCGGTGTGCTTGAACGCGCCAAGGGCGGCATGGGCGGAAATGACGAAGATCGCCGAGTGCTCGTTCCCTACGATACATTTCGGAAAACTTTCCCCGCTTCATACGAAAATTCAATTCGCTTTCAGGCAAAACCTGATCTGCTTGATGAATCCGTAGACGAAGCGCGCGAGGCTCTGCGCCGCCGCCGCAATGTTCCATTTGACAAACCAGATAGTTTTGAAATCAATACTTCGCAAGAACAAGTGGAGCAATTCAATCAGATCATCGGCATGGTTGTGCTCGCCACTGTCGTCATCAGCTCCGTGGGACTCCTGATCGGCGGCGTCGGCGTGATGAATATCATGCTCGTCAGCGTTACCGAGCGCACCCGTGAAATCGGAGTCCGCAAAGCAATCGGTGCGCGCCGCAAAGACATCACTCTGCAATTCTTATTCGAAGCTATGTCGCTCACCTGCTTCGGCGGCTTATGCGCTGTCGCGCTTATTGAGGCGCTAGTTCTAGCAATCCACAAGTGGACCTCAATCCCGGCCGTGGTCCCCATTTGGGCGGTGGCGATTGGCCTAAGCGTCTCGATTTTTATTGGACTCGTTTTCGGAGTCTGGCCCGCCATGAAGGCATCACGCCTGGATCCAGTGGAAGCTCTGCGCTACGAGTAGTTCCGATTGACGCGAGGTGCGTGGCACAAATTGTTTCACGTGAAACAATTTGCAGCACATTACCCGAGTTCAACGTCAAAATCGTACCGTTTCCAACTTTAGTCGCGGGGCCACTTTTCGCGCTACCAGCGTCCTCCCAACGCGAACCAACGACTTAGGAGCGGTGATTTCGAGAGGTCCACTTTTCGCAGATCGATTACCACCGGTTGGTTCCTGAAGTCTCCCTGCAATTCAACGTTTTCCGCGTCCTTCCACGAATACGAGAATTCACCCTTCCACCTTGGCCTTTTCTCACGATCAGATGCATCGTCCCACCCGAAGATCGCGACCCTATTTTTCGCCGTGTCGAAATCGGTCGCGTAATTCCGAATCGAATCGTCTAACCTGAGCGCAGTGAAATAATCTTCGTGCTCGAAAATCACGCGCCGCCAATTTGAATCACTGGGAGGTAGCAGCTTTCCATTCTGCGTGAACGACTCAACTTGATACAGGCCATAAAACGGCGACTTCGCGAAATTGCCCCTTTTTCGTGGATCTTTAATGGCTGGCCCCATTGACCAGTAAAGCGCGAAGACCAAGATCGCGGCAATCAGCGCGAGGCGAGGTTTCGCCATCCACGGTTTGTTAAATGGGCTATCCAAATTCGCGGCAGGTGCGGGCCGGTTCAACACGAAAACGTTTATCAGCCGGGTTGCGTCCGGCGTCGCCAGAAATATCGCCTCAGCGAGGAGGAAGCTGGCAAGAATCCTTACCGTGACGCCGTAGCTGAAATCCATCGCGACAACGTTGGCCATCACGCCGCAGACGATGAGCGCGCCGAGCGTCGTAGTACGGCGAAAGAACAGCAGCAGGGCGCCGATCACCTCGCCCGTTCCGGCAAAAATTGTATACGCCTTCGAATAGCCCATAAAAGTCCACAACAGTTCCATCGGCCCGATATCGCCTAGTGGCATGGCAATTGTCCGGGGGTTGGGACGATACATATTGAATTGCAGCGCGAAGATTTTATCCATTCCGTAGTAGAGCATCGCGAACGCCAGCGCGTAGCGGATGTAAATCCGCAGCCACTCATGCAAAGTCCTGTATTCAGAACGCCTTCGATCGAGCGCCGTCCACGCGACTGTGGCCAAAGCTGCCAGTATCCCGAAGCCCCCGAGGACCACGCACCCTTCAATCGAGTCCGAGAAGAGGAACTTCCAGGAATCTGCCGGCATGGGGGGCAGGCGCATGACGTGAGTTCCCATCCATCTCGCTACTGCGAACCACATCCGGGCGCACCACGTGGTCTCGTACACGCTTCCTGGATTAGTGCTGAACGGAAACGGGAAATTGCAAAGGACAAGGAATGAGAACACGAAGCGGAAAATGACCCGGTGCGCAAAGCTCCAGCCGCTAGCTCGCGATTGGAGCACATCCTCTTGCGGAGTGGTTTCTCCGGGGTTTGGAATGTTCGACGAGGGCGTCATACGAATCCTCCTCCCTGCGAGGGTGATCGGCGGCATCTACCGTTAGTTCGCTGTCGCGTATTGGCCGAATCCTATAACAGCAACGCCGCATGCCCTAGGATTGGTTGGTTCAGTTCCAATCGAACTCAGATTATGCCAGTCGTGCAAGCTGGCCAACGTTCCTTCTCGCGAATTCATCCTCGCGGTAAGATGCTGAACTAAATGCGCTTCGACATCGTCACTATTTTCCCGGAGTTTTTCGCCGGGCCGCTCGATCATGGAATCGTTCGCCGCGCGCGCGAAGCGAAAATCGCCGAAGTGCAGATTCAAGATTTGCGCGAATTTACACACGATCGCCATCGCACGGTAGACGATCGTCCATTCGGTGGCGGCGAGGGCATGGTTCTGAAGCCTGAGCCGCTTTTCGACGCGGTAGAAAAACTAACCGGTCACAATTCTGGCGATGCCGCGAATCCAGCGCCGCCTGTGCCGGGAACTGCGGTAGTGCTGCTTTCCGCCGCCGGGCGATTGTTTCGCCAGGAGACGGCCAGACAATTCGCGCAGCTAGAGCGAATAATTTTTCTGTGTGGGCGCTACGAAGGAGTTGATGAACGCGTCGCAGATCATCTCGCAACGCACGAAATTTCGATTGGCGATTTTGTACTGAGCGGCGGCGAACTCGCCGCTGCTCTTATTCTCGATTCGGTCACGCGCCTTCTCCCCGGAGCATTAGGAAATGAAGCGTCAGCTGTCCACGAATCCTTCAGCGCGCCGGAGGGTGATTCTGGCAGTGAAGTTTCTGCTCGAGTTGCGCGCGAGAGAAAACCGGCAGGTGCGCCTTTGCACGAATGTCTGGATTTCCCCCACTACACGCGACCTGCGGAATTCCGCGGTTGGGCCGTGCCGGAAGTTTTAATCGGCGGAAATCACGAAGAAATTCGTAAGTGGCGCGCGGCGGCTGCGCTGGAAAAAACAAAGCGCAACCGCCCCGATTTGTTGTAGCCACGCACCGTCCGGCCCTTCAAACAGTTCACAAATTCGCCGCAGGTGAAGCGGGTGGTGCTTGCGGACCCGATTGAAACGGAGCACATCGATCCCGCATCGCTCGAGCAAATGCTTCGCGTTCCTCAGGCGTGAGTTTTTCCCGGCGATTGATCCAATTTCCGCGCATCCTGCTCCTCCATTTGAATCCGCCGAAAAGCGTCCGAGTCAACACGATCAGTCCCAGCGCCTGCCAGAACGTGATCGCGGGCAACTTGAACAGTTGCGGCATCAACCAGTTCCAGAGATGCATGGTCACGTAGCCGAAGAGAGGAACGGCAACAAGTATGAAGAGCACGAACGCCAGTCCATAGAAGCCAATCTTTTTGCCTCTCGTCATTTTTCTCACCAGCCCTTTCCAGTTTCCTTGTAAAACTCGTACAGCCGTTCGCGCAAAAACAGCACGGCGTAATGCTTGCGCGAAAGAAGTGTGTTCACACTCACGCCCGTTTCCGCCGAGATATCCTTGAAGCTGCGGCCTTCGATTTCGTGCGCCACAAAAACTTCGCGCTGGTCATCCGGCAATTCATCGAGAGCGTCGTCGAGCGCCTCGATTAGCAGGCCTCGCGCGAACGCGGCTTCGGGCCCCGCATCCGGCGAGGGCAGCAGGTCTTCGATCGAGCGCCGCTCGCCTTCGTCGCCCGATTCCGAACTCGTGGTACTCGATACTTCTGGCCTGCTCTTGCGGAAGCGATCGATGATGCGATTGCGCGCTACTCGAAAAAGCCACGCGCCGATCTGCTCGATCGGCTCTGTCAGTCGCGTGGCTGCGACGAGCTCGTAGAAGGCTTCCTGCAAAATATCTTCCGCGTCTTCGTCACTCGTCACGCGTCTGCGAATAAAATTCCGCAGACGCCCGCGCTCGCGTTCCACGGCTTTGGTGATCCGCGAATCTTGTTCGGCGGCCATTCGATCGATGCGCAGCGCCTCTTCCATCTACCAATGAAGACGAAGAAGTGCCCCAGATATTGTATGAGTTGAGGAGAAAATTCGAGGGCTGAAGCCCGCCGCAATCGCTTATTCCGATGCGGTCTCGAGCATTCTTGATTTCGTCTTCAGGAAAATCTCGACATTTCTCGTGGTCCAGACGCCAATGCCGGTTCCAAAGAAATCCGCATCCTCAGTCCATACTGCGCAAACAAGACCGAGCCCGGTGGCGAGCACGGGCCAATCATCCTCATCCCGCCCGCGTAATCTTTGGCGAGCGTCACCTTCGAATGGACCGTAGAACTCAGGATCAACCGATATGACCAGCTCCGCAAAATACTGGAGCGCGGCTGCGACATCGGTTTCCTGTCGCCCTCGGTTCTTGAGCAGAACAGGTAAATACTTCGAGGCGTCCGTGAATGCAGTATCAGGCGAATAGAAGCGGATTCCGCGTGCAGCATAAGTTTCAAGAAGTTGGCGAACGCGCCGACCCATTACGGCGCGGATGAGAATGTTGCTATCGAGGACGATCATTTCAGTACGTTGTTCACCGCTCTCCGCGCTTCGCTGTCCGACGCAGTTGCTTGAATTCAGCTACTACTTCTTCTTCATCAATCCCCGTGAGAGCCTCGGCAAGGCGGTCGGCCGCAGCTTTCAAATCTGCGAGGTCGGCGGTTTTCGGCAGCTTTCTGCGAGTGGGTATGAATACGCCCAGAGTCTCCCCGTGTCGAGTCACGGCTACAGGTGTGTCAGATTCCAGGAAAGATGCAATTCGCTCGCGGAACTCGCGGATGCCGACCTTCAAAGTAGCCATGGAGATTCTCCTTGCGTACCATAAGTGTACGCATTTGCGTACACTTATGCAAGCCATCGCCGTGAATGCGCCCATCCTGATATCCGTCAGCGATTTCCTTCCCAGATTCAGGCTTCTGGCCAAAACTCCCGAAATTCGTTATAGTTACACCTCAAATTATCTCTCTGTGTCCCCCGTCCTGCGCGACGCAGGCATTTCAAGGGGTTCCGGTAAGGATCAGCAGCCATGAACGCCGTGATTGAAAAAATGAATGCAAGCCAACTGCGCGGTGATATGCCCGAGTTTCGCGCAGGCGACACGGTTCGCGTACATGTCCGATTGAAAGAAGCGGAAGGCGAAAAGGAACGCATTCAGCCGTATGAGGGCATCGTGATCAGCCGCCGTGGCGAAAAGAATTCGGCCTCTTTCACCGTACGTCGCGTGAGCTTCGGAGTTGGCGTGGAACGCATCTTTCCGCTGCATTCGCCGATGATCAGCTCAATTGAAATCGTGCAACGCGGCAAAGTTCGTCGCGCCAAGCTTTATTACTTGCGCGCGCTCAGAGGAAAATCGGCCCGCATCAAGCACGCCGGCCGGCCCGAAGCGCAAAAATCCGAGAAAGAGAAAGCAGCGGAAGCTTCGAAGAAGTAGCGCCTGCTCTAACTCTTACAAATTGGTTTTGTTCGAAGCCGCGGCCAGCGCCGCGGCTTTCTTATTTTGGGTGCCTTCGTTTTTGGAAAATCTTCCTTCAAAACTCCACTCGTTAACCGAGCCCCACAATTCGCCTGTGCTAGAATCGCGAACCATGCACCGGCTTTGTTGCCGCCGATACGAACGACTGGCCATGCAGCAGGGCTGGATGCGCATCGCGGGCGTCGATGAAGTCGGGCGCGGTTCTCTCTTCGGTCCCGTAGTCGCCGCCGCGGTCGTGCTAAATCCAAAGCGACGCATCGTCGGCCTCGACGATTCCAAGAAACTCAACGCCAATCGCCGCGCAACACTCGCCGAGCGCATTCGCGAACACTCGCTCGATTTCGCTATCGCGCAAGTGGACGCCGCGCGCATCGACGCCTGGAATATCTATCAAGCCAGCCGGCAGGCAATGGTCGCCGCAATTCGCGCTTTGAAACAATCTCCCGATTATTTGCTGGTGGACGCGATGGCGATCGATCTTCCCCTCGAGCAGAAATCCCTGATTCACGGAGACGCGCGCTCAGTTTCCATCGCCGCCGCTTCCATCGTCGCCAAAGTGCACCGCGACGCGATGATGGACGAGTGGCACGAAAAATATCCACAGTACGGCCTGAAACACAATCGCGGCTATGCGACAGCCGATCATCTGGAGGCATTGCGCACGCACGGACCCAGCCCGTTGCACCGGTACTCGTTCGCCCCGGTACGCGATTGCATGTCATGGGCGGCTGGTGCCGCGCAATCTCCCTTGCCGCTTGAGATTATCGATCGCACCCAATTGATCGACGAAGAGTTTCCCGGTGCAGACGACGTGCCGGGAGCGCCACAATTGCATTAGTGTTGTAGAGCTGGACACACGAATTCCGGCCTCTAATCCGGCAAAAACCAGCCAGAATTGCGGTTTTAACTGTCCTTTAGGCCGATAACTGCCCCGAACCCACCCCTTGAGGTTTCATTGACGCCCCCTATCCCCAGTGCTAGCGTGAATCTGTAGTCGCTAGCCTGCCCTAATGGGACTTCTACCGCATTGCGGAGAGGCCCGCCCCCTCAGGCTGAGTCAGGCAGGGCGTTACGGATGGCATACAACAAATCAAAACACATTGACGCAGCGCAGAAGAACCTCAGCCAGGGCAAACTCCCGCAGGCGATCGCGGAATATCAACAGGTCCTGAAGCACGAGCCCAACGATCAGATCATTCTGATGACGGTGGGGGATTTGTTCGTCCGCAAGGGCGAAACATTTCAAGCGATTGAATACTTCGAGCGTCTCGCGCAAGTTTTCACGCGCGACGGTTTCGTAACCAAGGCCATCGCGATCTACAAAAAAATCGCGAAGCTCGCTCCCGAAGAGACGAAGCCCCTCGAAAAGCTCGCCGAACTTTACGTGCAGCAAGGAGTTCTTAGCGAAGCTCGCCCCATTTTCCTGCAACTCGCGGAAGCGCACCTCAAAGCGAATCGCCGTGAACCAGCCGCCGCGCTGCTGCGGAAACTTCTCGAAGCCGAACCCGACAATCTCCGCGTGCAGATGCGCTTGGCCGATATCCAGCAAGCGATGGGAAATACGACGGAAGCCGCGCAAACTTTCCTCACGTGCGCCGAGCGCCAAATCTCAAATCAACAGCCCGGCGAAGCGATCAAGCTGGCCGATCGCGCGCTGCAGCTGACTCCCGATAGTCTGCCGGCAAAAGTAATTAAAGTGCGCGCGTACGCAGCGGCGGGAAGCGGGCTCGAAGCCACTTCGTTGCTCGAGCAATTGCCCGGCGTGGAAACCAATGATGAGTTGTCCGCACTGCTGCTCGAACTTTATCTGGAGCAGTCGCGCGGCGATGAAGCCGCGAAATTCGCGCAGAAAATTTTCGTTCGCGATGCAAAGCGATACAAATACGCGCACCAGGTAGTGCAAGCGCTTTTTGAATCGGGCGATTCTGAGCGTGCACTCGCGCTTCTCGGTGTAATCCGCAATGCGATGGCGAGCACCGGCGGACACGAAACGCTTGCGGCCACGCTCGGTGTCGCGGCCGGGCGATTGCCAGGACGTCTTGAACCACATGACTGGCTTGTGGAGCTTTACCGCCAGATGGACGATGCCGTTCGCCTGCCCGGTGCGCTTTCGCAACTCGGACAGACAGCAGCAGCATCTGGAAATCTGCAGCGCGCGCGCGAGGCCTACGAGCAGTTACTCGCAATCCTTCCTAACGACGACACGGTTCGCAAAAATCTAGACCAAATCCGCTCTCAACTGAGCTTGCCGCCTTCCGAGATTCCGCGCGCCGAACCGCCCAGCGAAGGCATGGCCGACGAAGGCGATACCGCCGAAACGTTCGCAGAAGTTCCGCTCGACGAAGAGACGCAAAAATTTGTCACGCTTTCGCTGACCGACGTCGATTTGTTTTCAAGTTACGGCCTCACTCAGAAAGCTGTTGATCTGCTTGAAAAAGTTGTTCTGCGCGCGCCGCGCCACACCGGCGCCCTCGAAAAGCTGCTCGATCTGACCCTGGGCGAAGGCGATAGCGAGCGTACCGCTGAATTGGCCGCGAAGTTGGCGGAGCTTCACATCGCCCGCGGCGATTCAGTACAGGCCGAAAAATTTCAGGAATTGGCGCGGCGATTTCATCGCGCTACACCAGCTGCGCCCGAATCCGCGGCGAAAGCGCCAGCTCCCACTCCCGCATTCGCGTCTTCCGAATTTGAACTTCCAAGCCCATCCGCAGTCACCGAAGATGAGGCTGCCGCATTCGCAGAAATAGAAACCGCGAACGCTCAAGCCGCAGAAAAGCGCGCCGAATCTGAAATCATTCAACGGCGAATTGATATTGCCGCAAGCGCCGGCGAAGTACGCGAGATCGATCTCTCCGACGAGTGGGCCGAAATTTCGGGCCAAGTCGGCGAGACCAATCGCAAAGCTGCACTTGAGAGCATCGAATTTGATAATGAGCCAACACGCTCTGGCGCTACCTCGAATCCTGCGCCATTTGTACTGCAAGACGAACCCGCAACTCCTAATTCAGCCGAAATTGAAGCTGCACAGCGCGAAACGGTTGAAGCTGCGTCCGCGGAATCAGCTGGCAGCATGGATCTAATGCTCGAAGCGCTGAGTGCAAGTGGTGTTTCCGCGCGCGCCTCGTCCGTACACTCCAGCCAAGCGGCGGTTGTACCGCCATCGGTGATTCCAATGCCGGTCAACGCGAATAATGGCGCGGAATCCGCAGCGGGCGTGGACTACGAACTCGAACTCGTCGCTGCAAAACCGAGAAATTCTTCGGCGGCTTTTGCTCCGGCGAAAGATTCAGAGAATGGTCTCGGCGATCTTTCCGCAGAACTTGATGCCGCAATCGGTCCCGCGACCAGCTTCGGTGGCGATAACGGCCGCGGGAAAAAGAAACACCTTGAAGATGCCGACCTCGCCGCACGCGCAAACGCTCCTCTTCGCGGCGCGTCAGATGCTGGCGGCCCTCTGAGCGAAATTTTCAAAGAATTCCGCGAGCAACTCGACGAGCTGCAGACCGACGAAGATCCCGAGACTCACTACAATCTTGGCATCGCCTATCGCGAAATGGGCCTTTTGGAAGAAGCCATCAGTGAGTTCCAAAAAGTTGCGCAAGCCCACGATCGCGGCAAAACTTTCAAAGACTTGATGCAGTGCTGCACTCTTCTGGGACTGGCGTTCATGGAAAAGGGCCAGCCGGAAATTGCCGCGTTCTGGTACGAACGCGCGCTGCGCACGCCGGGACTCGACATGGAATCCATTCTCGCGCTGCGCTACGATCTCGGCCTTGCGCAAGAGCTGGGCGGCCAGGCAGACGCGGCGCTGAAAAGTTTTCAGCAAGTGTATGCGATGAATATTGACTACCGGGATGTCGGCGAGCGCATCGCTTCTCTCCGCAAGCAGTAAATTCAATAGCTTGGTACACTCTACCGGCCCATGAATCGAATCCTGCGCGTTTTGATCGTCCTAATCTTGTTCGAGCTGGGTGTGTTTCTAATTTTTCTGCCGTGGTCCACGATCTGGGAGCAGAACTATTTCATGCAGCACAATCCCAGCTTGATTCACATCGTGCTTCACCCTGCGATGCGCGGAATTATTTCAGGCCTCGGATTTTTGGATATCATGGTAGCGATCGGGATGCTCCGGCGCGCACGGCCTCTCGCAGACTCCAGCCCCGCCGCGAAATTGCCCGAACCATTTGATCAATCGCACTGAACCCATCCTCTGTTACGTCACCGACCGCCGCGCGTTATCTGCAGCCGCCGAAAGCTCCACTCTGATTACGCAGATCCGCGCAGCAGCGGAAGCCGGAGTAGATTGGATTCAGATCCGCGAGAAAGATCTCTCCGGCCGCGAACTTTTGGAACTTGCCGCCGAAGCCGTTTCCGTTGTTCGCAGTATTCCAAATTCCAACTACACGCGATTTTGATCAACGATCGGCTCGACATTGCGATAGCCGCGCGCGCAGACGGCGTACATCTGGGCGAAAAGTCATTGCCAGTCGCGGCAGTGCGCGAATATCGAGATCGCTCAACGCTGGGAAATCGTTTCACGATTGGCGCATCGTGCCATTCAGTCGATGCGGCGCTCGCCGCCGAACGCGATGGCGCCGACTACATTTTTTTCGGGCCGGTATTTGCCACGCCATCGAAAGCCGCATTCGGGCCGCCGCAAGGTATCGCGATGCTCGGCCTCGATTTGCCGCGCAGTTCGCCTCCCCGTGCTGGCAATTGGCGGCATTACAGCGGAAAATATGCCGGAATGTCTTCAGTGCCGGAGCCGCGGGAATCGCGGCCATCCGGCTGTTTCAGGAATCTAATCAATTGCACGGCGTTGTGACGCGTATTCGCGCGAGCAGTTAACGATTCGAGCGTCCGGCGCATCGTGTAATTTGAGGACCCATGCGAACACTTGCTTTGCTCGTTCTGATCTTGATCGCACTAGCTGGAGCTGGAGTTTATTTCTATGTGCGCGCCACTGGCATCAGCGCGCTGCAGCCTCCATCAGGAATTGAAGAATACGCCGCGATTCGCGCGAAACATTGGCTCGTGCACCGCGCATCTGAGCAAGGCTCGATTCCCACCGAAACTCCGGCCACCGCCGACTCGGCCACCGAAGGCCACGTCCAATACGGCTCTTCGTGCGCGGGCTGCCACGGCTATGATGGACGCACCCCCACGAAATTGGGCGAATCAATGAGCCCGCGCGCACCGTCTCTCGCGCTTCCCAGAGTGCAAAGCTATAACAACGCGGAACTCTACATCATCGTTCACGATGGAATTCGCATGAGCGGGATGCCCGGCTTCGGCAGTTCGCTGAGCAGCGATCAAATTTGGAATCTAGTTCACTACGTTCGCTCGCTGCCATCGGCAGCCAAACACTAAACTAATCGCACGCGAATATTTTTGAGTTATCTATGCGCCTGATCCAAGCCAGTTGCCAACTGGCTGCCAACCGTCCACGTGATCGCAAATCACTTTTACGGCTGCAGTGATTGGAATCGCGAGAATCAACCCGATCGCGCCCCACGCCCATCCCCAGAACAAAAGTGCAAGAGTCACAGCCAGCGCGTTCAAGTGAACGCGGCGGCCAACAATCGCTGGAATCAAAACGTTGTTCGCGATAATGTGCAGCGCCAGCAACGCTCCAGCGATTCCCACGAATGGACCAATTGTGTGCCACGTGGTCATGCCGATAATCATTGGTGGAATCCACGCCAGCACCGCGCCAAGATACGGAACCAGATTCAACAGACCCGAAACAACTCCCGCAAGAAATGGATTCGCCAATCCAATCGCCCAGAAAAAACACCAGCTCGCGAGCGCCAGAATAATCGCGACAAAAACGGTTCCCGCGACGTAGCCTCGCAGCACGCTGCTAAGCGTATCGAATATTTCTTTGGCGCGGTCTCGCTGCGATGCGGGAAACAATCCGAGCGTGGCGCGCCAGATCGAATGTTTTCCCGCGAGCATGAACAAAATCAAAAACGGTACGAACGTCAGCAGAAGAATCGTCACATAAATCGAACCCAATCCGCTCACCAGCAGATCGCGCACTGGGCGCTGCTCCTGCTGCACGTTCACTACGGTGTGAGATTTCGGTTCCGTCGGCGTGATTTCCGAAACGCGCGATTCAAGCCGCTCAAGACGCCTATTCACGTCCGTCGTAACTTTTTTAATCACCGCGCTGTAGCGCGGCCAATCATTCGAAAATTCATCCAGCCGATCAACCGCCAGATAGCCAAGCCCCGCGACGAACGAGACGGCCAGCAGCACCACGAGCATCGCTCCCAGCGCGCGCGGCAAATGAATTCGCTCCAGCCACACCACGAACGGATCCAGGAAATACGCCGCGAGCACCGCAAACAGCAGCGTCATGATCACGCTTGACGCCCAGATGCACGCCGCGACGATGATTCCCGCGGCAATGATTCGCTGGCTCGCCGTGCTGCGCCGCCGCGGCGGAGCAGGTGACAGGCGCGGTCGGTGCGACAGTCTGCGGAAGTTTCGGCGATGCCTAGGATTTCGTCCATTTTCGGTTATGTAGATACGATGCGCGTTCCAGTAGCTAGATTCACGCTATCACAGCGCCTCTTTGCCGGGAAAAATCAAATCTAGAAACAGCCTAGTACTTACTTGGCAGTGAATAACGTATCCAGAAATTCGTATCTCGCCCGGTGCGCTTCGGGCTCGGCGTGTGAATGAAAGTTGAGATGCATCACTTCAGATTGTGCCGTCGCGCTGTACGCCGGCCATTTCGGTAGGCCGGGACCATTCGGATCGCCGGTCTTCGCGAAATTGGTCCAGTAAGATGACACCAAATCCGAAAGTTTCTTGTCTTCAGGTCGCCACGGAAGTTTCATCGACGGCAACGCTTCAAACACAAATTCAATTTCAGCCGCATGATATGCGCCGTGCGATTCTTGCCCGGCGGGCTGCGGCGGCGCATCATCAAATTCATATCGATACACTAGTTAATTTCCCAGTTGAGCCCTGCAGTTCGATCCATTTCCAGGTGCTGTATGCGATGAACTGATCTCCGGAAAAATCCTGCGCCGATTGTTTTGCTTCCTCGTCGGTGGCTGCCGGATACACTTTCAGAAATGCCTCAGCCTTGTCGCCGAACCCCCGGTGCGCCCGCTCAATAAAATTCTTCACCGTCGGAGCGATCGTTCTGAAAGTATCCATGGTAGCCAGTTCATCTGCATTCCATCCCGCGAGCAGCGGCACATGACTTTGTATCCCGCTCGCGTAAATTCGCACGCACGCTTTTCGGGAGAAAGTAACCGTCAATATTCGGCAAAAATTCAATCGCGTCCTTTTTTGACGTCGGCCGCCAGAAGCTCGGCGGCGGATTTCGCCCGGAGCGCGCCGAGATTGCTTGCGCCAATGCTCGCCGCAAATTTGCTGCCGTCCGCTTCTGATTGCACAAGCGCCTTCGCGGCCAGCGCCCCGCCAAAAAACGCGCCGCTCTCACCGATCCCCCGCTCGAAAAGACCGCGCGCGAGCGGCGAAGCCACCAGCGCGCTCACCGAGAACGATCCGGCCGATTCTCCGAAAATTGTCACGTTGCCCGGGTCACCCCCAAACGCGGCAATATTTTTTTGCACCCACTGCAGCGCCGCAACCTGGTCCAGCAGGCCATAATTTCCAGACGCGCCGTGTCCCGATTCCCTGGAAAGATCGGGATGCGCAAAAAATCCGAAGATTCCCAGCCGGTAATTGAAGCTCACAACCACTACGCCTTTCTTCGCGAGTACCTCACCATCTTGCCGCTCCTCAGATGCCGCGCCGGCCGCGAATCCTCCGCCGTAAATCCACACCATCACCGGAAGTCGCGCTTCGGCCGTTTTCGCCGAAGTCCACACATTCATATACAAACAATCTTCGCTGGGTCCTCGATCGCGGAACACCATGTCGCTATAGATGTTGTCCTGCACGCAGCGCGCGCCGAATTCCGTCGCCTTTTTTACGCCCGTCCAGTGTACGGGCGGTTGCGGCGCCTTCCACCGGAGCTCGCCCACAGGCGGCGCGGCATACGGAATGCCCTTGAAAATGCGCACTTTTCCATCTGCGCTTGCTGCACCCTCTACCGAACCCGCATCCGTACGCACCTGATCCGCCGCTCGAGCGCCCGTGCAAAGTAGAGCGATGATCGCAAGGCCCGCTGTCGAATACCGCGCGATTTTGTGAATCACTGTGATCCTTCGGAGAGAAATTTTTGTTCGGCCAAGCTTCCCAGGCATGCCGTTTTCACAAATGCGATTTCGGAGTCTATCCATGCCCGAGACCACTGTCGAGATTGCTGCCCTTCACGCGCGATCCATTCTTGCCCCTGCGCCGCGCCTGCGTTAACGTAACCGCGCGATGTTTGCCGCGCTCGCCGTTTGGAATCCCTTCGCGCAGTTCGACGTGCGCGCGGCGCTCGATATCCTGATCATCGCCGCGCTTCTGTATTATCTCCTCAGACTTTTTCGCGGAACTCGCGCAGTTCAGCTGGTCACCGCGATCCTTCTTCTCGTCGCG
Source organism: uncultured Acidobacteriota bacterium (assembly GCA_963721845.1). Taxonomy (GTDB): domain Bacteria; phylum Acidobacteriota; class Terriglobia; order Acidiferrales; family UBA7541; genus DASTCZ01. The sequence goes on along the minus strand of CAVRKW010000005.1, from coordinate 209,275 downwards.
CTCTATCAACTCGCGCGCTGGTCGCATCTCGCTATGGTGGATTGGCTGCTCACCACTTCGCTGCCGTATCTCGCGATTGCGCTCATCGTTCTGTTCCAACCCGAGGTTCGCCGCGCGCTCGCTCGCGCGGGCCAGACTCCCACATGGCTGCGTTTTCTTTCCGGCAATGCCACCGAGGCTCACGATGATCTTGTGATGGCCATGGGATATTTCGCACAGAATCGCATCGGCGCTCTCGTCGTGCTCGAGCGGCGCATGGGACTGCGAACGTATGTGGAAAGCGGAATTCCGCTCGACGCAATCCTAAGTTACGACTTGCTCCTCTCGATTTTTCATCCCGAATCGCCCATGCACGATGGCGCGGTAATTGTTCGCAGTAATCGCATCACCGCTGCCGCGTGCTTTCTACCGCTTTCGCTGAATCCCGCGCTTCCCACTCCGCTCGGCACGCGCCATCGCGCCGCGATCGGCGTCACCGAAGAAAGCGATTCGATCGCTGTAATCGTTTCCGAAGAGACCGCTCGAATTTCGCTCGCCGTTGGCGGCAAGCTCGAAGAAAACGTGACGCCCGCTGTTCTCGCCGCTCGCCTCGCCGAACTTTTCAGCAGCTATCGCCCGCATGTTGCTCTGCCTTCCGTTCCCGGAAGCGTGCGCAGGCCCGTCGAACACGGAGGCGAGTGACGATGCGCCGCCTTCTTCGTTGGCTTACCGCAAATTGGCCGCTCAAGGTCACCTCGCTCGTGCTCGCCACATTATTTTGGGTCAGCTACACAGCCGAACCGAATGGCGAAATCGGTCTTGCCGTGCCTCTTGAATTCCGCGATATTCCGCATGGTCTAGAAATTTCAGGCGATGTGCCGATTCAAGCGGTCATCCGGGTTCGCGGACGCTCCGTTCTCTTGCGGCGCCTCACATCCGCCGATGTAAATATTTCGATCGATCTCGAGCATGCCTCCGCGGGAGATACCTCCATCAGTTTCGAACCCTCTGACGTCACCGTTCCGTTCGGCGCCCGCGTCGTTCGCATCACTCCCCACGAGGTGCACGTTAGGCTGATTGACCGCCAGCCCGTGCCTTTGCCGCGCTAATCGCCATGCTAGACTGAACCGAATTTTTTCTCGCGCATCTCATTTTCTGCTGACTGCAACTATGGCACGCGAACTTTTCGGCACAGACGGAATCCGCGGTGTTCCCGGTGTTTATCCACTGGACGACGCTACGATTTATCGCGTGGGCCGCGCCCTCGGAGCGTATCTCGCACGCACCACGCCCAAGCCGCGCGTCCTCCTTGGCATGGACACTCGCCAATCCGGCCCGCACATCGCCGGCGAAATCGCCGCGGGGCTGGCCGCTTCGGGCGCCACAATTTCCAGCGCAGGCGTGATCACCACTCCCGGAGTTGCATGCTTGGTAAAGCAAAAAGGTTTTTCGGCAGGCATCATTATTTCCGCGTCGCACAATCCATACACCGACAACGGAATCAAACTTTGCTCCGCGTCAGGGATGAAACTTCCCGATGATGTCGAATCCGATCTCGAAAAAGAAATTCTCGCCGCAAGCATCGAACCCGGCCCCGAAGCGCGTGTCTCCGCCGATCCGTCGCTCGACGCTGCATATCTCGATTTTCTGCGCGGCCTGAAAACTCTGGGCGCGAATCTAGCCGGAATGAAACTCGTTCTCGATTGCGCGAATGGAGCCGCATACAAACTCGGCCCCGAATTATTTTCTTCGCTCGGCGCAGAAGTAATTTCCATTAATTGCGAGCCCGATGGCCGCAACATCAACGCAAACTCCGGTTCGCTCCATCCCGAAACTTTGCAAAAGCGCGTCGTCGCCGAACGCGCCGCAATGGGCGTCGCATTTGATGGCGATGCCGACCGCGCTCTCTTTGTCACCTCCGCCGGAAAACTTGTCGATGGCGATGGAGTGCTTCTCGCGCAAGCGCGCTACATGAAATCGCAAAACAAACTCGCCACCGGCCGCGTGATCGGCACCAGCATGGCGAATCTCGGTCTCGAACGCGCGCTCGAATCCGAAAATATTTCGCTCGTCCGCACACCCGTCGGCGATCGCTACGTCCTCGAAGAAATGCTGCGCTCCGGCGCGAATCTCGGCGGCGAACAATCCGGCCACATTATTTTTCTCGATGAAGCCACCACCGGTGATGGCCTGCTCACCGCGCTAAAAATGGCCTGCCTCGTTTCAATCAGCGGTCCGCTCGAACAACTCATCTCGGGCCTCAGCATTTATCCGCAAACGATCATCAACGTGAAAGTAAGATCAAAGCCCCCGCTCGAATCGCTCCCCGAAGTTGCCAAGGCGCTTCACGATGCCGAGCAAGCTCTCCAAAATTCGGGCCGCGTGGTCCTGCGTTATTCCGGCACCGAGCCCAAAGCCCGCGTCATGGTCGAAGCGGAAAAACTCGAAGACGTGCAGCGCTGGGCTTCGGCGATTGCTTCGGCGATCCAGTCCGCCATCGGCCTAGCCTAGCTTTCAACATCCATCCCGCCATAGAGCCCCTTCGCTTCAATGTGAAAAACCATAGCTCTCCGCAGGGTTCAGGCCCAGCCCACGTTCCCCAAACCGTCGTAACGCATTGTAAAAGTATGACTTACGCCTTTCCACAAGCCAGAATCCTGCGTGGCAAGCCATTTGCACTACATAGCTTCAAATATCGCTCCCGGGGTTAGGTCCGAGCTGCCCGTTGCCGCAAGGGCCTTTTGGGGTGTCGCATAAGGGGGTCCCATGAGGACCCCCTTCTTGCTTTTAGAACACGAATTCCTCGTCGCAATGCCCTCCACCTAGATTTCGTCCAACCTAATATGCGCCCTCATTCCATCGTCCTGGCAGCAAGCCTGTTCCTCCCGACGCTGCTTTGCACGTTTGCGCAATCCACCCCCGGCGAAAGTCCGAAGTTCAAACCCGCTGAACTTATCTCCGCCACTTCGATTCCGTTTCCGATTCACAGTGATACTTGGGGACTCGTGGTGTTGCAGGCGGTCGTCAAGAATAACGGCGACGTCGGCAAAATCATTCCCATTCGCGAGATTCAGTCACTCACCGCCTCCGCGGTTGCTGAGGTTAAGAACTGGCGCTTCCGCTCTGCAACTCTCGACGATAAGCCAGTTCGCTCTCGGGTAGAAATCGCTATCATGTTCAATCCCTTTACCGGGCCGGCGACCGCCAAACTGCAGCCACTTTCGGCCAGTAGTGATGAAGATGCGCGAGACTCGACTCTGCCGCCACAACCGCCCGATGTGCTGTCCGCACTATCGGCCGTAAATCCACTCTACAGTTCAGCAGTTTTGTGGCCAGGAGTCGTGCTCCAACTGCGCATTAACAGCGGTGGTGAAGTAGAAGAAAGTAGAGCCGTGAAAGACCTGCCTCCATTCACGGCTGTCGCCAACGACGCGTTGAAGAAGTGGCTCTTCGCCGCGCCGCGCTACAACGGAAAATTCATTAGCGCGCCGATCGTCGTAGCGTTTTCATTTCAACCACCGCCAACATATAACCCGTAACCGATCAGAGTGAACTTCAAGCTTTCAGTGCCACAATAAAAAAGGCGCGGATTGCTCCGCGCCCGGGAAGATTTTATCGGCGTCCACTTTTTCGTAGATGTCGTAAATGATTGGCGTCCGTTCTAGCTGCAGCCGCTGGTGCCGCCGCAATTCTCGCACTTATAGCACGAGCCATTCGGCGTCATCAGCATTCCGCACGTCGCGCAAATCACGGAGCTGCTCGATTTATTTGCCATGACATTGCGTTGCGCATCGGATTGCGAAACTTCCGCGAATGGCGCGCGCGGAATTTCAAATCCCGCAGGCATCGCCACCGCCGGAGATCCCTCCACGCCTTGATTCAGATAGCTCGACGAAATGAAATGTCCGCCCAGCCAGCGCGCAATGTAATCCAGCAGCGACTTCGCATGAGGAATCGCCTTGTTGCCGGTCCAGCCCGAAGGTTCGAAATTCGTGTTCATCAATTTATCCACCAGCGATTTCAGCGGCACTCCGTATTGCAATGCCAGCGAAATCGTCAGCGCGAAACCGTCCATCACTCCCGAAAGAGTCGAACCTTCCTTCGAAATTTTGATGAACACTTCGCCCGGCTGATTGTCTTCGTACATGCCGACGGTGATGTAGCCTTCGTGGCCGCCCACGTTGAATTTGTGCGTGATCGATTTGCGTTCGTTCGGCAGTTTGTGGCGTTGCGCATGGACAAAAAGTTCCTGCTGCTTCGCCGCTGCGCTCATTGCCGGTTCAGATTTTTCATCTTTCTTCGCGCCGGCTGCTGCCAACGGTTGGCTGCCCTTGGAATTATCGCGGTAAATCGCCACGGCTTTCAGTCCCTGCTTCCACGATTCCACATACGCCTGCATGATGTCTTCCACCGTGGATTCTTGCGGCATGTTGATCGTCTTGCTGATCGCGCCAGAAAGAAATGGCTGCGCGGCCGCCATCATTTTCAAATGGCCTTGCCACGCGATCGAGCGTCCATTCGGCCCCGATGCGAGCGAGCAATCGAAAACTGGAAGGTGTTCCGGTTTCAATCCCGGCGCGCCTTCAATCGTTCCGGCGTTATCCACGTGGGCGACAATCTTTTCCGCTTCTTCCGGAGTGTATCCAAGCCGCAGCAGCGCTCCCGGAACGGTGTTGTTCACGATCTTGATCATTCCGCCGCCCACCAGCTTCTTGAATTTCACGAGCGCGAGATCCGGTTCGATTCCGGTGGTGTCGCAATCCATCATGAAACCGATTGTTCCCGTCGGCGCGAGCACGGAAACTTGCGAATTTTTGAATCCGTGTTTTGTGCCGAGATCGAGCGCGTCGTCCCAAGCTTGTTGCGCCGCGCGCAGCAACGACGGCTGCACATTTTCTTCCTTGATCGGCCGCAGCGAATCACGATGCAAGCGAATCACGTCGAGCATCGGCTCGCGATTGACTTCGTATCCCGCGAAAGGACCGAGCCTCTCCGCCACACGCGCGGATTGCGCGTACGCTTCGCCGGTCATCAGCGCTGTCACCGCGCCGCACATGTCGCGGCCAGCGTCGGAGTCGTACGGCAGCGCCATCGACATCAGCAGCGCGCCAAGATTTGCGTAGCCAAGTCCCAGCGGACGAAACGCGAAAGAATTTTCGGCGATTCGCGGCGTTGGATAACTCGCGTTATCCACCAGAATTTCCTGCGCCGTAATCGTGATGTCCACTGCGTGTTTGAATGCCTCCACATCGAACTGCCCTGAGTTGTTCGTGTACTTCATCAAATTGATCGACGCCAGATTGCACGCCGTATCGTCAAGGAACATGTACTCGGAGCAGGGATTTGACGCATTAATTCGCGCCGTGTTCTTGCACGTGTGCCAGCGATTGATCGCCGTGTCGTATTGCATCCCCGGATCGCCGCAGTGCCACGCGGAATCCGCCGCTTTCTGCAACAAATTCTTTCGAAGAATATTCCGCCGCCGGCGAACCGTCGTTCACGTTGTGCGTCCACCACGGTTTGTCTTGCTCCACTGCTTGCATATATTCGTCGGTCACGCGAATCGAATGATTCGCATTCTGGAAAAATACGGAGGAATACGCTTCGCCATCGATCGCGGAGTTGTAGCCCTGCTCGATCAGCACCTGAGCTTTGCGCTCTTCCTTCATTTTCGATTCGATAAATTCCACCACATCCGGATGATCGATATTCAGGATCACCATCTTCGCTGCGCGCCGCGTTTTTCCGCCGCTCTTGATCACGCCTGCAAACGCGTCAAACCCCTTCATGAAACTTACCGGGCCGCTCGCGATTCCGCCGCCCGAAAGTGTTTCGTGGCTTCCGCGCAACGCAGAAAAATTCGTTCCCGTGCCGGAGCCCCACTTGAAAAGCATTCCCTCCGTCTTCGCCAGATCCATGATCGCGCCCATATCGTCGCGAACCGAATTGATGAAGCACGCCGAGCACTGCGGCTTTGCCTGCACGCCCACGTTGAACCACACCGGCGAATTGAACGCCATCTTTTGCTCGACGAGCAGATGTGTCAGCTCGTCCTTGAAAGCTTCGCGCGACGCCGGCGAATCGAAGTACCCGCCCTTTTCGCCCCAACCGACAATCGTGTTCACCACGCGGCCAATCAATTGACGCACGGAATTTTCGCGCTGCGGAGTATTTATTTTTCCGTGGAAATATTTTGACGCGACGATGTTCGTCGCCGTCTGCGACCAAGACTTCGGAACTTCAATGTCGTCCTGGCGAAAAATTACCGTCCCTTTTTCGTTGCCGATCAGCGCGGTCCGCTGTTCCCACTCCACCTTGTCGAAGGGCGACACAATGCCGTCTGTAAATCGCCTGTTGAACGCCAGACCGCACTTTTGCGCTACTTCTGATTTTTTCTCGGTTGCTGTCTTCAATGTCTGCTCGTTCAGTGCCATCTTAACTTCCGCCATCTTCCGCCTCCGCGCGTTAGAAGAAGGTCCCTCGCGGAGGGATCTTCTTATTTTACCCTCAACCGCGGCCGGGTGGGGACGGCGTCAGCTTGAAGGTTCGGTTCCGAATCGTTGTCGGTAGCCGCTCGATCCTTGGGATTCCACGAGACCATCGAAATAATCGGCGCCACTCAAATAAAAAACGGAAAAAACTCCCGTGACGGCTTTGCGAAGGCGTCTTTCGCAAAAACCGTTTCGCCGCCCGCGTCCTTCACGCTGGCGTCGGGAGTCGCACCCGCTTGATGTTTTCGATTGTCTTCGGCTGGCTTCGCGAACGTCCGGCAGTGGCGGTGTCGTCGCCGCTCCCGGTCGCTCGCGTGTCCCCGAATCTGGATGCGCAGTATCGTGGTGTGTACAAAACTTGTCAAGAGGAAAACGCAAGATATCTTGTCTAAGAGGTCACTCGTACCTATTTGTAGTGGTGTGGTTACAAACCAACGCAAGTGGTCTAATTCGTGCCACAGTCGCCTCTAGAGCGTTTCTTCTTGAAACATTTCTTCTCGCGCGCCGCGATCGCTATCCCCAAAACTCTTCAAAAATTTTCAATTTCAACTCAATATTTTTGTCGCCCATCAAACCAACCGCAAGCCAACAAGATGATTTCTAACACCTTTAGCTCTCAGCCGCGATTTAATTCGCGCAATCCCTCTGGCAGCTTCACTTCAATTCGCCGCGCATCAATATCTACTCGCGTGCAAATTTCTGTCGCCAATGGAACCAACAATTCGCCTGAAGCTGTGTCAATCGCGAGAACCGAAGTGCCGCTGCTCATCACGTCGCGAACTTTTCCCAGCGGCTCCGCTGCTCCTTCTTCCCAAACTTCGCAACCAATCAAATCCGTTACAAAATAATTGTCCCTCGGAATTTTCACTCGATCGGCCAGCGGAATTTGCACTTCCAGTCCGCGCAATTTCTCAACCGATTCGATCGAATCGATCCCTTCGAAATGAAATACAGCCTGCCCGCCGTGGCTCGGGCTCAACCAGCACGACCGAACTTTCATTTCGCGCGGTTCGTTTTCGCGCGCATCCGGACGGCCATCCCATAGCCAAATCTTCTTCAGCTTGGTAAGCCGTTCCGGAAAGTCCGTGAAAATTTGCGCTGCGATTTCGCCCCGAAGTCCGTGAGGGCGCAGAAGGCGGGCCAGGGTGACGCGCTCAGTCAGAGGTTCGGATCCCACTACTCAAGTATTTCAAGCGTCAGCCGTTTTTTCAACTTCATACCTGCTGCGCCCAGAATCGTTCGTATGGATTTTGCCGTTCTTCCTTGCCTTCCAATTACTTTTCCCAGGTCAGTGGGGTCGACACGCAATTCCAGCACCGTCACTTGTTCCCCTTCAATCGCGTTCACCTGTACCTGATCTGGCTTGTCCACCAGAGCTCTCGCAATCGCCTCCACTAGATCTTTCATCTGCCGCCTCTCAGCACATGCCACAACCATCCGGAAGCCGGGTTTACCGGGGCATCTTCATGCTCAGATATTAGATGCCCCAGAATTGAGTACCGGACGAGATATCAGGCGATCTTTTGTGTGCGGAGGAAACTGCGGACGGTATCGCTTGGCTGTGCGCCGTGGCCGAGCCAGTGCTTAATGCGCTCTGCGTTCAGCGTAATGGCCGCGGGTTTCTTCAGTGGGTCGTAGGTGCCCACGATTTCCACGGTCCTGCCATCGCGTGCGCGGCTCTTCTCAATCACCACCACGCGGTAAAATGGCTTCTTTTTCTTTCCGAATCTTGCCAATCGTATTGCCAGCACGAAAACTACCTCCTGTGGAAACCGACATTATAGCCTTAAACTCTCGTATCTGACGAACGTAAACTAGGGCGCGGCACCCGGTCCAAGAATTACAGCGGCTACTATCATCGCTAGTAGTGAGTGCGCGAAAAACTGAGGAGAAACCCAATTGAAAGCCCTGACCCGATTGATTTCGTATGCGATCTCCTCGTTGGCCCTGCTTCTGGTCTTCGCAATCTGCGGATCCACCGCGGAAGACCCCCGCGTAAAACAAATTGACGCGATTTTCGCCGCAGTAACTTCGCCGCGCGCTCCCGGCCTCGCAGTCGTCGTCCGCAAAAATGGCCAAACAATTTTCGAGCGCGGCTACGGCATGCGCGACCTGCGTTCGCAGCTTCCAATTACGCCAACCACAAATTTTCGGCTCGCGTCGTTCACAAAACAATTTACCGCCATGTCGATCATGCTTCTGGTGCACGACGGAAAATTGCGCTACGACGATAAACTCACGGATGTGTTTCCCGATTTCCCCGCCTACGGCAAATCTATTTCGATTCGCAATCTGCTGAATCACACTTCAGGACTCATCGATTACGAATCGCTGATGGATAAGCAGTACGCCGGAAAATCCCCGGAAGAAATTCCGCAAATTCACGATGCCGAAGTTCTCGCGCTGATGAAACGGCAAACCACCACAAAATTTCCGCCCGGTACCAGCTGGGAATACAGCAACTCCGGATTCGTGGTGCTCGCCACCATCGTCGAGAAAAAATCCAGCAAACCCTTCGGCGAATTTTTGCGCGAAAGAATTTTCGCGCCGCTCAAAATGTCTCGCACCCTCGCCTACGAATACGGAAAAAATTCAGTCACCGAACGCGCCTACGGATATACCAACGATGCAGGCGTCTGGCTCGAAACCGATCAGAGCCCCACATCTGCCACGTTGGGCGACGGCGGAATCTATACCTCTGTAGATGACTTAACCAAATGGGACGACGCGCTTCGCAATCACACCTTCCTCAGCGCCGAAGAAATGCAGCCCGCAATTACGCCCGTCTCTCTGCCGCCCGGCTCGCAAAAAGTTCGCAACTCCGAAGACGGAAATATTTCCGAGTACGGTTTCGGCTGGTATCTCGATCCCTACAAAGGCCGCAAACGTATGTGGCACAGCGGCAGCTCGATGGGTTTCCGCACCGTGATCGATCGCTTCACCGATGAGAATCTAACAATCATTATTCTCTGCAATCGCGTAGATCTTGATCCGAACGCGCTCGCGCTCAAAGTCGCGGATCTATTTATTCCGTAGGGGCGGGGCTCGCCCGCGTTGGCGGGCAGGCCCCGCCCACTCTGGATGGAATTACATTTAATTCGAACCGGTAAGTTTGTCTTTCAATTTCCCAGTAAGGCCCTTCAATCGTCCCGCCGCCGCAAGCGCTCCGTACTGCTTCACCATTCTTCGCATCTGCAGATATTGCTTGATCACCTGATTCACTTCCTGCACCGAGGTTCCGCTGCCGGCCGCAATTCTTTTTCGCCGGCGCCCATCAATTAAATCGTGATCCTCGCGCTCCGAATTCGTCATCGCGTTGATGATCGCTTCCACATGCTTCAGTTGTTTGTCGTCCACGTGCGCGTCGCGCGGAAGATTCGCAAACGGTCCCACTTTCGGCAGCATGTCCATCACCTGCTCCAGCGGACCCATTTTCCTTACCTGCCGCAACTGGTCGCGAAAATCGCCGAGCGTAAATTCGCTGCGGCGCATTTTTCGTTCCAGCGCCATCGCTTCTTTGTGATCGACAGCGAGTTCAACTTTTTCGATCAGCGAAAGCACATCGCCCATGCCCAGCACGCGCGAAACAATTCGATCCGGATAGAAAGCTTCCAGCGCATCGTATTTTTCACCCGTGCCGATAAATTTCACGGGAGCGCCGGTTACTTTTCCGATGCTCAGCGCCGCGCCGCCGCGCGCATCGCCATCCATTTTCGTAAGAATCACGCCCGTAATTCCAAGCTGCTTGTGGAATTCCCCCGCGCTGCGCACCGCGTCCTGCCCAATCATTGCATCAGCAACGAAAAGAATTTCGCTGGGTTGAAGCTCTCGCTTCAATTGTTTCAGCTCGTCCATCAATTCCGAATCAATGTGCAGCCGACCCGCCGTATCGACGAGAACCACATCCGACGCCGAAAGTTTCGCTTCGCGCGTCGCGCCTCGAACAATATCCAGCGGCTTATCCGTTCCCGGCGCGGGCCAGCAGCGAATTCCCGCGGCCTTCGCAACCTGCGCCAGTTGTTCGCGCGCCGCAGGCCGGTACACGTCCGTCGATGAAACAATCGTGCGATGTCCGTTTTGATTCAGCCAGCGGCCAAGTTTTCCGGTGGTTGTGGTTTTTCCCGAACCCTGCAAGCCCACAATCATCCACACCGATGGCGGCCGCGAAGCATAAAGCGGCTTGGCATGTTTCCCCAGCAGCGTGAGCAATTCATCGCGAACAATTTTCACTACTTGCTGATCGGGGGAAAGTTGCAGCAACACTTCCGAGCCCAGCGCTTTTTCGCGAATGTGCGCCAGCAATTCGTCCGCGACGCCCACGTTCACGTCGCCTTCCAGCAGCGCCTCGCGAATTTGTCCGAGCGCCGCGTCCAGGTGCTCTTCGTTGAGCTTGCCCTGGCCGCGCAAATTCTTAAACGCGCGCTGAAGTTTATCGGAAAGATTTTCAAACATCGGTTAGTGGCGCCGAGCGTCTACAAACACTCAAGCGAACTTTTATTATAGCAAGCGCCCGCAACACTCTGCGAATCACCGTAACCTAACTCGATTTTTTGCGCGGAACCTTCGCGCCCTTTTTCCGCGCCTCCGAAAGTCCGATCGCGATCGCCTGTTTTCGGCTCGTCACCGTCCCACCCTTGCCGCCTTTTCCCGATTTCAGCGTGCCCCGCTTTTCGCGGTGCATCGCACTCTTCACGCTCTTCGCTGCGGCCTTTCCATATTTCGCCATTTCATCCTCCAGATTATTTCGCGCGGTAGCAAACTTCAGCGCCGCTTCGAAATTTAGATTGCGCGAAATCCCCAGCGGACGCGCTCGCCGTCAGAAAAAATCATTCAGAAAATTCCAGAAGACGCTGTATTCCACTCGCAAGCGCCCACCCCTCTTCACACCGCAAAGATCAACATCAACCTGTGACAAATCGCACGCTGCCGCGTCTTTATATACACGGGTTGTGGAGGCATACGAGATGAAGTCCTTTTCAGCAATACTCCTTGCAGGTGCAATCGCAGTTACCACGGCAATCGCCATCGGCGTGCCCGCAAAGGGCGAAGACACTGTAAACGGCGAATGGCGCGCGAGTTTCAGCGAAGTACGCGATTATTTCCGTTTTGAAGCCCGGATGCGCACCTCCACTTCGAATTCAAACTGGAGCGAATCCAATAGCCTCACGCAATTTCGCTCGCTGCATGTCTGCGAAGACCAGCTCGGCAAGCGCGATGTCCATTGCGATGTGAATCGCGAAGCGGGTACCGTCACGCTCGATGGCCACTTCGATGGCGATTCCGGCTCCGGCACCTTCAAATTTTCCTGCCGTGAAGAATTCCGCCGCACCATGGCTGGCTTCGGGTACTCCGGATTAAATCTCGACGATTGTTTCGAATTCGCGCGCCACAACATCGGAAGTGATTACGTCCAGCAGGTGCGCGCCTCAAACTTGGGCAGCGTAAAGCTCGATCAGTTTGTAAATCTCGCGGTCCACAATGTTTCCATCGATTATTTGAAAACGATGGTGAATTCAATTTCTGGCAGGCCCGACGCCGACGATATCGTGAATCTGCGAATTCATAGCGTGAGTCCCGATTACGCTCACTCGATGAGCGAGCAAGGTCTTGGAAAACTTTCTGCCGATGAACTCGTGAATCTTCGCATTCATGATGTGTGGCCCGAACTCGCCGGCGCGCTGCATGCGCTTGGCTACAACAAAGTAGGCGCGGACGAACTTGTAAACTTGCGAATTCACGATGTGCGTCCAGAATTTGCGCGCGGCCTCGCGGATCTCGGAGTGAAGCGCCCCGATCTCGATGATCTTGTAAATCTGCGTATCCACGGAGTTACTCTCGATTACGTCAAAGGATTTCGAGAAGCGGGCTACGATCATCTTTCCGCTGATGATCTTGTGAATCTTCGCATTCACGGCGTAACACCCGAATGGGTGAAGGAAATCCAAAGCCGCGGACATAAAAATTTGTCTCCCGATGAACTTGTGGACATGCGAATTCACAATCGCGGATGAATCGCAGATCATCGTGTCTCATTTGACTGGTGTTCCTTCCACGCTTTAACCTTATTGCGGTTCCGGAGTAACTCGTGCGTGAATATCTGCGCCGCATAACTTTGGAACCAGGGGTCGTGTCCGCGTTCGAAAAAGCGACAGCGAAAATTTGTGGCGGCTGAGCGGACAGACAAAAATAATTCCGGGAATTGCGATTCCAAATTCCGATTCGCGCTGAGATGCGTCACTACGCGTTTTGTCAGCATCCCGTTACGGTTCCGCGCACCATGAGTTGCGCGCTATGAATACGCTCGCTACGATGTTTAACGAACCCACCAATTAGTAGCTGAAGTGGGGAGGCAACGTTTGGCGGCTCTCGAAGAAAAATACGATCAGGTACGACAGCTCATCAACATGGGCAAAGAGCGGGGCTACCTGCTCTATGACGAAGTCAACGATATTCTTCCTGCGGAAGTTCATTCGTCCGAAGAAATTGACGACCTGCTCTCCACGTTTGAGCGGTACGGAATCGATATTTACGAAGATGCAGCCACCGCAAAAGCCGCGCGGGCTGCGGCCGATGGCGATAGCGAAACAGAAACTCCAACTTCCAAAGATGAACCGGCCAGCGGCGAAGAAAGCGAACTCGATTTAACTCCCGGCGCGCTGGAAAAAACAAACGATCCGGTAAGAATGTATTTGCGCGAAATGGGCACTGTTCCGCTGCTCACTCGCGAAGGCGAAGTCGCCATCGCGAAACGCATCGAGCGCGGACAGAACCTGGTGATGAAGACGATTTCGCGCTCGCCAATCGTCTTGAAAGAATTGCTCGGTGTTGCAAAAGATTTGCGCGAAGGCGCGCGATCGATCAAAGAAATTGTTCAGTTCGATGATGAAGAGCTCACCGAAGAAAAAATCGAAGCAAAAACCCGCGCGACTCTGAAACTGCTCGATAAGGTCGAGGCGCTGTACACCCTCAGCCTCAAGCTTGCCGAAAAACTCGACAAAATTCCCAAGGCAAAAAAGCGGCCGTACCTTCACGCGAAATTCGCGCTTTCGCGGACGCGCATCGAGATGTCGATGGTCATGCGCTCGTTCGAGTTTCACCTCCTCGAGCGCAAGCGGCTGATCAATCACATCCGAAAAACCGTGGAGCGTTTGCAAGCTCTTGAGCGCGAAGCCGGAAAACTCGAACGCCGCGCCGACGCCAGCAAGGGCGACACCGCCGCCGAAGCGCGAAAAGAACTTCGTTCGCGGCGCATCTGAACTTCGCGAAATCGAAACCAGCAGCGAAGTCGGCCTGATGGAATTGAAGCGCACGCTGCAAGTGATCGTGCGCGGCGAAGTGGAAGCCGAACAAGCCAAAAAGGAATTGATCGAGGCCAACCTCCGCCTGGTTGTTTCCATCGCGAAAAAATATACGAATCGCGGATTGCAATTCCTGGATTTGATCCAGGAAGGCAACATCGGCTTGATGAAAGCCGTCGACAAATTTGAATGGCGCCGCGGATATAAATTTTCCACGTACGCCACCTGGTGGATTCGCCAGGCCATCACTCGCGCTATCGCCGATCAGGCCCGCACGATTCGTATTCCCGTGCACATGATCGAAACGATCAACAAGCTGATCCGCACGCAGCGTCAACTTGTGCAGGAGCTGGGCCGCGAACCCACCTCGGAAGAAATCGCGAAGAGGATGGATATCGCTGTCGCGAAAGTCCGCAAGATTTTGAAAATTGCGCAAGAGCCGATTTCGCTTGAGACTCCCATTGGTGAAGAAGAAGATTCACATTTGGGCGATTTCATCGAAGACAAAGCAGTTGTTTCTCCTTCCGATGCGGTGATCAATCTCAATCTAAAAGAACAAACTTCTTCGGTGCTGAAAACGCTTACACCGCGCGAAGAAAAAGTTATCAAGATGCGATTCGGTTTGGACGACGGCAGCGAGCACACGCTCGAAGAAGTCGGCCAATCGTTCGCCGTAACTCGCGAGCGCATCCGCCAAATCGAAGCGAAAGCGCTGCGAAAGTTGCGTCATCCTTCACGCTCGCGAAAATTGCGCGCGTTTTTGGAAGGACCTTCGCGCGATTATCTCTGAGAGTGAGCGCCGCCGGCGGGCAAATCATTTTTCGCCGCAGCCTTCAGACATTTCTCGCAGAGGCAATCGGCGTAGCGCGCGCGCAAGATCGCCAGAGTCTCCTTCGAAATTTTTACCTCGTCACACCAGCAAGGTCCCGCCAGAGCGCAACACGAAAAAGTTTCTCCGCATGCTTCGCAAACTTTTTGTTTCGGCGCGGGCGCGTTCGCGTTTGGAATTTCGCTCATTCGATTTTCGCGCGGCTTCGTTCGCGCACCTGTTCTTCCGTCAGGCCGTAGAGCGGCGGCGTGGGAATTTCGAGCATCGCGAGATACAGATAAATTTGTCCGCGATGGTGGATTTCGTGTTCGCCCATCAGCCGCAACCATTTCCACAGCGTGATGCTTGCGCCGTCAGGCGTTTGCGTTTTCTTTAGAAGATCCTCATCTGTCACGCCGCGGAAAATTTCCATCGATTCAGCGTGCATTCGGTCAAGATACCCAAACACTTCATCGTAACCATCGGCGAGTTCTCGCGAATGTCCGGGATAAATCGTCGGGCGAAACTTTGCATTTTCGGCCCACATGTAACGCTCGGTGCCTGCGAGGTGCCGGAGCAAATCTCCAAAAGTGAAACGGCCTTCGCGAAACGTCCATTCGAGTTTGTCGCGCGGAATGCATTTCGCCACTCGAGTTGTGCGACCGCGAACCTTGTCGAAGTAATCGGCGAATTCCGTGCTGTTTACATTTGCCATGGCGCCAAGTCTCAGTGAGTTGTAGTGGAATTAATCGACTGGCCGTAGTGGAACACCAGAAAACCGCCGCGATCGGCCCCAAAAATCACAAGCGCGCCAAGAATAAAAAGAGCCGCAAGCAATAATTTTCGAAGGCCATCGGCCGCGCGCTTGCGAATGAAATACGCAAAGATGCACAGACCAAGCGCGAAATTTGTGGCGAGGATCATTATTAATTTGTGCTGCGCGAGCACATCTTGAATTTCGCGCGCAGGTTCGACCGAGTTCTGTGCGTTGAGTCCGGTGAACAATGCTAAGAATCCCCCGACGGTGCCGAGGTAAAGAAGCCGCACCGCGGTGCGATGTAATTCGTCGCTTGATCGAACCACGGCGAGAAGCTCGAAAAATAATGCCGCGAGCCACAACGCGATCGGAAAATGGACGAACATCGGATGGTAATTGAGCAGAGCTTTCATTCCGGGGAGCATCCGATTCCTCCATTCCTCAAGACGTACTTCGAAACAAAGTATGGCCGATTCTCTCGCAACGGTTCGTTGCTAGCAATGTTCGCAACCTTGCGATGCTTCCAATGACGGGCACCCAGACGCAAACAGTGCGCTTCTCCGATGCTAATCGGAAAGATTTCAACGTGACGCGCGCAGTGGGTTGAACTCTGAACGCATCGTTTTTGTACACCACATCGCGAGTCTGTTTTCATTCTCTCACCGCAAAACATTATGATGACGGCATGGCGGCGCTGATCGAACTGCGCGACTTGACTGTTGAATTGCCGACACGAGACGGATGGATTCGTCCCGTGAACGAAGTGTCGCTGAAGCTCGAACGCGGCGCGTCGCTCGGATTGGTGGGCGAATCCGGTTCCGGCAAAACGATGCTCGCGCTGGCGATGATGGGGCTTTTGCCGCCCGGCGCGCGCGTGCGCGGAGTGGCAACTCTTGGCGGCGATAATTCGCGCACTATCAATCTTGTTGATGCGAGCGAAGACGATTGGATTCAATTGCGCGGCCGGCGAATCGCAATGGTTTTTCAGGAGCCGATGACCGCGCTGAATCCGGTGATGCGTGTTGGCGCGCAAATTGAAGAAGCGATTCGCGCGCACGATTCGTCTGCTTCCGGCGCCAATTTGAAGCGACGCGTTTTTGAAGCGCTGGAACTCGCGGCGGTGCCCGAACCAGCTGCCCGCGCGCGGCAATATCCGCACGAACTTTCCGGCGGATTGCGGCAACGCGTTTTGATCGCGATGGCGCTCGCTGCTGGAGACAATTCTACGCCGCGAGTTTTGATCGCAGATGAGCCGACGACTGCGCTCGATGTGACCGTGCAAAAACAAATTTTGGAATTGCTCGCGCGGCTGCGCCGCGAATTGGGATTGGCGCTGCTGTTCATCACTCACGATCTGGGAGTGGTGGCGCAGGTCGCCGAACAAATCGCGGTGCTGTATGCGGGCCGCGTGGTGGAATATGGCCCCGCGATGCAAGTGTTGCGCGCGCCGAAGCATCCTTATACAGCGGGACTGTTGCGAGCATCGCCGCAGTTGGTGCGAAAAAAACTCGAGTCGATTCCCGGCAACGTACCTGCGCTCGACGCGATGCCGCCGGGATGCGCGTTCGCGCCGCGATGTCCGCTGCGAATCGACGAGTGCGCGGCCGCTGTGCCCGAAATGCGTGCTGTTGCCGAAGAGCAGTGGGCGAGATGCATTCGCGCGTGATGAATTTATTTTCGCGCGCGAAAAAGCTTGCGTGAAATCGCGGAGAAATAGATTGGCAATTTCGGACGAAGCGCGACAGCTCGAATTGATTCGCGAAAATTTCACGAACACCGCGAAAGTGTTCGGCGATTTTGTTTTGAAAAATCGCGCGGCCGAAGCGGATGAATTCGCCGCGGTCTCGACCGCAGGTGCTGCTGATGCTGCGCAGTGGCGTGCGATGGATCTCGCATGCGGGCCCGGAACTTTTGCGAGAGCCGTGGCGAGGCGTGTGCGGTTTACCGTCGGATTGGATTTGACTCCTGCGATGCTGATTCGCGCGCGTGAATCGGTGAGCGCGGTGAATTCTTCGTGCGCGTTTGCCGCTGGTGATGGAAATCGAATTCCATTTCTCGACGGCAGTTTCGATCTCGCGGTGTGCGGCTACAGCATTCATCATGTGCTGAATGCGGCGCGCGTGATCGCTGAACTTGCACGAGTGGCGCGGCGAGCGGCCGAGTAGCGATCGCGGACATGGTGACGCGCAGCGCGGAACAACGAGACGCTCACACTGCAATTGAGCGAGCGCGCGATCGATCGCATACGATTGCGCTGACGATCGAAGAGATGCGCGCGATTTTTGCGCGCGCCGGATTGCGAGTGATCGATGAAGTGGTGCATGAGAAAACTCGAAATTTTGATGAGTGGATGAGCGTGGTCAATGCACCTCCGGGATCGGCGATTTATTCCGAGACGCGAAGGCTGGTGGAAGATTCGATCGCGGACGACACGGCCGGAATGCGCGCGAGAATCGGCGAGCGTGGACTGGAATATACTTTGCCCACGGTGTTCATGGTTGGCGAAAAAGTTGCCGCGAAAAATGTGTGAATCGTTCATGAAAAATTCTTTCTCGATATTTAAGGACGATTCTCAAATTCAGAATGACTGCTGAACTTCTACTCGACGCGCGCGACTTGCGAAAAAGTTATGCAACTTCGCGCAGCGTTTCAAAACGCGCGGCGCGGCGGCAGGCTGTGGATGGCGTCAGCGTGCAGCTTGTTGCCGGAGAAACTCTCGCAATTGTTGGCGAAAGCGGCAGCGGAAAAACTACGCTCGCGCGGCTTTTGATGCGGCTGATTGAGCCGGACCAGGGAAGCATCCGATTTTTGGGCAATGATTTGCTCGCCGCGCGCGGAGCGGAATTGCGAAAACTGCGCGCGCAGATGCAGATGATTTTTCAAGATCCATTTTCTTCGCTGAATCCGCGAATGCGAGTGGGCGCGATTGTTGGCGAGCCTCTGGAAATTCACGAGCCGAAATTGAAACGCGCCGAGCGCGAAAACAAAATGTTCGCGGCGCTCGCCGCAGTCGGCCTGGAAAAATCCGCGGCGGCGCGATATCCGCACGAATTTTCCGGCGGACAGCGCCAACGAATTTGCATCGCGCGCGCGCTGGTGCTGCGTCCGAAACTTCTGGTGGCAGACGAACCCGTTTCCGCGCTCGACGTTTCGATCGGCGCGCAGATCATCGAGCTGCTGGGAAATTTGCAGCGCGAATTTTCTCTCACGTATCTGGTGATCTCTCATAGCCTTCCTGTTGTGGCGCAACTCGCGACGCGCGTCGCGGTGATGCGCGCGGGCCGGTTTGTGGAAGAGGGTCCCGTAGATAAAGTGTTGACCCACCCCGAAAACCCATATACACAGGCGTTGCTGGCAGCGGTACCAGAACTGCCAGTCGCCGATCGCGGCGATTAGCCGTCGAAAATATTCGCCGCAGCCGTGAAATTTCCGCAAGACTGATTCGTATTCACGGTAACGGTCGATGTCGAGAATCGCAGTCGCATTTCATTGTTGCCTAAAAAGGAGAATCCCGAATGGCTACCCCTGTGATTACGCCGCCTGAGCCAACTCAGCAGATCAGCGACTTCGCTCGCGTTCCGGGAGTTCTCTTCAGTCCAGGAGCGACGTTTACCGATATCGCGCGAAAGGCCAGCTGGCTGCTGCCAATCGCATTGGTCACCGTTCTAAGTCTGTGCGTGACATATTTTCTAAACCAGAAAATGGACTGGGCAAGCTTCCAGCGTACCCAAATGGAAAAGAGGTCGGGCTTCCAGAATCTATCCGCCGGAAGACAAAGACCGACAGGTGGCAATCGCTGCGAAATTTCGCTCCAGCGATTGCATGGGTCGCCGGCGCCATAATTCCGGCTTTAGCCGCTGTAGTAATTGCGTTCATTTATATGGTGTCTTTCAACGTGATGAGTGGCGCGCAGATACGATTTGGGACCTCCATGGGGATCGTTTCCTACGCGTTTGTTCCTTCGCTCGTCTCCTCGATACTTACGGTGGTGGTTCTCGCCTTAAAGCGATACGGGGATGTAGATCCGACACGTATGCTCGCGACCGGAGTTGCTGCGTTCCTGCCAGCGGATGCGCCATCATGGCAAGTCTCGCTAGGGGGATCGCTCGAAATCTTCTGGATCTGGACAATGATCCTGATGGCGATCGGGTACAACAAAGCGAATCCGAAGAAAATCAGCTCTGGGACCGCGTTCGGAATCGTCTTCGGATTGTGGGCTGTCTTTGTGCTGATCAAGGTCGGGATCTCCGCAGCGTTTTAGACATCTTCTTACGGGAATTATCGACGGCGGGATACGTGTGCCCACGCGCCAGATCGTTATGTTCGGGATGCCCTGATCTTTACCTTTTTTTGTGCGGATACCCCCCTCCCCCTCTAAATTTCATTATTTTTGCAGAAAGCATTGATTCTAAGAGAGTTAACGAAAAACTGTGACGGTGAAAACGGCCTTTGCCTTCAGAGTTGAATCGCCGAGCCGCGAGCATTTGGCTGCCGCCTCCCCCATCTTTTTCTGTAACTGCAGATTCTAAGGGAGTTAAGTAATACTACTTCCGTAAGTGCAGATATATATAGACTTAGCAGACTAGCGAGCATGTGCGCGCTGAAATTTTCCCGTTTCGGAACGGATTGGACAAAGTATGACGGTCCAATTGGCCTGCGAGCCTACGTTTTAGACGAATATCCCCTGATAGTATTGTCTCAAATTCCGAAAATGATGTCAAGAGATAAATATAATAAAATAGTACTAGTAATACTAGGACTTTCGCTGCTTTGGCAGGTGCAGGCGCGCTCGAGAGCTGGGTTAAAGCGAGCTGGTTGGTGCCGCCCCTACGGGGCTCAGGAAGCTTCTGGCCGGGAGGGTACCCGGGCCTGCCAGCCTGGGCTCACGTTTGGTGCCGCGCCTGCGGCGCTCTGGAGGTTTCGGCGGGCGGGTCTGGGGAGGGTGAGGGAAGTTGGCCAGAGGCTGGAGCCTAAAGTTTGGTGGGGCAGCGTGGCACGAGCGGGCTCGTGCCCTGACACACGTAATCCGGAGTTGGGATTGTTGTCGTGGGATTAAACGAGAAGGATTCAACGACCGCGCCCTTGGAGGGAGAAGGGCGCGGCACCTGAGTTTTGTGAGGAGCGGTTTGGCATGACCGAGGTCATGCCCTGACACGATGGGGGTGTGTTGGGGTTACGTTGTGCGGTGTGTTCGAGAAGAGGTCGCAGGGCGCAGCCGATAAATCGGCGGGGCTGCGATCCTTCGGCGAGGCCTGACCGCTTTGCGGTCGAGCCCGGCGCCTACGGAATTTTGCGGGTGCTGTGTGGCGTGGGCTTCGAGAAAAATTCAACAGCCGCACCCTTGAACAGCGCGGGGTGCGGCACCTGACTTTTGTGGGGAGAGCGGTTTGGCATGACCGAGGTCATGCCCTGACACGAGGGGGTGTGTTGCGATTACGTTGTGTGGTGTGTTCGAGCAGGATTCGCAGAGCGCACCCTTAGACAGCGAAGGGTGCGGCACCCGGTAAAGTCAACGGCGCCAATCGGGAGATTGGCGTTCCCAGGGTGAGCTACACTGCGGGGGATGGGATTTCGATTTGAATTGTTGAAGACGGCGGCGGGGGGAGCGCGGCGGGGGCGGTTGCACACTCCGCATGGGGTGGTGGAGACGCCTGCGTTCATGCCGGTTGGGACTGCGGGGACGGTGAAGGGATTGACGCAGCAAACTTTGGAAGAGTTGAATGTCGAAATTTTGCTGGGGAATACTTATCACCTTTATTTACGTCCCGGTCACGAGCGGATTCGCGAGCTTGGCGGGTTGCATAAATTTATGAGCTGGCGGCGGCCGATTCTTACGGATTCTGGCGGATTTCAGATTTTTAGTTTGGCGAAATTGAGGAAGGTGACGGATGAAGGTGTGACGTTTCGTTCGCATTTGGATGGATCGGAACATTTTCTTTCGCCGGAGAAGGCGCTGGAAATTCAGGTGGCGCTGGGGTCGGACATCATGATGGTGCTGGATGAATGCATCGCGGCTCCGGCGACGCGAGAGCAAGCGCAGGCAGCGGCAGCGCGAACATTGAAGTGGGCGCAGCAAGCGGCGCGAAATTTTGCGGCGCGGAATTCGAGTGAACGCGCCGACGGGGCAGGCGTTGTTTGGAATCGTGCAGGGCGGGACGTTCGCTGATTTGCGGAAGCAGAGCGCTCGAGATTTGATCGATCTTAATTTTGAGGGATACGCGATTGGCGGGCTTGCGGTGGGCGAACCGCATGAGGTGACTTGCGAGATGGCAGCGGAGGCGACGGCTGTGCTGCCTGCGGAGAAGCCACGATACTTGATGGGGGTGGGATTGCCGGAAGATATTCCGGATTACATCGCACGCGGTATCGATATGATGGATTGCGTTTTGCCGACGAGGAACGCGCGGAACGGATGTATTTTTACTTCGCGAGGGCGGCTCTCGATTCGTAACGCGCAGTATGCGGGCGACCCGAAACCGCTGGACGAAGCGTGCGGTTGCGCGGTGTGCGCGCGGTATTCGCGAGCGTATTTGCGGCATCTTTTTTTAGCGAACGAGATGCTGGGAGCGATCCTCGCGACCCACCATAACATCCATTTTTATCTTGACCTTATGGGACGACTGAGGCAGGCTATCGAGTTCGGGGATATAGCGGAATTTTCCTCAGAGTGGAAGACGCGCCTGGCAGCGGGTCCTGATTAATTATCGGGAAGCGGAGCTAGCAGCTTCCTGGCGTTCATCGAGAGAAGTGAAACTTCCTGCCCTCCGTTTAGGCGCGGAGAGGCAGAATTCGTTTTCAGGGTACCGCGGCGGGGTGCTGCGGCCTTGCCAGGGAAGGCCTGGGTTGGTTATCGTGGCGCGGTGGCGGTGGGTGGGGAACGTCTTCAAAGCATCCTGAAATTGCGAGAGTTGCGGCTCGGGGAGAAGGAATCTGGTGGAATTCACGAGTAATTTTGCGTCGCTGATTTTCCAAGCGCAGGGCATGGGCGGGCAGCTGGGAATGTTCCTGCCGCTGATCATCATCATGGTGATCTTCTACGTGCTGCTGATATTGCCGGCGCAGAAGCGGCAAAAGAAAACGCAGGCGATGCTGAGCGCGCTGAAAAACGGCGACAAGGTGATCACCACCGGCGGAATGTTCGGAACGATCGTGGGATTGGAAGATGACGCCGTGCAACTTCGAATTTCGGATCAAGTGAAGGTGAAAGTGCTTCGCAGCGCGGTGGCGGGTTTGCAGCCTGAACCTAAGGAACAGTAATCAGAAAACTTTAAGCGGCAAGATTGCATCTGTAAAAGCGCAAACGGCGCAAGGGTGAGCTGGGACTTACGATGACGTCAAACCTTAGATGGAAGGCTCTGTTTATCGCGGCCGTGATTTTGCTGTGTATTTATGGGCTTGTAGGGATGCCAGATTTTCCGACGTCATTGGGCGGAATCAAGCAGAACTTCGCAAAACAAATCAAGCTGGGATTGGATTTACAGGGCGGCACGCATTTGATCCTGCAGGTACAGGTGAATGAAGCCGTGCGGCTGGAGACGGACCAGGCCGTGGATCAGCTTGCGAAGCAACTTCGCGACAATCATATTTTGTTCGACCAAGTAATCCGCAACACAGATACCCAAATCAAAGCGACCGGGCTTTCGCCAGATCAAATCGGAAATTTTCGAAATATTGTGAACGATGTGTTCGGCGTGTGGGATCTGGTTCCCGCAGCCGGCGAAGTGAACAGCTACGTGCTGAATATGCGGCCATCGACTATCGCGGATATTCAAGCGCGGACGATGGCGCAATCGATTGAGACGATCCGGCGAAGAATCGATCAGCTGGGATTGACGGAGCCGGTGGTGGCTCCTTACGGCCGCGGCGAGAATGAAATTATTGTGGAACTGCCGGGAGAAGGCGATCCGGTCCGAGCGAAGGACATTATTAAGGCAGGCGGACAACTGGAAATCCGGCTGGCGGAAGACCAGACGCCGTATCCTTCACAATCCGCGGCGTTGCAAGCACACAATGGAATTTTGCCGCCGAATACGGAGCTGGTTCCCGGCAAATCTGTAGGTACTTCGCCCGATGCAACAGGGCAAAGTTGGTATTTGCTGGATCGTGTGCCGATCGTAACTGGCCGCGACCTGAGAAGCGCTGATTCTGCGCGCAACCCGGAACGACCTCCAACATTTCAAGTGAACTTTGCACTTTCGACGGATGCTGGGCGGAGATTTGGTCCGTTTACGGAGCAGAACATTAACCGTCCGATGGCGATCGTGCTGGATCACCGCGTGGAATCGGTGGCAACGATCGAAGGGCGGATCGAAGATTCCGGGCGCATTGAAGGAACGTTTAGCGAATCGGAAGCGAATGATCTGGCGCTGGTTCTGAGGGCAGGCGCGCTGCCGGCGAGCATTCATTATGAAGAAGAGCGGACTGTGGGGCCGTCGCTCGGAGCAGATTCGATCCGGCACGGCTGGCAAGCTTCGCTAACGAGCTTAATTGTCGTGCTCATTTTTATGGTGGTGTACTACCGGCAGGCGGGAGTGAACGCGGTAGTTGCGCTGCTGCTGAACTTGATCATTCTGCTGGCGGCACTGGCGTATTTTCAGGCGGTGCTGACGCTGCCTGGAATTGCGGGAGTGATTTTGACGATCGGCATGGGCGTTGACTCGAACGTGCTGATTTTTGAAAGAATTCGAGAAGAATTGCGCGCGGGAAAAGCTTCTGTGACGGCCGTCGATTTGGGATTCAAGCGCGCGTTTGTAACGATCATTGATACGCACGTGACGACGATCGTGTCGGCGTTTTTCTTGTTTTTGTTCGGAACAGGGCCGGTTCGTGGATTTGCGGTCAGCTTGACGATCGGTTTGCTGGCCAACCTATTTACGTCAGTGTATGTCTCAAGGGTGATCTTTGATTGGCACCTAAGCGGCAAGGGGCGGCAGGCTGAATTGAGCATCTAATAGCCAGACTGGCCCTGCTGCGCCGGGAACCCTGTAGTACTTGGTCGGTGTCTAACTTAAGCGGACAGGAACCTAATGGAATTTTTCCACCAACCGAATTATGACTGGATGGGCAAGGCGAAGTATTTCGTTTCGCTATCAGTGTTCTTGCTCCTCGTGGGGATTGTCGCCTATTTTTATCAGCGGCGGATTGACTTACGGAATTGACTTTAAGGGCGGGACGCTGGTGTACGTGCGATTTGTGCAGCCGCCGAATGTGGATGCGATCCGGAATGATTTGCAGGCGCGGGGACTGGGCGAAGCTCGATTCGTGCCGATTCATGATGTTGCCGCGCCAAATACCAACGAGCTTGAGATTGGCCTCGAAGGATCTGCTGAGAACGAGCAGGGTCTCGACGCGGATAAATTGCTGATTATTAATACGCTGCACCAAAGTTTTCCGCCGGCGGCCGGGGATGTAGGAAAAAAAGATTTCAATGGAGTGGGGCCGTCTGATTTGGCCGATGATCTTGACGCGGCTCGATCCGCTGCATTTGAGCCACGACAGCGGGCGACCGGTACACGCAACTTGCGACTCAACTGACAAATTTCCGGGACAAGCAACGCAGCGGGTTGATCGCGGATCTGAGTGATTTGTCGAATGCGGGAGTTCCTGCGCCGGTGGTGCACGCGTGCAGCAGGCGTATTACGCGGGACCTTTTGCGGTGCGGAACGTGGAGATTGTAGGGCCCAAAGTGGGAGCCGATCTGCGGCGCCAGGCAGTGTATGTAACTTTGTACGCGCTTGGCGGGCATGCTGGTGTATATTGCGATTCGGTTCGAGTGGATTTACGGGGCCGCGGCGGTAATTGCGGTATTTCACGACGTGCTGATTACGCTGGGGTTGTTTGCGCTGCTGAAGTTCGAAATTTCGCTGACGGTGATCGCGGCGCTGTTGACCCTAGTAGGTTATTCGATGAACGACACGATCGTGATTTTCGATCGCGTTCGCGAGAATAACCGGCTGATGCGGCGCGATCCGTTCCCCGACATCGTAAATCGCTCGATTAATCAGACGCTTTCGCGAACGATATTGACGAGCGGGCTGACATTTTTGACGGTCTTGGTTTTGTTCTTAATGGGTGGGCCAGCGCTTCGGAGTTTCTCTTTTGCGTTGGTGATTGGAATTGTGGTAGGAACCTACTCCAGTTTTGGGATCGCCGCACCAATGGTGGTCGCCTGGAATCGCTGGAGAGGTGGTTCGAGCAAGGTTGCGTCAACCGGACCGCAGCCGGTAACACGACCTGGTGCAGCTCAGGCGGTCAACCGCCTAGGCTGGCTGGGAGGAGGATCAGATGTTTGAAGAGCTAGTGGAATGTACGCCCGGTGGCAGGAAGAAGACGAATAAAAGCTGGACGATGATCATATCGGGGATCGCGCAGGTGGTGTTTCTCACCCTGTTGATTTTGATTCCGATACTTCACGTGAATCCATTTCCGAAGACGCTGATTGCGTCAATGTTGGTGGCGCCACCGCCGCCGCCCGCACCGCCTCCGCCGCCTCCGGCAAACGTGGTGAAGGTGATACCGAAACCGGTAGCGCACCTGATCCAAGCCGGCAAGTTGATGGCACCGCGCGAAATCCCGAAACAGGTAAATATTATTAAGGAAGAAGCGCCTCCGCCAGATGTCGGCGCGGTGGGCGTATCCGGTGGAGTCGCTGGAGGAGTTCCCGGCGGCCAAATCGGTGGAGTGCTGGGTGGGATCATTGGTGGTGCGCCGTCTGCCGCGCCGCCTCCTCCACCGAAGCCGGTGTCAACCAAGCCAGTGGTGGTGGGCGGCAACGTGATGGCTTCGAAGCGCATCGATCACGTGCAGCCTGTCTATCCGCGCGCTGGCGCGGCAAGCACACATTTCAGGACAGGTTGTGATCCACGCGATTATTTCGAAGGATGGACGTGCAACGGATCTGACCGTGGTTTCTTCGACTCACCCGCTACTGATTCAGGCGGCGCTGGACGCGGTGCGTCAATTGGCGCTATTCGCCGACGATATTGAACAGCGAGCCGGTCGATGTGGATACGACGATCACGATTATCTTTAGTCTGGGTGGTTAATCGCACGCGGCGCGGTCCGCAGCGCGCCGACTGTGGGGGATATGGCCGTTCGGCGTCCCGGCTGAACGGCCTGTCGAAGGCTGCGAACCAAAAAAGGAGCCAACCGTATGGTTGCGAATCTGACTGTTGTGCTTTAGACCGCTGATGTTGCAGGCGGAACCTCGTGGGACCTGCGTCAGCATGTGGGATTCGATGAGCATTATCGCCAAGGCGGTGGTGTTCATTCTCTTTACCTTTCGGTGTGGTCGATCGGCGTGATGATCGATCGGGCGCTGATGTACAGCCGCGGCGAGAAAGCAATCCCGTGTATTCGTGCAGCAAGTGGCGGGAGCGCTTCGCGAAGGCAAACTCGACGAAGCGATTTCGATCGCCGAGCGAAACAAGAAGAGCCATATCGCCAAAGTCGTGGCGACGGGGCTTTCAGAATTTCAGTCCGCCTCCGCACAAGTGTCCGGACGAAGAAGTGGTCGAAGCCGCCAAGCGCGGACTCGAGCGCTCGATCGCTATCGTTCACGCCGATATGAAGCGCGGCTTGAGCGGCTTGGCAACCATTGGTTCCACGGCTCCGTTCGTGGGATTGTTTGGAACGGTGATCGGCATCATCAACGCGTTTAAGGGCATCGAAGCCGCGAAGGCCACCGGACTTTCGGCCGTGGCCGGCGGAATTTCCGAAGCGCTGGTCACCACGGCGCTGGGCTTGCTGGTGGCCGTGCCGGCGGTGTGGGCGTACAACTACTTCACGAACAAAGTGGAAGCGTTCGACGTGGAGATGGACAACTCCTCGATGGAGTTGATCAACTACTTCATCACGCGGCGAAGCGCAAAGAAGTAACAAGGCGGGCAATGGCTTACAAACCCAAAGCAGGGCGCCAGTGATGGCGGCGCCGAACGTGATTCCGATGGCGGACATCATGCTCGTACTGCTGATTATTTTCATGGTGGTCACGCCGATGTTGCAGAAGGGCATTTTCGGTGGATATGGCGCAAGTGACCAATCCAGCGGATATGCCCGACGCGGACAAAGACGACGCGATCATCGTGGGGATATCCCGCGACGGCAACGTCTACGTGGGACAACCAGACGCCGAAAGACCAGTTGACCGACGTGATCAAGACCACATTTCCAACCGTATCGACAAGACCATCTTCATCCGAGCGACGGGCGCGCCAAATACGGCGACGTGGCGACAGTGGTGGATGAAGTTCGCAACGCAGGCGTAGACAAAGTTGGATTGCTCACCGAGCGGGTAGAAAGAACCCGCATGGCGCCTCCGCCGCCTACGGGCCAGTAGAGGAATCGGCCCCGGCTCCGGGCCGATTCAACGGGCGACGGAAGGTGCTGTATCGGAGGGCTAACGAGATGGCGATGAAGTTGGGAAAAGTACAAGGCGCGATGGCGGCGATGAACGTCGTTCCGCTGATCGACATTCTTCTGGTTCTGCTGATTATTTTCATGGTGATCGCACCAATCAGTCCGGCGGGTTTGCGGGCGCAAGTTCCGATGGCGGCGATGAATGCGGCTTCAAGTCGGAACGCCGGTGGTCGTTGAGATAAGCGCCGACGGATCGGTGGCAGTGAATCAGAATCATTTGTCGTGGGATTCGCTGGGTGCGCGATTGAGCGAGATATATTCGCAGCGGGCGGAGAAAGTTGGATTTGTCCGCGGTGAAAGCAAGACGCAATTCGCGGATATCGCGCGAGCAATCGGCGTGATGCGGCAATCGGGAATTACGGACGTTGGGCTTCTCGCGGCTGGCGCGACGGAGAAGTTGCCGGATTAAGCGACGAAGCGTCTTGAAATTATTTAAGAACGGAGTTGCCTTATGGGAATGTCAGTCGGCGGGAATAAGGGCGGCGCGGTAGCGGAAATGAACGTCGTGCCATTGATCGATATTTTGCTGGTGCTGCTGATCATCTTCATGGTGATCAACCCGCAAAACGAACAGGGGTTGAACGCGCTGGTGCCACAGCCCACGCCTCCGAACCAGCAGCAGAATCAGGAATTGCAGCAGAAGACGATCGTTGTGCAGGTACTGGAAAACGGCAAGGTCAAGATCAACGAAGAGGATTCTTCCTGGAGTTCGCTGGAAGCGCGGCTGGAAGAAATTTTCAAAGAACGCGCCGATAAGGTTGCTTTCATCAAGGGTGATGATAATGTGCAGTTTGCAGACGTCGCGAAAGCAATCGATATGATGCGCGACGCTGGAATCGAGAGCGTTGGATTCTTAACGCCGCACATGGAGCAGGGCCAGTAGAATCCATCGAGTTCGCGCGATGGCGGCGCGCTTGAAGCCGCCGGTCAGTTCACTCTTTCCGCCGCGTGTTTTGGGCGGGCAATATGGAAAGCGAGCTATGAACGCAATTCCTCACTCCCGAAAATATTCCGCGATTACAGTATTCGCTGCGCTCGCGCTGATGGTGGCGGGCCTCGGCGGCTGCGACAAGCTGAAGGCACGCGATCTGCTGAACCAGGGAACGCAAGCCTACAAGGACGGCCTGACCGACAAGGCGATCGAAGATTTCAAGCAAGCCACTGATCTTGATCCTACGCTTTTGATGGCGCGGCTCTATCTGGCCACGGCTTATCAGGGACAGTTCATTCCCGGTGCGCCATCGGAAGAAAATAAGCGGAACGGGACTCAAGCGCTTGAGGAATATCAAAAGGTTTTGAGCGTAGACCCTAACAACCTGACTGCTCTGGATGGAATCGGTTCGCTGATGTACGCGATGGCGGCCACGCCATACACTCCAGCAAAATTTGAAGAGTCGAAGAGCTATCACGAGAAACATATCGCTCTGAAGCCGGACGATCCTGATCCGTACTACTGGGTGGGCGTGATTGACTGGACTCTGGCGTGGCACGCAAACCAGGAATTTCGGGCGGACTACAATCGCGCTCACGCCGCCAAGCAGATTAAAGACGACCAGCCCCTTCCCGCAGACTTGCGCGATCAATTCGCCGCAAAATACAGCCAGACGGTCAGCGAAGGCATGGACGCGCTGAAAAAGGCGATGGATCGCAAACCGGATTACGACGATGCGATGGCCTACTTAAGCCTGCTAAATCGGCAGCAAGCCGACATGACAGCTGATCAATCTCAGCGCGATCAATTGTTGAAGACCGCCGACCAGCTGATGGAGCAGGTGAAGCAGATCAAGCAGAAGAAGAGCGTCACGCCAGCGGGATAAGCGGACGACTCTTCCCGCCTATTGATAGCGTGCTTGGGTTGCGTTGCTCCCTGGCCTGTACGTTTGATATCTCTTACAGCGTTTAAATGCATCCACGCAGGCGATGAATCTCTCGCCGCAGTAGAATATCTTCATGGCCCCGTCAGGCAGACCACTGATTCGATTCGACCGGTCTGCGCGCGCGCTCGACGCGCGTTTCGATGCCCTGATCGCCACACTCAAGCTAAACCGGCCCGCCGATGATGCTGATTTGCTGCGGCGCGCGTATGAATTCGCCGCCGAGCAGCACCGTTCACAGAAGCGCGTGTCGGGCGAACCGTTTCTCTCGCACCCACTGGAAGTAGCTCACCTACTGGCCGACATGAAGCTGGATGTGACGGCGCTCGCGGCGGCGCTGCTGCACGATGTGGTGGAAGACACGCAGATCCCAATTTCCAAAATTGCAGATTTATTTGGCGCGGAAACGGCGAGGCTTGTAGAAGGCGCCACCAAGATCAGCCGGCTGGATTTACTCGCGCCCGAAGCGCGGCAGGCAGAGAGCCTGCGCAAGATGCTTTTGGCGATGGTGAATGACGTTCGCGTAGTGCTGATTAAACTCGCCGACCGTCTCCACAACATGCGCACGCTGGAATATCTACCCACGGAAAAACAGCAGCGCATCGCGCGCGAAACGATCGACGTTTATGCGCCAATCGCACATCGCCTCGGAATGGGATTGATTCGCGGCGAACTTGAAGATCTCGCGTTTCGCTATCTTGAATCTGACGCCTTCCTTGAGTTGCAGAAGGACATGGCTGCGCGCAGTAAGGCCAACGACAAATTTTTGCGTGACGTGCAGGATCTGATTCAGCAGAAGCTTGTCGAGGCAGGAATCCCCGCTGAGGTAGAGGGCCGAGTGAAGCGGCTGTATTCGATCCGGCAGAAAATTCAACGGCAGCAGCGGGCGCTCGATCAGATTTACGATTTGCTCGCGATTCGCATCATCACAGACAATATTCGCAATTGTTACGCGGCACTTGGAGTGATCCATCAACTTGGAACGCCGGTGCCGGGGCGCTTCAAGGATTACATCGCGGTGCCGCGCCCGAATTTATACCAGTCGCTGCACACCACTTTGTTGCACGAGGGCCAACCATTCGAAGTGCAGATTCGCACGCAGGAAATGCATCGCGTTTCGGAACAAGGCGTGGCGGCGCACTGGCGATACAAGGATGGCCATCAGATTTCAGACGCCGACGATCAGCGCATCGTGTGGATGCGGCAATTGATCGAGTGGGTTCGCGAGATGCAGGAGCCTGGCGAATTCCTTTCGACGCTGAAAGTGGATTTGTATCCTGATGAAGTTTATGCGTTCACGCCGAAAGGCCGAGTTATTGCGTTACCGCGAGGCGCCACCCCTGTGGATTTCGCCTTCATCGTACACACTGAAATCGGAAATCAGTGCAACGGCGCGAAAGTGAACGGGCAGATTGTTCCTCTGCGTCATGAACTCTCGAATGGCGATGTCGTCGAAATTCTGACGCAGAAGGGGCACGTTCCAAGTCGCGACTGGCTCACATTCGTCAAGACATCGCGCGCGCGAAGCAAGATTCGGCATTGGATCACGCTTAATGAAAGGCTTGAAGCGGCCACTGTTGGGCGGCGCCTTCTGGAACGGGAAGCGCGCCAGATCGGCCGCAGTTTGAAGCGCATCCCGGAAGCGGATTTATTGCGAGTCGCTGGCGAATACGGATGCGCGCGGCTGGATGATTTGTTCGCCGATCTCGGATTTGGAAAATACTCGCCGCGGCAGATTCTGGCAAAGGCGCTGGGTGAGCCGATTGAAGAGCCTCGCGAAAAAGAATCTGCGCCGTCTTCGCCCGCGCGCATCGTTTCCACTGTCAAGCGGTTGCTCGGCGCGAACCAAGACACGATACAGGTGCATGGCCACGATGCGCTGATGGTATTTCTTGCGAAGTGCTGCAGTCCGATTCCCGGCGACGATATCGTTGGATACATAACGCGAGGCCGCGGAGTTGCGGTACACAACACTTCGTGCCCCAATGTGCAAAATCTTCTCTACCAAAGCGAGCGTCGCATTGCCGTCGAGTGGAGCGGCTTATCGGAAAAGCAATTCAGTGTCGGCCTCATCGTGCGGACGCAGGATCGCCCAGGCATGCTGGCCGACCTTACATCGATTATCAGCGCATCGGGCTCGAACATTCGAACATTGGCGAGCCGGCCAGATAATTTGAGGGCGATGGTTGAGATCAGTCTCGAAATCAAAAACCGAAAGCAGCTTGAACGAATCATTGCGAACATGAAGAAAGTTTCGGGCGTGTTCGGAGTTGAGCGCGTTTACAACGTGTGATCGCTTCTATTCTCTTTTCTAACGGGGTTGACGCTCGCAACACAGCGAGTGTGCCGCGAACAATATGAAACTCACCCGCCCGTTAGAATGGGAATCATGCGAATCGGTGCAGCGCACCAACGTTGGCCTCTTTGCGCGCAAGTGATTCTTGCTGCGGCGCTTTGCTGCGTTGCGGGATGCAAGAGATTTCAGCACGCGGATACCCAGCCTCTTTACCAATCCGGATTGTGGTCAGACACGATTCAGCAACTTCGCGGCCTCAATGTAAGCGATTCAGAAGTGAGTGAACTGATAAAAGTTCATCAGGCCGGGCTTTCCGACGAAGGCTGCATCCAGCTGATCCAAATTGCGCGGAGTCACCAGAAGGAATTTGTGGAGGGCGAAGATATCGCCGGCCTGCTTCGCGTTGGCGTCTCTGATGCCGATGCGCTGGAACTGGCGCGGCTCGGCCAGCTTGGCCCGTGGGCAGTGGATGCCCAAGGCGTGAAACTCGCAGGATATTCCGATGATGTGATGATGAGTGTGGCGCGGCGCCGTGCGTCGGGTCAGGCCACGATTTCGGGATCGTCCCTCGTGGAATTGAAGAATACCGGAATGAGCGAGAAGGATGTTCTCGCGCTGATAGGTCGCGGGCTCACCGATGAGCAAGCGGGTGAGCTGGTCGCGATGCACGAGCAAGCTGAAGTCCCTCACGGATTTGTCCGCCGTGCTCCGGCGAAGCGCCACCGATAATCGTATCTCCACGGCGGCCTTTAAATTGGCGTTCGCGCGCATTTTAATCACGAAACTTTGACGTCCTTTGCGCTGGTCGGTAGAATTTGCGCAACTTGACTTCTCGACTCCTAGTGCGAATGCCTTGGATTTGGATTGCAGTCGCGTTCTCACTTGAGTTGGCAGCTTGCGCTGTTCCGTTCGGCCCTGCCTACGTTGTCGAAAACCAGCACATTGACATGAATTACCCTGCGGGTTCACCGGGGTTTACTTCCATCCGCGCATCTTATCGGTTACATAATGTGGGTGCGACTTCGATTGCGTCATTCGACGTTAATCTTCCTGATCCGCGATTTTTTGTGACGCGCGGTCTTCAAATTCAATGGAACGGAGAGGCGATTCAGCCTTCATCCACTCGCGATTCCGAAAGACGTTTTCATCTGCCTCTCAGCTCCGGCTGGAAGCCGCGGGTGCAAAATGAACTGACCATTGCGTACGATGTCCGAACTGGATCCAAGAATGGAGAGGCGACTTCCAGCACGAACTCTCCCGTGTTTCTGCCAGCCGGCGAGTGGTACCCAGAATTGGAGCCGCCGGGAGGACTCTTGGCGTCGGGTGGAGTTGCACCAAAGAAATGGGAAATGAAAGTCAGCGTACCGCAAGATTACATCGCATATTCGTCAGGCCGCGATCGCGGGCATTCGCGGCAAAACGGAAAGTCGGAAACTCGCTCCGGGAATTCCGATCCTAGCTATTTGCCTTTTCTTGTCGCCGGTCCTTTCGTGCAGCAGGACATCAGAGTGAAATTTGGAATCGTGTCGCTCTGGAGCGAAGCTCCGGTGCCGGTAACGCGCGCCCGTGAGACTCGCAGATCGAGTTGCGTCTAGCATTGAATTTTTGCAAACTGAATTTGGACCTCGTAAAAATTTCCCCCGTGATGTGCGGATTATCGAGTGCCCTTCCGGTTTGCCAGCGCTAGCTTCGCGGCCTTGGATTGCCAGCGAAGGATGTATCGGCGTCCCGGGCGCCGCGATTGTTCCCGAGGGATTTTTGAGCGCGCCGCGATGCAGTCCGCTGCAGCAGGCGCGGAAAATCAGATTCTTGAATCGATCGATGCTCAACTCGCAGCTACATGGTTCTATTTCACCGCCCGCGTGGAGACAAACGCTTCGATGTTTCCGATCGCTGCTGCACCGGACTACGCCTCGTTTTCGCTCGGCGTCTCTCGCAACCCCGCGTCGCGTGCCGCGGAGGTAAGTCGATTGATGAGGCTTCTACCCGCCGAATCGACTCCGGATGTTTCAAAATCTCTAAGCGCTATCACACGCGATACTGGTCCCGGTGTCCGCGACCTTGCATTCGTAAAAAATGAATTATTCTTCATCGCGTTGGAAGATCGCTGCGGAGCGCCCGAACTACATCATGCACTCGCTCGCATTGTGCGAGTATTGGGCGGTGAAACGTGGGGCACGCAATGATCTTCGCTCCGCAGCAGAGGCGGAGTGCGGATCTGATCTAGGGAAATTCTTCCGTGATTGGCTTAATCAGAGCCGGAATTCCAGCCGATTTTCGACGAAGTACGGCAGCGCGGCGATCAACGCGATTCAATGAAACGAAAATCATAGATTTCGTCAAAATAAACTCTCAAGGAGGAAGTATGCGGGAAATTGTGACAACAGATCGCGGCCCAAAAGCCATAGGTCCTTATTCGCAGGCGGTGAAAGCCAATGGATTCGTGTTTGTTTCGGGGCAAATTGCGATCGATCCAAAAACTCAACAGGTGATCGAGGGCGCCATCGTGCCGCAGACCGAACGCGTGATGGAAAACCTAAAGGGAATCGTGGAAGCGTCCGGCTCTTCTCTCGACAAAGTGGTGAAGACCACGGTGTTCCTAGCCGACATGAATGATTTCGCCGCGATGAATGAAGTATACGCGCGATATTTTCCGGCGAATCCGCCAGCACGCGCGACGGTACAGGTCTCTCGCCTGCCCAAGGATGTGCGAGTGGAAATCGAAGTCATAGCTTTGATCTAGCCGCGAAAAATCTCGATCGCTGCCGAATCAGACTTCCAGTTCGTTCTCGGATTCTTTTGGAAGATCGGCAAGCTGTAGCCGCAAATTGCCTTGGTTCGAGGCGTAACCCAGAGCGAGTTCGGCATCGAGCACGCCTTCGCGAATCAGACGTTCGAGTTCGCCATCGAAATCCTGCATGCCCTCGGTGGACCCCGCGCGCATTGCGTCGAGAAGGGACTTTCCTTCCTTCTCGCCCACTTCCACGTATTCGCGCGTTCTCATTGTGGATTTCAGAACTTCAATCACCGCGACTCGCCCTTCACCGTCTTTTCGCGGCACCAAACGCTGCGAAATAATGTACCGAAACGCCTTCGACAGGCGTAGCCGGATTACCTGCTGGTCAGACAGCGGAAACGCGCCAACGATGCGCTCCACGGTTTTCGAAGCGTCAATCGTGTGCAAAGTTGAGAATACCAAGTGCCCCGTTTCGGCCGCTTCCAGCGCAATTTCAATTGTCTCGCGATCGCGCATTTCGCCCACCAGGATGACTTTGGGCGCCTGCCGCAACGCCGCGCGCAACGCCAATGCGAACGACGGAGTATCGCTGTACAGTTCGCGCTGGTGAATTGTCGCTTTCTTGTGCAGGTGTAGAAATTCAATTGGATCTTCGATCGTGATGATGTGATACGCCTTCGTATCGTTGATGCGATCCACGATCGCCGCCAGCGTAGACGACTTGCCCGATCCTGTCGGCCCCGTCACCAGAACGATTCCATTCCTCACATTTATGATGTCCAGAAGTTGCGGCGGCAAATTCAAAGCTTCAAATGTGGGCACCTTGTTCGGAATCACGCGCATGACAATCGCGCAACTTCCGCGCTGTGTGAATATGTTCACGCGAAATCGCGCCAGCTTATTCACACTGTAAGAGATGTCGCAGGAGCCTTGTTCGCGAAGCTTGTCGATCGCGTTCTTGTTGTTGCCAATTAAATCCGCCGCGATGCGCGCTGTGTCTTCCGCCAGCAAACTTTCAATGCCAAACACAGGCACTGGCACCAGCTGGCCGCTCGATTCCACCTGCGGCGCGCGCCCCGGCGAAAAAATCAAGTCGCTCACATTCTTGGTGGCACGCACCATCGCGGCGATTAGTTTGGGCGTGGACACTCTCTCCGCCACCGTTTGGGTACTCGGCGCGGGTGTAGCTTCTGTCTGTTCAGTCTGTGTGGCTTCGGTGGCCACGTTTTCTGCCTGCAGGGTCTCTGTCATAGGGATTTTCAGTGTGGGATGCGAATTGTCGTTTCGCCATCCCCCATCGGTTTGCGGTTGGCCAATGGATAACCGCCAAGATCAAACGCCGGGCTCGCAAATTTCGCCTCACTCTTGCGACGACCTGGCCGAACGCCAATGCTATAATCCGCGGCTTAATCGCAACAATTTTCGCGGTTTGCGAGTGCAGTTTTCGCGCGCGCCAACAGGGAGAACCTATGCTGCCTTATCGTGTTCTGCTGAAGACTCTACTTCCAGTTTGCGCGTTCGCGATCTTCGCGCCAATCGTAGCGTCCCCGTCTGCGCAGCAATCCGATGACGCCGCCACCAATAAGCCGCGCACGCCCGCATTTTCCGAGCCGGGCATCTCTCCCGACGGCAAACAAATTGCCTTCGTTTCCGGCGGCGATATTTGGACCGTATCTTCTTCCGGCGGCGAAGCACACCTGCTCATCTCCCATCCTGCGATCGAATCACGTCCGCTGTTCTCGCCAGACGGCAGCCAAGCTCGCGTTCGCGTCCACTCGAACTGGAAATGGCGATGTCTACGTCCTCACTTTCGCTACTGGAGATCTCCGCAGGCTCACCTATGACGACGCGAACGAGCAGCCCACCGGCTGGTCGCATGATGGCCGCTGGATCTATTTCCAGACAACGGGCCACGATATTTCCGGCATGAACGACATTTATCGCGTCAACGTTGAGGGCGGCACTCCCATGCCGGTCGCCGCCGATCGTTACGCAAATGAATTTTTCGCCGCGCCCTCTCCAGATGGAAAAGTTCTCGCGATCACGGCGCGCGGCACCAGCTCTTCTCAGTGGTGGCGCAAAGGCCACAGCCATCTCGACGAAAGCGAAATCGATCTCGTCCACGATGCCGCGACTCCGCCAACTTATGAAGCCCTGACAGATGCCGGCGCAAAAGAGATGTGGCCCATGTGGAGTGCCGACGGCAAAGAAATTTATTACGTCTCCGATCGCGTCAACGCGCAAAACATTTGGGTGCGGCCCGCCAGCGCTACCGGCGCGGCGCGCCAGATCACTCAATTTAAGGATGGCCGCGTGCTGTGGCCCACGATTTCTGCCGACGGCAAAACAATCGTCTTCGAGCGCAATTTCGCCATTTGGAAGCTGGACACCGCAACGGGCAATTCGTCTGAAGTTCACATCAACCGCATCGGCGTTCCTTCCACGACGAGCACGGAACATCTCTCGCTCTCAAGCAATTTCAGCGGGCTCGCGCTCTCGCCCGATGGCAAGAAAGTTGTGTTCACCGCGCACGGACAAATTTTCGCGGCCTCCGCAAAAGATGGCGGCGACGCGATGCGTGTCACCCACACTTCCAACGACGAGTCCGACGTGATCTGGGCTCCCGATAGCAAAGAAATCGTCTACGTGTCCGATCGCGAAGGCGCGCCGCACATTTTCGAATTTGATTTCACTAAAAATCAGGAGACACAGCTCACGCACGACGCCACGGGCGATTCGTTTCCCCAATTTTCGCCGGACGGCAAGACGCTCGCCTTCATCCGCGGCGATCACGAGCTGCGCGCTCTCGACATCGCCACCAAAAAAGAGCGCCTGCTCGCCACCGGCGCGCTTGAGCGGCCTCCGCTGGGCGCGCCTCAAGCCACCGCGTTTTCTCCCGACAATAAATGGATTGCGTTCCTGGATTACGGCTCTCGCGGTTTTCGCAACGTGCTTGTCGTGCCCGTCGAAGGCGGCGAAGCGCGCAGCATTACTTTTGTTCCAAATTCAAATGCCGGCTCGTTGCAATGGAGCCCAGACGGCACGTATCTGCTCTTCATCACCAGCCAGCGCACCGAACCCGGCCAGGTGGTGCGAGTAGACCTGATTCCTCACGCGCCGAAATTCCGCGAGGATCAATTCCGCGAACTTTTCGACGAAGTGCCAAAGAGTCCTGCAAACGAGCACACCCAACCATCGCCGGCAAATCCAACAGAACCCGCGCAGACCGCGCCTCAAGACTCGTCGAAATCCGACTCGCAAGAAAAATCCAGCGACAAAGACAAAGCTGACAAGTCCGACAAGGGCGACAAATCCGACAAGAAAAAGCCCGCCGCAAAGCCCGTCCAAATCACTTTCGAAGGCATCCGCGAACGCCTCACCCGCGTCCCCATTGGCCTCGACGTAAACGACGAAGTCATCAGCCCCGACGGAAAATCGCTCCTCATTAATTCCGCTGTCGCTGGCCAGGATAATCTCTACATTTATTCTCTCGACGAACTCTCGCGCGAACCTGCCGTTGCCCGCCAGCTCACATCTACTGCGGGTTTCAAGCGCGATGCGCAATTTTCTCCCGATGGCAAGGATGTTTTTTATCTCGAGCAGGGCCGCATCCAGACAATTCCTGTGGAATCGCGCCAGGGCAAGCCTCTCTCCGTCACCGCCGAAATGGATGTGGATTTTCAGCGCGAAAAATTCGAAATGTTTGAGCAGGCCTGGGGCTATCTGCGCGAAAATTTCTTCGATGCCAAAATGAATGGCCAGGATTGGAACGCCGTCCATGCCGAATACGAGCCTCGCGTCGCCGCGGCTGCGAATGCCGATGAACTTCGCCGCA
The DNA here is from genome assembly GCA_963721845.1 of uncultured Acidobacteriota bacterium. Classification (GTDB taxonomy): domain Bacteria; phylum Acidobacteriota; class Terriglobia; order Acidiferrales; family UBA7541; genus DASTCZ01. Next base: position 170,783 of record CAVRKW010000005.1, on the reverse strand, counting down.
TTCTCAGCCTGATGGTTGGCGAGCTGAATTCATCGCATTCCGGAGTTGGCGCTCCCTTCACCGGCGGCGGTAACAACGAAACCGGCCGCCTCGGTCTCGCCTTCGATCGCGCCGAATACGAAAACAATGGCCACCTTCGCGTCACTGCAATTGTCCCGTTGGGCCCGTCAGCGATCTCAGGCAGTATTAAAGTTGGCGATTTTCTACTCGCCGTTGATGGCGCTCCCATCGATGCGCATACAAATCTCGATTCTCTGCTCCAGCACAAATCCGGCCATCGCGTTGAACTCTCTGTAGCGTCCGCTGCGTCTGGCAATGACAAGCACATCGTTGTCGTTCGTCCCACAAATATGGGCGCGGAAAAAAATCTTTTGTATCGCGAATGGGTGGAGCAGCGCCGCGCCTACGTGGAAAAAATCAGCAACGGCCGCCTCGGCTACGTGCACATGCCGGATATGTCAGAGCAATCGCTCGAGCAGCTCTACATGGATCTCGACGTCCAAAATCAGGCGCGCGAAGGCGTCGTGATCGATGTCCGCAACAACAACGGCGGCTTCGTCAACGTCTACGCGATCGATGTGCTCTCGCGCCGTCCCTATCTCACCATGACGCCGCGCGGCCTCGATTCCTATCCCGCGCGCGCTCAGCTGGGCCAGCACTCGCTTGAGCGGCCCACGATTCTCGTCACCAACCAGCACTCGCTCTCAGACGCCGAGGATTTCACCGAGGGCTATCGCGCTCTGAAACTCGGCAAGGTAGTGGGCGAGCCCACCGCCGGCTGGATCATCTACACTCCAGCGTCACGCTCGTGGACGGCACCACCGTGCGCATGCCGTTCATTCGCATCACCACAGCCGAAGGCGAGCCGATGGAGCTGCATCCGCGCCCGGTTGACGTAGCCGTCACGCGCCCCGTTGGCGAAAGCTATTCAACCCATGATTCGCAGCTCGATGCCGCCGTCCGCGAATTGCTGGCGCAGATCGGCGCGCCGCGCTCGCCCGCGAAAGCTAGCGGACATTAATAATCGGCACGTTTGCTCGGTGATGAGTTAGCGCGGAGCGTTGTCATTCCCGTAAGATCATGAATTGCCGCTTGGCGGCAGCATGGTAAAATCAGCAGCGCGATTTGTAGCATGGTAAAATCGTTTTAAGTTTGGGCCTGTAGCTCAGGTGGCTAGAGCGCACCCCTGATAAGGGTGAGGTCGGTAGTTCAAGTCTACCCAGGCCCACCATTCCCGCGAACATGCATCACGCCAAACGCAGGGCAGTTGTCCTCGCGACGTTGATCGCGGCCGCGATCGCTGCGGCTGGCGGAGCCATTCCACCTGAACTGAACGAGCCAAAACCTCTCTGGCGCATCGATCTACATTCGGAAGGTCTTACGCACCATCGTCTGGGTATGTTCATGTTCTCGAGCCACGATCATCAAGAGTCTTCTCGTAACCAAGATGCTGTCGCGATAAATTCGGGCGGCCAGGTTGCTGTTGCCTTCGCAACTTTCTGGAGAGAAATGGCGACGGATACGAGCCCGGAACCGCGAAGTTGCATCTGTCGGTTTACGACTCCGCAACTGGCAAGCCGACCGGCACAAAAGAATGGCCCGCACCTGACGCGTCGAAAACCGTAGCCGCTCCGGCTATCAGCACAACTCTTAACGGAGACTTCCTTCTCGAGTACGCTGGACAGCTCACTTTGTATTCTCCCTCCCTTCAAATCATCCGCTCAGCGGAAATCGAAAGTGGCGGGCCGCGCTTTTCATACTGGGCATCGCCCGACGGACGCTACGCCTTTTTCACTGGTGAAAAAGATCGAATCAATATCTTGACGATCGTCGATACTGAAACCCCTCAGGTGCTACGCTCGATCAATCCCGATCGGCCCATCTCGGCGGCTTCGACTCAGTATCTGGCGGCTTGGACGCTTCCAGTTCACGGAGACGCTGCCCCCAAATCCCTCGAAATCCAATCAACAAAATCTGGATGGGAACGGTTCTATTTCGATGCCGGCTGCCAAGCCCAGTACAGCATGGGGGTCGGTTTCCTAAATGGCGTCAATTTAATCATTTCCTCCTGCGACAAACTAAGCGTCATCAACGCTGAGCACAAAGTGCTTTTCTCCCAAGCCTTCTCGAAGCGCCAAACGATTGAGCAGATCCGCCGCAGTTTTTACTCGTCGAGTAGGATTGCATTTTCTAGCTCGTCTGATGGGGAACGATTTGCCATCGCACAAGACCAACCGAAGCGGGATCCTTGGTGGTTTGGCGATCCGGGAACGGGTCCCGTGCCCGAGCGGCTGTTAGTGTATGACGTGTCGGTCTCAGGCAAAGCTATTGCGAGCTTCGAACTTCACGGCCGCTACGAGACGGATTACGACCGACTTAGCTTCACTCTCTCGCCGGACGGCATGTCATTGGCGCTCGTCAGAGACACAAATCTAGAATTCGTTCGCCTATCTCCGCGGGCAACACATTAGAAAGTGCTTGAACTAGAATGCACGCGGCCGGTGTTAGTATCCAGCGCCGCGCTCATAGTCTGATGTCGCGAGGAAAATTGCCCCACATTTCACGGCGCGCTTCAGCGATATCTTCTTCCGTGATGTGGATGTTCAAGTCCGCCCATAGCCCGCGCAAACTGCGCAGCGGCTTCTTAGGGCCGCCGTTCTTCTCCTTCAGGAAGTCCACAAAGTCCAACACTTCCTTCTGTTTCTCGGGAGGCAAATCGCGGAGTTTTTCGACAACCTGTTGTTCAATCGTCATGGCAACCTCTCGGGCGACCTCCGTTTATTATAAGCCTGCTGGGAACAATTTGGTGCTGCCGCCTCTCCGTTTGATCTCAGGAGGGTCTCAGATCATCTGCGCAGGCGCACAAAATAAAAACGAAAAGGGCCGGAGCGCTTTCGCGCCCCGGCCCTTTTCAGGTTCCGGATTTCCCGGGTTAGAAGTGGAAACGCAGACCGAGTTCGATCGTGCGCGGATTGTCCGAAGGTCCCAACGTGCCGAAGTCCGGGGTGTCTTGAAGGTTGAATGCACCCGCACCCCAGTTGTTGTGGTTCAGCGCGTTGAAGAACGAAGCGGTAAACGTTAGCCCCATCGATTCGCGAATGTTGATGTCCTTCGCGATCGTGAAGTTTAGGTTCCAGTCGTTTGGATTGGTTACCGGTCCGCCGTTACCCAAGCCGTTTTGATCAACGCCCAGGATGAAGGGACGGAACTGCGCAAACGCTGATGCTGCGTTTTGGAAATAGTTCACTCCGTATCCTCCGTTGGCCGCGTCGCCGTTCGCGCCTACGCCGCCCGTAGAGGTCACGTTCGCATAGTAACCGTGCGGAAGCTTGTTCATGGCTGCTTGCCCGCCGATGAACACTGCCTGTGAACAGTTGCTTTCGGTTGGTTCCTGTCCGCCTTCCTGGCAGGAGCCATCTTCCACAAGGATCGGTGCACCCGTCTCCCAAGTCAGAATTGGGGCGATCGTCCAGCCACCGATTACGTGGCCTACGAATCCGTGTTGACCCTTTCCGAATGGAAGCGCGTAGGAACCGAGCAGGTTGAAGATGAACCGGTGATCGAATCCACCAGTCGTGTAATCGGAATGTGCGGGATCCCACGAATTCGTTGGGCTCTCGCCGTTGAATGCCTGGCCGCCGTTTACCGAACCCAACTCGTGCGAATACGTCAGGTTTGCGTTAAACGTCAAGCCAAACGAGGTCTGCTTCTTCAACGAAACATACCCGGCGTTGTAGTTTGAGATTCCCAGCGAGCTTGCCATGTATTCGCTGGAGGCCTGTCCATTCAAGCTGGTTTCCGTTCCGCCAAAGCCCGTCGCCGGATTGAACGGCGGGAAAATGGTCGGATTGAAGTGAGCCGAAATGGCTTGCCAGATGTTGTAGACGTTTTGCAGCTGGAAGTTGCTACCCTGGTTCAGTCCGCTTGGAGCAAGAACCGCAGCCGTGCAGCTGGTGAATCCAACGCACGCGCTGCTGCCCGCCATTGCTGCCTCGATAAAGGCCTGAGGCTGCACTGGATTGCCGGCCAACTCCGCTTGCGCGATGGTTGCATATGCTTGCGCAAACGATTGTCCGCCGAGGGTGGACATGAACGGAACCTGATCCAGGTTGACGCCCATGTACAAGTGCTTGGCATCGATGCCGATGTATCCCGCTTCCAGGATGAAGCCCTTGGCGAATGACCGTTGAATCGACAAATTGAACTGGTCAGTCGAACCCGGCCGGAGTGCGGAATCAAGCATCAGGGTGTTGGTTGCTTTTGCCGCGCCGTTCACGCCCGGATATACGGGCTGTGGCAGCGTGGCTGCAGGAGCCGGAAGCGGTGCTACGAGTCCGTCGGTTCCAAGCCGGAATGCGGTCGCCGGTGATGCTCCATTGGGGCCCGCGCACGTGACGCCGTCACTCAGTGGGTCTGTGCAGGAGTTGCCCTGGAACAAGCCAACGCCGAGAAGCGGTACGAGCACGAGGTCGACGCCGTTTTCACGGGTAAAGATTCGCGAGTAACCTCCACGAATCACCGTCGAGTTGTGGCCGAACATCTTCTCCTTCAATCCGCCGCTGAACGTCGGGCTCCAGGCCAGCGCAACGCGTGGTCCGAAACCGCCGTAGAACGGATTATAGGGGTACTTTCTGCCATCCCCCACGTTGCCCACAAGCTCATAACCAAGCTCGGGAGTGTACGCAGGTGAGGAGAAGTCGCCGTTGACCGCAGCATTGTACCGACTGCTTAGGTAATTGGCTGCGCTGATTGCGCTTCCGTTCGAATCGACCAGCAAAACCTGCTTGCCGTTCGCTTCGGATGGCGGCATCTGGATTCCGTAATTCAAGCCGTAGGTGAGGGTAATGCTCGGCTTGATGTGCCAGCTGTCGCTGAAATACATGTCATACGTCATGATCGTTACTTGATCAAACGCCGGGGTTCCCGCAGGCTGAATCGCCAGGTTTGATCCCGCGCGGGTTAGTAGAACCTGCGGCAAGCTTACGATGCCCAGGTCGTCCACATACTCCGCCTCGTAGTTACCGACTTGGCCGCTCGGCAGGCAATTCGCCGAACTAGACGTGGCGCAAATGGTGGGCAGGAAACCAGAGAAGTTGATGTTCTGGTTGCTCATCACGTACGTCGTGTTGACGTCGGTGGTTGATCCGTTGTCATTACGCGTGTGGAGCAGGAAGTTGCGATTTACCTGGCCACCGAACGAGAAGAAATGATTCCCGTGCAGCAAGCTCAAGTCATCGCGGTAGTAATAATCGTGGCCATCCCAAACGCGTTGCCGTGTGCTCTGGGTGTTGACGTTCATCGGGATCAGCGCGTTTGAAGTTTCTCCGCCCGGTTCCACTGCTGCTGGAACGCCGGGAATCTGGTTAAGGTTCGCGTTGCCGGAAATATCGCCCCATTGCCAGTCGTTTCTCGTGTAATTGACGTGTAGATCGTTCGTCAAGTTGGTGGTGAGCGTTCCGCTGAGTCCCGCGACGAGCAATGACGGTTCAGATGGCCTGTTTCCGGTGGCCGCTACGGTGCCGAACGTATCGCCAGGTGCGAATCCGCCGATGTCGGTTTGCACCGAAGCCGGGGTACGCAGCTTGTAAATACGGTAGCTGCCGAACAGATGCCACTTTGATCCCAAGTCATGGTCGATACGGGCAACACCCGTGTCGTCCGCAATCGGGAAGCTGAGCGGCCCTTGGAATCCCTGGATGTTGACGTGATCTCCAGCTAGTGCGTAATTGGGAAGCGGCATGTACTGGTTCCACATCGATTGAATCAGCGTGTTGATGCCAATTCCGCGTGGATCCCACGGGCCGCCAACTGCGTTGGTGACCGGATAAGTGGTGCCGCCAACGGTGGTCGGTGTGGGGTTCAAGTTGTAAAAGATTGGGGTGCCGGCGTTGTCTTTAAACTCAAGAACGCCCGCCCGCATCAGCGCCGTAGGAGTATTTCTTGTAAAGAATTCGAAGCGCTCGGGAAGCGGCGTCCCTCGTAGTTCACATAGAAATAGGTTTTTCCGCCCCAGAGTTTCGGGAGCAGTGGCCCGCCAAGTGACGCGCCAAACCGGTTCTGATGTTCTTTGATGAGGGGATTACCTACTTGGTTATCTGAAAAGTCATTGGCGTTCAGCCAGTTGGCCTGGAAAAAGTCGTAGGCCGAACCGTGCCAATTGTTGGTTCCGTGCTTGGTTACGAGTTGTACCTGCGCGCCGCCGGAGGAATAGAAATCCGCCGTCTGGCCGCTGGTATTGACCTTGAATTCCTCAACGCTCTCCGCCGGAGTCGGCACTGTGCCGTTAGAAGCTCCGCCGAATCCGCCCAGGTACGTGTTGTTTCCGCCGTCCATGTCTTGCGAGTTGTTCGCGCCATCAACCATGAACGTGTTCTGGTCGGCTTCCTGGCCAGCGACGTTGACCGCCTCGCCGTTATGCCAGGCTGAAATACGACCAAGGCAGAAGCATCGCGTGCGACCGCAGGCAGATTCAGCAGGGTGTCCCCACCGAGCGAGTCTCCCGTGGTTGCGTTCGTCGTCTGCAACTGTGCGCCGGCGGTCGAAACTACTTCAACCGTCAAGCTGGTTGCACCGACTTGAAGTGAGAAATCCAGATGTAACGGGCACGCCAACGACAACTTCCTGCTTCGCAATTCGCGAAGTCTGGAAGCCGTCTTTTGTGACCGCGATTTCGTAGTTGCCGGGCTGCACGTCGTTAAACGTATAGCGTCCGACATCGTTTGACATTGCTGTCTTGGAAGTTTTCAACGACAAATCTGTCAGCGTAACTGTCGCGCCGACGATTGCCGCATGGCTTGCGTCCAAGACCTGGCCTGAAACGCTGCTGGTTGCGCCGATCTGCGCATGTACGCTGAACGCGAACATTAACGCAGCGCAGAGCATCCCCAGCCGTGTTACAAGCGAGGACACACCACTACTTCTACGACCGAGCTTCGTCATTAACGCCTCCGTATTTGCGGGTACTTGCAGACGAATCACCCCACCGAACCCATAACCACTCTTCCACTCAGTGTCTCTTTGCACTTTCCCCTAAAACTTGGCAAGAGAGGCCCGGTGGATCTCAGCTGTTGTCGTCGATCTGTTGCGGTTTGAATTTCCGCCGATGCAACTTCAGCGCGTACAGCATCAAAACGCTACGCCGCACTACGTTGAAATTTCTAAATGGCCGGAATCCACTCAACAGGGCAACGCCAACACCTGAGCAACTGGTGAGGATACTTGCACGAATGCTGCCAGATTGGAACGAATTTATGTTGTTATATCTGCTTTGTTTTCTGCGATATACGGGACGTATCTGGTATGAATTTCGTTGATTTCCGCGGATTCTACTCGTTCTTGGATAATCTATGAAATCTGGTATTTTGTAGCCAGTTGTACCCTACTCGCAGGTACCAGTTGCCTGTACACCCGCTTTCCTCCCGTCTTTTCCGATGTCAAATCCGGCATGCCTTCCCCAAACTATCGTGGCACCGGCGTCTTCAAAACTCGCGCGACGGCCGCGTCTGCTCCGGCCCCACTCGACCACCCACGATCTCAGCCTTCGCGTAATTTTCGGCTCGAATCGGCGCCCCGGCAATTCGCCGCAGCAGAGTGAGTTGGCCAATATGTGTCAGCGAATCCGCCACTGGCCCCTGAAATAGTTCCTCGGCGGAAGCTGCCACCGGTTCGCCGCTCGCAAGATACGCGTCGAATGCCGATAACGCCGCATGAAATCGCGCGACTTCCTGTTCCCACGGGAGCGGTTTCGAATCCTTCCACGCTTGCTTCCCGCGCGCCAGACTCAACGCCCAGTCGTACAAATCTCCCATGTGCGCCACGATCGAAACAGGCGTCCGCGCCGAATTCGCCGCCGCAAATTCCGCGAATTCTGGCGGCGCTCCGCGCATCGCTTTCGCGCCGCGATACGCTACCGTCGCCAACGCGTGTCTCAGAAATTCAATTTTCGGATCCGAATTTTTCGCCATCGGTATTTCCTCCATTTCGCAGCGTACCACCGGCACATACGCTCAAACTATCACCGCAATCGCAAAAGTGTATTAGCCCCAAATATCCGCGTCAATCCGTTCACCGCGCTTGAGACCCAGCCTTTCAAAGCGTATTATTCACCTCGTTCACGATGACTATCACAGGCGCGATTGGCAAAGGAAGCCGCTGGCTGCTCGACCGCATCGTCGGCGCGCTCGCCGCCACCGGAATTAATCCCAACGCGCTCACTCTCGTCGGACTCGTCGTAAATTTCGCGGCCGCCGTAATGTTCGCCACCGGCCGCTTCAAAACCGCCGCGTTCATAATTTTTTTCGCCGGCTTCCTCGACATGCTCGATGGCCAGGTGGCCCGCCGCACAAACAAAGTCACCGCGTTCGGCGCGTTCTACGATTCCACTCTCGATCGCTACTCCGATATGGCGCTCTACATGGGCCTTTTGGTGAATTACGCCGTCAACGGCCGCTCGTCCTACGTGGTTCTCGCCGCTGTCGCCACCGCGGGCTCCGTGATGGTCAGCTACGCTCGCGCCCGCGCCGAATCGCTGATCCCGCTGTGCAAAGTTGGCTTCATGGAGCGCCCCGAGCGCATCGTCCTCCTCATCATGGGCGGATTATTCGATCGCATGGCGCCCGCGCTCTGGGTAATCGCCGTAGTTTCCACTCTCACCGTTATTTACCGCATAGTATATACTTGGCAGGAAACCCGCGCCGGACGCACCCTCCCCGGCCTCCATCTCCCAAGCTAAATCCATTTCTCTTTACGATTTGTTTTCCGCATTCCGCGCCGCGTAATACTCATCCAGCGGAGCCGCCACAATCGCCCGCACCCGCTCCCGCAGCGCAGGCACATCCTCTTTCCGCAGTCCCGTCGTCTCGATCGTATCGTGCAGATACACCGTAATCGTCGATGGCCGCAGCGACCAGTGATCCTTATCGTTAAATTCAAACGATCCCACGATGCTCACCGGCACAATCGGATATCCAAACTGTTGCGCCATCCGAAATCCGCCATCCTCAAACTCTCCCACGCGCCCGTTAATCGTCCGCTTTCCTTCCGCGAACACGATCAAACTCGTGCCGCGCTCCAGCGCCTCCCGCGTCATCTTGTACATCCGCTTCAAATCCGAAGGCCGCCGCACATCCGGCACCGGAATATTTCCGAATCGCTTCATCAGCATGCCGTAGATCGGAATTCGAAAATGAGATTCCAGTTCCAGCCCGCGAGCGAATTGCGGAATCACGCTGTACAAAACGAAGGGATCGAACAGATTCACGTGATTCGACACCAAAAAACTACGTCCGCGCCGGATCGAATCCCGCCGACCGCCGCACGCGCAATTTCGCTCCCGCCAGCCGGATCACATTTCTGCAAAAAAATCGCTGCGGCCAATCGTTTTTCTTCGGGATCGATAAAAATCGCCATTACGATAAGAATGAAGCAGGCCAACGCGAAATGAATGCCGCTCACCGCCCACAGCGCCGTGCTGCGCGCGCCCAGCCACACCTTCCTCATACCATTACATCCAGCGCGCTTGGCAATACGTCCAGCTCCACAGGCCGCAGCGTCAGCACCTCGCCATCTACCATCACGTCCACCGGCCCTTGCAAATTAAATTGCACCCGCTTGCACATCGCGTTGCGACGCCAACGGATGCTCCACGTGCGAGCCATCAAAAAGCGTGTGCAAATTTGCCAGCAATCCAATCCGCCCGATCGGTCCCCACCGCACGTAGGTAATCAGTCCGCTGCTGATATTCGCCCCGGGAGCGATCATCATGTTTCCGCCGGTAAATCGGCTGTTGTTGAAAGTAAGAAACAGGGTGCGGCTATTTTCGGCGCCGCCTTCCTCCGTCTCCAGCGGAAAAGTTTCGCGCCGCAGCCGCGTCACACAGGTCAGCACGCCCAGCAAATATCCAAACGGCCCCAGCTTCTTAAATCGCCGGTTCGTAAGCACCGCAACATCCGCCGTAAATCCGATGCTCAGCAAATTAATAAAATACAGCTCGCCGCCTTCGTAGCGCAGCCGCATCACGTCGCAAACGCGCCGCCTGCCCTGCAATATAGATTCTGTCGCGTACGCGATTCCATCCTTCGAAAAATCGCGCAGAAAAGAATTCCCCGTCCCCAGCGGCAAAAATCCCAGCGAAATTCGCCCGCCCGCGCCGCTCGCCGCCTCCGGAAACACTCCATTAACTATTTCATAACTCGTCCCATCACCGCCCACCGCGATGAAATCTCGTATTCCATCCCGATAGGCGTCCCGCGCCATCTGCGTACCGCCGCCGGCGAACGCCGTATATTCCGCCTCAATTTTCAATCCCTGCGCGCGCAATTTATCCAGCGCCGCGGGAGCCAGCTTCCCGCATTTCCCCCCGCCCGCCGCGGGATTGACGATCGCGAGTATCGGTCTAGCCCCGGATTTTGCGTCTTCACTCACAGGTTTCGCATTCACCTAAATTGCACCGCTAAATCGCCACTACAACCGCATCGCGTTCCAGCGCCCCTATCTCTTTCGCCAGCTCCACGCGCTTAATCTTCATCGAAGCAGTCCGCGGAAAATCTGTCTCCCACACCACATATCCGCTCACGCGCTTGTAATTCCGCAACGCAGAATTCCGCAGCGTAAGCTCGCGCCGCACATTCTCGTCAATTTCAGCGCCCGCCTCGGGATGCAGCACAATCACCAGTTGCTCGCCCACCATCGTCCGCGCGCGGCCAGATGTAATTCGCCGCGAACACGCAAAATTCCTTCACCGGCAGCCCTTCAAACGCGTTCTCGATATCTTCCGGATAAATATTTTTCCCTTCGGCCGTCACAATCATATTTTTCTTGCGGCCCATCAGTTGCAAATGTCCGCTTGAGTCAATCCGGCCCAGGTCGCCCGTCATCAGCCATCCATCCACAATCGTTTCGGCCGTCAGCGCGGGATCGTCCAGATACTCCCGCATCACGCTTTTGCTTCGCACCGTCACTTCGCCGATTCCATCGTCGCCCGCGCCCGTAATTTTCACTTCCGTGCCCGGCAGCGGACGCCCCACCGTATCCGCGCGAAACGGTTTGAAATCGTTCAGCGTGATCGCCGTCCCCGCCTCCGTCAGCCCATAGCCATTCGACACCTGTATCCCCAAATCGTAAAAAAATTGCAGCGTCGCCGGCTCCGTAAACGCGCCGCCCACAAATAGCGCGCGCAATCCTCCTCCAAACGCGCTGTGTACCTGCCCCAGCAATCGCCGGCTCAGCCACAGCTTCGGCTTCCGCCGCGTCAGCGCCCGGTTGATCGCCACCAGCGAGTTCAGCGCGGCCCGTTTGCCTTTTGGCAACGCCTCAAATCGAGCCTGCAATCCCGCGCGCAAATTTTTCAGCACCAGCGGCACCAGCGCCATGTAGGTGATCTTGTACCGAGTAAACGCTTTGCGCACATATTCCGGCCGCAGCGTCCGCAAATGCACCACCGTCGCGCCGCAAGTAAACGGACCGAAAAATCCCACCATAAAATCAATCGCATGATTCGTCGGCAAAATGCTCAGGTACCGCACGCCCGGCCAAAACGGATACAGCGAAGTCAGCGCCACGCACTGTTCCAGATAATTTTCGTGCGTCATCACGCAACCCTTCGGCCGCCCGCCCGTTCCAGAGGAATACACAATGCAGGCCCAGTCGCCACGTTTCCGCGCCACAAATTCAGCTTTTGTGCCGGATGTTGCCGGCGACGCCGCTTGAGAAGATTGACCCGCCTGAAACTCTTCCCACCGCTGCGCCCCGTATAGCTCCGCATTTTTAGGAGCCTCGGTGACCAGCACAGTCTTTAATTTGTGGGAGGAAAATGTCGGCGATTGAGAAATCGCGCGCCAAAAAGCATATTCCACCACCAGCACCGAAGCCCGCGAATGCCCCAGCAAGGCCAGATGCTCCGCAGGAGTGAGCTTGTAATCCAGCGGCACCAAAACCCCGCCGCAAAAGAAAATCGCATACGCCGAAATCAACCATTTCGATTGATTCGTCATAATGATCGCAGCGCGATCATCTTCCCCGAATCCCGCCTGCTGCAATCCCGCCGCCAGCGGCTCCGCCATCTCCTTAAACTCGCGATAAGTAAGCCGGCAATTCTCCCGATCCCGGTCCGCCTCAATCAAACAAACTTCATCCCCCCATTTCTCCAGCGCATCCCGCAGCGCCGCCCCCACCGACGAATATTTTGCAAGATCAAGCATGACGTTCGCGCACCGCGCGAACTCGATTTATCTCACAAATCCCAATACCCCTGCCACCTGCCATCCCACCCCCGCGCAACATTCAATTTGGATCGTAGGGGCAAGGCTCGACCGCGAAGCGGGCAGGCCTCGCCCTCTGCCAATTCGCCAACCCTGCCTTTTGCACGGACGAATCGTTGTTGAATCATTCGCGCGACGATTGCCCCACCGATGTTCGCGACGTATACTAAACATGTATCTAACACATGTGGTTTAATCGCAAATCCGTCCGCCTCCGCGGCTACAACTACGCAACCGCTGGCGTCTACTTCATCACCGTCTGCACCCACGATCGCTCGCCGCGCCTAGGCTCAATCTCCGATTCTCAAATCCACCTGACCACAGATTGCGAAATCGTCACCCGCACTTGGTTCGAACTCCCCAAACATTTCCCCACCGTCGAACTCGACGAATTCATCGTAATGCCAAACCACATCCATGCAATCGTTGTCCTCCACAAGATGGGCGGGGCCTGTCCGCATATGCGGCCGAGCCCCGCCCTACACATCTTCCTTCAGAATCGACGGAGCGAATTCGTCCGCCGTTGGGCGTCATTGTCGGCACATTCAAATCTTTCTCATCCGCACGCATAAATCGCGCCCAAGCAACGCGCGGCCCCTTTTGGCAAAGAAGCTTCTACGAACACATCATCCGCTCCGCCAAATCCCTGGACGACATCCGCCGCTACATCCACAACAACCCGCAGCGTTGGTCCTTCGACCGCGAAAACCCCAACCGCTTACTTAGTTCAACAATCGCCCCACCATCGTAGGGGCAAGGCTCGACCGCAAAGCGGGCAGGCCTCGCCCTGCCTACCTCTCAAATGTTTCTAAAATTTCGACGGCGTATTTTGGTGTTCGGACATCCCACGTACTCAATGATCGGGGAAATAATCCCTTTTGACGTTCTTACCCCACAACATTGCAAAGCAAAAAAACCAAACCAGCAACAAAACTGCGGCGATAACCAAGATCACCGCATCCCAAGTTCCCACATATCCAGGAAAATCCCGATCCGCGTACGCGAACAACGCCAGAAAGGCGCCGATTTGCAGCCCCAGCCAAACTAAGCCCAAGATTCTTGCCCAGTTTCGCCGTCTCCAAATTCCCCAACCGCACAGCGCGCAAATTGCCGTTTCAACAACGCATGAAATGACAGGCGCCCACACGAATAAAAACGATGAACCGAATAATACAGATTCTGGTGAGCGTTGAGCCCGTTCCAAATGCCAACTCGACACGAAATCCCAGATTCCCCCAACCAGCGAATACGTTCCCTCCAGAACGAAAAAAATGGCGATCGGCGTCAGCATTTTCGCGCGCAGCTTGTTCATTGTGCGTTCCCCGCACTTCAATAGACACCGGCGTTCGAATTTTCGACGCAACTCTCCTGGGCGGGCTCTCCCCTTCGCGTTGACCCTCCCCCACCCGCGACGTAAAATCCGCCTTCACCAGACCCCCCAAGCCCTCCAAACTTCTCTGCACTCCGCCCGTGCATGCACCACAGAAAAAAGATCTGAGAACGCCAATCTTTCTGCCCAGCCTCACATCCAAGCCTTTCAAAATTTGCGTCGCCGGTAACGCAACCGCAAGACTCTCCGCCATTACTTCGCAAATTTAAGTCGCCCAATCTCCGACGGGAACAGTAGGGCAATTCTGATCGCGGTGAATTTCGAATAGCATCTGCACTCCCGTACTGATCGAGAGTCAGTTTCCGGGTAACGCCTTAGCCACGGCGGGGCTCAAGTTTTTACGGTTTGTCACTCCGACGACAGACTACGCGCGGGTTGTTAATGAAGAAATTTCTACCGGTCAATCGGTGGTGCCAAGTAACCCATTTCAGGACTCGCGGTCGGCTCCTTGATGGGCTGCAGTTTGGGATTTGGACCGTACTGGTTTGCGCCTGGCTGGCTATCCTCAAGAGTGAATTTCAGCATAAGAAGGGGCCCGATCGCAGGAATGAAGCCGATCCAGAACCAGTGACCGCTTCGACCAGTGTCGTGCAGCCGCCGGATCAAACTGGAAAGCGATGGAATTATCGTCGCTAAAATAAAGACAACTGGCAGGCTCATAAAGTACGGATAACCGAATTTGCCCAGCACGGCGGCTAACACGAAGAACACTAACGCGATAACAGAGTTTATCAGTTCAAATACCCAGTATTCCCGCCGACGCGCCCTACCCTTGAACACCGCGTAGTTGCCGAGGGCATGTAGGTACCATTTCATGGCTTGCAGACTTTACATCTGATGACCTGGTTTAAACAAGACGTACGCGACATTTTTGGGAGCCTCGGCATGAAAGCAGGCAACACGCTGATTTGCTTCAGCGGGAGGTGAAGTTCAAAGTGTCTAACTTCATGAGTTACGAAGTCTTCTGGCAGAATTCTTTTGGTCTCGTATCTAGACTTGTCCAACGAGATCCTGTTCAATCCCCCCTCCTCGTTGACCCTCCCCCACCCGCGAAGTAAAATCCGCCTTCACCGTCTCCACACACACGTATGCCCGACCAACTCATCTCGCACTACCGCATCCTCGAAAAAGTAGGCGGTGGCGGCATGGGCGTAGTCTACAAAGCCGTAGACACGCGCCTCGATCGCAACGTCGCCCTGAAATTTCTCCCTGATCAGATGCTCTCGGATCCGCAGGCTCTCGCCCGATTCCAGCGCGAAGCCCGCGCAGCCTCCGCTCTGAATCATCCGCACATTTGCACCGTCTACGATGTCGGCGAGCACGACGGAAAGCCCTTCCTCGTAATGGAGTTTCTCGAAGGCCAAACGCTCAAGCATTCCATCAACGGTCACCCGATGGAGCTCGACCGCATCCTCGATCTCAGCATCGAAATCTGCGATGCCCTCGCCGCTGCCCACGCGCGCGGCATCATTCATCGCGACATCAAGCCAGCAAATATTTTCGTCACCGATCGCGGCCAGGCCAAAGTTCTCGATTTCGGCCTCGCGAAAATGTCGCCGGCAGGCGCGCCTTTTGCCCGCGCAGTTGAGGTTTCTGCGCAAGCCACCGAAGTGGAAATGGACCACCTCACCAGCCCCGGAACCGCTCTCGGCACGATTGCTTATATGTCGCCCGAGCAAGCGATGGGCAAAGATCTCGGCGCGGGCACAGATGTCTTTTCATTCGGCACTGTGCTGTACGAAATGGCCACCGGAACCCTCGCCTTTGGCGGCAATACCAGCGCCGCGATTTTTGATTCCATCCTTCACGGAAAACCTGCGGCTTTGCTCACGGTGAATTCAGCTTTGCCCGGGGAGATGGATCGAATCGTCACCAAGGCTCTCGAAAAAGATCCCGACTTGCGATATCAAACCGCGGCCGAGATCAGGACAGACTTGAAACGCCTGAAGCGAGATCTCGATTCCGGCGGACGCTCGTCATCCGCGAAAGAACCCGCGCAACCGCAAGCTCAACCAAAAGCCGAAAAATCCGTCGCCGTTCTTTACTTCGAAAATCTAAGCAGCGCCAAAGAAGACGAATATTTCCGCGACGGCATCACCGAAGATTTGATCACCGATCTTCTCAAAATTAAGGAGCTGCGAATTTTTCCACGCTCAGCCATGACCGCTTTCCGCGACAAACCCATCACCGCGCAACAAGTGGGCCGCGAACTAGAAGCCTCTTATGTATTGGAAGGCAGCCTCCGCCGCGCCGGAAATCGTCTCCGCGTAAATGCGCAGCTCGTGGACGCCCGCACCGGTCACGGCGTTTGGGCCGAGCGTTACGACCGTCTCCTTGAAGATGTATTCGCCATTCAAGACCAAATCGTGCAGAGCATCGCCAAAGCTCTACAGGTAATGCTCAGCGAAAAAGAAAAACGCGCCATCGAAAAGCCACCTACTGCCGATGTTCAGGCTTACGACTACTATCTCCGCGGCCGCCAGTTCTTCCATCAATTCCGCCGCAAGGGATTCGATTACGCTCGCCAAATGTTTGCTCGTGCGATTGTGATCGATCAAAATTTTTCCCGCGCCTATGCCGGAGTCGCAGACTGCTGCTCGTTCCTCTATCAATACTGGGATGCCAGCGAGACGAATCTGAAGGAAGCCGACGCCGCCAGCCGGAAGGCTCTGGAACTCGATCCCGAAGTCGCCGAAGCCCACGCCTCGCGCGGTTTGGCCCTCTCATTGAGCAAGCGCTACGCCGACGCGAAGGTGGAATTTGAGACCGCCATTCGCCTGAATCCCAATCTCTTTGAAGCCTATTATTTTTATGCTCGCGCAAACTTTGCTGAAGGCAATTTGCAGGAAGCCGCACGCCTGTACGAACAAGCCTCGCGCGTTAATCCCGACGACTATCAGTCCGTGGTCTTGGTCTCCAGCGTTTACAACGCATTGGGACGCAAATCCGATGCGGACGCATACCGTAAACGCGGCTTGGAAATTATCGAGAAACATCTGGTAATGAATCCCGACGACGCTCGCGCGCTGTATCTCGGCGCCGGATGTTTGAGCCAGTTTGGCAATCGCGAACGCGCTTTGGAATGGACTCGCCGCGCTCTCGCTGTCGATCCCGAAGACACCGGCGTGCTTTACAACGTCGCCTGCAGCTTGGCGCAGTTGGGAGACTCCGAAGAGGCTATCGTCTGCTTGGAGAACGCCGTGAAATTTGGTTTCGGGCACAAAGCCTGGCTCGAACACGACTCCGATCTGGATGCCCTCCGCACCGACCCGCGCTTCCAAGCCCTCCTTTCCAGCACTCACTAATCCCTCACGCACCGAGCGCTGTTCGCGAGTCCGGCCATAGCCTTTGCGAAAGCAAAGGCTATGGAGGCCCCCTGTAAGCACCTAGTTTTAGTACCACCCCAAAAACATCGAAAAATACCCCCTAAAAACGCACCTAACTCCTTTAGAATGAACAACTTTTTGGTAATAGTACTAGATAACCCTATTAGAATCATCATTTTACAAAAACAATGGTATAGGGGAGGGAGTGCCAAAAACCAAAAGAAATATCCACTTAATCTTTTTATAATCAATAAGTTACAGGTTTTCGAGATCCGCTAATGCGGCGTAACATGCAGCGACATTCGCGTAGCAAACGAAGGAGTTAAAACCAGATTCTCCGCCTCATCTCCACCATTTTCAACCGACGCTCGCGGGGCCGAAGTAGCTTCAGCAATCGCCGCATCCAAAGTCTCTCCAGTCGCGCGCCACAACTGTGTCTCCGCGCGGAACTTCGAAACTTCGATCATCTGTTTGTACCGATAAACCACCACTTCCACGCGGTATTCGGAATTCGCGCTGCTCCGATAAGTCATCTGCCGCTTTTCGGGATCTTCCACGAAAGTGGCGAAATCGAAATGGTAAACGCTCGACACAATCTGCAGCGGCTCGTCGCCATTTTCCTGCTTCAGAGTCCCGCTAAAAATCAGATCAAGCGGGAATCCAGCAAGCATAGGCGCATATTTTTCGTCCCAGCCTGGCTGCGTTTTTCGCGCCATCACAGACGTAATCAGAAACCAAAGCAAAATGCCGCCAACGCACGAAATCAATCCAAACAATATTCCGCCCGCAACATCGATCTGGCCAACGCGCCGCGCAGCGAACAGCAGAATCACGCTGAAAATAATTCCCAGCGCAGCAGGAACCAGCAGAAAGAAACCAATCACAATCAGCGGTTTCTTGATGCGCGATTCTTTTCCGGGCTGCCGCAACACGGCGTCGCGAATTCGATAGCGAATACTGGATTGCACTTCCGGTGAGGCATTTACCGAGGGATCTGCCGAACCCGCCACTGGGGCTCCGCATTCACTGCAAAACTTTACCGCTTCAGCCAACGGCGAATTACAAACTACGCAGAATGCGTCCACACGTCACCCGCTTTGCATTCTTTGATGATCAAGACCGATGTTTCGATGACGGGGACGGTTAATAAATAATATACAGCACCCTGGACGCCCCGACACTATGCCTGTGCGATTGTGGAAATCAAGAGTTTTTCTTTACGCATGCTGGAAAAACGTGAGAAAGTGCCGGCACTCTCTGTGGCTCTCGGAGGAAAATTGAATTCGCGACACATCACACGAGCTTGTCTTGCGGCTGCATGTCTGGTTGGAATGTTTTCGTTCGCGGCTGAAATGCGTGCGCAATCCGCGCCGGTCGCCGCCGGGAAAACGCGCACATACTTCGTCGCCGCCGATGAAGTGGATTGGAATTACGCTCCCACTGGTCGCGATGAAGCGATGGGTATGCCGTTCGACGAATTACAAAAAGGCTACACCCAATCGGGCCCGCATCAGATCGGTAGCGTTTATAAGAAAGCGATCTATCGCGAGTACACCGACGAAACTTTCTCGACGCCGAAAGTTCGCGCTCCCGAAGATCAATATCTCGGATTGCTCGGTCCGATTCTGCGCGGCGAAGTTGGCGACACGATCAAGATCGTTTTCAAAAATAAAGCTTCCCATCCTTTCAGCATGCATCCCCATGGAGTTTTGTATCAGAAAGATTCCGAGGGCGCGGACTACAACGACGGCACCAGCGGCGCCGACAAATCCGATGGCGCCGTTCCCCCCGGCGCGACGCACATTTATTTGTGGCAAATACCGGAGCGCGCGGGTCCGGGGCCGAACGATCCGAGTTCTGTATTTTGGCTGTACCACTCGCATGCAGATGAATTGCAGGACATCGCGTCAGGATTATTTGGAGTGATCGTAATCACGCGCCGCGGCATGGCATTGCCGGACGGCCGTCCGAAAGATGTGGATCACGAATTCGTGAATATGTTTATCGCGCTCAACGAAAACGAAAGCTGGTATCTCGAGGACAACATCCGCGCGCACACCACCGATCCAAAGCATGTGGATCGCACGAAAACTTCTCTGATCACTCCCAAAGGAATGGCGGGAACCATCGCGGGAACGGGCTTCGTCGACACCAACATAAAATGGAGCATAAACGGATTTATCTACGGCGGCATGCCGCTGATGGCGATGAAGGTGGGTGATCGCGTGCGTTGGTACACCGCGACGCTCGGCGATTTCAATAACGCGCACACTCCGCATTGGCACGGAAACACAGTGCTCGTTGCCGGCCAGCGCACGGATGTGGTGGTGGTGACCTCCGCGCAGATGGTCACGTCAGACATGACTCCCGACGCAGCCGGCATCTGGCTTTTTCACTGCCACATCAGCGATCACATGCTGGCAGGAATGGTGGGGCGCTACGAGGTGAAACCGAAGTAGAAATTCTAGAGACGCGATTGAATGCGAGTAGCGAGCGTGCGGAAATCGCTCACGCCCTGCACTTCGTAATCCGGTAATTCCACGCCGAAATGCTGCTCCAGGCGGGTAAGCATTTCGAGCGCTTGCAAACTATCGATTTTAAATTTTTTGAAAAAATCGTCGTCCGGCGTGAGCTGTTCGCGCGAGACGTTGAAATGGCGCGCGGCAAGGTCGAGCACTTCTGTGGTGGTTTGGTCGATGGTGCGCGTCATTGGCGGAATTCATTTTAGCACGGCGGTGCCAGGACGAACGCGAGATCTCAGATCTTAAAATTGAGATTTCAGGGAAAGGCTAGCGGAGAATTCTGAAGGACGAAGAGGTGGATTTCTACTCTGGCTCGTCGCATTTGCAACCTGTGCCTTGTACGGAAAACGCGAATAATTGACATAACTACAAATCGAATGAGCTGCGAAATACAGGCACTGGCTGCGTGTGCTCAAAAACTATGAGGACCTCGAGGCTGTGGGAACTGCAACACTCTTGGGGCGCGAGAGATTCGTGGCGCGCTACGTCTTTTCGTCGCGACTGCTCGGCCTGCTAAATAAATCTATCTGTCTCGCTTCGGCGGAACACTCGCGCGCCCTATTTAGAGGTTCCTTGTAGATCTAGCTCAGCATCTACTCGCCCCGCGTTTTATTAGGGGTAGCTTCGTCCGCAAATTCGTCAGCCTTCTCTTCCTCCCGTAAGCTTCGCTCCAACAGAAACTCAATCTGCTTGTTCAATGACCGATGTTGCCGTCGCGCGAGTGCAGCGAGTTTTGATTTTAGAGACGTCGGTATTCGCAATAGAAGGCGCGCGCTAGGGTCAATCATTGGTCCGAGAATCCTGCCGTCGCGCCTTGACAATCGCTCAATGCATGATATCATCGTGATATTGAAATGACATCACTACAAAGAGGCGCAAATGGCTCTACGTAATCACCATAGGTTAGTACGTCAGAATGTCAGGCTCGTCAAGCAGCTTCATCCGCAGTTACCGAGAACAGATCTCAACGCCCTTCGAGAACTGACGGCGGCATTGAACCTATCGATATCCCGTGGGGAGATTATTTTTATCGAACGCAAATGGTACGTGACTCACGCGGGCCTTCTTCGAGTCGCGCTTCAAAAGCGCTGTCGCGGAATCCAAACAGAGTTACAGGCGTTGCAATCGGACGCGAGCGTCGGAAAATGGATATTCAAGGCCACGGTTTATAAGACGTCCGACTCGAAGGGTTTCGTCGGCTATGGCGACGCAGATCCTTCAAACATTTCACCAATTGTCCGCGGTGCCGAAATGCGAGTTGCCGAAACCTGTGCTTGTGAATCGTGCATTGCGAAAAGCCTACGGTATCGGTTTGTGCTCGGTAGAAGAAATCGGCTTGTCTCCTTTATTCTTACTGATCTTCCCACTGAAACGAAGCCGGCGAAGAACGGCAATGGAAACGGCAACGGGGCTCACGTCCACTCATCAACAGCCTCGCCTACGCGATCGGCTTTGCCTTTTTGATCCGCCAGCACCGCCTCGATCCGAATCTCGTCAAGTCTTACGCAGCTGATTTCTGTGGAACATCTGCCCTGCGCGATGCAACCCGCGAACGGCTCGAAGAGTTTGTAAATCAACTCTCCGAGCAAGCCACAACCGATCGCGACGCATTGATTCTGCCGGCTGAACAACTTCGCTCCAGCTTCCAGAGGTGCATTCATGAAACGCTACATTCCCGGACTCCATACTCGTGAGTGCCAAAGATCGTGGTGACGAGCTCCTCGCGGGAGCTTTCCTCGTGCATCTCGATCGTGCGTTCTACCGTTGGCATCCGCAACGGCCGTTTTATCTGCTTCGATTCGTAATTCTCGAACCGTCTGAATAAAACAAGGTCAGTCATTCAGCGGGCGTCTGTACTGCACACCTCGCGCGATGTGGAAGTTCGATTGGTTCCTTCGTGACTTCCGATATGACACCGATCTTCTTGGCCGTGACGAAGTCGATGAAAAGGCGCTGATCGGCCTGCGCGGTGTTGTCCGCATCTCCCACACCGTTCTGAACGGCCACAACTATTTGAATCTCTCCGGCTTCGCCCCCGCCGAGGATTGGGACGGAACGAGCGAATCGACGCACGGCGGTGAGGAGGCACGGACGTGACTTTCAGCCACAGCCAGATTTCCCAATATCTGCGTTGTCCGAAAGCTTATCGCTATCGGTACTTCGAAGGATGGCAGGACAAAGGAGATCGCGCTTCGCTTGTCTTCGGTCGCACGTTTGAAAAGGCTCTGGCTGCGTTACTTCGAAGGCAAAGACAGCTCGATTGTGTTGTTCGAGGAATGGTCCCTGCACAAAGACGCCGATCTCGAATACGGACGAGGAGATAGCTGGGATCAAATGCTGCGGCAGGGCATTCAGCTACTGGAGCGGCTGGCACAGGACAACCGCATCGTAGTTGCCGATCCGAAGAAGGATTTGCAGATCAAAGTGCTGCGTTCACTTTCAAATGGCAACGATTTTGTCTCCTACATTGACGGTGTTGGAACGCTCAATGGCAAACGCACTTCTGCTCGAATGGAAGACCACGACCGCTCGATATCCGGAAGAGCCCGAAGGACTTTTGGCACTCGATCCGCAGGTCATCTGCTACAGCTGGATGACCGGTATTCGCCGATGTTTCGATCATCGCCTTCGTTCGTAAACGAATATCGGAGATTCAGTACCTCAAAGCGACCATCTCGGAACAGCAACGCCAGGAATTTGGCGAGTTGGTTCAAGAACACCGTAAGCCAGATCGAAGCTGGGCAGTTCCATTCCCATCCCGGAATTCGGTTTCCATCGAATGGCTGTGTGAGTTGCTCACAGCTTGGTCTGTGTCTTGATAACCCGCAACTGGTAGAAGCGAAACTGATTCGACGACCTGGAGCGAGCTGACCTTGATTGGATTAACGAACTTCAGGAATAGCCAGAGGCCTTGGGTGGAACCGAAACTCAATCGACGCAGGGCTGCCTATGTGCTCACCCGGATTGATGAAATTCTGGCGTGGGAGCGGAACATGAATCGCGAACGCGATACGCGATTTGTGGAGTTGGGGCGATATCTGTGTGAAGTCCGATCCGGTCAGTACTGGCGGCTCGACAACTCTGAAATCGTTCGATGAATTCCTGGAGCAGAAGTTCCCAGAATCAAGACGCAAGGCCTATTACTTGTTGGCGATCAGCGAGCGGCTACACCGAGTGAGCAAGCCCGAACTGAGACAGCTTGGATGGACGAAGGCAGTGGAATTGGCACGCGTCGCGCGGCGGGATGGACAGGAATTCGAAAGTGCAACCTGGTTGCACAGAGCTCACGAACTAACGAAAGAAGAGTTCAAGCACGAAGTCTTCAAACACCTGACGGGCAAAGACACGGAACGCCATGAATTGCTGTACTTCAAGGTTTACAAGAGCCAGTTGCAGGTGATCGAACAGGCGCTCGAAACTGCATCACTGATGCTTGGTGGTGACAAGCCACGAGGATACTGCCTGGAGATGATAGCCGCAGACTTTCTTGCCGGTGCGAGCTTGGAAGTGGGGGACGAAGACAAACTGTTTTTCGCACTGACGCGGCTGATCGGCTCGCTCGGCAGGGAGCAGAAGTGCCAGCTGCTTGAAATGGTGAGGAACGACTTTGAAAGCATTCAAGAAAAAACGGCCGCGGCTTCAGCTTGATCCGGAATCGTACCGCAAGTTATGGCTCGAGGTTCTCAAGCGCGACGGCTGGAGATGTCAGGATTGCGGGACGGCGGCCTTCCTGCAGGTGCATCACCTTCAACCGCGCGGCCAAATGGGCGATGATGCCGAAGAGAATCTCATCACCTTATGCGCGGCATGCCACGCGATCAGGCATGCTGGAAGTTAATGGTGCCAACAGCGAAGCGGTCGGTTGATGAAAACTGGCTGGTCCGAAGGATGTAAGACCGTAATGATAATCGTAATAAATATTTACTGTCCAATTTAGAGAGACGAGGAACGCGATGGTGGCCAAGTGACGAAAACTTGAGGCGGGCTGTTGCAACGGCACACGCATGCGGTGTCGCCGCACTTTCTGCGCTCCTGAGGCCTCGAAAAAAAATTCTTCGGCTCGCAATTCTCCTAATTGAAAAAATGATCATCGAGACTGCCGTTGCCGATTTCGAGCCGCAGTCTTTCCGCATGCCAATTCTGACTCAGAATTGACCACTCGCATTGGGCACGCAGCAAACACAAACGTTTAGGGGAACACGAAGTGAATTCTCGCGGCGCCGGTTTAGCTGCGCCCATTCACTGATTGGACACATAGTGGAAACGAGCTCTTGACGCAGATCCCATGTTGAAGCGAGACTGGGCCTGACTTCAGTACTGCACGTTGACCCTGTCCTACCTGTATTTCTCAATCGCCGTGGAAGCTTTGTGGAATGTTTCTCCTGCACGCCGGCTTGTTTTGAGTTGCTGTTTTTGCAGTCAGTTTCATTCATTTGGCATGCCGGAATGTTTTCACCCTAATCTCGGAGAAGTCTCTCATGACAAAGAATAAAACACGCGGCCAGAACCGCCGCAAGCGTGACGAAGTAGGAGCCTCACTGCAGTTGGAAAGTACGAAGGCAGCATCCAAAAATGAACCCGGATTCGTAGTCTCGTTTTATTACGTGACCTCTCTTCACAGTGGCGATGATGCTGGCGTCGTTCAAGTAATCCCCTCGAAAAACCATACAGACGCTTTTCACATTGCCGTTGAGCGTGAAATTGGCCTTGGTATTGAGGTCGAGGACGCGTTCTTTGCCATCGTCGGGCGTTGCAACGGGCCGCAATGCGACTGCGGCGAAGAAAACACAATGATTGTGGCTAGGTGCACGCGCAAGACACTGGAGTCAGGTCACTGTGTGGACTGTCGGGCCATTATTAATAATTACGTGGCCTCAAATCAGGAACTGTTCTGGATGCAAAAGTACTGGACGCGCAGCCATGCCGGCGACGAAGGTGAACCGGTAATCGGTGCAGAGGAACGGCGCGAGCCGTTTGACGCGCCGATGCGGCAGTCTGGACAAGGGCGCAAAACCTATCGCGTTAGTTCATTTTCCGCGCGTGACCATAAAAGCGATGGGATCCGCAAGTTCAGGGCCGCAAGTCACGGCGATGCCCTGAATCTCGCCATCGAAGGTGACCGCGCCGCGGGCACTGATATCGATGGCGCAACCTTCATCGCACTCGGCCCTTGCACCGAGCGGGAATGCGTCGGCTGCGGCGAAACTCATGCCCTGATCGTGACGGCGTAGCGATCTAGGTCGCATGTAAACAGAACGGTACCATCGGGCTGCCTCGTGGGGGGATCGCAGATCGCCATTTCTAGTTGGCGCGCCTCGGCGTCCTCTCACACGGCAGACCGCATCGTGATTAGACGGCGTTTATGAAGCATCACTTGCGAGGCAGCGATAGTCGGGTAACGAACCAATTTCTTGGACCTTCGGACGAGCCTGTGGATCATCTAAAAGTGCAGTTGAGAGAGGCCAAACGAGAACCGTAATTTGCCATAATTTGGGTATGAACGGTTTGGAGGTTCGAGCTCCTGCTGAATGGTGAGTCTTCAGTTGAATCTCCCAGCATAGTTGACAAGAATTGTATCGCCTTCTAAGCTGAACTCTTAGAGCAGTAGCAATTCTCAAACTTCAAAGACGTGGAGTTGTTGGCACATCAGCCAGCACCACGTCTTTTTTGTTTTTTGCGTGTTGGACCGTCGGATTGTCGACGTCGGACGAGGGAAATCAAGAAGACCGATCTTAGAAAAAGCGTGAGAGACGACCGAATGTCAGTTCAAAATGTATCCGAACATCCCGTAAACAAGCGCGTGGTAGAAATCGGCTTCAAAGCATTTTCCAACAGTTCACTCTTGGAGCTCGTCCGAATTCCGAATCGGGAACTGAACCTCTTGCTCTGGGACGGGAGGTCCGCTAAAAATGCGGAGCACTTCGTAAGGAAAAATGAGACCTTCGTTCCGCTGCGCGTCGATCCCACGATCTTGCGATCAATGCACCTGCCAAGCGGGGTCGCGGATTATGGAAGTACCCAGAAACTGTTCACCGAAATCTCAGATTTGATCTCGCGCGTGACTGGGCTGGGTGACACCGTCGCGCAACCGTTGACATATTTCGCGATTTCGACATGGGTTACCGACCATTTGCCAGCGGCGCCGTTCGTTTGGATCATTGCTCCACCGACGATAGCCGCCGCGCCCGTTGCGCGATTGCTCGGATTGCTCTGCCGTCGTGCCTTGCCGGTGAATGACGTCGGCACGCGTGGACTTCTCGCGCTCACGATGGACTTGCAGCCGACGCTGATAACCGAGGTTTTCCGGCCCACTCGCCGTGTCCTCGATATATTGCGCGCGTCTAGTCGGCACAGTTCGGTGTTCACGACAAACGGCGGCGCAATAGATCCGTTCTGCGCGAAAGTGGTTTTCGCACCCGAACCATTGCATGATCCAGCCAGCGCTGGTTTTCCGCTGGAAGTTGTACTCCCTCCGACCCACGAATATATTCAGCCATTGAGCCAGTCGCAGGCGGACGACATCGCCGCAGAATTCCAGCCCAAACTGCTGCACTACAGGCTTCTGAATTACGGAAAAGTTCGCACGCCGGCGTTTGATCTGTCCCAATTCACCGTGCCAATACAGCAACTCGCTCATGTTCTGGCTGCTCCGATCGTGAACGATGACGAACTGCAACTGCAGGTAGTGCGATATCTAAAACCGCTGGATAGCGAGGTCCGAGTGGATCGCGCATCTTTTCTTCCCGCGATCGTGCTGGAGGCCGTTCTCGCGCGATGCCACAGCACCGCGGGAAAGAGTGTGGCGATCGGCGAGTTGACCGCAAACGTAAACAGCATTCTCAAAGGACGCGGCGAAAAGCTGGAAGTATCGCCCGAGAGTGTCGGTTGGATTCTTCGAGGTCTTGGTTTTCATACAAATTTCGTGGCGAACGGAAGAAAGGGCCTGACTTTGCTAGACGAAGTGCGTGCGAAGGTCCACGAATTGAGTGGTGCCTATGGTGTTCGCACACTACGGGTACTCCCCGCAAAAATCGAGTGCCCGCTTTGCGCAGCGCTGGTAGGCCCGCAAAAGGCAAAAGTACATGCGGCGGGTAAATCGTGAGTTCGGGTGAGAATTTCGAACGCCACTTAGGTTCCGAACTTGAAATGAAGTGAGGAGTTGAGGTTTTTTCTAAGTTTCGGTGAATTTCATGAAAAACTGGCCTTTTGCAGCTTCCTACGAACGTGGCATCGCGCTGGTGGAGGCTGGATGTCCAATCGATTATCTGGACGCTCTTCCTCAAAGTCTCTGGAATCTGTTCGAGCAGAGCAGCTCGCAGGATACGCACAGAGTTGCGTCTATCCGCTCGGTCCGTCTCAGACGGGATACGTGATTCCGCTTCGACTCGCGACAGATCGTGCTGCAGGAAGCATTATCGCCGACTGGAGTTTTGTTCCACCGTGGGAAGATCACATCGTGTTTTGGGACTCTGCACCGGAGGACATCATTCCGAAACGTCTTTGGGGTTCCTACCAGAAATTTTTCGAGTCGCGACTAATGGCAGTGCTGAACGAACATCGCCTGCTAAGACGTGGTACGCCGGTAGATGGGCTACTTTGTGGGTGTGCGTATCAGCCAATCGGTGTTTCGACATATGGTTGTGTCTCCGCGAGGCTCGTCCTGCGCGATGACTCTGGGAAGACCGTGAAGCTACGTATCAGATTGGACGTCGACAACTACGATGCAGGTCGTCGACCGGCGTTGTAAGCGGTGTGAACGAAGCGCGATCGCGGATCGGCTTAATTCGGCTAGAAACTCTATATAATAATCATAAATATATATTGAATAATTAATATATACTTACAGAGATTTCATGGCGCGAAGCGGCTGGACAAAACGGCCCGTCCGGAGCTCTGGCTTCCCATAGGTGCGAAAAACGGTGGGGGATGTGCCGAGGGGAAGTAACGGCGGAAATCAAGAACCCACACATAACTTAGGTGTGCGGGAGATCCGCGCGCGCGTACCTACATCTTTGCGATCTGAGGTTGTCGCGTTCAAGAGGAAGTCATTGAAGACCGTGTATCCACCATACAAAGTATGACCTCAACGCGTTTCCCGCCAGCCGCGACCTCCGGATCACATCGAGTTTTCAAAGTGAGCGAGGACGCAGACCGCAAGCCCGGCGCGCAGGACATTATCAAGCCCATCTGCGGGAAATTTGCGTCAGGGGAGGTAAGGCATCGCGTCCGTGCTCCCTACAAATTTGCGCAAGCCTTCCATCACAGCCGGGCGGGCGAAGAGTTCGCAGAAGAGATCGATTTCGCGGCGAAGATCTTCGTGGGGAATGGGCTTGATAAATTTCTTGGCGGCGATGCTGGTGCCGCGATCGAATTTTGCGATTTGAGCGGCGGTAGCGCGCGCGACTCGCAGCGATTCGCCTTCGCCCGCGACCTGGCTCACGAGTCCGACGGCCGCGCATTTCTGCGCGTTGAAACTGCGTCCGGTGAGAAGCAGATCGCGCACGATGGCGTTGCCGAGATCGCGCTTGAGTCGCGGAATGCCGCCGAAGCCGGGAACTAATCCGAGGCGCAATTCAGGGAAACAAAAGCGC
Source organism: uncultured Acidobacteriota bacterium (assembly GCA_963721845.1). GTDB lineage: Bacteria > Acidobacteriota > Terriglobia > Acidiferrales > UBA7541 > DASTCZ01. The sequence goes on along the minus strand of CAVRKW010000005.1, from coordinate 142,697 downwards.
GCCATTTTGTCGGCGACGATCAAATCGCAAACGAGAGCGAGTTCGAATCCGCCGCCGAAGCACACTCCGTGAACCGCTGCGATGGTGGTGAGCGGAGCTGCGTCGATTTTATTCAGCACCGCGTGAATGCGCTCAAGAAAATTCCTGCACGCCCGCGATGCGCGCGGGCCCATCGAGTTTCAACGCGCCGTTGTAAAGTTCTCGCAAATCCGCGCCCGCAGAAAAGCCAGTTTTTTCGGTGCTGTAAATGATGAGCGCGCAGGTGTGCTCTGAGAGTGCATCGAGATTCGCCGCGAATTGTTCGAGTTCGCCAAGCATTGCCGTGCCCATTTCATTTGCCGGCGCGTGATGCAGTTCGAGTTCGATGCAACTCTCGCGCATCAACCAGCTCAGCGATTTTCCTTTGAAGGAGTTCATGGCGCGGGCTTGTTGTAGAGCGCTTCAATTTGCGCGGCGAATGCGGCGGCGATCGCGTCGCGCTTTATTTTTCCGTTGGCAGTGAGCAGTCCGCTTTCGATCGTGAGCGCCTCGCGCTGCAGATGGAATCCGTGGATGCGTTTGTAGTGAGGCATTTGCGCGTTGAGCGCTTCGATCGCGGAGTTTATTTTTTCGTTTGCGATTTCACCTGTCACGATCGCGACCATAAAACTTTTTCCATTCCCCACCAGAACAACTTGGTGCGCGCCGGGCAGAGAAGCGAGCAATTTTTCTTCGATCGGCTCGGGCGCAATGTTGTGGCCGGAATTCAGAATAATTAGATTCTTGATGCGTCCGGTGATGCGCCAATTTCCAAGCGAGTTTACCTCGCCCTGATCGCCGGTGTGGAACCAACCATCGCGCAAAACCTGCGCGGTTTGCTCAGGACGATTCCAATAGCCGGGAAAAACATTCGGACCGCGTACGATAATCTCGCCATTTTCCGCGACTTTCATTTCCACGCCGGGAATTGCCGGGCCAACCCAGCCTGGTTCAACATGGCGGGGATCATCCATCGTACAAATCGCGGTGGTCTCTGTGAGACCGTAAACCTGCAACACCGGAATGCCTAGCATCATGAAAAATAGTTGAGTGTCCCGGGAGAGCGGCGCAGATCCGCAGATTAATGCTTTCAGACTCACGCCGATTTTCTTGCGAATCGCGGGAAAGATCGCGATGCGTGCAAGGGATAGAGAAAATCCGCTGGAGCCGGCAAGAGCGGTAAAAGAATCTTTGGATTCAGCGTGACGCGCCATCCAGGTAGCTTCGGCGCGGCTGAAATGCTTGGCGAAAAAACCGCCGCGCTTGGCGATATTTTCTTCGATGCCGCGGCGAATACGCTCGAGAAGCGTGGGCACATTCAAAAAATAATGCGGATCGGACGCTTTCATTTCGATTTGCAGCCGATTCAAATCAAGCGAGAGCGTCAGCAGAGAGTGGCGCGAAAGAAATGACAGCATGGAAATCCACGAGCCAGCAAAACACAGCGGCAAGTAATGGAAAACACGCTCGCTCTTGTTATGACCGTGCATAAGCTGATCGAGGCGCGCGCCCGTGCAGCCGAGCATGTGATTCAGATTCGCGACGGTGAGCACAACACCCTTCGGCTCGCCTGATGTGCCCGACGTGTAAATAATTGTGACGGGATCGGCATCGGCCAAATGAATTGGCGGTGACTTGCCGAACCCGGCGCCGGAGGTAACGAAAATATCGCCGAGGGTGATGATGCGTGGCGCGTCTGGCCATGCGGCGCGAATCGATGCGGCAAGCGCGGAATCGCCCGACGCAAATCAGGCTCACTTGTGCATCGCGCATCATGCCGACGAGTTCCGCGGGAGCCTGCCGAGCGTACAGCGGCACGACAATGATGCCATCGGCCATGAGTGCGAGGTCGAGAGCGATCCAGTGAATTGAATTGTTCGCGAGCAGCGCGCAGCGGCCGCCTTTGGCGATTCCCGTTTGCCGCAAAACGTAACGAGCGGCTGCGATCTGTGAACGCAGGTCTCCGCAAGTGGCGCTTACGAGGCCAGCTTCGGGAACTTCCTGAAGGACCGGGCGAGCAGCATCAATATCAAGCGATTCGAAGATGAGTTCGAGAAAGTTCACACGCGGCCAATTCTGAGGACGTTGAATTCATACCACAAAACGATGGCGATTTGAGGGGTTAAAACGCCTTCGCGTTTGCAAAAGTCTTTCCGCAAATCTTACGCGCGAACGGGCTGTGCGCCCGGATGTTGCGCGCTCGCTTGTTCAGCAATCGCGGCAGCCGTATCGGAACCGTCGTCGTACTGCTCGACCAGAGACTGCAACGCGGAGTTAAGCGGCGGCAGATACTCTTCCCAAGAATGCACTCCGCTGCGAATTTCGAACTCGGGATACACGAGATGAGTTTGGCGTTCGAAATAAACTCCCATGCGCGCCATTGTCTTCAAATTGCGGACGACGGTGCGAGCGATACCATCGCGAAGGCTTTCGCCATCGCGCCAAAGAGTTTCCATCGCGCCAACCAGTTTTTCGCCGAGGCCAGGCTCATCTACGGTGAATAACAGATTTGTGTGGCCGCGTTCACGCATGAGATTGCGGATGCGTTCGTCGAAGGTGACGCCGGCGGATGCGACGAGACCCGGCATGCAGGTGACGATGCCGTGATAACGAGAGGAAACCATCATATTGCCGCAGCGCAACAGGCTGACAAGCGTGTAGATGTCGAGATCGTCGCTGGTGAAAACGGGAGCGTTGCCGATTCCAGCGGAGATTCTGCGGCGCGGCTTCAGCATCAAGGCGCTCGGTGCCGACAACCACGGGAAAAACTTTGTGGCGTTGGCGAAACGCGTTTACGGATTCAATCCACGCGTTGATATAGGTGGTAAATTGCTTGTCCACTTCGGGACCGGCGTTGTGGAAATAAGGGCCGCGATAGTGGCTCTCTTTGTAAGCGCCGAAAGTTTTGCGCGCAATAAGTTTTGCGACAGAAGCTTTCACTGGCCAGAAAAACGGATTGATCGGGCAGAGGATCAACACGGGCGTGGAGCCATCCCAACCGGCATCGGTGAGAATTTTGCGGCCAACTTCGGGCGGATGCGGAGTGAATGTCCATGCGGTGTCAGTGCCAAGTTCCGTGGGCACACCGAGGCTGCGCAACGTGGCTTGCGATTCGATGTTGCGAGGAATCACGAATGACGTGCGGCAGTAGCGGCGCGTCATGTTCTGAAGCTCGGGATCCATCTTGTCAGCGTCGCCGCCATAGCCGACGGAGAGCTTATTCTCCGCGGCGGCGATTCCCAGCGATTCGATCATCATCAGCGTGAGGGCGTTTGCGAATTTGCTCTTGAACATGGAGCCTTCGCACGCGACCACGCCGTGATGTTTGCGCGCGTGTTTGTAAACGAAGGGCGGAAACGCATCGGGCAGGCGAATTTGCGTGGCGTCGCCGAAATAATTTTTCGTTCGCGACGGCTCCAGCGACATCACGGTGGTCTGTACGCGCTTTTCGCCAAGAACTCGGCGAATCTGGCGCAGCATTTCTTCCACGCGAACGTCGGACCCCATATTTCCGGCGCCGGTATATCCCGCAAAAAGAAGTTTGAGTGGCTCGCCGGGTTTCCAGCGCACGCCGCGACCCAACATCCATTGCGTCTTCGTCCAATCGATCAGCGCGCTCACCCACGCGACGAGAAACTGATCGGTCATCAGGCGGCTCCCGATTCCGCCGCTGTCCATTCCACGTAGGGATACTGGAAATGGTTTTCGCGGCTGAATTTCAGCAAGGGATAGCAATACTGCGAAAACGGAGCGGGAGCAAATCCCATTTCGGCGACGACGCGTGAATTATCGAACACGGTGTTCCAGTACAAGTAGGGCAGAAAAACTTTTAGCAGCGAGGCGGCGCGGCCGATTCCGCCGCGGCGATTCGCGAGCGACGTGACGATCGAATTGAATGGGCGCGCCATCCAGGGAGCATACATCGGGCGGCCCGCTCCCGCTTTTCCGAGAGCGTTGGTAATTTCGCGACAAGTTTCGGAGCCTGTGCCGCTCGACAGGTGATAGATGTCGTGCGCGGGTTTCTCTTTCTGGTGCAGCATCGCGATCGCTTTCGCGACGTAATCCACGGGAACGATGTCGATGCGGTCGCTGGGGCGCAGAGGAAGCACTGGAAGTCCAGCGAGAAAAACAAACGCGCGGACCATATCAAATTGCGTGGTGGCGCCGTAACGCGTGTCGCCGAGAACGATGCTGGGGCGGAAAATTATTTTGGAAACATCGGGAAGCAGTTCGCGAACCATGTGCTCGCAGAATTTTTTGGTACGCGCGTACGGGTCGTAATCAGAGCGCGCCCAATCAATTGAGCCATCTTCGGTGACAACTTCATTTTCGCGCTTGCCGGCAACGGCGACGGTGCTGACGAAGCTGAAGCGACGCAATCCGCGCCCAATCTGTTGCGCGAGATGAATCATTTCCAGAGTGCCGCGCAAATTCACATTGAGGCAGCTTTTCTCGGATTTGCGATTCAGCGAAGCCGCGCAATGAATGATGGAATCAGTGCTGGCGACAAGACGCCCGTAATCGGGCGCATCGAGACCAAGCCGAAAATCGGTGAGGTCGCCGCGAAAAATTGTAATGCGCGAAGCGAGTAGCCCGCGAAATTCCGCGAATTTCATGTGCAACTGCACCGCGTGCCACAGCCGTTCGCCAGCCTCGCGATCGGTCTTCGCGCGGACGAGCAGATTTACTTTTACATTCGGATCCGCGAGCAATTCAGAAAGAACGTGCGCGCCGATGTAGCCCGTTGAACCTGTGAGAAAAATGGCCATAGGTCAGGTCTGCGGCGCCGGCTCCACGGGCGGATCTGCGTCGCCGCCATTCACCGCAATCGCGGCGAGCTGCACGGAGCGCTTGGGCTGCGATTCCAGCGCGCGGCCCTCAATCAACGGGTAGCACCACTTGCGGAGCGCGGGCACGTGAATGTTGATCCAGTAGTCCCACCAATCGATTGAACTCGCGTCAAAGGCGAATAAAGATTTCTCGTCAGGCGGCAGCGCTTCCGAAAGTTTTTCCACGTTATCGGCTTCGAAAACCTGTTCATTGTGCAGGATGAAAGGTTCGTACAGCTCGATAAGTTTTCGCACGCGTCCCAAATCGCGTTCGGCGCGAACCAGCGGCTGCTTGAGCTGCAGTTTCGCCGCCGCGCGATTAATTCCAGAGACGACCGCAATCTGCGCGGGCACGCTCATCGTTTGGTAGCGAGTTTTCGAAACGGGAATCGTATCGAACCTCATGCGCAGCCAATGTTCCAGCCCCTGTTGCGCGCGATAGTGCTTGCGATGCGCCAAGCCAGTAAGCTCGATGCTGCGTCCCATGTCGCACGGATTGATCGCTGAAGTCGCAAGTTGATACACCAAATCATTGCGCCGCTCGATCAGCGCTGCCGCGATCAACGTCATGCCGCGGCACACCATGTCCACCGGAATAATGTCGAGGCACTTGCGCTCGTTCGTCGGCAACTGGCGAAAATAGGTTCCCAGCAAATAGGAAAGCGGCGCGGAGGTATTGATGCCCTCGTTCCAGCCAGAAAATGGCAACCGCGTGGAAGTTTCCACGATCGATGGCCGCACGATCGCGACAGACAAATCCGCCTTGCGCGAAAGGAGCAGCGATTCCGCCAAACTTTTCGTGAGCGTGTAAGTGTTCGGCCAGCCCAGCCGCCGCGCGCGTTTTTCGCCCACTTGCGTGAGCCGGTTGCGCACCCAGCGCTGACGATTGCGCCGCAGCACGTTATCCACTTCCGTCGCGGGATATTTTGTGGGATCGCCGCGGCGCCCCAGCGCCTGCCGGTGCAGCGCGGCCGTCATTTCCGCAGATTCCGAACGCGCCTCAACATTGCGAATGGTTTCCTGCAGCGATTTCCATTCGTGTTCGGCATCGAAATCGGGCACAGAAGCAGGCGTGTAATTCGGCTGCACAGTTTCATGGACGCGGCCATCGCGTCCACCCACGACGTAGCACGTGGAGAGGTGCATCAGCGCGGCGTGTTTGCAGCCGCGCACAAATTCCAGCGCGTTCATTGGAGCGGCCACATTGCTCGAAAGTGCGTCGCGGATATCGGGATTGAAATCGGTGAGGCCGCTGCTGTTGACGACGAGATCCAAATCCTCCGAAAGTTTTTGACGAGTATCGGGATCGAAGCCAAGATCGGGGCGCTCGAGATCGCCTTCCACGACCGAGACGTGCTCGTTCAAAAAATTAGCAAAATCGGCGCCATATTGTTTGTGCAGCGGCTCGAAAACGGGGGACTCTTGCACAATTCTTTCGAAGCGGCGCGCGGAAGAGGTAGTGCGCTGCTTGCGAATCAGCAAATAAATTCGCCCAATTTCAGGAATCTGCATCAGCAACTGCGCGAGCCACACTTTGCCGATAAATCCGGTGACGCCGATCAGCAGAATTTGCTTTCCGCGCAGCGAATTTTTCACCGAGAGCGTTGGTGTTGCCATCGCGCCTTGCTTCGCCGCGTCTGCCATCACGATTAATTCTGGAGCGCGGCTCTCCGGCCGCACGGCGGGGCGAACAACCGACATGAGCTGTGCTTCAGCGGATGCAGCGGCAGATTGGCTGCTCTTTTCAGATCTGGGACCAACGCTCGCCACAAGCTTCAGCCGGTCGCGCAATTTCGCAGCGTCCACGCGCCCGTCCGCGGCACCGCCAAGTATCAGCGCGAACGCTCCGCGCGGAGGAATCACGGGATCGAGCAGACGCCCCGTCGCAACGCCATCGCGGAATTCCAGCCGATTCGCCAGCAAATCATGCACGCCCAGGTGCGCTGCCAGCGGAATCATCACGTGGTCAAGCCCCTGGCTCACCAGCACAACGCGCGCGCCGCTTTCGAGAGTCTGCTTGAGCTTCGCGACACCTTCCGTTTTAAGCTGCGGCTTCAGCACGTATTCGAAATATTCCTCGCCCAGCAGGTCCAGCCGGTCGCGCGTGACTCCGCGAAGCAACGTGTGGAGCACGCGAGTGGCGAACCGCCGATTCGCCAAATACAAAAACGGACGCGCCAGGGCCAGCGCCGCCAAGCCGCCGCGCCGCGTCCAGCGCGCCGCAAATGTTTGCGAATTCCAGGTGAAATAGGCCACCTGACGCACCGCAGTGAGGTCAACCAAGCTGCCTTCCACGCGCCAAAATATGATTGACGCGCGTTGAGGCGCCCGCGCATTGAATTCTTGCCGCTCGAGTTGGGGTTTCGTCGCGCCCAAAGGTTTCAGCGATGAGGTTGGTGGTGCGCCGGTAAATCGCCGGCTGAAAACCCGCCGACTAGCAAGCCAGTCCCATTTCAGGCCTGCCGAGGCGCACAAGGCTCCGTGACCCCAAAACTTAGCATTGTAAGGCTTTAACAGCAACCATTTGGGCGGGGTGTGAGCGCGCGACGCGCCGATTCGTTAGTGGGTGCCAATCACGTCGTGCAGCGCGCGCTTCGTAAGGATTTTGATCATCTCGCGGCGATATTCGGGGGTAAGCGCGGACGTGGTCAGCGAGGTGGCCGTGCGTGCTGCGAGATCGCCCGCTTCGATGGCAATTTCTTCGCTGAGCGGATTGGCGGAAATTAGCTTCGCTGCATCGCTCACCAATTCTGGCGCGGGATTCACCGCCGTGATTGCCACTCGCGCATCGGCGGCATGGCCATTGGCGGGGCGATAAGCGACGGCAACTCCGGCGAGCGGGTAATCAATCGAGCCTCGCACGCGCAGTTTGCGGTACGCGCCGCGATAGCCGGCCATGGCAGCGGGCAGAAAAACGCGCGTGAACAATTCATTTTTGCGCGAGCTTCATTCGCGCGTCGCCTTCGCCCGTGTAGAAATCCGTCAAGCCTTACGCGGCGCATTCCCGCCGGTCCCGCAATTTCAATTTCGGCGCCCAGGCACAGCAGCGCCGGCGGAGTATCCGCCGAAAACGCCGCCCAGCATTTCTTTCCGCCAGGAGCGACGTGGCAAAGGTCGCCATCTTTCTTGATGCAAAACCCGCACGATTTTCGCCACATCGAGAGACTGGTTGTACCAGAGGCAGCGCGTGTCCAGGCAAATGTTGCCGCCGATCGTGCCCATCTTGCGCAATACCGGCGAAGCCACCGTCGCGGCCGCTTCCGCGAGCACCGGATAATCGCGGCGATTCCTTTCATCTGCGTTCGATTGCGGCCAGCGGTGTCATCGCGCCGATTACCAGGCCGCTTTGCTGTTCACGAATGCCGCGCAATTCCGCGATTCCTCGAATATCCAGAAACAATTCGGCGCGAACAAACCCTGCGCATGGAAGGAATCAAATCCGTTCCGCCTGCGAAAATTTGCAAATTGCGCTGGCATAGCGCTGCAGCAATTCCACTGCTTCTTGCACTGTGTGCGGCCGCAGAATTCGAAAATCCGGCAGGCTCAATCGTCTCCTCCAACCTCGACTTCGGGACCTGAAATCACAGCTTCGTGCTGCAACACCGCCGGATCCAGCGCGTGCCGCTTCGGACCCTTTTCCCGAACCACAGCGAGCCGCCATGCTCGCGAAATGTGGCGGGATTTGTGGGATCCACGTCGCCCGTAATATCTGCACTTTCTTTGCGCCGGCGCTTTTTCGCGCGCAGCGCGGAAAGCACCCGCTCCGGAGTAAACGGCGATTCATGCATGCGCACTCCCACCGCTTCATCAATCGCGTTCGCGATTGCCGGAATCACCGCTGCGAGCGAACCTTCGCTCGCTTCCTTCGCTCCAAATGGTCCCTCCGGATCGACGCTCTCCACAATGATCGCTTCAATTTCCGGCGACTCCGTGGCCGATGGCGACCGGTATTCCAGCATTCCGCCGGATTCATCAGCAGGCCATGCTTCCAAACCATCTCTTCCTGCAGCGCCTGTCCCAATCCCATCCACACCGAGCCGATCACCTGGCCTTCCACCGAAACCGGATTCAGCGCTCGCCCGCAATCGTGCGCGGCCCAAACTTTGATCACCGTCACTTCGCCCGTTTCTTCATCCACGCTCACTTCCGCCACCTGCGCCGAATAAGAATAGGCGGGCGAAGGACCAACTCCCGCGCCTTTGTGCTTCCCTCCGCGCGCATCCTGCGGCGGCGCATAGGATCCGGTTCCAGTCAGCGCGCCGTGAAAATTGATCGCCGCTACTACTGCTTCCTCGAAAGACATCTGATCTTTCGGACCCTCTTCTTTTCGTTTCTGCTGCACCGAGCCGCGCAGAATTTGCCCTTCCACTCGCCCGCTCACGGTCGGCCTCATTGCTGAGCCGCAACTTTTGGCGCGGCGCGCCATCGCCGCTCGCTTCGCGCACTTTTCTTCCACACGCGGTCGTCGCGCATCTCCACATCTTCCGGCGTGCAATTCATTCGTTTCCCGCAGCGGCTTACACAATTTGTTTTTTCACTGGCCTGCGGCGGCGCGCATCGTGGCGTTTCCGTTCATGAACGTCACTCGGCTCGAATACGATCCGATATCAATCGGCGTCAGATCGGTATCCGCCGCCATCACTTTCACGCGCGCCATCGTAGCAGCCCAGCACTTCCGCCGTGATCTGCGCCACCATCGTGTCCGACCCTTGCCCGATGTCCGATGCGCCGGTGTAAATCACTACGCCGCCGTCGCGGTCAATTTTGATATTCACCGTGGAATGCGGCATGTCCGAACGAATAATCGAGTTCGCAGCGCCGCTCACGTAGTGGCTGCACCCGATGCCCAGTCCACGCCCGCGCGGCAACTTGCCTTTGCGTTCATCCATCTCGAGCGCGTCACCACTTTTCGATGCATTCCGGCAAGTCCGTAACTCTGCACGCGCAGGCCGTTCACGGTGATGCTCGGGAGGCTGCAACAAATTCTCGCGGCGAATTGTCGACGGATCCATGCCAATCGCTGCCGCCAGTTCATCGAATTGCGATTCGAACGCAAACCGCACATTCACCGTGCCGTGGCCGCGCATCGCTCCGCACGCGGGCTTATTCGTGAGCACGCGATATCCGTCGTAGCGAATATTGGGAATATCGTAGAGAGCGCCGAGCAGCGCGCCCGAATAAAGAATCGTAACGATGCCGTACGAACAATACGCGCCGCCATCCTGAATTACTTTTGCAGCCACCGCGCAGATCTTTCCGTCCTTCTTCACTCCTGTTTTCAAATCGATGATCGTGCGCGGCCGTCCGCGATGCGCCCAGAAAACTTCTTCGCGCGTGTAAGTCATTTTTACCGGAGCTTTCGCTTTTCTCGCGGCCACCGCCGCGATAATTTCGATCGGAATCACTTCGCTCTTGCCGCCGAATCCGCCGCCCACCAGCGGCTTGATCACGCGAATCTGCGACATCTGCATGTCCAGCACGATGCTCAGCTTGTGCTGCAAGTAATAGGGAACTTGTGTGGACGACCAGATCGATCAGCCGGCCCGGATTTCCCGTTTGCGGATCAATTTCGAATGACGCCAGCGTCGAGTGCGGCTCCATCGCCGCGTGCGTCACTTCATTCGCGATGTAGCGGCCTTCCACCGATCGCATCCGCTTCCGCGAAGCCTTTATCAGGATCGCCGAAAACGTGGTGATAATCTTTTTCGAGGTTGTGCGGCTTTTGCTCGTGGATCAGATTCTCTTCCGCATGCATCGATTTTTCGGGATCGAACCAGGCGGGCAGAATTTCGTATTCCACATCCACAATCTCAAGCGCCGCTTGCGCGATGCCTTCGGTTTCCGCTACCACGCACGCGACGTTGTCGCCCACGTAGCGGACTTTATCGACGGCGAGCGCTGTCTCGTCGTGGCCCACCGGAAGAATCCCATATTTATTCGGCGCGTCCGTGCCCGACGACCACCGCAACCACTCCGGGCAGCGCCAGCGCTCGGCTGGTATCGATTTTCAGGATTCGCGCGTGCGGATGCGGCGAGTGCAAAATTTTGCCGATCAACATTCCGGGCAACGATAAGATCGTCTGTGTATTTCCCAGCGCCGGTTGTTTTCCCGCGGAATCCACCAATGCGATTGATTTTCCGATGATCGGAAAATTCGCTCATCGGCTGGATTCCATCGCGGGCATGGCTTTTTGTTCCGCTTCAATCGCCGCGCGCACCGCCTGATACATCTGCGAATATCCGGTGCATCGGCAAAGATTCCCGATAGCGCCGAGCGAATTTCTTCTTCGGTGGGATTCGGATTCTGCGCCAGCAGCCAGTGCACGGTGACCATAAATCCAGGCGTGCAGAACCCGCACTGCGAACCGCCCCAATCGCCATACGCTTTTTGGATCGCCGCAAGGCTGCCGTGTTCGGCGATGCCTTCCACAGTGACAATTTCCTGGTCTTCGCAACTCCCCGCGAGCAGCGCGCACGCCAGCATCGGCGTGCCATCCACTTGCACGGTGCACGCACCGCAAGACGAATCGTCGCAGCCGCGTTTCGAGCCGGTAAGATTTAAATCTACGCGCAGCACGTCAAGCAGCAATCGATTTGGCTCGCACGCGAATTCATATCGCGCGGCCAGTTGACTTTGAGTGTGAGAAGAGTTTTTTTCATCGCGCGGCCAGTTAATCGAGAAAATACAGAGTCGAGCTACTGCCAGTAAAAACGCTAGCTCGCAAAATTTACAAATTGATGCGCGCTTCTTCCGCGGCTCGCCAATGGTCTCCAGCGGATCGCGCGATCCCAGCTTCGGCACGATCCATTTTTTTTCATTGCCGATTATTTCCAGTAGCAGTTTTTTGTCGCGCTGCGGTCGGCATGAAATTGTCGAATTGTTCTGCATACTCGCGTTCGGAAAGCTTCGGCTCCCTTCTCTCGGATCTCACTTTCGACGCCCGCCCACTTGCCGATATTGCGATTGAACTCGATGTGCAGGCGCGTACAGCGGTTCCGATGCCTTCCGCTAGCACCACGTTCAGCCGGTGAATCAGCGCCGCTACTTCATCGTGGTACAGATTGCGGTTGTAATCGTTCATATCGTCCAGGTCGGGCTTCCTTCTCGTTTTTCGGCTCGTCGTAGCGGCCCTTCACTCCCCACACGTATGCCCAGTGCGCTGACGATGAATGGTCCGTGCCGAAAAGATCGTGCGAACTGGAAATCCACTTGTTCAAATATTTTTGGATCAGCCATGGCGGAATTTTTCCGGCTTGCACGATGCGCCGAAGTCCGTCGTTTCCCGTCCCATGTGGAAAGCTTCTTCGCGGAGCATGTAAGACATCGAACGCCCCAGCGGAGCGAACGCGCGAATACTTGAACATCTGCAATTGGAATTTTCCGTCGCGATCCACGAAATCCGTGTACGTGAAAAAGTCCAGCCAGTTATCCACGTCCACATTGAATGCACCCAGCAATCGCTGATTATCAAACGCGCGCCGCTCCAGCATTTTCTGCGCTTCCACTTTGCCCGAATAGCCGAAATGATCCACCAGCAGCGAACACATCTGCCAGCCGTGGCGCATCTCTTCGATCATCACGCGGGAAAACACTTGCGATCCTAATCGCGTCGGCGCGGTTTCGAACAGATTCCGCTGCTGCTCCACGCTCGCAAATTCCGTATCGCCCTGGTACACGATCATGTTCAGCATCGCGTCGCGAATCTGTTGCGTGGGAACTTGCCGCATGTTTTCCCATTTGCGATTGCTTTTGTAATGGCCGAATTGAATCTCTTCTGTTTCGATTGCGCCGTAAATCGTTTCGAATTTAAACGCGGCGATTTCGTCTCGATTCACGCCCACTTCTTTGCGCCATTCATCGAACAATCCCACCCAGTCGCTGAATTGTCCGATCCGCATTACCTTGCCTGGCATAAAACCCCTTTTCGCCCAACACTTCTTTCAATTCGCATGCGGCGCCGCGTTCAGTTACTTCGCCTTGAAAACGGCCGGCCGCTTCTCCACGTAAGCTGCCAAACCTTCCTTCGCGTCTTCGCTCTGGAACAGCAGTTGTTGATTCTCGCGTTCCACAGCCAGCGCCGATTCCATCGGAATTTCCCATCCGGTCTGCACTGCGCGCTTGATGCGGCCCACAGCTTTTGACGCTTTGTTCGGTGGGCAGAATTGCTTCGCGTACTCCATGATCTCTTCCATGAAATTTTCGCGCGAATAAATGTCGTTGATGATTCCGAATTCCAGCGCCTCTTCAAACGAAAATGTGTTTCCCGTGATCATCAGCTCGATGGCTTTCGATTTTCCCACCAGCCGCGAAAGCCGTTGCGTGCCGCCAGTGCCGGGCAGCACACCCAGATTTACTTCCGGCAGGCCGATCTTGCCGGCATCTTTGCGCGCGATGCGGATATCCGCCGCCATCGCGATTTCCAATCCGCCGCCAACGCAGTGACCATTGAGCGCTGCAATCACCAGTTTCGGAGTGTGCTCCAACCGCAGCAAAGTTTCGTTCGCGTGCAGGCAGAAATAATATTTGAATGTCGGGTCCACACTCGTCAGCATGCGAATGTTCGCGCCCGCAGAGAAAAATTTATCCCCTGCTCCCGTGAGCACGATCACATGGACGTCATTTTCCATGCGCGCCCGCAGAATCGCTTCATCCAGCTGGCGGTTCATCTCGTAGGTGTAGGTATTCGCCGGTGGATCGTCGATCGTAATCACCGCTACTCCGCCATCGGTGCGGTACTGAATCAGGGTCTTCGTTTCTGCTGTTGTTGAAGAAGATGTCGTTGCCACGGAACCTCCGTAGATTTACAGGCTAAACTTGCGGGCTCGCTCCAAACACTTCACTTCAAAATTTGCCGCGGAAAACGCTTTCGCCGCGCGGCCTTAAAATTTGAACGCTCGTTCAAATTATTTTCCGGCGCGGCAGGCCGTTTGTCAAGGCTTGGCAACCAGTATAGTTCCGCCGGCCCGCGAAATGGACGAGTACCGCGATTCGCGTGCCGGAATTCAAACTGCTATCAGGAGACATTTACAGAGGGAGAGGAAGGGGGCTGGCGGCCAAGGGTAGGGTCTAAAGCGGATAAGACTAAACACCCGCCAAGGCCTACCGTGTGCAGTCACTCCCAAGCGGGACGAGACCGCCAGCAGCGTCATGCAAGAGACTTGAGCTCAGGCTACGCGTTCCCCCAAAAGAGGGGAATAGAGTGAATCCTGTAGACCCAGAGAACATGTACCGAATCGACACAAATCGCCATCCGTCCTATTCCGATGGCGCCCGTCCGCGATTTCGCTTGACCGCCGTTCCTGACCATGCTATATATAAGAGTAGAGAATTCGAAGGCCCGGACCTAACGGTTCGGGCCTTTTCCATTTCCGGGGACCTTGCTTTCGTACACGTAAACGATAGGGAGGTGGGGGGGGGCTCGAGCTCATTTCGAGGCGACAGACCTCTAAGCTCACAACCCTGGGTCGATCCGAGTGAGTCGATCGACCACCGTGTCGAAATGCAAGAAACTCGAAAAAAACACTCTAAAATGGACTTAACTCCTTTAGATTCAACAACTTTTTAGTAATAGTACTAGCTAACCCCATTATAATCATCATTTTACAAAAACAACCCCTAGGGGGTGTCAGGCTCGCACGTGCACATATGTCTTTAAGAATCATATAGATAGAGAAAAATCAGCTCGTTAGAGAGATATTGGAGCAGTGAGATTGGCAGCCCTGTGACTGAGTCTCGCGCTGCCCAGCAACTCCTCGTTGCCGGGTGGCCCCAAATTCCTCGGAAAGATTTCTTGTTGGGACACCTTGATGCGTCTTTCATCATCAGACACAAAGCGTGGGTGTTGGATTTGAAACGTCTGCTGCAGAACGTGCTAGACTCTAATTCGTACTAATATCGGCTAAATCATCAGCCGCAGGTTGCGGGGTATGGTGCGCATTCTTATCGTCGATGATCATGCGGTTGTGAGGCGGGGAGTTCGCGCTCTCCTGCAACCATCATCCGAATGGGATATCTGCGGCGAAGCTGAAAATGGTGAAGATGCCGTCCGCCAAGCCGAAAGTCTCAAGCCCGAAATCATCATCATGGATCTTTCAATGCCTGTTATGAATGGGCTGCAGGCCACGCGCGTAATCCGTGAATCGAACCCCGAAGTGAAAGTGGTTCTTTTTTCGCTGCACACGTCTTCGGAATTGGTGCGCAGCATTTTCATGGCGGGGGCACAAGGTTACGTTTTGAAGTCTGATGCGGAAACCGATTTGATCACCGCGCTCGAAGCGGTGCACCACAACAAAACCTATGTGAGCCCGGCAATTGATCCCAATCTTGTTACGCGTGTCCTCTCGCAAGTTGAAGCAGAGCGCAAATCCGCCAGCTGATCAGCTTTTCCGGTTATGAAGAGACGACAAATTGAAATCGCTTCCTGCGAAGCTGGTTCGCGGAGCTTTCTCGTTTTTCGGAAGGAAGTAGCGTGCCACGAGCTTCGCCAGTCGGCCGCTGGCTTCGCGTTGTTCGTCGCAATCTTCGCGACATTTCTCGTTCCGTTCATTCCGCAGAGTTTCGCAGCCGGCGCGGACGAGGCTACCGCATCCGAGCGCGAGCTTCTGGAAAGTGTCAACCATGAGCGCGCTCTCGAGCATCTTTCACCTTTGAAGTGGAATTCAGCGCTGGCCATCGCGGCGCGCGCGCATTCGGATCGCATGGCGCGCGAGGGCAATATTTCGCATCGATTTCCTGGAGAGCCTGAGCTTTCCGATCGCGCAATTCAGGCGGGAGTTCACTACAGCAAAATCGCTGAGAATGTTGCCGAAGGCCCTTCGCTCTTGGATATTCACGTTGGCTGGATGCATTCGCCCGGACATCGCGCGAATATTTTGGATCCGAATCTGGATTCGATTGGAATTGGAGTGAGCGAGCGTAGCGGCCAGTTCTACGCCACGCAGGATTTTGCGCGCGCGATTCAGAGCATGAGCTTTGCGGAACAGGAGCGGCGCTTTGGCGCGCTTCTGCAGGCAGAGGGTTTCCGGTTGGAGCGCAATCCGGCGGAAGCGCGTAAGGCGTGCGAGTCCGGCCATGCCGACCAGAGCACGATGCGCGCTCTCTATGAATTTCATTACGTCACGTCGGATCTGTCCGCGCTTCCCAAGCAACTCGAAAATGCGATTCGCCTGGGCGAGTATCACACCGCAGCGATTGGGGCTTGCGATGGCGGCGAACAGACTCGCAGCGGAATGTACCGGTTGGCTGTTCTGCTGTATTGATCACGGCGCGATTTTCTCCAATGAAAATCAGTGAAAATCGTGCGACTCCGTTTCCGCTTTCGTCACCGTGAGCGGCCGCACGGTTTGAACTTTCACGGAAATCACGCCGTCTTGATGTTGCAGCGGGCCTTCGAGAAATAAAAATGGCTGGTCCACCACCACCAAATGATTCTCCGCATAAATTTGCGGAGTAATGATGGCGTTGGCGATTCCTGTTTCGTCTTCGAGGCTTAAAAAAACAAAACCTTTTGCAGTGCCCGGCCGCTGCCGCGCGATCACCGCTCCGGCGATGCGCACCCAGATTCCATCTGGAAGATTTTGCAATTCGCCGGCAGAGCGCACGCCGTTTTTTCGCAAATATTCGCGATGAAATGCCATGGGGTGCGGCCCCGTGGTCATTCCGGTGCCGCGAAAATCGGCGACGAGCCGCTCTTCGATTGTCATTGGCAGCAACGGAGAATTTATTTCGATTTTTATTTTGGGTTCGGAGGTTGCTTGTGCATTCTCTCCAGTTTCGGAAGAATTCAAATCGTCCGGCGCAATTTCCGTTTCAATATTTTCCAGCAGGGGCCCCGGACGCCGCGCCGCGCGCTCCACTTGCCACAGCGCGTCTCTGCGATGCGTGCTCTTCGTCGCGGAAATAAAATTCAGCGCGCCGATTGCAGCCAGCGCCGTAAACTCGGATTTCTGTATCGCAGGCGCGCGCAACTTCAATTCTTCAATCGAAGAAAACGCGCGCAGTTCGCGCTGGCGCACGATTTCCCGAGCAATTTCTTCGCGCAATCCGCGCACGTACCGCAGGCCAAGCCGCACCGCGAATTGTTCCTTGTAATTTTCCAGCTTGCACAGCCATTCGGAACACGTCACGTCAATCGGGCGGATTTTCAGCCCGTGCAACTGCGCATCTTTCACCAGCGTGGCCGGCGAATAAAATCCCATCGGTTGATTGTTGAGCATCGCCGCCGTAAACGCCGCCAGATAATGGCATTTCAAATACGCGCTGGAATACGCCAGCAGCGCGAAGCTCGCAGCATGAGACTCCGGAAATCCGTACAGCGCAAACGAAGTAATCGAGCGAATGATTTTTTCCTGCGCAGCGGCGGCAATTCCGTTTTTCTCCATGCCGCGGCGCAGCTTCACCTCGATATCTTTCATCCGCGCTTCCGAGCGTTTGAAGCCAAACGCGCGCCGCAACTCTTCCGCTTCGCCGCCGGAAAATCCCGCGGCGATCATGGCCATGCGCAGCAACTGTTCCTGAAAAAGCGGAACTCCCAAGGTGCGCGCCAGCACCGGCTCAAGCGAAGGATGCAAACATTCCACGGCTTCGCGTCCCTGCCGCCGCTTCAAATAAGGATTCACCATCTGCCCCACGATCGGTCCCGGACGGATGATCGCCACTTGCACCACGATGTCGTAAAAACATTTCGGTTGCAGACGCGGCAGGCAAGACATTTGCGCCCGGCTTTCGATTTGAAACATTCCCACCGTGTCAGCTTTTTGCAAGGCGCCGTACACCGCGGGATCGTTTTGCGGCAGCCGCCCAAGATCGATTTCTTCGCCGTGATTCGCGCGAATAATTTTCAGCGATTCTTCGAGCACCGCCATCATTCCGAGTCCCAGCAAATCCACTTTTACGATTCCCATGTCGGCGCAATCTTCTTTGTCCCACTGCACCACCACGCGGCCGGGCATCGTAGCGGGCTCGAGCGGCACGATCGAATCCAATTCGTCCTGGCACACCACCATGCCGCCGGAATGCTGGCCGAGATGGCGCGGCAAATCCTGCACCATCACGCACAGCTCCAGAAATTTTCGGATTTGCGGATGCCGCAGATCGAGGCCGGCGTCGCGAAAATGATTTTCCAGCGTGTCCTTATCGTCTTTGTATTGCCATGCGCCAACGAGCGCGGAAACCCGCTCGAGCGTTTCGGGTTCGAAGGAAAGCGCTTTGCCGATTTCGCGCGCAGCCGAACGTCCGCGATAGGTGATCACGTTCGCCGTCATCGCCGCGCCGAGTTTTCCGTAGCGCTGATACACATATTGAATCGCGCGTTCCCGCTGATCTCCGCTGGGCAAATCGAGATCGATGTCTGGCCACTCGCCGCGCTCTTCGGAAAGAAATCGCTCGAAGAGAAGATCCATGCCCACGGGATCCACCGCGGTAATTCCCAGCGCATAACAAACCGCGCTGTTTGCCGCCGAGCCGCGGCCCTGCACCAAAATATTTTGTTCGCCGCAAAACCGCACGATGTCCCATACGATCAGGAAATAACCTTCCAGCTTGAGTTTTTCGATCAGCGCCAACTCGCGATTGAGTTGCCGCTGCGCGCGTTCGTTGTTCGCGCCATAGCGCCACAACATTCCGTCGTGAGTGCGCTCGCGCAGAAATTGAATTTCAGAAGCGCCTTCCGGCACGGGATATTTCGGGAAGCGGTAGCCCAGATCTTTCAGCGTGTATTGCAATCGCGAAGAAATAATTTCTGTATTCGCGATTGCTTCCGGCAAATCGGCAAACAATCGCGCCATTTCTTCCGGCGATTTCAAGTGGCGCTCAGCATTTCGCGTGAGCAATTTGCCCGCATTCATCAGCGTGCGGTGATGGCGAATGCAGGTGAACACATCGAGCGCTTCGCGCTGCGCAGGCTGCGCGTGGCATACGCCGTTGGTGGCGACCAGCGGCAGTTTCAGTTTGCGAGCGATTTCCACTGCGGCCTGGTTGCGCGTTTCTTCCGCGCGCGAAAAATGCCGCTGCAGTTCGACATAAATATTTTCCCGGCCGAAAAGTTCGCACAGCCGCCGCATGCATTCTTCGCCGCACTCCATGCGATCGCCGGTTTTTGCGCTCTGATGCGAAAGCGCGTATGCCAGCGGACCTTCTTCTCCGCCCGTGAGACAAATCAATCCTGCGTGCAACTCCGCGATCTCTTCTTCGAAAACATGTCCTTCGCCTTTTTTCGCGCGCAATTTCATTCGCGTGATCAGCCGGCAAAGGTTTTGATAGCCCTTGCGCGATTCCACCAGCAGCGTGTAACGCCAGCCTTCCGGCGACGTAACTTCCGCGCCGATGTGCGCCCGCAGCGAAAGTTTTGTCGCGGCCAGATAAAAGCGCGGCGCGCCATAAACTCCATCGCGATCGAGCACCGCCATCGCTCGCATGCCCAACCGATGGCATGTCTGCGCCAATTCTTCAGGAGTGGAAGCGCCTTCGAGAAAACTGAACGCAGATCGCGCGTGAAGTTCGGTGTACATCAATCGTAGATTCCCCGCACAAACCAGCTTTGCTGGATCGAGTCGTAAAAAAATCGGTAGATGCCGTGCGTTTTGTTTTTCTCTGCGCGGTCTGCGTCTCTGAACTGAAATTTGTTTTGTACTTTTTCCATGTATGGCGTATTTCGCGTGGCACTGCGAAAACTAATTTCCAAATCCCATTCGTCCTGCTGCCACGCATTCGTCAGCCACCAATCGCCTGAGGTGCGCCACGGCCCCGACGCCGTCACCACGTCGCCGGCCATTCCGCGAAAAGAAACACGCACGGGACGCGCTTCGCGCAATTCCACTCGCGCGGGCACAACGGGGCGGAACAAGCGAAATGCGGCGAAACTTTTTTGTGAAATCGGTTTTGCGAGTTCCGCTTTCACGCGCGCGGGTTTTGTTCGGCATTTTTCTTCTTCGCGCGGCGGCTCGAATCGCTTCATACAAAATTCATCGGGACGATGCGTATCCGCAAGTTGCGGCGAGCCGATGTTTGCATCGCCCACCAGCTTCGCGAGGCGCGCAACCGTCAACTCCAATTTTTCCGGATCGGGCGATGGCGGCAGAAAAAATCCACCTTGCGTTGAGCGCGGCCGCGCTGGCTCCGCCGCCATTCGCAGCTTTTGTATCGCCGCCGGCGGAGGATCTTTCTGCAGTTGCAGCCGTAGCAGATTCAGCAGCATTTTCGAATCGCGCATCGCCACCGGCAGCGTCAGGAGTTTTTCGTATGTTTTCGCGGTGGCTTTTGCGCGCTCTGCTTCGCCGGAAATCTGGAAATCATTTTCGAATGCGGGCTCCAATTCGCATTGCAGCCGGATGGCTTGAAATGCCAGCGAACGCGCCGCTAGCCGCACGCTCAATTGCTCGATCAATCGTCCAAGCAAAAAGGAAAGCGGCTCGAGTTCCGCCACGTGATCGTCGAGTTCCATTTCTTCTTCGAAGAAAAAATCGGTTTCGGCGATCACAAGCGAGCGCACGCCGGCTCCGCGCGCCAACGTTTGCAGCCGCACGCCTTCCTGCCCAAGCCGCGTGGAAAGTTCCAGCGGAGGCAACGCCGCCAGCGCCGCACAGGTGTGGATTCCCCAGCGCTCCAACGTCTCCAGAATTTCGGTGGAAGGTGAAAGCACGTTTACGGGCAGCGCGCCAAGCCGCCGCGCTTCTTCGCCCGCGGGAATCAGAGTGATTCCCGGAAATCCGCGCGAAGCTTGAATCGCAACCTCGGCGTTTTCCGCTACTCCAACATTTGCCGCGATCCCAATATCCGCCGCGCGTTCCGCCAGCTTGCGCGCGATATTTTCATTGCTGCCGAAAAGCGGCGCGAGCCCAGCAAGATCCAGCACGATTGTGCCAGGCGCTGTGTTTTCCAATCGTGGAGAAAATGACCAGCCCACATCAAGCAATGCCGCGTGCGCAGTTTTTTCCTGCGCCACAGAACGCTGCCGGATTTGCACGCCAAGAAATTGTTCCACCTGCGGCCGCGCCATTCCAATCTCGATGCCCAGCGTGAGTGCCGCACGGTTTGCCGCCACCACTTTCCAGATGGGAGGAGTGCCGTCTACGAGCGCGATCGCGCAGCCGCGCAGTTCGCGTTCGGCGCGCAGCGTTAATTCGGAACGCAAAATCGCTTGCACCCAAAATTCCGGAACGTAGATAGAAGCAAATGCCATGGTCGTCCAAAAGAAATGTTGTTCGCGAAAAACTTCTCACGCACATCCTTTTCATCGTTTGAATTTTTGCAGGCGCTCCATCTGTGCCCAGATCGGAATGCCGCTCAAATAACCCCACGCTGCACACGCTGAAAAATTTCCCGCGCGCCCTGCCGCATCCGGCAAGAAAGAACTTCCCGGGAATCGCATCACATTTCCCGCAACCGAATCTTTCATTCGCGAACGCACAATTTCCGCGCGCGTTTCAAATCCATCCAGCAAGCGTGTGGTGGGGCACGTACAAATTTCACCGGAGGGCGACCACTTTGCAGATTCCGCTTCCATTCGCAGCACCAGCGAGGCGCAGGTTTTCGCGTTTGATTCCTGCGCAAGCAAAAGAAAAATTGTAGGCGTATCTTCCACCGCGCGCCGAAAACGGAACCACGTATTCAGCGGCACGTGGCGCACCGTCTCGGCGGGAATGTCGCTCAAATCCAGCACGATCAATCCGAAGCCGCCGCTCTGCAGCAGCAAATCCGTGGCGCGCAGCGATTGATCGATGTTGTGGCAGCGCACCCAGAGCAGATTCGCCAGATCCACTCCGGCCGTTTCCGCGGAATACGGATCGAAAGCGTCGCGCCCATCCACCAGAGCGCAAACTTCCCCTTCCACGGTGCGCGAAGCCAGCGCCGCCAACAGCAAGCTTGTGCGGCCCGAACATGGGGGCCCGCAAATTTCCGTCAAGCCGCCGCGCGGCAACCCTCCAGTGAGATCGTCAATTTCGGCGATACCCGCGGAAACAGTGTCTGCGATTTTGCGATCGCGATACTCAAATGGCGAGAGGTGGCGCCCGGCGAGGGCGCGTTCGACTTCAGTGCGGAGCGCGGAAATTTTTGCGGCCATGGGCGATTCATCAGAGGCGTAAAAAATAGCGACGCGTATTCCTTGCCCGGTTGGTGGCGGGGCAGAAGGTTTTGCGGCGGCAAAATGCTGCTTGGGGCCGCCAATTTAGTTTCGCTTTTTCTTCGCCTATGCCAAATTCTGGATGCGCGGGGGGAATTTGTCAAGCGGCACCGGTACTACTCGCAAAAAGACTTGCAACTCCCGGGAGAAGAGAGCACTCTTCCCCTAACTGGTTTATGGGGGATGCTATGGGAACCGGGCCGCTCAATCAATTGTTGCTGCGAATCAAAGCGCTATTTCGAAGGAAGCAGCTGGATCGCGATCTCGATGATGAATTGCAATTTCATCTGGCCATGCGCGAAAAAAAATTGAAAGAGACGGGCGTGCCGCCTGACGACGCTCACTACGCGGCGCGGCGGACAATGGGGAATTCCACGCGCACAAAAGAATCGTCGCGCGATTTGTGGACATTCACTTCGCTGGAATCGTGGTGGCAGGATTTGCGATTCGCTGCGCGCATGTTGCGAAAAAATCCCGGGTTCACCGCCGTCGCGGTGCTTACTCTGGCGCTTGGGATTGGCGCGAACACCGCCATCTTCAGCCTGATCAATACAGTGATGTATCGCATGCTGCCGGTGCAAAATCCGCAGGAGTTGGTACTGCTGAAATCGCAAACCAAAAATTTTGGACACGGGCTTCGCGCGTACTACACGAATCCGCTGTGGGAAGCTTTGCGCGACCGGCAAGATGTATTCAGCGGAGTGTTTGCATGGGGCGAATCGGAATTCAATCTGGCGTCGGGCGGAGTCGCGGAAAATATCAGGGGCTTCTATGTGAGCGGCGATTATTTCAACGCGCTGGGTGTGCGCGCCGCGGCTGGCCGCATGCTTTCGGTAGCAGATGATAAACGCGGGTGCCCGGGCGTAGCGGTATTGGGTTATGGATTCTGGGACGCACATTACGGACGCGCGACAGTTGTTGGCAGCACCATTCCAATCGAAGGCCATCCGTTTCAAATTATTGGTGTATCGGCGCCCGGTTTTTTTGGGACTACGGTGGGTAGTTCGTTTGACGTTGCTGTGCCGATGTGCAGCGAAGCGATCATCAACGGCAAAAATTCGTCGTTGGACAATCGCAGCGCCTGGTGGCTGAGCATCATGGGGAGGCCGAAGGCGGGAATGAGCACGAATCAAGTTGCCGCGGGGCTGGCTGTGCTTTCGCCACAAATTTTCGCGGCGACGGTGCCAAAAAACTGGAAGCCGATTGATGCGAAAAATTATTTGGAATGGAAATTCGTTTCGGTGCCGGCGGGAACTGGAATTTCTTTTTTGCGGTCCGAATATGAGCGTCCGCTGCAAATCTTGATGGCCACTGCAGTTCTGGTGCTGCTGATCGCGTGCGCGAATATTGCAAGCCTGATGCTTGCGCGGGCGGCAACGCGTCGCCACGAGGTTGGCGTGCGGCTGGCGGTGGGCGCATCGCGCATGCGGCTGGTGCGGCAGTTGCTCACGGAATGTGTGTTGCTATCGCTTGGCGGCGCGGCCGTAGGGATATTGTTTGCGCAATGGAGCAGCCGGCTGCTGGTGCGTTACATCTCCACTGAACACAACAAAATTTTTCTGGATGTGGCCCTCGATGGGCGCGTGCTCGGATTTACTGCGCTCGCGGCGATTCTCACTGGCATTTTATTTGGAGTGCTGCCTGCGTTCCGCTCGACGCGCGTGTCGCTTGCGAGCTCGGTGAGAGGAGAGGCTCCGGGCAGCGGCGGGAAAGATGCTCGATTTCGATCGGGGCGTTGGACTGTCGCGGTGCAAATCGCAATTTGTCTGGTACTCGTTACGACGGCTGGCTTGCTGGTGCGCAGCTTTGCGAATCTGGCTTCGCTGGATGCGGGCTTCGATCGCAACAATGTTCTGATCGTAGATGCAAATTTGCACAATACAAATCTTCCGAATGCGCAATTTTCCGTCATGGCTGCGGAAATTTTGCGTCGCGTGCGCGCGCTGCCAGGAGTGATTTCCGCGAGCGAATCGGCGATGACGCCCGTCTCACACAGAACGTGGGACGACGACTTGATTGTGGATGGGCCGAACGCTCCAAAAGCTGGGGATACTGACGTAAACATGAATTCCGTGACGCCGGAATATTTTGCGACGCTTCGATCTTCCTTATTGAGAGGTAGGGACTTTGATGAGCACGATGTCGCGGAAGCTCCAAACGTAATCATCGTGAATGAAACGCTGGCGAAAAAATTCTTCTCGGGGACGGATGCATTGGGCAAGACGGTGCGGCAACACACCACCGCGACGGAGCTGGGAGCGCCGATCCAGATCGTCGGGATCACTCGGGATTCGAAATACGATTCGTTGCGCGAAGATTTCTCGCCGATCGCATATTTTCCTCTGGCGCAATTGCCGGGGCCGCTCGAGAATTTTTCGCTCGAGATTCGCACGGCTGCGGCGCCGGCGGCGCTCGCGGCCGCGGTTACCGAAACCGTGGCAGGCGTGAATAAATCCATTTCGCTGAATGTGGCGACATTCGAACAGCAATTGGATGATTCGCTGACGCAGGAGCGTTTGCTTGCCACGCTATCCGGATTTTTTGGCGGCTTGGCGCTGTTGCTTGCATTGATTGGATTGTATGGAGTGCTTGCATATCTTGTTTTGCAGCGGCGGCAGGAAATTGGAATTCGGATGGCGCTCGGCGCGCAGCGCGGGGCGATTCTGCGGTTGGTGGTGCGCGATGTCGCGGGGCTGGTTCTCATTGGCGCTGTGGCTGGGGCTGCGATTGCTTGGGGAACTACGCGATTTGTGCAGAGCTTGTTGTTTGGATTGCAGGCGGATGACCCGCGCACGTTTGCAGTTGGAATTGGATTGCTAATTGTGGTTGCGATAGTGGCGTGCTATTTGCCTGCGCGGCGAGCGATGCGAGTGGATCCGCTGGTGGCGCTGCGGCATGAGTAAAGTAAGTGGAAGAGTTTTCCGAGAAAGTTTGCAATGCCCTTTAACTGGATCACGGTCGCGCGGTTGAAACTTGCAGCGCTGTTTCGGCGGCGCAAGCTTGATCAAGACCTCAACGATGAGTTGCAGTTTCACCTTGCGATGCGCGAGGAGAAACTGGTTGCCGGCGGCATGACGGATTCGGCGGCGCGCGACGCCGCGCGGCGGACCCTCGGAAATTCCACGCGCACAAAAGAATCCGCGCGCGATCTTTGGACGTTCGCATCGCTCGAATCGTGGTGGCAGGATCTACGATTTGCGGCGCGTATGCTGCGAAAAAATCCCGGATTCACCGCCGTCGCGGTGCTTACGCTCGCAATCGGAATTGGCGCGAACACGGCGATCTTCAGTTTGGTTGATGCAATTATGCTGCGGCCGCTGCCGGTGAAGGATCCAGCGCAGGTGTTGATGCTGCGATGGACTGCGGGTCACGGTCCAGCATCCCACGGAAGCGTCTACTGGCCCGGATGCCCTTTGGACCTGGGCGGTTCAGTTTCTACCGATAACCAAGCGTGTTCATTTTCGTTTCCCGTTTTTGAAAGATTCCGCGAGGAGCGGGGCGGTCTCGGCGAAATTTCCGGACTTGTGGGTGAGGTTCGACTTCGTGAGAACGTAAATGGGCGGTTGGATTATGTTTTTGGCGAATTTGTTTCGGGAGACTTCTTCACGACGCTGGGCGTTCCCACCGCGATCGGCCGCGCCTTTGTGCCCGCGGATGATGCACCGGGCGCCGATCCCGTCGCACTTCTGAGTTACAACTACTGGAGCCGTAAGCTCGGTGGCGATCCCACAATCATCGGCAAGTTTATTTTTTTTGAAGGCGTTCCTTTTAAGATCGCCGGCGTGACCGCCGCTCAGTTTTCAGGTCTCAACCCTGGTATGTCAGACGATGTGTGGTTGCCGATGTCGTTCGCTTCGAAAGTGCTGCCCGGTTGGGGCTTCGATCGTTTGGATCCGAAGAAACTATGGATCGAGATATTTGTGCGTCCGATGCCTGGCGTCACGGCCAGTCAAATCACGGCATCGCTCAATGCGGCATTTGCGGTTGCTGCCGTCGATTCTCCAGGCGCGATCTTCAAAAAGCAGGATGTTCCGCGAATTGAAGCCCTGAACGCGGGTCGCGGGCTCACCACTTTGCGGCGCAACTTCTCAGAGCCTCTTTTCTTGTTGATGATTGCGGCTGGGATCGTATTGCTGATTACCTGCGCGAATCTGGCCGGATTAATACTGGCGCGGTCTGCCGCGCGGCGGGCGGAGATCAGCGTTCGTTATGCGCTGGGAGCCAGCCGTTGGCGCATCATTCGGCAACTCGCTACCGAGAATTTGCTCACCGCAGTTGTTGGCGGAGCGTTAGGAATTCTACTTGCGTACTGGGCCGCGAAAACGCTTGCCGAATATCTCTCAGCAAACTGGTTCTCAACGCTGCAGATTGACGTGCGCCTCGACGCGCACGTTCTCGGCTTCACGATCGCAACAACGATGCTGACAGCGCTCCTCTTTGGCGTCGGGCCTGTGATTCGCGCATCTCGGAATCTGGCACCGTCGCTCAAGCGCAGTATCGGGAAGACATCTCCGATGCGTTCTCGACTGGGCATCGGTGGTGCCTTGATCTTCACGCAGGCTGCTCTTGCTATGGTTGTTCTTGCAGGCGCTGGGTTGTTGGTGCGGACGCTAGTAAATCTCGAAACGGTGAATACAGGTTTTGATACGCGGAATATCTTGCTCTTTGATATCGACGCACAGCTGACTGGTCTTAGAGGACCTCGACTCCAGAATCTTTATCGAGATATCGAAACTCGGCTTTCGGCTGCCCCCGGTGTTGTGACGGTCAGTAGATCTATGGCGCCGTTATTGAGTTCCAGTCAACTCTCGGCAGACATTCGCGTCCCTGGTTCGCAGGATCCCGAATTCGTACACGCAGATGAACTCCCGATTGGACCTAATTTTCTCGACACGATGGGTATTCCTCTTCGAGACGGCAGGCTATTTGCAGGTCACGATTTCGATTCGGAAGAAAGTCCCCAGCCCGCCATCGTCAACGAGGCTTTGGTCCGGCGCATCTTCGGAACACAGAATCCCATCGGCCGATATCTCACTGAACCCGATTCGAAAGTGCCTGACTGGCTGGTCGTCGGCGTCGCGGGCGATGCGAAATATGCCGATCTGAGAAATTCAATTAGACCGACGCTCTATGTGCCTCTCACTCGAAACGGGACGGCGTTTGAGCTCCGAACGAAGGGTGATCCACGAATGTTGGCGTCGCTGGTGCAATCCGCCATTCGCGCTACAAACGGTTCGATTATCGTATCGGATATGCGAACGCAGACGGAGCAGATCGCGAAGTCGTTGTACCAAGACCAGCTTCTTGCAGACCTCTCCGGAATGTTTGGAATTGTGACGCTGATTTTGGTCTGCATCGGACTGTATGGATTGCTTTCGTATACGGTGGCGAATCGCGTTCATGAGATTGGGATTCGGATGGCGCTGGGCGCGCAGCCGGGCGACGTATTGAGGCTCTTCGTCCGGCAGGGATGCGTGCTGGCGTTGAGCGGCACAATTGTGGGAATTGCCGCATCGTTCTGGACAACGCGTTTTCTGAAGAGTTTTCTGTACGGAGTGAAGCCTGTTGATGCGGTGACACTTGTGATCGCTGCGGTCTTGCTGACGCTGGGTGCGCTATTCGCGTCGTGGATTCCTTCGCGGCGAGCGGCCCGGCTGGATCCGCTGGTGGCGCTGCGGCACGAGTAGGCATCGTAGAAAACCCGAAATTGAGGACTGCGCTAGCGCTTGCTCCAGCGTTCTAGCTTTGGAGTTTTTCGCGCGAAGAAGCCAGCTAGGAAACCTGGGATGCCCATTTCTTTTAGCTTGCCTCTTACTTTGGTTTGCATTTCGGCGGCGGTGATATTTGGTTCGGTGAAAATTCCGGACTGGTAGCAGTGCGAGCAGTACACGGCGCTCGCGGAGCCGTCGGCGTTTGTGCCGCCGCCACTGGGATCGCGCGACAGAGGCATGCCGCAGGACTGGCAGTTTTTGTAGGTTGCGTTTTGGCCCATCGGAAACCTCCGTAAATATTTCGCGAATGATACTCTTAACTTGGTTAGGCGGCGGCAAGAAAATATTGCCAGCGTTTGCGCATGTAGCTTTGTCCATGAGGAGAAATTCCCTGTGCATGGAACTGTGCGAATTGGGATTGCCGGATGGACTTATCCGCCGTGGCGCGGCGTTTTCTATCCGAAAAAATTGGTGCAGAAAAATGAGTTGGCGTTTGCGTCGCGCGCGTTTCGTTCGATTGAAATCAACGGAACATTTTATTCGTTGCAGCGGCCGGAAAATTTTGCGGCGTGGAGCGATGCCACTCCCGATGATTTTGTTTTTGCGGTGAAGGGGCCTCAATTCATCACGCACATCAAGCGGTTGGGGGATGTGCGCGCGCCGCTCGCGAATTTTTTCGCGTCTGGATTGCTGCGGCTCGGCAAAAAGCTTGGGCCGATACTGTGGCAATTGCCGCCGAACTTTAAATTCGATGCGAAGCGGGTGGAAACATTTTTCAAGATGCTGCCGCACGATACCAACGCGGCGGTGGCGCTGGCGAAACGGCATGACAAACGGGTGAACGGGCGGTCGTGGCTGAAGACGGATGCGGATCTTCCGCTGCGCCACGCGATGGAAATTCGCAATCCAAGTTTTGCGGTTCCGGAATTTGTTGAGCTGCTTCGCGAGCATGATGTGGCGCTGGTTTGTGGTGACAGTGTTGAATGGCCACGCTTGATGGATCTCACCGCTGATTTTGTTTATTGCCGATTGCACGGGTCGGAGGAACTTTACGCGAATGGGTACGACGCGAAGTCGCTGGATGAGTGGGCCCTGCGTGTTGCGGCGTGGGCTCGTGGTGGCGAACCTGCGGATGCCGAGCGCGTGATCGCAAAATCTGGGCAGAAACTTAAAGCTCGCGATGTTTTTATTTTCTTCGACAATGATAAGAAGGTTCGCGCGCCGGTTGACGCGCACAGCCTTGTCGAACGTGTTGATCGGTTGCTCGTGAAATCTTGAAACAAATTCGCGCTGTGATTTCAGTCTGTAAATTTGTCGGCGCGGCGCAGCTCGGGAAACGCGAGCGCCCAGACTGCTGTTACTACTAGCGCGCCGATTCCGCCGAGGACTACCGCTGGCACGGCTCCCAACCAATTTGCTGCGAGACCAGATTCGAATTCGCCGAGTTCGTTCGATGCGCCGATAAAAACCATGTCGACTGCGTTGACGCGGCCACGCATTTCGTCGGGCGTTGACAGCTGAACCAGGACGCCGCGTATCACGACGCTCACCATGTCGGAAGCGCCGACGAAGAGAAGCGCGATCATCGAGAGAATGAGACTGTGGGAGACGCCGAACAGAATTGTGAAGACTCCGAACCCTGCGACGCACCACAACATTTTCATTCCGACTCGGCGGCGCAGCGGGCGATTCGCAAGCAGTAGCGCCATTGCGCCCGCGCCAATACCCGGGGCGCTGCGAAGAAGTCCGAGTCCCCAAGGGCCTGTCTTGAAAATTTCGCGGGCATAGACTGGAAGCAGAGCCACTGCTCCGCCGAGAAGCACTGCGAAAAAATCCAGAGAAATCGAGCCGAGCACAACTTTCTGATGCCAGATATAGCGAAGGCCCGCGAGAACCGTCTGCATGTTCACCGGTTCGCGCGGGCGCGGCTTGGCTTGCGCGCGAATGCGGGCCGTGCAGAACGCGGCGAATATCGCGGCGATCACGGATGTCGCGTAAACCGCGGAGGGTCCGCGAAATGCGGCGTACATCAAACCGCCGAGAGCTGGTCCAAGAATTGTTGCGGTCTGGAAAACTGTGGCGTTCCACGCGACGGCGCTGGGGAAATCTTCCTGCGGCACAAGCTGCGGAAGAATCGCGCGGCTGGTGGGAGAGTTGAAGCAGCGCACGATGCCGAGTAAAACCAAGATCGCGTAGATCGAACCGACTACGTGAACTCCGCGCCAAGATGCCGCGAGGAGCAGCGCCGAACAGGATGCGAATCCGATGTAGCAGGTAGTGAGAAGACGCTTTCGATTGAAACGATCGGCGGCGTGGCCCGCGACGAGAAATAAAATTACGCCGGGAAGAAATTGCGCTAGGCCGACCAGACCGAGATCGAGCGGGCGTTTGGTGAGGTCGTAAACTTGCCAGCCGACTGCGACCGATTGCATTTCGACCGAGGCGACGATGAAGAGGCGGGAGACCTGATAACGGATAAAATCGGGATGCTGGAAGGCGGCGCGGCCTGCGGTGGAGGTGGCGAGTTCTGGCATTGGGTCTACTGTGCCATAAGTTTGTGAGCGCGGTGGAGGCGATTGAGGGAGTGAAGTTCCGAGAAACTGTTACAAAGAAGTGCTGACGAATCGTTGGTAAGTTGTTTCTATTCAGCAGAATACGTTTGTGTGGGGTCTGGATTTCGCTACCCTGGCCTTGCGCTATGTTATTCATTCTAAAATACTTATCGAATATCGCGATTCCGAAGAGTGTGCAACGCATTGTGAATAAAAGAGATAGCTGGTTCGGTTGGTTGTTTTTACGGGAATCCCGCGAATTTTCGGAGAGAGCGCGTTTCGGGTAGGACGCGGTGAATTCGATACTGAGTGGATTTAAGGGACGAAAGGCGAAGGCGCTCACCACAGAGTAGTGGAGACAGCCGGTTGGATTGGCGGATCGTGAGCGGACGAAAGCTGGATTGCAAAGAGTTCGGGGATGCTGGTTCGGGCCCATTCGATTTCAGAGGAATTGAGTGAGTAGTTTTACTGTAATAGTAACTAAAAGTCAAGATAAGTGTATAGGGTTGCTGCATGGTAAAGCGGAGCGGGACGAGCCCTGCCCGAAGGAAGTGGCGACGATCGGCAAACGCGTGCGGCTTACTTGATGGCTGTTCATTCGGTGGCGGCTGCCAATTGGGCGGCGATGAGGGGCCAACCTTCTCTTGCGCACTGCACCGCGGGTTTCCAATCGGAGGTTTGTTTCAACTTCGCGTTGGAAACGCGCTGGGAGCGGGAGAAATATCTCCAGACATCGCCGAAGGCGAGGTTACCCAGAAATTTTGGGACATGGAATGGCGGGGGAGCTCCGAATGACGCGGCTATGACATTCAGGTACTCCGCAAAAGAGACGGGATCATCGTCAGCGACGTTGTAGATTCCCGCGGGGACATTCAGGGCAGCGGCGACGGCGCGGCCAGCGTCTGGAACATAAATGCTAGAGAAATAATTTGTTCCGGGGCCGAAGCGGGGCAACATGCGACGCTTGATGGCGACGACCGTTTCCAACGTGCTGGGAGCGTCGGCTGAATAAAATCCGCCGAAGCGGAGAACGATACCGCGGCGACCGGCTTGGGTAAATCTGGCGGCGTGGCGTTCGCCTTCCAGCGTAGCCGTCATGAGTCGATACGCAAGCATCATCAGTTGGAGAGTCTTCGGTAAGCCAATTGTTGCCGCCATCGGCATAGACATAGGCTACAGATTCGTGGATGTAGGTCTGGACTCCGGTCTCAATCGCGGCATCAACGAGAAATTGAGCGCCGATGGTTCGAAGGCGATTCGTCTCCGCCCAAGATTTAGGGTCGCGGAGTTTTGACATGGCGCCGAATTTGGTTGTGATCCGAAGCACAGCGTCACAGCCAACGATCGCTTCGCGAATTGCCTGTGGGTTATACACGTCGAGATCGAACCGGCTCGGCACCGAGAGAGCGCACGAGGGCGGCATTTTCAGAGCCGCGCGCAGTGGAGCGAACGGTGTGTCCCGCGGCGATGAGAGGAGGCAGAGTCCCGCGTCCCAAAACTCCGGTGCCACCTGCCACAAAAACGATCATTGGTGCGTATCCTTCAGTGCAGATTGATACACCAGAACTCTCTCACAAGTTCGAGAATTCCAGTGCGCCAAAGACGGTACAAACAAATCACGGAATGCCGAACCGTTTTCAAGAGCATCGTGATTCATATTTGTTTGATGAAAGGCCATGCCGAAGAGGACACTCGCGTGAAAGATGCGCGAGATGCGTGAGCAGCCGACTATGGGCTATTTCAGCATCGCAGGCGGCGTTATCGGCTTGGAAATACACCACTTAGCGGCAGTTATGGCTTGACTTGGAAAGGGTGCGTCACTATATTCCGCGCAGCTACAGGGTCACGCCAACTCTCAGAGGAAGCCGGAACAGGGAAGGGACGCTCCATGAAATCAAAACTTTTCGCCGCCGCATTAATGGTACTGATACTTCTATCATTTGGAAGTGTACGGATGCACGCGCAAACCACAGAGGGAGTAATTGTGGGCGCAGTGCATGATGCGCAGGGAGCAGCGGCTCCGGGCGTGAAGGTGGAAGTGACCAACTTAGCGACCGGATTCACGCGCAGCGACACAACGAACGATACGGGATCGTTCCGCCTGCTGGCGTTGCCGGCGGGGACCTACAAATTGCGAGCGGAGAAGAGCGGGTTTGCGACTCTGGCGATCGATCAGATCGAAGTGTTGGTGGGAGAAACGCGAACGGTAGATTTGTCAGTGAAGGTGGCGTCGCAAACGGAAACCGTGGAAGTGACGGGCGCGGTGGCGACGGTGGATACGGAGACGCAGCATATCGGCGACGTGATCACGCAAGCGCAAGTGACTTCACTTCCGCTGAACGGACGCGACTTCGCGCAACTGGCGCTGCTGAATCCGGGAGTTGCAGCGTTTGGCGGCGGCGGCGGGCAGCAGGGCGGAGAAGGTGGTTCGTCCGGCTATTCTTCGAACGGACAGCGATCGAGTTCGAACAATTTCATGGTCGACGGAGTGGACAACAATAATTACAACGATGGATCGGTGGGGCAGCTTCCGTCGATCGATTCGATTCAAGAATTCCAAGTTCAGACGAACAACTATTCGGCGGAATACGGACGCAACAGCGGATCAGTGGTGAACCTGGTCACAAAATCCGGAACGAACAAATTGCACGGATCGGTGTACGACTTTTTGCGGAATGATGCGGTGGACGCGAGAAACTTTTTTGCGAATCCGGACGCATCTGCTCCCGAGCTGCGTTTGAATCAATTCGGGGCGACTCTTGGCGGACCGATCAAGAAAGACAAAACATTTTTCTTCGTGAACTACGAAGGATTCCGGGAACGCGCGGGAATCACGGAACTCACCGTGGTGCCGACGGATGCACAGAAGTCGGGATTGTTCGTAAATTCGATGGGGGTCCCGGTGCAGGTCACGGTGAACCCGACCTCCGCGGCGCTGTTCCTGTTGTATCCGGAGCCGAATACGAATGTGGCGGGCGGCAACTTCGTGTCTTCGCCGATTCTCTCGAATGATACGGATCAGTTTTTGGTGAAGATGGATCACAAAATCAACAGCAACGATTCATTGACCGCGCGATACAGCTACACGCGTTTTAACGAGACTTCTCCCTTCTCGGGCGGGCAACAAACGACGGCGATCCCCGGATATGGAACGATCAACAGCGGAAGCACGCAACTTGCGTCACTGGGTTACACGCGATTCTTCAGCACGAGTTCGATCAACGAGTTCCGGTTGGGCTACACCCGCAACGTGGGATTGAGCTACAACCAAGCAGGTCCGCAGGCGGCCACATACGACTTCAACACCGGATGGGGACCAAATTCACCGTTTAATCTGGGCGACATTCCGAATTTCACGATGGCCGGCGGAATCGTTTCGAACGGCGGCTCGATTTCAAACCTGGGGCCGAATAACAACAACCCCGGCGGCACCTGGCAGAACACATTGCAATATGTGGATCACTTCACACACCTGACGGCGCGGCACACGATTGTGTTTGGAACGGATATCCGCAACATTCGGGACAATCGTTTTTACGATCTCGACGAAATCGGGCAGCTCACATTCACCGGAGACAACAACCCGGAAGGGATCCAAAATCCACTGGTAGATTTCGCGGAAGGTCTTCCCAGCACTTCACTGCACTTTGTTGGAGATTCTTCGCGGAGCTACCGAACAACGAGTTTTGATTTCTTCGCGCAAGACAGTTTCAAGCTGAAACCGAACCTTGTGGTGAATTACGGGTTGCGATACGAATTCAATACACCGATCTACGACGCGACAGGCCGCGCGACAACATTCCGTCCGGGAAGTTTCTCGACGTATCTCTCGCCGAGCGCAGACCAAACTAATCTGGCGACGCTGGAAGCTTCGGGGATGGTGACCGAGCAGCAGGGAGGACTTTACAATCCGGATTACAAGAATTTCGCGCCGCGGTTGGGGCTGGCGTGGAGCATTGACAAGCAAAACACCACGGTACTGCGCGTGGGCTATGGAATTTTCTACGACACCGTACTGGGACAGATTCCGGGCAACGTATTATTGAATCCACCGTACCTGCCGGATTATTACGACCAAAATCCGGGATTCCCGGACTCGTTCACACCAGCTGGGTTTCCGGTAATTACGGTGACGCCGGCGAATATGCCAACGCCATATTCGCAATCGTGGAATGTGGACATCCAGCGACAATTGCCGTGGCAAATGGTTTTTGAAGCGGCGTATGTAGGGTCGACGGGAACGCACCTTCCGCGATTCGTCCAGATTGATCAGGCGTACATCACGCAGGCGCAGATAGACGCCCTCACTCCTGATGTGGTGACTCGAATGGAGTTGATGGGAATTCCGCCACCGGTGGCGCAGTTCCTTTCGACGAATATCGCTTTGATTCCTCCGATTGCTCGCGGACCATTATTTCGGGTACGCGAAAATCTTCCAGGCCGAAGATGTGACCAGTTCGTCGTACAACGGACTGGAGCTGAAGCTGAGTTCGCACGGGTATCACGGACTGACCTTTGGGATCGCGGATACGTACGCAAAATCGCTGGACGGAGCTTCTGTGTTCTACGGTTCCGGCGCGAATTCGTCGACGATTTTTGCGCAGGATAACTACAACCTTGAAAACGAGAAGGGCCTTTCGGATTTCGACATTCGCAACCGCTTTGTGGCCAACTTCGTGTACGCAATTCCGACATGGCGGAACTGGTGGCACAGCGCGCCGCACCGCCTTGCTGACGGCTGGACGACTACAGGGATTTTGACATGGCAAACCGGGCAACCGTTCTCAGTTCTCACCGGAGCCAATCAAAGCAGCACTGGAGACGGCGACGACCGGCCGGATTTGGTGGGAAATCCAAACTCAGGGCCGAAGACAGTTGCCGATTGGTTCAACACTTCGGCCTTCGTGCTGAATCAGCCGCTGACATTTGGCGATGCGGGCCGCAACATCGTAACGGGACCGGGATTCAGAAATTACGATATGGCGATTCTGAAGGACACGCATATTACCGAGAGCGTGAATCTCCAATTCCGCGCTGAGTTCTTTAACCTGTTTAATCACCCGAACTTTGCGATACCGCGCAACGTGGAGACGGCTCCTGGATTTGGATCGCTGTTCCAGACGCCAGACGTGGCGCAGGGCACGGTGGGACTTGGATCGGGCGGTCCGCGATTGATTCAGCTGGCGTTGAAACTTTCGTTCTAGTTTTCGACGCAGGGTTCAGGGAGAACCATGGGTCGCAAAAATCGGATATGGATTGGGGCGGCCGCGCTACTTTTCTGCGCGGCTGCTTCGTTTGCAGCGCCGAAAGTGGAGCAACTGGCTCCGAACCTGTACGCGTACGTAAGCGATAACGATCACAGCGCGAATTCGACATTTCTTGTGGGGCAGCACGGAATCCTGGTGGTGGATACGGGACTGAACACGGTGGAGGGCGGAAAGCTGCTGGCTGAAATTCGAAAAATTTCGCCGCTGCCGGTGCAATTCATCGTGAACACGCACTATCACACCGACCATCAAGGCGGGAACGGGATTGTGGGTCCGGATGCAATCGTGATCAGCTCGCCATTTACGCGCGAGCGGACGATGCAAGCAATGGCAAAACCGCCTGCGGCACCTAGTGGCGGGGCAGCCGCTGAGCCAGCAGCCCGCATTTCGCGCCGCGACAGAAACTCTTGCGCAAAAGCTCACGATATATGTGGATGACAATCCGGTGGAAATCATCGCGCCGGGAGCCGGGACACACGATGGGCGATGTGTACGTTTATTTTCCGAAGCAGCGAACGGTGTCTGCGGGCGATTTATTCATGAACAATTCGTGTCCTGCGATGGATCAGGGAAGCGCGCAAAACTGGGTGCGGACGCTGGATGCAATTATGGCGCTGCCTGTGGATCACTTTGTTCCCGGACATTTCGATGTGGGGACGCGAGCCACGTTTACGCGATTTCGCGACTACATGTCTGATCTGACGACGCAAGTGGAAGCGTTGGTGAGAAGTGGCGCGACTGATGCGCAGGTGCGCGAAAAGATTGACATGAAGAAA
The DNA here is from genome assembly GCA_963721845.1 of uncultured Acidobacteriota bacterium. Taxonomy (GTDB): domain Bacteria; phylum Acidobacteriota; class Terriglobia; order Acidiferrales; family UBA7541; genus DASTCZ01. The sequence continues at coordinate 106,424 of CAVRKW010000005.1, read as the reverse complement.
TACAGCGACTTCCGGCAGTATCCACAATTTCGGCGCTTCGTTTGCGGATAATGCCGAGGCTGTGTTTCACCAGTTGTCGCCAGCGCACTGACGAACTGCACTCGTTAGCCGATTATTACCCAGAGTTCAACGCCCTGAAATGCCCTTCGATGGCCTAACTTGCCCCTAAGAAGCGAGGCGTGTCATGGTTTGTCCTGTATTGTCCCGGCGTGTCACCTCGCGGTGGCTTGATGGGGTCCCCAGAAAACGACCCACGCGGCGAAATCACCGCTGAACTGCGAAAAGCGGTGAGCTTTGCCCGCTGGAACTACGAGGACATCGCCCGGCTCGAAGTTGATTTGCTCATTTTCTAATTCGAATACGCCAAAGCCGCGGATAATTATGTAGATTTCGTCCTGGGTGTGAGGCGTCTGGTAATCGTGGTTTTTGGGCGCGAAGAGCTCAAGCGAAAAATCGTCTTGCTTGAATTTCTCGATGTCCCACACCCCATGCGGCCATTTTGTGGTCGCGGGGAGAGGTAATTCTGCGAGAGACTGCGCAAAGGAGATTTTCATAGGTTTTCTTTCGAGCGCGGTTCCGCGAGTGGTTCATTCAGCCGCCGCGCTCTGATACATTTAGCCGAGAGGCTGGCAGACTGCGTCAGCGCGATCTGAAGGATTTTATCGCAGAGAGCGAACACGATGTATTACACAAACATGGAGAGCCCGGTGGGACCGCTGCTGCTTGCAGCGAATGATCGAGGGTTGTGCTATCTGAGTTTTGGGGCGAGCAAGCGTGCTGTGCATCCTGAGCAGACTGGACGAAAGACGCGAAGCCCTTCGCGGAGACGATTCGGCAGTTGCGCGCGTACTTTCACGGCGAGTTGAAGGATTTTGATTTGCCGCTGGCGATGGAAGGCACTGCATTTCAGATGAGTGTTTGGCGAAAATTGTGCGCGATTCCTTACGGCACGACGATTTCCTATGGCGAGCTTGCCGATCGGATCGGAAATCCGAAGGCGATGCGCGCAGTGGGACTTGCGAATGGATCGAATCCGATCGCGATTATTGTGCCGTGCCATCGCGTAATCGGGAGCAACGGGAAGCTAACTGGCTACGGCGGTGGACTGCCGATTAAAGAAAAACTTCTCGCGCTGGAGAGCCGACAACTCCGTTTGCTGTGATGTGAGCTCGCGCTGCTTGGAACGCGAGCCGATCCGACATACGTGAGCGGATTTTTCCGCAGTTCGATTCACCGATTACGGCAACCATCTGGGAATCTTATCGGCAGCCATCGGTCTGGCGATGAAATAACCCTGCGCCAGGTCAACGCCCGCAACGCGCGCAGCATTCCAATCTTCCTGCGTTTCGACGCCCTCGGCGACGACACTCATATTCAGGCTGCGTCCAAGCTTGGCGCTTGATTCCAAAATCGTCATGGCTTTTGCGTTTCCGCCTGCTCCGTGGACGAACGTGCGGTCGATTTTCATTTCGGCGAACGGGACACGACGCAGCTGCTCCATCGAGGAATAACCAGTGCCGAAGTCATCGATGGAAAGCAGAAAGCCCTTCATGCGGAACCGGGCGAGGATGTCGAGCGCGTTTGCGGCGTCATGAAACAGACCTGATTCGGTAATCTCCAAAATCAATTGCTGTGGATCCACGTGAAACCGTTCGGCCTCGAGCGCAATTCGGTCTGGCAGATCGAGGTCCACGAGCATGTGCGCTGAGAGATTGACACAGACCGTGGTACGCAATCCGGCGTGGGCCCACGCGGCGCATTGCTTGAGAGAAAGCATCGTGATTTGATCGGTGAGAGCGCCGATCTGGCCGCTTTGCTCCGCGACCGCGATAAAAGCATCAGGAAAGATTATGCCCTTCACGGGATGTTGCCAGCGCGCCAGAGCTTCGAAACCGGCAATGCTGCCGTCGACGAGCGAGACTTTAGGTTGAAAATTTGGGACGAACTGTTGTTTCGCCAAAGCGATTTCGACATCCTCAGCGGTGACATTCACGGTGATTCGGCTGCCGACTTGGGCTGGCTTCTCGCTGAGATCGGTGAGAGCGCGGCGGACTGCTTCGGCCGTCAACGGTTTTTCGATAGCACCAATTACGCGCAAGCCGCGGGCGCGCGCGGTATTTTCAGCGGTGTTAAGCAACACCTCGTCAGCTCCGCTCACGAATACAATCGCGGGCGGAGAAGGAAGCGTAGCGATATATCGGACGATCTGAATGCCGTCGACGTCTGGCATCAGAAGATCGCAGAAAACGATGTCAACGGGCGGATCAGTGCGGCTAAGAATTTCGATGGCGGTTTGTCCGCTTGAAGCTTCCTGAACCGAACGAATCCCGACGGACTGCAGCGCGCGGTTGCCAACGCTGCACGCGAAAGCGTTGTCATCGACGATCAAGACGCTGAGGCGATCAAACCCGGCTTCAAGGAATGCCTCTTCTGGCGGGACAATCTGAGGAGTGGATGCGTGGTCTTTCATGACACCTTTGCTCCCAACCGTTCACGGATGTAATTTTCGACGTGGCGCACTTCGGCGGCGATGCGGCCCGTAAGTTTATGCGACGCGGCTCGATCAAGATTCCTGGCGCTGAGTTCCAACTCTGAGTAGAGACCGGCGAGGCAGGTGGCGGCAGCACAGCGCGCTTCACCTTTGGCCCCGTGAGCGGCACGTACGATTTGGTCGGGATCGCCGGCCGACACAGCGGCTTCGATGCTCAAGAGCGTATCCGCGACGACACCGGCAAATTGCGCCAGCACCTCATTCACTGTCGCAGGATCGCTTGAGCCGAGAATTTTCTCGAGCGTTAAAACATCGATTGCCGGCTTTGCCCCTGCGTCGCCGGTTTCTTGGTGACCTGTCACGCGCGGCGCTGCACCCGTGGGTCGGTTCAGCCATCTGAACATTGTGGCAGCCAGCCGATCTATCGTTACTGGTTTGCTGATGAAATCGTCCATACCGGATATCAAACACCTGTCGACATCCTCGCGGAAGGCGTTCGCTGTGAGCGCGATTACCGGGATGTGACGGGCGACGGGTTGCGTCGATTCCCGCAGGCGCAGGGCTTGAGTGAATTCGTAGCCATTCATAACTGGCATGGAGCAATCGCATAGGATCAAGTCGAACCGCTGACGATCGAGCATTTCAAGACCCTTGACGCCATTGTCGACGAGGGCGCAATCAACTCCGAGTTTCCTCAATTGCTTTTGGATCACGGTCTGATTGAGCAGCCGGTCTTCAAGTACAAGCACGCGTTTCCCCACAAGCGTGGGGCCGTAGGCAGACGCGACGGATTCTTGCTGCCCCGCTATCCGCTCTCTCGATTTGGCATGTCCCACCAAGAGACGGATGTTGCGGTCGATGTAGTCGGAGCTGGCGTCAAGCGGAATCACGGCAGCGAATCCCTGACGCAGGCGCGTGCTGGGCGATCGGCCGACGCCGTATAAGAGTGGCACGATATGGAGATTTCTGAGCTGGCGCGTTGTTTCCGACGCATCGATATCGCTTCCGTCCGAAACAAGTACAGCAACATCAACGCGCAAGGCATTGTCTTTGCACTTATCTGCGGCGAAAGCGAGAGCGGTGGGCAGCGACTCTGTGACTACTGCAGCTCCGCGTTGCGCAAAATAGTCTTCAAGTGGCTTCGTGGTGTTGTCGCAGCGACCGATTACCATCACTCGCAGTTCCGACAGATCGGGACGCGCGACTGGGGGCGCTGGAACGACGACAGTCACCGGCAAGGTGAACCAAAAACTCGCGCCCATACCCGGCACGCCTTGGCAGTCGATGGCGCCGCCGAAGATTTCCACCAGACTTTTGCAGATAGAAAGTCCAAGCCCGGTACCTTCGGCCTCGTCGCCGCGCTTACGACTCTGAACGAAAGGCTTGAACAATAGTGCGGCATGAGTTTTGTCGAAGCCGTGACCGGAATCATGAACGTCGAAACGCAACTCGCATTTTTCGTGGTGTGCGGAACTCACAGTTAGCGTCACTTCGACGCCGCCGCGCTCTGTGAATTTCACGGCGTTGCCAATTAGATTGAGCAGTATCTGGCGAACACGGATGGCGTCACCGCGAACGAGGCTTGGCACGTTGGGGCCAAACGTGGCGGTGACGAATATGTCTTTCTGGCGGCCGCGGCTTTGCAAAACATCCACAGCCTCTTCCACCAAAGCGGCGGGATTGATATCTCCCATTTCGATCGTCAATTTGCCCGCTTCAATCTTCGAGAAATCAAGAATGTTGCCGATTAAGCCCAATAGTGCTTTGGCCGCTTTGTCGGCATCGTCCACCAGCTCAAACTGCTCGTTATCGAGAGACGTGAGAGCCAGTAATTCGAGATTGCCTATAACGCCGTTAAGGGGAGTGCGAATCTCGTGGCTCATGCTGGAGAGGAACTCAGACTTCGCTACACTCGCCTGGCGTGCGGCTTCGGCGAGTCTGATATCCGACAAATCAATAATTACGATCATCACCCGTCGCGCCTGTTCTTCCGTCTTCGGGATGCGCAATGAATAGACAACGGGCATCAATTTGCCGCCAGAGGTCAGATACTCAGAACCTCGAATTCGTTCACTGCCTTCGAGCATTGCTTCTGCGACTTCCACGATGCTGGTTGACTGTTTGACGAGCTCTTCCATCGACGAAACACCCATCATGCGCAGGGCCGCGGCATTGGCGTTGTTGACGGACACAACTCCGATGAGCTTCAGGAGTAGCTCACCTGAACCCATGAGATAACTCTTGAGATTGATGACGCCTTCTCGTTTCAGCCGTTGTACAAGGCGGAACAGCGCGGAGAAATCGTAGTCAATGATGGCGGCGTCGGAGTTATCGAAGAGATCCTCGAACATCCGCCTGCTTTCAACATTCTCACGCTGCGTCTTGCTTCGCTCGGTCAAGTCGTTGGCTATCTCACGGTCGCGCGTTTCGGCGTCGGAAAGCGTGGGATTACCCGGATTATTTTCCATGTAGAACTATATTTCCTTGTTGCTGAAAATCGGACCGCGTTTGTGTCTGAAAGGAGAAGGGACTGCTGGCGTGTTAAATCAAGAATAAGTCCTGACACCGCGACATCCGCGCGCGCGTCAGGTTTCCACTCGTTGGTTTACGCGCCGCCGGGAGCGGAGGGCGCATTTGTTGCGGGCTGCCATGTGACTTCAGATTTTCGCTCGTTGATTCGTAGCGATAAACGGTACTTATGGGGATGGGTTTCCAGAACGAGGGATGCACCAGATCGGCACGGTTCTTAGCGTAGCGGATGCCAATAGGAAATGATCGAATTGGCTCCCCGGGCTAGATTCGAACTAGCAACCCTTCGGTTAACAGCCGAATGCTCTACCATTGAGCTACCGGGGAGTAGTTGCGGCAGATCGTCTACCAGTGATTCTTGGGAAGTTTAGCGGAGCGGTTCCGCGGAGTCAACGCAGCTCCGGCACTGGAGCAACATCCATTTCTTTCAAATGAAATGTCGTGCTGCCGTGCAATGCTTCCGGCGGCGAATAGCCCGGAAGCGCCTCAGCGCCGCCTATTACACATCCGTTCCAGAATTTACGCCCTTCGGACGAGGTGTACGATCAGCGCGATTACCGCGAACAAAAGCAAGAGATGGATAAGTCCGCCGGCTATGTGGAATACCAAAAATGCGCCGGCCCAACTTGCCAGCAGAATAAAAAATAGGACTAGAAATAAGAATCTCATCGCAATTATCCTCCTGAATTGCCGGCTACTCGGCTGCAGACAGCGTGCCCCCGCAGAAAATCTCTTTGTATGCCGTTGACCCTAGTCGTTAGATGAACGAAGTCGGTGAACGAGCGACGGTTGTGGATGAGGCTACTCCGCGGCATCGGTTGGGATGGTCCGCGCCGGGAATGATAGAATTGTTGGCGGAGGGGTGGGTGAGTGGTTGAAACCGGCGGTCTTGAAAACCGTTAGACCCGAAAGGGTCTCGGGGGTTCGAATCCCCCCTCCTCCGCCACCTAGGAATTGAATCCTCACACAGATATCCGTAGGTACTGCCGCGATAGTACCAACGCTTCATAATGCTTTCGCCACGCGGGTTCCAGCCCGAAGCGAGTCTTTCGCCATCCGGCCTTAAAATAGCTGTGGGTCATCTACGCCCTCTTGGGTCTCTTTGTGTCCTGGTTCCGGGCTAATAAAAAACTCGTCATTTTCTGGCTGGTGAGCGTCGGCGGTTACGCGCTGATGTCTTCGCTGATGCCCTATGGCCCCCGGTTAACGGCGTTCGGCGATATTTCGCAGTGCGCTGTTCTTTTGTTCACCAACGCGGGTCTTCTACTTAACGCTGCCTCGCCGGACTGGCGCCGAAGCTCCTTTTGGTTGCTGCTTGCGACAGGTTGCGGCCTCTGGCTGGTTGGCAATCTGATCTGGACTTACATTGAAGTAGTACAGCACACGCCTGTGCCGAACCCCTTTATCGGCGATGTGATCATTTTTCTCCACACCGTACCGCTGATCGCAGCGCTGGCACTGCGTCCCCATCTTGTTCAACCCGATCGCAATTTGCGTGTCGGAAACGTCGACTTGATTCTTCTGGTTGCCTTCTGGATGTACATGTACCTGTTCGTTGTGATTCCATGGCAATACGTCGCCCCGAACGCCGTGCTTTACAGTAATCGATGGGACAACCTCTACAGTCTTGAGAATTTCGTATTCATTGTGGGTCTTGCTTACCTCTCTTTTTCGGTGAAGGGCGGTTGGCGTACCGTGTATTTGAACTTGCTGGGCGCGGCGTGCTGCTACCAGATTAGTTCGATGATCATTAATGACGCGATTCATCGAAACGTGTACCAAACCGGAAGCTTGTATGACGTTGGCTTGATCGCGGCGTTTGTGTGGTACGGCACGGCCGGAATTATCGCGCGCAACGTGTGCCCGAAAGCCAGTGTCGCGGCCGAGCCATCTCCAGAGGAACTCCCGAACGATAATCCGTGGCCCGCGCGACTGGTGATTGGCACGACGCTTTCGTTGCCATTGCTCGCGGTGTGGTCGCAGCTGGGAAACGCGCCTGAAGTGGTGCAACGATTCCGATTGTTGGTTACGCTGGGTGCCATCGTTGTATTCACATCGTTGGTGTTTTTGCGGCAGGCGCTTGTCGATAGAGACCGAGAGCGATTGCTGCAGTTCTCGCAGGAATCGTTTACAAACTTGAAGCGAATTCAGAGTCAGTTTGTGCAGTCTGAAAAGCTGGCTTCTTTGGGACAACTTGCCGCGGGAGCCGCGCACGAAATCAATAATCCGCTCGCGGCGATCCTTGGTTACTCCGACGTTTTGATCGAGGAACCCACGGCCTCTGAAAATTCCCGACGGCTTGGGGAAAAAATTCGTGACCAGGCGCGGCGCACCAAGGAACTGGTCGCCAAGCTCATTAGTTTCGCGCAGCCTCTTCCCGCAGAGCGGACGCTGCTCGATGTGAATACGATTCTTTCGAGTGCGCTTGAGCTTCGCCGCCTCGATCTTCTCGGTAAAAATATTCGGATTGATCTCGACGCGCGGAGCAATTTGCCCGGAGTGAGCGGCGATGCCAATCAGCTGCTGCAAGTTTTTTTCAATATCATAAGCAACGCCGTGGATGCACTGGAAGAAACTACTGGCGGCACGCTTACCGTGCGCACCTGGCGCGATGTCACGAACGTTGTTGTGGATTTCTCCGACACCGGGCAGGGCGTAAAGGAACCGCATCTGGTGTTCGATCCGTTTTACACCACCAAACCAGCTGGGAAAGGTACGGGACTTGGCCTTTCCATCTGCTACGGAATCGTGAAGGAACACGGGGGGCGGATTACCTGTTTCAATCGGCCCGGCGGCGGCGCGACGTTTCGTGTGGAGCTTCCCGCGGTACTCGCAATGTTTCCAACGCGCGATTCCGCCAAACCTCATGCGTCGTTTTCCAATCGACTTTCTTCGCCACGTTGATCTCGCCTGCAATGAGGTGCTCGTAGTTGCATTTTGTTGCGCAATCTGGCAATCCTGATGCCTCCCATGAGCGATGTGATTCAGCCGGCCATCCTTACTGAAGATCTCGTCCGCCGATTCGGCGAATTGATCGCCGTTGATCGTGTAAGCCTTCGCGTGGATGCTGGGCAGTTCTTTGGTTTTCTCGGTCCCAATGGCGCCGGAAAATCCACCACCATTAAAATGTTGACGGGACTTCTCGCTCCTACATCGGGCCGGATGGAGTTGCTTGGAATTGATCTCACGCATTCGCCCGTGGAGGCCAAGCGCCAGATTGGAGTAGTACCCGAAGGGCTTGCGTTGTTTGACCGGCTCACCGGAAATGAGTATCTGAATTTTGTTGGGCGAATGTATGGGCTGGACGCAGCGACGGCTAAGCAACGATCCACAGAGCTGCTTGAATTCATGGATCTCGCTGACCGGACGAAAACATTGATTACGGATTATTCGCACGGCATGAAGAAAAAACTGGCGCTCGCCGCGGCGGTGATCCACGGCCCGCGAATTCTCTTTCTGGATGAACCATTTGAAGGTGTTGACGCGATCGCCGCGGGAACATTGAAAGCGATGCTTCAGCATATGACCTCGCGCGGCGCAACGATTTTTCTCACTTCGCATGTGCTGGAAATTGTGGAACGACTTTGCACGCATGTGGCGATCATCAACAAGGGGCACATTGTCGCGCAGGGATCGCTCGATGAGTTGAGAGCGGGCATATCGGGAGTTGAATTCGCCCCAGGACAGAAAGCGACGCTGGAGCAGATTTTCCTCTCCGTGGTGGGACAAGATGGCGCGGTCCGAAAGTCCGAAGAGGAGCTCTCGTGGCTGAAGTAGCGCGCCACGTTGGGCTCGGCGAACAGATTCTGCTGGTGATGGGACTGCGCTGGCGGCTGTTTCGCAATGGACTTCAAGGGCTCACCGCCAAGCTCAGCCTAATCGGTTCAATTTTCATCGGCATCGTGTGGACCTTGATTGCGCTTGGCGCGGGCGTGGCCATCGCGGTTGGCTCGTATTATTTGATCGAAAACGATCAGACTCAATTTCTTGTCGCGATTCTGTGGGGAATATTTGTCTTCTGGCAAGTGTTCCCGATTCTTTCGGCGCAATTCGCGCCGAGTTTTGATTCGACAAGTTTGTTGCGATTTCCGTTGAAGTTTTCTTCATTTTTTGTTCTGAACCTCGCGTATGGATTTGCCGATCCCGCGGGGCTGTGTGGATTGGTGTGGCACTTGTGCATGTGGATCGGGATTACCAGCGCGCGTCCTGATCTTTGGTTGCTCGCAGCGCTGGTTCTTTTTTTGTCGGCGGCCGTCAATTTGTTTTTCAGCCGCATGCTGTATGCGTGGCTTGAACGACTGCTGGCGCAGCGCCGCACACGCGAAATTCTCTTCGCCGTATTTATTCTGGTGATGGTGTGTTTCCAGTTTTCGGGAATGATCGTGCAGCGATGGGCAAAACCCGTTGGCGCGTTTATGCACGAGACTTCGTACATCTGGAGCACACTGCCCACAGGCCAAGCCGGAGTTGCGCTGCAATTTTTTCTCGACAGGTCTACCGGCCCCGGTTTGCTTGCATGCGCGATTGTTCTTGCTTACTCGGCTGGATTTGCGGGACTGCTTGCCTACCGTTTGCATGCCGAATATCTTGGCGAGACTTTTAGCGAAACTGCGGCGCCAACTCGAATCGCGAAAAAAGTAAGCGCCGCACCGCGCGCGCTCACTGCAGCGCCGACGGCTTCGCAAAAAGTCTCTGCGGGTTCCACTTGGTTTTCCGGCCCGGTGAGCGCGATTTTTTTCAAAGAGATTCGCTACCTTTATCGCAACAGCATCGCCGCTGTAAGTCTCCTGATGCCGCTGATCATTGTCGGCGCAATCACGATGAATAGCCGCGCGGCGACGCACGGCAAGCCCAATCCATTTAGCAAGATGATCCCCGGCGGACTTGCCTACCCGGGCGCGGTTGCCTATTCGCTTCTGATTCTGTTGCAGTACTCGATGAACAGCCTCGCGTACGAGGGCGGCGGCGTGCAGTTTCTGTATTTGGCGCCAATCGAGTTCAGCACGGTAATGCTGGGCAAAAATCTTTTTCAGTTGGCGATACTTGGCCTCGAGGCTGTTTTGGCGTGGATATTGATCGCGATGCTCGCGGGGCCACCACCGTTTGTCATCCTTCTTTCCACGTGGATCGGAGTTCTTTTCGTTGCGCTGATCAACATGATGGCAGGCAACTGGCTCTCGCTGCAGTTTCCGCGAAAATTCGAATTCGGAATGAGAACGCGGCGTGTCTCCGGTTTGTCGTCTCTCGCTTCCTTCGGTTTGTATTTCAGCACACTCGCTGCGGTGTGGGGAATTGGACTGCTGGTTGCGTGGCTCGCCGGGATCTGGTTCGTGCCAGTTGCGTATGCGGTGCTCAGCATCGCGGCGCTCTCCGTTTATTTGCACTTGCTCAAGGCTACCTCTCAGCAAGCGATTAATCAGCGCGAAACGATCATCGGACAACTGGTTCGCTAGTTCTTGCTGCTTGCCTGTTCCACTCCGCATGGGTAAAGTCACGCCGGACGCGTGGTGGCGTCTCGTTGTGTCTCTCTCATATTGAGGAGTGGGTTCATGAAAAACCGTCTTACTGTTTATTTCGCGGCGGCTATTTTTGTGTTGGGCGGATTCTTCGCAAGTGCGGTTCGCGCGCAGGATTTGCATCAGGACCTTGCAAAATTTGTGGAGACGCCGGCTGTCTCGGGCTACGAGCAGACTCTCGCAAAGGAAATTCGGGCGCGACTTGCGAAGTGGAAGCCGGAGACTGATTCGCTGGGCAATGTGATCGTGAATATCGGTACGGGATCGCCCCACCGCGTGATTGCTACGTTGATGGACGAGCCGGGCTACGTGGTGAGCGGAATTACTTCGGATGGATATCTTCGCGTGCAGCGACTTCCGCAGGCCGCGCCGAATCCTGTTTTCGATACGTTGTATTCCACGCAGCCGGTGATCATTCAGACGCGTGCGGGCAAAACTGTTCCCGGAGTTGTCGCTGGGCTCTCCACGCACCTGCAAGGTGCACGACTGAATCCACCGCAGCCGGGGAATCTGGATGATGTTTACGTGGATATCGGAGCAATGTCTGCGGCGGAAGTTCGCGCGGCTGGAGTGGATGTGCTTGACCCGCTGGCAATCGATCGCCATGTGTATGACATGGGATTCGGGCGAATGACTTCGCCGGCGATTGGAGATCGATTTGGGTGCGCAGCGCTTGTGGAAATGCTGAGGCATCTCGATGCGAGCGAGGTGAAGGGAACGCTGACCGTCGCATTTCTCGGGCAACAGTGGCTGGGCGTGCGCGGGTTGCGGCGGATACTTGCACAAAATAATTCGCTGCAGCCGATCGACGAAATGATTTACGTGGGGCCATTGCTTTCGCGGCGCGCTGCAGGGGGGCGCGGCGGAAATGCCAGTGTCGCGGCGACGCTTGTCTCGCCGAAATTGGCGGAAGGTAGCGGCGTTCTGGTCGGCAGCGAAAACACGGAGCAGCAAGCAGCCGGACTCGCTGCGGATTTGATGAGCATGGCGCAGAAAAACAACATCAAGATTGCGAGCGATTTCACTGGGGCGCTGGGGCCTGCTACTGGAGCGAATGCGCTGGCGCTTCCGAAAAGTTTCGCGCACATCGGAATTGCTACGCGCTGGCTTGCGACTCCCGGCGAGATGATTGATGGCAATGATCTCGCTGCGCTCGCACGGTTGCTCGAAGTGTATGCGGGCGGTCATGCGGATGCACAAGCTGCCAGTGCGACAACTAACGCGGCGCTGGCGCGACCGGCGATGCCAAAGAGGCCGAGTGCGTCGCCGACTCCTAGTGAGATTGTTGCAAAACTTGTGGAAGCTTATGGAGTGAGCGAGCACGAGAAAGATGTACACGACACTGTGCTCGCGTTGTTGCCGCCGTGGGCAAAGACAACGACGGACGATACTGGAAATATCTGGCTGCACTGGGGTGGCGAGTCGAAGGGTGCGAAGAGCATTGTGTTCGTCGCGCACATGGATGAGATCGGATACAACATCCGGAAAATTGATGACGATGGAAAACTTGAAGTGATCACGCGCGGCGGCGGGATTACATATTTCTTTGGCGGACACGATGTGTTGGTACACACGCCGGAAGGCGACCGGCCCGGAATTTTGGAGCCGCCCGCAAATTGGGACCAGCCTAATTTCGAATGGCCGAGGGGCGCTGGTGCGGCAGCCGCGGAAGGCGAAGGGCCGGCTCCGTGGCGCGTGGATGTTGGAGCGAGGAGTGCTGCTGAAGTGGAGCAGCTCGGCATCACGACGAAGGATTGGGTGACGGTGCCGAAGAAATTCCGGAAGCTGGCGGGCACGCGTGCGAACGGACGCAGCTTTGATGATCGCGTTGGGTGTGCGGCGCTCATCTCGGCTGCGTGGGCGCTGGGGCCGCAACTTGCGGGACGCGACGTAACTTTTATTTGGAGTACCGGTGAAGAAATCGGATTGGTTGGAGCGGGAGCGGCGGCGAAAAAACTGGCGTCGGATGGGCACGCGCCGCAATTCGTTTTCGCGATTGATACTTTCGTGAGCGCGGATTCGCCGATCGAATCGAAACGATTTGGCGACGCGATTGTTGGCCACGGATTCGTGGTTCGCGCGGTGGATAATTCCAATGTGACTCCGCGAGAATTTTCCGATCGCGTGGTGCAAATCGCGAAGAGCAATCAGATTCCCGCGCAGTACGGAGTGACTGGCGGCGGCAACGACGGATCGATGTTTGTGCCGTTTGGCACGACTGATGTTGGGCTTGGCTGGCCGCTGCGTTATTCGCATTCGCCGGGTGAAGTGATTGATACGCGAGATCTGGATGCGCTTGCGCACATCGTTGCTGCGCTTTCGAAATCGTGGTGAAGCGGATTCGGCGCGCGAAGAATTTTGGAATGGAGCGCTGTGCAACTTCCTGATTCGTGGACAGAGCGCCTGCCAATTCTGGAAAGATTGGAAGAGGATTGGCAACCCGTTCCACGATGGGCGCTGACTCTGGCGCTGGCGTTTTATGCGATTATCTTGTTGGATGTAGGGCGTGGCGGCGATCCCTTCGGATTGGTATTTCTTCCGGTTCACGAAGGAGGCCATCTGCTTTTCGGATGGTTTGCAGCGCTTTTCCCGGTATCGACCGGCGAATTCATTATGGTGGCCGGCGGCACGGCGATGCAGCTGGGCGCTCCGGTGATGCTGGCGATTTATTTTGCGTTTCGCCGGCAAGCGCTGGGAGTAGCGTTCTGCACTTTCTTTTTCTTCCAACAATTTTTGACGATGGCGGTTTATATGGCGGATGCGCGATCGATGGAATTGCCGCTGGTAACCGTGGGCGACACGGATAACGTGGTACATGATTGGAACTATCTTTTCGGCAAGCTGCATCTGCTGGATCACGACACTCAAATTGCGTCCCTCATGCGAATCATCGGGTGGATTGGAATGCTGGCCACCGTCGGCTGGCTCTTGCGACGAGGCTTGACCGATTCCGCAAATCCACAGCCCGATCGATAAACGCCTCATGCACTGCGTTTGCAATGCTCTGATATAATCCGCGGCGTGGCAGCGCCCGCTCCAGCCCGAAAAAAACTGCGACCTACGCCGAAATTCAAACCGCCGCGGTACATCGCGGTGGAAGGACCGATCCGCGTCGGAAAAAGCACGCTCGCGCAAGTGCTCGCGGAACGGATGCACGCGCGGCGGATTTTCGATAGCGACGAAAATCCATTTCTCGACGGCTTCTACAAGGAAAAATCCGGCGCCGCGCTGGCAGCGCAGATGTATTTCCTTTTCGAGCGGCAGAAACGATTGCGAGAAGCCGCGCGCGAAATTCACTCCTGGCCCGGTGGTCTCCGATTTTCTGTTCGAGAAGGACAAGCTCTTCGCATACTTAAATCTGGATAATGAAGAGCTGAAGCTTTACGAACGCTACTCCGAATCATTTGCCAAGGACCTCCCCAAGCCGGATCTGGTGATTTATCTCCAGGCGTCGCCGGAAGTGCTGCTCGCGCGCATCGCGAAGAAGGGTGCGGAATCGGAATCGCGAATCGCGCGTGAATATGTGGCGGAGATTGTGAAAGCGTACGAGCATTTTTTCTTTCACTACACCGCGTCTGATTTGCTGGTAGTGAACACCTCCGAGATAGATTTCGTCGAACGAAACGACGATTTGCAACAGCTCTTGCGGCGGCTGGAAGAGCCGATTAAGGGCACGCAGTATTTCCTGCCATTGATCCCCGAGTAGTGTGTTTCGCTGTAACTAAAATTCGCTTAAAATCAGGGTTAAGCTCCTTTAAATCAGCAAGTTACATTTTAGGCCCGCAAGAAAATTTCACATCGCGAAAACGTGTTATGTGATTGATTTTAAGGGAGTTAGCCGATAAGGTCGTCTGCAAGAGTGCGCAAATGACTGAAAACAAATCGGATAGCCGTCCGAGATACCCCAAATTGCGATCTCTGTTCAGGATTGGACGTTCCATATTTTCGATGGCCAGATAATACTCGCGGATCTTTTGGATAGATTATTAGCAAGATTAACACACAACTAAGTAATTGTACAGGAAAAAGCTATGTGGCCATGTGAATTACTTCAGCTGGCGATCTTTCTGAAGAGTTGGACGGGACAAGCTCAGACGAACAATTTGTAGTGTGGGCGCGTCTTGTAGGGTGCGGCGGGCGGCAAGGGACGATGAGTCGCGACGCGCCCATCAGGAGAAACTTGTGAAGCGAATCGTGGTGATTGCTTTGGCGTTGATTGGGCTCGCCGTGGCGAGCTGGGGGCAGGGCGAAAGCAAGCACGGGGATTTGTATAAGAAGGATACGCAGGCGGCGGTGGAAGCGCAGAAGAGTGGGGACGCCAAGAGCGCACTGCCGGCGTTTCTGAAGCTGCATTCCGATTTTCTGGAGAGCTCACGGGTGACGCGAAATCTTGCGTGGATGGCGCAGAAAGCCGGGAATCAAGAGCAAGCTGCGGCCTTTTTGAAGATATATGCGCTGATGGGAACGACGTTGCCGGAGGGCGGTCCAATTTACAAGACTTTTGCGGATGCGGGCATGCTGGAAAAAGTGCCGGAGCTAAAACGCAACGCTGAAGCGGTGAAAACGGGGAGCCTGGTATTTACGCTTAGCGATGCGAATTTGATTGCGGAGGATATTGGGTACGATCCCGCGACGAAACATTTTTTTCTGAGCAGCGTGCATGAGAAAAAAGTGCTGGAATGCGACGCTGCGGGAAAATGCGAGGACGTGATTCACGCGCTGCCCGATATGCCTCTGGATGCGCTTTTGGCGCTACATGTGGATGCGGCGAGGGGAGTGCTTTGGGTGACGAGCGCGGGGTTGAATGCGGAAACGGATTTCAAGGCGGAATACGATGGGCGATCGGCGATTCTGAAATTTGATTTACGAACGCACAAACTAATTCGACGATTTGAACCGGGTAGTGCCGGAAAGCACGCGCTTGGGGACATGACGGTCGCGGCGAATGGAGATGTGTATGTTTCGGACGGAACGTCGGGCGATGTGTATGTGATCCGAAATGGCGGGACGAGTCTTCAGAGTCTGGCGCCCGCGGGAAATTTCGTTTCGCCGCAGACGCCGGCGCTGAATGAGGACGAGAGTTTGTTGTATGTGCCGGATTATTCCAATGGAATCGGGATTATCAATCTGAAGAGCGGAGCGATCGATTGGGTGAGATGGGCCCACCCGGCGGCGCTGGAGGGAATCGACGGGATGTACTGGACGAAAGAGGGATTAATCGCGGTGCAGAACGGGACTTCTCCAGAGAGGATCGTGCGTTTTCACCTCGTGACGGAAAATATTGTGGATGAGTTCAAGGTGCTGGAAGCGAATTGGAATGGGCTTGGCGATCCGACTCACGGAGTGATGGTGGGAAATGATTTCTATTACATCGTGAATAGCGGGTGGGACCGCGTGGGAGATGATGGAGTTTTGAAACCGGGGACGGCGGCGGCTGTTTGGAAGATGCGAATCGGGAATCGATAGAAATGTAGAAAGTGCGCGTCTGTTTTATTTGATTTTTGTGGCACGGCGGAAGTCTTGACGGCATTCGCACTGGCTCATAGTATCGAACGACGAACATGAGCCAAGATCAGATGATCGGGCAGTCGCTGCTGCACTACAAGATTCTTCGAAAGCTGGGCGAAGGCGGGATGGGCGTGGTGTATGAGGCGTCCGATTCGCAACTTGGACGCAAAGTGGCGCTGAAGTTCCTTCCGTCGGAAATGGCGCAGGATAGCCAGTTGCTTGAGCGTTTTCAGCGCGAGGCGCGGGCGGCGTCCTCGCTGAATCACCCGAATATTTGCACGATCCACTCAATTGAGCAGCATGACCGGCGGCACTTCATTGTGATGGAGTTGCTTGAAGGGGAGACGCTCGCGCAGAGCATGAAGGGGCAGCCGATGGAGCTGGACAAGCTGTTGCCTCTGGCGATTCAAATTGCAGATGCGCTGGAATCGGCGCACGCGAAGGGAATCGTACATCGCGACATCAAGCCTGCGAACCTTTTTATTACCGAGCGCGGGCAGATGAAAATTTTGGATTTCGGATTGGCGAAGACGGGGCAGAACGAAGTTGGGCAGGCGTCGCCTACAGAGACTTTGATTTCGCGAAATGATCTAACGTCGCCGGGGACGTCCGTTGGCACGATCACATACATGTCGCCGGAGCAGGCGCGCGGGCAGCTCGTAGATGCGCGCACAGATATTTTTTCGACGGGGACGGTGCTGTATCAGATGGCGAGCGGAACGCTGCCGTTTCCGGGAGAAACATCTGCGGTGATTTTCGATGCGATTCTGAATCGCGATCCGAAGCCTGCGGCGGAATTGAATCCGCTGCTGCCGCCGGATTTCGTGCGCATTCTTGAGAAAGTTCTGGAGAAGGATCGCAATTTGCGATGCCAGACTGCGACCGAACTAAAGACGGATTTGAGCCGGCTGACGCGAGATCTGGAATCGGGGAAGCGGCGCGCGAAAACAAAAACGGATTCGGATTCGGGCGTCGCGAAGCAGACGGGGAAATCGGTGGCCGTGCTGTATTTCGAAAATTTGAGCGGGGCGAAGGAAGACGAGTATTTGCGCGACGGAATTACAGAAGACGTGATCACCGAACTCTCGAAAATACGCGGATTGAATACGTTTTCGCGGCCGACAGTGCTGGCGTTCCGAGATAAGCCCGTGACGCCGCTGCAAGTGGGACAGCAACTGGGCGCGGCGTTTGTGCTGACGGGCAGCTTGCGGCGGTCGGGCGCGCGGCTGCGAATCAACGTGCAGCTTGTGGATACGAAGACGGATTTTCCGCTGTGGTCCGAGCGGTTCGATCGCGAGATGAAAGATGTTTTTGAAGTGCAAGACGAAATGGCGCGAAAGATCGCGGAGGCGTTGCGAGTGACGCTTTCGCCGCAGGAAATAGAAGCGCTCTCGGTGAAGCCGACAGAAAATTTGCAGGCCTACGATCTTTATTTGCGCGGAAAAAGATATGCACGACGCCAGACGCGGCAGGATTTGGAATTCGCGCTGCAGATGTTTGAGAACGCGGTGGCGATGGATCCAAGTTTTGCGCTGGCATACGCGGCGTGCGCAAATGCATGTGCGATGTACTACTGCAACTTCAGCCGCGAGCAGGTGTGGGTGGAACGGGCGAGAGACGCATCGGCGAAAGCGGTAACGCTGCGATGGGATTTGCCGGAAGTTCACGTGAGCCAGGCGTGGGTTTTGTACGCCACCGATATGCATGACGACGCGGTGCGCATGGTGAAAAAAGCAATCGAACGGAAGCGCGACTGCGAGGGCGCGTATTATTTGCTGTGCCGGTCGCTTTTTATCGCGGGCCGCTACCAAGAAGTGGTGGATGTTGCGGATGTCGCGGTTGAGGCGAGCGGCGAGGATTACAACGTATACGTGCCGATCGTGAACTCACTTGGCGCGATGGGAAAACAGGAAGCCAAACGAAATATGCTTCAGCGCAGAATCGCGGCTCTCGAGAATCATCTGAAACAAGTGCCTGAAGACGCGCGGGCACGGATTTTGATGGCGGGCGACTACGCGGATATGGGGCGCGAGGAAGACGCGCTGCGCGAAGTGGCTCTGGCCCTTACGCTGCGCGCGAATGAAGCTTCGATTCTCTACAACGCGGCGTGCACTTATTGCGGGCTCAATCGAAAAGCAGAGGCTCTGGATACTCTGCGGCTAGCGTGGGAAGCTGGATTCAAGGATGCGAATTGGGCGCGTCGCGATCCGGACCTCGCGGTTTTGCACGGCGAGCCGGAATTTGAACGGATGTATCCCGCGCACCCGGCAGCTGCACCTGCGGCTGGCTCGCATTAAATTTCAAGAGAATATCCTGCCGGATAAGAAACGCGGCTTCGCAGCGCGTTAAGCGCATGCCCTATTTCCGTGCAAAATTATTTCGGCCATTCGAGAGCCGCAACGCAGTTTTGTAGCTGCTGGGCGATTTCTTCGGCCGGAGTGTCTGCCGGGAATTCGACGGGATCTCCGATGCTTACGCGGACATGTCCCCAGGGAGCGGTGCGGCGATGCTTTTGGCGCAATTCGAATAGGCCATCGATGCGCATGGGAAGAATTGGGACGTGTAAGTTTTGTGCGAGCAAGCCGATGCCTGAGCGGAAGAGTTTAATGGAGCCATCGGGAGTGAGATCGCCTTCTGGAAACACGATGAGGCTGTAGCCGCGATCCACGGATTCGCCCGCGTAGCGGAATGCCTGGCGAAAGCCGCTTTTTTTGGGAAGCGGGAACACGTTGAAGAGCAGCGTGACAAGAAAATAATTCATGCGGTCGAGCAGGCTGCCCCAGAATCCGCGAGTTGCTGAGGGGCGACGCATGGCGCGCAGGCGTTCGCCATCCATGGCGATTGCGAGGCGGTAGCGGAAGTGCACGGGAAGCGCGGCGGCGATGTAGCCGGTGTCGACTTCCGAAATGTGATTGCAGACGATGAGGAGCTGGCCGCGGACGTTTGCGAGTTTTTCGCGGCCGCGAACACGCGGGTGCGCGAGGATGTGTGTGGCTGGCCAACTGAGAATTGTGTAGATGAAGTTGCGCGTCCAGACGGCGGGCCAGCTTTGCGCCCAGCGGGGGAAGGTGTCGATTGAACGCGATTGGGGCGCTGCGGACGGCGTGTCTTGCACCGGTGCAGGGGAGACGACAGTTTGCGCAGCGGCGGTCGCGGATGTCGTGGGAGTTCCAGATTGAATTTTTTCTGGTGCACTGCGCTGCGGCGAACGGTTGCGGCGAGGCGGGAACGGGAATCGGCTGGTCGAGCAAGCGACGCAGATCGGCGATGGTGGTTTCGCCGGAGACATCGGCTTCGTTGAAGGAGACGAGGTAGCGATCTTCGAGCGCGCTTAATAATTCCACGCGATCGAGAGAGCTTAGGCCGAGATCGGCTTCGAGCTTTGCGCTGGGCTGGAGACTCGCAACGTTGCGATGCGTGATTTGCGCGATGAGATCTTCGAGAGTGCCTTGCTGCGCGGCGCGAGGAGTTTGTTCTGGGGCGCGCGATTCGGGCGCAGCGACACGCGCGGAAATGAGATTTGTGCGCGGCTTACCTGTGGAAGTGCGCGGGAAATCGGGTTCAGGCCAGACAAACCAGCGGCGGATACGCTGATATTCGGCAAGTTCTGAGTTGGCGCGTTCGACGGCGGCTTTTGCGTCTGAATTTGGATCGCGCAGAAGGAGAACGGCCACTGCTTCAGTGTCACTTGACTGCGGGACGGCCAGCACAATGCAATCGCGGATTTCGGGCTGGCGGTGGAGCGCGGATTCGATATCGGCAGGGTAGACGTTCATTCCCGCAGAAGTGACGATTACGTTTTTCTGGCGGCCCTTGAAGTAGAGATTGCCTTCGGCGTCAAGCTCGCCAATGTCGCCGGTGTGAAGCCAGCCTTGATCTTCAGTTGATGCCGGTTCCGCGGAAGTTTCCGCAGGATTTGCGCCGCGCCAGTAACCCGTCGCGACGCTATCGCCACGAACGAGGATTTCGCCGCCTAGGCCGAGCTTGACTTCGCGGCCAGGGAGAATTTTTCCGATCGAGCCGCGACCCAGTTGGAAGGGATGATTCAGGCTGATGAGCGACGTGGTCTCGGTGAGCCCATATCCCTGGACGACGGCGATGCCGAGGCGATCCCAGAATTCTTCGGTGTCGCGCGAAAGACTGGCTCCGCCGCAGATCATGGCCCAAAATTTCAGACCGAACTCGCGATGGATGCTCCAAAAGCGCAACCAGTGCCGGTAAAAACGTTCACCCTTTGCCGCGTCGAATTCAGCGGCGAATTTGGCGGAGCGGCCCGCGTCTTCGATGTCGCGTTCAAGTTTGTGCTTGAGCGAATCGAGGACGCGGGGCACGGCGACGAGAACGGAGATGCGTTCATCATGAATTGTGCGAATCATGTCGGCGGGATTGAATGAGTCTTCGAAGAAGACGGATCCACTTAGAACTGCGGGAAAAAATAGACCGAGAAATTGTCCGAAAACATGACTGAGAGGCAGAAGGTTTAGGAATCGAATCGGATGGAACGGCCATTCGAATTTCACATACTTGCGGATTTCCTCTTCGACCGGCTCGAGGTTGGCGAGGATGTTGCCGTGGGTGATCATTACACCCTTGGGCTCTGCGGTGGTTCCTGAGGTGAAGACGATTTCGGCGAGGGAATTGTGATCTAGTTTTGGCGAATCGTAGCGCGCTCCGGGCTTCCCGGTGGATTGGCGCGAGACAGTTTGGGGCAGGTCTTCCAGACTAATCGCCGGAGTGTTCTCTAACGCAGCGGATTTTTCTTTGGCTACTACCAGCAGCTTGGCCTGGACCTGATCGACGACACGGCGCGCGAAATCATCGGTAGCGATCCAATCCATTGGGACGACTACAGCACCGTGCAGAATGCATCCCCAAAACGCGGCGGCCCATTCTGCGGAATTTGGTCCCCAGATAACGACGCGGTCGCCGGCTGCGACGCCGCGGGAATCTAGTTCGCGCGCGAATTGCGCGGCGGTTTCGGCGAACCGGCCGTATGTCCAGCGAGCGGTGCGATAGCCGTAGGGCTGAACGTAGACGATGTCGCGCGGGCGCGTATCGAATACGTTGAAGAATTCAGCAATGGAATTGCGGTGCGGGATGGAGGGCTTGGTCACTATAAGAAGGCATCGGCCGAAAGAGAGCCGCGCTTTATAAGGATACTATCTCCAATCCGCGATATTCGTGCCAGCGTCGAAAAGGAGAGAACGTCACACATCGCCGCGCCTCTCTTTGCGGTTGGTGAATATCGGGTGTAGCGAGAGTTCTGTGATAGGCTCTGCGCGGCGCGCGGGAAGCTAAGGCGCGGCAGCAGCGAATCTCAAATCGTAGTGCAAGGAGAGTGAGATGAGCGACCCTGTGGTAATGGGATGGATTTGGGTAATTCTGATTGGAATCGTCGCGGGATGGCTGGCGGGAAAGATCATGCGTGGCAAGGGCTACGGCCTTGTAGTGGATTTGCTTCTGGGAATTGTTGGCGCGGTGTTGGGCGGGTATTTGTTCGGATTGCTTGGCGTGGGAGGGGGCGGACTCGTGTGGCGGCTCCTGACCTCGCTAGTTGGAGCGTTGCTGATCCTATTCATTATCAGGCTGATCAAGAAAGACTAGAAGACAGACCGCGGCTACAGATTTACCCGGGCCATGGCCTCGGGCATGTAGCGCGGACCGGCTGTGACACCTTTTGGCGCGATTGAGTCAATCTGACGCAAGTCGTCGGGCGTGAGAGTGACTCCAATCGCGCCAATGTTTTCCTCCAGATATTTGCGGCGCTTGGTTCCGGCAATGGGGACGATGTCCTCCCCCTGAGCGAGAAGCCAAGCGAGCGCAAGCTGCGGCGCAGTGCAATGTTTCGCGGCGGCGAGTTCCTCGATTTTTTTCACTAGATCCAAGTTCCTCTGAAAATTGGAGTCTTGAAAGCGCGGATGGGAGCGACGTGAGTCGTCCTTCGGCAAATCCTCGGTGCTGCGGAAGCGTCCGGTAAGGAATCCGCGGCCGAGCGGACTGTAGGCGACGAAGCCGATGCCCAGATCGCGGCAAGTCGCGAGGATTTGATCTTCGGGGTCACGTGTCCACAGAGAGTATTCGGTCTGCAGGGCAGTGATGGGATGGACGGCGGCGGCGCGGCGAATAGTGGCGGCGGATGCTTCGGACATGCCGATGTGGCGGATCTTGCCCTGTGTGACGAGTTGCGCGAGAGCGCCGATGGTTTCTTCGATCGGCGTATCGAGATCGACGCGATGCTGGTAATAGAGGTCGACGTAATCCACGCCCGAAACGCCCGAGACTTTTTTCGAGCGATTCGCGAATGTAATCGGGGCGCCCGTTCACGCCGAGCCATTTACCCTGCGCGTCGCGGACGTTGCCGAATTTAGTGGCGAGAATAACTTCGTGGCGGCGTCCTTTGATGGCGCGGCCGACGAGGATTTCGTTTTCGCCGCGGCCGTAGACGTCGGCGGTGTCGAGAAAATCGATTCCGAGATCGATGGCGCGATTGATCGTGGCGATGGATTCGTTGTCGTCGCGGCCGGAATAGAATTCGGACATGCCCATGCAGCCGAGACCGAGAGCGGAAACTTCAAGGCCTGAGCGGCCGAGGGTGCGACGCGGCATGTGAATGCTGGGAATTGGGGCCGGCATGGCGAGGTCTCCTGTGTAATTTGAAAATGCGCTATAAGCCGGAGTCTTCTGCGGCGAGCTTTGCAATCACCGACCAATCCTTGTCGCGATAACCGCGTCCAACCGCGGCTTGGAAGCGATCGCGAACTACGCTCGCAACCGGCATGGGAACGCCAGCAGAATCCGCAGCGGCGAGCACGAGCCGGAGATCTTTGAGACCGAGAACCGCCGCGAAGCCGGCAGGATCGTAAGCTTCGCGCGCGATGATACCGCCGTAGCCGATTTGAAAGGGTGCGGTGAATAGTGTGCCGGTGAGAATTTCGAGAAATTCCGGAGCGGCGATTCCAGATTTTCGGGCGAGGGCAAATGCCTCGCCAAAAATTTCAATCGTGGATGCGATCAGAAAATTTCCCGCGAGCTTGATGACGTTCGCGGAGCGCGGCTCATCTCCAGCAAGAAACGTGCGCTGAGAAATCGCATCGAAGAGCGGTCTGACACTTTTGCAACGTCGCAGCAGGGCCGGCGGCTACGACGAAGAGTTTTGCGGCGGCTGCGGCCTCTGGCCTGCCGAAAACAGGCGCGGCAATGTATTCCTGGCCGGCTTCGCGATGCGCCGCGGTGAGCCGCTCGGAGAGCGCGACGCTGATCGTGCTGATAGAAATGTGAAGGCCGCCGCGAGGAAGAGCGTTGAGTATTCCATTTTTGCCGAAGACTACGGATTCAACGGCGTGATCATCGGCGAGCATGGTGATTGCGACGCCGGCAGCTGCGGCCTCAGCGGCGGAACCCGCAACTTGAGCGCCGGCTGACTTGAGTTCGTCCGCACGGCCGGGCGTGCGATTCCACACCGTGACTGCGTGCCCGGCCTTCAGCAGGTTTGCTGCGATGCCGCGGCCCATTTGACCGAGACCTATGAAACCAACGTTCATACTGGCACCGCCTCCAGATTAATCGCCGGTCGCAAAAGCTAGGCGCGGAGGTGCGGCGCGATCTTCGTCATCTGAATTGCGACGCAGGCGAAGCGCGGGCTTGAGACGTTCGGCAAGTTCCTGACGAGCGCGCCAGAGCCGCGCCTTGAGAGTATTCTCAGAAACTCCCAGCGCGCGGGCCGCTTCCGAGGTGCTGAGACCCTGACCTTCGCGGAGTAGAAACGCCGAACGAAGGAGCGGCGAGAGTTCGTCGAGATTTTCCTTGAGCAATTCGCGAAGCTCGTGCCCAGCGTAAACTTCTTCGGGGCTGGGATCGTTTGCGGCGAACCGCTCCTCGAGCGGAATGCTGTTTTCTTCTTCGGACCATTGCTCGAGCGAAATCGCCGGACGCGCGCGCTTGCTGCGCAGACGCATCAGGGCTGCGTTGATGACGATGCGAGTAAGCCAGGTGGAGAATTGCGAGCGGCCTTCAAAACGCGGCAAATTGCGATAGGCCGCGAGTAGGCCTTCCTGGAGGGCGTCTTCGGCGTCTTCGGCATTTCCGAGAAGCCGCAGAGCGGTTTGATACAGCGCACGGTTATGCCGCGCGAAAAGTGAATCGAGTGCGGAAGAATCGCCACGCATTGCGCGACGGATGAGTCTTGCCTCTTCGAGAGGCGAAATTGCTGCGAGAATTGCCGACATGAATTTCCTCCCCCAGTTGTCCCAGCCGGGCCCCACTTGCCCGGGCATAGCGTTGATGAGTATGCGGTTACGTTGCTCCTATCGAGTAAGGATGGTGGCGTCCACATTCATCCCCGGCCTGAGAATTGCTTTGTCGGGAGGAACGGGATCGAGCACGATCTTTACGGGAATGCGTTGCACCACTTTTACAAAGTTGCCGGTTGCGTTTTCCGGAGGCAGCAGGCTTAAACGCGAGCCAGTTGCTCCGGCGATGGAATCCACGTGGCCAGTGAAAGTTTCGCCATACATATCCACATGAATTTCGGCCTTTTGGCCGGGAACTACGTGCTTCAGCTGGGTTTCTTTGAAATTTGCGGTGACCCAAACATCTTTTAGGGGTACGACGACTAACAGGCCCTGTCCTGGCTGGAGAACCTGTCCAACTTCGACTGTTTTTCGTGTAACAACACCATCAACTGGTGCGACCACAGTGGTGTAGCTGAGATTGAGATTTGCGGCGTCAAGATTCGCTTGTGCTTGGGCGATGCTGGCTTTTGCGGCAGCGGCATCGGCGACTCGCTCAACAACTTGTTTTTCGTTGGCTTTCGATTGCGCGACCTGAGCCTTTGCGGCCGTAACTTTGCTGTGGGCCGCGTCGAGGCTTGCTTTTGAGGAGTTCGAATCCTGTTCAGCTTGAGCGAGTTTCTGTTTTGCAGACTCAAGTTCACTCTCCGCTTGGCGCTCGGTAGTTACATATCCGTCGAACTCCTGGGCGGAAATTTCCGCTTTTTCGGCGAGCGGGCGCATACGGACGACATCGTTGTGAGCTTTATCAAATGCGGCTTGCTCTTTGCTGACTTGCGCATTCGCATAAGCGAGATCAGACGTCAGAGATTTCTGATACGAAATTTCAGCGCCGGATTGTTGAGCGAAAGCCGCCTCCAAATTCGCGGAGGCGCTGGACTCGCCGGTTTGCGTGGTCTCCTGTTGCAGAGGCACGCCGGCGTTTGCACTTTGTGCATGGGCCTTCGCGAGAGCCAGCGACGCAGTGGCCTGCTCAACCGCTTCCTGGTAATCGCGCGGGTCGAGCTTGACGAGTACCTGGCCGGTCTTGACGAGTTGATTGTCGTCCACCAGAACTTGAAGTACGTTGCCGGAAACTTTCGACGAAATCGGCGCGAGGTGGCCGTCAACTTCCGCGTCGTCCGTCGATTCGCGTCCGTGGTAATACCAGAACACGAGCACGCCGAGGACAAGCAGAACGATCACGCTCGCAAAAATGAATCCGCGCGCCCTCGGCTGCGAAATGAGGGATGGCTTATCTTCCGCGCGTAATTCACCGGCTGCCGGCGCGGGACGCTGTGAAACGCCCGCTTGCGGCTGGGTTGCGCTGCTTTCTGCTTCAGGTTCAGTGATGCGAGTTGCCATATTCCTCTAGTTTTATTTTGTGTATACAGCTTCCATCTGGCCGGCGGAATGGGCCAGATTGGCGCGAGCTGCGTTGTATTGATAGAGAGCCGTGATCTGGTTGTCGCTGGCTCGGGAAAGAGCGTCCTGCGCTTGCACGACTTCCACGTTGTTCGCAACTCCCGCCGCGAAGCGATCGCGCGCCTGCTGCACTTCTTCTTGCGCGAGCTTGATGCCTTCGTTGGCGACTTCAACTTGTTTGCGTGCGGATTCAAGTTGTGCGGAAGCGGTTCTCACTTCCACCGCGATCTGATTTCGAACATCGATGCGCTGCTGTTTTAGCTTTTGTATTTCGAGATCCGCTTCATTTACCGCTGCATGAGTGCGATTGCCCGAAAAAATTGGCACTTTCATTTCCGCTACATACTGATAGACCGGAATTACGGATCCTGCGGTCAGTCCCTGCTCTTCCCAGAACCCGTTTGCGTCAAAGGTCGGGAGATGCATATCCCAAGCGGCACTCTTGCGAGATTCGGCAGCCCGAACGCTTTCATTGATCTGGCGCATCTCGGGCCGCGACTGCCACGCTTTGTCGAGGCTCGCCTCCACGGAAATTACGGGAGTCTCGTAAAAACTCATTTCGTCGGACAACTCGATAGATTGCGAGGGATCCACCCCAAGCAGCCGCTGGAGTTGAAAAATTGCGACGTCGTGATCCGTGCGCGCGGCGAGGAGCCTTTGCGTCTCGTTCTGCAATTCAACGTTTGATCGCAGCGTGTCGATGCCGGTGCCCGCGCCGTTTTTCTGAAGATCGTTCGCTTGGTCGTAGAGCGCTTGCGCGAGCGCCACTCGTGTTTCGGCTGCGCGCACATCGGCGCTGGCACGCAGAATGTTCAAATACTCAGTCGTGACCATCAGCGCTACTTGCTCGCGCGTGACTTGTGCGCTTTCCCGCGCGGCAGCCGAATCAAACTTTGAGGCTTGCCAGGATCGAACGGTGGAAAGATTAAAGATAGGCACGGTGAATTGTGTGCCGACGGCGAAAACATCGAACGGACCGATGACGGTGGGGAATCCCGCGATCGGTTTTCCGAACAGTGCCTCCAAATTTTCGCGCTCGCGCGTCTCGTTCACCGATCCAGAAACTTGCGGCAATAACCCCGCAAACTGAATTGTTTGCTCCTGTGAGGTTTGCTTTGCTTGGAATTCGGATATCAGTGTCTGCGGGTTTTGCTTGAGAGCCAACACCACTGCGTCATGCAATGTCAACTTCAGCGGTTGGGTCTGCTGCGCTCGCGTTGCGGCTCCGCCAAGCAAAAGCGCGAGCAATGTGATTACAATTTTCGTACCGCTGTTAGTAGTATCCGTCGAATTGTGCGAACAACTCTCGGTGCCAGAACTTTCGCCGGTGACCTGCGCGATGATCGCTCGAGTGAGGCACCCCTTGCCGGCAATCGTGGCGCCCTCGCGATGCAAAGTTTGGAGCAGCGCTTTGCCCTGCGCGTCGATGAAGCTGACATTTCTTAGATCGAGGTAAATCTTCGCGTTTCGAGCTCTCTCTTCTTGCGAACAGTTTGCAAGCTCATCGACCCAAGGTCCGGCTAGCTTACCCTCCAATTCGAGGATGGAGTTCTCGGCTTCCCGACGGATTGTTATCTTCAGCATTCCAAGAGCTCGCGCAGGTTTAATGACGCAAGCAGCAATCCAAAGCAGACGCCAATTCTTGCGATTTAAATGCTTTGAAATCAGTAGGTTATAATACGTCGTGAGACCGCCCAGGCTACTGCCGAAAATTCGGCTGCTGATATATCGTCAAATGCCCATATTTGGGCATTTTCGGACGCTAGATTTGTTGAAGGTTAAGCGGGGCGACGGATCCCAAGCTTGCGCATTCGTGACTGAAGTGTAGTCCTCTTCATACCGAGGCGGGAGGCTGCTCCCTTTGGTCCCGCAAGTATCCAACGCGTCTCCCGAAGGGTGCGAATGATCAGGTTTCGCTCGGCATCGTGGAGTGTTTGTAGAGGAGCAGAAACTTCTTCCGTCGTGCGCAATTCAGCGAGTGGGACTTCGAGGACGGAACCTCGCGAGAGAATCACTGCCCGTTCGATAAGGTTTTCGAGTTCGCGGATATTTCCCGGCCAATGGTAATTGCTGAGTGCTGCGATCGCATCTGCTGGAATCGTTTCCACTTGTTTGTTCATACGTCGCGAGTATTTTTGAGCGAAGTAGCGAACCAAAAGGGAAATGTCGTCGCGGCGCTGGCGCAGCGCTGGCATATGCAGTGGAAAAACATTTAAGCGATAGAACAAATCGCTCCGAAATTGGCGTTCGGCGACCATTTGCGGCAGATCGCGATTCGTGGCGGCGACCAGTCGCACATTTACCCGGATCGTTCGCGAACCACCGAGACGTTCGAATTCCTGTTCTTGCAATACGCGCAGAAGTTTCGGCTGCAGTTCGAGCGGAATATCGCCGACCTCATCTAGAAAAAGAGTGCCTCCGTCGGCAAATTCAAAACGGCCGATTCTTTGAGCGAGGGCGCCTGTAAACGCGCCGCGTTCGTGGCCGAAGAGTTCGGATTCCAGCAGGCCGAGCGGGATGGCCGCGCAATTTACTTTCACGAAGGTACGATCGCGGCGTTCACTCAGGTTGTGGATCGCGCGCGCGATTAATTCTTTGCCCGTGCCAGTTTCACCTTGAATCAAGACTGTAGATTCGGTCGGCGCGACAGTCTCAAGCTGCTTCAATACATTCAACAGCGCAGGACTCTCGCCGACGATTTCTTCGAAGTTGAGTTCCGTGCGAATTTCGTCTTCGAGGTAAAGTTTTTCGCCCGTAAGTTTATTCTTCAACTCATCGATTTCCTGAAACGCGAGAGCATTCTCGACCGCGATCGCGACCTGAGTTCCCACTTGCCCGAGCAAATCGAAATCTTGTTCGCTAAATGCGGCATCCCTGAAACTTGCGAGATTCAAAGCGCCAAGCGCCCGGTCGTGCGTGACCAGCGGAACGCAGCACACGCTTCGAACGCCCTCGGCAGCGAGGCGTTCGCGCACTGCCGGAGCGAATTGCTCGAAGTCCTTTGCGCCGACGAGCAGCGGCTTGCGCGAAGTGAAACAGATTCCAGCAGGCGAATTCGCCACCTCTACTTCCATTTCTTCCTTTATAAAACCGTGCCCCATCGGAAAGTCGAGAGCGCGAAGCCGCATCACATTTCGCTTGGCGTCGTAGAGCGCCAGACTTGTGTATTCGTGATGCATCACGCGACGCAGTGCTGCGGCAATTGCCGCGAAGAGTTCCTTCAAATCGAGATTCGAGATGATTGCATTATTGATGTCGAGCAAGACGCGCAATCGGTCCCGTTCATCGGACAACTGTTGGCGATAGCGCTGAGCACGTTCGTAGTTCACAGCATTGTCCACTGCAACCGCAACCTGTCTGGCAACCTGCCTCATGAACTCAACTTCCGCTGTCAGATAGTGGCGTTTTTCGCCCCGGCCAAATGCCAGAACTCCCACTTTTCGCTGCGCAGTCGCAAGCGGCAGCACGCACACGGATCCGATTCCTTCTTTTTTGAGCGCTTCGATCAATCCCGGAAAACGCGTTTCCTGGTCAATGTCCGGCACGACCAGCGGCTGCTGCGATTCGAATACATGGCCCGCAGCTGTCCATTCCACCGGCATTTCAAATCCGGGCTGAATGTGTGTCGGCTTGGAGGTTTCCAGAATGTGTACGCGCAACACGTTTCGGGCAGCATCGTGAAGGATCAAGTTCAGGTAGTCGAACTGGACGACACTGTGCAGACGCGCCGCCAAATCGTGAAATAAGTCGCGCAAGTCGCGGTGAAGCGATATCGCCTCTGCGACTTCGAGCAACACATGGTAAGGGCTGGACGCAGGATTGAACGGCCGTGCGTCAGCGGAAGATCCGTCCATAAGAATTTTAGAATAGCACTCCGGTTAGAAACGTCTCAACCGCCGACCAAACAATTCAGTCGCGATTTTTCCAGATTTCGCTTGACAGCGCTTTCCTGCATTCGCATAATTATGCACAGCGATGAATAATCTCGCATTGGCAATGAGTTCGACGAAGACATATCGTCAGGGGCAGATACTGAAAATGGTGTCTGGAGACGCCATCACGAGCCACGACGAGCTTCGCCGGCGATTGGCGCACATTAAACTCGACGTTACACAGGCGACGCTTTCCCGCGATTTGCGCGAGATGAAGCTGGTGAAAACCGCCGCAGGTTACAAACCGCTTACGGTGATCACCACCGAAACCGCACCGCTTTCTGCATTGGCTCGCGCGCTTTCGGAATTTCTTTCCGATGTGCGTCCCGCAGGCAACATGCTCGTCTTAAAAACGCCGCCGGGTGGCGCGCAACCACTGGCAGCCGCGGTTGACTCGGAGCGGTTTCCGGAAGTTGCTGGAACAATCGCCGGTGACGATACGGTTTTGATCATTACTCCTTCGCCGCGAACTCGCCTCGCCGTCCAGAAGCGCATCGAGGATCTGCTGAAGTGACCAGCAAACTTCGAGTTGCAGTTGTGGGCGTGACGGGCTACGCGGGTTTCGAACTTGCGCGCTTGTTGCTGCGGCATCCGCACATCGAGAAGCCAACTTTTTACTTGCGCGAGGGATCCGCACAAGCGCGTTGCCTCACTGAACTTTTTCCGCAGTTGCGCGGATGGGGCGAAGCTCCGTGCCGTCCGCTCTCGGTAAGAGCGATTGTCGATAGTGGCGCGAAAACAGTATTTCTTTCCACTCCGCACGAAGCTTCGATCGAACTCGCGCCAGAATTAGTTGCAGCTGGTCTCCGCGTGGTCGATCTGAGCGGCGCATTTCGTTTTCGCGATCCTGAGACATTTTCGAAGTGGTACAAGCTGCCGGCTCCGCCGAGCGAGCTACTCGCGGAGGCGGTTTATGGTTTGCCCGAAATCTATGCCGATCAGCTTCCTGCGCGCGCATCGTCGCCAATCCCGGTTGCTATGCAACCTCCGTGATCCTTGGGCTCAAGCCGCTCGTCGACGCGGATTGGATCGCTCGCGAGCGCGGCATCGTTTGCGATTGCAAGTCAGGCGCTTCGGGCGCGGGAAAAGAACCGAAGCGCGAACTCAATTTTGTGGAAGTAGATGAAAACTTCCGGGCGTATGGACTTTTCACGCATCGCCACACGCCGGAAGTGACTGAGCATCTGGGACTTTCTCTGGAAGACGTGATGTTCACCACGCATTTGTTGCCCGTTGCGCGCGGAATTCTTTCCACGCTGTATGTGTGGCTTCGCGACGCGCAGCAGGCCGCGGATGTGGAATCGCTTTACCGGCAATTTTACGCAGGCCAGCCGATGGTTCGCATTTGGCCAGCGGGCAAACTGCCGGAGTTGCAGCACGTAACAAATTCAAACTTCTGTGACATTGGCTTTGCGCTCGACGACACCGGGCGCCGGCTCACGGTGATCTCTTGTTTAGACAACCTGGGCAAAGGCGCAGCGGGGCAGGCGGTACAAAACCTGAACGCGATGTGGCGTTTAGAAGCGCAAGCGGGGCTGATATGAGACTTGTAATCAAACTGGCGGGCGCTCTACTGGATGATCCGGCGACCGTGGCGGGCGTCGCGCGGCAAATCGCCGCGTTGGCGCAGGAGGGCCACGAGCTGTTGATCGTGCACGGCGGCGGCAAGATTTTTACTGCGACGCTACAGCGCATGGGCATCGAGACCAAATTCGTAAATGGTCTGCGTGTGACGGATCGAGAATCCCGCGATGTCGCCGTGATGGTTCTCGGCGGCTTGCTGAATAAGCGCGTTGCCGGCGCAATCTCGCAAGCAGGGCAGCCGGCAATTGGTCTCTGCGCTTCCGATGCGGCCACTTTCCTCGCTGAACCGATGGTGCATAACGAAATCACCGGCAGGCTCGGCTTCGTGGGCTATCTCACCGGCGTCAACGTTGAATTTATCGAGACACTCTGGCGCGCTGGGGTTGTTCCAGTGGCGTCGTGTCTCGGGCTCGGCGCAGATGGTGAGCTTTACAACATCAACGCTGATCACATGGCCGCAGCATGCGCTGAATTTATTCACGCAGATCGTTTGATTTATCTCACCGACGTTGCCGGCGTGCTCAACGGAGAGAAAGTTTTGAAAGCTGTTTCAGCGGATGAAGTCGAGCTGCTCATCCGGCAGAATAAAGTTTCCGGCGGAATGATTTTGAAGCTCGAAGCGTGCAAGCGTGCGCTTTCGGCAGGCGTCCAGCAAGTTCGCATCGTCGGTGGCGGCTTGAAAGATGGCTTGCTCTCCGCTGCAAACGGCGGCAAAGGCCCGGGCACTCGAGTTCTCCCGGCCACTTATCGCGCGATCGCGGCAAAAGTCGCGTCCTGAAATTCACACATGCCGAAACAAACAAAATCTCGCTCCAATAGAAGTGTTTCCTCATCGGCCGTTTTGCGCGAGGCCGATAAACATCTTGCGAACACATACAAGCGGCCCAAGCTTGTTTTCACCCACGGCAAAGGCTGCACGCTTTACGATCATCGCGGTCGCGCATATCTCGATTTCCTCGGCGGCATCGCGGTAAATGCGCTGGGCTACGCGCACCCGCGGCTTGTCCGCACGATTCAGCGCGAAGCCGCACGCATGACGCACATTTCGAATTTGTTCCACAACCCCTACCAGGGTCCGTTGGCGACCAAGCTCGCGAAATGGTCGGGCCTGGACCGCGTTTTCTTTACAAATAGCGGCGCGGAAGCGATCGAAACGTCAATGAAGTTGGCGCGGGCTTATGCGCGAGCGAAACACGGTGAAGGCAAGAAGACGCGGTTTCTCGCACTCGAAAATTCGTTTCACGGCCGCACACTCGGCGCGGTTTCACTCACTTGGCCTGAAAAATATCGAAAACCATTTGAGCCGCTGATTCCTGGCGTGGAATTCGTGCGCTTCAATGATGTTGCCGATCTAGAATCGAAATTCTCCGATTCGGTCTGCGCGATTTTCGTCGAGCCGGTGCAGGGTGAAGGCGGCATTTTTCCGGTTAGCGAAGAATTTTGGCGCCGCGCGAGAGAACTTACTTCGCAGCACGGAGCCGCACTCGTAGCAGATGAAATTCAGTGCGGGCTCGGGCGCACGGGCCGTCCTTTTGCTTTCAAAAATATCCAGGCGCGCCAGATATTGTTACGCTCGCGAAACCATTGGCAGGCGGCTTACCGCTCGGCGCGATGCTCGCAAGCGAAGAATTCGCGTCAGCTTTCACTCCGGGATGCACGGCTCCACCTTCGGCGGCGGGCCGCTTGTCTGCGCCGTCGCGCTCGAATTCCTGAACACCGTCGAAGACGACAAGATTCTGGAAAATGTAATTGCTCGCGGCGTCGAACTGCGTGAAGGTCTTGCCGAACTTTCCCGAGAATTCGGC
This sequence comes from uncultured Acidobacteriota bacterium, assembly GCA_963721845.1. Taxonomy (GTDB): domain Bacteria; phylum Acidobacteriota; class Terriglobia; order Acidiferrales; family UBA7541; genus DASTCZ01. Next base: position 73,367 of record CAVRKW010000005.1, on the reverse strand, counting down.
TTCATCACTGGTATTCGCGGTGAAGGTTTGATGGTAGGAGTACAACTCTCGGTGGATGGCTCGCCCCTACGTAGCGGAAGCGCTGAAGCGCGGCATCCTCATCAACTGCACGCACGAAACTACGCTGCGCCTGCTTCCTCCATTTATCGTGACGCGGGCGGAGATTCGCGAATTTCTCAAACGCATGAGAACTGTTTTCGCAAAGACCAAACGGCCTGAGGCCTCAGTTTCCGCAAAGGCTTCTATCTCTTCGTCTCTAACAAACTCGAACGCTATTCAACCGCGCGAAGATCGCCGCAAGGGCGAACTCGCCGCTGCGAGGTAATCGAATGACTGCTATGGCCCCAGCCCCCATCGCTCTTACGCGCGACCTCCTCACCGGCGCGGAATGGCCCGCTTCGAGTGTGCGCGATCTGTTCACGCTTGCGCGTAACGTAAAAGCACATCCATCGCGCTTTGCGAAATCTCTCACCGGCCGCTATCTCGCGATGATTTTTGAGAAACCGTCGCTGCGTACGCGAACCACCTTCGACGTCGGCATGCAGAGTCTCGGCGGTGGCGCGGTATTCCTCGACCACACGAATACCCGGCTTGGAGAACGTGAAACGATTCTCGACGTCGCGAAAAACCTCGAGCGCTGGGTTCACTGCATCGCCGCGCGCACGTTTTCACAGAGCTCGATCGACGAACTCGCTGAGCATGCAAGCATCCCAGTGATTAACGCGCTTTCTGATCGCTACCATCCATGCCAGGGCCTCACGGATTTCTTTACGCTCGAGGAACATTTTGGCGGTACGCGCGGATTGAAACTCGCGTACGTAGGCGATGGAAACAATGTTTGCCATTCGCTCATGCTCGCGGGCGCCCGCGTTGGAGCGCACGTAGCCATCGGCACGCCCAAAGGTTTTGAGCCGGCTGCCGACGTTGTTGCAGATGCGCGCCGCGCCGCCGCCGAAACAAACGCCACCATCGAACTTTTCCATTCCGCCGAAGAAGCCGTCGCCGGAGCCCAAGCGGTTTACACCGATGTGTGGGCCAGCATGGGTCAGGAAGAGGAAGCGGCAGAGCGCTCAAGAATTTTTGCGGCGTTTCAAATTAATGAGGCGCTGATGAAGTTGGCCGCTCCAGATTCCGTTTTTCTACACTGCCTGCCGGCGCATCGTGGTCTCGAAGTTACCCGCGATGTGATTGATTCGCCGCGCTCGCTCGCGTACGACCAGGCGGAAAATCGCTTGCACGTTCAAAAAGCCGTCCTGCTCACCTTGCTGAGCTGAAGGGAATTTCACGGTGCCTAAAAAAGTTGTGCTCGCCTATTCGGGCGGGCTCGATACATCCATTATTATTCCGTGGCTCAAGGAGACGTACCCCGGCTGCGAAGTGATCGCCATGATTGGCGACGTCGGCCAGAAGGAAGATCTGGAAGCCGCGCGAAAGAAAGCTCTCGCGACTGGCGCTTCGTCAGCAACAATCGAAGACCTGCGCGAAGAATTCATTACCAAATATATTTGGCCCACCCTGCGAGCCGGTGCGGTTTATGAGTACAAATATCTGCTTGGCACGTCCTTCGCCCGCCCGGTAATCGCAAAACGCCAGGTGGAAGTTGCGCTTGCGAATGGTGCGGATGCCGTCGCTCATGGTTGCACTGGCAAAGGCAATGATCAGGTGCGTTTTGAACTCACCTACAAGGCGCTCGGTCCGAAACTTCAAATCATCGCTCCGTGGCGCGAATGGAAAATTTTCTCGCGCGAAGACGCCATTGCTTACGCGAAAACTCACAACATTCCCATCGAACAATCGAAGGCGAATATTTACAGCCGCGATCGAAATATCTGGCACCTCTCGCACGAAGGTGGCTGCCTGGAAGATCCCGCGAACGCGCCCGAAGAAGCAATGTGGCAGTGGGTCGCATCACCCGAGAAAGCTCCGAACACTCCCGCGGAAGTGGAAGTCGGTTTCGAAGCCGGAATCCCCGTCTCGGTGAACGGCAAAAAGCTTTCGCCCGTCGCGCTGCTCGAAGAGCTAAACGAAATCGCCGCCGCGAACGGCGTCGGTCGCATCGACCTCGTCGAGAATCGCCTAGTTGGCATCAAGTCGCGCGGCGCGTACGAAACTCCCGGCGGCACGCTTCTCGTCCTCGCGCACCGCGAACTCGAAGCGCTCTGTATCGACCGCGAAACCGCCCACTTTCAGCAACAAATGATGTTGCGCTATGCCGAGCTCGTCTATTACGGCCTCTGGTTCACGCCGCTGCGCGAAGCGCTCGACGCATTTTTCACCAGCACGCAGCAGCGCATCACCGGCACGATCGGAATGCAGCTTTACAAGGGCAACGTAAATTTCACGCATCGCACGTCACCCCATTCTTTGTATCGCACCGATCTCGCCAGCTTTGCGATGACGCGCTACAACCCGAAAGATGCCGAAGGTTTTATCAATCTCTTCGCGCTGCCTGTCACCGTGACGCAGGGAGATTCTTCGAAGTGAGCGCTGACCAACCCAGCCCTCACGGCGGCCGCATGTGGAGCGGCCGCTTTGATCGCGGCCCCGATCAAATTTTCGACGAGTTTCAGCGCTCATTTTCTTTCGATCGCCGGTTGATGCCTTACGAAATCGCCGTGGATCGCGCATGGGCCCATGCGATAGAAATCGCCGGAATTCTCACCGCCGCCGAAGTGACAAAAATTAATTCGGCGCTTGACGCAATCGCTGCACGCGCCCAAAACGACGCGGCGTGGCTCGATTCGTCCGATGCCGAAGATGTCCATCACTTTGTCGAAATGGCGCTCATCGAGCAACTCGGCCCTCTCGGCGCGAAACTCCACACCGGCCGCAGCCGGAACGAATTAATCGCCACCGATTTTCGGCTTTTCGTTCGCGACGCTGCCGCATCGCTCCTTTCGGCGGTCGCGCGGCTGGAAACCGCTCTTCTCGATCAGGCCGATCGCCACATCGGCGTTGCCATGCCCGGCATGACGCACATGCAGCACGCCCAGCCAATTCTTTTTTCGCATTTCTTACTCGCGCACCTCGCGGCTTTCGACCGCGATTCTGAGCGCATCATCGCCGCATCTGATGCAGCCGATGCCTGCCCGATGGGTTCCGGAGCGCTCGCAGGTTGCGCCTTCAAAATCGATCGCGAAACGCTTGCCCACGATCTTGGCTTCTCGCGCCCCACTGCAAACAGTCTCGATGCCGTCAGCGATCGCGATTTCGCCCTTGAATATCTTTTCGCAATCTCCGTTCTCGCCACGCATCTGTCGCGGCTAGCCGAAGACTTCGTTCTTTTCGCTTCACACGAATTTGGCTTCGTGATTTTGCCCGACGAGTACGCTACCGGCAGCAGCCTGATGCCGCAGAAAAAAAATCCCGATTCCTGGGAACTCACGCGCGGAAAAACTGGCCGACTGGTGGCCGCGCTGATGTCGCTGCTCGTCACTATGAAGGGACTCCCCACCAGTTATCAGCGCGATCTGCAGGAAGATAAAGAGCCGGTCTTCGCCGCGCATGATCAAGCGCTCGCACTCGTCGAAGTCGCCGCAGGCGCCATCGCCTCCACTGGAATCGACGCGAAGCGCATGCAAGACCTCGCCTCCGATCCCGCACTGCTCGCCACCGATGCCGCCGATTACCTCGTCCGTCGCGGCGTGCCATTCCGCCACGCGCACGAAATCACCGGGAAAGTTTTGCGCGAAGCTGAACGCACCGGCCAGCCTTGGACGAAGTTGCCGCTCGCAAAGCTCCGCGAATATTCGCCGGAGTTCGGCGACGATTTTCACGCGGCGCTCAGCGTCGAAGCATCTCTCGCCGCGCATGCCGCAACGGGTGGCACCGCTCCAGACACAGTGCGCGCTGCAATCCGTGCCTGGCGCGAAAAATTCGCTGCGATTGGAGCCACTCGATGAAACCGCACGACGCCGCGCCTGCCGCTGCGCCCGTTGCAATGACCGCGCTCAACGTTCCCGAAACAATTCCGCTCGCAACTTTGCCCAAAGGTTTTCGTTACGCTTCCGCCGCGTGTGGTTTGCGCCGAAAAAATCGTCTCGACGTTGGCGCGATCGTCACAGAAAATCCTGTGTCCGCCGCCGGTATTTTCACCAGCAATCTGGTGAAAGCCGCGCCCGTTCTCCTCTGCCAGCAGCACATCGCCTCCGCCGCTTCTCGCATCCGCGCAGTAATCGTGAACTCAGGTAACGCGAATTGCGCGAACGGCCCAACAGGCATGCGCGCCTCCCGCGCCACCGCGAAATCGGCAGCCCGCGCGCTGCGTTGCAAGCCCAACCAAATTCTGGTTTGCTCAACGGGAGTAATCGGCGTGCCTCTTCCGGTGGAAAAAATTCTTGCCGCGCTTCCCGATCTCGCGCGAAACGCCGCGGCCACGTCAGCGGGCTACGAAGGTTTTTCGCAATCAATTCTCACGACTGACACGAAACCAAAGCGCGCCGCCGCTCGCTGTCGCATCGCCGGCCACACCGTTCGCCTCATTGGCTGCGCCAAGGGTGCGGGCATGATTCATCCCAACATGGCCACGATGCTCGCCTACATTCTCACCGATGCCGCCGCATCTCCGAAGGTACTTCACCACGCTCTCGCCAGCGTTGCCCGCTGCACTTTCAATGCCATCACCGTTGATGGCGACACTTCCACGAACGACACCGCACTCCTTCTCGCCAGCGGCGCATCCGGCGCACCGAGAATCGAAGTCGGCAGCAAAGGTTACAAATCTTTCGTCGCCGCTCTCGAAAAAATTTGTCGCGCTCTCGCCCTCGCGATTGTCTCGGATGGCGAGGGTGCTTCACGCGTAGTCGAAATCGAAGTCCGTGGAGCTCCCACCGAATCCGCCGCAGAACAAGTCGCGCGCACCATCGCTACCTCGCCTCTCGTCAAAACTGCTCTCGCAGGCGGCGATCCCAACTGGGGGCGCATTCTCGCCGCCGCAGGCCGCGCCGGCGTTCCGTTTCGTCCCGAACGCGCAGCGATCCGCATGGCAGGCATCCACGTTTACGAACGCGGCCGCGCGCTCCCATTCGACGAAGGCGCCGCTCACGAAAAATTAATGAGCGCCACAGTTCCGATTGTCATGGATTTGCGCGCCGGAAAATCTCGCGCTCGCTACTGGACCTGCGATTTCACCGCGGAATACGTCCACATCAACGCCAGCTACCGCACCTGAATGCTCAAGCCACTTTGCGCGTCGCTCGCTCCAAGATTTCGTGGATCAATGTTTGATAAGGCTTCGATTTCTTCTCCGCCAGCCGCCGCAATCGTGCAAGTAGATTTGGCGACATTCGGATTGCAATCAAATGTTTTGCAAATCCAGTCGTCGGTCGGCCCACCCGTCGCGCCCTTTTCAGTTCCTCGTCAGTCGCTTCGGGCATATCGCTAAAATCGATCTCGCTATCCGGCGTAGGCCTTGCGTTCCTTACGGCTCGCTTTGAGCGCGCTGATGATGCGGATGGTTTCTTGCTCATCGTCGAATCTCCATACTGCGTAAACTACAAATAGGACGCGCCCCTCTGATGATCGCGCAACTCTCATAAATCGATCCTCAGACTCTGAATGTTCCTCGTCTTGCCATTCCAATCCTTTTGAATCGGCAAATGCGCTCAATGCCTCCTGAAATGAGACGCCGTGTTTCCTCTCATTGCTGCGCGCCTTGTTGTCATCCCACGTAAACATTTATGTATATACACTAATTCAAGCCCCGCGTCAATCCCCCCGTCACTCCCACTTCCATCCCGCATACTGCTCCCGCAGCTTGCTCTTCAAAAATTTCCCTACAGACGTCCTCGGAATCGCGCTCTCAAACACAAACGCATCCGGCAGTTGCCACTTCGCGAATCGCGCGCTCAAAAATTCCTTCAGTTCATCCGATGTCGCGCTCATTCCATCTTTCAGCACCACCACCGCCAGCGGACGCTCCTGCCACTTCGGATGTGACACGCCGATCACCGCCGCCTCTCGCACCGCCGGATGTCCCATCAGCGCATTTTCCAAATCCACCGAGCTGATCCATTCCCCGCCAGACTTGATCAAATCCTTGCTTCGATCCACCAGATGTATTCGCGTTTCATCATCCCAGCACGCCACATCGCCGGTGCGAAGCCATCCATCCGCCGTCCAGCGATTTTTCTCCTCGGGCATGTTGTAGTACGCAGACGCCACCCACGGCCCGCGCACTTCCAACTCCCCCGCGGTTTTCCCATCACGCGGAACTTCGCGGCCATCGCGTGTTACGCGCAGTTCAACAAACGGCGCCGGACATCCTTGCTGCGCGCGCACCGTATATTTTTCCTCGTCGGGCCAATCGCGCATGTGCGTGCGAACTCCACCAGTTGTCGCCAGTGGAGCGGTCTCCGTCATACCCCACAAATGCACGATGTGAATTCCGTGGCGGTCCAGCGCGCGAATCAGCGCCTCAGGAGGAGCCGTGCCTCCCACGGTCGCACGCAGTTCGTGTTTCAATTTCCATTTCTCCGGATGCTTCTCTAATTCCTCCAGCACTCCGATCCAAACAGTCGGCACGCCGCACGCGACGGTGACGCCTTCTTCCACAATTAATTCCAGCAAACTAGCCGCGTCCAGGTGAGGCCCAGGCAAAACAAATTTTGCGCCGTTCATCACTCCTGTAAATGGCAGGCCCCACCCGTTCGCGTGAAATAGCGGCGCGTTTAGCAGCATCGTGTCCTGATGCTGGATTCCGAATGCATCCCCCACCGATTCCGCAAAAGAATGCAGCACCAGAGCGCGATGCGAATACACCACTCCCTTCGATCGCCCAGTCGTGCCAGACGTGTAACACATCGCCGCTGCGTCATTTTCATCCATCGTTGGATATTTGAATTCGCCGCGGGCCGTGCTCAGCAGCGCTTCGTAGTTTTCGAAATCGTGCTTCACTGCGTCACCGCAGTAAGGCACCACAAAAATTCGCTCGAAGCGCGCTTCTTTTCGAAAACTCTCCAAGCACGGCAGCAGCGCGTCGTCCACAATCAAAAATCGGTCCTCGGCATGATTCGCGATGAACGCAAGCTCACTGGGATGCAGCCTCAAATTAAGTGGGTGCAGCACCCCGCCCGCGCTAGGAACTCCCAAGTACGCTTCGAGATGCGTCTCGTGATTCCACATCAGCGTCGCAACTCGATCGCCTTTTTTCAGTCCCGCGCGCGTCAACGCCTCCGCCAGCGCGATCGCGCGTTTGTAGAAATCGCCGAACGTATAGCGCGAAATCGTCCGGTCAGGCTTCCGCCACACAATTTCAACGCGCGGATACACCGTGTGCGCACGCTCCAGAATCGTTGGCAGCGTAAGCGGAAAATCCATCATCAATCCGCGCATCTCTGGCCCTCGCGTAATCGTAACCGGCAGGAATTATCAAACACTCGAAAGATTGCGCAGAATCCTATCACCAACTCGCCGCAACAGTCCGGTCAGGTTAGTCTCGCCCTCACGCAGGGCCCCGTACGGGTGGGGCTTGCCCCACCCAGGGTTCTTCAACACACAAACATGCGCGTGAAAATCTTACGCCGTGGCTTTCCGCAAAGAGACGAAACTCTCAACAACTCCATTCGTTAGTCTGTACCGCTCTAGCGTGACCGTATCAAGCCCGCGCTTCACAAGCGCAGGCATATCCAGCGCAGCCTCAGCCCGATCCAAATCTTCCGCAGTCGCATACAACGCAGGAGTCTTCGGCATAAACACCGGACAACAATCATGAAACGGTTCTGCGGAAATATCGTGCGTCCCAATCTGCCGCGCCAGCGCCATGATCTCCAGCTTATCGTCTCCGGCCAGTGGACGGTAAATCGGCAGCCGAGCAACCGCTCCCACCGCTCCCATATTTTGGAGTGTCTGCGAAGCAACTTGTCCCAGGCTGTCTCCTGAAATAATTCCCAGCGCCTGTTCACGAAACGCAAATTGCTCCGCGATCCGCAGCATCAGTCTCCGGTACAACAGCACTCGAAATGTTTCCGGCGCGTGCTGCACAATTTCGCGCTGCATCGGTTCAAACGGCACAAGATAAAGTTTTGAAGTGAATTGCCACGGCGTCAGCGTTCGCGCCAGCTCGCGCGCCACATGCGCCGAAGATTCGCCCGCCTGTCCGCCCCCGCCCCAAAAATGTACAAACGTCACGTGCGCCCCGCGGCGCATCATCTTGTACGCCGCCACCGCCGAATCGAATCCTCCAGAAAGTAGACACACCATTCTCCCGCCGGTGTTTGGCGGCAATCCTCCCGGTCCAGCAATTCTCCGCGCATACACCAGCACCGAAGTCTTGGTAACTTCGATTCTGCAAGTCAATTCCGGCGCGTCCAAATTCACTCCCACTTCGCGTCCTTCCGTGCGCAGCCGGTCCAGAAGATATCCGCCAACCATTGGCTCGATCTCCGCAGTCCGCAGCGGAAAAGATTTGTCCGATCGTTTTGATCTCACCGCAAATGTCGCAAATTTTTCCGGCGCCATTTCGTCCCAAGCCAACCTGCACACCGCGTCAAAATCCTTCTCGGCTTCCGCTCTCGTGAGTTGTCGCGCCACCGCAAAATTTGCGATTCCACCCACGCGCTTGATCCGTTCAATCGCCGCATCAACCGACGCCCCATCGCGCAGTTGCAGCAGAATTCTGTCGCCCGGGCAATGCATCTTCTCCAGCCCCGCACCTTCCAGAGCCCGCTTCAGGCCGGTGATCAGCTTGCCCAGGAAAAAGCGGCGGTTTCCGCCCTTGAGCCACAGCTCGTGGTAGTGCACGACGATGTAAGTCTTAGCCATATCTGTAGGTTGTAGCCAGAATTGTATACCGGCCGCTTCGCCTTTGCTCTCCACTGCAAGCAACCCTGCGTTTTATTCGCGCGTACACCCGCGCGGCAACATCCGCGCACCACACTGACGCGTATATCCAATGGGCCAGGTACGTTACGCCTACGAAATACCGTACTACGTTTCTATGGACGCTTTGCGCCTCGGAAGCGTATTACCAATAACTCGGGCGGTAGTGTGAAGCAAAAGCGACCCCCGAGCGACTGGCAGCATCTGAAGCTAAACGAGCTTCCCGTAACACGGGAGGAACCGAAAATGTGGGTAAAGCGAGACTGGCAACAGTTCTTCGAGCTCTCAAAGCGGCCCTGGAATCGGCGCCGCCCTCCACGCCCGGTCTATCCATCGGACGCAAACCGCATACTGCCTGCCGCCGGTTTCAGCCTCTCTGAACTCGACGACGCTGGAATCAACTTGGATCTGGCCGAACGAATGGGCTTGCCGGTCGACGCAGGCCGCATTGGAGCTTACGGCCCCAATGTTTCCGTCCTCCGCGATTTCGCCCGCTCCAACCGGCCACCCGAAAAAGCGAGGAGCATCCAATAACGGAGCTGATATCGCGCCGAGACTTGAAATGAGCGATTCGAGCAGACAATCCGGACAAGGACTTGACGCGAATCGCGTTTTAGGTAAACTTCCTTTTTCTTCGGCCATGGAACAGAACGTCTACACGCCGGAAAGTACTGCTCGCGACTTCGATTATCCCCAGCGCGAGGCCGCGTTTTTCTACGGGCTCTTTCTCCGCGGCCACAGCGCCGAAAATCTTCGCCGCGATATCGCTGTGCCCGCCGAGGTCCTCGCCAAATGGCACCGCGAAGCAGAACGTGAACCTCAGCTCCGCGACATCCTAAGTCGCATGGTCGAATTTCGCCGCCACGTCCTCGCCATCTTCGAAGCCCTGGTAGGCCGCAGTTCCCAACCCCAGCGCATTCAATAGCAAACGCAGTTTCCGTTTCGGGTGCCGGAACGGGTGCCCCACACGCCGTAGTTGCGTGTGGGTTTTCTCCGCCTCTGACTTAGTGGGTGCCGCACCCTTTGGTGTTTAAGGGTGCGGCTTTTGACTTTACTGCGCGTCCCGCACATCCCCAAGCCGCTGTTGAATTTCGTTTAGCCGTCGTAGGGGTAGGGCTTGCCCTACCCGTCGGGCGCCTCACACGCCGTAGTCGCGTGTGGGTTTTCTCCGCCTCTGACTTAACGGGTGCCGCACCCTTTGCAGTCCAAGGGTGCGGTTTTTGACTTTTCGATTTGTCGATCGTCGGAAATGCAGGGTCGGATTAATTCGGGCGCCACACAGATGATTTATCTGTGCGGCGCCCGGACCTCGCGAACTCCAGATTTCTTCCTCGGCGTATTTAGTTTCCGCCGCTAATCACGCCGCAAGCAATCCGATCCCCAGCATTACCGGTCGGATCGGTCTTCATGTCGTCCGCCTTTGCGTGAATCATCAGCGCCGTTCCGCCATTCGTGAATATCGAATGCGGATCCATTCCCATCGTCACATTCATGTCGGTCACGGTACTCGTCGCCGTGCCATCGGCATTCACCGTGAAGTTCGGCATGTCTCCCGCATGAGGACCCATTGGATTCTCGCTTCCGTGCTGCTTGCCGTCCGGATTAAAATGCCCGCCCGCCGATTTGAAATCCGGAGCGGTGCATGTCGGAGTCGTATGAATGTGTATCGCATGCACTCCCGGCGGCAGATGCTTCAAATTCAGTTGCAGCTTCACACCATGATCCGCCTGCGAAATCGTAACGCTGCCCACGCTGTTGCCTTGCGCATCCTTCATATCCACCACAACCGGCTTGTGCATCACCGTAGAACTTCCGCTCTGCGCAATTCCCACCGCACATGCAAAAAGTAAAATCCCACCCAGACAACTAATTTTCTTCATAGCCCCATCCCTCCCAATAAATCGAAATTGTCGAATCTCTCGCGTATAGGCGGGGCAAGCCCCGCCGAGCCGTCCTGCCCAACCACAGCTTGACCGCTCCGCATCAACCTGTCAACGAACCACAGTAGCGCAGCCATTCCTGGCTGTGGCCTGTCCGTCGGGGTGCCGCATCCTTTGGTGTTGAAGGGTGCGGCTTTTGACCTATCGTTGAGGTGCCGCGCCCTTTGAACTCAAAGGGTGCGGGCTTTGACTTCTTCAATCACCGATCTATATTTCATCTTAAATTCAGAAATTCGCAACTACTCAACACGCTTCGCTGTATTGCGTTGTGTGCCATTCCCAATCTCAAGACGAACAGGTTTTCCGCTGCTGTCATTTACAAAACTCACCTGCACACTCGCGCCGCTCGCAAAATCATACGAAGCAAAATCCATCGCGGATACTGGATAAAACAACACTCCTGCCGCTCCCTCCGCAATTCCAACTCCAACAATCTGATCTCCTTCCCAAACGTATTCCAGCACCGCCGAACCCCTCTCGAAATCGATTCGAATCTGCGTTTTGAACGTTCCTTGCCTGCCGGTCGGTGCAGTGCCCAGCACGTCGAATCCCTTGCGCGCGCCAAATTGTTCCTCCAAATTCTTTTCGCGTTTCTGATTATTCGCCGTCACTCGTTCGAGCGGCATTTCTCGCCCGATCGCTTCAGAAAGCGGCCCATAGTTTTCGTGCATCACCGCTTCATAAATGGATTTCGCTCGCGAGTTCAACGCCATCGCGCGTTCGGATTTCGCCGTTGTCCCCGCGAAAAACGCGCTCGTAGCTTCCTGTCCCTGCGCCAAAATCCGTAATCCATCATCACTCGCGGTCACGCGAAAACTTGATCCCGGCGCGATCTCATACGCTCCCGTCATCCGCGCCAAATTCTCATCCCTAGCGGATACCACGTGCGGCGGCATTGTGATCTCTCGCCCTTCCGCCAGTCGAAAAATGTCGCGGCTCACATGCTCACCTGGCATAGCCGAATCTGTCGACGCGACAATCGCAGCAACGCGCTCCGCCGGATCGTACGTGTAAACGAAAAAGAAAATTCCATTGCTCCCTGCGAGCGCCAAAGGTCCGCTCAGCGGAAACATTTTCTCCCTCTCCGCTTTCGGCAAAAATGTGTCGCTCCACAACGTCCGGTAAAAATTCATCATCTCCGGCAAGGTCGACTGCATTCCGCCGTTCCCGCGCAAATTCCAATACGCTCCATCCGCCGCATGGGGATGGCCCGTCACAGTTCCCCAATCCTCTCCGTCCTGATATCCGTGCGCTTGCTCTTCCGATTTCCAGTGCGGAATCACAAATCCGGTATGCGTCATGTGCAGCGGCTGAAAAATATTCTCGTCCAAATATTCGTCGTAAGATTTTCCACTCATTAATTCAATAATCGCCGCCAGCAAACTGTATCCAGCATTTGAGTAATGCATTTGCTCCCCTGGTTTGCTCACCAGTTCCGAACGCATCTCTCGATGTAAGAATTCGTCGCGCAACACCGGCTCGTAATCTCCCGCGCCCTGCGGCCCCGAATATTCTTCGAGTCCCGCCGTGTGTTTCAGCAATTCCAGTATTGTGATTCCGGCCTTGTCCTGCGGAACATCCTTGAAATATTTCGAGATTGGATCTTCAACGCGCAATTTTCCCGCCGCTTCAAGTTGCAGAATCGCGACGGCAGTAAAATCCTTTGTATTAGATCCAATATTGAACACAGTCTCCGGAGTGTTCGGTATTTTCTTCGCACGATCCGCCATCCCAAATCCCTTCTCGAAAAGTATCTTGTCACCCTTCGCCGTGATCGCCGCTCCAGTGAATCCCAATTTTGCGATGCGGTCCCCATAATCGGCAAGTTGCGCCGCGGGATCGGCCGCTACAGCGGCGGCGGGAGGCCCAGAATTATTCTGCGCCCCCTCTCCGCCTTCGGCTGATTGAACCCGCAAGCCTGATACTTTGGTAGAGTCTCCCATGTCGAACTCAAACGTGAAGAAGAACAGCTCGTCCTTCTTTGTATGCATCGTCACCTGCAAAGTGCCGTTCTGATTTTCCACGCTCTTCACGTCGATTGTTTCCATATCGCCGCGCATTCGGCGAAACATGTCCGCGCGCTCCTGCGGCGTATGGCGTTTCAGCCCGGCCGCAGTCATGTTTGCCTGCGACCAAGCTTCCATCTTCGCGTCGTCCCCGGAATTAAACGTTTCCACATACGAGGCCACGCGTTTTCCCGCGGCCGTATCCGGAAGTTTTCCCTGCGCCCACGATGCGTGCGGTGAAAATCCCAACGCGACCGCAAATACTCCGACTGCAAACAACAGCCTGCCAATTCGCATGCTTGTATCCTCCGCGATGCGGTTGCATCGCAAAACGATATTGGTCTATCGCTGTGAAGTTTCTGTGAAGGTCTACCGTTCGCGATCGTGTTCACATTCGCTGAATATAATTGGGAGCGCGACGAAGAATATCGCGCCGCCAGTCGCTAAGTTCTCTGCCCAAACGCGGCCGCTGTGCGCGTTCACAATTTGCCGCACGATCGCGAGGCCAAGTCCTGCTCCGCCCGATTCGCGCGATCGCGAAGGATCAGTGCGATAAAACCGTTCGAAGATGCGTGGCAAGTGCTCTGCAGGAATTCCCGGTCCAGAATCGCGCACGCTCACCAGCAATTCTTTCCCTGTCGCTAAAGCCTCAATCACGATCGTGCCGCCGCTTGGCGAGTGCGCCAGCGCGTTTTCCAACAAGTTGCGCAACACTTGCGCAAGCCGCGCCGCATCTCCCGAAATCAGCGGCAACTTCTCCGCGACCGAAATCTGCATCGCAACATTCGCACTCTTTGCTCTCGGTGCAATCGAACTCGCCGCGCCGCGAATTACTTCCTCCATCGAAACCATCTCACGACTCATCGCAAGTTGACCCGCATCCGCGAGCGCAAGGTCGCGCAAATCATCTACAAGCCGCCCGAGCAACATCACTTCGTCATGCAGCGACGCAACAGTTTGGGCGTTCGCTGCTGCAAGTCCGTCTTGCACCGCTTCCAACTGGCAGCGAATATTCGTGAGAGGTGTTCGCAATTCGTGCGCTGCGTCGCCAATCATGTCGCGCCGCGCCTGCTCCACTCGCGCCAAATTTGCAGCCATATCGTTGAACGCGCTCGCGAGTTCGCCAATCTCATCACGCGATTTCACGTCCACACGTTGCGCCAGATTTCCGCCGCGCATCTCATCGACCGCTTTCCGCATCGATTCCAGCGGCAGAAGTATTTGCCGCGACACCAAATATGTTGCTGCCATCGCGAGCAGCAGAATCGCAATCAATGCAGGTACAAGCCGCCACAAAATCGCGCGTGGCGTCACAATACGCGGCGCAGCGCTCTCCAATTCCTTCGCCTCGGAGCGCGGCAACAAATACATCGTTCCGATCTCAGCGCCGCCAGAATCGCGCAGCGCCGCGCGCGGCGGCCCAACAAATTGCGCCTTTTGCACTCCGCCCGCGCTCGTCGCTTCGATTGTCAGCGCATCATCCGGTCCGAATTCAACGCGTGTCTTCGCCAACGATTCGGGAGCGATCGCAACGAACCTACTTGCAACATCGACAATCAGCACGCGTCGATTAGTCTTCGCGCTGATCTGCGCAAGTGTCGCCACGATTCCATCCCAGTTTTTCGCACGCGAGTAATATTCCTCCAGCGACCTCACAGCTTCACCGGTATCCGGCGGAGCATTTGCTTCGATCGGCACACGCGCGAATTCGCGCACTTCTGTCGTGACCACGCGCGTCGACACAAGCGCAGCAAGCGCGAGCGTCACGCCCGCAACTGCGAGCATTGCGAGCAGCAATCGATTGCGCAAGCTACTCATCGCGCTCACTCGCGCCCGCGCAAAACTTGTATCCAATTCCATGCACAGTTTCGATCGCACAGCCGCGCCCGCCTCGCCGCGAGAGCTTCGCGCGCAGATTCTTCACGTGCGCATCGACGGTGCGATCAAGCGCGTCGCTCTCATCGCCAAACGCATGGGCGATCAACTCGTCGCGCCGAAACGCGCGACCGGGCGCGCGCAGAAATACTTCCATCAGCCGAAACTCCGTCGGTGTTAAATCCATTCGCGTGCCGCCAACAAATACTTCGTGTCGCGCAGCATCCAGTCGCACATCGCCAACATTGATGATCACGCCGCGAATCGCCGCACTGTCTTCACGCGCCGATCTGCGCAACACAGCCTTCACTCGCGCCACAACTTCTCTCGGACTAAACGGTTTTGTAATGTAATCGTCCGCGCCAAGATTCAGTCCGCGCAGTTTCTCCTCTTCGGTTGTGCGCGCCGTGAGCATCACAATCGGCACTGCAGATTCCGCGCGCACCGCGCGGCACACATCGATCCCGCTCAACGAAGGAAGCATCCAATCGAGCAGCACGAGATCGACATTCTCCGCGCGCGCAGTAGCGAGCGCTGACTTTCCATCGTGCGCGATCAACACGCGATAATTCGCGTGCTCCAGATACAACCGCAAAGTGTCCGCGGCTTTCCGTTCATCCTCAGCGATCAGAATTGTCTGCTGTTTCTGCATGGAAGTATTGTCGCGCGCGGCGAAGCCAATCCATCATCATCGGCGTCGCGTGTGAAGATTACGTGAAGGAAAATCGCGCGCAATAATTTAGACGCGCAGAAACGCAGAATCGCGCAAACGCTCGGCAGCGCGCCGCGAACAAAAGAAAATCATCTCGCTAAAGGTGGAAAACTCAGAAAGGGAACTATCGAAAATTAATTCGAATTTTGCTGCTGCTCTGGTTGCCGGTGCTGTACGCCTTCATCCTGCGGCGCCGCTTTTTTCTCCACCCATTCCTTCTGAGTGAATTCCACTCCCCAGAAGTGCGGCGACGGCGTCAAAAATTCCAGCCCCACCCTCATGCCTTTGTCGCCCAGCTCGCCCAGAAAAACCACGCGGCATTCCAGCTCTTCCTGCGTCAGCGGATTCGAAATCACCAGCATCGCGCCGTCCGCCAGCTCCTGGTTCAGGAACACCAGCCCGCCGTGCGCGTTGATCACAATCGTGCGGCACGCCTCGCTGAATTTCTTGCCCATCAAATTTTTTCCGCTCACCACCACGCGCACGCTCATGAAGACGCGTGTGCTTCGGCGCGGCGCTGTTTCGAAACTAACTGTCGGTTCGGTTGTAGTTGGCATAACAAAGCCATGCTCGTTCCGCACGCCGCGCCGGTCAACGGTACTCCGTCAGAATGTTCCAATCGGGCACACCCTGTACCGAAGTACAACGCTTCCTCTTCCGCCGCGCTTGTTCTCCTTTCTCCGCCTCCGTAGAATGTCTGGTCAAATCTTTCGCACGCACCGGAGCGCACAATGGACCTTAACCAGTACATCGACGGCCGCCGCGACGCCAACTTGCAGGATCTCTGCGAACTCCTGCGCATTCCCAGCGTCAGCACGCAATCGCAGCACAAGCCCGATGTTGAGCGCGCCGGAAAATGGGTGGCCGACAAGCTCCGCGCCGTGGGCTTCGACAAAGTTGAAATCGTGCCCACGAAAATGCATCCTATTGTTTACGGTGAATCGCTCCACGCTCCCGGCAAACCCACCGTGCTTTTCTACGGCCACTACGATGTGCAACCGGCTGAGCCGCTAAATCTTTGGACCACTCCTGCCATTTGAGCCCACCGTCCGCGACGGAAATCTTTTCGGCCGCGGCACCGCGGACGACAAAGGCCAGATTCACATTCACTTCGCCGCGCTCGAAGCGCTCTTCAAAAATTCCGGCAAGCTGCCCATCAACATCAAAGTGATGATCGAAGGCGAAGAAGAAGTGGGCAGCGTCAACCTCACCGATTTCGTAATTTCAAATAAATCCAAACTCACCTCCGATGCGCTCATCGTTTCCGATACCAGCATGCTCGCGCCTGGAGTTCCTTCCATCACCTACGCTCTCCGCGGCCTGGCCTACTATCAGATCGAGCTCACCGGCCCCGCGCAGGATTTGCACTCCGGAGTTTTCGGCGGCGCCGCTCCCAATCCGCTCACGATTCTCTGCGAACTTTTCGGAAAGCTGCACGACAAAGATTTCCACGTCACCGTGCCCGGTTTTTATAACGACGTCGCAAAACTTTCCGCCGCCGAAAAAAAATTGCTGGCCAAGCTGCCTTTCAAAGAAAAAGACTTCAAGAAAAATGTCGGCTCGCCCGCGCTTAGCGGCGAAAAAGGCTACACCGTGCCAGAGCGCCTGTGGTGCCGCCCCACCCTGGAATTAAATGGCATCTGGGGCGGCTACACCGCCGAAGGCTCGAAAACGGTTATCCCCTCAAAAGCCTACGCGAAATTCTCGTGCCGTCTGGTTCCCAATCAAGACCCGAAAAAAATCACCAAGCAAGTTGAAAAGCATCTGCGCGCCCTGCTCCCGAAATCCGTCACCATGAAATTCGAAGTGCACAGCGAAGGCAAACCCTGGATCGCTCCCTATACGCATCCATTTTTCGAAGCCGCGCACGACGCATTGGAAAAAGGATTCGGCAAGCGCGCCGTCTTCATCCGCGAAGGCGGCTCCATTCCCCTCGTCACCCAAATTTCCGACCTCTTCAAAATCCCCTGCGTCCTCCTGGGCTTCGGCCTTCCAGACGAAAACGCCCACGCCCCCGACGAGCACCTCTCCCTCGAGAACTATTACGGCGGCATCAAATCCGTAGCCAACTTCTACCAAAACCTAGCCGCGCTGTAGCGTCCCCGGGAACGCCAATCTCCGCATTGGCGCCGTTGCCTCCGCCCGAAGCCCGCGCCGTCATCCTGAGAGGCATCCGATCAGGATGCCCGAAGGATCTCGCCTTTCCCGGGTGCCGCATCCTTGTCCGCCTGCGCGGACAAGGATGCGGACTTTGACCTAAATTTCCCCTCTTCAATCCTCATCCCTCCACGGTCCGAAAACCCTCCCTCTCAACTTGACTTCCTTTACCCCGCGATCAACGATCCCAATTGATCAATCCCTATGACCTCTTCTCAATCGCATTCCAATGGCGCGAAACCCCGCTCTCCCGGTTCGCGCAACGGACACCGCCTCGTCCCTCTCGAACCCGCATTCGAAGACGCCAAACACCACATCCAAATTTTTCAGGGCGATTGCCTCCAAATCCTTCCCGCCATGCCCGAGGAATGCGTTGACGTGATCTTCGCCGACCCTCCCTACTTCCTCTCCAATGGCGGAATCACCTGCCATGCAGGACGCATGGTCAGCGTAAACAAAGGCGCGTGGGATAAATCCAAAGGCGCCGAAGAAAATCACGAATTCAATCGCGCATGGCTAGCCGCCTGCCAGCGCGTCCTCAAACCAAACGGAACGATCTGGGTCAGCGGCACCGCCCACGTAATTCACTCCGTCGGTTTCGCCATGCAGCAACTCGGCTTCAAACTTCTCAACGATATTTCCTGGGTCAAGCCCAATCCGCCGCCAAATCTTTCTTGCCGCTATTTCACCCACGCCACCGAAACAATTATCTGGGCCGCGAAAAACATAAAAAGCCGCCACACCTTCGACTATCAATCCATGAAGGCCATCAACCACGGCAAGCAAATGAAAAGCGTTTGGGAAATCAAGCCGCCAGAAACTTGGGAAAAGAAATTCGGCAAACATCCCGCCCAAAAACCGCTAGCCCTCCTCGAACGCATCCTCCTCGCCTCCTCAGCAAAAGGCGACTTGGTCCTCGATCCATTTATGGGAGGCGGCACCACTCTGATCGCAGCGCTGCGGCTCGGCAGGCTCGCGATTTCATTTGAACTCGAAAATTCTTCGATTGATTTGGGCTTAGCGCGCGTCGTCGCCGAATTAGTAGTGGTTCAAATTGGAACAGTAATTTTGTCGAATGATCTTGATCTCGATGTCCATTTCGTGGATCGATCAAGTAACACGAAATTTGTGTCCATGGCTTTACAAAGTTCAACTCGGATCGTTCACACGGAACTCAACTTCCATTTTGTAGGAGCGATCCGCCGCGAAGTCATATTTTCAATCGCGGCAAATTCAATGGACGACGCCTGGACTCGATTTCGCGCCAGCCCCCGCGGCAATCTAGAAATCCTCTTCGTAATCAAAACGCAAACGGAGATTTATTTGGCGCAGGAACCGTGATCTAATTCTGCGGTGCACCTCCAAATCCCAACCAATCTCCTCTCCAACTATAAAAGCGCTTCTCAGCGTGCCCGGGTCGCCACAGAAGCCTGGGCTGCCGAGGAATTATTTTGTCCGTCCTGCTCCTCGAATTCTTTGTCCGTCCTCCCAAATAACACTCGCGGCCGCGATTTCGATTGCCCGCGCTGCACTTCCTCGTTTCAATTGAAAAGTCAGTCGAAACACTTCGCTATCGGATCGAAGAGAGCTGGGGAACGGTAGATGAGCGCATCTGTGAACACTGGAGATTAGACCCGATGCAAATAGACCTAGTGTCTTCGAAACGTTGTCACTTACAGCGATTCCAGGAAACATGCAGTTTTCTGTTGGCAAGCTGCGGAGCTCTCGTCTCCGACATGGCTACTCGATGCAGCAGCGGTAAGTCGTTTCACGATTACGGATGGCTAGCAATTAGCCGCCTTGCGGAGCAGCGAGCCTCCAAGGGGCGAAAAGAACATTGAAGTGTCCCCGTATCTAACACGCTAAGCCTGCGTGGCGACCGCACATTTATCTTGACTTCTACGTATTCTCAAGGTAAACTGACCTCATAATTTCCATCGGACTTCCCATGCCACTTGCGCCAGCCACAGCCCGCGCGAGCTATGCCCATTCCGATGCCGTAAGAAGGTGAAGTTTGCTGTCCAACGGCAACCATCCGAATACCGATAGTTCACCCGGCCGCCGGGAAATCTCCGTGTCCTCTGTGTCTCTGCGGTGAAAGCCTTAGCCTTCGTCGTCGCGGCCGTGTTCGGTAGCCCGCTCGGTTTTCGAGACGTCCGGCAAGAGCATAGTTTTGGTACTACCCCAAAACCACCTCAAAAAAGGCCCCGAAAATGACCTTAAGTCTTTTAGAATGAACAACTTTTTAGTAATAGTACTAGATAACCTTATTAGAATCATCACTTTACAAAAACAATGGGGTGCCGTACCCCTGAGCCAAACGCCTTGAATAATACCGAAACTATGTCATCTCAAGGCCACTTATCGTACCAAGATTTCTTCATAAATGGCCCAGAATCAATAAGATACGCGAAAAGTAAGAGAATTGACGTGGGGGTGGGTCCCAACCAAAATTTTACTAAATTCGATTTCGGGACTTGAAAACTTGTCCTCTCGCGCAACCCTAGATCGTAGCTAGGTCGGATTTGCGGCCGCGGGCGTAATCGGCTACTGCGGCGTTGGCGGTGGCGATGGTTTCCAGTGCGGCGGCCACTTTTTCGAGGGATTTGCCGGGGACCACGATGTAGAGCTCGTCGTCGCCGAGGCCGGTGTAGACGCGGTTGCCGATGCAGCCGAGGCTCATTTGCGATGCGCTGGTGGCGATCGAAGCGGGCAGCGCCATGCAGGTGGGGCGTCCGAGGGCGGGAGATGCGCCGCCGATGCCCGCGCGGATGGTGGCTTCGTTGAGCAGCATGGCCGCGGATGGTTTGCACGCGAAGAGAACCACGTCGGGCGCGACGGGAGTTTCGCCGAGCGGCGCGTAGGCGATCACATTCGGGGTTTTTGGCAGGCGCGGGATGCCGGGAACTTCTTCGGGCTTGATGTAGCCGAGGCCAAACATCATGCCGAGAGTTTGTTCGGTTTCTTTTTCGCGCTCGGGCGAAAGCGGAATGTTGTGGGTGTAGCTGCCGACGGCGCAATTGTAGTGGTCGGCGGGCACGGTATAAAACGCGTGGCCGAATGCGGCGAGGCGCCAGAAGCTGCAGCCGGATGGCTCGGTGCCGGAAAATTTTTCGATGCCGGCGGGAGGCGCGTCGAGATATGCGACGGCGACGGGGCGGCGGGCAAGCGCGATGCGCTCGCTGATTCTGCGCTCAAGATCGGACCAGGTGGACATGGCGAACTCCTCGGTTCAAATTGCGAAAGGACAAATTGAACTGGCTTAGTAAGAACGGAGAGAATAGCAAAAAAGGAGCGGCTTGTCGGGTGGGAACAAAAGAAATTTGAGCCTGAAACTGTGAAATTTGCTCGAATCGACGCCAAATAAAATCCGCAAAATGCACATCGCGCACATGACCGGAAAAGCACCTGTCGCGGAACCTGCGATTCATGCGGGTTTTTTAACGTTTTCGCTTGCGCTTCGCGCCGATGGCGGCTATAGTCGCACCCGGCTCAACACCCCATCCGGGAGCCAAAAAATTTTCAGGCTTCAAAAATAAAACTCAAGGAGATTCAATATAGATGGCTAAGCCGATGAGCAAGAGCAAGATCGTGGCAACGATTGCCGAAAAGGTTGGCACGAAAGAAAAGCCGATCTCGAAGAAACAAGCGGCTTCGTTTTTCGAAGAACTGTTTAATCTGGCCGTGAAGGAATGCAAAGGCGCCGCGGGCAAATTTGTGATCCCGAACATCGGGCGCGCGGTAAAGGCGCACCGCAAGGCGCGCATGGGCCGCAATCCGCAAACGGGCGAAGCAATCAAGATCAAGGCCAAGACCGTAGTGCGGCTCCGCGCAGCGAAATCCTTCAAGGATTCGGTGCTCGGTTCCTAGCCGCGATAACCGGAGGGAAATTTCTCCGGGCAGGCGGGCCGTTCAAGAAATTCACGGAGCCCTCGGGCGCGTCAGGATCGTGTGCGTTTTGTTTCGGCAAAGCGCGCAAGCCATGAACGCAGCCTGAGGGCTTTTTGTTTTTTTCCGTGGCGAGAAAATTTATTTTCGAAAGTTTTTGAAATTATTTCGCAGGAGCTGCGCCAGGCTTCACGATGAGATCGTAAATCCACAGCAGCGCAGCGCACGCGATTCCGAATCCCGAGAAAAACCACCACACAATATAAGGACGGTGCTGCACCTCTGCGAAGTGATGCATCATCACGCCGGCAAGCGGACCTCCAACAAGCGAACCGATTCCGATGGGCAGAAACGCGAAACCCATGTAGGTGCCCTGCTGCCCCGGCGGCGCGAGCCGCGAAACATATTCGTAATAGCGAGGGGAGGAACCATTTCGCCAAGCGCAAGAATCGCGAGCGAAACGAAGCAGGCCCAGATGGCGGGACGCGCTGCAACAACCAACCACGAGCAGGAAGAAATCAGCGTGCCGATGGTGATCGCGCGGAAGCTGGGAATTTTTCTGGTGATGTGCGTGATGATCACTTGAAAGCAGATCACGCAGAATGCGTCGGTGATGAGGATGCGCTCGACATCTGCATTTGGATCGATGTAGCCATGGATGAAAAGTGGCAGCGCAATGTATTGCTGCCAGTAGACGATCCAGAAGCCGGAAAAAATTATCAGGAAGAGCATGAAGCGCGGATTGCTGATGACGGTGAGAAAATTTCGTGCGGTGGTGGCGATGCTGGGCGGCGGAGTGTCCGTGACTTTTTTGGGCTCGCGGAAAAATAGCAGCACACCAAAAAACATGAGCAGCACGCTAAGCGCGGCGATGCGAAAAACATTTTCGATGCTGACGTTTTTGTGGACGACGCTCGCGACGTAGGGTCCTGCGGCGCCGCCGATATTTACGAGCGTGTAGTAAATCGTGTAGCCCATACTGCGCGCGCTCTCTTTGGAAGAGCGCGCGACGGTGCCGACGACGCTTGGTTTTACGAGAGCAACTCCGAGCGCGGGCAACGCCAGAATTCCCCACACGACCCAGACGAGCGGAATCGAATGGCGCACGGGTGCGAACCAGGGCGAGCCGATTGAGCCGAGAAGAAAATAAGCGGCGGCGAGAATGAAGTAGGCGAGAGAAAGTGCGCGGCGGAATCCGAGTTTGTCTGCGAGCGCGCCGCCGAAAATTGCGAGGAACCAGACGAGTCCGCCGAAAAATCCTGTGATGCTGGAAGTTTGCGCGGTGGGAAATGCGAGGCGCTCGTGAAGATAGATGGCGAGCGAAGAAAATGCGGCGTAGTAGGAGAGCCGCTCGAAAAGTTCGCTGATGTTGGCGACCCAGAAGGGGCGCTCGAAGCCGGTGCGGATTTCCTGCCAACGATCGGAGAAGCTCAAGAGCGCTCCTTGCGCGCGGAAAAATTTGGGGATGCGAATTTGCGCGCTGCTCCGCGTGAACTGGTGCGGAACGCGGGAATTGTATCGGAAGCTTGGTCGCGGCGCTGAAAAAAGAACCGGCGGGAGCGAATCGTTCTAGAATGGCGGGCCTTAGCGTGAGATGAAGAGAGTGCGGAGGAATTCGATGCGACGAATTGGAATGTTGATGATGTGCGCGGCGTGCAGCGCGGGAATTGTGTTCGCGCAGGAGACGCCGCGTCCGTTGGAGGCGCAGAAACCGCCGCTGCTTTCGAGCGCGATTGTTGGCGCGCTGGATCAGGAACTTTCGGGCGAGACGGCGAAGAGAAATTTGGAGGGAATCACGCGCGAACATCGCGTGCGCGGTTCGCGAGGATTTCGCGCGGCGGCGGAGCTGGTGCTTGAGCGTGCGAAAGCGTACGGATTGACGGACGCGCAAATTCTAGAATTTCCCGCGGATGGAAGAACATTTTACGGAACGCAGAAATCGCGGCGCGCATGGGATGCGGAGTTCGCGGAGCTGTGGGAACTTCGCGAGCAGGGCGGCGCGTGGGTGCCAGCAGCGAAACTGGCGGATTGGTCAGCGATGCCGGTGACGCTTGCCGAAGATAGCGAGAGCGGAGATGTGACGGCGGAATTGGTGGACGTGGGCGAGGGAACTCGCGAATCGGATTATGCCGGGAAGGATGTTCACGGGAAACTGGTGCTGGTGGCGGCGCAGCCGGGAGGCGTGCAGCATCTCGCGGTGGAACTTCATGGCGCGGCGGGAATTGTGAGCTACGCGCAGAATCAGCGATCGGCGTGGTGGGGCGAAGATGAAAATTTGATTCGTTGGGGACACTTGGAATCGTTTGGAGGCACGCCGACGTTTGCATTTATGGTGTCGCTGAAAACTGCGCGCGGATTGCGCGAGCGGCTGGCTCACGGCGAACCGATTCACATGCACGCGGTGGTGAAGGCGGGGCAACATCCGGGAGTGCTGAGCGTGGTAACGGCGACGATTCCCGGCAGCGATCCGAAATTGCGCGATGAAGAAATCGCGTTCAGCTGCCATCTGGATCACCAGCGGCCGGGCGCGAACGACAATGCGAGCGGATGCGTGACGATTTTGGAAGTTGCGCGCACCCTGCAGAAATTAATTGCGGCGGGAATTTTGCCGCGACCAGCGCGGACGTTGCGATTTATCTGGCCACCGGAAATTGAAGGCACGACGACGCTGCTGAACGCCAAGCCTGAATTTGCGCAACGGATCAAGGCGGTGATCCACATGGATATGGTGGGAGGAAATGCGGCGATCACGAAATCGATTTTTCATGTGACGCGCGGGCCGATGAGTTTGCCGTCTTTTGTATATGACGTGGGAGCGGCGTTTGGGGAATTCGTGAATCAGGAAAGCGCGTCTGTATGCGGGAACGGGCGACGCAGCGTTTCCGTTTGTCGCTCCCGAGGGCGGCAAGGAAGCTTTGCAAGCGGAGATGGTGGATTACAGCATGGGCAGCGATCACGATGTGTATGAAGAGGGGGCGTTTCGAATTCCCGCGATTTATATGAATGATTATCCGGACCGGTACATTCATACGGATGGAGATGTGGCGGCGAATATCGATCCGACGAAATTGAAGAGGGCGGGTTTTATTGGGGCTGCTAGTGGATATTTTTTGGCGCAGATGGGGGCGAAGGATGCGGCCGACATCGTGCACCTTGTCGAGCGGGCGAGTCTGCGACGGACACAAGAGAATCTTCAACTTCAAGATGAAATGCAGAAGGCCGGGTCCCCAGAGCTGATCCGCAGCCAAGTTATCTACGAGATAGGTGTATTCAGTTCGATTTCACAGTTTGCCGTCGTCGAAAACGATTTGAAACGCGAATCCGATCAATTCAGTGACCGCCGACTTGAGCCGTTGGCCCGCGACCACATACCAGCGATAGGTTTGAGTCTCTCGGAGGGGAAGGAAGTATCGAACGCATTTGGTTCCGCAAAAGGTCCGATGGCAGTCTTCGGATACGATTACTTGACAGACCACTACGGTGCTGAAAGGGCTGCGAAACTTGCGCTGTTTTCCTATCGCGGATTGCGGGGCAGCGGCAGCGAATACGCATACGAAGTATTGAATTTCGTGAACGGCAAGAATCCAGTCGCGCGGATTACATCGCTCGTCTCAAGCGAATACGGGACGATTCCGATGGAAATGGTTTCGGGAATATCTTGAAGCGCTCGAATCGATTGGCGTGATCAAGAAGGTGAAGTAGGCGGGACCGCGTGCGGCGCAACCTCAAGCCTAAAAAGTCCTGCGCGCCGGAGGGACGGCGAATTGGGCTGGCTCGCGCGCTTTCGAAGCTGGGATATTCGTCGCGGTCGCAAGCCGCGGAAATAATTCGCGAAGGGCGCGTGCGATTGAATGGAATTGTGCGGCGCGACGCTGAGCATCCGGTACGAATCGGCAGCGACCGGATCGAAGTCCATGGCGTGCGCGTCGCGGCGGAATCAAAAATTTATCTGATGTTGAATAAGCCGCGAGGCATCGTGACTTCGGCGTCGGACGAGAAGGGCCGCGACACGGTGTACTCGCTGCTGGCGGAGCAGACACCGTGGATCGCGCCTGTTGGGCGGCTCGACAAAGCCAGCGAGGGTTTGTTGCTGCTGACGAATGATTCGGAATGGGGCGCGCAGCTTGCCGCTCCGGGAACGCATCTCGACAAGACTTATCATGTGCAGATTTCTGGCAGCATCGCCGCCGACGCGCTTGAAATATTGCGGCGGGGCGTGCGTGATTCTGCCGAATTGTTGCGCGCGAAGAGCGTGGAAATTCTTCGCGAAGGCGAGCGCAGCGCGTGGCTGACGATTGTTTTGGACGAAGGGAAGAATCGCCAAATTCGGCGGATGCTCGCGCAAGTTGGAACTGAAGTGTTGCGGCTCGTTCGTGTCGCGATTGGCCCGCTACAGCTTGGCGATTTGCCGAAGGGTTCCACTCGCCGATTAACGCCAGCAGAAAAAACGGCGCTCGGTCGCGCGATGCGAGCGCCGAAAGTTGGGGCGCGTTGAGCCGTGTGCTAACATTCGCGAATTGCGGGCGCGGACCCGCGTAAACTGATGCCTACTGGAACGATGCAGGCTCTGCGGAAAGTGCGCCCCGAACGCGGCGCAGCAGTCGAAAACATTCCCGTACCCGAAATTGGAGCGACCGATGTGTTGGTGCGCGTAAGCGCGGCTTCGATTTGCGGCACGGACCTGCACATTTACGGATGGGACCGCTGGTCGGCATCGCGGATTCATCCGCCAATGACGTTTGGGCACGAATTCTGCGGCGTGGTCGAGCGCGTCGGCGAAGAAGTCAGCGACATCAAGCCCGGCGAATTTGTGAGCGCGGAAATGCACGTGGTGTGCGGCAACTGCCGGCAATGCCGAATGGGCAGCCGCACGTTTGCCAGAATTTGGAAATTATTGGCATTGACCGGGATGGATGTTTCGCCGAATTCGTCAACATTCCCGCTTCCAACATTTGGAAAATGATCCGGCAATTCCCGAACATTACGGCGCGATTCTGGATCCGCTTGGGAACGCCGTGCATACGGTGCTCTCCGGCGAAATCGTGGGCAAACCGTGGGGGTGACGGGCTGCGGCCCGATCGGCTTGATGGCCATTGCGGTGGCGAAGGCCTGCGGCTCCGACACCGTTTTCACAACGGAAGTGAACGCGCGACCGGCGCTCGATGGCGCTGCAGATGGGCGCGGACGAAGCGCTCGATCCCACCGCAGGAGATGTTGTGGAGCGTGTGCGCGCGGCTACGGGCGGCGCCGGCGTGGACGTCCTGCTCGAAATGAGCGGACATCCCGCGGGAATCAGGCAAGGATTTCAAATGTTGCGCGCGGGCGGAAGAGCGTCTCTGCTCGGACTGCCGTCTGAGCCGGTTACGCTTGATCTGGTGGACGATGTTATTTTTAAGGGCGCGACGGTGCTGGGAATTTACGGCCGCAGATGTTTGAGACCTGGATGCAAATGACTTCGCTGCTCAAAGGAAAAAAACTGAATTTGGAGCCGCTGTTTTCCGAGCGCATGCCGTTTGAGCGATTTGACGGAAGCGTTTCGGATGCTTGAAGGTGGCCTGGCGGGAAAAATTTTTTTTATTCCTGGACACCTTCGCTAAACGTCTTTCGTAGCGAAACCGTTTTTAGTCTCAAAAACCAGTTGGGAGATCAGATGAGCACCACGGTTGCAAGTCCCGCACGAAATCCGCTGGGATTCCTGCACGAACAAATTGAAGAGATGAAAGCTAAAGGCCGGCATTTCAGCCTGCGTGTGCTCGAAGGCGAGCAGCGGCCGGAAGCTACGTTTCGACGGCAAAGAGTCATCAACCTCAGCTCGAATAATTATCTTGGATTGACCACTCACAAAGCGCTGAAGCGCGCCGCGATTGAAGCGGTGCGGAAATATGGCGCG
Source organism: uncultured Acidobacteriota bacterium (assembly GCA_963721845.1). Lineage (GTDB taxonomy): Bacteria > Acidobacteriota > Terriglobia > Acidiferrales > UBA7541 > DASTCZ01. The sequence continues at coordinate 46,082 of CAVRKW010000005.1, read as the reverse complement.
GGTGCGGGCGCGGTGCGCACAATTTCCGGCACGATGGCGATTCACATGGAACTTGAGCGAGCAAATCGCGAAATTCAAAGGCACCGAAGCCTGCGTTGTTTTCCAATCCGGATTCACCGCAAATGCTGGGCACGGTGTCCGCCATTTTGGGCAAGGAAGATTTAATTATTTCGGATGAACTGAATCACGCATCGATTATTGATGGCTGCAGACTTTCCCGCGCGGCGATCAAAATTTACAAGCATCGCGACCTGGCGGATTGCGAACGCATCTGCAAGGAAACCGAAATCTTTTCCGGGACACAAGCTGCTGATCACAGACGGCGTGTTTTCCATGGATGGCGACATCGCGCCGCTTGAAGGGCTTTGCGATCTCGCGGAAAAATATAATTGCATCATGATGATTGACGACGCGCACTCTTCAGGAGTGCTTGGCCGCAGCGGACGCGGCACCGTGGATCATCTCGGTATGCCATGGCCGCGTACATATTCAAGTAGGCACGCTGAGCAAAGCCATCGGAGTGATGGGCGGATACGTGTGCGGTTCGCGGAGCTGATCGATTTTTTGTACCACCGCGCGCGGCCGTTTCTATTTTCCACTTCGCATCCGCCCGCGACCGCGGCGGCGTGCGAGGCGGCATTCACTCTGCTGGATTCGCCGGAAGGCGAGCGCCTGGTCAAAAAACTCTGGGCGAACACCAAGTTTTTCAAGCGCAGCTGAAAAAGCACGGTTTCAAATTTAGCACCAGCGAAACTCCGATCGTGCCCAGTGCATGTAGGCGAAGCCGCGAAGGCATTTGAATTTTCGCGGAACTTATTCGATGCTGGAGTCTACGCGCCCTGCCGTTGGATTTCCGACAGTCGCAGAAGGCAAGGCGCGGCTGCGCGCGATCGTTACGGCGACGCACAAACGCGCTGAGCTAGTGCGAGCCGGCGAGATCATGGCGGAAGTCGCCAAGTCGCTGGGAATTCTCGCGGCGTAGCGAGGCGCTATCTAATTTTCCACCAGTCGAAACCTATCGACGGTTTGCGATCGCCAAAACCGCGGCGTGAATGCGCCATCATTGAGCTGCGTAAATCCGAAAAGCGGCGCGCCCCTCAATAAAAGGAGAACAAATGGGAATCCTTGAGGCTGCCAAGCCCGCAATTGTAATCTGCACGCGAGACCGCGCGCGCTCCTCCGCGTTCTACGGCGAGACACTCGGTCTGGCGAAAGCCTACGAAGATAATTTCTCCGCCGTCTTCAACATTGGCGGAATAACTTTGCGTGTTTCCACAGTGCCTGATTTCACCGCGCACGAGCACACAGTACTCGGCTTCTGCGTTCCTGACGTGGCAGCCACAGTCAAAGCTCTGCGCGACAAGGGCGTGGTCTTCAATCGCTATCCCAAATTCAAGCAGGACGAGCTGGGAATATTAGACGTGCCCGGCGGATCCACTCGCGTGGCATGGTTTAAGGACCCCGATGGCAACGTGCTCAGCGTGACCAACGCTTGAATCCAAACTGACGCTGCCTTACCGGCAATAATCCGACCGAGTACAGGTAGGTGACGTTGGTGAGCACCTGTACCTAGGTACAGGTGCTTCCCGCCAATCTTTGCTGCACAATTAAGCCTGATCAATTGGGTTTGACGAGGGCTGCAGCGGGTCGGCATAGCTGCGCCCGGATAAGAGTTCCTAGAATGCGGATTCAATCGTTGCTCGGCCGAAAATTCCACCCTCCCGCCACACGACCGCGCGCGCCGTGGCTTCTGGCGCTCTTGCCCGCGGCAGTGAGCCTCATCATCGCGGGATGCAACAACGGCTCCGGCCATTTCACTTCGGGCGGCGGCCCGTCAAACGGCAGCAACGCGACAGTAACTCTGGCCGTCAGCGATACGCCGTCTTCGGGCGTCACCATACTTTCTTTCGAAGCGACGATCACCGGCGCTTCTCTCACGTCTTCCTCGGGCAGCTCGGCCACGTTGATATCGAACAGCAACCCGCTCACTCTTGAGCTAAAGCGCCTCGAAGGGGATTCCACGCTAGCCGCAAGCGTTTCGGTTCCTGCGGGCACGTACAACAATCTTACGATCAGCGTGGCGAATCCCACGTTTACATTTTTGAATAACAGCGGAGCGACGATTTCCGTTGGCGCGGTGAATTGCCTCAACGGCACGACCTGCCAGGTGCAACCTGCAGCCGCGGCGAACGTGGTGTTCGCCACTGCACCATTTCCGCTCACGATCACTGCGGGCACTCCGCAATCGCTGGTTCTGGATTTCAATCTGAATACGATTCTGTCGTCAACTCTCGGAGTGAATTTCAGCGCGGGAATGAGCGTCTCGGCGGCTTCAGGTTCTTCATCTACCGTAGTCGTACCAGTAGAAGATCAAGTCGGCAAAATAACCGCGCTCGATATCGCGCACAACAATTTCACGTTCACAACTTCGCAAGCAGCATTCAAAGTGAATCTCGATATGAACACGGCGTATCAGGATTTTCTGAGCTTCGGCTGTTCTTCGGCAAATTCCGGTTGCCTCGCCGTAAACCAAGTTGTCGCTGTGAACATGAATTTGATGGGCGATGGTTCGCTGCTCGGCACCAGCATTACGTATGAAGACAGCAATCTCGACGAGACGCTCACCGAAGGAATTATTTTTTCTGTGGATAGCCCCACGCAATTTCGAATGGTGGTTCTGGACACGCTGCCCGCAACGCAGGGAATCGGGCCGGGAAGTATTACGACCGTCACGCTGAGCGGAATCACCACATTTTCAGTGGACGACGAGGGCGCGGACACCAGTGCATTCACCTTCATCGGCTCAAGTAATTTGGTAGCTGGACAGGAAGTGCAAGTGAAGGATCTTTCCACTTCATCCGGTACGGCGATTAACGCTGATCGCGTGCGCCTGCGCGGCTCGCGCTGGACGGCAACGGTTTCCACCGTCTCGTCGCCGAACTTCAACGTGAATTTGCTGCCTTCGCTATTTACGTCGAAAGGTTTCAGCCAGATTCAAGTGCAGACGTCGGCCGCTACGGAATTCGCGGGAACTACAACGAGCTTCACGCAAGTGACCACGGGAAAAGTTGTGACTCTGCGCGGACAGATTTTCCTGTCGAGCAGCGCGCTGGTAATGCCAGCTTCAAAAGTTGACGGCCACTAGCGCGCTAATCCGCACTAAGCCGCAACAGGCGCGGGCGATGAAGGCGCGCCAAGCATCGGCGCAGGCCGCATGTGCCGGTACAGCGCGATGCAAATCGAGCCGAGTCCGAACGACGCGACTACGACTCCCACCAGAAATCCTACGTGGTACGGAATCGCTTCCAGCGCATAAATTACTACAAGGCCCGCTGCAAGCCTTCCGATCAATCCGCCGCGGTGCAGGGTGTTCCCCATCATTTTCTGGCCGAAGCCACACCGAGACAAAAGTTTTCGCCGAATACACCGCGATCATATAGAGCATGAACGACGCGATTCCCACCGGCAGACCCACAATCGTGATGCATACAATCACGCTGATAATCGGTATTGCGATTAGCAGCAGCAGGCCCAGGCCGAACGATTCGAATCGCTCTGTGCCATTCGCCACCACCGCAAAGAAATCGCGCAGCAGCAGAATCAAAAGCATTCCGAAAATAAACGCCGCGCCCCAGGAAAGCGCGCGGTGCCAGTAGTAGTGGCTTGAAGTGTATTCCGGATGTTCAGTTTCTCGCGTGAAATCGATTGGGCTGCCTAGCTTTGCCCCGGAAGCAACTTGCGCCATGTGACTTCCTGTGATATCGAGTCTTGCCCTTGATCTCAGCGCTGACGACCGATGATCAAATCCTCGCCATCCACCTTCACGTCTTGCCCACGGATCCATTCACGGTTACCTGTCCGTTGTGGGTTTCCAGATTTCGATTCACGCGGCCCCTCGATCGTCAATTCGCCGCCCATCATGAAAACATCCTGGCCAACTTCGCCGTCTGATTCCACCATCACGAGAGCCCCGCCGAAGAACATAACGTTTCTCCCGACCTTACCGTGAATACTATCTCGCTTCCCCAGCCGCGAACGTTCCCGTCAACGGTCCCTGAAATCGTGAGCGTGCTGCCCGAGAAAAATACGTCGCCTTCGACGTGCCCATCGATTCTCGCCGATGCTTCCGCCACGACCAGGTCGCCTTCAACCGTTCCGGCGATTCGGATCGATCCGCCCGTGACGACGAGATCATCATGAATCACGCTATCTGCGGGGAGCAAAGTAATTGGCATCGTGCGTGTGATATTCCACCGCGCTAGCACCCGTTGGCCCCAACAGCGCCAGCATCAATCCAGACATCACCAGCGCGACGGTATTAAATTTTCGCAAGCTCCGTCGAATCAGAAAAAATCCCACAGCTCCCAGCGAAATCGCGGCCAGTGCTTGCATCCCTGTCCACGCAGTCTGCCACCAGTTCCATGGCTCGCCTCGAAACAGCAAAGTTGTCAGCAAATCGGCCTGGCCGATACCCGCGCTTCGCAACCTGTCTTGCATCGGATCGAGGATCGATCCCCACAACCAGTAAATTCCGGCAGCTGCAAGCCCAAACGAAACAATCCACGCCCACGGCATGTGTTCGCGCACCGCGGGAGCAAGCAGCCTCGCGGGCACCGATTCGTCCTGCTCGCACAGCGCAGCGCTCAACAATTGTGTCTCGTTTTGCAGCGCGCGCATCAGGCCGCGGCAATCTTCGCAGCCTTCTGCGTGCAGCGAAATTTCGCGTGCCTGTTCGCGATCGAGCAAACCCTCGAGATAGTGGAGGCACGTCAGTTCATCGAAATGCGTCATAGAGTCTCTCCCGCGGCCATACCGGCGGCCTGTTCTCCGGAAAGGGCTTCGCGCAATTGATGGCGCGCGCGAAGCAACACCACTCCCACAAAATTCCGGCGGACGCCGATGGCATCAGCGATTTCGTCATAGCTCATATCGGAGTAGTAGCGAAGCACCAGGGCCATCCGCGAGCGAGAGGGGAGTTTTGCGAGCGCTCCGCGGATATCCTGGTTACTGCTTTCTTCCACCATCTTTTCCAACTGGCTCGGATCGGGATGCTCGAGCGGCATGTCTTCCACGCCTTCGGTTTCCAGATCTTGGCGGATGCGCCTCCGCCTGAGCATGTCCCAGCAGTGATTCGCGGCCACTTTGTAGAGCCAAGCCTGAAACGGACGGCTCGAATCGTACTGGCCGATTTTTTCCCTCAACTTCATAAAAATTTCGGTCGTTGCGTCTTCTGCGTCTTCGCGAGCCGGCATGGTTCTCCGGCAAAATCGGAAGATTGGCGGCGCGAACTCGCGATACAGTTCGCCCCAGGCGTCCAAGCTTCCGGCGCGCGCGCGGGAAATAGTGTCCGCCAGCCTCTGCGGGTCCGCAGCAGTCATGCCTTCCGGCTGTTTCCGCGCATCCATAAGTTATACGTCTCGCCTGGCCCAAAACTTGCAGCGGTGCACACCACGGCCGGCGCCACAGGTGCAAATCACAGGCCTCGCGACGTGCCTGCGCAACCTTGCCCATCTGCCGATTGCCAGCGACCGATGCTCACAATCAGCGACCTGGAACCGACGACCGCGTTCCCGGCACTTTACCAGATTGCGGCCAAAATTCGATAAATCGCGGGGCACGTAAGCCGTGAGCGATGCTGTAGGGGAGAGGCTCAACCGCGAAGCGGGCAGGCCTCGCCGTGCCTTTGAATGGGCACCCCCGCTATCGCAACCGCGCCCCATCGGCTACATTGAATGTCACCCATGGCCGCCAAGACTTCCATCGGTAGTAATCGCCGGCCGCCCCAACGTGGGCAAATCCACGCTGTTCAACCGGCTTACCGGCACGCGCCGCTCGATCGTTACAGACGAGCCCGGCATCACTCGCGACCGCATCTACGGCACCGTCACTTGGCTCGGGCGCAGCTTTGAATTGGTGGATACCGGCGGACTCGTGCCGGATGACGACGCGCTGATTCCGCGCGAGATTTTGCGCCAGGCGGGCGTTGCGATTGATACCGCTGATCTGCTGATCCTTGTCGTCGATGCGCGCGCGGGACTCACTCCGCTCGACGAAGAACTGGCGCGCCTGCTGCGCCGCTCAGGCAAACCCCTGATCGTTGCCGCAAATAAAGTCGACACCGGCCAGCAGAATTCGATGACCGGGCCGTTTTATGAACTCGGCGTGCCGGTCTTCGGCGTTTCCGCCGAACACGGAACCGGTATCGACGATCTGCTCGATTACGTTCTCGAGAAAACGAAAACCGGCGAAGAGGAAGAGGAACCGAAACCGGGCGAAGAAGTTCCGGTGCGCGTCGCGATTATTGGCCGGCCCAATGTCGGCAAATCCACTTTGCTGAATCAGCTTGCGGGCGAAGAGCGCAGCATCGTCTCCGCGAACTGCGGGCACCACGCGCGACACTGTCGACACGTTTGTGCGCCACGATGGCAAGCTCTACGAATTTATTGACACCGCCGGAATCCGCCGCAAAGGCAAGACAACGCTCGTCGCCGAAAAATTAAGCGTCGTGATGGCGCGCAAAAGTCTCGAACGCGCCGATGTTGCGCTGCTCATCGTGGATTCCGAACAGGGAGTCAGCGCGGGCGATGCCAGCCATCGCAGGCTACGCCGCCGAGTCTGGATGCTCCGTAATTCTGGTGATGAACAAATGGGACCTCGCTCTCGCCGCCGCGCGCAAAACATCTGAGGAAGTGAAAGCGCAATCCACAAACGAAATGCGCGTCTCCAGCCGCAAAGAAGCGTTCAGGGATAAAACAAAAGGCGTGCGCGACAAAAAAGCGCGCCCGCAGGACCAACGTCGAAAGCGATCGCGAGCGCAGCCTTCGCGCCCTCACCGATCCTCGCGATGCTGATGAAGCAATACGATCTGCTGGTCCGCGAGAAATTAAAATTTCTTTCCTTCGCGCCGATTGTGTATCTCACCGCGCTCGATGGCGCGCGCATTCAGGAACTCTATCCGATGATCGATCACGCCGCGGGAGCGCGCAGCAAGCGCATCTCCACCGGCGAGCTGAATCGGTGGCTAGCGACAGTGGATTTGGATCGCGGCACTTCTCCCGCAAGCCGCAAAATAAAAATTTATTACATCACGCAGGCGTCGAGTAAGCCGCCCACTTTCGTCCTTTTCACCAATCAGGGCCAGCGGCTGCATTTCAGCTACGAGCGTTTTCTCGAAAATCGCCTGCGCGAAAAGTTCGATTTCACAGCCGCGCCGATTCGTTTCCTGCAGCGCACCAAAGAGCGCCGCGAATTTCACAAGCCATTAAAGCCACCCAAGTTCGGCAAGAAGTCACACTTCGCACCGAAATACACCAAGAGCTAAGAATTTTCCGCATGGCAATCGCCGCCAGCCGCAAAGCATTCGTAGGGGCGGGGCAAGCGAACGCTTGTCCCCGCCCAGCACTTCAAAGATTTTTCCGGTGATTCTGCGAGTCGCCTATATACAACTTTCAGGAAATTGATCGCGAAGAATTTGAATTGCCGCCTCTCGGTCCGGCCCTGAAACGCACAACTTGTACCCACCGAGTAGGTTCGACCACATCCAGTCCATTCGAACTGTATTTTCGTCGAGCACCTGACAATTGATTCCCGCAGATTCGAGCACGCTCTTCGCGACGAGCACGTCTGGCAAGTCCCTGAACCGCGCGACCGGGACAACTGAGGAATCTCCGTGAGGCTTTGCGCCGGCGCTGGCGACTCGGCGCGAAGTCCCCTGCGGTCAACCTCAGCTCGGAGCTCCTGTTTGGCGGGTTCCGTCAAAGTCTGCTGCTTATTTAAAAGGTCCTCAAGCTCGGAATCAGCCAATCCGCGATAAAAGGCTGCGAGTCCTACCCGCTCTTGCGTGAATTCGTTCTCTGGCACGATGAAACGCCATCTTATGCCTGAACACTTTTTTTTCCAACCGCGGTCGCAGTGATTGACACGCGGCAAAAAGAGTTTACGATAGCTCTGAGATGGCCAGCCCGTCGAAAGCCTACATGTCTGCACCTGCTAGCGGCCTGACGGCCAATATTCTTCCGGAACAATCACTGTTCCGCATCGGCGAAGTGAGCTCGCCTTACCGCCACCAAACCGTTTGTGCTGCGCTATTGGGAAACCGAATTTCCCGATGCTGCAGCCGGTGAAAAGTCCCAGCGGACATCGCCTCTATCGCCGCGAAGACGTGCAGTGCGTCCTCGAAATCCGCCGCCTGCTCTACGACGAAGGATTCACCATCGCGGGCGCGCGCCGCCATCTGCGCGAACAGTCCGGCGAAATCGCCCCGGGTTCCGAGCCCTCGCAGCCAACGGCGAAATTGGCGAAGCGCCTCAGCCGCCGCGCGACCCGTCGCCGCCGATCAAGATCCACTTCCCACCATCAGTCGAAAAGTCTTGCTCGACCTGCGCGACACTCTCCGCGCTTTCTTGACGCTGCTCGAAACCGAGTGATACGCTGATTTTGCTGTAGCGGTCGGGACGTAGCGCAGCCTGGTAGCGCGCACGCTTGGGGTGCGTGAGGTCGCTGGTTCAAATCCAGTCGTCCCGACCATTATTTTTAGTTGCGCAGTTTTAGCGCCGGCATTCCTGCCGGCGATTTTCCCGATTCTTTTTCAGATTCCCGGCGCCCAATGTCTCATCGTCTCGTAACATCTTGTACTGCCCCGATTCCTCGCCTAAACTCCCGCTCAGAGTTTCCGTCAAATAGGAGTTTCCTCATGAAGCGCCTCACAATTTGTGCACTCGCATTTTTTCTCGGCGGCTGGGCTCCACGCAAGTCGCGAAATCCAGTCAAGCTGCAGCCGATGCGCCGTTGCGGCTCGGCAATTTCTCGGTGAGTCTTAACGTGAAGGATGTTGCCGCATCGCGCGCGTTCTACGAAAAGCTCGGCTTTCGCAAGGTCTTCGGCGATCCCGCACAGAAATTTGTGATTCTGCAGAATGAATCCAGCACAATCGGCCTCTTCCACGGCGAATTCGATAAGAACACCTTGACGTTTAATCCTGGATGGAGCCGCACGATGGAGCAGTTGCCGGAATTTGACGACGTGCGCGCGATTCAGCGCACACTCAAGAGCCGCGGCGTAGCGCTCACATCGGAAGCAGATGAAGCATCAACAGGGCCCGCAGCCCTAACGCTGGTCGATCCCGACGGGAATCCGATCCTCATCGATCAGCACGTACCAGCCCCGAAGCAGTGAGCGACGACTCACGCGCTCGGACGATCCGAAACGAATTGATGGCCGGCCTCTTGCAACGCGTCCATTGCGCGGCTCGCGAATTCTTCCTTCACCAGAACGTAATCCGTATCGAAAGTCGAAATCGCAAAAATCGAAATCCCGCGCGCCGCAAGCGGCTCGATAAAGCTGGACAGCACACCCACCTGCTCAAACGGAATCGGCCCCGCGATTTTGAAGCCGCTCCACGGGGCATTCGCGACAACACCCGCAGGCACATTTTCCGCCGAGCAAACGATCGATAGTTCTTCCGAAGTTCGAGTCACACTCTGCAAAGGGCCGCGCAGGGCCCACTCCGGAATCGCCGCCCCGCCGCCAACCGGCACACCGCAAACCGTCCATCTACCATCGAAAAGTTGAATTTGCGATCGTTCACTTATTTCTCCGACAGACCGCTAAGAGACGAAAGTCCCAAAATTGTGCGTCTGGGCCAACGATATTACTTCCGAGCACCGCGCTCGATAAGCTTTTCCTTTAAACAGTCCGTCTGCGCTATCCTTAAATCTCGAAGAAAACAAAGCCGTAAACAGCCGACCGGGCGCATTTTCAATCGCAGTCTCAAATATTGAACTCGCGGCAATCGAGCCGGCAAGATTTCTTTCTCTCAAATGGCACACATACTCATCTCGAATGACGACGGCATCCACGCCGAGGGCCTCCGCGCCCTGAAGAAGGGCCTTGAAGGCCTAGCCACGCTCAGCGTCGTAGCTCCAAGCTACGAACGCAGCGCCGCCGCGCAATCGCTCACCCTTCGCCAGCCAATTTTTTATGAAGAAATCGCCGAACGCGAATGGTCCGTCGACGGCACTCCCGCCGACTCGATGATCATCGCCCTGAATAAACTCTTGCCCGAGCCGCCAGATCTCGTAATTTCGGGCATCAATCGCGGCGGCAATCTAGGCGAAAATATTTTTTATTCTGGTACGGTAGGCGCCGCTGCAGAAGCCACCATTCACAAAATTCCCGCCTTCGCGATTTCATCCATCTACCGCGGCAAAAACGTTCGTTTCGATTACGCCGCGAAATTTGCCCGCGAACTCGCGCAAAAAATTCTCAGCGAAAAACTTCCCGCGGGAGTTCTTCTCAACGTAAACGTCCCGCTCGAATGGAAAGGCGGAGTCCGCTTCACGCGCCAATCCGAAAAAGTTACTCGCAATGTTTTGCAGGAAGGCACCGATCCTCGCGGCCGCACCTTCTGCTGGCTCTGCGAACAGCGCGTGGATCAAGAACTCGGCGACGACACCGATTACGCCGCCATCTTCGCCGGCGACATTTCCATCACCCCATTACATCTAGAACGCACCCACACCCAATCCCTAAACCATCTCTCCCACTGGGCTGCGGAACTTTCATCCAAACTAGCCTAGATCCATGGCTCAGTAGGGGCCAGGCTCGGCCGCGAAGCGGACAGGCCTCGCCCACGGGGGGTGCCGCATCCTTTGTCGTTCAAGGGTGCGGAAGTTGACTTTCTCGCCCGCCAATCGGATCGCCACATAGAAAACATCGTCTTCCTATAACTCCTTCATTTTCAACAACATTTTAGTAATAGTACTAGCTAACCCCTGTAGAATCATCACTATCCAAAAACAATGGTGGGGGAGTGGCAGCAAGCCACCCGCCCCACCACTAACATCCATATTTTCAGACACTTACAATAGAGTCAGCTATCTACGCTCCATTTCACCCGAAACTACATTCCTCCGCGTCTTCCCGCCGCCGGCTTCGGCAACGCCTTCCGCGGAAACATCTCATCCCGATTCGCCGCCTGATAAACAAACGTCGAAACAATCGTCGCCATCTGCTTCAGATCGTTCGCCTGCACGCGATCCCACAAATCCATGTTGCTGTGGTGAGTGCGCGTATCGTATTCCAGCGGATCTTGAATGAACTGGAATCCCGGCAGCCCCACTGCGTCAAACGACTGATGATCTGTTCCGCCGGTATTGCGAATCGTCAGCGTATTCATTCCCATGCTGTGAAACGGCTTCATCCATTCTTCGAAAATCGGCGCCGCCTGCTCGTTGCCTTGCAGATACACGCCGCGGAGTTTGCCGCTGCCATTGTCGATGTTGAAGTACACATCGAAGTTTTGTTGCTCCGGCTGCTTCAATTCCATCGTCTGCGAATCGCCGAAATGCTGCGCCACATACGCGCGCGAGCCAAGCAAGCCTTCTTCTTCACCGGTCCACAATCCAATTCGAATTGTGCGCCGCATCTTCACGCCCGAAGCTTTCAATACGCGCATCACTTCCAGCATTACCGCTGAGCCCACTCCGTTATCCGTCGCGCCGGTCCCTCCGTGCCACGAATCGAAATGTCCGCCAATCATCACGATCTGATTCGCCAGCTTCGGATCGGAGCCGGGAATTTCGCCGACGATATCGAACGAATTGGTATCGCCATCGATCCACTTGTTCTGAATATTCAGCTCTACGGTAACCGGCACTCCATTTTCAATCGTGCGATAAATCCGGTTGTAATGTTCCGCAGCCAACGCAACTTGATTCAGCAATGGAGGCGTAGTCTTCGCATAAGCAGCCGGCCCGCGCCCTCCGCGCCCCGCCCCCGCCGGCGGTGGTGGATTCGGCGAAATCGCCTGCGCTGACTGCACGAAAACGGTGCCGCCATCGCCGCGGCTCGATTGAAACACCGCGACAACTCCTTCCTGCAAAAATAAATTGTTCAGCTTGCGCCGCAATTCTGTTCGCGCAGCGAACGCCGCAGCTTGTTCTGCCGGCGAGAGGTTCGCAAACGGACCCGCTGCTGCCGCGCCACCGCGTCCGCGTCCCGGATAATCTTGCTCGCTGATTTCCTTCAATTCTTCATCCGTGTAGCGATGCGCCAGCGGATCAGTGCTCATCGGAATTTCGCGCGGCGGATCGAGCATCACAATCTTTCCCTTCAAGGTTCCGCGCAACTTTTCAATATCATCATCGTTCGCCGCATTCACAATTTTCACTTCCGCTGTGACAGGCCCGCTCGTTCCCGGCGTCCATGCCAGCGGATACGCGATCAGCGGGTAACTCGTCGGCGCGGTTACGTTGGCGTAGAAGCGTTCGTTCACCCAACCTTTGCCGAAATCCCAGGTCTCGAGATGCACGTTCGATAGGCCCCACTCATTCATCGATTTCTCCACCCAATCCGCCGCCAACTTTGTATTGGGTGAGCCAGTCAATCGCGGCCCATAAACATCGCTGATGAAACTCAGCGTCTTCATCACTTGTGAATTGTTGATGGCTTCCTGCTTCAACAGCGCCACCGTGTTGAGATCTACCGCATCTTTGTTGCCTTGCTGCGCTGCGATAGGCAGCACAAGAATCGCCGCCAATACCACACTCAAAGCTAGGTACTTACGCACCTGCCACCTCCAGGGGTTTATGTTTCTTCAAAATTTTTGGCACAGCCCGCCGACCGCGGGCATTGCGGGATTTTACAGCCTGATGGACGCGCGCGCTCGCCGAACGGTTTCCATCACAGCGGACGCACAGTAGCGCCGCCAAGCCGTGTACATTAAACTTCTGCTACGCGAAATTCGCAATGAATATTGCCTTCGTCGCGCAACCACATGGCCTCGACAAAAGCGTATGACGTCGCCGTAATCGGCGCGGGAGTTTTCGGCGCGTGGACCGCGCTCACTCTCGCCCGCACAGGGCGCAGCGTCGTGCTGCTCGACGCCTACGGTCCCGGCAACGCGCGCGCAAGTTCCGGCGGCGAATCGCGCCTCATTCGCATGGCGTATGGACCCGACGAACTCTTCACTCGGTGGTCAGCCCGCTCACTGGTCCTCTGGAAAGAATTATTTCGCCAAACGGGCCAGCCACTTTTTGTGCCCGCCGGCATCCTCTGGATGATTACAGAGCAAGATGCGTACACGCGCGCGGCACGCGAAACTCTCACTCGCTTGCACATTCCGCACGAATGGCTTTCGCGCGCCGACATGGAAAATCGCTGGCCGCAAATCGCTCTCGGCCGCGCTGAGTGGGGACTCTTCGAGCCTGAAAGTGGAGTGCTTCTTGCGCGCCGCGCGGTTGCAGACACAGTGGAAGCCGCCGTCGCGCACCACGTGGAATATATTCAGGAAGCCGCCATCGCTCCCATTGGCAGTGGCCGCGTTGATAAAATCAGAACGCAGGGCGGAGATGAAATTTCCGCGGGCGAATTTGTTTTTGCCTGCGGGCCGTGGCTCGGAAAAGTATTTCCAGAATTGCTCGGCAATAAAATTTTTGTCACGCGCCAGGAAGTTTTTTATTTTGGCGTGCCGCTTGAAGATGCGCGCTTCGGTCCCGATGCGCTTCCCGGATGGCTCTATCTCGCCGACCAGTGGTACGGAATGCCCGACATCGAATCTCGCGGATTCAAAATTGCATTCGATCGCCACGGCCCGCCGTTCGATCCGGATACCGGTGAGCGCGTCGCCGCTGCGGAATCGCTCGCGGCGGCGCGCGCATATCTTGCCGAACGATTTCCCGCGCTCGCCGGCGCTCCACTTTTGGAAGCGCGGGTCTGCCAGTACGAAAATACTTCCAACGGAGATTTTCTCGTCGATCGTCACCCCGATTTCGAAAATGTCTGGCTCGTCGGCGGCGGCTCTGGGCACGGATTCAAACACGGCCCCGCGATGGGCGAATATGTCGCGGGCCGTCTCGCGGGTAGCGTGCCGGTGGAACCGCGTTTTACACTCGCCACAAAATTAGCGGTACAGCACCGCACGATCTATTGAAATAGATGCGCCCGGATTTGCATTTACACAGTGTGGGCTCTCTGTTTGCGGCGTAATTAGCGGCGCTACACATTCGCGAAGCAGAAAATCGAAATCATCCAAACCGCCCGCCGTGCCGTATTAGAATAAGAATCGAAGAAAATACGCCATCATCTGCGCAGTTTCTGAAAGGGGCTGTATGTTGATTCGCAAAGCGCCGGACATTCGGTCGTCAGAAATTACCAGCAAATCCGAATATCTAAATCGCCGCAAATTTATTCAGGGTGCGGCAGCCACACTGGGCGCCGCTGCCATCGGCGGAACAATCGCGCGAAGGCTCGCGTCGCCAGATACGCGTCGCCGAAGCAAACGACAAGCTCGCTACCGTAAAAAGCCAGTACACCACCACCGGCGAAACGCTTACCAGCTTCAAAGACATCACCAGCTACAACAATTTCTACGAGTTTGGCACCGACAAAAGCGATCCCGCAAAATACGCCGGCAAAATGCGCGTCCGCCCCTGGACCGTGCAAGTGGAAGGCCTCGTCGAGCAGAAAAAAACTTTCGACATCGACACGCTCCTCAAATTGCGCCCGCAGGAAGAGCGCGTCTACCGCCATCGCTGCGTGGAAGCCTGGAGCATGGTGATGCCGTGGGTCGGCTACTCGCTTTCCGAATTCATCAAGGAGTGCAAGCCTCTCTCGAAAGCGACCTACGTGCAATTTCTTACGCTGGCCGATTCCTCATCGCATGCCCGGCCTCAGCAATTTTTCCTACACCTGGCCATATTCCGAAGGCCTGCGCATGGATGAAGCAATGCACCCGCTCACGCTGCTATGCTTCGGACTGTACGGCGAGACGCTTCCGAATCAGGATGGCGCGCCGATTCGCCTGATCATTCCGTGGAAATACGGATTCAAATCCGTGAAGTCCATCGTGAAAGTAAGATTCGTCGACAAGCAGCCGCGCACTTTGTGGAACGATGCTGCGCCCAACGAGTACGGTTTCTACTCCAACGTGAATCCAACTGTGGATCATCCGCGCTGGAGCCAAAAAACCGAGCGCCGCATCGGCGTGCCCTTTTACAAACAAGTCCGCCAGACCATGATGTTCAACGGCTACGGCGACCAGGTCGCCAGCCTCTACAACGGAATGGATCTGAAGAAAAATTTCTAAATACAATTTCTAGCAGCGCGCCGCGCCGCACGATTACGAACTATCAGGTAAGGAGCAGAAGCGAGCCATGCCAAATCGCGCGGTCATCACGCTGAAAGTAATTGTTTTTATCGCCTGCCTCGTCCCGCTCGCGTGGCTCGTCTACGGCGGCTTCGTTAATCCCGAACTTCTTGGCGCCGATCCCACCGCCACGATCACTCACACCACCGGCGATTGGACGATTCGCTTTCTGCTGATCACTCTCGCGATCACTCCATTCCGCCGCCTCAGTCCGAAATTAAATTGGGTAATCCGTTTTCGCCGCATGATCGGCTTGTACGCATTTTTCTACGGCACGCTGCACTTATTCACTTGGATTTGGCTCTACTCGGCATTCAACACGCAGAACATGCTCGCCGATATCGCCAAGCGCAGATTCATCACCGTCGGCATGCTCGGATGGGCGCTCATGATTCCGCTCGCGCTCACTTCCACCGCGTGGGCCATTCGCAAAATCGGCGGCAAGCGCTGGAATACGTTGCACAAATTAATTTATATCTCCGCGATTTGCGGCGTGATTCACTACTGGTGGCTCGTAAAAGCTGGCGTAAAAACGCCGTGGACTTACACTCTGATTCTTGCGGCGCTGTTGCTTTTCCGGATCATCTGGAGTATCAGCAAATCCCGCAACAAACCCGCTCCCGCACGCATTCCCGTTCGCGCGGTTCCTAGCTGACCTGCGCCGCGCCGTCAGACGCTTCGCAAATATAAATCTCCGGCTTCACGCGAGTTTCCTTCTCATAATTTTTCGCCAGCGCGGCCGCAAACTTCTTCGCCTGCTCCGCCGCCACAAGATTCACTGTGCAACCGCCGAATCCGCCGCCCGTCATTCGCGCGCCGAAACATCCCGGCAGCTCAACCGCTAAATGCACGATCGCATTCAATTCCTTGCAGCTCACTTGAAAATCTTTGTCGAGACTCGCGTGGGATTCCGCCATCAATCGCCCCATCGCCGCAAAATCTCCGTCGCGCAGCGCGTCCACCGCTTTGCTCACGCGCGCGATTTCTGTAGTCACGTGCCGCGCGCGCCGCTGAATATTTTCCGGCCACCCGGCCGCTTCCTTCTCGATTTCTTCCCACGTCACATCGCGCAACGTGCGCACATGGTGTTTCGATTTTCGGAGCAGCGTTACCGCCTCCGCGCATTCCAATCTCCGCTTGTTGTACTCCGAAGAAACCAGCGCGTGTTTCGCCATCGTGTTTGCCACCACCACTCGCACTCGCGCGGAATCCAGCGGCACCGTCGTGGTTTCCAGCGAACGGCAATCGATCAGAATCGCGTGGCCCCGCGCGCCAAAACACGCCACCGTTTGATCCATGATTCCGCATTGCATTCCCACATATTCGTTTTCCGCGCGCTGGCAAAGTTTTGCCAGCCGCGTCGATTCCATCCGCCGCCCATTCAGCGTGAGTAATGCCAGCGCCGTGGAAACTTCCAGCGCCGCCGATGAACTCAGCCCCGCGCCCGAGCGGTACTTCGCTCGAAATCAATAAATCCGCGCCGGTCAGCCGTTCTCCCGCTTGCCCCAGCGCCCACGCCACTCCGCGCGGATAAGAACTCCAGTGCGCCTTCGCCGGCCGCGGATCATTCAGTGCGCAATCGATCGTCTCCGCAAATTGCACCGAGCGCATTCGCAGCCGCCCATCCGTCCGCCGCTTCGCCGCCACGTAGCACGCGCGGTCGATCGCCATCGGCAGCACAAGTCCTTCGCTGTAATCCACATGTTCGCCAATTAAATTTACGCGGCCGGGCGCGCGAAAAATCAGAAGTCCACCGGAAGCAGGAGTCTGGCGGCCGAAAGCGGCACGAAATTCGCGCTGCAATTTCTTTGCGTCAATCATCGCGGATCGTGAAGTCTCTAAATCAATCGAAGAAACTAAAATCTGGAAGCGGCGAACAGCCGCGATTTTAGCACACGCTCTTGATACTACTTTTACTCCACCGGTCGGCGCGTTCCACAAAACTTCGGATTTGACACTCTCGCGAGGCGCGCAATGCGAAACATTTAGTATGATGTCCATCCGCCGGAATCACTCGGCACTTATGCTCGTACGAATCACTGAAGATTACGCCGACATCAGCCGCGAAGCCGCGAACATCGTCGCGCACGCCATTCGCGCGAATCCCGATCTCCGCCTCGGCCTCGCCACCGGCACCACGCCAGTCGGCCTCTACAAAGAACTAATTCGCCTGCATCGCGAAGAGTCGCTCGATTTTTCGCGCGTCGTCACTTTCAATCTCGATGAGTACATCGGCATCGCTGCCGCTCATCCTGCCAGCTTCCATTTCTACATGCGGAATAATTTCTTCGATCATGTCAACGTGCGCGAAGAAAATATTCACATTCCTGAAGGTCTCGTCCGCGAAAATTTCGAACAGTACTGCGAAAGCTACGAAGATTTAATTCGCGCCGCCGGCGGAATCGATCTGCAAATTCTCGGCATCGGCAAAGAAGGCCACATCGCTTTCAACGAGCCTTCTTCCAGCCTCGCCTCTCGCACTCGTCCCAAAGTTCTCACGCGGGAAACGCTCGACGAAAATCGCCGTTAACTTTTCCGATGACGAGGAGCCGCCCCGCGCCGCCATCACCATGGGCATCGGCACAATTCTCGAATCGCGCCGCATTCTGCTGCTCGCTTCCGGCGCAGCGAAAGCGCGAGCCATCGCGCTCGCTGTCGAAGGCCCCGTCACTTCATCCGTTTCCGCCTCCGCGTTGCAGCTTCATCGCGATGTCACCGTTCTCGCCGATCGCGCCGCCTCGGCAAATCTTGCGCATCGCGATTATTATGAAGATGTGCTGCAGATCACTCGCAAGCTCACGCCCAATCGGCTTTGGTGAAATAAATGGCCCACGCATTTATTTGTGAAGGAGTCCGCACTCCCATCGGCCGCTACGCCGGCGCGCTTTCCGCTGTACGCACAGACGATCTCGCCGCGCATCCGCTTTCCGTTCTGCGAAGCCGCTTCGCAAAAAGCGATTGGGAATCCATCGACGATGTTTTTTTCGGCTGCGTAAATCAAGCAGGCGAAGATAATCGCAACGTCGCGCGCATGGCGCTACTGCTCGCAGGCATTCCGCAAACTGTTTCCGGCGCGACTGTGAATCGTCTTTGCGGTTCCGGTATGGAAGCAGTCGCCACTGCCGCGCGTGCCATCGCCGCCGGAGAAATTTCGCTCGCCATCGCCGGCGGAGTCGAAAGTATGAGCCGCTCGCCGCTCGTGATGCCAAAAGCCAGCGCCGCATTTTCGCGCCACGCGGAAATTCACGACACGACTCTCGGCTGGCGCTTCGTAAATCCGCTCATGGAAAAAATGTACGGAGTCGCGTCCATGGGCGAGACCGCCGAAAACGTAGCCGCCGCGTACAGAATCGATCGTGCCTCGCAAGATGCTTTCGCGCTGCGCTCCCAGCAAAAAGCCGCTGCCGCGCAAAAGTCCGGAATTTTTGCAGAGGAAATCGCGCCTGTCAGCATTCCGGGCCCAAAAGGCAGCGCGAAAATCGTCGCGGAAGACGAGCACCCTCGCGCCGATACCACTCTCGAAGCGCTCGCGAAATTATCCACTCCATTTCGCGCGGGCGGCACGGTCACCGCCGGAAATTCTTCCGGCATCAACGATGGAGCCGCCGCAATGTTCGTCGCCAGCGAAGAAGCCGCATCTCGTTTCGGCTTCATCCTCTCGCGCGCGTGATTGGCGCGGCTACCGCGGGCGTCGAACCAAATCTCATGGGCATCGGTCCAATCCCCGCGATGCAAAAACTCTTTCAGCGCACGAAACTTTCGATCGAAAACATAAATATTCTCGAACTCAACGAAGCTTTCGCCGCGCAGGCTCTTGCCGTCTCTCGCGCGTTCAATCTTCCTGACGACAGCGAAAAAGTAAATCCCAATGGCGGCGCCATCGCGCTCGGCCATCCGCTCGGCATGAGCGGCACGCGTCTTGTGCTCACCGCCACTCGCCAGTTGCAGCGCACCAAATCGCGTTACGCCGTCACCTCCATGTGCATCGGCGTGGGGCAGGGAATTGCGATGTTGCTCGAGCGCGTCTAACTGCATTTACGACGGTGGCACAGGCTCTAAGCCTGTGCAGGTTTTTCCAAAACCTGTTTCAGCCAAGCACCCGTTTTTCTTGTAGGATACGCGCCTCAATGCCGACTCCGACTCTGACGTCGAATCCAAATCCCGCGCGCTTTCTTCCCCTGCTGCTGATTCTTTTTGCGGCCAGCGGCTGCTCCGCTCTCATCTACGAAATTGTCTGGTTCCAGCTTCTTCAGCTCACCATCGGTTCCACCGCGATCTCTCTCGGATTTTTGCTCGCCACATTTATGGGCGGCTTGTGCATCGGCAGCATCGGACTTCCGCGCCTGCGCGCGCGCGTTGCAAACAAGCATCCGCTGCGAATTTACGCGTACCTCGAACTCGGCATCGCACTCTTCGCCATCATCGTGCTGCTCGGATTTCCGCTGCTCGATCGCATCTACATCGCAAGCTCTGTGAACGGCATGCCCGGCATGTTGCTCCGCGGATTAATTTCCGCAATTTGTTTGCTGCCTCCAACAATCTTGATGGGCGCGTCGCTTCCCGCCATCGCGGGTTGGATTGAATCTTCGCCCAGCGGAGTTTCCTGGTGGAGCCTTCTCTACGCCGGAAACACAGCGGGCGCGGTGTTCGGCTGCCTCTTCGCCGGATTTTATTTGCTGCGGATTTACAACATCGTCGTCGCCACGTATGCCGCCGTCGCGATAAATGTTGCTGTCGCCGCGATCAGTTTTCTTTTGGTCAGCCGCACGCCCATGCACGCCAGCGCTGAATTACAGGATGAATCCACCGCAAGAGTTTCTCCGCAAATCCCACGAGTGCCCGGCGCCGAACTCTGGACCATCTACGTCACCATCGCCATCTCCGGCGCGTGCGCTCTCGGCGGCGAAATCGTCTGGACGCGCCTCATGGGCATGATGCTCGGCGCCACCGTCTACGTTTTTTCAATCATCCTCGCGGTTTTTCTAGTTGGCCTCGCGCTCGGCAGCGTGATCGGTTCGTGGCTTCAGCACGAAGTGAATCCGCGCCTCGCTCTCGGCTGGTCGCAAATTCTTCTCACCATCGGCATCGCATGGACGGCCTACATGATTGCCGACTCGCTTCCGTACTGGCCGATCAATCCGCTTCTAACCATCAGTCCGTGGCACACATTTCAACTCGATCTGGTGCGCTGCTTGTGGGCCATGCTTCCGCCCACAATTCTCTGGGGCGCAAGTTTTCCTCTCGCACTCGGCGCCATCGCAAACGCGAATGCAAATTCAAACACCGCTGCAAATCAATCAGCACAACAAGATTCCGGCCGCATCGTCGGCGGCGTCTATGCAGCCAACACCCTCGGCGCAATTATCGGCGCGCTCTTCGTCAGCCTGATTTTGATTCCCTGGATCGGCACGCAAAATTCCGAACGAATTCTTCTTCTACTCTCCGCCGTCAGCGCGGTGATCGCTCTCGTTCCATACATCATGCAGCGAAAATCCCGGACGTCGCCGCGTGGCTCACCGCCTCCCTCGTTCTCTCCGGATTTCTCGCGTGGAATGTTGACGCCGTTCCCGGTCGCCTGATTGCCTACGGCCGCAAAATGCCGCTGAATATCAACAGCTCGCAAGTTCTCGATGTCGTCGAAGGAAGAAATTCTTCCATCGCCATCACTCAATGGAGCGACGGCGCCACCGAAATCGACGTCAACGGCCACGTGGAAGCCACCACCGAAATTTACGATATGAAATTGCAGCGCATGGTGGGCCACTTGCCCGCCCTGCTTCATCCAAATCCAAAATGTATTCTCGGCATCGGATTTGGCGCCGGAGTTTCCGCCGGAACTTTCACCACCTATCCCGGCATCGAGCACATCACCGTCTGCGAAATCGAACCGGCAAATTCCGCCCACCTCCACGAGATATTTTGCGCAGCAGGATTACAACGTCATGAATAATCCGCGCACGCGAATTGTGTATGACGACGCGCGCCACTTCGTTCTCACCACGCCCGAAAAATTCGACATCATCGCCAGCGATCCGCTCGATGTCTTTGTGAAGGGCACTGCCGCGCTTTATTCCAAGGAATATTTCGATTCCGTGAAAGCGCATCTCGATCCCGGCGGATTTTTCAGTCTCTACGTGCCTCTCTATGAAAGCGATGAGCTCACAGTAAAAAGCGAACTCGCCACTTTTTTCGCCGTCTTTCCTTACGGCACAGTTTGGGCCAACACCGTGAATGGCCAGGGCTACGACATGGTTTTCATGGGCCAGGCCGAGCCGCTGAAAATTAATCTCGACGAAATTCAGCAGCGCTGGAATCGCCCCGATTATTCCGCAGTCGTTCAGTCGCTCCGCGAAATCGGCATCGCTTCGCCTCTCGATTTATTTTCCACTTATGCTGGCCAGCAATCCGATCTCGGCCCCTGGGTCGCAGGCACGCCCGTCACTCACGATATCGATTTGCGATTGCAATACATCGGCGGCTGGAGCATCAACTCCACAATGGAAGATAAAATTTATCGCGACATGCTAGCCGCGCGCCGCTCGCCCGATAATTTATTCGCCGGCTCGCCACAAGCCGTCCAAGCCCTCATCTACGCCATGACCCTCGGCGGCCGCCAGCCCTAACCTAAAATCCCCAACTTCCCCTTTGGCAATTTCGCGACTTGCTCCGCCGTCAATTTGAAATTATCCGCAACCATCGCCGGAGGATTCGCCGCCAGCCAATTTGAAATCGAAATTTCCTGATACAGCCCGCTATTGAACACGATCAGAATTTGCGTCGGCTCGTCGCCCACCTGTTCGATATAATGCCCGAATCCCTGCTGAATAAACGCCACATTTCCCGGACCGAATTCGTCTTTCAATTCGCGCCCGTGCGCTCCGAAAATTCCCATCCGCGCGCGGCCCTTGATGTAGTACTGCCACTCGTCCGCATTCGGATGCCAGTGCATTTCGCGCATCGCCCCGGGTTTCAAATCCATCAGCACACCCGTCATCGTGGTTTGAATTGGAAATTCCACGGACGACACAATTCTTTCCTCGCCGCCCGGAAAAATATTTGCGCGGTGCGCGCGCAGTCTAAATTTGTGCGGAAATTGATTTGTGTCCGGCTCGCCGTTGCGCATCGCCTCGGGAATCGCGGGCGGCACTTTTCCCTGCGCAATATAAAGTTCCCCGCGCGGCATCGCATTCACTGTCGCTTCGGGCAATCCAAGATTTCGCGCTGCAACTCCAGGCGGCGTCAAGCTCACCCAGTCCGTGATACTGAAAGTTCCAAACTCCGAAAAATTTCCATCGTCGAACACCAAAATAAAATGCGCGTCGCCGGGGCCCAGGCTTTGTAGAGCGTGTCCATGCCCCTTCGGAAAATACCAAACATCGCCGGGACCAAAATCCGAACTTTCCGCTTGCCCATTCGGCGAAATCACCGTCGCGCGCACATTTCCTTCAATCATGTACGCCCATTCCGCCGCGATCGCGTGCCAGTGCAGCTCGCGCAATCCGCCGGGTTTCAGCCGCATCGAAACTCCCGCGATGCTCTTCGAAATTGGAAATTCGCTGACGTTCGCTTCCTTCGCCGAGCCACCTTCGCCTGTCCATCCCACAGAAGTTTCAATGTCGTATTTGAATGGCAGCAATGGCTCGTGATGTTTTTCGCGAGATTGTGTCGCGTTGGAAGATTGCGCGGGGCTGTAACTTTGTGATGCAGCCGCTCCAAACGGCCCGGCGATCAATCCCGCCGCGGCCAGCGGCGCCGCCGCAAATAAATCTCTCCGCGACAATCCACTTTTCTTATCACGCGAATTCTTTTTCGCCATCGCCAAGCCCCCGTACTCGTTCAAATTTATGGAATGATCCCCGCCGCGATTTCACCGCCGAAATCGCGTGTATTCTACACCTTGCCGCGCGAACACGGCTCGCCGCGAAAACATGCCCACACGTCACAATCCTTCTTCGTGCGTCGTTATATACATGAACATGGACGCAGGCGAAGACATCCACTTGGAGCTGCCGCGAATCAGCTCCGCGCGCCACACCGAAGCCGATTCCGCTCTCGAATCCGTTTTTCGCGCGCAATATCCGCGGCTTTCAAATCTGCTGATGCGAATTACCAGCGATCGCGGCCGGGCCGAAGAACTTGCCTCCGAAGTGTTTTGCAAACTTGCTCGCCGCCCGGTTCTTTTTCGCCCGGGAAATAATGTGGAAGCGTGGTTGTATCGCACCGCGATGAATCTCGGCCTCGATTCGCTAAAAATGGAAATGCGCCGCCGCAAAAATGAACAAGCCGCTGCCGTTGAGGCCGCGCGTTCTTCGCCGCATAGTGATTCGCCTCTCGAAGATTTGCTTCGCGCCGAACAGCGCAGCCGCGTAAGAATCGTAATCGCTGAACTCAAACCAATTTCCGCGCGCGCATTGTTGCTTCGCCATTCCGGTTTTTCCTACGGCGAACTCGCGCGCGTTTTAAAAATTAATTCCGCTTCTGTGGGACAGTTGCTTCTCCGCGCCCACGCTGAATTTTCCAAAAAATATCGCGATCTCTGCGAGGCGCAGCGATGAGCAAATGTCTAAAGCGTGAAATCTTGCAAGCGTTCGCGGATGGCGAGCTGCACGAATCCGCCGCGAATTCCGCGCAGCTTCATCTCGCATCATGCGCATCCTGCGCCGCCGAACTAGAAAATATTCGCGCAACAAATCTACAAACCAACAGCCTGCTCGATTCACTCGTTCCCGATCAAATTCAAGAACTGGTGCCCGCCGCAGTAATTCAATTCACTCCAGAATCCGCCGCAAGCCGCAAACAAATGATCGCCGCAACAATCGCGGGAATCGCAGCGTGCGCGCTGCTCGGCTTCATGCTTCTGCGGCACAACGCGCAGCCCGCAAACTCAAGGTCGCCGATTCCGATTTCCGCGAATTCCTCGACTCCGGCGAATGCTGCAAGCGCCAGCCAGCAGGTCGCTTCCGTCGCGCCGCCGCAAGAAATCTCAAAATCTCCTTCGGTACGAATGCCGACTCATTCGTCCCACGCCGCGCACAAACCGCCGATACGCCCAGTAAGTTCCGGTGCACTCGAATTCATTCCGCTCGATGACGATGGCCCAATCGAATCCGGAACCATCGTCCGCGTGAATCTGAACGTTTCTTCTCAGAAGAATGCTCACCGCACGCGCGTCTCGGACCAAGTGCCAGTGGATGTACTTGTAGATGAGCAGGGACAAGTTCGTGCGATCCGCTTTCTAGATGGCGGCGCGAAGTAAAAATGAAAACGATAAGAAAAGGACAAATCATGAAACGTACATTCGCATTTCTCGCATTCGCAGTTCTCACCTCCGCGTTGTAGCCGCACAGGAGCGTGGCACTGTGATGATCACGCCCACAGACAGCGTCGCCGCAGACAAAATGAAACTCGACGCTGAATCACTACTCCGCATGCAGGAGCCGCAGGGCACGTTCATGTACGGCGGGCCAGTGAAAGGCGCTCCCTTTACCGCGCAACAGATTTCTGAATCTTCTGGAGCGCTTCGCGACGGTACTCACATTTCCCGCAGCACCACTGTCGCGTTCGCGCGCGACGCCGAAGGGCGCACGCGCCGCGAGACTGACAACTCCATCACGATTATGGATCCCGTCGCAGGTGTGAGCTACTCGCTCAACAAGAAAAACCATACCGCGATAAAGATGGACCTTAAGACCAGCGTCATGCTAAACGGCGCAACCATCGTGCTCGATGGAAATTCCAGCACGATGCGCGACGATCTGAAAGACAAAATCGCCGCCGAAATCAAGATGAAAGTAATTTCGGATGACGGCGTAAATAAAGGAGTGGTGCAGCGAACGCCCAGCACGGAAAGAAACGAAGAATCTCTCGGCGCGCAAACCATGGAAGGCCTCGTGGCAGTTGGCAAGAGAACCACGATCACAGTTCCAGTCAATCCTGAAATCGGCAACGATCAGCCGATTAAAGTCGTCGACGAGCAATGGTATTCTCCCGATCTACAAATCAACATCGTTAGCAGCACAGACGATCCGCGCCGCACCACGCAAACCACCGAGCGCTACACAAATATCAAGCGCGGCGAACCAGATCCGTCGCTCTTTCAAATACCCGTCGACTTCACGGTGGTTACTAAAAAAGCGCAACAGTAAGGTTTCTGAAATTCCACGCACACCGGCGGGCGAATTACGCAGCGCCGGTGTGCGCAGCAACGATCTCTTCCATTTGCGCGAGCGCGAAATCGAGTTCGGCGTCGGTGGTGTAAAAGTGCGGCGAGAGACGGACGCCTGCGCTCGGACGAAAATCCACAAGAATATCGCGCTTCAAAAGTTCCGCGGTTACTTCGCGCGAATGCGGGCAATCAATCGAAACTGTGCCCGCGCGCACCGCGGCATCGACGGGAGTATTTATTTTCCATCCGCGTTTTGCCGCACCTTCCATTAAAAGTTTTGTTTGCCGCATCGATTTTTCGCGGATCTTCGCGATGCCAACTTTGTTGATGATGTCGAGTCCCGGCTGACACGCGTAGAGCGCGGGAATGTGCGTAGTGCCATTCAAAAAACGAAATGCATCTTCGCGCGGCACGTTTGCACCAATTTCAAATTCAAATGGGCGCTTGTGCGCGAACCAACCTGTAAGCGCAGGATCGAGTTTCTTCTGCAAATCTGGACGCACATATAAATAAGCAACGCCGGGCCCGCCGCACAGCCACTTCAAAACTCCGCCCACGCAGAAATCAACTTCGAGCGCACGGACGTCCACCGGAATTGTGCCGGTGGCCTGGAAGCAATCGAGAATTACGTGCGCTCCAACACGATGAGCTTTTTCTACGATGGCACGTACATCTACGATGTGCGCACTGCGAAATAACACCATCGAAATTGGGACGAGCAGCGTGGTCTCGTCAATCGCTTCGAGAAATTGTTCCAGCGGCGGCCGCAGCGAATCGCCGCCGTCAACAATTTGCACTTTCGCTCCATATTTTCTTTGGGCGAGATAAAAATACTGGACGGAGGGAAATTCTCCGCTCACCATCACAACTTTGTTTCGCGGCCCGCTGAAATCGAAACACGAAGCGATCGTCGCTTCGGTGAGCGTCACATTTTGGTGCAAAGAAATTGTTCCCGGCGCTGCGCCGATCAGCGCCGCGATTTTATCTCCCGCGGTTACCGCCAATTCCCACCAGCCCTCATGCCATGCGCGCACTCCCCGGGTGGCCCACATGTCAGCGTAGGTGTGCAGCGAGTCGTAAACGCCGCGCGGCATCGCTCCCAGCGAATTGCTGATCATGTATGTGCTGCGCTCAAGAATCGGAAATTCGGCGCGATATTTTAGAAGTTCGTCCATGTTAAGTTCGAAATGCTAGCGCAAGACCAATGCTCGACACCAGAAACTAGAAATCTGACGACGAGCGTTCGTGCGTTGCATTTATTTTGGCTTTACCTTGCCGAGAGCTTCAGGCGTAAAGAGATCTTCGCTCAGTCCCGTGTTGAATTTTACTTCGTCGAAAATCAGATCTGTTTTTGTATTCGTCGCTGGCGATGAAACTTCGATCCGGCGAGTGCCATAAACTCCCGATTCCTTTTTTATTTCCCACGCGCGGAGGTCGCGGAGTTTCTGGCCTTGCTGGCCGTACATTTCAGCGTGAAGGATCACCGGAAAATCCTGCGCGATCCAGACATAAATGAATTTGTATTGTGAACGATCGGCAGCAACAGGAGTGACTTCGATTTTGTAAGTCTTGTGATTATCCATCGATTCAGTGTCGCTGAGAAAGTGATACGTGAAATCATCGAGCGCGCGTTCGCTGATATCTTCGTAGCTAAAGTCGCTGTCGGCAAAGCGCGCGGAGCGATCCATTGCGGACAAAGGCCGCACGCGATCGATCGCCGGCGTGTAGAGATATTGCCGATCGCCGCTGCCCGCGTGATTGATACTGAGTAATGCGAGGCCGCGAATTTCTGCAGGCTCGGTGAAACGGATAATTGTTTTGCTGTCGCCCGGCGCACCGATACGCTGCAAAATAAATTTCTTGTGCTTCATCTGGCCAGACGCGTCAAATACATTCAGCGTGGCGTGAAAAGTTACGTCGTGACTTTTGTCCTGTTCGTAAACGCCGGCAATAATCGCGCGCGCGTCTGGCGCCTGTGCTGCGGAATGGGCGAGTGAGACACAAGCGAGTAACAGCGCAGCTACCGCGAAATACGCGAGGCGTGATGAAGAAAGTTTTCGTGAGCTATTCATAAGCGATCGCCTCGGCGACGGGCACTAAGACTGCGTGGCGAGCAGGGAACCATCCGGCCAACAGAGAAATTATCACCACGCACGGCAGCGCGATAAATACCATCATCCACGGATATTGGAATGGAACATCGTAGCCCGCTAGCGACATCCCAACAGTTCGCACCATGAAATAAGTGCTGAGCGCGCCCGCAAGTGCGCCCGCGAGCCATCCGATCAGCGAAATTGCGATGGCTTCGAGCAGAACCATTTTGCGAACTTGCGAACGATACGCGCCGAGCGCGCGAATGATTCCAATTTCGCGATGCCGTTCCGCGACGGAAATGATGAGCGTGTTGATCATTCCCAACATCGCGACCAAAACTGCGACAACGAGCTGAATGTAATTCAGCATGAAGAATTGATTTACGAGACCGAACACCCACGATTTGAATTCACCGTTGGTATAAACAAACGCGTGTTGCTGCCCGGCGAGCATCGATTCGATTTCATGTTTCACAGTGGGGATATCCGCGCCGGGCTTTACGGTGACGTCGACGAAGTCCACGCTGTCGTCGTTCCAATATTTTTTGTAGAGCGCACGATCCATAAAGATAGTGCCTTTGTCGGAGCGATAGTCGTCGACAAATCCCACGACGGGCCGCTCAAATGGGCCTGATGGAGTTTCGAGGCGAAGAATTTGTCCCACGTGAATTCCCCAGCGCGCCGCGAAATTTCGCGAGACCATCACGGCGGTGCCCGCGGGCAATTCTTCGCGCGCTTTTTTCTCGTCGCCTTCATCGACCAGCTGTTTGGTGCGTGCGAGAAATGATTCCATCGAGTAAGCCATCAGCGCAGCGGAATCGTTTTTGTAATTTACGAAAGCGAAGCGGACGTTTTCGGCGCGCTGCACTCCGGGAAGCACGTTGATGCGATTGCCCAAGATCTTCGTTGAAATGATAAGTGGGCGAACGAAGCCGCTGCGAACTTGCGACGAAAAGATCTGAATTGATCATGCGAGTGATCCAGCGATCCATCACATGCTCGAAGCTCTGAATAAACCCGCCAGTGGAAAAAACAAACATGAGACCAATCATCAGCGCGCCAACAGTGGCAGAACTTCGCCGCGGCGATTGAATCATCGCGTCGACGGCGAGCGCTCCTTCGGAGCCGCCGATGCCGTCCATCAGCGGACGCAAAGTGCGTGCGCAAAATCGCACGACCGCGGGAAGAAGCGCGGCGAGCCCGAGCAAGAGAATCACGATATAAAGAATCGGCAATTCGGAGCCGACTTTCGCGGGCACCCAGCGAATCATGGCGAAGCTCGCGCCGAGTAAAATTATTCCGAGCGAGATTCGCGCAAAGCCAACCATGGATTCTGTCTGACGCGCTTCAATATTGTGTAAAGCCAGGGTGGGTTCGAGACGCGCAGCCGCGCGCGCGGGCATCCACGCTGCGAGAAGCGACGCAGCGATTCCAGCGCCAAGCGAGACCGCTGCGAAATCCCAGCGGAATGGAGTGGGTCCACTAGTGGAGACCATT
Organism: uncultured Acidobacteriota bacterium; assembly: GCA_963721845.1. GTDB lineage: Bacteria > Acidobacteriota > Terriglobia > Acidiferrales > UBA7541 > DASTCZ01. The sequence continues at coordinate 17,182 of CAVRKW010000005.1, read as the reverse complement.
CCATAGACGGCTGCGGTGGCGCGTTCGAGAACTCCGGAGGAAGCGCGCGCGAGAAAATATCCGGCGGCGATTCCAATCACGGATCCGATCGCGCCCATAAAAATCGCTTCGATCAAAAACATTTCGCTGATCCTGGCGCGCTCTACGCCGACCGCGCGGAGGATTCCAATTTCTTTCCAGCGTTGATTCACCGAGATCATGAAAAAATTAAAAATAATGAAAAGTCCCACGAGCAACGCGATGAAACTTGTGACGAGCATTCCCTGGCGCAGCACTGCGGATGCATTTTCCAACCCTTCGCCGCGCACTTCTGGGCGCTCCACTTGAATTCCGGCGGGAAGTTTCGCGCGAAGATTCTGCTGAAGTGTGTCGATGGACACGGCAGGATCGTTCATCACGTCAATGCGATCGAAGTTGTGGCCGCGGCCGAAAACAACCTGCGCGGCGTAAACATCCATGATGGCGAGGTTGCCGCCGAAAACTTCGCCCATGCCAGCAGGTTTGAAAGTTCCCTGCACCGTAAATTCTTTGCGTCCCGCGGAAGTGAAGAGAGGAAGTTTGTCGCCGATTTTTAGCGAGTGAGCTTCCGCGAACGAATTCGAGAGCAGGATGGAATCCGGCTGCGATACGAAAACGAGCGAATCTGCAACCTGCGTTTGCGAACGATCGAATTCGTATTCGCGCAATTTCTGATCGCTGGCGGTATCCACCCCCATGATCAAAACATTTCCCTGATCGGGGAAAGAAGTTGTGGCGATCACTTCGATCACCGGTTCGGCGATTTTCACCCCGGGAGTGGAACGCACGGTTTCGAGAACGGATTCCGAGAATCCGGATTCGCCGGCGGAAATTTGCAGCGTCGCTTTGCCCGCGAGTTTTTCGATGGTCACTTTGAGTGAATCGATCAGTGTGACGTTGGTTGTGCGAATCGCAAAAAAAACCGCGACACCGAGCGCGACGCCAAAAGTTGTGAGCGTTACGCGAAGCCGGTGGCGGCCCCATTGCCGCAGCGTTACGAACCAGAGTGCGCTGAGCATCAGTGTTTACCGAGCGGCGCGGCGGCTTCCGCGGGCAATCCGTCTTCGCGGATGAACTGGCCGTCGCGCAAAGTGCAGATGCGATGGCAGCGGGCGGCGGCATCGGGATTGTGCGTGACGAGCATCATGGTGGTGCCAAACTCGCGATGCAGATCGTCAAGGAGGCCAGAGAATTTCGTCGCCGGTTTTCGTGTCGAGATTTCCGGTGGGCTCGTCTGCCAGCAGCAGCGGCGGATTGAAAACGAGAGCGCGGGCGATGGCGACGCGCTGGCGTTCGCCGCCGGAAAGTTCGTCTGGCAAATGGCGAGCACGCGCGCCGAGACTGACGCGATCGAGAAGTTTCGCGGCGCGCAGTTCGGCTTCGCGGCGGCTCAGTCCTTGCAGGCGCAACGGGAGCGATGCATTTTCCAAAGCGCTCAGCGTAGGCAGCAAATTGAAAGTTTGAAAAATCATGCCAATTTTTTCACGGCGAGCGCGAGTGCGAAAGTCGTCTGACATTGACGAAAGTTCGAGGCCGTCAATTTTTATCGACCCGGAGCTGGGCTCGTCGAGCCCGCACACGAAATTCAGCAGCGTGGATTTTCCCGAGCCCGATTGACCCATCACGGCGACGCGTTCCCCAGCGCCGACGCTGAGATTTACGCCGCGAAGGGCGTGAACGATGGCGCCATCGACGGATTCGCCGTAGTTCTTGCAGAGATCGGTGAGTTCGATTACGAAATTGGGCATTAAGAGCCTATTCCGATTCTTTTCATGGCGAACAAGTTTACAACACGCGGCGGCGAGGCCACCGTGGTAAAGACTGGTTCAGCTGGCGACGGTTTCCAGATATTTGATGTACCTTGTGTTGTCCCGAGCAGCTCTTTTGAGTCATCGTTGTTCCCGAAATGGGACAAGTTTCGCTTGCGCAAGTTCCGTACCCCCCACCCCCCTTGAAAACACGCCTTTTTTAGCTAAGTGATGATTCTAAAAGATTTACCGCAATTTTGTGTCGGCAAAAAGGGCCTTTGCCTTCAGTCATCTATCAGACATGCCCCCGGTCCGAGTCACTTATCACCACTCCCACCCCTATCAATTTCCGTAAGTGTAGATTACAAAGGAGTTAGGTAGTATTACTCCCGTAAGTGCAGATATATATAGACTTAGGTGCGTTTGGAGCGTAATGAATAGTACCCCTCTAAATAAAAACGCCCGAACCGGGAGGTTCGGGCGCGTCAATTGTAGGGTGTATTGTATCAAAAAGGCATTATGTATGTCAAGTGAATTCTGAGGTTTTTTTGGGTCATAGATCACCGAGGTGAAGGGCGGGTTCCTCAACCAAAACCACGCGGAGCGCGGGCGAGATCAAATGCGTCGGATGCAAACGGCGGGAGTGTAATGCTGGGCGAGGCCTGCCCGCTTTGCGGTCGAGCCTCGCCCCCACAACGGGAACGGCCACAGGCTGGGAGCCTGTGCCACTTAATTCGGATTGCTCAGTAGCGCCAGCCTGTTAGGTCGGCGCCGGCGGGAGCGCTTTTTAGCATGCGCTCTTCGGCGGCTTTGAGGACGCGCTGCGTGAATGTGGCGCCGCCTTCGCGTGTGGTGGATCCCGCGGGACCCGTGTAGCAGTGGGGTTGATCGACGCCGTAATCGAAATCAGCGTCGGAGTGCGGGTCCGTGGTTTTTTCGAGCGAGGCCTGCAACAAATGGACTGCGCCATCGAGATAATAAGTGTCGGCGGTGCCAACGTAGAAATGCAGCTTGCCTTGCAGCTTGGGGCCGAGCGTTTTCCAATCGCGCTGGAGGATGGCGTTGAGATCGTAATGCTCGCGCCAGTAATCGGCGACGGCATGATCGATCACTCCGGTGCGCTGATCGAAAATTTCTTTTGGATAACCGTCGGCTCCCGCGGGACTGAAGACGGCTTGCCAGATGTCCCACTGTTCGCCGGAGCGGCCGTGCGTGGCGAGCACTAGCTCCCAGCGATTTGAGCCTTCGTCGGTGGCGAGAATCGGTTCCGTTGGGGACGCGCATTTCCGGCTGATAGATGCGGCTGAATGCGCCCTTGCGTCCAGTAAGCGTTTTTGATCGTCGTAAATATTTATGAGCTGGTAGGCGTGGAAATCGACGGGATCGGGGCAAGCGGTCCACGCGCCATTGTAATTATCGGGATAAAAAACTTGCGTGGCGATGGTTTCCCATCCGCCAGTTGAGCCGCCGAAAAGCGCGCGCGCCCAGCCCTGACCAATGCCGCGAAATTGTTTTTCGATTTCGGGGATCAATTCGTTGTTGATCGCATCGCCGTAGGGGCCGAGGTTGGCGGAATTCACGGCGTAAGAATCGTCATAGTAAGGATTGGCGTGCTGGATGAGGAGCATGATCATTCGCGGAAGTTTGCCGGTGCTCCAATCCTGAAAAAATTGATATTGCGTTTGCGCGCGCGAGAGCTGGCCGCCTTGCAAATTCGCGGCGGGAGGCTTCGTTTGGAAAGTGTAGTCGCGCGGAAAATGGCCTTGCTCGACGAGAAGCGGGTAATGCGCGTTGGGGTGAGTCTGCCAGCCTTCGGGAAGAACAACGATCGCGCCGAGATACATCGGCTGCCCCCAGAATTTTGTGAGGAGCTGGCTTTGAATGCGGACGTGCTTCACCCATTCGGTATCTTTGGGAGCTTCGATCGGCGGAATAATTTCGGTGAGCTTGATTGAAATTACGGTGCCCGGCGACGCGGGATCAATGTGGACGTGTTGCGGCTTGCTGTAGAAATTTCCGGGCTTGGTATCCCAGTGCTGGCCTTCGCCCTGATCGGCGGGCAGTTTCACGGTGACGCCATCGGCGCGATGGAAAGTGGTGTAAATATTGAGAACTCCCTGCACGGTGTAATCGCCGGCGGGAATATCGCGGAAGCTGCGAGCGGGATAGCCGAGAACGGAATCGTCAAACTTTACGGGAGTGCCGGCGGCGAGCGCGTCAACATCCACGCCAAAAACTTGTTGCGAGCGGGCTTCGACTTCGACGACCTGGAGGCGCGGCTCGACGTTGTCTTTTGAGGCGGAGACGACGAGGAAGATGCGGCCATCGATCGGATGATTGCTGAGCGATTGATCGAAGGAAATTTCTGCGCGGATCGGAGATTGTTGCGCGCGAGTGATTTGCGGCGCGGCGAGTAGTACAAGGAATGTGGACGCGATCGTTAGAAATGCGCGATTTGCTGGGCGGGAGATTCGCGGGGTGCTGAAAATGCGGGCAAGCTGATGATTGTTGGACATCGGGTACTTCCTCCGTGGCTTTAAATTTCGCGACATTCTATCTGAGGGGGAATGGAATGTCTTGGCGGTGTGCAAACGGCGTAGATGACGAGTCGTGACAGGGGCGCGAGTTAATCGGCGGAGTGGGTTGGGTGATGGGTGATGGATTGAAAGCTTATGAAGGAGAGGGCGATTAGGATTAGCGTGCCCGCAAAAATTACGAGCAGGCCTGTGCGCAGGTGGCCAGTGCGGGTGGAGACGAAGCCGACCATCCAGGGGAGACACGTGCCGCCGAGGGCGGACATGCCAAATAAAATTGCTGAGATGCGGCGCGCGGCCTCGCCAAACCGGCCGGAAATTTCGGCGACGACGATGGGATAAATGGGGCCGAGTCCGAGACCGAGGATCAACGCGCCTGCCATGACGGGAATCACTCCGGCTGCGAGATAAGTGATGCTCACGCCTACCGTGGCGAGCAGCAAAGAGGAACGCGCAACAATTATTTCGCGAACGTGACGGAAAACTATTGGGGCGACGGCGCGGCCGAGGAGAAGTCCCGTCCAGAAAAAGGATGGCGCGAGAATTCCGGAAATATGAGAAGAGGAATCGAGGCGCTGCGCGTAGGAAGCGATCCAGCCGGCGGTGGCGGATTCTGTGCCGACGTAGAAAAAAAACATTAGGCCGAGGATCCAGAAAAGCGCGTCCATGTGCGAGCGGTTTTCGGCGGAGGTGAGCTGAGTTTTTGCGCGAGCGCGTTCGTTGCGCGCGGATTCGGCCGAGCCGATGAGAAGATAGGTGATGCTGATCGCGGCCGACACCACTGCGATGCCGATCAGTAGCGCGCCGCTTCGAACAGTTCCTGCGATGAAAACGAAAATCGGAATGACGACTGCGCCGATGCCCCAGGTGAAATTCAGAGTGCTGAATGCCGAAGCGCGGCCGCGTGGGATTCATCTCCGCGAAAAGTAAATTCGTGCCCGGAATTGTGAGGCCGAGTCCGATACCGATGCAGAACACTGACGGCGAGAGCGGCATGCCATCCCGCGAAACTGAGCGCCATTACTCCCGCAGCCATGAAAAAATAACCGAGCGAAAGAGCGCGCGCGAAGCCGAGCTTCGGAAGAATAATTCCTGAAAGCAACGTGCCCGCGAACGATCCGGCGAATTGCGAAGTGAAAAGATATCCCGAGTGGAGATCGTCAACGGACCATCGAGCAGCGAGCTGCGGAAGGAGCGGGCCGAGCAGCGTGGTGATTACGCCGGTGACGAAAAATGTGGCGTAGATGAAAGCAGGAGAGATTTGCGCCGCGTTTTGGCGAGATTCCATTATGCGCTGCGCTTTCTTCGAAATGGTTTTTGCAGATGCGGCATAGCCTCAGATGGTGCGATGTAATGGTGCGTCATTTTCAGTTATTCCAAGAAAAAGCAACATGAGTGGACTAGTGTTTCACGGAATTTAAGTACACGCGATACCAGTCGTAAGCGATTTCGCGCTGGGCTTCCGCGAGCGGAATCGTTCCTGCGCAGACTTGATCGTGAAAATAATTTTCCACTTTATCTTTGGTCTGTGCGCCGCCATCGGGGATGGAAGTTTGATACGGTTCGGGCCACAGATTTCGCGGATCGGTGGGATTGCCGCCGACTTCAAGCGGGATCAGGTGATCTTCTTCGTAGTCGCGCAGGCTGGTGTCGGCGTAGCCGTACTCGCGGATCTGCTGGATTTTTAGTTGGTTGGTGTAGTGCTCGGGCGGGCGGATGGATTTCGTGCTCCAGTGCGGATTGCAGATGGTGTCTTGAATATTTTCCTGGGTGATGTCGGGATTGGCGAAGCCGGGGGTGCGCGCGGCGTCGGGATAAATGTCTGGCGGACCGAGGCGCGCTTGCGTCTCGCCGGGCGACGCGGGCGCGGTGGATGTGTGGCGCGAACGATATTCGCGGTAAACGACGATCAAAAGAAAAATCAGGAGAATCAGCGCGAGTGTTCGCGACGAAGAACGCATGTGGGGAGTTTCTCATTTTCGCCGCGGATTGATGAATCGGATTTCACGTTTCGATTCGCCGCGAGGTTCTGCAGAAGAGGGCTCGACTCAAGAAATAAATTCTGGCCGGGGGGAAACTCACGCCGCCTTGGGAGACTTCCGCCCGTTGGCTTTCGATGTGCGATTGCCACTACGTGCGCGAAACCAAAAATAAATTCCCGCTCCCCCGCCGCATACGATTAGCAGAATCACGAGCAGCAACATCATGTGGCCGTTGCCCTCGATGAGCAGGGTTACTTTTCTTCCGTAGCGCGCGCCGAGGTAGGCGAGGATGGTGTATCGGGCGGCGCGGCCGATCGCGAGCGCGGTCATAAATTTTTTCGCGGGATACTGCATCGCGCCCGCAGCGAATAGAAATGGAACCATCGGCACCGGTGGCGGCAGCAATGCGGGGATGGCGATAGAACCGAATCCCCAGCGTTCAAAAATCTTGTAAACTTTATTGACGCGTTTCTTTGAAAACTTTCGTTCGAGCGATTCCTTGCCGCCCTTGCGAGCGAGGCGATAGGTGAGAAATCCGCCGAGCAACGAGCCCACTGTCGCCATCAGCGCGTAATAGAGCCAGTAATCCGCCTGGCGGGAGGCGAGCACGATGGTGGCGATATCCATCGCGCCGGGAATTGGAAAGGGAGAGTTGTCGAGAAGGCCGAGCGGAATCAGGCCAACGCCGCCGAGGTGAAATAGCCAACGGCGTACGCTTCGCGCCGTCGTCACCAGCACAGCCGCGACGATGTGAGCCGGGGTCATGATCATCTATCTGATGCGTGGGGCGCGCGTGTGTATCGGAATGGCGCTAATGCGTGGCCGCGCGCTAGCTTCCCAGAACTTTTTCCACTTGGCCGATTTTCTTCTGAATTTTTCCGGCTACTTTTTCGGAGGTGCCTTCATCTTCGAGATCGGGATTATTCGTCACCTGCCCAACTTTTTCTTTGATCTTGCCTTTTACTTCGTGGAATTTTCCCGTTGCTTGGTCTTTGTCGCTTTGCTTCACGGATGGTCTCCTTTTATTTTGAGCAATTCCTCGCACGATGCGTGATTACGGTTTGCCCGCGGCCTTCGCGGATTCGCGATGCGCTTCTTCAGACAATTGGAAGGCTTTTTGAGCGTGTTCCATCGCCTGCCGGGACTGCTCGTGGGCGCTCAGGTGATCACCTTTTCCGTGTTGCGCGGCGGCAGCGCGGTGCGCGTGCGCGGCCATCTCGTGGAATTCAGCAGCTCGCTGATGCCAATCGTGTGCCATGGTAAAGTTCCCCCTCGGTGTAAGTTTCCTGCCTGAGCCGTTCCGCTAAGTAAGATGTTATATCGCTGGTATGCGTTTCGCGTGAGGCCTGGCGACTGGCGGTGGCCGTTAGCGAGCAGCTGCTACTTTTTCTTAGGTGTGCGCCTAGAAACGCGAGCGCGCATTTTCATCGCGGCGTGGGCCATTCTTGCTTCGCGCACCGATTTCGATTCGCGCGGCTGCGCCATTTCCTTCGCAACGCCCGCGCGTGTGGCGTCGCTGCGCTTCATGGAAGACTTCTTCTTCATCAGCCGAACATCGTGACATTGGGAGCCGGGCAATACCGTTCAATATGGAACGGTTTCAATAATGAGGTGGATTGCTCTAAGGGATGTCGCGGCGGGCGACGCAGGGCGAAACCGCAGCCGCATAGCGAAAAATAAACCTGACTCTGCCGAATTCGGGCGCGGATGCGTTGAGGTTATCGGGATCGAACTCACGCGTAACAAATCGCGAAATATTTTATTGCTGCCGGTCGGCGACTTCATCCTGCGCGTCGCTGATTTTCGTGAATGTAAGAACTACGGGATTTTTCGCATGCTTGTCGGGATTTGAGTTGAGACTTTGAGATGGAATGGTAATCGTCATCGTACGCTTTCCGCCTACAACCTGAGACGAAACCACCGGCTGCCATCCATTGGGATAAAACGTGCGCTTTTTTTCCCATTCGCCATCCACGCGGCGGCCAATGGTGTAGAAGCTGGAAGACCCCAGCGGAAAATGAGAGCGGTAGACAAAAATGTCGCCCGGATCGGAAGGCGGAATGAAGCATTCCCAGTTTAATTGCTGATCGGAAAGCTGAACGCGGAAATCGGGCGATGCGCCACGCGCTCCCGAGGAGGTGATTTCATATCCTTCGATAGAAGAACCGGAAACGACAAAAACTTCGGTGCCGCGATCGTGAGCCCCTTCGAACGTGCGCTTGATATCCCAGCTCCACGAAACTTTCCAGGTTCCGGCAAGCCAGGAGAACTTTGCGAGAACATCTTGCTCGTGCTGCTGCGATTGCATTGATTGCTGGTCGAGCCAGCCTTTGTTTTTGAGAGCGCCAAGCAGTGCTTGCAAATTCGGATCGTTGCTATCCGCCGCGCCCATCGACACGAGTTTCATACCCGCTTCGTAGCCAGCGAGCGGGGAATTTAAGCTCATTGCGGAAGTTGCGCGAAGCTGCCAGAGCAGCATTTCCGTGGGATGTTTTTGCAGAAATGCGTCGCTCTGCGTCATGAATCGCTTGAGGAGCGATTTTTGTTCCGCGAGATCAGTGGTCTGTTGGGCTTGGCGCGCGAGTTCGATGAGCGCGCTGTAATCGACCTTGTCCATGCCCGTGAGTTGCTCGCCGTTCGTGTGGGTGGCGGGTTGTGCTGGCGCGGATGCGGAGGTGTTTGTGGATGACGTAGTTGGCGAAGGATTCGAGTTTGGTTCGGCGTTTGCCGGGTCTCCGGAGGCCGGAGATTTGTCGAGCACGGCTTTGGCTTTGGCCAGGCGCTGATCATCGGGATAGAGGATCATCAGCGCGGTGACGCTCTGGCGAGCTTCCGAATATTTTCCGGCATGCACGAGATCGGAAAGTTTCTTCATCACGTCATCCGGCGCCTGGCTGGATGACGCGGTTGGGGATTGCGGCGGCGCATCGATTGCCGATTGCGCACGCAGGGCAGGAACGCACGCAAGGGCGAGTGCGCATCCGAGAATGGAAGTCCGTGTGATTTTCGTCATCTGGTTCACCGATCGTGTTCGCCAATTTACAGGGCGATGGAATAGGGGCGGCGTCACCGTCCCGAAAATCGTGATGATATTTATTTACTGGATCTTCGCGAGAGCGGCGAGCAGCTCCGATTTTTCCTGTTTGCACGACGCTTCGGCGACCGAGCCTGGTTCGGCGGCGGCGCATCGCGCGTTCAACGCGGCAAGTTTGCTTTGCAACGCGAGACGCTGCTGTGCGGCGTCAGCTGCGTCAGCTTGCTTTTTTTGTTCTGCGGCAGGGGACTTCGGCGCGGCATCGTTATATAGCTTGTCGAAATCGGAGTTCGATTGATTTCGTTCGGTTTCCGGCTGACTTTCTGATGCGCCCATTGCTTTATCAAATTGATCGTTCAAATCCTTCACGGCCTGGCCTTGCCCTGCACTGGACGATTGAACTTCGGTTGCGCCGATCGCTTTATCAAACTGATCATCCAGATTCTGCTGAAGCTGCTGTTGAGATTCGCCGGTTGGCGCCGCGGCGCCACCGAGCTGAGCGGGATTTACCGAAGTGCGCGTGGTGCCGCGCAAATCCACAACTTTTGTATCGGGGCTGATGTCCACCGCGATCAGTCCCGGCACCGTGGAATTCACAGGCGAAGATGGGAGTGCGGCTGGCGGACTATCCAGGAGTTGCGCCAACGCGTTGCTGGTTTGCGTGGCGGTCGCGGCATTTTTTCTCGATTGATCCAGCCGCTGTTGCGCCAGCGCGAGATTGGCGGCGATCACTCTATCGCCGGGAGAGTTAGCGAGAGCCTGCTGAAATAAATTGATCGCGCCGGAATAATTCTTTTGTTTGAACAAGTAAACGCCACTGTTGTTGAGTTGCTGGGCGGCAAGGAGTCTCTGTTGTTGCGCTGGATCCACTCTGGCGGCTGGCGGGCCAGACAATAATTGGCGAAGTCCCTGGCCGATCATGTTTGCGCCCATCATTCCGATCTGGGTGCCAAGCTGTTGTTCGGGAGTGAGTCCTGCCGGGGGCGCCGGAGTTGCGGTGGTACCGGACGCCACTGCGCCGCCGGTCTTGTTGCATGGGCAGCCCTGGGCGACCCAATCGTTGTAGACGGTTGATGCAGGCAAATTGCAATTGCTCTTGATCTGCGACCATTCGGCGGCGGATTGAGCGAACGCTGCGCACGGCACTAGAAGGAACAAGAAAGACAGTGAACGGACCTGGCGCCGCGAAAATATCGCGCTGACCTGGCGCGCCACGCCGAAGAAATTGCGGCTTGCTCTTATAGTGCTGTGCACAAGACCTCCTGCTACGCCAGACGAAAAAATCGGTCGAACGCAACGCCAGTTGCGGATTTGGGTGAGTGACCCAAAACTTTGGGCATACCAATCGGGTACTGCGTTTCGTATTCAATCCTGCGGGTGGCTGTTGGCGGCGGGAATAGTACCGGCGGCTAATTCTGGGAAATGTTCTACGTTAGATACGGGCCGCCGCGATGGTGGGGAGCCCACTTGCAATTTGCATGCTTGGCTTAATGTTGCCGCACATCATTTACGGGTGTGAGGCAGGCTTATCTGGAAGCACAAAAGTGTTCCGCGCGAGATCAGAGGCCAGTGTTTCATCGGTGTAGTAGGTCTTCAGGATGTTTTCCTTCCAGTTCAATAGATCTGCGTTGTTGGCGGCGAATTCGGACCAAGTTTGGTCGCGCCCCGTGCGGGCCATGCGTTCGCGAATGAGGAGAAGGAAAGCCCAGGTGATCGTTTCGTGATAGAGGCCTGGCTTGCCTTTCGCGGCAGCAAATTTGATCAGGCCTTCAGAAAATCGCTGGAGAGCTTCGATGGCTGGGTAGCGGCGCAGAAAGAGGAATGCCATTCTCACGTGGTCTGGATGATGAAAGGATTCGTTTGCGATGCTGCTGTCTTCAAATCGAGCGATGAATTCGTCATCCGTCATGGCGGGATTCTCTTGAGTCTGGATTGTTGTGCGCGACGCACGCGACTACAGCCGCTGCGTAAACGAGCAAACCGCTCACATCGGCTTCGCCGTGAAGTAGGTGGATTGTTGCCGCCACGATGAAAATCGCGAGGAGCAGATACCCGCCGATTGTCGAGCTGATGGGCACCAGAAAAAGGAGCACCGCGGCGATTTCGGCGCCGCCAAGTGTGCGTCCAGCCCACGCGGGGATACCCATTTTCGCGAAGTGATGAGCGGCCGAAGGCAAAAGCGTGGTGTGAATGGATTCGAATATCAGGACGATGCCGACCGTCCAACGCAAAATAGGAATCGCAAGCTTTGCCAGCCCCTTGTTCATTTTCGGCGTATCGCTTTCTTTGAGGATTTTGCAGCTGGAGATTCGATCAGCCGGTGGCTTGCGCTCGAATTCAAATCGAGCGCGTAAAACTTTTTCAGTTCCTTGATGCGAAGCAGGCTGGCCGCGGTGAAAGGAGACTTGCCGTCGAAGGCATGCAAAACAATTCCTTCGAGCAGGTCGCCGAGGCTCATGTCTTTGTAATCCGCAAACGCGCGCAGAACCTTCAAGAGGCGCTTTTCCATGCGAACGCCGGTTTGCACGCGTTCCACTCCGTAGCTGCTTGCTCTCTGCTTTTGGGGCATACCAGCCGTCCTCCTGTTGGTACCAAACTACCATGGTAACAAGCACAAAGCAATTCATTCCGGCGCTGGCGGCGCGCTGGCCCCCGAGCCGACAGCGCGCGATCCCCCTGCGCCGCCGCTTGTATTTGGGCCGAATGTATGTTATAAAGACTTAACTATCGATACCGTATTTACTCTGCTGCGCCGCTTGCAGCTTCTGGAGGGTTCCCATGCGCCGTGCGAAAGAGCGAAATGCTGTTCGAATTGAGACCAAAGCGCCCTTGGCGTCAGCTTCCGTACAGGATGAATCGCCGACCGCAAAACAAGACGTAGTTCTAGTACCCGCTCAAAAAAATACCCCCGAAAACGCACCTAAGTCCTGTGATTTCAACAACTTTTTGGTAATAGTACCCGATAAACCTATTGTAGTCAGTAATTTACAAAAAGCATGGTGTAGGGTATCCGACGCTGCAAAACGCATGACCCGGCGTGGGAAATCGATTCGGCCACCTCGGATAAGTCAATTAGTATCTGTAACATACAAGCATAACGGCAAGGCTAGCGGCAAGCCTAGTGACTGGAATACATCTGCGATCCGGCGGGTTCCGTTCAGAGGAGTGCAGCCCCGAGCCGCTGCAATTCCGACCGGGAGGCAACAGCCGATTTTGAAGCGGAAGGACGGGTTATTGCGACAGCCGCTGGTAGGGCATAAGTCATTGCAGATAAGCGGGATGCCGGTCTCGAAGCGTGCCGCTTGATAGGATTGAATTCGCTTGGAAGGGCGGAACAGAAAGGCGTCGCCGGGCGTTATAACTTGTGAGAGTATTGGTGCCAGTCCTCACTGAATTCGGTTGCTGCCGTCAAATCTTGGGAATCTGGAAAACAGACGTTTGTATGGTGCCGAGATGAGCGGGAAACAAGGTAACGGTCGATTACGCGGAGTGCTGGTTCCGTGCGCGGTGCTGCTCGCGGCCAGCCTTTTCGGCGTGATGTATGGGCCGCGGCGCGGAACTGCGTCGGCGGATGTAAACGACCTTTCGAAATCCGTGCGTGCGTTTACGCAAACGCTGGCGGCCGTTCAGCACAATTACGCAAAGCCGATTGACGTGGAAAAGAGCGTGTACGACGGCGCGATTCCCACGATGCTTCATTCGCTCGACCCTCATTCATATTTCTTCGATCCCCTGCAAAATGAAAAAGTAAAAGAAGAGCAGGTGGCGCGCTATTACGGCGTGGGCATGGGAATCAGTCAAGAAGGAAACAAAGTTGTGGTCGTAACTCCGTTTTCGAATTCGCCGGCCGCTGCGGCAGGTCTGCGACCTGGCGATCAAGTGCTGGAAGTGAACGGGACGGATTGCACGACGCTGACGAGTACGGAAGTTTCCAAACTGCTGCGCGGTCCGCAGGGCACGCCTGTCGATATAAAGGTGAAGCGCGAGGGATGGGATCAAGCGATCGCTGTGCATGTAATTCGCACGGAAGTGCCGCGACCCGCAGTGGATTTGGTTGCGGAGCCCCGGCCAGGGATCGGGTACGTGCGCGTATCAACATTTTTGGATGAGAATCTCGACGATGAATTCGATCGCGCGCTTCGCGAGTTAAATTATTCGCGCCTTGATGGATTCGTGCTGGACTTGCGCGACAACGGCGGCGGGTTAGTGAGCCAGGCCGTGGGATTGGCGGATAGATTTTTGGACAAGGGCGCGGTGATTGTTTCGCAGCGCGGCCGCAGAGTTCCCGAGCAGCGATTTCTGGCGATCAAGGGAAATCGTGGCGCGTATATTCCGCTGGTGATCATGGTGAATGGGCGCAGCGCGTCAGCGTCAGAAATTGTTGCCGCGGCGATTCAGGATCACGATCGCGGATTGGTTGCCGGAGAAACCAGTTTTGGCAAGGGGCTGGTGCAATCGATGTTTGGATTGAGCGACGATACCGCGCTGTGGCTGACCACGGCGAAGTATTACACGCCGAGCGGACGGCTAATCCAGCGAGATTACAAAACTACTTCGCTCTTCAATTATTTGTACAACCCCACCCTGCCGAAGAATCCAGAAGTAAAATTGACGGATACGGGCCGACAAGTGCGCAGTGGCGGCGGGATCGATCCGGATGTTGTTGTGGACGCCACGAAGAGCAACGAATTTCAGCAGGAAATGCACGCCAATTTAATTTTGTATCCGACGGCCGAAGGTGTCGGTAAATTTACGCGGCACTTTCTTGCGTCTCATCCCACCGTTAAGGAAACTTTCGTCGCGGACAATGCCGTGATCGCAAAATTCCGGGAATTTCTTGACGCGCAAAACGTTGCCGTATTCCGAGGAAGAATTCGCCGCGAACCGTGCGTGGATCGCGATGCGGATTCGCCGCGAAGTGAATACCGCAATTTTTGGCGAGGCAGTGGGAAAGCGAATTGATCTGGAAGACGACGCGCAGCTTGTGAAAGCAATGGACGCGATGCCGCAAGCGCAGGCGCTGTATGCAAATGCGCGCAAGGTGGTTGCGGAGCGGCAATCCGCGCAGCACGGTTCGGGCGGCACGATGTAATTTGTTTTGTGCGTGAAAATTTGCGCGGCAAAAAACTTCAGTTCATTCCAACCGAATCGCCAGGCGCAATTATTCCGTGCGAAGCGTTTTCACAGGATCGATTCGCACGGCACGAATTACTCCGGGCAAAGCGGCGAGCAGCGCAGCCGTGAGAATTGTCGCTGTTGGAATCGCGAGAATTGAGATGTCCGTGGACTTGACGTTGTAGAGCAGCGATTCGATGTAACGCACAGAAGCAAAGCCGAGCGCAAGCCCCGCAATGGCTCCTGTGAAAACCATCAGAAAAACTTCCGCCGTTACGCGCCGCGCAATATCAAAGGCTTGCGCGCCAAGCGCCATGCGAATTCCAATTTCGCGGCGGCGCTGCATCACGGAGTAGTGAAGCACGCCGTAAAGTCCGATACCCGCGAGAAGCAGAGCGACACCCGCGAAGAACAGCGCCAAGGTTGCAAGCAGCCGCTCGCGAACCGTGCTGGACTGATTTATTTGAGACTGCGTGCGGATGTTGGTGACACGAAATTGAGGCGCGGTGCGGGAAACTTCCTGACGAAAGGTAGATGCCATGGCGAGCGGGTTGGCACCGGACGTACGCACAACAAATGTCTCTTTCCGTTGAGGACGCAATACGCCGTGCGCGTCGGTGGAATGGAACGGAACGTATGCGGTGGGAGTAAATGGCTCGCGTAAGTTACGGTACCGCGCGTTGCCGACTACTCCCACAACGTGAAAGCGAAATTGTCCGGTAACGTTCCCTCCAATCTTTCCAAACGATTTTCCAATCGGGTTCTCACCGTTGAAATAAGCCTCCACGAATGCTTCGTTGACGATGGCCGCGCCGAGCGGCGCAGCTACGACACCAGGAGCGGTTTCATCGGGAAGAAAATCTCTTCCGCTGATCAGGGAAATTTTCATCGTGTCAATAAAGCCGGGCGAAACACTCAAGAAGTACGCGAGCGATTGGCTGGGCGGTTCGCCGTTTACGGCGACGAAGCCGTTCCAGCCGTTACCATCTATGAGCGGCCATCCGCTTATTGCGACACGCTCCACTCCAGATAAAGCTCGCAGGTGATCGGCTACCTGGTCCCAATAGACAGGAGGCTGAGGTGACTTCGCAACCGTGTCGAGAGTGATTACCCGGTCGGCGGAAAAACCGTTCGGCTGATTCGAGAGATTCGTGAAAGTGGAGACGAACAAGCTGGAAATGAATACCACAAGAAAACAGAAGGCGACCTGCGCAGCGATTAGAGCTTGCATCAAGCGAGGCCGCGAATGCGGATCTTCACCGCCTTTGAGAGCGCTCACTGGTTTCACCGATGACGCGCGCAGGGCGGGAGCCAACCCAAAGAGGAGAGCGACGCCAGCTGCGAGCGCGAGTGAGAATCCGAGAACACGAAAATCGGCTGGAAGGGCCAACCGCGCAGGATTGTCCGGAGGATTGATTTGGCTAACGACTATCGGAGCGGACCACCAGGCAAATAGAGCGCCGATAACGGAGGCGAAGATCGCGATCCAAACACCTTCGATCAGAACGAGTTGAATCAGCCGCAGGCGTCCAGCTCCGATTGAAACTCGCAGCGCCATTTCGCGCGCGCGAGCCGATGCCTGGGCGGTCATTAAGTTAGCGACGTTGACGCACGCAATTAACAGGACGAGGACGACGAGAACTCCTAGAGCGAGCAGCGATCTCCGATATGTCTCCTGCATGTACGAAGCGCCGCCCGCCGCAGGCTGCAACACAAACTCTTGTTTCAGGAATTTATCTAAGTTTTCTTTTGTGAACCCATAGAAGGATTTCGATCGCTCAAGGTCGAACCCATGCACGATCGCCAGAAGTCGGTCATGGAGTGGATCAAGAGACGCACCTTGTTTGAGGTGAACGAACGTTCTAAACCAGGACCAATCCGAATGGCTAACCCCTGCGTGCATCATCGTGGGAACGAATATATCTGTCTGCATTCCTGGTTCAGTTCCGGTGAAAGGCGGTTCGCAAACGCCGACGATTGTGTAGAGATCTTGTTCCATCTGGAAGGTGTGTCCAACAATGTTCGGGTCGCGCCCGAACCGGCGATTCCAATAGTCGTAAGTCAACACGGCGTACGGATGGGCGCCCGGTTCGAGATCATCGCTTTCACGGAGCAGGCGGCCTAACGCTGGCTTCAATCCGAAATCAGCAAACATCCAGCCCGAAACGAATTGCCGGTGCGCCCTTTCCATCTCCTGATCCGAACTGTAAGTAATATCCGTGAGGACTACGTCAGAAGCTGCGATCAACTCGGCTTGATCTTTCACTGCAGGCCGCATCTGCTGGAAGAGCGGGTATTCCCAGCTATCACTTATTCTGAAGTGGCCGCCAGGGTCCACGCCCTGACGGCCCGCAGTGTAGAGTCTCTCCGGATTTGAAACCGGCATGGGACGAAGCAGCATCGCGTCGATTAATCGGAATGCGGATGTACATACGCCGATGGCAAGGGCCAAGGAGAGGATCGCGGCGGCGGAAGTTATTTTTTGTTGGCGGAGGCGGCGCAGTCCCAAGATGGCGTCGGCGCGGAGCGAATCGAGCCAGGGGATTATTTTGATGTCGCGGCTGGATTCGCGTTGGCGGAGCGCGGATCCTAGCGCTCGTGTTGCTTCGGCTGGATCGCGACCTTGCGCGATCGCGTCATCGAGGTGTGATTGGAGTTCTTCGTCGATTTCGCGATTGGTGCGATCGGCGCGGAAAGCATTTGTAATGCGAGACCAGAAAGACATGTCAGGCCATCCTTAGAACGCGATTT